>NZ_WTKU01000022.1 GCF_011378715.1 Psychromonas sp. SA13A | reverse complement strand
TGCGTGTTGATGACAAATCGGCTAAATCAGTGACTGCTGCTACGATTGCTTTATTGCAACCATACAAAGGTGCGATATTTACGATCACTGCTGATAATGGTAAAGAATTTGCCTATCATGAAGTGATGACCGAATATTTAAATTGTGGTGTTTATTTTGCAGATCCTTATTGTTCGTGGCAAAGAGGTTTGAATGAAAATACGAATGGTTTGTTACGACAATATTGGCCGAAATCAACGGACTTTAAAAAAGTATCGCAATCAGAAGTTGAAGATGTAATCGTTAAATTGAATGATAGGCCAAGAAAGAAACTAAATTACAAAACGCCAGCCAAATTAATGGCTGAACATATGGTAGTTATAGCTGCTTAGTCGTTATGCACTTCAATGTTGAATCCGCCAGGTAATTAGGGGATAGCATTTCTACTTTTTTACATCTTTTTAGTCAATTCAACAGTTAGAGCATTGATCTTGTAAATTATTTAATACTCTCTGTTCATTTTTAGATTTAGTGGTCAATATATATCCAAGTTTTATCATTTCTTTTAGAAAAAATAAGAGCAAGTAATTAAAAGTTTTATGCATGCCATTATTGCTTAAATCTAAATAAGAAAAAAGGCAATAATAGGTTTATTAACACCTCTTATTGCCTCTTTCCATCATCTAATTATAGATTGACGCTAACCTATTGCTCTTGAAACTTTATTTTAGCAACACGTTTTTTTTCTGAAGCTAAGTAATCAGATAACTCTGCTTTACTATTAAATACTTCAGCAATCACGCGTCTATTTTGCTGTGCACCAACTTCAGTATTGTTGTCATATAATGGTGAACTTTCACCAAAACCTAATGCGCCAACTTGTGATGATTTAACGCCTAGCTTGATAAGTTCAGATCTCACTTTAGCGGCTCTTTTTGAAGATAAATCGTAGTTATAAGGTGCCGTTGCAAATTTACTAGTATGCCCTTCTACAATTGCATAAAGATCATACTTTTTAAGAAAATCTGCAAACTCCGCAATTTCTTTTCTTTCGCCACCATTCATATAGACAGTTGAATCATTTTTAAACTCAACATTTAAATCTGCAACCATAATACAGTCGTCAGCAGCATAAGCCGTACTCATTAAGCCTAAACCTAGCACTGAAGATACCATTAATGTTTTTAACTTTTCCATTGTTAACTCCTTCCTTTGTTTAAAAATTATTCTAACTATATCATAAAATTAGCAAGTAATTGAGATGCAAGCTATTCTTTTGTGGTAAAATATTGACAAACACAACGAAAAGGAAATCAAATGAATAAATTCTTCAAAATATCAGCCGCTGCTGCGGTAGTTATGTTAGGTGTTACAGGATGTACTACAACTGACAGTTCAGATGAAGCCTTGATGATGAAAAATCAAGAAATTCAATCGCTGACTGAGCAACTTCAGTCAAAAAACAATACTATTGCGAATTTAAACTCACAAGCAACGGTGTCACAAGCACAATTAAATGATAAAGATGCGGTGCAAAACTCTTTAGTTCCGCTGCATGCTAAAGCTGGTGAGTGTTATGCGAAGGTATTAGTACCTGCAAAATATGAAACAAGACCCATTGAACGTTTAATTAAAGAAGCGCAATCGCAAATTCAAATTACACCAGCTACTTATAAAGTTGTTGAGCAAAAAGTAACTATTCGTGAAGCAAGTTCAAGACTAATACCCGTTGAGGCGACTTACAAAACCTTTGCTGAGCAAGTAATGGTTCAGCCTGAAAAAACAGAATTAGTGCCTGTTCCTGCTGTTTATAAAACAGTAACTGAGCGAGTGATGGTTGAACCAGAGAAAACCAGACTAGTGGCAGTACCTGCTGTTTATAAAATGGTTTCTGAAAGAATAATGGTTGCGCCTGAAAAAACAGCATTAGTGACAGCTCCTGCAACTTATAAAGTTACTTCTGAAACGATTATGGTTGAACCTGAAAAAACAGCATTAGTGACCATCCCTGCGACATATAAAACAGTGTCAACACAAGTGTTAGTTTCTCCTGCTTATACCGCATGGAAAAAAGGTCGTGGCGAGATAGAAAAAGTGGATCACTCAACGGGTGATATCATGTGTTTGATTGAGTTCCCAGCGGTATACAAAACGGTTACAACTAAAGTATTAGATAAAGACGCTTATACTAAACAAGTTGTTACTCCTGCTGTTTACAAAACAGTTAAAACACGTGCTTTAGATAATGCGCCAACGTCTAAAGAAGTTAAAACAGCAGCGACATACAAAACTGTATCTAGACAAGAACTAGTTACGCCTGCAACAACAAAAGAAGTTAAAACGCCGGCTGTTTATGAAACTATTACTAAGAAAGAGTTAGTCACACCAGCAACAACGAAAACGGTTACTACACCTGCTATCTATGGTTCTGTTACTAAAACCGCTTTAGCAACGGCAGCGACAACACGAGAAGTTGCGATTCCAGCATTATGTAAAATGGTTAAAACACGTATTTTAGATACGCCAGCGACGGAGAAGAAAATTTCTATTCCAGCCGTTTACGATACTTATGACACAACCGTTAAAGTGGCTGAACCGTACTTAAGATGGCAAGAAATTTTGTGTGAAACTAACACTACGCCAGATGTAGTTACAAAATTACAACGTGCGCTACAAGGTGAGAAATATAAAATTTCAAGCATTGATGGTGTTTACGGTCCAGAAACCAGTGCAGCAGTTAATGCTTATCAGAAAGATAAAAATCTTAACCAAGGTGCTTTAACCCTTAAAACTTTAGAATCTTTAGGATTATAATTTTTTAAAGTGTTTTTTAGCTAATCACTCAAGCATTTTTTTAGGCTAGAGGTTTTTAAGTTAAAAGTTTGAATGTATTAAGGCTTTATTTCAGTTTCACTGGAGTAAGGCCTTTTTTATGTCTGTTGTATTAATGAGTTTGCTTGGGATGGGTGTGATTTTAGTTAGGTTTGAGTTAGGTTGAGTTAGGTTCGCCTACGCTCATCTGGTCAGTGTGATTAATTGTATGCTTGGTATTTCGCCCTTATGGCGACCAGCGCTTGTTTTGGTGAGGTTGTTTGGTATTTAGCTCGTCTACGCTCGTCGAGGCAGTTTTATTATGATTTACAGTGGTTTCGCCCTGTCGGCGCCCCTACTTTCTTTTATCAGAAAAGAAAGTAGGCAAAGAAACTGACACCGATGCGTTTTCTGCTCCAAGTAATAAACTCCTTTTATAACGCACCAGTTCATACAGCACATCCTTGTGCTGAATGAAGTTAAGCCAAACGTCCTGTTTGGCTTTGCTAAAAGGAGTTGATGACTTGGGAAAACTTTACGGTGGTGTTGTACGTCCACTATGAGTTGATGTTCTATTGTGGCTTAGCTATATATCTCCCAGTTTGCTTTGAGTTTCATCTCGTCTGCGCTCGTCGAGTCAGCTTGGATTATTATTGATAGGGATTGTTAGTGGTTTTAGCTCGTCGTAGCAGTTTGATTATTATTAACAGTTGTTTCGCCATGTCGGCACCTTTACTTTCCCTTTGTCAGAAGAGAAATTAGTACTCCAAAAAGTCAAAGAGACTGACACGGGAACGTTCTCTGTTCCAAATAATAAATCGCTTTTATAGCGCACCGCCTGTTACGGCACATCCATGTGCCAAACGAGCCTAATCCAAACATCCAGTTTGGTTTTGCTAAAAGCCATTGATAATTTGGGAAAACTCGACAGTGGCCATGCTGTAGGGACATTGAGTCACGTATTATTGTGGAAGTTTGGGCGTTATTTTTTGTAGTGTTTTTATTCTACGAGCTTAAATTCTGTAGTTTATTTCAGCTTGTGGGCTCTGCTATTGTGATTAAATGAAGAACATTATTAATGGGCATTTTATTTATTCATTTCGCTAATTAAATAGAAGCATCAAGCACTTCATTTTACTTGTTTTTTTTAAAAATATTATTACTATAATGCTTGGTTGATTTATTTATAAAATAGTTTCAATCAATTCGACTTCAGGGCGGGGTGAAATTCCCCACCGGTGGTATTTTTACAAGCAATATTTGTGAGTAAAAGAGCCCACGAGCGCCTAACTATTAAGTTAGGGTCAAGCAGATTTGGTAAGAGGCCAAAGCCGACGGTTATAGTCCGGATGGAAGAAGATCGATAACAAACAGATTAAAAGTCATAACAAATAATACTTTACGGTTCTTATAAGTCGTTGAAGCATTTTTTGAGTGACTTTTTTAAATTTTGTCAAACTAAGCGTAGTCTTGTGTAAACAGGAATAAGTTTTATAAGATTAATGGCTTTCTTAAAGTCATTTACCTTCACCAAATTTTAATCTGTATGTTTTATTCAGTGATGCTTAGCTTTTGCTATTTTTAATAGCAATAGTAATAGAAAGTATAGTGATTTTTGCACTGCATACATACCTTAGTTAAAGGTGTGGGTTGATGAGTTTGATGATTAATCGCGTTAGTTTTTTTAGTTACTTCTTTTGTGAAGTATTCGATAAAGAAACAAGTAAGCGCGTTTAATAATTGAAAATTCAAGCAGTAAAATAGATCACTCTAGTGTTACAGTTATTTATAATTGCTATATCAGCATCATTGAATTAGATTCGTTCCACGCTCTGTCTTTCTATCCTTTTTATTTTTAGGAAATGTCATGACAGGTATTACTTTTATATTTTTTGCGTGCCTACTTTGGGCCGCAGACACTCTTATCCGCTATCCTTTACTGTTTGGTGGTTCAAGTGCACAACAGATTGTTTTATTTGAACATCTGATCCTTGTTACTGTGATTATCGCATTTTTTATTGTGCAACGTCGCAAGTTCAACTTTCTTAGCCGCCAGACTATTGTGCCATTTATTGTTATAGGCGTATTTGGATCTGCACTGGGCACTTTAGCTTTCACTGAAGCCTTTTATCTGGCTAATCCAACTGTAGTTATCCTATTACAAAAGCTACAGCCTTTAGTGGCGGTAACTTTAGCTTGCGTATTATTAAAAGAACAAATTAACTCGCGATTTTTTATCTGGCTAGGTTTAGCACTTTTAGGTAGTTTGTTGCTTATTTGGCCAGATCTACAAGCTTTACTCTCTAGTTTTAGAGAAGGAGATTTGGAGCATAATAATAAGGCGCTACTAGGTTACGGGCTGGCTTTATTTGCAGTGATCAGTTGGGGAAGTGCAACGGTATTTGGTAAAAAGTTAAGTTCAAAAGGTCTAAACAGCATCGATCTAATGGCTGGACGTTTTAGTTTTGGACTTTTAGGGATGTTGCCTTTTGCGTTTATCACCCCAACTTTAGTCACGACTATTGAAATAAGTATTTTTCAAAAAATTGCGATTTTGGCGCTACTTTCCGGTGTTTTTGGTATGTATTTTTATTACCAAGGCTTAAAGCGGATCCCTGCTCATTGGGCGACACTTGCTGAAATGTTTTTTCCTGTAGCAGCTATATTTATCAACTGGTTATTTTTAAGTGTCGCGATGACACAGGTGCAATTGATTGGTGCAGCGACGCTTATTGCAGCTAGTACCATGATTCAGAAGCAAACAGCACCAAAGCAATCAATATAAATGTTAATGACCGGTAAGTGCTGACGAGTCTAATTTTTTAAAATTTGGCGGATTCAACATTGATGAGCTTTCTTTCGGTTTTGACTCGACTGCGCTCGTTGTGGCAGCTTGATTATCATTCATAGTAATTGTTAGTGGTTTAAGCTCGTCTGAGCTCGACGTGAATGTTTGATCATTATTAGCATTGATTTCATTCTATCGGCGACACACCTTTCTCTTACCAGAAAAGAAAGGTGTTAACAGAAGATCATTTTAGATCTAACCCAAACTGTTATTTAGCTTTAATTATAATAATGAGTTTTTCTTCATTAGTTCTTTATCAACGCCTTTTAATTTCATTTCATCCATGATGAAGTTAACTGTGTTTAATAGGCGTTCTTCTCCTACTGGCATGAGGTAACCAAACTGGCTTTTGGTAAATGGGTTTTCTTCTCTTACTGCTTGTAGGGTTTTATCCGTTGCTTGGTAAAATAAAGCTTCAGGAGTTTCAGTTACCATCACATCGACCGTACCGGCGGATACTGCTTTGGGGACATCAAGGTTATTTTCATATTTTACAATGGTGGCTTTAGTCAGAAATTGTTCTGCGAATTTTTCATTAGTTCCACCAATATTCACACCTACTTTAACACTCGGTACATTCACTTCTTTTAATGTGTCGTATTGGTCTTGCTTGCCATTGGCAACCAAAAACACTTTACCGAAGGTCATATAGCCCTGAGATTGTTCAGCTGCTAATTGACGTGACATTCGACGAGTGATCCCACCCATTGCGATATCATATTTTCCTTGTTTAAGATCTCCGACTAGATTTTTCCAAGTCGTTTGCACAAAACGTACTTCAACGCCTAACTGCTCTGCAAAATGTTTTGCAACATCAATATCGTAACCAGAATACTGTGTATCATCGTAATAACTAAAAGGTTTGTAGTCGCCCGTTGTACCAATAGTTAGTACTCCTTTTTCTTGAATATCACCCAATAAGTCAGCTTGAGTATTAAAGCTAATAGCAGCGATTGAAAGTAAAGCAATAGAAGATAGTTTCATAAATTCCCTTAAATTTTGAGTGTTTTTTGAGGTGTTAGTTTAATAAGCCATTATGTTGCGAAGGCGTCAAACCCTATAGCGAATTTAATCAATATAGGGTTTGACTATTTTTGTCTTTATAAAGCTAAGCAATTGATTTTATTTGCTGAAAATCAACAATTAACAATTAACAATTAAACGTGTTAGTTATTTTGCAGCCGCTTGCGTTAAGCCACTTAATACATTGGATACTTTCATTAATACTTTGTCACATCCTTTCAAATCATGGCGTTGCTTCATATACTCAGGGTCGTTGTAAGTAAGCCAAACTTTGTTATCCGCATCAGTCCAAATTAATACTTTTTGAGGAAGATCAATGGCCGCTAGTTGTGAACATTGCATAATTGGCGTACCAACCTTTGGATTACCAAAGATGATCACTTCCGTTGATCTTATTGTTAAATCAAGGCCAACAGCATTTTTTTGATGATCAATTCGAGCAAAAAGCGTTAATCCTTTTTTTTCTACGATTGATGCAAATTTATCTGCGGTCTCTTTTGCTGAATGAGTACTCTCAACTGAAATTAAACCTTCTGAAGCTTGCGCGTAGCCTGAAACAAAAAATGAGAACAATACAAATGTAATAAATTTTTTCATGATAATCTCTCTTCAATTATAAGGTTAGAGGTATAGGGTTAGAGGTTTCTCTCTGCATAAAATTTTTAGCAAACGATGGTTACCAAGAAATTAGCAAAGAGACTAAAGTATTAAAGATGACAGATGAACTTAGAGGTGTAAATGATTAACCTTATGATCATCAAGTAATGTTTCAAAATCGTTAATTCTGAGAGGTTTACTGTACAAAAAGCCTTGATGATTGAAACAACCTAATCGATTCAGACAATCCGCTTGTTGCTTGCTTTCAATACCTTCTGCGATCAATCCAAATTTGAAGGTTTTTGATAACAAGATCAATGCATTGATAATGGATAGGTCCTTTTCTGAATCAACAATGTTATCGATAAAACACTTATCTATTTTTACATTATCAACGGGTAACGTTTTCAAACGCTGTAGCGAAGAGTACCCAGTACCAAAATCATCTATTGATAGCTTGATACCTAAAGCTCTTAATTTATGTAGTGTTGGGATCAAGTATTTATTATTTTCAGAGAACAAAGATTCCGTCACTTCAAGTTCTATTGAGCAACCTTCTATCTGATACTTATTAAGTATATTCTCGATGGTTGATACAAAACCTTCATTGTCTAATTGTCGTAGGGAAACATTGATCGCGACAATACCGTTAAACTTTTGTTTTTTTTGCCATTTTTTCACCTGCATGCAGGCCGTTTCAATGACAAAGTCACCGACCTCTTTCATCATGCCATTAGATTCAAGTATCGGAATGAAGATATTAGGTGAGATAATGCCATGATCATAATGTTTCCATCTTAGTAAACATTCGACACCATAAACCTGGTTGGTAATTGAATTAATTTGAGGCTGATACCAGACTTCAAACTCTTGCCTAGATAAAGCCACTTTTATATCTTGCTCTAACAAGTGTTGTTGTCGAACTAACTGCTTCTCTGATGAATCAAAAATCGCATATTGATTACCACCTAACCGCTTCACTTTTTGCATCGCTACATCGGCAAAAGAGATAAGCTCGCGTAAATCCGTTGAATTTACAGGGAACTGACTAATGCCAATACTGATCGACATTTTAAATTGTCCATACCCAGTAAGAAAAGGACGATCAAAGATAGTTAATAGTTTAGCCGTTATTTTATCTATGTTTTTAAGTGACTCTTCACCTTCGATAACAACAACAAACTCATCATCGCCACTTCGTGCAAGTATGTCATTATCTCTTAATCGTCTTTCAAAGCGATTAGCAATACACTTTAAGAGCTCGTCACCCACATGATGACCATATGTGTCGTTAATCATTTTAAAACGGTCTAAATCACAACACAAAACCGCAAAATAAGCAGGTTTAACTGCATTAGATTTTTGTAATTCAGCTAGTTTTTCAAATAATAATCTACGATTAGGTAAACAAGTCAATGAGTCATAATAAGTATGAAACTTCTTTTCTTCTATTGATTTTTTTAATGTGGTGATATCGTTAAATTGACAAATATAATGCGTAATAATGTCATTGTCGTCTTTTAAACATGAGACATTTAACCACTCTGGGAATACCTCACCATTTTTACGTTTATTCCAAATCTCACCATGCCAACTACCGGTATTTACTAACTCTTGCCAAAATTTACGATAAAAATGCTTGTCTTGTTTACCTGATTTTAATATCGCGGGTGTTTTACCCAACACCTCTTGACTGGAGTATCCTGTAATTTCACTAAAACTATCGTTAGCACATAAAATATAACCCGATGCATCTGTAACCAATACTGCTTCTTTATATTCTCGATACATTTTCGATAAAAAAGATAACGCATGCTTTGCTTCATCTAAGTAAGATAAGTTTTTAATAAATAAAGTGATCACATTGGTTTGATCATGGCGGCGGAAAAATACGACTTCAACGGGAGTCGTATTAGCATTCATAGTAAGTAAACGAGAATGATAATGCCCATAGGTTGTATTGTGCAGTGTTGAAATACCCTGTTCAGCTAAATGCAGATCAAACTCTTTAATATTTTTACCAATGGTATTATCAGTGGTTGTATTGAGCATTTTTAAGTAGTATTGATTAACCTCGAGAATAGTCCCGTCTAATTGTAACGTTAAAATTGCGCCGTTTTTTTCGTATCTATCGAGTAAGTTTTCAAAAAACGCCACTTTCCACCTCCCTTAACGTTAAGACTGGATCTAAATTTACAGGTAAAACAAATAAAATAACTTACAACACTCATAGTCTAAACAATGAACGTAAAGTTGGGCTAATAACTCATTACTTTTATTAATGCCAACTTCAATTTTTTTAATTGGGTTTCATTAGCAATGCCAAAACGTAATGAGTCATTTTCATCGGTTAATCTGACATAAATACCTTGTTTACAAAGCTGATGATAAACATCTGCGGCTTGATTCAGAAAAACAGTAATAAACAATGCATTGGCTTCAATACGTGCACCTACAAAATGTGTTTTGAGTATAGTTCGCATTGCTTTGCTTTGTTGCTGTAATCGCATTTTTTGAGTTACTTGCCACGTTTTATCTTTTAAAGCCTGTTCAGTAATGAATAATGCCGGTCCATTGATTGACCAAGGTCCAATATTTTCTTGAATAGTTTCACACCACGCTTGGCTACTACAAACAAAACCAATACGTAAACCAGCAAGCCCAAAAAATTTTCCAACGGAGCGTAATACAATCACATTTGCTCTAATTTGATCTAAGCGATGTTCTTGATAGGTTATATCATTTAAATCCGCAAGGTGAGAAATAAAACTAAATTCAGGCTCAAAAACATCTGCAAATGCTTCATCAATGATCAATAAAGCTTGTTGCTGGGTACATAGCTCCTGACATTTTTTTAATTGATCAATAGTAAAAGCATCGGTTAGAGGATTATTTGGATTGATCACCACCACCACACTATTTTTTTGTATCTCACTGGGTAATGACTGTTGATAAAAATGTAATTGATAACCAGCTTTAGACCAAGCTTGTTGGTGTTCTTTATAACCTACTTTAGGTAAATAGGCATGCATATCTTTGAGTGGAGTTTTATTGAGTTCAGCCACTTTGTAATTCCACAGTTCAGGTAACTTTTCAATCAATTGTTGACTGCCAGCTAACGGCCAACAATACTGTGCTTGATAATAGGCTTTAGCTGCATTGACTAAACCTTGCGAAATAGTAGGAAGATCTTGCCATATATGAGCTGGAATATTGGGGATCGGGTAACTAAATGGTGCAATGCCCGTAGACAGATCTACCCACTCTTTCTCTGGGATTTGATACTGCTTTGCGACGCGACTAAGCTGTCCGCCATGTAATATTGCCATTATTCGATTGCACCTTGTTGGATTTCTGTAATGCTATTTTTTAGGAACGCTATGCTTCAAAACTGTACTTTCACTAACGAGTATTTTTATTGATTGCACTTATGACTCTATCCTAAGGTTGAATTTAGAGACAATATTCATAAATAAAAACAATAACTAACCAAGCCAAAACCGCCTGTTTGACCAGACTTAAGCTAGCTTTAATATGTTTACTATTTACAGTTTCACCTTGCCCTAACAGCGGAGAATGTACTATTTTTCCAAAATAAACCGCAGAACCGCCCAAACATACATTAAGTAGCGTTGCACCTGATGCCATTACCCAACCACCGTTATGGCTTTTGTAGGATAAACTTTGGCAATAGGCATTGACCATCACTTGCTTACTTAGACTAATGTTTTTAATGATATTGCTAGTTTTCATTAAAGCAATGACAGCAAATAATAACGTAGTTATTTTAGCGCTCACAAATCCTAAAATATCATCCATACGCGCACTGAACTTACCAAAATAATTAAATTGCTGCGTACGATAACCCCACATTGCATCTAATGTATTACTTAGGCGATGCACAATGACCAAAGGCGCTCCGCCCAACACAAAATAGATAAGCGTTGCAGTGACACCATCATGACCATTCTCTAACATTGATTCCGTGGTTGCGCGACTAATGTCTTGCTGATCTAACTGGCTGGTATCTCGGCTTACAATATAGGAGCAGAAGTGTTGTGCTGTGGTTAAGTCACCATTCATTAACGGTGTATAAATTTGCATACCGTGTAGATTCAAACTATTTAATGCAACGGCCCAATACACAATATAAATGTTAATCAGCACCATCAGGTAAGTCGGCAAAAATAACATTAAAAGACAATATGTTAATGGCACCGGTAAAACCAGCACTAACCAAGCTAATATCCCTGACCAAAAGCGTTGCTTGTCACTGCCTTTATTTAATCTTTTTTCTAATTTTTGAGCTAAATTTCCGAATATAACCAGAGGATGAAAACGATTAGGCTCGCCAATATAATGATCAATGGTCAATGCCATGATCAAAGTAATAAATAACATCATAGCGCTGAGAAAGTACCCGTCTTAATATCGTAACTTAATGCGATTAACTGTGCATTCTTATAGTCATAACCTGTGCTGGTTGCCGGGATAACTGGGGATGCGGTTGTTGATGCCACATGAACTTGCGATTGCAGATCAGGAGCGAACCACTTTGCCATAAAGCAACGTAAGATATCACCATGGCTAATAATTAGATTTAACTCATCATTAGATGCTTCAAGCTGTTTAATTAATGTATTTTGAAAGCGGGTTAATAACTGTTTTGCACTTTCACCCTGATTTGGTTGGCAATCGGTTATTTGTGAGGTTATTTCTACATAATTAGGATTACTTTTCATTTCACTAACTAACTTCCCCTGCCAATCACCAAAATGACGTTCTTCAAAGCCTGCTACTTGCTTAACGGGCAACTGTAAATATTGAGCACAAATATTAGCGGTATCAACGGCACGACCAAGTGGTGATGTGAGTATTTGCGTAAGGTTCAAATCAGCACACTTAACTGCTAACTGTGAGGCTTGCTGTTGACCTGCTTGTGTTAACCCACTATCAAGTTGCCCTTGAATACGTCGCTGTAAATTCCACTCGGTTTGGCCATGACGAGCAAGATAAAAGTTAATTTTATTATTCAATATAAGCTCTTGTATTAGTTAATAAGTATAGCTTGAGGGCTAGCATATTTGGCATTGTAAACTTTAGCATTAGTTAGCTGAATGAATATCAATTAATTAAGGTAACTATTAATCAATCATAACGCTTACATTTTTAAATTATTTTAGCTTTTAAAGCCTGATAATTTCTGACATAAAAGCTAACCTTTAGTTCACAGGAAGATTAAATCCTGCAAGCGCTAATGTTACTAACTTTCTCATCATTAGCGCCTACAAAATTTACAAATACTGCTTACAGCTACTATTTTCTATGTGCTAGTGCCTCACCTTGTACGCCATTATTAATACGTTCCATCTCTTCGTCCAATAACTCTTGAGGGAATTGGCTCATGAAACAACAACAGATGCCTTCACCAATCATTGTTCTTGGCCCTAACGGGTGAGCGATATGTTTGTAAACACCATGACTATGAGGCTCAGGCTCGCTATGGCTGTGCGAATGTTGGTGTGAGTGGCTATGCGAATGATCGTGTGAATGACTATGACCATCATGTTTATGAGAGTCGTCATGTGAATGGCTATGGTCGTGAGCATGATCGTGGCTGTGTTCTTTACTGTCACTATGATCGTGACTATGCGCCTCTGGATCTTGATATTCAGCATGGTGATGATGAACATCAATTTCACCCGCGGCTAAACGACGTTTAAATATAGCCATTAAATCTTCTTCACTCGATTGTGTATTATCCATGATGTCACGAACACGCACCTCAAAAGCATCGATCACTTTTTCGTGGTCACGTAAGTAAGGTGTATTGATGAATTCAACCCCTGGATTTTCTTTTGCCACTTTATCGACATAACCAGAAATACGTTTGATTAATCGGCCCGTAAATAAGAAATAAGGCGCAACGACAATACGCTTATAATCAAGTTTAACTAGCTTTTCAAGACCAACACCAACCGATGGATAAGTCACGCCAGAATAAACAGTATCTGCCCAACCAAAGCCCATATTTTCACTAACAATACGTGTCAATTTAGCAGCTTCAGCATTCGCTTGTGTGTCCGATGTACCACGCCCAACCACAACTAACATAGTATCGTATAATTCAGCAGGTGGATTATTCGCATCTAACCCTAATGACTCATAAATACGAGCTTGAAATGCATTAATCATAGGCTCTTGTAAACCTAATTCTTTACCGTAGCTAACTTGCAAACCTTCATTTTTTTCTTCAAAGGTTGTTAATACTGAAGGAATATCATTTTTTGCATGAGTAGCCGCAAATAACATGCCTGGCACGGCATAAATATGTTCAACACCTTGGTCGATCAGGTTATTTAGTCCCATATGAATATTAGGTGCTGAATATTCTAAAAAACCGTATTCAACCGGTAGGTCTGGAAAACGTTTTTTTAGTCCTTCAGCAACCAATGAGAATTCCATTTCGGCGTCTTTATCACGGCTACCGTGACCACATACCATGATGCCTTTTTTTACTGCTTTATTAGTCATTTAAATCTCTTTCTTATTTTGATTTGAGTATTTTTCACGCTATTTTCGATATTCTAATTAACTATTATTTTTTCTTTTTAAGCTTAACAATATTGAGTGTTAATGCTTTTTCATTCGATCGCGGAGCATGACACGAGTGTAAACACTCCATTTAAGCGTTTATCTTTTAAATTTTGAAAATATTTAAGGTTTTTCAGGCCATGTATTCTCAAACAAAAAAGTCTCAATTTCAGCGGCCTGAGCCCAATTTTGTTCAATCAACATAGGTTTTTCATAAAATTTTTCAACATGACCGATACACAATATTGCGATCGGTCGGCTATCTGTCGGCATATTAAGCAAAGCAGCTAATTTAATTGGGTCAAATAATGAGACCCAACCAAGGCCAATGCCTTCAGCACGAGCCGCTAACCACATATTTTGAATAGCACAAGAGACAGAAGCTAAGTCCATATCTGGCATGGTACGACGACCAAATACATGCTTTTCTCGACCTTCGGGCAGGGCCACAATGATCAATTCGGCACATTCTGAAATGCCTTCCACTTTGAGCTTTAAAAAATCACTTTTACGTTGATTTAATAGGTCAGCGGTTATATTACGCTCTGTTTCTACTAGCGTTTTTATCGATGTTTTTAGTTTATTATCCGTAATACGAATAAACCGCCAAGGTTGCATTAAACCAACGCTCGGTGCTTGGTTTGCGACGGTTAACAAGCGTGTTAATAAACCTTGTTCAAGTGGTTGATTATTAAAGTGACGCATATCGCGACGCTCTTTAATTACTTTATAAATAGCCTGCTTTTCACTGTCTTTATAACTATGCAGACTCTTCATGATTTACTCTCTTGCATTTCATCACACTGTAATAACAGATCTTGTAGTTTTTCTCGGTAGGCATCGGGTGCTTGCCACAAACCACGTTGCGTCGCTTCCATTAAACGTTCAGCCATTTCTTCCAAAATTTGCGGATTATTATCTTTCAAAAACTGCTGATTAACGTCATCAAAGAGCAAGGTATCAGTGACTTGCTGATATTGATAATCCGCTATCAAGTCAGTCGTTGCATCATATGCAAAAAGATAATCCACAGTTGCTCCCATTTCAAAGGCACCTTTATAACCATGTTCACGCATACCTTCAATCCATTTAGGATTTAAAACACGTGAACGTATAACTCGGTTTAATTCTTCCTTCAAAGTACGAATAACCGGCTTACTTGGATTACTATGGTCACTGTGATAAATAGTCGGCGCTTTACCAGAGTAAACCTGCGCGGCGTTACTCATGCCTCCTTGGAACTGATAATAATCATCGGAATCTAATAAATCATGCTCTCGGTTATCTTGATTTTGCACCACAACTTCAATATTGCTGAGTTGATGTAAAAAAGCGTCTTTAGCTTGTACGCCATCTTTTTCACTATTGCCGTAGGCGTACCCCCCCCAATTTAAATAGGCTTCTGCTAAGTCGCTTTTTTGTTCCCAGCAACGCTCATCAATTAACCCTTGTAGCCCTGCGCCATAGGCACCGGGTTTAGATCCAAACACGCGATAACTGGCTTCACGTTTAGCTTCGCTAATTGTCATACCATCAGCGATCAGCTGCGCTTCACGCTGTTTAATATTTTGTTTAATGAGATTACTATTGCCCGGCTCTTCAAGTTCGCTTATTGCCACCACCGCGGCATCAAATAACGCCATAACATTAGCAAAAGCATCTCGGAAAAAGCCAGATACACGCAGCGTCACATCGACTCTTGGACGATTCAATAATTGGAATGGAATAATTTCAAAATCAACCACTCGGTTACTAGCTTGAGCCCAGATAGGTTTTACCCCCATCAGCGCAAAGGCTTGAGCAATATCATCACCGCCAGTACGCATGGTTGCCGTTCCCCACACCGATAAACCAAGTTGTTTAGGGTAATCACCCTGTTCTTGTAAATGTCGATGAATTAACGCTTGCGCCGACTCTTGCCCCAATACCCAAGCCGCCTTAGAAGGGATTGCACGGTTATCTACGGAGTAAAAGTTACGCCCTGTTGGTAAGGTATCTAATCGGCCACGGGTTGGTGCGCCACTTGGCCCTGCTTCAATAAATTTCCCATTCAAACCATCAATAATTGCACTTAATTCATTTTCAACACTTTGATTTAGTGCCGTTTGAATTGTTGATTGTGCATATACCAATAATGCTTGTGTTGCGGGGTAATGATTAAGCTCAATAAGATCGTTATCGTTAAGTAAAAAGTGCTCAACCCATTGCAAAGCCAACAACTCTAAACGTTCACGTGTATCTGCATGCGTTCGCCATGTAGCATCAGTGATTTTTTCTAATAATGTGGGTTTATCACCTAACCAGACATCGCGCCCAGCGGCTAAAGGATCAAAAGGTTGATCGTTCACCGTTAATGAAAAATCGCTCACCAAGCAATGTAAAATACCTTGATTAATCGCACCTTCACCACGCGGTAAACGTAATAAAGCGATTAAGGTATTAGCGACTTTATGCGGCTCAGGCAGTTGCCCGAGAATATGCAAACCATGGCGGATCTGCGCTTCTTTGATGTCACAAAGGTAAGTATCTAACTCTTCTAATACTTGGTTATCATCTTCTCGAGAAGCAGCATTTAATTCATCTAAAATATTGGTTTCTTGTACTTTTGCTAAAATTTGCTCGCGTAACCAGACTTCGCGGCGCAGATCTAAACCTTGAGCTTGATAATACTCATCCACCAGCCCTTCTAATTCAGCCAGTTCACCATAGGTTTCTGCACGTGTCATCGGTGGCATTAAGTGGTCAATAATAACCGCTTGGGTACGTCGTTTCGCCTGTGCTCCTTCACCGGGGTCGTTAACAATAAAAGGATAAAAGTGCGGCATAGGACCTAATACGGCATCTGGCCAACATTCATTAGACAGCGCGAGCCCTTTGCCCGGTAGCCATTCTAAATTACCGTGCTTACCGACGTGAATAATCGCATTGACTTGGTAAGTTAAACGTAGCCAAAAATAGAACGCTAAATAATTGTGCGGCGGCACTAAATCAGGATCATGATAATTTGCTAATAAATCGATATTAAAACCACGTGCAGGCTGAATGCCGACGAAGGTTTCACCTAAACGGATACCGGATATCATCAACCGCCCTTCACGACATTTAATATCATCTTCAGGTTTACCCCAACGTTCTGTGATCGCTTGTTGGCTAACTAGCGGTAACGAAGCAAAGGCTTTTTTATAATCAACTAATGACAAGCTTTGCCAACAGGCTAAATGATGTAAGGTATTTGGATTGTTGGTAACCGACTCTAATAGTGTTTCAATTAACTGATTGCCGTTTTCAGGTATTGACTCAATGGGATAACCCGCGTCTTTTAAGGTAGTTAATATATTCACTGTTGAATTTGGCGTGTCCAATCCTACACCATTACCAATACGGCCATCTTTGGTCGGATAGTTAGCTAAAATCAGCGCAATGCGTTTATCTTTATTATCGGTTTGAGAGAGCTGAATATATTTTTTAGCTAACTCAATGACAAACTGAGCACGTTCAGAATGCAATTGATATTGGACTAAGGAAATTTGAGTTGCCTGATCAAAAAAGACTTCGGTTTTAAAGCTAATAGCACGGGTTAATACTTTGCCATCCATTTCAGGTAATACCACCTGCATAGCAATATCACGGCTACGTAAACCTTGTTTGTAATCAGTCCAATCTTGTAGAGTACTGCTTGAAAGCACTAGTTGTAGGATGGGGATATCAACAGCAAATAAACGCTTAAAGCTATTCGGCTGTGAGCTTAAACCCGGGCTACTAACCGTATTTGCGGCAAAACCAGTACTATTGAGTATTAAACGACAATCGTGCTCCACTAATAATTCATTAACGACACGCATGGCTTGTTCATCTTTTAACGAACTAATCACTATTGGTAACGGGTTTAAACCACTTAACACCATCAGATCAATAAATTGGTCAAACATCTCACAGTTAGCAGATTGTAAGTGGCTACGATAAAAAATTAACGCCACCGTTTTTTGTTCAGCTTGCCAGTTAGCTTGAATTTGTTGTTGATTATAGAACTGCGCCACGGGTAAAAATACCGCCTCATTGCATTCAACATTTAACTCAAAATATAACTGATTTAAATAAGCAAAAAGTTGTGCGCTATTATCAAGCCCACCACTGCGTAAATAACGCCACACTTGATATTGCGTTTTCTCAGGCACGGTTGATAACTCAATTAACTCAGGGTCAACATTATCATCGCCGGGTACCAAAATAAGGGTGCGATTGGGTTTTGCTTTCGACCAACGAATTAATCCTTCCACGCCATACTGCCAATAAGCTTTGCCACCTAATAGCGACACCACCACGACCTCTGCTTGCTCTAGCACTTTATCTTCATAAAGGTCAAAAGCAGCAGGTTTTAATAAGTTAGTCCAATTAACCAAGCGAGTTTCAACAAGCCTATACATATCATTGGCTTGTTTAAAACCCGCTGATAGCGCAGTTAATTGGCTATCGGCGGCACTAAATACAACCAAAGGCGCAGGCGATTGCGCTAAATCAACAATGCCTTCTTGTTCAACAAACCCACCCGGTTGTGCCGCTAATAGATGCATTGCGTATTAAACCTCAGCGCTTTTTAAAATAGCGATAACCGCAGCTTCATCTAAGCCTTTACCGATTAATACTAATTCGGTTTTTTGGCTTTCACCGGCTTCCCACAAACGATCAAAATGAACTTCTAAACGTTTACCAACAGCCTGTAATACTTGACGCATTGGTTTGTTTTCAACTGCCGCAAACCCTTTAATACGGAATAAGTTAAATTCGTTTAATAGCTTTTCAACACTTAGTTTCAGTTTATCGGCATCAACCGTTCCCAAGCTGATCACCATTGAATCAAAATGGTCATGTGCGTGATCATGATGGGCACCATGAGCATGATGATGGTCGTGATGGTTATGTACTTTATCAATGGTTTTTTCAGTGCCAGCATTAATACCAATTAATACTTCAAGTGGTACATCACCATTGTTGATATAAGCTGTTTTAACTGAACTTGGTACGCGTTTTTCTATTACTGCCTTAACGCGCGCTTGCTCTTCTTCGTTTAATAAATCACTTTTACTCACTACCACTAAATCAGCAGAGTTAAGTTGATCATCTAATAACTCTTGTAAGCTTGGGTCATGATCTAAACTTTCATCTAGTGCACGTTGCTCTTTTACTTTATCTTCATCATCGGCAAAACGGCCAGCGGCAATCGCAGGGCCATCAACTAATGTAATAACTGCATCTACGGTGCAATATTCTTTGATACCCGGCCAGTTGAATGCTTGCACTAACGGCTTTGGTAATGCAAGACCTGATGTTTCAATTAGAATATGGTCAATTTGATCACGACGAGCCACTAGTTTTTCCATCACAGGTAAGAACTCTTCTTCTACCGTACAACAGATACAACCATTAGCGAGTTCGTAAATACCGTCATCTCCACCGACTAATACCGCAGCTTCATCTTCATCGTCACACTCTAGCGGACAGGTACGTAACAGTTCTGAATCGATATCTAACTCACCAAACTCATTCATGATCACGGCAATACGTTTGCCTTTGGCTTTTTTAAGCAAGTTAGCTAATAAAGTAGTTTTACCGCTTCCAAGAAACCCCGTTACAACGGTAGTTGGAATTTTGTTTAACGACATGTTATTTATTGTTGACATCTTTAGCCTCTAATTCTTCAATAGAAAGTGTATTTTTACGACGACGGAAAATATTCGGTTTATCTTTTTTATACAGGTATGAATCTTCAAAATTGGTGGTATCTAATACATGGCCAACCAGAATCAATGCCGTTAATTTGAAGCCTTTCGCTTCTACTTTTTCCGCAATATCCGCCAATGTGCCCGTGACTTTATCTTGGTCCGGCCAAGAACTACGATAACAAACAGCCACAGGACAATCTTCACCATAATGTGGAATTAACTCGGCCACGATTTTACGGATCTTAGTAATACCTAAATGAATCGCTAAAGTTGCACCACTTTGTGCAAGCTGCGGTAAACGTTCACGCTCAGGAAAAGGTGTTTTACCTTCGTAACGAGTCATGATCACGGTTTGTGATACACCAGAAAGGGTTAACTCTTTACCTAAATAAGCAGCAGATGCAGCCGTCGCACTCACTCCCGGAATCACTTCATAGTCAATACCATATTTTTCTAAACGACGGATCTGTTCAGCTATCGCGCCATATAAAGCAGGATCACCACATTGTAAACGTGCTACATCTTTACCTGCTTTTGAAGCTTCAACAAAATACGCTTCCATCTCATCAAGGTTGATCTTCGCAGTATCAACAATCAGCTCAGCTGAGTCTTCAACATCTTGTAATGTTTGACGGGGAATTAACGATCCTGCATACAAAACGACTGGACACTGTTTTAACAAGCGTGCCCCTTTAATCGTCATTAATTCAGGATCACCGGGCCCTGCGCCAATAAAATAAACTTTCATGTAGAATCCTTCTTAATTAATACTTTTAGCTTTTTAACTCACTATCACAAAATAAATTATGGCTAAGCAATTCACGCTAGTTAAAGGCGAAAGCACGGAGCTTGGTTTACCAAGTGAGTACTTTCCTTTTCCACAATAACTAAAATTATTCATAGCTAAGTAATTCATGCTAGTTCAAGGCGGAAGCGCGGAGCTTGGCTTGCCAAGTGAGCACTACCAACGCAGAAATTGTTTGAATTTCAACGCTATGGTTATAATTTTTTCTTGTAGCCGCGAGGTGTATATACCCAATGTTTATCGCCGTTAATGATATGGCGTGACTCACTATTACCCACACTTACCAAAGTGAACATATCAACGTCTTTAGCATCGAGTTCATCTAAACGAATAATACGGATAGTTTCATCTTCACGAGTCAACTGACGACCTAGTAAAACGGGTGTTGATGCGGGACGGTATTTCAATAATACGTCGCGGGCATGGTTAAGCTGCCAATCACGCTTTTTCGACACAGGGTTATAGAATGAAATAACAAAATCCCCTTCACCTGCGCTATGAATTCGTTTATTAATGGTTTCCCACGGAGTCAATAAGTCCGATAAGCTGACAGTACAAAAGTCATGCCCTAACATCGCACCTATACGGCTTGCGCCAGCTTGCATTGCTGAAATGCCTGGTACAACATCAATTTCAACCTCTAACCATTCAGGATGATCTTCAAGGCCTTGAAGTTGTCTATCCAACAATTCAAACACTAATGTTGCCATCGCGTAAATGCCGATATCACCACTTGAAATAAGTGAGGTGGTTTTACCACTTGCCGCTAGATCTAATGCAAGGCGCGCACGACCAATCTCTTCCCCTAAAGGTAAATCATGGTGTACTTTGTTATTACAAGGTGCCCCTAACAAGTCTAAATACAGTCCGTAAGCGACTAAATCAGTACTTTGCTGAACCGCTTTTAATGCTTTTGGTGCCACTAAATCTGCATTTCCCGGTCCCATACCTACAACAAAAAGTTGTTTTTTTAAACTCATTTTATTTCCTAGTTTTTAATTATCTACAGGCTATAACTTCTGGCAATGGCGCAGGTAGCTTGTTTGTTTTTATGTTTGTTAAGTAGTAATTCACTACCATTATTGGTTAACTGTTGGGCCTGATATAAGGCAGCAGACTCTGCCACGCCATATACGCCAACGGTTTTTAAAATATAATCAGACTTAGTGGAAAGACGATCTTCCATCAAACTTAAGGTCTTAGCATCAAAGGTTAAATATGGTTTTTGTAAGGTCTTCGCTAACGCAATTAAACCAACTTCATCACTTTTAATATCAATGCTTGTAATAGCACTAATATCATCAATGGTCAGCCCAGCTTTACCTAGACATTCCTCTAATAAACCCAGTAAAACCTGCTCTGTACAATGGCGTTCACACCCCATACCAACGACATATTTAGGTTTTAAGTAGCTATTAGCGGTGGTTAATACTAATTGGTTTTGCAGCAACTCAGTGACTTGTCTTGCTAACTCATTAGCACCACCTTCGTGTCCTGATAAAAACGGGATCACAAACTGCCCTTGTTCATCCAAGACCAACACCGCTGGATCGCTATATTTATCATTTATTACCGGTGCTAGGGTTCGCATCACAATGCCAGTGGCACAAATAAAGATAAGTGTTTCACCCTGTGTAAAGTAGCCTTGTACAACATCCTTAAAAGGCATGGGTTTAAAGCTAACTTCACAGTTTATTGGTGTCGAAACGCTATTTAAAAGATACTGTAAACGCCTTGCTAACTGCTGCCCGACTTCTGTTAAACAGATAATTCGAATCACGCGGTGAGTTCCTCTCTGGTGATCACAAATAAAGAGAAGTAAGGCCCTGCGACATTGTCTAGCTGATTTAAATCTCGAATTATTCTCTGTTGGTCACGACTGATATATTCCAAATAGTTAGCATCATCAAATCGCTGAGTCTCTTTCAACAAAGCAATTAAACGTGGACGCTCAATCCCCGCTTTCATGATAACGACGGCATCATGATCTAATAATGCAGCTTTAATTTTTGCATCACTATGGCGCCCAGTGATCACCGCAAAAGATTGTTTTAATACAGTTAACGGAATTTGTAATTCAGCCGTCGCAGCAACAAAGGCAGGTACCCCAGGAATGACTTGTGACGGGTACTGACTTTCCAAGCGTTCTAATAGATAAGTGAAAGATCCAAAGAACAAAGGATCACCTTCACATAAAAACACCACGGTTTTACCTTGTTTCAGATGTACTTGTATCTGTGTGATGGCTTTATCATAGGCTAAATTTGCCGCCACTCGCTGACGAGACATTGCAAAACGAATACCTAAATGTAGCTGTTGTTTAATTGGTTTTTTGAGAGCTTCAACTGCGATATCAAGTGATTGCGACTGCCCAGCCTCATTTTCTAAATAACACACAACATCGGCAGCTTGAATGGCTCGATACGCTTTTAATGTTAATAACTCAGGGTCCCCAGGGCCTACACCAACGCCAATAAAAGTGCCACTTTGTAACGCTAATACCACTTTATTGTTCCTTTTCTTGGTTTTGCTGAGTATTTTTAGTGAAACTAAATAAACTAACACTTAAAGCAGGTTTATAAGCGAGTTGACCGCCTAAGGTTCTACTTTTATTTACGGCCACTTGTAGTGTCTCAAGTTCACTATCGGCAACTTTGTCGCGAATGCTATAAAAATCGAATAACTGCGATTTAGTTCTTTCCATCACTGCCGAGACAACTATTTGACCACCTTCTGGTAATTTATCCCAAAGCGTTTCAAGTAGCATTGGTAATGCACCATCACTGCCACCGATAAATATTTTTTTTGCAGCAGGCTGTTCAGAAAAAGGAGGCTTTGAAAGGACTTCAGGTGCACGCCCGAACTGTGTTGATAAGTTATTAACGACCCCAAATTTTTGTTGGTTTTGTAATAAACAATCAAAGCGAGCTTGATTATGTTCGATGGCATATATTTTTGCCTGTGGTTGCCAATAGGCTAATTCAACGGCAACGCCACCACATCCTGCACCGATATCCCAAATGATGTCATTTTTACTTGGTTGTAATAATGACAATATAGCTAAACGTACTTCACGCTTACTGATCATGCCTTTACTACCTAATTCACCGGTTTCAAAATCAGTATCTTTAATGCCTGGAAATTCCGGTAAATAACCTTTATTTGCACCACAAATAACAAAGGAAACATGTAAAGCATCGAAGGTTTGTAGATTGCCCTCAGATTCAGCGGTTAATAATTCAGAGACGCTAAAACGTGATATTTTTTGTTGGCTATATCCTAAACGTTCACACACTATGATCTCTGCTTGCGTAAATCCTGTTTGTTCACAAATAGCTGCGATGTGCTGTGGCATACTGTCTTTATCAGTCAATAGTAATAATGTTTGCTGTGCCTTTAATTCTACTTTCAGTTTTGCTAAAGGACGACCATGTAAACTCACTACATTAACATCTTGCTGTGCTATCGACAGGCTATGACAAGCTTGGGTAATACTAGAAACTGCAGGGAAAAAGCGCACTGCGGCATCGTGAAAGTTCTTGCTGATCCAAGTGCCAATACCGTAATAAAGTGGATCGCCCGAGCCTAACACTACGACTTTTTGTTCTGTTTCTATTAATGCTTTTAGCTGTTTTAATTTTGGAATAATTTCAGTGCGTGGCGGTAACACCTCAGCTTTTGGTTCAACCTGTTGTTGCTCACCTTCAGTCAGAGCCTCGACCTTAGGCTGAAAGGCTAATTGTTTTTCTAAAGTCAATAATTGACGCTCAGATCCAATGACCAAATCGGCTGACTGTAACGCTAATAAAGCTTGTTCACTGAGCATTGCATTTTCAGTGACACCGAGTCCAATTACAGCTATTTCGCGCGTTGGCTTGTTAGATGCTTTCGCACTGTCTGCAAGCTTAACTGAAAACACATTCATTAATTTTTTAAAGAACTTCATTAATACAACTCTCCTTTGATACAACGTAATAAGGCATTGCAACTTGCACTGGACACCGCACTACCACCTTCGCGTCCTAATAAAGTAATACATTCTATGCCTAACTCTTGGTGAACATCCCATAATGCTTGTTTTGACTCAGCGGCACCAACAAATCCAACCGGCATGCCAATAATTAAGGCGGGTTTTGGTGCGCCTTGGTCAATCATTTCTAATAAACGAAACAATGCTGTCGGTGCATTACCAATCACCACAACACTGCCTTCTAAATAGGGTAACCATGCAGTCAATGCTGCCATGGTTCTGGTTTCGCCAGTTTCTTTTGCCCGCTGTGGCACGCCATCTGCGTTTAAAAAGCACAATGGGTCGGTTTTAATCATGCGT
Source organism: Psychromonas sp. SA13A (assembly GCF_011378715.1). Classification (GTDB taxonomy): domain Bacteria; phylum Pseudomonadota; class Gammaproteobacteria; order Enterobacterales; family Psychromonadaceae; genus Psychromonas. The sequence continues at coordinate 52,073 of NZ_WTKU01000022.1, read as the reverse complement.
TTTGTAATGCCCTGCTTTACCATCTCCACATCACATAGGATTGCAGCGCCTTTTTGTAATGCCTTCATACCTGACTCACAGGCATGTTCACTTAATCTAACCTGTGCAGCTACGGCGGGGATCCCGACACTGTGCACCACTCGCATCACGACTTGTTGCGCCTGCATTGATAAGTGTTCCAGATCCGTTAACGCTCTTATTTGGCGAAAACTCTCTTGTTCAATTAATGTTGGATCGTGAATATAGTCAAATTTCATCTTTAGGCTCAATTGCTATGTTATTGAATGTTTTATTTAATTTTTTATTTAATGTGTTGCGGTGTGTATTGTCAGCTCCAGTTGAGAGCAATGACTCTTTTAATAACGCGATACAATTAGCTGCATTATCAAATTGGTATTGTAAGGGTTGAAGATCTGGACGCTTAAATTGATACACCGGAATACTTGCTGCTCTAGCAGCTATAATTTTCGCATAAGTGGCATCTCCACCACTGTTTTTACTGATCACGGCATCAATATTATAGGTTTGTAGTAATTGCATTTCGTCTTCAAGATGAAATGGGCCAATTGCTTTTAACCAAGTCACATTAACAGGCAATATAATTTTTGCGGGCATTGCAGTACGTAATAAGACTTGCTCAGCTTGAGCTGATAAAGCATCAATCACGGCTTGTGAAACTTGACCCGCGGTAACAAATAAACAACGATGTTGCGCTACTTTCTCAATCAATGTTGGCCAATCAGAAACTTCAATCCAATTGTCTTGGTCAGTTTTCTGCCATTGCTGACGATGGAAACGAAACGAGATAATAGACAGTTCATTGCTGACTTGAGCAATCGTATTACTCATGGTTTGTGCAAAGGGGTGAGTCGCATCGATAACATGTGTAATTACATGCTCAGTTACATATTTTGCTAGGCCGCCAAACTGACAGAATCCACCACTAATAGACTCACAAGGCACAGTCGCCTTGCGCACAATACCTGCGATACTATAAATAACATCAAACCCTAATCGATGTAATTCAGTGGCTAACTTACGCCCATCAGCAGTACCACCAACGACTAATATTCTCACAAATTAACCTTACTTTGAGCGATCACTTGACCTTTTGAATCAAATTTATCTTGATGGCTATTAGCAACAAACAAACCTTTTCTATTAACAGCCCACACTTCTACCTCAATAGATGTGTGAACAATACTTTTAGCAAACTTTAAAGCGTCAACACAGACTACAGTGGCAATATCTATTCCAGCTTCTTTAGTCATATTAAGGACTTGAATAGTCGTATTAGCCATTAATATTTGTTGTTGTAATTCAGTACTAGCGCCTAGATTTTTTGCGATATTCGCTAACTGTTCAAAATCGATACTCGATTGGCGGCTATTAAGATCTAAATGCCCATTCGCCAGCTTAGTTAACTTACCAAAACCCGCACTAATACTGAGTTTTTGAATGCGATTTCCTGATTTAGGATCGATTTTTTCACGACGTAAATATTTCAACATAGCACCCACAAAATCGCCCATCTCAATCAAGCTCACTTCGTCCATTTGATAGTATTCTTTAATGGCATGTTCGCTGGCAATGCCTGTTGAAGCGGCAAGGTGCCTGAAGTGATTAGCGCGAGCGACATCAATGCCTTGATGAATAGAAGCAATGTAAGCAGCGCAAGAATAGGGACGCACAATGCCCGTTGTACCTAAAATGGATAAACCACCAATAATACCTAAGCGACTATTCATGGTATTGGTTGCGATCTGCTCTCCATTTTCAACACCCACTGAAACTTCAAAGCCTTCAGTATATTGATAAGCTTGCGCGTAATGTTCAAGATGGCTTGTCATCATTTTACGCGGCACAGGATTGATTGCAGGTTCACCAATTGCTAGCACTAATCCGTCACGAGTAACCGTACCGACCCCTTCAGCGGCTTTAAACTTAATACCTTGCTCAGGCACTAAACGTAGTTCAACAAATAAAGTCGCACCGTGTGTGGCATCAGGGTCATCACCAGCATCTTTAATAGTACTGGTACGTATCCCTTGCTCAATAGCTTGATAATTAATGATATCCAGATTAACCACTTCACCACGCGGCAACGTTATCTCAACGCTCGCTGGTTGCTTATGGGCTAATAACGCGCGCACAGCAGCCACACAGCAAGCTGTTGCACAACTTCCCGTGGTTAAACCATTACGTAATGGTTGCTCTGTTTCACTCGATTCCGGCCACATAATTCAGGTTACTCTATTGTTGTGCTTGCATTGCAGCTTGCTGTTGAGTCTCTTTGCTAACCGCACTCGTTACAGCTTGGGTATGGTAGTTTTCCCACGCGACTAACTTTTGTTGGTCAACCGCTTGTAATTTACCCATAAAAAGATCCGCAACTAGCGCAGGATTAGAGGGGAAAAATAGATGCAGATAACTTGCGGTTAAATTCTCGCTACGATAAATCGCTTCTCCGGGTGCAGGATGACGTTGACGTTGCCCATAACCGATAGGTTGCATCTGCATAATCGCACGCGATCTATGGTGAGCATGCCCATGAATTTCACCTTCAGGTAAGATTGCTTTTTGCATTCCCTGACAGCCTCGCTTTCCAGACATACTGCCGAAGCCATCTAATAAACCTAGCATTTTATGATGTTTTTGATCCAAATCCACCAGCTCATTTAGGCAATATAAGAAACCGCCACATTCCGCTAAGATAGGTTTCCCTACTTGATTAAATTCAGCAATTTGAGTCTGTAATACGGTGTTTTCAGCTAACTGCGCAGCATACAATTCAGGATAACCACCGGGCAACCATAACGCATCCGCCTCAGGTAAATTATCCCCTTTTAACGGAGAGAAGTAATGTAATGTCGCGCCCATCTCTTGCAACAAACGCGTATTAGCTTGATAGATAAAACTGAATGCAAGATCCTGTGCAATAGCAATCCTTTTACCTGCTAATAATGGCTCAACTTTTGGTTGTGCAGCTGAATAAAAATCGACACTTTTTGGCAATGCTAATAATGGGCTATTGGCATCTGCACGTTTTACTCCGTCCACTAACCATTCGCATCCTAAGGTAAACTTAGTTTCTAACTCATCAAATACTTCGCTTGCTTGCACTAGACCTAAATGACGTTCAGGTAATGCCACTTCAGGATCTTTTTTAAGACAAGCTAACAGAGGTAATTGTTCTCCTAATGCGTCCCTTATTAATTGCGCATGGCGCTCACTGCTGCAGTTGTTTGCAATCAAACCATGGCAAGTATAATCATCGCGAAAGTTGGCTAAGCCGATTGCTACCGCTGCCGCCGTTTGTGCCATGCCTTTTACATCCATCACAATAGCGACCGGTATATTAAAACGCGCCGCTAAATCTGCGCTTGATGGTTCGCCGTCAAACAGGCCCATGGCACCTTCAACTAAAATAAGATCCGCTTCGGAGGCTGCTTCAAAGAGTTTTTGCTGACAATAGTGTTCACCTGCCATCCACATGTCTAACTGTTCAACATGTGCATGTGAAGCTTGCGCTAAAATTTGCGGGTCCAGGTAATCAGGTCCAGTTTTGAATACCCGCACCTTTTTGCCTTGCTCTGTAAAATAACGTGCCATCGCTGAAGTGATGGTGGTTTTGCCTTGGCCTGATGCTGGTGCGGCTAAAAATAGCGCCGGACAACTTGCTTTTTTTATCATCAACTTTGTCTCTTCCTGTTTTAGGCTGTCACTGCAAAATATTGTGCATTAAGCTGCTGTGCTAATATTTTGCCACGGCCACGCTTGATCTGCGCTTTTTCAATATCAATTAATAAAGTGGGAACATTTAGTTTTAAATCATCGATATCCACACGACTTCGACCATCGGTGATCAAGTAACAAAAAAGCGATAATCCTGGATATTGTTGCGTCAGTTGTTTAATGCTGTGTGATGCTTTTTCTAGAATTAGTCGCAAAGGCGTCCCACCTAGTGCAGTGATATCGTCTAATAAGCGAGTGACCTGTTTAGGTGCTCGTCCTGCTTTAATGATCGTTTCAACTTGGTTATTACCAAATCCTAACAAGCTAATTTTATCACGCTGTAGATAAGCATTATCAGTAATATTCATCACCACCGATTTCGCGATCGACGATAAGCTCTCACTTAACGTTGATGCTGAAGTATCCAATAGAATCAAATGTAAGTTTTGTTCGCCAGTGGCTACTTTTTTAAAGGAAAATTGCGCTGGTGGCCATTGCCCTAAACTATTTGCTAAGGTTTTAAACCAATCGGGTTTATGGCTATTTATGGGAGATTTTTTCTCACCTTTTGTAGTATTTCCCTGTTTGTTTTTACTATATTGCTCAGTTAACAAACTGGGTTTAAACGGTGCTTGTAAGGTACTTTTTTCTAATTTTGGTAATGCGATATGAGCTATAGTATTCGTTTTTTGAGCTTCTCCCGATTGAGCGGGCATTGCCCCCCATTCTCCAGAATTACCTTGACTGCCACCCTCATTATTAGAACCATTAGCAGGGTCAGGATGATTGCTCGAATCAGAATTTAGTGCATCTTGCTCATTTTTTTGCTGTGGAGCTTGAGGGCGCGAAAAACCACCACTATTATCGCTCGCAGATGTTTTTTTATTATCCGATGTTGGTGGGTTTTCTGGCATTCCTGAAGATGAAGATGACGGCGGAGGTGAGCCACCATGTTGCATACGATGTGATAAAACAAGGGGCGCAACCTGTGCGATATCATCAAAACTAACCGCTTTTCGGCCACACCATGCAGCATGGGTTAAGCTCGCATGATGCATCATGATATCCGCACGTAAACCATCAACATTAGCCTGTTGGCAACGCGTAGCTATCTCGATTAAACAATCATCGCTACATTGCACACTGGATAGTAATTTCTGCGCATCGCTTATTTGTTGTTGTAAAAAAATCTGCTCAGTTTGGTAATCGTCACAGAAAGCAATTTTATCAAGCTCAAAGCGTTGTCGTGTTTTAACGATATTAACACGCTCATTAATACTATAGGCGTTATCTAATTCAACCATCAAACCAAAACGATCTTTTAATTGTGGGCGTAATTCCCCCTCATCTGGGTTCATGGTGCCAATTAAAGTAAAACGCGCATCATGGCGGTGACTAATACCATCACGCTCGACAACATTAACGCCGCTACTAGCAACATCTAATAATTGATCTACTAAATGATCCGGCAATAAATTAACTTCATCCACATACAATATGCCGTTATGTGCTTTTTTTAATAAACCAGGTGAGAATTTAACTTGTTTGTCTTTTAGTACATGGTCCAAGTCCAATGTACCTATCAACATCTCTTCACTCGCCCCTAAGGGTAAGGTGACAAATTCTGGAGTCTGTCCATCTTTAACCGGCAATAGGTCTGACACGGCACGAGCTAGCGTTGATTTTGCACAACCACGCGGGCCTGAAATTAACACACCACCAATCAATGGGTTAACCGTGGCTAATAATAACGCCAGTTTAAACAAGGGCTGCCCCTGCACCGCACTAAAAGGAAATATAGCTTGTTGTGATTGCTCAATATAATTATGTGTGTGGCTGTTCATTTTCTTCTATCTCCTATGCACTAAGCCACAGCGACCGTTGATTTTGATGGTTCGGTTAACAATCCATCTTGTAAATGTAATTGTCTGGTCGCTAATTGATCTGAAAAGGCTCTATCATGGGAAATAATAATCATCGCTTGTGGTAACCCTTGCAACACATTTAAAAGACGCATTTTTGCTTTTTCATCTAAAGCATTAGTTGGCTCATCTAAAATCAACACCTGCGGCTCCATCACCAATACGCTGGCTAAGGTGATCATTCGCTTCTCGCCTCCAGAAAGTTGATGAGTAATACGAGATTCAAAACCTTGCATACCTAACTTTTTCAACGTCTGTAATGATTTATCGATCGCTTGTTGCTTAGTAAAACCTAAATTCAGAGGCCCAAACATGACATCTTCCAATACCGTTGGACAGAACAATTGATCATCGGGGTCTTGAAAGAGTAAGCCTGCTCTAGCGCGTAGTTGATTGAACTGCTTTTCTGTTTTACAAGGTTCACCAAAACCAATAATGTCACCTTGTTTGGCTTTTTTTAGACCGACGATTAAATGTAATAATGTAGTTTTTCCGGCGCCGTTATCACCATTGATTACAACACGTTCATTACTGTGTAAGGTAAAGTTAATACTTTTTAATACCGCCCCACGTCTTGGGTAAGCATAACTGAGATTTTCTATTTTAATCAGTGGATTATTTGAATAAGTCATCAATATTGAGCCCTATTAACAGTATTAAGAAACACATAACACACACGCCAAAAATAATATCTATACGGCCCATTTTCATATCATCGTTAAGGTAATAACGACCGCAAAATCCGCGGCACTTCATTGCATCGGATATACGTTCGGCACGCTCCACAGAACGGATCAGTAACATGCCAAATAGATAACCAATACTTTTCCAAGTATGTCGATTGGTACGCAATACAAAAGCACGTGCTTGCATTGCACGGCGCATTTTTTTGTATTCTTGGCTGATCACATCTAAATAACGCACCATAAATAACATAAGATGAACTAATTTATCAGGTACTTTCAAGTGGGCTAAGGCATGCCCTAATGTTGAAGCGCTCATGGTCGCGACTAACGAGAACAAAACCAATAACACCGCATTCGCTTTAATAGTGATTAATAACGCATGCGATAAACCTTGCCAACTAGCAGCTAAACCAAATACGCTAAACATCACATCACCAGGCGTGGTAAAAGGCAAAATACAGATCAGTGTAAGCATAAATAAATCCATCGCAATCACACGTCTTAATGTGCGCTTTATATTAAGTTTGCTTGATTTTACTAATACAAATGCAGCGATTAACCCTAACAACGTAGGAGCAAATTGACTACTAAGCACCACAACTAGCGCAAATAACCCAGAGCAAACCACACGCACTCTGGCGTCAATAGCATCGATCCAGGATGCTTGATGTTTTAGTGCTTGTCCTGACCATGACGTCAAACTATGCTCTAGCCCCTGTGACATTATTTTTTAGCCTTTAATCTACGTTCACGTAAAAGAGCGACTACCCCGAGCAAACCAAAGATATAACCAATTCCACCAATAATATCGCGAATACCTGATTTTTCTTTTAAAGCTTGTATCTCTTTACGCAGCGGTTTTATCTGTTTGGCAATCGCTTTCTCTAACATCAATGCGGTTATTTGATTGTTAGTGACAATTTGCGGATCCACTTTTTTAGTTGTCTGATTCGCAGATGACACAGAATTAGCACTTAACGTGGTTGATGAATCTAAACTATCAGGTAACTCTTCTGCGGGTAATTGCATTTTCAAAGTATGCCCTGCGCCCATATTAATCTCAAAGACATGGGTAATACGTTTTTTAGCCGTAAATACAAAATAGCCTTGATCATCGGTGACTACTTCACCCAATGGTATACCGGAAACATCAGAGACTTTAACTACTGTGCCAGCATTTGCCATGGCACCATTTGAAAATCCAGCTTCACCTTCAATATCAAAGCCATTAACGTAAACCCCACCGACTACATTGTGCGCTAAAGCTGGGCTTGTAAAGGACAATAAAAAGCACACCAAAATAAATAATGAATAAAGGGCTTTCATTAACTTTTTTCCTTAGTAATAAACTCTGGTTTTACCGTGTGAATTAAATATACCGCGGCATAGGAAACAAATCCCTCCACTATCATAATAGGAATATGTGCGGGTAATACCGCTTTTGCCGCTAATACAAATGATTCCCCCGATAATGCTAAAGAGAAAGCAACCATCACCGAGGTAATAATAATCGCCCCTGCCCCGCCAATCGCGCCCCAAATAGCCGCGACTTTAGCACTTTCATGACGTATGCCTTTATAACAAAGGTAATAAATAATTACCGCAGGTAAAGCAATATTGACGGTATTAACACCTAATACCAATAAACCACCAAAGCCAAAGAAAATAACCTGTAATAACAAGGCTACCAATAATGCAGGGAAGGCAACCCAACCGAGAATAATACCCAACAAACCATTCATAATTAAATGCACACTAGAAAAGCCGAGGGGTAGATGAATATAAGAAGCAATAAAAAATACAGAAGCCAATACACCTACCAATGGTAAATGGTCATAGTCCATTTTTTTAAGGCCAATAAAAACACCTACAACCGCTAACACTGCACCACTTACTAATACCGGTACTGAAAGAGCACCATCGACAATATGCATAATTTATCCGTTTTAAATAACCGCTACCCGCTCCAAGCTTAAACTATTTGAATATTCAAATATCAAGAAAGGGTAACGGTAATGCTTGAACTAAGGAAGCTTAGTCGCCTGTGCCCATATAACTGCATCTTGAGAAAGAGTTTTGCCTTTATACATTTTATCTTCTCCTATGCCTAATGCGGCAAATCCCCACTGCCCTGCTTTTAATAATGAAAAGTGGAAAGTTCCATTGGCATCAGCATAGATAGTTTGTGTTACAAAAATATCTGAAGGGGGAGTCATGATAGGCTCTTTTGCAAAGTGATTATTTTGCATATTCGGCACATAATTAATAAATTCAACTTCCACAGCCGCAAATGGTACTGGTTGTCCTTTAGACTTTACAACGGCACTAAAAATACCACCTTCATAAATCGCATAGGGTTTTGTCAGCGGTACAATCTCAGCGGTTAGTCCCAAATCTTTATTCCAATCGGTTGGTAGGTTACCCACATTAACAATAGTTTTAGTGATCTGCTGGATATAAGTATCTTCTTCCGCTTCAAAATACGGCGATGGTTGTGCAATAAAAACATAATCACCTAAACCACGTAACTTAACGTCGGCTTGATAAGCATGACCTTTATCAACCGCGCTCTGCCATTCAATATCCTTTACCGTATCGATCAGGTCAGTTTTTTTACCTTTTTTAATCATATAAAATGCTTCAGGTTTGTCGACCGCCATAACGTGACCACTTGCAGCGGGATGAGTGAAGGGCATTTTAAAGCTAACTTCGCCACCTTTTGCATGTAACAACTCAGGCGTATAAAGCATTTGGAAGTGCGCATTGGCTGACAATGAAGTCATACAGCTTAAGGCAATTAAGAATGGGCTAGAAAATTGTTTTAGTTTTTTAAGAGTTAACACAGAAAAATCTCCGTCTGATTAATGAACAGGCGAAGTTGTGGAGGAGATGGCACACCTTTAATAAGAACAAATAACCTCAGCTATCTTCTTAACAAAAACAAACCAGCCGGTGAAGCCCTCCGCAACACCACGGTACTTGCTTCAACAACAAGTAGCATCCAAAGGTTTGGTATCCGGGCTCAGCAACAATAAATTAACATTGCTCTACCGTTGCGGGGGCAGCCTTGGCATTTAACCAAGTTCCCAAACATCTACGCGGTATAAAACATAAATGCATAGTTTTTAAGACTATATCCAGAGGAGCGCGAACAATAACTTGATACAGGTCAAACAGTCAATATAAAGCCTATGTTTTATGCTTAATAATACGAGTGTTGGCATCACCAGACACTTCACCTGTGTTTTTTGATCAACACCTTTGTATCGTAAAATTTCTTATCATCGGAAATATCCGTGATAAATGAAACAGAGGCCACGGTATAAAAACAAACATGTGTGACGAAAAAATTTACACATTAAAATATAGAACATACAGAAAATCAGTAAGAGACTGAATTAAAAAACATTTTTATATTGGCATGATTACTGCTTAATAATATAAAATATACTCAATATTGATTAATCACTAATGAGTATTATAAAAGTAACCTAACAATGAAAGGAATCAGTATCATGAAAAAAATCATCATAGCAGCCGTTGCTTCACTAATGGCTTTAAACGCAAATGCAGCCCTTATTAACATCTATGAGACAAATTCGAGTTTAAATAATATTGCACAATCTGAAACAGTTATTAATAGCTCAACCGCTCCAACTTATTCATTTGAAAGTGAGAATATTTTTTACAGCGATGCTGCAGCACATGGCGCACCTGGATTTGATAATGGTCATAACGAAACTTTTGTATTAACAGCAACAGGTTTTCTTGATACTTCTTTATATTCTGCGCTGCAGTTTTTCCACGATGATGGCATGACAGTTAGTCTAGCGGGTAATGCAGTCTATAGCTACAATGCAAATACAGGTAAAAGAGACAGTGGATTGATTAGTTTCGCAGATACTGGTTTAGTATCCTTTGATTTGTTGTTCTGGGAAAACTATGGTGCAGCGACTCTACTCACTTACGGTGTGTTAAGAAGTGGCACACAAGCAACTGAAGTAGCAAAAATTGCTTCAGTTCCAGCTCCAGGTGCAATGGCATTATTGGGTTTAGGCTTACTTAGCTTAGTTGCTGCGCGTCGTCGTAAAGCCTAATTTACTAAAATAGCTTTTATAACGTCGTTTCTATAAAACGATTGCTATTAAGCAACTGTTATTTAAGTAGTTTTTATTAAGTAATTGTTATTAAAAAATAGAGTAGCCTGAGGTTACTCTATTTTTTTTACATTCTACTATTTCCTACACTCCACTATTTTTCACACTCTATTTAGTTTCCACAACTCTACTTTTCATCCTAACAATCATTTCCTTTGCTCAAGCCATTGTTTGGGAGACATCCCCTGCTTTTTCCTAAACACACGTGCAAGTGCAGAACCATCCTCATAACCCACCGCATTAGCGACTAAGGCAACAGACTTATTTTGCTTTAATAATGTTTTAGCAACAATAATTCGCCAATCAATTACATAGTCTCCAGGACTCTGGCCAACAATACGTTTAAATAACTCAGAAAACTTAGAGCGGGACATTAATGCCATTTCCGCCATCTCATCTAACCCCCATTGTCGTTCTGGCGCTTCTTGAATTGCGAGGATCACTTTAGATAAGTGTGGATGAGACAATCCAGCTAACAAGCCATGATCCATTATATTATTGCTCAATACATGCCTAAGAATATAGATAATAAAAATATCTGTCAGGGCATTGATCATCGGTAATCGCCCACATCTGTTTTCAAACGCCTCTTCAAATAACCCTAATGAAGTCTGTTTTATTTTTGGGCAGTCATCGAGATTAAAATGCAGCAATGTAGGCAAGGCTTCGGCTATCGGATTAGATGTTGCTTCATTATAAATAACATTGGCACACACCAATTTTGGAGGGTTATCGGGATCACCAACTATGCGATGAGTATGCGGAGAAGGAATAAAGAGCACAGTTGGCTTATTAAAGCGCAGTGACTTTCCTTGTTCATCAATAAGGGTTAACTCCCCGGATTGTAGAAGATGTAAATGGCCTTGATTTAATTGTTTATCGAAATGACTAATACCACACAAATTTCCAGTAAAAAAGACTTCTGTATTCATCGAAAATCGTTTCAATATGATTGAAAGCTGATCCATGTTGATTCTCTCCGCGACCATTTTGGACGATTGGGGGCAAAACATGGACTATGTCATCCCTTTGATTAGATTAAAAGCCTTATATTATTTGCCAAGCCAGATTGAATCCTGACTTAACACCAGCTTGTTATTATAAAATGGAGAAATAAAATGACACTTTCATCACTAATCAAATCAACACTAGTAAGCTCTGCGTTATTAGTAAGCAGCCTAAGTTTTGCAGCAAACATTGAAGTGAATGCAAACAATAATGACCTTGCTATAAAGGGGTATGACACTGTCTCGTACTTTACTGATGGCTCTCCCACTAAAGGCTCAGATAAATATACAGCGGCTTACAATGGCGCTATCTATCATTTCTCAAGTGCCGATAATCGAGACCTATTTAAAGCCACACCTGCTAAGTATGCTCCACAATATGGTGGCTTTTGTGCGATGGGTGTTGCCATGAATCAGAAGTTTGATACTGACCCAACGGCATGGCATATCAAAGGCGATAAATTATATTTAAACCTTAACAAAGACGTTCAAAAACAATGGTTAAAAGATGTACCAGGATTCCTTGAAACAGCTCAAGTGAATTGGACTGGTATTAAAGGCTTAACAGAAGAGCAAATAGAAAAAATAAACGAATAATATTCTCTCCTAGATTCGCATAATAAGAGCAATTACTAACATCTTAAGCGAGACTTTAACCATGAAGATTAACCATGAAATAACTAACAGCTAGCGATGATCTTGAGCAGCGATTATCAGAACATGAGTATTCATTGCTGTTTTTAGTGTTCCATGGTGTGGGCCTTGTAAATCAATGACACCTGTTATTGAGAATGTATCAAATGCATGCACCAACGAGTCAACTTGATCAAAGTTGATGTTGATGCCTACCGTGTCGCTATCAAATCTGAAATTTGATAGCGATTAAATAATAATGCACTACTTCTTGGTATTCACGTTTCTAGCAATCATTAATACTTCATCATCGGAATATAAGTTTGTAATCGTAGTTTCAATTTCTGCTCCTAAGATACTTTTATACAGCTGCTGTGCAAAATTATCGGCACGCGTTGTCACTAAAATATGCTTTAAGGTTGAGCCATTTAATGAAAGATGGTTATTTACTAAAGCAAGTGACTCAGTAATTAATTGACGACCAACCCCTTGATTTTGAAAGTTAGGTGAAACAGCTAATTGCTCAAGTTCAATAACGGCTTGCGGGCGAAAACCACTTTTTTGAATCCAAATAATATACCCGAGGATTTTACCCTCTTTTTCTGCCACAAAATTTAAGAGTCGAGGAAACGCATTGAAATTACACTGTATCCATTGCAATGAATTTTGTTGCCTTACAAAGGTTAATCTATGGATCTCAGCGGCATTTTCTAAATCTGTTTTTTCCATTAATCTAACTTTCATAAAGCCTCCTAATAGGAAATAAAAACCAACGACTCAACACCATTACGGTTATTTAATTTTATCTGTTAAAGCAGAAAACTCTTTTTGCATTTGAATATTATTAAATGGCACTAACTCAGGTGCTTGCATCGCCATTATTTTATCGAATAACTGACTGCTGTCGTTAATGAAATTGCTAACTTGAGATGACATAGTGACAGTATTTAAAGTATTAACCGCTAGCGTATAATCCTCCATCAACAAGCTATGTGCTCGAGACATATTATTGACATCACCTTGCATACTGCGCTTATATAATTTGATTGCCTGTAACGTTGTATTCTGGCTTTTTAAATTTAAAGCATACATTTTCTTGTGCGTTGAAGAGGCATTATTTAGCTGTTTTTTAGTGGTTTTTATCAGGCTATTTTGCTTGTTTTGTAGCTCATCGATACGTGGAATATACTTGTATTTTAAATCGGCAATATAACGTTCCTGAATATAAAGTTGTAACTCTAATAACACCACATACATGCTGTAATATTTTTTAGCATGATTCAGATCTTCACCTGAGTTTGCAGTTATCTTAGCAAAAGAGCTCGCCATTTCAGCCACTACAGGGAAAATGGTGGTCATTGCTAAAATATCATCTGCATTGACACGTACTAATAGTGCCTCAACCTGCTGCAATGAAAGCTCAGTCCCAAATTTTTCAAGACGAGATTGTACCGTTTCAATCATTTTCTCTCTATTTTGTTGGTACTCTTGTATCTCATCTTCATATTGTTGCTGTTTTTGTAATGCGTCTTTTTTCTCTGTTCCAATTAAGATAATAGCTTTTGATTTTTGCTCAGAAGCTTTTTCTTGAAGCGCTAAAATAGAGGCATCAATATCAGCAATATTGTTATTCGCATCCAACACTATATCGTCATTTAATATGCCATAAACATCATGTAATAACTGATCAATATCTTCTTGATAAGCTGCTTTGTTCTTTTTAAAGAAAGCACTTTCCGGCGCCGAAGACTTCTCTTCTTTAACTTCAATAATATCAACAAACCTATCTTCAACTTTATCCCATGATGTGATGGCTTTTTGCTTAGCGGCAGGAAGACTCAATAAGTCATTGTTACCATTATTGCTACCATTATTGTCATCATCACCTCCCATTACATCTGCATAAAGCGTTGTACTAGTATTTTTCACAGAGTCCCAGCCATTGGCGACAGATTCTTTCCAGTCAGCCTGCACCGTGAATGAAACTGCTGAAGCGGCGATAAAGCAGAGAAACACAACGCTTTTTTTCATCTTATTAATTCCTTCGGTCTTTCTTCGTATGACATATCGAACAGCATATATTAAATGTGCTAAAACGAATTTAATCAATTGAGTTTTGTTCTTATTACTTGAATTCAAGATCAACAAAAGTAATCAAATATAATACTTAAATGTATCCTATATTCACACTTTCGGTTTTTATTTTAAATGGAGAAGATACAAGCAGGATATAGGAAAAATGTGAATAGCGGATATAAAAAAAGGTATTAAGCTGGGCTTAATACCTTTTTAATCAATTTACGAATAGGCTATAAAAAGTGATTACCAACCTTTAACAGCGCCACCTTTAAAGATTTCAGTTGCCGCATCAAATACAACATCTGTTTGATATGCTTTAACAAAATTTTGTACATTCTCTGATTGAACATTATCAGCACGTGCAACAATCAAGTTTACGTATGGAGAGTCTTTATCTTCAACAAAAAGACCATCATGCTCAGGAGAAAGGTCGATCGAGCTAGCGTAAGTTGTGTTGATGATAGCAAGGCTAACATCATCCAATGAGCGTGGTAATTGCGCAGCTTCTAACTCAATTATTTGTAGATTTTTTTCACTACTAACAATATCCAATACTGTTGCTTTCAGGCCAACACCTTCTTTAAGTGTTAACAAACCTTGCTTCTCTAATAAGATTAAAGAGCGACCTAGGTTAGTTGGATCACTTGGCACTGCAATTTGGTCACCATCTTTTAATTCGTCTAATGATTTGATTTTGTTTGAGTAACCAGCGATTGGATAAACTAATGTATTTCCTGCAACAGCAAACTTGTAACCACGGTCAGTGATTTGTTGATCCAAGTAAGGCTTGTGTTGGAATGCATTCACATCAATTGAACCTTCTTCTAGTGCTGCATTTGGCGTAATGTAGTCAGAGAAAGTGACTAACTTAACTTCTAGACCAAACTTTTCTTTAGCTACTTTAGCGGCAACCTCGGCTACCTGTGCTTCTGCACCAGCAATAACACCGATAGTAATTTTATCATTATCAACTGCGACGACTTCTTTTTCTCCACAACCTGCTAATGCAAAGATTGATGCAAAACCTAAAACGGCTAATACTTTTTTGATATTAAAATTCATATATTTTCCTTTGAATGTAACTTACTTTTTAGAGTTAATAGTTAAGAATAAAAATTTAACGATGATCAACACGCTTAACAAGATGATCGCCCAGTGATTGAATCATTTGTACCAAGATAACTAAGATAACAATGGTGATCATCATTACCGTCGCATCAAAACGTTGATAGCCATAACGAATACCTACATCACCAAGACCACCACCACCAACGGTACCAGCCATTGCCGAGTAACCCACTAAGGTTACTAGCGTGATAGTGACGGCATTTATGATGCCGGGTAATGCTTCTGGCAATAATACCTTTTTAATGATTTGCATCGGTTTTGCGCCCATCGCTTGAGCAGCCTCAACTAGACCTGATGGCACTTCTAATAGCGCACCTTCAACCAGACGAGCAATAAAAGGAATGGCACCGATAGTCAATGGCACAATCGCTGCAGCAGTACCAATCGATGAACCAACTATAAAACGAGTTACCGGAATAAGCGCAACCAATAGAATAATAAATGGAATAGAACGGCCAATATTAACCACTATGCCTAAAATTTTATTCATGGTGGTATTTTCTAACAAACCGTTCTTTTTACTTAAGTGTAATAGCACACCTAGCGGAATACCCACAGCAAAACCAATGAAACCAGAGGTAAATACCATCACTATGGTTTCCCATAAAGAGTCCACTAATAACTCAATTAAACGGGTGTTTTCTGTCCACCATGTTATCACTGCATTAAATGACATAACCTAACACCTCTAGTTCAATTTTTTGTTCTTTTAAATATTCGATTGCTTTATTCGCACAAGCTTCAGGGCCAATGAATTCCGCTAACATAAGACCAAACTTAACCCCACCAACGTAATCCATATTTGAGCTTAAGATACTAATATCAATATCAAACTCTCGTGCAACATGGCTTATTACTGGAGCATCGACGGAAGCACCTGTAAATTCTAAACGAATCAATGGGTAGCTATTTTCAGTGCGTGTAGCCTGTAAGCGCGCTTCGTAATCAGCAGGTATTGATAAGTCTAATGTTGAACGAATAAAGTCACGTGCAAGGTCTGTTTTTGGGTGTGCAAAGATGTCACCTACAGTACCGTTTTCAACTAATTTACCATCACCAATAATTGCCACTTCTTGGCAAATACCTTTTACTACGGCCATTTCGTGGGTGATCAGCAAAATAGTTAGGTTTAATTCTTCATTAATTTTGCGTAATAACTCTAAAATAGAAATCGTTGTAGCAGGATCTAAGGCACTAGTTGCTTCATCACATAGCAATACTTTCGGATCAGAAGCCAACGCTCTGGCAATTGCAACACGCTGTTTTTGGCCACCACTTAAGTTCGCGGGGTAAACATCACGTTTATCTGCCAAGCCAACAAGCTCTAATAAATCTTCAACTTTACTTTTAATTGTACTTTTTGCTACACCAGCCAGCTCAAGTGGCAACGCAACATTATTAAAAACAGTACGAGATGAAAGCAAGTTAAAGTGCTGGAAAATCATACCTATTTTACGACGAGTTTGTGTCAACTCTTGCTCAGATAAAGTCGTTAAATCGACGCCATCAACAATAACTTGCCCTGAAGTTGGACGCTCTAACAAGTTCACACAGCGTATTAGAGTACTTTTACCTGCGCCAGATGAGCCTATTACACCAAAAATAGTACCTTGTTCTATGGTGAGATTAATATCAGACAGTGCGTTAATCGCCTTGTTGCCTTGATAAAATACCTTGTTTACATTTTTTATTTCTATCATCAGATTTCCTGAAATTAATCGGGTGTTACGTTTTGTTGGATCAATAGAGACTGTGATCTACATCGTAATTACCAGTGCATACTAAGCCATCTAGACGTCTAAAGCAATTAATGATTAATAGCAAATTCATATATTTCATACACAAACTGCTGACACTCGATTCACTTACTCAATAATGCTTAAATTATGATCAAATATAAGTTGCTTTTACTTAACCTAAACGAAGTAATATATACCTTAGACTTAATCGAATGGTCTCGTTTTAACAGGGTCGTTAATACAATAAGGGGAAAGGTTAACCTAATAAGAAGGAGATATTAAGTCGATTAGATTCAAATGACTCAGCTCACTTTTTACACTATGACTTTAGCAATGCATAGACAGACTAAAAGTAGAGGATTATGTAGGATAAAAAGTAGAGCAAAAAAAACACCATAGGCAAGCTATAGTGTTTCTCTAAATATATAAACTTTAACGGTTTAAATTATTTTTTAAAGCGACGTACGCCAAAACCTAATAATCCAAGCGCTAGAATTGCTGAAGTTGCGGGTGCAGGAACATCTACAACAGAGAAGTTAACTAAAGCTACTTCTTGTCCATTTGCAGAACTAGTACCACCACCAATCCAACGAACTTGTAGTTCATCACCAGCCGCTGCAGCCGTTGTATTGAACGCAAAGCTGTTAAATGTCCATTCTTCGGTTGTTAATACAGACTCAAGTACACCTGATAAAGTTGTGTTTTGTGTTACGTTAAACACTTCTACACTTGCACCATCTGAACTTTTACGAGCGCCGCCAAAAAACGTCAACAAACCTTCTTGATCTGCTGTTATCGCTGAATCTAAAGTAAATGTAGCAGTTAAAGTCACATTACCTTGGTCATCATTAACTTCAATAGCACCAGGGATATTAATTTCTGCTGTTGTTGCATCATTATCATGATCATAGGTGCCACTCATCCCACGAGGAGAAGCACTTTGTGATTGATACACTTCAAAACCATTACCACTTGTGTCTGACCAAGTAACATTAGTAGAATTAATCAGTGACGAACTACCACCGCTGAAATCTTCAGAAAAAATAACGCCTGCGTTAGCAACATTAATAAGGCAGCTTGCAGAAAGTAAAGCACCAGCAGCTGTTAACTTAGTAAAAATATGTTTCATTTATTCTCCTTTTTAAAACCAATCCTTTAATTACTTTTACGTATTGATAAGAAATGACCTTATACTCATTTTTGATTATATTTCAGTCGCATTATAGATCATTACAATACCTTAGCAAGGCCGTATGCCCTTTATACATTGTTTTTTCAAAGTCTGTATTTATTGCCAAGGTAAGTCTATAACTAGCAATGGCATTGTATTAAGACGACGAATATTGCTTTAAATAAGCCGGAGATACCCAGCATTGAGGGTGGTAAGATTATTACGCTTATGTTTTTTTCATCGATGCTAAAATAAATTCAATCATTGTGCGTATCTTTAATGAGGGGGATTTACTCTTATATAAAACATTAACAGCCATTGTCGGCGGTATATGATCTTTTAAAATCTCAATTAACTCACCGCTGGCTAACTCGTCCTGTAATAGCAACATTGGCTGTAACAGAATCCCAGTTCCTTTTAAGGCAGCTACTTTTAGTGCTAGTCCGCTGTTCGAAGTCAAACGAGTATGTTGTCGATCAAAAGCCTGTGTATCTATTCTTAAGGCAACATTTGCTTGAATATGATCATAACTAAAACCTAAACATTGATGATTAATGAGATCACCTAAACATTGAGGTACCTGATGTTTAGCAAGATACTTAGGAGAAGCACAGTAGAGCAATTGATAATCTGCTATTTTTCGTGCAATAAGTGAGGAATTAACAAGTTCACCGATACGAATAACTACATCTACTTGCTCGTGTAATGGATCAATTAAACGATTGTCTAACATCAGCTCAATATTAATATCAGGATATACCTGCAAAAAATCCGCAAGGATAGGTGCTAAGATGATATTGCCAAAAGTAACTGGTGAATTAATTCGCACCGTGCCTTTGGGTTTATTCTCTAATCGTTGCAAACTATTTTCAGCTTCCGCAATATCATCCAAAATACGAGTACATTCTAAATAATAAATTTGTCCGGCCTCGGTAAGAGATTGCCTACGAGTTGTTCGATTAAGCAGTTTAGTACCTAAATGTTGCTCCAAATACTTAATATGTTTACCGATCATCGTCGCCGTTACAGAAAAATTAACCGCTGCTGCTGCAAAACTACCGTGTTGGGCAACATAAACAAATACTTGCATACTCTTTAATCTATCCACATTAACAACCTATAGTTAGCAAACAACAAACCGAATGGTCGTTTATCAACCTGAAATAGTCAATTATTATTAATTGTATTATTTCCCTCATTGATTAGGAGTACCTTATGTTTAAGCAAGGTTTGTTCATTACAGCGGAGTTGCGCATTAAAGACGAAAGCGATCTCAATACTGCCATCACGGCGATTCATACTTTTTGTGAAGGTATGAATAGCGAGCCAGGGTGCTCAATGGCAGTTGCATTACAAGATAAAGAAGATCCTCGTCGTTATATTTTTTGGGAACGCTATGACCACCAACAAGCTTTTGAGCAACATTTTAATGCCAAGCATACTCAAGAATTTATTCAATCAGGATTAACTGAGTTAGTGCAAGCTTTTGAAAGCAAATTATTAACAACGGAGAAATAACCATGAAAAAAACACTCAACTGGGGAATGTTAGGCACTAGCTTTATTTCTGCAGAAATGGCTGATGCCATCATTAAAGAAGGTCATACTCGCCTTTATTCCGTTGCAGGTCGCTCCGTTGCAACATTGAATGAATTTGCAAATAAATATGATATTAAAAATACATTCACCGATTTTGATGCGCTGATTAATGATCCACAAGTTGATATTATTTATATCGCCCTACCTAATCACCTACATCATGAATACGTTATAAAAGCGGCAAATGCAGGCAAAGCGGTATTGTGTGAAAAGTCATTATCAATTGATATGGAAAAAACACACGCTGCGCTGGCTGCAGTGAGTGAAAATAATACGTTTTTTGTTGAAGGCCTGATGTACCTGACACACCCTTTTACTCGTGCGATTGCAGAAACTATTAAAGAGGGAGCAATCGGAGAAATAAAATCGATTAGTGCTCAATACTGCGCTGCTATTGAACAATTTGTTAATCCTAATAGTAAAGGTGCTCTTTATAATTTAGGCTGTTACCCTGCATCTTTAATGCATTTATTAATCAAACAACAATTTACTAGTGAAGTTAGCGATAACTATCAGATAAACGCTTTCGGAAAGCGAGGCAGTGATGGCAACGTTTGTGAATCAGCTGCAACCATTCAATATTCAAATGGCATTACTTGCCAATTACACACCGCTGAAAATTATGGGTTACATGCTGCATTTACCGTACTTGGTAGTGAAGGCAGCTTAGTATTAAACTCTAACCCATGGTTGCCTGATGCTAAAGGTAATAGCTTTGCAATAACAAAATATGAACAAGAAAGTGAAGTTATCAGCGTCGAAGCAGACGGGAACGGTTTTTTATATCAAGTCAGATTAATTCGTGAAGCTTTAGAGAAAGGCCATAAAAATCTGCAATGGCCAGCTGCAACACCACAAGACTCAGAACAGATAATGAAATTATTAACCAATTGGGAAGCTGCAACTTTAACCACTTTAGATCAATAGCAGCCACAGCTTAACTTACTAATAATGTTTAATAACCTATACCCACTGTCGTTTCAATTTAAAATTACTATTGATTGGCAGTGTGTATAGAATAACGGTTCTCAGGCAACGAACATAATGATTAAGAATGCATATTAGACTGGCGAAAGTGAATTCAACACCTTAATGTCCAACACTCCTGTACATGGATATACTTTCACAGAGTATGAGCCAAGCCCTCAGACAGTTATCAGATTGATTGAAGATCCAAGTCGCTTCATTAAAAAATCATACTTTTAATTTTTTGGGTAAAGAAAAATTAGCAAAGATAATTAAACCAGCACCAAAGAATAAAGACAGCATAGATAATCCAACTCTAGCATGGCTAATATAACCAACCGTTAATAATAAAATGCCAATAACAACTAACCCCACTCCAACAGTTAAAAATAACCTTGGATAACGACCTAAAAGAGAAACATTATGTTTTCTAGTCGCTGAACCAAGGTATTGCTGATGTTTTACTGTTTTACGTTTGTGCTTTTTAGCCGACATAACTAACGCTCCTGTACTCAACTCATCCAAACTCATTTTCTTTTGTGTCAGCATCAATGGACTAATCGGGGTATGAATCATAGCGTGACTCAAGGTATAGCCTATTGTTTTGTATTGTTTTTATATCAAAATGAATGATAAATTAACAATACATTTTGCTAACAATGGCATAATACGAAATAGATGATTATTGAATACGGAGTTAAGTCACATATTTAAATTAACCTTAAATTTAAAAAGTTTTTATTCTATTAATAACATTTAGCATTAACGCTACTTTCAATCTCAATGCAGTTATAAATAAAATTTTGGACCTATTGCTCTTGGTAACCCATTTATAAATTATTCTTTATAAATGATTATTTTTTATTAAAAACTTACCCATCGGACTTAGGTTCAAGCAGATTCAATATTGAAGTACCATTTTATCTATTTAATAAACAAATCACTCCACCATAAAAATGTGATTCAAATCACATTTATTGTTGTTTTTTCATTCTCAACCAATATAATGATGATGTAAATCACATTTATTGGAGAATTAACATGAAACAAAAAATTATTAATACTGCTCGAGAAATTGCTGGAATATTTCTAATGTTTACAGCTGCCGCAGCCGTTGTTTTATTACAAATAACAACTTGGATTTAATCGAGCAATTGCTCGATTATTATCTGACTTACTCTCTTGACGCTGAATTTTTTATTGTAATACCAGCTTTCAATGATACGCATCCCTGCTGAGCAGGCTTTTACAATAGCCTTCAAACATCACACCTAACTCTTGACTTCGAAAAATATCTTGAACCTCTTATAAAACCCAAGCCTCTAATTTAAAAAATTTTAGTTATTATTAACATCTTCATTAATTATTATTAATGCCTTGAATGGCTGAAAGCCCAATACTCCACATCACAGAACGATTATTTATCTGATAGATTGTGAATGCTAAATTGAAAACACGAACAAAAGTCAATTCTCTAGAGAAATATTTAATGAAGAATAGTAGGCGTTATTAAACTGATTTTATTACTGAGTGCTAGCCTCATAAAAAATACCGGTCAGTAATGTAGATTAGAAAAGTAGTAATAGGGATTATAAAAACTGAAAGAAATGTTGAGGGAAATATTAATAAAGTCATAGAAATAACAAAGCCCCAACTAAAAACTCCTGCATAAGGGCTTTATTATTGAGGGTATGGTTAATGGATTACCTTCTATTAATATCTACTTATTAACTTCATTATTTCGGTAATGATGATACAGAGCTTAATGACTCTGCGGTTATCATATTTGAAATACGTGCGGAGGTTTCACGCTGTTTCCCTTCCGATAACTTGGCATAACGCAACGTACTTTCAATGCTTCGATGATTAAGCAACTTCTGTACGGAACTAATATCAACGCCATTCGAGATCAAGTTACTTGCTACAGAATGTAGTGCTGTATGTAAAAGCACTAACTCAGGTGTATCGATGTGAGCGACTTTCTTAATGATATCGAATGCATGATGGGGTCTACCAATACATCGATTTTTAAACCGGCCGATAAAGATATAAGGATTATCTGAAAGCCTAGGTAGCTTTTTGATTATATCCATCATTAATTCTGATAAATATAATATGTGATAGGTGCCATTCTTAGTACGCGGTATTTTCAGTGTTTTATTAATAATATCTAAGTCATCCCATTTACGCTCTCTAAGCTCTGATTCACGGCAACCAAGTAGAAATAGCAAAGCAATGAATGAACCCGTGTAAGTATTCTCATATTGCAGCGCGGCATCAATAATGCGTTTAGTTTCTTCAATATCGCATTATCTAGTACGTGCATTATTCTCCGGCAGTAATGATACTTTTTCAGATACGTTAGGAATATCGAGCAATTTATTTGCAAGCTTACCGATGGTTTAAATAAGCGCTAATACGCGGTTACAGGTCGCTGCTGAATATACTTTTCGCTTATTACATTGGTTCAATGTCTCGCTCATATTGAGGTGCAATTGCATTACCTGATGAGTAGATAATTCATCGTAAGGGATATTTTTAATACTTCCGCAGTGGTTATTAAACCGCGATAAATCGTCATTCCATGTACGCTTGCGTTTTTTAGCCAGAGGTAGGTACGTATTGTTGAAGAACTCAGATACTGTGGGCAATAATACTTTGGCATTACGTTCAACTTTTGGGTTGATACCCTCTGCAAGTTGAGTTTTATACTTGCGTGCTATTTTTCTAGCTGTTGATAGGTCGATATCAGGAAAAGCGCCTATTGCAATTGATGCTTTCTTACCTTGGAACCGATAGCGTAGGAGGAATCGCTTAGAGCCATTCTTACCTGATAATAGCTTTAAGCCTGTAACTTCTGTATCGGAGTATTCTTTTTCTGTTGATGGGGATTTTTTATCATTGGGTGGGATTTGTTTGATGTTTGCTGTGGTGAGTTTTAGTTTGGTTTGCATGGTGGATTACCTCAAATGAATAAGATAATTTATTAATATCTGCTTGAAGATGAGGTGGTTACGGGAGATGCGAGATGGAAGGGAATATTGGCTACTAAATATAGTTAATAACCAATCTAAAAGTTAATCAAGATTTTTGACGACGACTAAAGCAAAATCCAGCAAGAGCGAGACCAAGTAATGCTATAGACGCAGGCTCTGGAACAGCCGCAGTATTGTATGATAGTGTCACTTCCACATAGTTTGGAACGCCAAAAAGACCTACGCTTCCCGCCAAATCAACAAAGATATTCGCTGCACCATCAGCTAAAATAGCATCTAATGAAGCGGAACTAAGAGCGTAAGTTTTTTGGAATTCTATATTTCCTAAAGCCTGAAATAAGTTAACAAAATCAAACGGTCCACCTACACCATTAGAGGCATTGACAAAGCCACCAACTTCCGATATAGAAACAACATTATCAACATTCCATGCAAGAGTCTCATTGGTTCCACCATCAAAATCCCCTTGAGCATGAAGAACAAAGCTAGCACCCGTTCCATCTGAAGCAGATAGGCCAGTAAAATTAAAATTGAAATCTTGGCCATCAACAGTCTGGTTTTGAATCCCATTTAAAGTAATCAAATCTGCATGAGCTGCTCCTGCAAACAAGAAAACAAATAACACCAAAAATTTTTTCATAATATATTTCCTTCTATCTGTAATAGTTATAAAGGTAACAGCAACAGTCATGCCAAGCATGTAATCCATTATTTTAATAGCCATTTATTTGAATTTTCTCATATCATCATTTGAAAGTGCAAAATTTACTGACACATTTATTGACACCTAACATTTTATTTAAATAGCTGATGGATTAGTTTCGAATTTACATAATAAAAGTACTCGCAGTTCTCACCCCCTCCCTTCCCTATACAATCAATGAATTACATAAAAAGAGGCTTTTATTCTCATTCAGAATCGCGAGTTATTATGGAGATAAAAGAAAGCCCTATACAGTGTTAAAATTTTCGACACTTACCAAAGAAGAGAATTCAAAAAAATAGAAAAAGAAAAATGGACATCCACGAATTAAGCGCAGATAAGCAAGTCAGCCAAGCCTTTTAGCAAAATAAGGAGGGAGATATCAAAAGTATCATTGACTTTAGTCTATAGGCCGGTATTTTTTGCGTATTAAGGTCCCGCTCAATGTACCTTTTTCTAGCTAATAATATTGTAGCTTCTGATTTAGATTCATTGCCATATCAGATAGATTCTGAATACAATCACGAACCATAAACAAATATAATATGAATGCCTTTTACGGGATTGTAATCTATATCAAATTCATCAGACAAATAGGCATACAAAGAGCCTATCGCAGCTTTATATCTATTCAATGTTGCAGGAGCCTTTTCGTTAGATAGAGCCTTTAGCTCTTCTTTAATTTGTTGGCGTGTAACTTTACCAACAGGCTTGTCACCAAATATAGAAGTCCAATACTTTAAACGTTGCTGTTTACTTGGGTCTTTTCCGGTATCTTGATCTAGGAGTTTTGTAACAGCTTCAGAAAAAATTAAAGTGGTTAAAATATGATTTGTTAAACTATTAGCAAGATCATTATCCACCAGCAATAACGCTTCAAATTTTTGAGCATCTTTTTTTATTTTGAATGATTTAGATATACGTTTACCTTCTCGCATAAACTCTACGCGATAAGTTGTATTTTTTTTGCCCTTACGAGCTTGAAGAGTTGCCATTGTATTTCCTTTTACGCCAAATTACGCCAAAAACGTAACTGAATATCAGGAAACAAAACTATGTTGACTTGTAACTTATCTTTAACTAGTTGACTAGACTAGGAAAAGAAATGGTGCCCGAGGACGGACTTGAACCGTCACTCCTCTCGGAAACGGATTTTGAATCCGTCGCGTCTACCAATTTCACCACTCGGGCTGAGTTGAGAAAGGATTATACCTGTGCATTATCCACAAACAAGCATTTTCATTCGTAAAAGGTGCAAGCGCTCAAAAACCAATCAATTCAATGCTAAATACCTTAGGATAGAATCAAAAAGCCTCTTCTAATCTCCATCAATGTCTAAAAATAAGCCCTAATTCCAATCAGATCCGCATTCATTTACATTTACCGCTTCAATTGAGGTTTTTCCAAAGTAGTAAAAAGAACCTGATACTTTAACTTACTGATATTAAATTACATTATGTTATTTCAGCACTAAGCAGGTTAAATAAATAAAATGCCAAGCGATGAGTCATTTGATACACTCTTTTTTCACATCGTTAAGGAGAACATCATGGCCAAGGGTAATCATAAAAAGTCACCGCAGTTGAGTTTAGCTGAGCAATATCAAGCTTGTGAACGCGCATCGTTCTTTAAACGTTTTGGTGCTTACCTTTATGATCTTTTTGCACTTGCTGCAGTATTAATGTTAGCGACGGTGATAGCTCTGCTAGCTGTAGTAGTCGCTAATAAATTAGCATTGATTGATTTAAGTTTATATCAAGATACGGCTGATTATTTAGGTCATAGCATGATTTTTCTGGCTTATTTGAGTGCGGTTATTATCGGATTTTATTGTTATTTTTGGAGTCAGGCTGGTCAAACCATTGGCATGAAAGCTTGGCGTTTACGAGTCCAAAATAGTGACGGTAGCAATATCAGTTTCACGCAATCTGTGATCAGATTATCTACTTCTGCTTTTGGTTTAGGCAATATCATGGCATTGCTAAAAGATCGTAATGCTTTCCAAGACTTATGGGCAGAATGTGAAGTAGTCACACTTAGTAAAGAATTAAATAATTGGAAAGGTTTTAAAGGCATGGCCTTTATGGATGAGAAAGAAGAGTCAAAATAGCTTTTCTAAACCACCTCGATTACAACGAACTTTAGTTAAACAACATGTTTATTTAAAGTTCGTATCTGCAATACTATTCAAAAAAACAAGTAGCTAACCAGCAATGCTGAAGAAGATCACCAAAGTAAAAACGGAGCTCAAACTGAATCGTATAACCTTTTAACCGACTATTATATTAACAAGTAACACTTAAAAAATCACTTGTAAAATAGCTACTTAAGAGCTAATTTGATTACCTCTATTGAACCCGAAGCCTATAACGATGCCTATTTTAGATCGATAAATTAAACCTTAGGTTCAAATAAAAATCATAACTCTAAAAATATTTTCACTTATAGCTCATAGATACAGATCATAGGCATAGGCGATAAAAGAGCGCTTACATTAATGGTTAACTTTGTTTTCGTAATAAATACATCGCAATGGTTAATACTAATATACTAGGTAACAGCGCGCCTAGAATAGGTGGCAGGCCAAATACTAAGCTAGCGGGTCCAAATAACTCGCCAGAAACATGGAATGCAAAGCCGCTGGCAATGCCAAATATTAAACGAGTCCCCATGGCAACGGTTCTTAACCCACCAAAAATAAACGAGACTGACAATAACATCATCACCACGACGGTAAATGGTAATACAGCTTTACGCCAAAAAGTAAGCCAGTAGCGGCTTGCATCTTGCTCATTGGTTTCTAGATAGTTGATATAACTATAGATATCTTGCATCGACATTTTATCGGGCTCACTAATAATAACCTCTAATTTTTTAGGTGTTAAATCCGTTTCCCAAATATAAGCGACCAACTTTTCAACTGTTGTTTTATCGTCAAAAAAGTTAGTTTTACTAACGCCTTGTAATAACCAAGATCCCTGTTGATAAAACGCTCTGTTAGCCAGGATGGCATAGTCGAGGGTTAAATCTTTAGTGAAAAAATACAGTTGCACGTTATATAACTCAGCTTTGCTATTCATTCGCCCAATACTGACAAATGAGTCTGCATCTTTCGCCCAGATACCATATTTATTTTCTACTCGCTCGGAGCCATTTCTTAACTGGTCGCGCATAAAATAAGCTTCTTTATCGGTTTTAGGCGCGACAAACTCTCCCAAGAGCATGACCGCAATAACCATTGGGATTGCAGTTTTTAATACCGATGATGCGATTCTAAACTTAGACATACCCGCAGCTTGCATAACCACCAGCTCACTACTACTAGCTAAAGAGCCTAAACCAATTAAGGCGCCAATTAATGCTGCCATCGGGAAAAATAGGGCAATTTCTACTGGCATTTTTAGTAACACAAAATAAGCTGCAGAAAGGACATCGTAATCACCTTTGCCGACGCTTTTCATCTGCTCAACAAATTTGATGATGCTACTTAAACCGATTAATACAAATAAGCTTAAAAATGTCGCTGCAAAAATAGTCCGACCAATGTATCTATCTAAAATGCCCATTTATTTATCCGCCTGCTGTGTTAACTTAATCGCTTTCGTTTTTTTAGGCTTAATATTGAATTTACCTATTGTTTGTAAATGCAACACAACCCCAATAGCGAAGAACAGAATTTGTACGGCCCATATGCCAAAGTAAGGAATGGTACCTTCTTCGATCATACTTTTGGCTGCACTTAATAATAAGAAGAAGGTTAAGTATAATGCTAATGCAGGCAATAGTTTTGCATAACGTCCTTGGCGAGGATTAACCTTAGCCATCGGTACTGCCATGAAAGTGATTAGTAGAATAGAGACAGGAATAGCAATACGCCATTGTAATTCAGCTTGTGAGCGCGCATCTTTCATACCAATTAGTTGACTAGTAGGTAACGCTTCTACACCACGTTTTTTACTTTCAACTTCCGCATTCACAATATGTACTTGGTAAGTTGAGAATTGTGTATTTTCAAATTCGTTATCACCAACGATACCCGCATAACGCTGACCATTTTTTAAGGTTAACCAAGTGCCATCTTTTTTATCTTCCACTTGCCCTGTTTTGGCAGTGATCACAGATGGCGATATGTCGTTTTCTTTTGGCCAGTGGGCAGCAAACACATTAATTAAATTTTTACCTTCTGCATATTTTTCAACATACACAACACCACCGTTGCCAGACGATTTATGAAAACGCCCTTCGATTAAGGTTGCAGTGCCAGCATTAGACTCAGCTTCTTCGATCACTGTCATCATTTGATCTTCAGCTGTGGGTGCTAAATATAAACTATTGAAACTTGCAAAAACAAAGGTTAACAATGATAACGCTAATGTTGCTTTGAGTACTTTGTTAGGACTATATCCGCAAGAAGTTAGCGCCACCATTTCACTTTCGCTGTGTAAGCGGCCATGTGCAAATAGGATCGCGAGATAAAAGCTGATCGGCAACATCAAAGTGCCTAACGTGGGTAAATTCAAATATAAAACAGTTAAAACTAAGTCTGCCGGGATCACGCCATTGATGGCTTGAGCGAGAATAGTAATAAATTTTTGACTGACGAATATTAAGATTAAAACAAAGAGGACGCCAACTTGGCTTTTAAATGTTTCTAACATTAAATAACGAAGAATTATCAAGCTGATCTCCAGTGTAAAATAAGATGCTACAAAAGACGGTAAAATAGTGGATTAAGCAATCAATTTCGGTAAAATTGCTATTTTAGTAAGTTTATATTACGTTTCAAGATCCACAATGGCTTATGATAACTGCATTTTTACGAAAATAGCACAGTTAATCTCAATATAATCGTTTTAAGGATACATATGGAATTTCTAGTTAAAAGTGGTAGCCCAGAAAAACAACGCAGTGCATGCATTGTTGTTGGTGTCTTCGAACCTCGTCGTTTATCACACGCTGCTGAAGTATTAGATGAAATCAGCGAAGGTTATTTAAGTGCATTATTACGCCGTGGTGACATCGAAGGTAAAGTAGGACAAGTGTTATTTTTACACCATGTCCCTAATGTATTAAGTGAGCGCGTCTTATTAGTTGGCTGCGGTAAAGAACGAGAGCTAACTGAAACGCAATACAAGCAAATTATAGAAAAAACCATCACTACTTTAAATGATACAGGTGCATTAGAAGCGGTTTGTTTCTTATCAGAGTTACATATCAAAGGCCGCGATAGCTATTGGGCGGTTCGTCAGGCAGTAGAAGCAACACAAGATAGTTTATACAGCTTTGACCAATTCAAAACGACTAAAGACAGTGCGCGTCGTCCATTACGTAAACTGACCTTTAATATTCCAAGTCGCAAAGAATTAGCGCGTGCCGAACTTGCATTACAACATGGAATGGCCGTTGCTGCTGGTATGAAGCTATGTAAAGATTTAGCTAACATGCCTCCTAATATTTGTACTCCTTTATATTTAAGCCAACAAGCACAAGAGTTGGATCAACGTTTTGACAAAATCACTACCGACGTTGTTGATACTGAGCAAATGCAAGCGTTGGGCATGAATAGTTATTTGGCTGTAGCACAAGGTTCTGCGAACCCTGCTTATATGTCAGTGATTAATTACCAAGGCGGTCCTACAGACCAAAAGCCTATTGTCTTAGTCGGTAAAGGGTTAACCTTTGACTCAGGCGGTATTTCATTAAAACCAGGCGCAGGCATGGATGAAATGAAATACGATATGGGCGGCGCAGCATCAGTATTTGGTGCACTACAGGCTATCGCACAGTTGGATCTTCCGATTAATGTCATTGGTGTGATTGCTGGTGCTGAAAATATGCCATCAAGTAAAGCTTACCGCCCTGGTGATATCTTAACCACCATGTCGGGACAAACTGTTGAAGTATTAAATACCGATGCCGAAGGCCGTTTAGTATTGTGTGATGCATTAACCTATGTTGAACGCTTTAATCCTGAATGTGTTGTGGATATTGCGACCTTAACTGGTGCATGTATCATGGCCTTAGGTCATAACATCAGTGCATTAATGAGCCCTCATAAAGGCTTGGTGCATGAGATATTAAGTGCTTCCAACCAATCTGCCGATAAAGCTTGGCAACTACCAATGGATGATGAGTACCAAAAGCAGTTAGATAGTCCATTTGCAGATATGGCTAATATTGGTGGTCGTCCTGCAGGTTCAATTACTGCCGCTTGCTTCTTATCGCGCTTTACTAAGGCTTACACTTGGGCACATTTGGATATCGCGGGTACAGCGTGGCGTTCAGGTGCTAACAAAGGGGCTACCGGTCGCCCTGTTTCATTACTTACGCAGTTTGTGATCAATCGTAGTGAACAAGAATCAGCGGAACTCGACGCGTAAATGCACATGATAAAAAAAAGCATGGGTCTATAATGAGCCAAGTCCTCTTTTATATACATGCAGAAGATGGCCCGACGGCGATAACTGATGCAAGTTTGCCAGCACATTTTGCGCAAGCTTGCCAGCTCGCGGCTTATTATTATCAGCAAAATAAAAAAGTATTTATTTATACTGAAAACCAGCAGGATGCATTTACTGTTGATGAATATTTGTGGCAATTTGATGGCGATAGTTTTGTGCCACATAATTTGATAGGTGAAGGACCACGTTATGGTTCACCTGTCGAAATTAGTTGGCTGGCACCACAGCACCCGCGTGCTGTATTGATTAATCTCAGCCAAAACATTCCGGAGTTTAATCTAAACTTCCAACAAATTATTGATTTTGTGCCAGCACAAGAGCAGTTAAAAATTAATGCGCGAGTGCGCTATAGTGCTTATAAAAAATTAGGCCACACCCTATCTACTCAAGATGTGTTAAACACATCTCAAGAGTCCACTAACCAGACAGAAGATAAATGATGGAAAAGACATACAACCCGAGTGCGATTGAGCAAAAAAATTACCAAACATGGGAAGAAAAAGGTTATTTCAAACCACATGGTGATACTGATAAAGAGAGTTTCTGTATCATGATCCCGCCCCCAAATGTTACGGGTAGTTTACACATGGGACATGCTTTCCAAGATACGATCATGGACACATTGATCCGTTACCAACGTATGCAAGGTAAAAATACACTTTGGCAAATGGGAACGGACCACGCAGGTATTGCGACGCAAATGGTCGTTGAGCGTAAACTTTTTGCAGAAACAGGCCAAACACGTAAAGAGTTAGGTCGTGAAACATTTATCGATAAAATCTGGGATTGGAAAGCAGAGTCAGGTGGCAATATTTCGCGTCAAATGCGCCGTTTAGGAACTTCTGTGGATTGGGACCGTGAACGTTTTACCATGGATGATGGCCTTTCTGAAGCGGTTAAAAAAACCTTTGTTGATTTATACAATGACGATTTGATCTACCGTGGTAAGCGCTTAGTTAACTGGGATCCTAAATTACATACTGCGATTTCTGATCTAGAAGTAGAAAACAAAGATGTTAAAGGTTTTATGTGGCATTTCCGTTATCCATTAGCAAACGGTGTAAAAACAGCAGATGGTAAAGATTACATTGTTGTGGCGACTACTCGTCCTGAAACAGTATTAGGTGATACCGGTGTTGCCGTTAATCCAGAAGATCCTCGTTACAAAAATCTCATTGGTAAAACGATTCTATTACCTTTTGTTAACCGTGAAATTCCAATTCTAGGCGATGAACATGCCGATATGGATAAAGGTACAGGCTGTGTAAAAATTACACCTGCACATGACTTTAATGACTATGAAGTGGGTAAACGTAACAAACTACCTATGATCAACGTATTGACCTTTGATGCATGTATTCGTGAAAGCGCTGAAGTATTTAATACCAACGGTGAAAAGAGTGATGATTACCCAAGTGATTTACCAGCACAATTCCAAGGTTTAACCCGTGAAGCTGCCCGTAAATTAGTCGTTAGTGAGTTAGATGCATTAGGTTTATTAGAAGAAGTTAAAGATCACGATTTAACAGTACCTTACGGCGACCGTGGCGGTGTAGTGATTGAACCAATGTTAACAGATCAATGGTATGTACGTGTTGCTCCGCTGGCTAAAACAGCTACTGAAGCAGTAGCAAACGGTGATATTAAATTTGTTCCACAACAATATGAGAATATGTACAACTCATGGATGAATGACCTTAATGACTGGTGTATCTCTCGTCAACTATGGTGGGGTCACCGCATTCCAGCTTGGTACGATGAAGCAGGTAAAGTTTATGTTGGCCATGATGAAGCTGCAGTTCGTGCAGAACATAATTTAGATGATAGCGTTGTATTAAGCCAAGATGACGATGTGTTAGATACTTGGTTCTCTTCTGGTTTATGGACGTTCTCTACACTAGGTTGGCCAAACCAAACCATGGATCTCAAAACCTTCCACTCTACTGATGTATTGGTAACGGGTTTTGATATTATTTTCTTCTGGGTTGCGCGTATGATCATGATGACCATGCACTTTATGAAGAATGAAGATGGTACGCCACAGGTACCATTCAAAACCGTTTATGTGACCGGGCTTATCCGTGATGAAAATGGCGATAAAATGTCTAAATCTAAAGGTAATGTATTAGATCCTTTAGATATGATTGATGGGTTAGATCTTGAAAGCTTAGTGACTAAACGTACTGGTAACATGATGCAACCACAACTTGCAAAGAAAATCGAAAAAGACACTCGTAAAACCTTCGCTAATGGTATTGAGGCACACGGTACCGATGCACTACGTTTCACACTAGCAGCAATGGCATCAACGGGTCGTGATATCAACTGGGATATGAATCGTCTTGAAGGTTACCGTAATTTCTGTAACAAGTTATGGAATGCAAGCCGTTATGTATTAATGGATGCAGAAGAGCAAGACTTTGGTTTTGGTGATAACAAAGCAATGCAATTTAGCCTTGCAGATCGTTGGATCCAAGGTCAATTACAAAATATGATCAAAGAATTCCGTCAAGCATTAGATACTTATCGTTTCGATATTGCAGCCAATATTTTATACGATTTTATCTGGAATGAATTCTGTGGTTGGTATTTAGAATTAACCAAACCTGTTTTATTCAAAGGAAGTGAAGAGGAGCAACGTGGTACACGTAATACATTAATCAATGTATTAGAAACGTTATTACGTGTTGCACACCCAATGCTACCGTTTATGACCGAAGAGATTTGGCAACGAGTTAAAGCAATCACCGGACAAGGTGGTGATACCATCATGCTTGAAGCTTACCCAGAATATGATGCCGCACAGGTTGATGAACAAGCTGTTGCTGATCTTGAGTGGGTTAAGAAAGTGATTGATGCGGTTCGTAACATTCGTGGTGAAATGGATATTAGCCCGAAAGTGCCACTTAACGTGTTAGTGAAAAATGCAAGTGCAGAAGATACGCGTCGCTTTGCTGATAACGAAGCTTTCTTGGGTGCATTAGCAAAATTAGAAACCGTTACCTTTGTTGCGGAAGGCAAAGAAACACCGGCTTCCGTTACTGCACTAGTGGGTGAATTAGAATTATTGATCCCGATGGCTGGTTTGATTGATGCTGAAGCTGAGCTAGCACGTCTAGCGAAGCAGCTCGAAAAAGCGAAAAAAGAGTTAGATAAAGTATCAGGCAAACTCAGTAACGAGCGTTTCGTTAGTAATGCACCTGAAGCGGTTATTATTAAAGAAAAAGCAAAGCAGTCTGAATACCAAACAACCTGTGACAAGTTGAATGCACAAATTGAGATAATTAAAGCATTGTAATACTAATCGCTATCATCCTATGATATTGGTTCAACATAAATAATAAAAAGGGAGCTTGGAATAAGCTCCCTTTTTTATGTCGCTATTTTTAATAGCAATCCTTATTTATGCAGCACTTTTTCAAACAGATTTGTCTATCTAGAGTTATAAATTATCTTGGCGTTTTATGATTGAGATTGTCTTATACAACACCATAAAAAACATAATATTCATCATCAAAATAACAAATAAAAGAAACCCAATCAAAACCTTAGCATTTATTTAACAAACCATTAAATATATAAAGCTCAACTATAAAAATTCCCCTACACTGCTTCTTCCTTGAGCACCTCAACTAGAATTTTAATGATATTTTTATGCACAACCTAAAACATTTTATGCTGTCTATATTGATGTTGTTATTGGGGATTTTTCCTTCATTTGTTAGTGCCCAAGATCAACGACATCAACTCCCTCCTGAAAAAATTATTGTTTGGCGTCATACCATCGATAATCCTTCTGCGATCATCATGGACACATTAACAAGAGCACTTGATATTACCCGTGATGAATATGGCGACTATGAAATTATTCCCTCCATGCAAATGGAACAAGGGCGAGCCGTTAAAAGATTATCCAAGGAATATAAAGGCAAACTAGATATAGCCTATTTCCCTACGACTAAAGAGCGAGAGAAACACGCAATTCCTATTCGCATTCCTCTACTTGGCGGGTTAATGGGATATCGATTATGTTTGATTAAAGAAAATAACCAATATAAGTTTTCTAATATTAATGACATACAAGACTTTATTGACCAAGGTTTAACCATAGGACAACACCAAGACTGGCCAGACAGTACAATATTAAGAAACAATGGGTTAAAAGTAAGTACTACACACAAATATTCTTTATTGTTTGAGCAATTAAATAAACAACGTTTTGATTGTTTCTTACGTGGCGTCAATGAGATCAATGACGAATATATTCAGCATTCGGATGCACGCTTTGCAATTGAAAATAGCTTATTAATACACTATCCCTATTTGACCTTTTTCTTCGTCAATGAACAACGTCCCGAATTGGCTGAAAGGCTGACAATAGGGTTAACACGCTTACAAGAAAATGGCACGTTAACCAGACTGTTAGATCATTACTACAAGGATCGCCTCGACAAGCTACATTTATACAGCCGTAAAATTATCTACCTCAATAATAGCTTGTTATCTGAGCAATCATTACAATCAATGACAGTCATACCTTGGTTATAACCACTCCTACATAAGTAATAGTGATAATCCCTACAACATTAGTAATAGTAAAAACACTACAAGAGAGTAATAACAATAAAATTGGATTGTACTTAACGGCTGAATTTAAGATCCTATATATTGACTAATTTATCCGCTTGCAGTGCACCATAAAAGTGCGCCATATCAAGTTAATGCACCTAATTTCTTCATTATCTATAAAAAATAACTATCATATAGTGGAATTCTTTCTATCTAACTGTTTTAAAATATATTTATGTTAATGGCGCAAATTATGCTTAATTTTTATTTATGATCTTTAAGCAACCTGGGCTACTATAGCGACTTTTCCAACCTATTGATTAATTGAGTAAATTACAAACAATTATAAATAAGAAGCTAACAGCGATATAAACTACTTAATAGCGTAAATATTAAGCGGTTTATGCTTCAACTTATTTATTAGTTAATAGAAAGAGTATTTTGGGAATCAAGTGAACGGTGTTAATTTTATAGTAGAAATTCAGTCTTTAATGGTATTGCTTCTAATTAAAAATAGATGTTTTCTAAGTAGATCGCACATTAAAGTATTAGTTTCGTTTTACTGATAAATTTACTGTATACATAACAAGCTTAAACAAAGTATTAAAATAAATTAAACAAAGGAACTTATATATGTTTATTAAAAAAATAGCGCTTACAGCAATCGCTGGCGCAACTCTAATGGCCACATCAGCAATCGCTGAAACTAAACATGTTGTAATTGGCACCGGCGGCCAAACAGGCGTTTATTATCAAGTAGGTGGAGCAATTTGTCGCTTAGTAAATAAAGGATCTGCTGAGCATGAAATCAACTGTACACATAAAACAGGTGGTTCTGTAACAAATATCAATGGTCTTCGTTCTGGTGACTTAGATATGGGTGTTGCACAATCAGATTGGCAATATCATGGTTACAATGGTACAGCGCCAGAGCAATTCCCTAACGGTGCTTTTAAAGAATTACGTGCAGTATTCTCAGTACATCCAGAACCGTTCACGGTTGTTGCTCGAGCAGACTCAGGTATCAAAACATTTTCAGACCTAAAAGGTAAAAAAGTAAATGTTGGTAATCCAGGTTCTGGCCAACGTGGCACAATGGAAGTATTAATGGGTAAAATGGGTTGGACAATGGACGATTTTGCTGTTGCTTCAGAGCTTAAATCATCAGAACAAGCTGCAGCTTTATGTGATAGTAAAGTTGATGCAATTATCTTTACAGCGGGTCATCCAAACGGTTCAATCAAAGAAGCAACTACTTCTTGTGATGCAATCTTAATCCCTGTTGATAATGCAGAAGCACAAAAACTAGCTGCTGATAACCCATACTATGCAATGACATCTATTCCAGGTGGCATGTATAAAGGAACTGATACAGATACAACAACATTTGGTGTTGCTGCAACATTTGTAAGTTCAACAAAAACAGACTCTGAAACCATTTACCAAATGGTAAAAGCTGTATTTGAAAACTTTAA
This sequence comes from Psychromonas sp. SA13A, assembly GCF_011378715.1. Lineage (GTDB taxonomy): Bacteria > Pseudomonadota > Gammaproteobacteria > Enterobacterales > Psychromonadaceae > Psychromonas. The sequence goes on along the minus strand of NZ_WTKU01000022.1, from coordinate 15,048 downwards.
ACGCTTTAAGAAAATGCACCCTGCTTTTGCTCACTTAAAAGAGAGTGACATGATCAGCAAAAACTTATCAGCACCTTTACATGATGGCGCTGTTCGTTACTACAAAGAACGTGGTTGGATGTAATCCGTTAAGTTAATAAAGTAACCTCAAAGCAGAAGTTTGTTACTTCTGCTTTGTTCGTTTTAAAAGCGAATATACCCAAGCCATTTTCATTTAATCAAAAAGCTTAATCAAACAATAAAATGAATGTTGTTTGGGTATAAATAAAGACAATAACAACAAACAATACCATCAAACATTACACTGTATTTTAGATAGGACATTCACTATGAATCAACACAGTCCCAGTGACACACAAATGAGTGATGAAGATTTACAAGATCTTGTTGCTTCTAACGATACAGGCGGACGAAATCCGACTAACAATAACGTATTAAAGCTAATGGCTGGCGTTGCACTCGTCTGGTCACTATTTCAAATTTGGATAGCATCACCACTTCCCTTTACTATTGGATGGGGTGTTTTCTCAAGTAGTGAGGCACGTTCTATTCATTTAGGCTTTGCTTTATTTCTTGGTTTCTTAGCTTACCCAGCCTTTAAAAACTCCCCTCGTGACCATATTCCAATGGCTGACTGGTTGTTGGCAGGTTTAGGTTGTTTATGTGCGCTTTATCCATTTTTAGCAGACTCTTCGTTAGCGGAGAGTCTATTCGGTATGCGTTTAAGTAACCGTCCTAGTGCACCGAAACCTTTCGATATTGCCGTTGCGATAGTCGGAATGTTGATATTACTAGAAGCAACAAGGCGTGCCCTCGGTCCACCACTGATGGTGGTTGCGATGGTCTTCCTTTGTTATACCTTTTTAGGTCCTTACGCACCTGAACTTATTGCTTGGAAAGGGTCTACTTTTGGCGGAATAATGGATCATCAGTGGTTATTCTCTGAAGGTGTTTTTGGTATTGCTTTAGGTGTATCCACCGACCTTGTATTCCTATTTGTATTATTCGGCGCTTTATTAGATCGTGCTGGTGCAGGTAACTACTTCATTAAAGTTGCTTTTTCATTAATGGGACACCTTCGTGGTGGACCAGCAAAAGCTGCAGTTGTAGCATCTGGTATGACCGGACTGATATCAGGCTCATCAATTGCGAACGTGGTAACAACAGGTACCTTTACAATTCCAATGATGAAGCGAGTAGGTTTCTCTTCAGAAAAAGCCGGAGCGATTGAAGTCGCCTCCTCTGTAAACGGTCAAATAATGCCACCAGTAATGGGTGCGGCTGCCTTCTTGATGGTGGAATATGTCAATATTCCGTATTTTGATGTGGTTAAACATGCCTTTTTACCAGCAATTATTTCTTATATTGCTTTAGTTTATATCGTTCATTTAGAAGCGATGAAATTAAACATGCTAGGTTTGACTCGAGAAGATAGCGGTAAGTCAGTTAAAGATGTGTTGGTATCTTGGGCAATGACACTACTGCCAATTATTGCATTAGCCGGTGGAGCTTATTACTTATCTGAGCTTTATCACTTACTCGCAACTCCTCAAACTCGTCTTGCGGCAGTGATTGCAGTGATCGCAATACAGTATGGTGTTTTAAAAACTGTCAAAGCAAAAGTCAGCGAAGAAAAAATTGCCAAAACGATTTCAACCGGGGCGATTGTATTAGGTAATATAGTGATTGGTGCTTTTGCACTGTTCTTTTTAATTAATACATTAAAAGAGAATGTTGACTCAGAAATGATGGTTTGGGTTGTCTCTGTTTTAGTACTTGTTGCCTACCTTATACTTGCAAAAATTAGTTCCGCTTATCCTGACCTAATAATGGATGATCCGAACTCACCGGTATTAACATTGCCTGAAACAGGCCCAACTGTGAAATCAGGATTACACTTTTTATTGCCAGTTGTTGTGTTGATCTGGTGTTTAATGATCGAGCGTAAATCGCCAGGGCTTTCTGCATATTATGCAACAGCCTTAATGATATTTATTCTTCTAACGCAACGTTTCCTGTTTGCCTTCTATCGTAAAGCGGACACAAGCAATAAATTTAAACTTGGTTTTAATGAGTTAACTGATGGTTTAATCATGGGCGCGCGAAACATGATTGGTATCGCGATTGCGACAGCAGCAGCGGGTATTATCGTTGGAGCAGTATCGCAAACTGGTGTTGGTTTGAAATTAGCAGCGCTAGTAGAGTACCTCTCTATGGGCCATATTATGCTAATGTTGCTTTGGACAGCCGTGCTGAGTTTAATCTTAGGCATGGGCTTACCAACCACAGCAAACTACATTGTTGTATCGTCATTACTTGCTCCTGTTATTGTTAGCCTTGGGCAACAAAATGGACTCATTGTTCCGTTAATTGCGGTACATATGTTTGTATTTTACTTTGGTATTATGGCCGACGTAACTCCCCCCGTAGGGCTCGCATCCTTTGCCGCTGCTGCGGTGTCAGGGGGGGATCCAATGAAGACCGGCTTTATTGCCTTCTTCTATTCACTGCGTACTGCGTTGTTACCTTTCCTGTTTATTTTTAATACTGATTTATTGTTAATCGATATTAACTTTACACAGGGCATATTTATATTTATTACCGCCACCATGGCGATGTTGATATTTACTGCGGGTACACAAGGTTACTTCATGGCGAAGTCTAAATTATGGGAATCTTTTGCGCTAATTATCATTGCGTTCACATTATTCCGCCCAGGCTTCTGGATGGATTATGTTGTGCCTCCATACGAAGAGCGTGCAGGTAGTGAATTAGTATCTGCGATGGCAGAAGTCGCCCCAGGCACAGAGCTTCGTATTTTAGTTGACGGCCAAAATGACGTCGGAGATCCAGTGACATTAACGATGTTAATGATCGTAGGTGAAGGCGAAACAGGCGAAGATCGTATTGAGGATTATGGATTAGAGTTACTCGCTCAAGATGATGGTTCAATAATGGTTGATGGTGTTGGATTTGATAGTACTGCTGAAAAAGCTGGCTTCGATTTTGACCAAATTATTGTTGATGTAGGTATTCCGGCTGAACGTCCAAGTAAAGAGTGGTTCTATATTCCTGCACTGCTTTTATTATGGTTTATTGTTGTTATACAACGTAGACGTCGAGATCTAGAAGCGGATAAAGCACCTGAAAAAAAGAGTATTAATGTATAAGTAATAGTTCATTTTTATGACCTGTTTTCTGACTACTTGCACTTGAATCTAAGCCTTGATTAGCATGCTAATCAAGGCTTTTTTGTTTTAGTTGAGTCAACTTGACTACATTAGGTTGTACTCATAAAATTAGTTCACTCTCGTTTCACGTACTCTGCTTGGGAATGCATATTTTTGTACTGATGAGCTCGCTTGAAGTTTTAACTCGTCTTCGCTCGTAGTGGCGTTTTCTCATTATTAGCCGTGATTTCCCCCTGTCGGTGGCACGCCTTTCTCTTATCAGAAAAGAAAGGAGGAAAAGAGACTGACACCGAATCGTTTTCTGATCCAAGCTGAGGTTTTACATCAACATTGAGTTATTGATTTATTGTGGTTGAATGCAATATGTATTATTACAGTTTAATCTCGTCTCAGATGCTCTGGTTGGAAGCCTATAGTTTTTGAACTATCGTGATAGTCGAGTCAATTTAAGCATCGCTAACAGTTATTTTCCCAGATAGCAGCTTCTCCTGCTTACTATTCCAATTGCTCATACCCCTCCACTTTAATTACTTTGTCTGTTCAGTAAAAATAGAACAAAATCGGGATTACTTTCTTCTATAACCAAGCGACTTGCGGGTACTTACTTGTTCAAGTAATTGGGTATATACAACAAGGGTTATCCGCTAATGACACATGTATTTCATCGCCACTGCCATGCCAAACTTCCTTCTATTGCTTCGGGCGAAGGGGTTTATTTATTTGATACTGAAGGTAAGCAATATTTAGATGGTTGCGGAGGTGCTGCTGTATCTAATTTAGGACATAACCACACCGCTGTTAAAGATGCGATTAAACAACAGCTCGATGCTATACCATTTGCGCATACAGGATTTTTTACTAACCAAGTTAGCGAAGATCTGGCTACGTTATTAACTGACTTAGCACCCGATCCTCTTAATCATGTTTATTTTGTTAGCGGTGGTTCAGAAGCTGTAGAGTCGGCATTAAAAATGGCTCGACAGTATTTTGTTGAAATAGGAAAGCCACAAAAAACACAGTTCATTGCAAGACGACAAAGTTATCATGGTAATACATTAGGAGCACTAGCTGTTGGTGGTAATGAATGGCGCAAGGAACCTTTTAGACCCTTACTTTCCTCTGTTCATCATATCTCGCCTTGTTACGCCTATCGTGACCAAGGTGACAATGAGACAGAGTTAGATTATTCAATGCGCGTCGCCAATGAGCTAGAAACAAAGATACTTGAAGTTGGTGCAGACAATGTGATGGCATTTGTGGCTGAGCCAGTAGTCGGAGCAACCACGGGAGCGGTGCCTGCAACGGAAGGCTACTTTAAACGTATACGTGAAATTTGTGACCAATATGATGTACTTTTAATTCTTGATGAAGTGATGTGTGGTATTGGCCGCACCGGGACCTTTTATGCATTTGAACAAGATAAAATAATTCCTGACTTAGTAACTATCGCCAAAGGACTAGGTGCAGGTTACCAACCTATCGGTGCAGTGGTTGCTAGCAGTAAAATTTATGATGCTATCGCTAATGGCAGTGGATTTTTTCAACATGGCCATACCTTTATGGCTCACCCGATGGCATGTGCATCGGCCTTAGCAACCATCAACACGATTCTAAATGAACATTTATTAGATAAAGTGACCGAACAAGGTGAAAAGCTAAAAAATAAACTTGAAGTAGCACTTCAGCCTTTGCCTTATGTCGGTGATATAAGAGGACGAGGACTCTTTTTAGGCGTTGAATTAGTAGCAGATAAATTAACAAAAACGCCGCTAGCAAGGAGTACTGAAGCGAATAAAAAAGTAAAAAATATTGCAATGCAACATGGCTTAATGTGTTATCCAATGGCAGGGACTATAGACGGAAAACAAGGTCATCATATTTTAATTGCTCCCCCTTTTATCATTAATGATGAACAGTTGGATGAATTAGTCACTAAACTAACCTCAGCTTTAATTGAAGCAGCTAAGGCATGGGGATAAATATGCAATATATTGATAATAAAGCAGCGATTATTGTTGCTCCTAATGGCGCAAGAAAAACAAAACAAGATCATCCTGCTTTGCCAATAACAACCGCAGAGATCGTTGCTGACGTGATTGCATGTCGAGATGCAGGCGCAGCCATGGTGCACTTACACGCAAGGGATAAAAATGGCCTACATTCTTTGGCTATTGACGATAACCTATTAACTCAAGAAGCAGTCAAAACCGCGGTTGGTGACAGTGTTATAGTGCAACTAACCACTGAAGCTATTGGCCAATACACACCGCAACAGCAAATGCAGCTAATTAAAGAAACAACACCTGAAGCTGCTTCGTTTGGGCTCAATGAACTTATTCCTGATGACTCTTATTTACCTGAGGCAGAAAAATTTTTCAACTGGGTTGCTGATAGCGGCATGATTGCACAATATATTTTGTATTCGGCAGAAGATTTAACACGTTATTTTAGTTTAATTAAACAGGGAATCTTGCCTAATAAAAACCATCATTTATTATTTGTTTTAGGCCGATACCATAAAGATTTATTATCTTCACCTAGGGACTTATTGCCATTTTTAAAGCAACCTGATTTTAAGCAATTAATGGAAAGTGGTGATAAACGTTGGGCTGCTTGTGCCTTTGGGCCTAGTGAGCAAAAGTGCTTAACAAGTGCCATGCTAATGGGTGGGGATATTCGAGTAGGGTTTGAAAATAACCTACATAATAGCCATGGCGCAAAAGCACATAGCAATGCACAACAAGTAACGGATATTAAAGCATTAACAAGTTTACTGAATATAGACCTTCATGACGCACACAGCTTTCGTAAAGCTTTATTGAGTTAAGCTAGCTTAGGTTGAGTTAGGTTAAACTGAGTTGAATTAAGCTAAATCAACTTAACTCTTAAAAACGCCAAAATCACAACCTTCAAGTCGAAAAAGAAAGTGTTGATGCTGATATTGATGTTCAGCACTTTCTTTTTTATTTAACTTTTTAATGCAATCTTTTTCATTGGTTTTTCTTCACCTAGCCTAGCTGCTTTAATTACAATCTTTGCCCAAACAATGGTTTAACCACCGACTGAATTCATAAATTTTTCTGGAAGAGAGCCTATAGCTAGGTATAAAGACGTAATAACCATAACTGGTTTGCATCGATAAATTAAGAGGATTAACTAAATCGCCACTTTGTAACGATCCTTCGACCATAAAATCGGGTAAGAGAGCAAGGCCTAAACCATCTTTTGCCGCTTCTAAAGACATATAAAAATGCTCAAACCCAGTGGCACTATATAGACTGTTATAAACTAACCCTTTGTATTTTTTAAATTGCTCCCAGAGGTGAGGACGAGTGATATGCGGGATCAAGGTTTGCTTTTTAATATCTTCAATACAAGTTATCGGATTATTCATCATTAACTTGGCAGAAGCGACTAATACAAGGCGCTCACGTCGTAACAAAGTCGCATTTTCATAATGTTGTGAGATAGGCAGGCAACGAATAGAAAGGTCGCTATCGCCGTTAGTTTGATTGATTAGACCATCACCGGTTTTAATGCTGACTTGGATTTTGTTGTTTAAATGATGGAACGCTTCAATACGAGGAACTAACCATAAGCTTGCAAATGAAGGCGTTACATTTAATGTCAGTACTTCTTGCGCATGATCTTTTGTGCTCAAACTCGTGGTTGCATATTGAATTATTTCGAGCGCTTCAATGATTTTAGGAAGATAACTCTCACCCGCCGAAGATAATTTAATACCATTAAGGTGTCGACTGAATAGAGGTTGTTGTAATTGTTGCTCTAAAACCGATATTTGTTTGCTTACAGCACCTTGAGTAACAAACAACTCTTTTGCAGCTTTTGAAAAACTCAAGTTATTAGCTACGGCAACAAAGGTTCGTAAAGCTTTTATTGAGGGTAAGTTAGCTTCATTAAGCATCACGTTTCACCATACGAACAATTAATGTTAGGCAGAGGAATTAATAAAGAAGAAATAGCATTAAAATTCAGCCGCTCACCTATCTGATTAAAGATAAACGACCTCATTAATGCAATAGAAATTAACCTTGTGGTTTTACAACTAACACATGCACAGGTGAGTTTTGTACCACTTTACTCGCAACAGAACCTAACATAACCTTATCTACTTTTGAACGTTTATGGCTAGGCATAATGATCAGATCTACTTTTAATTTTTCTGCATATTTGATGATCGTTTTATATGCTTTACCTTCTGCAACATAGGTTGTGTAATCAATTTTTTCTTTCATTTGTGATTCAGCAAATTTAGCCAACTGTGTTTTTATATCGGCTTTCATTTTTTGTGCTGCATCTTTAGGAAAGTAAGTCGCAACCATCGACATATGCACGCCAGGTAAAACGGTTAAAAGATGTATATGGGCATCGGTATTTTTACCATACCAAATAGCGAGTTGCACAGCTTTATCTGAAAAGCCTTTTTCATTTAAATCGATAGGAACAAGGATATTTTTATACATAATTTTTACTCTTATTTTGGAGTAGCAGAATCTAAATTTTACGTAACAAGTATATGAACAATACTGTCATATAGAAAGGGAAAGTTAGATTCTAAAGTGTTTAATTTGAACTAGCTTTTACTGTTAAAATTGAAAAATATAAATTTCGCTTAATTATTCGTGTGCCACGCTTTTTAATAGGCGATCCATCGCTCTATATGTTAACGCTTCGCATAAGTGGGCTTTTGAAATATCAGTTTGACCTTGAAGATCGGCAATGCTTCTTGCCACTTTTAACAGGCTATGCCAAGCACGAATCGACAACCCCATTTTTTCAATTGCTTGTTCCAAAAACAAGGCATCTTGCTGACTTAATATACAAAACTTATTGATTTCCTGGCTAGACAAATAGTGGTTTAACTTGCCCTGACGTTGTAGCTGAATTTTTCTTGCTTTTAACACCCTTTCTTTTACATCACAGCTCTTTTCAGTTAAGTTTTTCGCACCTTGTTGAGATTCAGCCAACATACCTTTAGGTAATAAGGGCACCATTAGCGACAGAGAGAATCGATCTAAAAAAGGGCCAGACAAACGATTCAGGTAACGTAATATTTGGTCTGGCGTACTGCGTCTTAAATTTCCAGATATATGCCCGCAGGGGCTTGGATTCATGGCTGCAATTAATTGAAAATGCGCTGGAAAGGTTACTTGGTTAGCCGCTCTTGAAATAGTTACGTCATGTGTTTCCATGGGCTGGCGCAAACTATCTAACACTTGCCTCGGGAACTCAGGTAGTTCATCGAGGAATAATACACCATGGTGTGATAAGGAAATTTCTCCCGGCTTAGGCTTCCCCCCGCCTCCAACTAACGCAACAGAAGATGCGCTATGATGTGGAGCGCGATACGGAGGCAAAAACCAATCGTCACGTCGTTTGCCACAGACAGAATAAACCGCAGCGGTTTGTAAAGCTTGCTCCTCTTCTAAATTAGGTAAAAGTGTCATAAAACGCTCAGCAAGCATACTTTTCCCGGTTCCAGGTGGGCCGATTAATAATAAATTATGAGATCCCGCCGCCGCGACTTCCAACACTCTTTTGGCTTGTTCTTGGCCTAGTACGTCTGAAAAATCAACCTCGCTCTCTTTACTCACTGGCGCTGCGCTTTGTTGTGCCGCCTGTAACGTTGTTTGTTGTTGTAAAAAAGCACACACATCTAATAGGTGAGGAGCAACAAAACCTTGTGCTCCCGTTAAGGCACATTCATGCTGATTATCGGCACAAACTATAACTTGTCGCTGTTGTTTTTTTGCGGCTAGGGCACAAGGAATAATGCCATCAACACTGCGTAACTCACCGGACAAGGATAATTCACCATAACATTCATAGTTCAAAATATCGGGACATTGAATTTGCTCAGAAGCGATTAAAATACCTAACGCGATCGCCAAGTCGAAACGCCCTCCTTCTTTAGGTAAATTAGCGGGCGCTAAATTAACAGTAATTCTTTTACTGGGAAACTTATAATGGCTATTGAGAATGGCGCTTCGTACTCTATCCTTTGCTTCTTTTACCGAGGTTTCAGGTAAACCAACCAGCGAAAAACCAGGCAAACCAGTACCTAGATGAACTTCCACCTCAACTTCCGGTGCATCTACGCCTGAAATAGCTCGGCAAACTAACCTTGCTAACGCCATGTTGTTCTCCTTTTTAAACAATAGTTATCACCTAAACCTGCTTACTATTAAAACTTGGTTATCATTAAAGCTTTGTTAGCATTAAAACTGAGTGAGCCATCAAACTAGTCATTAGTTAAAACTCGTCATCCATCAAAATCGATGATCCACTAAAACTCGTCGCCTATTAATTTACAGTATCGAATAGGTTGCGCTACAAAACGCGAACAAGTGATTGTTCTATCAATAATTTGCTTAAAAATGTGACAAATGTTGTTTGATAAGCGCTTTTTTGCTATAAAGAGCACCCTTTTTTAAATTCAAATTGGCAGTTTTTGAATGCCCTTTGATTACCTTCATTAAATTCAGGAAGAGCGCATGAATGGTGCAAACTTTGTTGTACACGCTTTAAAAGAACAAAACGTAACACAGGTATTTGGCTACCCTGGCGGTGCTATTATGCCGCTCTACGATGCGCTATATGACGGAGGTGTTGAACACTTACTTTGTCGCCATGAGCAAGGTGCTGCGATGGCTGCAATCGGGTATGCTAGAGCCACGGGTAAAGTAGGCGTATGTATCGCTACGTCAGGCCCGGGTGCAACCAATCTGATCACAGGTTTAGCAGATGCATTATTAGATTCAATTCCTATTATCGCGATCACCGGACAAGTACCAACCAATTTAATTGGTACCGATGCCTTCCAAGAAATTGATGTATTTGGTTTATCATTAGCCTGTACCAAACATAGTTTTATGGTTCAAAGCGCAGACCAGCTAGGGCCTATCATTGAACAAGCCTTTGAAATCGCTACCACTGGCCGCCCAGGCCCAGTACTGATTGATTTACCTAAAGATATTCAAATCGGTCCCAGTGTTGCGCATACTCTTGCGAAATTAGTTCATAGTAATAATTATTTAGACAACCGACTGATTGCACAAGCGAAACTGATGATTGAGTCCTCAAATAAACCACTACTGTATGTTGGTGGCGGTGTCGGTATGGCCAATGCAGTAGGTGAATTGCGAGACTTTATTGAACAAACCAGAATACCCAGCGTTTGTACCTTGAAAGCAATCGGTTGCATTCCTCATCACTCCCCCTACTTTATGGGAATGGTCGGTATGCACGGTAGTAAAGCATCTAATTTAGCGATTCAAGAATGTGATTTACTAATTGCTATTGGAGCCCGTTTCGATGATCGAGTGACAGGAAAATTGGATGAGTTTGCACCTAATGCAAAGGTGATCCATTTAGATGTTGATGCCGCTGAAATAGATAAATTACGCCAAGTAACGCTTTCAATGACTGACGACTTGAAACAGGTTTTGCCCGCGATCACTATTAAACCTAATATTACTCCCTGGAAAAAACATATTGCGACAATGAAAGCAAAGCATGTGAGTCGATATGATCATCCAGGTGAGCCTATTTTTGCACCTGCATTATTGCGTCAGCTTGCTCAGTCGATTCCCGGTGATACGGTAATTTGTAGCGATGTAGGGCAACATCAAATGTGGGTTGCACAGCATATGTTTGTAGATCGCCCAGAAAACCACATCACCAGTTCAGGTTTAGGGACTATGGGATTTGGTATCCCAGCCGCTGTTGGCGCTCAAGTTGCTCGCCCTAATGATATGGTTATTGCGATTTCCGGTGATGGTTCATTTATGATGAACGTACAAGAATTAGGTACCATTAAACGTAAAAAATTACCGATTAAAATCCTATTGATTGATAACCAACGTTTAGGCATGGTGAGACAATGGCAAGAGCTATTTTTTAACGGTCGTTATAGCGAAACAATTTTAACAGATAATCCTGATTTTGTGACCTTAGCGAGTGCTTTTGATATCCCAGGTGAAACCATTGAAACTAAGTCGCAAATAAGCCAAGCATTACAACGCTTATTGACAAGTGAAGGGCCTTATTTGTTACATGTTTCAATCTCAGAAGCAGAGAATGTTTGGCCGCTAGTGCCACCTGGTGCACCTAATGACAAAATGATGGAGAGTATCGAATGAAGTCTTTATTAATTATTGAAGCTAAAAATAGCCCAGAGTTTTTAGAGCGGTTATTGCGCGTTTGTCGTCATCGGGGATTTACTACCACCAACATCAATGCTGAGACGGGTAATTCGCAACAAACCTTACACATTACTATTACCGTGGTCAGTGAGCGAAACATTAGCTTATTGACTAAGCAAATTGAAAAAATTATAGGGGTCAAGCAAGTGGCAACCCTACGACAAGAAAAAAATATCAAAGCAACAGCGTAAATTGCAGATTGTGCCGTAACAGGATATCTGTTTTACTGCTATTAACACTTATTTATATCAGCGCCAAGTAGTTTGGCCAGCAAGCAGTTTAAGGAAATTAACATGCCAGTTTATCGTTCAAAAACATCAACACACGGTCGTAACATGGCAGGTGCTCGTGCATTATGGCGCGCAACTGGTGTAAAAGATGATGACTTCGGAAAACCGATCATTGCTATCGCAAACTCATTTACACAGTTTGTACCGGGACACGTTCACTTAAAAGATATGGGCCAATTGGTTGCTCGTGAAATTGAAAAAGCCGGTGGTATCGCCAAAGAATTTAATACCATTGCTATTGATGATGGTATCGCAATGGGTCACTCAGGTATGTTATACAGCCTGCCTTCACGTGATTTGATCGCTGATTCAATTGAATATATGGTCAACGCTCACTGTGCAGATGCGATTGTTTGTATCTCTAACTGTGACAAAATAACTCCGGGAATGTTAATGGCGGCATTACGCTTAAACATTCCGGTTATTTTTGTATCTGGCGGCCCAATGGAAGCAGGTAAAACTAAGCTTTCTGATCAAATCATCAAACTAGACCTTGTTGATGCAATGGTAATGGGACCTGATAAAAACGTCTCTGATGAAGATTTAGAAAAAGTAGAGCGTAGTGCTTGTCCTACTTGTGGTTCTTGTTCTGGTATGTTTACCGCGAACTCAATGAACTGTTTAACTGAAGCGTTAGGTTTATCACTACCGGGTAATGGCTCAATGCTAGCAACACACGCTGACCGTGAAAACTTATTCCTTGAAGCTGGTCGTCGTATTGTTGATATTGCGAAACGTCACTACCAAGAAGATGACTACTCTGTATTACCACGTTCTATCGCTGGCCGCCCTGCTTTTGAAAATGCAATGGCTCTAGATATTGCGATGGGTGGTTCAACTAATACTATTCTGCATTTATTAGCCTGTGCACAAGAAGCGGAATTAGACTTTACCGTTGCTGATATGGATAAGATGTCTCGTCGTATTCCACAGCTTTGTAAAGTTGCACCTTCTACACCTGAATACCATATGGAAGATGTGCATCGCGCTGGTGGTGTAATGGCAATTTTAGGGGAGTTAGATAGAGCAGGTTTATTAAACAGCGACATTCCTACTATTCTAAGCCCGACCATGAAAGAGCAGCTTGCTCATTACGATATCATGCAAACTAAAGACCAAGCGATTATCGACTTCTATCGTGCAGGCCCTGCTGGTATCCGCACCGTAAAAGCATTTAGCCAATCTTGTCGTTGGGATACCGTAGATAACGACCGTAAAAATGGTTGTATCCGCTCACTTGAGAATGCCTTCAGTACCGAAGGTGGTTTAGCAGTATTATTCGGTAATATGGCAGTTGATGGCGCGGTAGTTAAAACTGCGGGTGTTGATGACGATAACCTAACCTTTACTGGTCCAGCTAAAATATACGAAAGCCAAGATGATGCGGTTGAAGCAATTCTAGGTGGCAAAGTTGTTTCAGGTGATGTGGTTGTAATTCGTTACGAAGGTCCACAAGGTGGCCCGGGCATGCAAGAAATGCTTTACCCAACGTCTTACCTTAAATCAATGGGACTAGGCAAGCAGTGTGCATTGATTACCGATGGTCGGTTCTCTGGTGGTACTTCTGGCCTGTCAATTGGTCACGTTTCACCAGAAGCTGCTGCGGGTGGTGTGATTGGTTTAATTGAAAACGGTGACATCATCGATATCAACATTCCAACACGTGCGATGGACTTAAAAGTTTCTGAAGAAGTATTAGCAGAGCGTCGTGCGAAACAAGATGTTATTGGCTGGAAAGCAGTGGATCGTATCCGCCCTATTTCTGCAGCATTAAAAGTGTATGCGATGATGGCGACATCAGCAGATAAAGGTGCTGTACGCGATTTATCTAAACTTAAATAGCCTTTAACAGCCTTAAATCTAGGTATTGAATAATACTAAAATAACTATTTAAATAAAATAGATAAAGAAAATGAACTGACCCCCAATAGTTGGACATTTTAGTTAGGCGGCTTGTAAGGCCTGGATTCGATACTCTATCGGAGTCAGGCCTTTTAATTTGACCTTTATCCTTTTTTTATTGTAATACTCGATATATTCGTCGAGCTTTTCTATCAGTTCATCGGCATCTTTGAAGTTTTGCCTATGATACATTTCTGTTTTTAATAATCCAAAAAAGTTTTCAGCTACTGCATTATCTAAGCAATTCCCTTTTCTGGACATACTTTGTGTAAGCCCACAATCTGCAAGCTGTTTTTGGTATGCTTTGTGCCGATACTGCCAGCCTTGATCGCTATGTACGATGGGTTTTGAGTTCTTGCTCAAATTATCGAGAGCATCTTTCAACATATCTGTGACTAATGGTAAACGAGCATTTTTAGCGATCTTATAAGCGATTACTTCTTGGGTAAATAGGTCAACAACTGGTGACAAATAGACTCTCTGATCTTTAACCTTAAATTCAGTTACATCGGTTACCCATTTTTCATCTGGTCTTGTTGCTTTAAAGTCTCGCTTAAGAACATTAGGTGCTGTTTTCCCTACACCTCCCTTATAAGAGCTGTATTTTTTGGGTCTTACTGTCGATTTTAAGTTTAATTGCGACATCAGTCTTTGTACCGTCTTATGGTTTAGCATAACTCCTTGCCTTCTAAGCGCTAGGTGAATACGACGATAGCCATAACGGCCTTTATGCTCATGGTAAATCGTCTTAATAAGATCTAATTCAAGACTATAAGCATCCATTTTTTTGCCTGCGTTAACTTGATAATAAAACACACTCTTTGCCAAGTGAGTGGCTTGAAGGAGGTGCTTCAAAGCATGCTTATCTTTGAGAGCTAAAACAACTAACGCTTTTTCTTTATTTGACGGCGTTTTGTCTGTTCCAGCTCTTCCAACTTTTTTAAAACAGCATTCTCTGCTCGTAGATAAGCAAGCTCTTCTTTTAGTTCTTCAAGTGTCATTTCATTATTTGGCTTTGCAGGAGTATTTGGTTGTGGTTTCATAGGAGGTCTCCCGAGTGAGGAACATTCAAGTCCTCTAAGCCCAGCCTCATTATATGTTTTTAGCCATACAGAAAGAGAGCCGGGTGAAGACAAATTTAATACAGCACTAGTGTGAGTGAGCGACCAGTCATTTGTCCACATTAATTTTAATGCTTGAAGTTTTGTTTTTGCATTACAACCATGAGAAGTAGGTAAGAATGCGTTTGTCCCATGAATTGCGAAAACCGAAGTCCAATATCGAATCTGTCGAGAGGATATTGTAAATTCATTTGCTAGTTTCCTAGATGACTTACCACCTAGGCATTCTTTTGCGATGATGAGTTTTAACTCACGACTATATTTGGACATAAAAAAAGACCCTCAGTAATTGGTTGTCCAACTATTTGGGGTCAGTTCA
>NZ_WTKU01000021.1 GCF_011378715.1 Psychromonas sp. SA13A | reverse complement strand
GGTTGAGTCATCGTCATTTGCAAGCACATCGATATCAATCGCTGCATCTTCGTTAGTGCTTGCTGTATCGTTATTCACAACCGTTAGGTCATTAACCGCATCCACGGTGACGTTAACCGTGGCTTTCTGCCCTTCAGTATTGGTATAAGTGAAGCTATCAGTGCCGTTAAAGTCAGCATTTGGCGTGTATTTCACGGTGCCATCGGTGTTGATTGACACGCTGCCGTTGGTGCCTTGGGTAACAGAGGCTACTGGTGAGATCGCTGCTTCAGTGCCATCGGTTGAGTCATCGTCATTTGCAAGCACATCGATATCAATCGCTGCATCTTCGTTAGTGCTTGCGGTATCGTTAGCTACGACGGTTAAATCATTAACCGCATCCACGGTGACATTAACCGTGGCTTCCTGGCCTTCTTCATTGGTATAAGTAAAGCTATCCGACCCGTTAAAGTCAGCATTCGGTGTGTATTTCACCGTGCCATCGGCATTAACTACTACTGAACCATTAGCGCCTTGAGTCACACTTTCTACCGGCGAAACCGCCGCTGCAGTGCCATCGGTTGAGTCNCCGTTAAAGTCGGCATTTGGCGTGTATTTCACGGTGCCATCGGTGTTGATTGACACGCTGCCGTTGGTGCCTTGGGTAACAGAGGCTACTGGTGAGATCGCTGCTTCAGTGCCATCGGTTGAGTCATCGTCATTTGCAAGCACATCGATATCAATCGCTGCATCTTCGTTAGTGCTTGCGGTATCGTTAGCTACGACGGTTAAATCATTAACCGCATCCACGGTGACATTAACCGTGGCTTCCTGGCCTTCTTCATTGGTATAAGTAAAGCTATCCGTGCCATTAAAGTCAGCATTTGGTGTGTATTTCACCGTGCCATCAGCATTAACTACTACTGAACCGTTACTACCTTGGGTAACAGAGGCTACTGGTGAGATCGCTGCTTCAGTGCCATCAACCGTATCGGTGTCATTCGCAAGTACATCGATATCAATCGCCGCATCTTCGTTAGTCGTCGCGGTATCATCAGCCACAACCGTTAAATCATTCACGGCATCGACCGTGACATTAACCGTGGCTTCTTGGCCTTCTTCGTTGGTATAAGTAAAGCTATCCGTGCCGTTAAAGTCTGCATTCGGTGTGTATTTCACCGTGCCATCGGCATTAACTACTACTGAACCGTTACTACCTTGGGTAACAGAGGCTACTGGCGAGATCGCTGCTTCAGTGCCATCAACCGTATCGGTGTCATTCGCAAGTACATCGATATCAATCGCTGCATCTTCGTTAGTGCTCGCGGTATCATCAGCCACAACCGTTAAATCATTAACCGCATCCACGGTGACATTAACCGTGGCTTCTTGGCCTTCTTCGTTGGTATAAGTAAAGCTATCCGACCCGTTAAAGTCAGCATTCGGTGTGTATTTCACCGTGCCATCGGCATTGATTGAGACTGAACCATTAGCGCCTTGAGTCACGCTTTCTACCGGCGAAACCGCCGCTGCAGTGCCATCGGTTGAGTCATCATCATTTGCAAGCACATCGATATCAATCGCCGCATCTTCGTTAGTCGTCGCGGTATCGTTAGCCACAACCGTTAAATCATTAACCGCATCCACAGTGACATTAACCGAGGCTTCTTGGCCTTCTTCGTTAGTATAAGTAAAGCTATCAGTGCCGTTAAAGTCAGCATTCGGCGTGTATTTCACCGTGCCATCAGCGTTGATAGTCACGATACCGTTGCTACCTTGAGTCACGCTTTCTACTGGTGAGATCGCTGCTTCAGTGCCATCAACCGTATCTGTGTCATTCGCAAGCACATCGATATCAATCGCTGCATCTTCGTTAGTCGTCGCGGTATCGTTAGTCACAACCGTTAAATCATTAACCGCATCCACAGTGACATTAACCGTGGCTTCTTGGCCTTCTTCGTTGGTATAAGTAAAGCTATCTGTGCCATTAAAGTTCACATTCGGCGTGTATTTCACCGTGCCATCAGCATTAACTACTACTGAACCGTTACTACCTTGGGTAACAGAGGCTACTGGTGAGATCGCCGCTGCAGTGCCATCAACCGTATCGGTGTCATTTGCAAGCACATCGATATCAATCGCTGCATCTTCGTTAGTGCTTGCGGTATCGTCAGCCACAACGGTTAAATCATTAACCGCATCCACAGTGACATTAACCGTAGCTTCCTGACCTTCTTCATTGGTATAAGTAAAGCTATCCGTGCCGTTAAAGTCAGCATTCGGTGTGTATTTCACCGTGCCATCAGCATTAACTACTACTGAACCGTTACTACCTTGGGTAACAGAGGCTACTGGTGAGATCGCCGCTGCAGTGCCATCAGCCGTATCGGTGTCATTTGCAAGCACATCGATATCAATCGCTGCATCTTCGTTAGTGCTTGCGGTATCGTCAGCCACAACCGTTAAATCATTAACCGCATCCACCGTGACATTAACCGTGGCTTCCTGACCTTCTTCGTTCGTATAAGTAAAGCTATCCGTGCCATTAAAGTTCACATTCGGCGTGTATTTCACAGTGCCATCAGCATTGATTGAGACTGAACCATTAGCGCCTTGAGTCACGCTTTCTACTGGCGAAATAGCCGCCTCTGTGCCATCGGTTGAGTCATCATCATTTGCAAGCACATCGATATCAATCGCTGCATCTTCGTTAGTGCTTGCGGTATCGTTAGCCACAACCGTTAAATCATTAACTGCATCCACGGTGACATTAACCGTGGCTTTCTGCCCTTCAGTATTGGTATAAGTAAAGCTGTCGGTACCGTTAAAGTCAGCATTCGGTGTGTATTTCACCGTACTATCGGTGTTGATCGACACGATACCATTCGCGCCTTGGGTAACAGTGGCCACTGGTGAGATCGCCGCTTCAGTGCCATCGGCTGAGTCATCATCATTCGCAAGCACATCGATATCAATCGCGGCATCTTCGTTAGTGCTTGCAGTATCGTTGGCAACGACAGTTAGATCGTTCACGGCATCAACCGTGACATTAACCGTGGCTTCCAGGCCTTCTTCATTGGTATAAGTAAAGCTATCAGCACCGTTAAAGTTCGCATTCGGCGTATATTTCACTGTGCCATCGGTGTTGATTGACACGCTGCCGTTGGTGCCTTGGGTAACAGAGGCCACTGGTGAAATTGCCGCATCAGTGCCATCGGCTGTATCAGTGTCATTCGCTAAGACATCGATATCAATCGCTGCATCTTCGTTAGTGCTTGCAGTATCGCTGGCTACGATGGTTAAATCATTAACCGCATCCACGGTGACATTAACCGTGGCTTCCTGGCCTTCTTCATTGGTATAAGTAAAGCTATCCGTGCCATTAAAGTCAGCATTTGGTGTGTATTTCACCGTGCCATCGGCATTAACTACTACTGAACCGTTGCTACCTTGAGTCACGCTTTCTACTGGCGAGATCGCTGCTTCAGTGCCATCGGTTGAGTCATCATCATTTGCAAGCACATCGATATCAATTGCCGCATCTTCGTTAGTCGTCGCGGTATCGTTAGCTACGACAGTTAAATCATTAACCGCATCGACCGTGACATTAACCGTAGTTTCCTGGCCTTCTTCATTGGTATAAGTAAAGCTATCCGACCCGTTAAAGTCAGCATTTGGCGTGTATTTCACTGTGCCATCGGCATTGATAGTCACGATACCGTTGCTACCTTGAGTCACGCTTTCTACTGGTGAGATCGCTGCTTCAGTGCCATCAACCGTATCGGTGTCATTCGCAAGCACATCGATATCAATCGCGGCATCTTCGTTAGTCGTCGCGGTATCGTTGGCTACGACGGTTAAATCATTAACCGCATCCACGGTGACATTAACCGTGGCTTCCTGGCCTTCTTCATTGGTATAAGTAAAGCTATCAGCACCGTTAAAGTTCGCATTCGGCGTGTATTTCACTGTGCCATCGGTATTGATCGACACGATACCGTTGGTACCTTGAGTAACAGAGGCTACTGGTGAGATCGCCGCTGCAGTGCCATCGGTTGAGTCATCGTCATTTGCAAGCACATCGATATCAATCGCTGCATCTTCGTTAGTGCTTGCGGTATCGTTAGCTACGACGGTTAAATCATTAACCGCATCCACGGTGACATTAACCGTGGCTTCCAGGCCTTCTTCATTGGTATAAGTAAAGCTATCAGCACCGTTAAAGTTCGCATTCGGCGTATATTTCACTGTGCCATCGGTGTTGATTGACACGCTGCCGTTGGTGCCTTGGGTAACAGAAGCCACTGGCGAAACTGCTGCTTTAGTACCATCAACTGTGTCGCTATCATTCGCAAGCACATCGATATCAATTGCCGCATCTTCATTAGTCGTCGCGATATCGTTATTCACAATCGTTAAGTCATTAACCGCATCGACCGTGACATTAACCGTGGCTTTCTGGCCTTCTTCATTGATATAAGTAAAGCTATCAGCACCGTTAAAGTTCGCATTCGGCGTATATTTCACGGTGCCATCGGCATTGATCTTCACGATACCGTTGGTACCTTGAGTCACGCTTTCTACCGGCGAGACTACAGCAGCACTGCCATTATCGACGGCATCAGTACTATCATCATCATTGGCTAATACATCAATATCAATCGCTGCATCTTCGTTAGTCGTCGCGGTATCGTTAGCGACAATCGTAAAGTCGTTCACGGCATCCACCGTGACATTAACCGTGGCTTCTTGGCCTTCTTCGTTGGTATAAGTAAAGCTATCCGTACCATTAAAGTTAGTATTCGGGATATATTTAATTGTGCCATCAGTATTGACTGATACTGAACCGTTGGTTCCCTGTGTTACGCTAGCCACTGGTGAGATCGCCGCATCAACACCATCAGCCGTATCACTATCATTGGCTAATACATCGATATCAATGTCAACATCTTCGTTGGTCAAGCCTGAATCAGCATTCACAACCGTTAGGTCATTAACCGCTACGACTTTAACCGTCGTGCTAGCCAGATTGCTTGTATAGGTTCCATCACTCACTTCGAACGTAATAACACGTTCGGATTCATCTGGGGACTGCGAATTATTGTCATAGGTAACTGTTCGTAAAACCTGTTGATAGTTAGCTAGGCTGTCTGGACCGGAAAGGGTGAGGACACCAGAATCGTAACTGGCAGTGATCGATGTACCTGTTGTATCTACAGAGAGCGTTTCTGAATTAATATCAAGCAGGTTTGTGAGTGTGACGGTTACCGATGTCAAGTTCGAACTGCTGTCGCTTCTGTTATCGATGATTGTTGCATCATTATCCGCAATCAAAACGGCACCACCGTCTTCTGTCCAAGTCGTCTCAAAATCTGATACTGTTGCAGCTGATGAGTCGTCCGCATCCAGATCCAACTGCAGTCTAACAAGATTATCGCCCTCAATTGTCCAGCCGTGGTCGGTAATCAGTGAACTCCTATCAGTAGCAGAGGCATTATAATACAATCCGCTTGCTCCTAGAGTGATGCCAGTGATGTCAGACTTCACGGCCTGTGCAGCCCAACCAGTCAAGGTTGCATCATAATTATCCATCGATAAACCTGATGAACTTAGCATGTTGCCCATATTAGTTACGTTATTGATCTTCCAACTGCCAATGTCCTGATCAAAAGCACTGGCATACCGGAACATATTGAACATCGTCGTAACGCTAGAGGTATCCCACTTCCCTATATCCTGATTAAAGGCATAGGCAGCACGGAACATATTTTGCATAGTCGTAACTTGAGAGGTATCCCATTCCCCTATGTCCTGGTTAAAGGCAATGGCACCAAAGAATGTAGACTGCATACTGGTGACATTAGAGGTATCCCACGCCCCTATATCTTGATTAAAGGCAGAGGCAAAGGCGAACATGCCATGCATAGTGGTGACACTGGAGGTATCCCAATCTCCAATATCTTGGTTAAAGACCGTGGCAGATAAGAACATATCCCGCATATTAGTGACACTTGAAGTGTCCCAAGTACCGATATCCTGATTAAAAGAAGAAGCACCATTAAACATTCCGTACATGTTGGTCACATTGGACGTATCCCAATCGCTGAGATCGGCATTAATACTGGTCGCACCCTTAAACATCTCATAAAGATTGGTTATTTCAGATAAGTCAGGCGCATCTGTCGCATTGATAACTAAGTTCTTCGCACCATCGAAGGCATCATCAAGATCCTGCCATACGATATTGCCCCATTGCTCGATGGTTAATAGCTTGTCAGCATCACCGAGATTCGGGGTCTTACTATCTTCGTTGGCGTCGAAGTTAATGCCGGGGAAGTCGCCAACAATGGAAACGGTATATTCACCTGCTTTATCATATTCGTGTTCTGCTGGACCCGATGTGTGGGTTGAGGATGTGCCATCTCCCCAATAAACAGTAAAATTAACAACGCCAGAGCCATTGGTTCCAATTGGAATACTAATTTGGTTATCTTCAGATGTGCCTGCATTATCCGTTTGCCAGGTAGTAACAAAGCCATCACCCGCACCAACAGTTAAGTTGACGGTTCCTGTGTCACTATTTCCGTTGCCATCTGTAACTATATAATCAAAGCTATCAGTTCCGGCGTTGGCAGCTGTTACCTTAAGGCGGCCATCTTCGCGTAGTTCGATAACCGTGCCAGATGCTAGTGTGATTGGTGTCCCTGTAACGAGATCGGCTGTAGCATTGCCATTAGCAGTATCAATGATTTGGGTAATTATTAAGGTATCACCGTCCGCAACGGTGTCATTACTCAGCGGGTCAACGGTAACTGGAACACCAGCGGAGAGAGTAAAGGCATCATCGACGGCTTCTGTGGTTAAATCATTAATGGCCAACGTGACAGCCTGCGTATCACTTAAGGGGTCAGTGTCATTATCATCAGTAGCAACCACATTAAAACTATAAGCCGATTTAGTTTCAAAGTCTGGATTATTGGTTAACGTGACTTCTCCAGAACTACTATCAATAGTAAATTTGAGGGCATCAGTACCTGATAATGAATAGGTAATGGTAACGCTATCAACATCGGTTGCCACGGCGGTATAAACAACTTGTCCTGCACCACTATTTTCATTAATGGCAGTCACGGTGTCACCAGAAGTAATAACTGGCGCATCATTTACAGCTGTGACCTTCAAAGATCTAAATAATTTGTTACTTTCGCCTCCATCTCCATCTGTGACAATCATTGAAAAACGACGTATTGGTGATTCCGTTGGATTTTCCGATGTATTTTCGTATGATATATTTTGAAATGTCGCTTCCACTGCTTCAACGGTCGCTGAAGAATTGAAAGTGACCACCAGCGCAGTGTTTCCTGTGGTAGACCCAGTATAACTACCAATAACTATGCCGCCATAGGTTATATCAAAATTATTTACGCCAATTTGCCCCGTCGCTGTCCCTTGATTACGTATATCCAGACGGTCTTCCATTTCTTGTGCTTGAATTGTATTTGTGAAAGACAGTTGGCCGCCATCGAAGTTAACTGAATCATCATCATCTAACGTTGTTTCGCTTGCTATTAACACGATTCCATCGTTTTCGGTATATTGGAAAGTCGCACTTGTGTTACGTATTACTGGACTATCATTAACGGGTGTAACAGATGGATCAACATCTCCAGCAATTCCATCTGTTGTTCCATCATTTGGTGTAAGTGTAAATGCAGGTAAATCCATCCCTGCATTAACTAATTCGAGACCATTGGATGTTAAAAGAACTTTCCCGACATCATCGCCAGTGCCAAGAGCATAGTTTGTAGTATCGCTTAAAGTCACTGTGACTGTATTTCCATCTACATCACTGGTACTAAATGTAGCTACAATAGAACCGACCGAGTTGGTATCAGCATCTTCAACAAAATTGTAAGTGGTAACTTCAATATCAGGCGCATCGTTGACGGCTGTAACTTTGATTGAAGGTATAGTAGTTTTACTACTAAAAGCCGTACTACCACCGTGTGAAGATGAATCGACTTTTTCTTCATGTAAACCAGAAGTCTGATCCCAAGCGACTAATTGAAGAGACGTTTCTGTTCCATTAAAATTGTCATTAGGCACAAAACGTAAACTATCAGTATCGGCCAATAAAAGTGTGACTGTTTGACTGGTTTCTCCAATATCAGTCCAATCATCATCGTTAAACGTTTCATTAGAGCCTAAATGATATTGCCATGTTCCGTTTGAACTTGAACTTGCGATTATGCCAACACCTTCTTGCGCATCTGTATCTGCATCAGTTATAGCATCATCGGCGGCACTTTTAATGATTTCAGAAACGAGATTACCTACATTATTAGCGTCATCTTCTTGAATATCAGTCAATGACCAACCGCTGTCAATGGCAATAACGGGCGCATTATTATCAGCTAATAAATAACCCCACTCTTGCTGAGTATCGACATCAATAACCACATCGGTTTCTATTGTGCCGGCTTCATATTCAAGCTCCCAGTCTCCACCAAGGTCAGTGTGTCCAGTTGCATCATCGGATGCGGCCACATCGGCATCGGTTAATTGTGATAGCGTATCAATAAACGCGATACCCTGCTCATCGGCGGCGAGGTCACAGCCGTAGATAAGCCAATCACCCTCGGCTGAAAATGCATTCCCCCACTGGCTTATTGTCTGTGAGTGTTGAGTTAATTCGCTTTGGCTTAATTGGCTGTTACCGACCTGCACTGAACCTGATGAGCCATGGGAAATAAGGTGCACAGCATCTAGGTTTTGTTGATCTGCGAGGATTTCACTGATTTGCTCAATACCATTACGGTTTGAATCTAGAATAATCACTTCAAGAGTAACGTCATCATCGGTTTGTGATTGTATGCTCTCGACTAATTGCGCGTAATCTTCTACATCGGCATCAATAATGACCAGTTCGTGACGAATATCGGTTGTTTGTGACGTTGACTCAATCAGCAATTCGGTATGGTCATCTTGATCATATTGGTTGCTGTCTTGGTTAGGGTCATTAATAGCTGTATCTTGCGCGTCAATATAATCGAATTCTGCCTGCGCATCGCGTAAAATATCTTCCGTTGACATGTGATCAGGTAAATCGAGATCACCAGCAGATAGATCTAACCCCGGTAAGTCAGCTGACAGTAAAATACGCGGCTCAAGCCCTTCAATAACAGGCGCGTTATATTTACGTTTTTTAATCGATGTCGATTTTTTCATCACAAATTTCATCACCACTACCCCCCTAATTCTGAGGAGTAATTAGTAGTAGCAGTGGCCATTAAGTAAGACAGTGAATAAGGTTGATCCCACTGAAAAGCGTATTTTGTATAGCCTTTGAAACCCGTTAGTAATAAAGGCATTAGATTCGCAATATCCCCTTCTCTGTGTTTAATGATGGTCAACAAAAGAGTGCTCCTCTTCTGCGGCTAGATCATGAGAAACCGACACTTGTTCGGTAGAGTGATGAGTAGATTGAGTCACGCTAGCAGTTTGAGTTTCCGTTGCGTTATCTTGCGATATAAAACTAACTTTACAGCGCAGACCCGCAGGGATTTCATAATCTGGGTTATCTAATGTAAGACGAACGCCGTAAGTGCCACTGGCGACATCGGCAACGCGATCAATACGGCTAACGGTTGCTTGCCATGTTTGATCGACCGCATCTGACCTTACGTCTGCTAACATTCCTTTTTCTACTTTGCCCATTTGCTCTACTGGAATAATGACTTCAACATTTAAAGGAGAGAGTTGTGCGATACGAACAATAGGTTGATCGTCAACATATTCACCTAGTGTTTTAAAGCGGTCCATGATGAAACCAGTTATTGGGCTACGAATAGTATGGCGATCCACGACTTCCTTTGCGCGTGCATATTCCAGTTCAGCTAGCTTTTGATTATCAAGTGCCTGATTGAGTTGTAGTTGAGTCAATTTAGTTTCGGTTTGCGTTTGATCCATCTCTTTGCTCGATATCATTGAGCGTTTATACAGATCTTCAATACGCTTGCTTTGTCGTTCGCCAAACTCTGCATTGGCACGTCGTAATTCAATTTCAGCTGTCAATGAGACACGTGTACGAGCGAGTTCAAGTGATGCCATATCGACTTTTGATTCAAGTACTGCTATCACGTCTCCTGCTTTAACAAAATCGCCGCGGTCAACGTTGACTGATTGTAATACACCTGGAATATGGCTACCTAGATCAGCTGTCTCACTGGGGTCGATAACACAATCTAAAAGCTCTAGATCATTGAGTAAGGGATCTGTTTCTTGCGCTACCACTAAGGCAGGTAACCAAGTAATCTGTAAAATTAATAGTAAAAAGCCATGTTGAAGTCTCATGCGACTCATAAATATTCTCACATTTTTATATGATATTACGCTGTTTCTCACTGGCCTTCATCGGCCATGTTGAGATCTGATATAAACAGCTAAAAAGTAACAAATAGTTGAAATCTATATTTCAACTTTACGTATATTAAAAATAAAATAACCTTTTTAATTCAAAGAATTGTTAAGGTTTATTGTGCAGAACCTGAGCATGGTATTGTTCATGTTCAGCACTTGAACTTGTTCGACCTATCCACCAAAACATTGTATGTAATGTGTTTAGGCCGTTAAGGGTAGTAAATATCTTAAAAATAATCGTTGTAGGCCCCTCATCCATTGCCCCCACAAAGATTCTGAACCATGGTTAAAGCGTATATAAGCTCGCTCACCAATACCTGTCACTTTTGTCCCTTCAGGTAGTGCAATATCTAACTGAAAAACATTTTCAGTGGCCGTTAAGCCTGTCTCGTCTCGCATGTCGACACTAATTTCACCACCTCCGAGTGCACCAAGCGCAATACTAGGCAGTGATGAACCACCAGCAGGGACTTCGCGTATTAATGTCCCTTGAATAGAGTCAGTCATTTGTCCGGGCAGTTTGACCTCAATGGAATCAGGTTTTGAATGTAATAAATCTGCATATTCTTGTTTTACTACAGCACGTACAATCGGTTGTTGATCTTGAATAACGTAGCCTAATATGTCGCCCTGATTGACAAATTCACCTCTTAGCTGATGCGGATCATGTAAGATAAAACGACCTTTAACTGGGCTTATTATCTTTAATGAGCTTACCTGTTCGCTGACTTTATTTAATTCTGCAGTAACTGCTTTAATGTCATCTGCAACCATCGCACCACGAACCCGACTGTTATTTCTCTCAGAGATCTGTTTTGTGCTCAATTCTCTTAGTCGAGCTTCTAATATAGTACGTTCTGTCAACAATGATTGATCTTTTAGTATTATAAGTAGCTCTCCTGCTTGAACCTCAGTGCCTGAATTGACCACAACCGATTCAACAAAGCTATTAGAAGGGCTTAGGATCTTACCATTATCATCGAACCAGATAATCCCTTGCGCTTGAGTGGTGAGTGACACGGGTATCTGTACTAAACCTGCACATACAATAATAATTAACCCAATGGTCGATATAGCACGTAGACGACGCGCCTCAAGACGAGGGCTAGTCAGCAGAAAATACAATGTTTGTAATATCGGTTTAAGTATTTGCTTGAATATCGCCCAGCTCGCTAAAATAACACCGATAATAAAAAATTCACTGGGTAAGTACAGGGCAATACCTATCAACACTATCAAGCGATAAAGTGGTGATGCTAAACCATAAAAAAGGAACCAAGCTGACTCACCATGCGCGGTAACAGGTGAGCGTAATCCCTTTATTCCAAGTGCATATTTCTGCATTAAGTAGAGATAAAACTGGCTTGCACGGGAGGCTAAGTTTGGAATTTCAATGAGGTCGGAAAGCACATAATAACCGTCATAACGTAATAGTGGATTACCGTTAAATAACAGTGAAGATACACCACTAATAAGCATTGTATTGAAGGCTATTTCATGAACAAGGCCGGGTTCGCTAAGCAGCCAAACAAATAACCCTAATGCTGCTAAAAACAATTCAACCAATATGCCCGCAGCGGCAACTATCGCACGACGGCGTTTATCGCGAAATGCCCAAGATGCAGATGCATTAATATAGGGTACGGGCATAAATAATAGCAGTGTAATACCGGTATCATGGGACTCGCCCCCACCCGCTTTAACCGCCATACCATGGCCTAACTCATGCAATATTTTAATCACGGGGTAGATCAACCAAAAGGCGATTAACTCCGAGGGGCTGAGACTTTTATCTGCAACTGCCGCTACGATCGATTGCATATTGACTACCACTAAAACAAGTGCAATAACGATTGTTATCAGCCAAATCCAAAGCCCTTTTACTGAAAAAACAAACCTTGCTAAGGGGGCTAAGTAGTTCAACAGTCGATCAGGATCAAACAATGGAATTCGAATCGCCAGTGGGTTACTTATCACTGAACGCTTTGAATGTCGGGTTTGATAATAGCGGTTTAGCACCTCTTGCTTACCAACAGGAAGGCCGTTACGTAATACTTCGGCACGTTGTAATTGTGCCAAAATATTTAATATATCTTCAATTTCAAGTAATTCATCAATTTCTCGGTTTTTATTAACCAAGTACATGATTTCCTGCATTGAGAAATCACCATTTAATCTGCCAATCACTTCATAGGCAGTGGCATTAAATCGGGTAAATTTACCACCTGATTGATCATGCAGAAGGTACCAACGTTCCCCTCGATAATCCTGCACAAGAATTTCTACGTGCTTACGCAGATAAGGGCGTAATTCTGCTACATGTTGCCAAAGGGATGAAGTTTGCTGTTGTTTATTCATCGCTTAGAAACCCAAAGACCAAGCCCAAAGGCGTAATCGAGAAACGAGCGAATCAGTCCAAACACTTAATAAACTCCCACGACCAACGACTATCTTTGCGGTTCCCTGCATACCAGGACGCAAACCTTCGGGGGAGTCGATGATGTCAGACTCTACTCGAAAATTATTGCTACCCTGCGTCACTGAGGCGATGGGAAAGATCTGTGAGATGCGTAATTTAATTAATTGATCAGATAAACCTGTTAAACGTAAATTTGCATTTTGTCCCAACATCAGATTAGCAACATCATGCTCATCTACTTGTAGTGTTACACGGTAATTTTTAGCCGGTATTACCTCAAAAAGTAATTGTCCGCGCTCAATCGGTGCGCCAAGCGATTGGCTCCAGTCTCCACTAACTAATAAACCACTAAATGGTGCCTTTAATTGAGTATGCAGCAATCGCTCCTCAATACTCTCCAATTGCGCATCAGTTTGTGCGATGCTAGCTTTCAATATGCTGATTTGAGCACGGTCTCGTTGTGCTAAAGCCTGATGGTATTCTTTCGCTTGTTTGTCTCGTTCGCTAGACCACTTATCATATTCAAGCTGTAAATCTCTATCGTCTAAAGTTGCCAGCACTTGATTTTTTTCAACTAAATCACCCGCTCTCACCTTAGCAGTTGCGATATAACTGCTGAAAGGAGCAACAATCGACTGTTGCACTTTTCCTTCCACAGAAGCTGGCGCAGTAATAATATGATCCGTTTGCAACAGTGTTAACAGCCCTATCAAGATGATACTTGTAAGCGTAATCAATTTAGTACGAAAGTACCCAGGACCGATTAATCGATTTAGTTGCTGTTTAATATTATTCGCCGCTTTTTTCCAAATCGGTAACGAATTATTAGTATGTAAACGAACCACTGGCGCGATACTATTAGCAATAGTAACAAGTCGTTTAATCGCTTCGGCGTTAAAGCGATTACTCTTCTGAGAAACGAGTGTTAATACCCCTATCGGGCTTACATCATCACGTAAAATAATCGAACAAACTGCGCCATTTTGATCATTGAGTAGCTGCTGGGTATGTTTATGAATAACTGAGGTTGTTTGTTTTGAATTAGCTTGAATAATAATATTTTCATTCTGTTCTACACACTCCTCCATCGCAAATTCAACTTGTCTAATACGCTCAATACGACGGTCGAAATGAAGTTGATGTGATACGCTTAGTACTTTCACTTGTAAGCCTTTAACCAAGCCGAGCTCTACTCTGGTACAGTCAAAATGTTCCGCAATAAAATTACAAAAATGGTAACCGCTTACCGGCAAAGGTTCATTTACGGCAAGTAATGCAACAGCATTTAAAGCAAGTGTTGCGTCGCTATCCTGTCGTTCACTTTTACGTTCCAACATTTTTTCTAGGAAAACACTACCCCACTGTAATAATTGCAATACAGCTTGGCATTGCTGCTCTGACCGAACAGCAACAGCGAGAACAACAACACCCACAACTTGCCCTTGCTGGACTAGTGGATTAGAAATATAATCAATAAGTTGTGAACTATCATCAAGCGCTTTATTGACTCCTCCTGTAGCACTCTTAATAGTATTTACTGCAATATTGGTAAGTGTTGAAGAGAAAGAATCAGCATTAGGCCAAAGGGCGATACTTTGCAGATCTTCTTGGTCTGTCTTGGTTAGAAATATGCTTCCACATTTAACATTTGAGATCATGCTACATTGCCAGTCTAGCCAATGTGAAGCCTCATTTGAAAACACGGTTGTCGTTACAAGTTTAGTCAATCTATTTTCTCTACATTCTCTAATTTATTAAAATATAATTTTGCTTATCCACTTACTTATTTTAAATCTAAGTAGCTTAAACGGGTGAATTAACTTTATTATTTGAAAGCCTTAGAGAAAACAACCTATTTTAAGCAGTTTAATCACTATGATTTATTATTGTAATATGATTAATAAAACCGTTAACCTTGAAAAAAGCTAACCTTTTATCGATTAAATAGATTTAAATCACCTATATAAAAACATCAAAAAAATAAAAAAAACAGAGACTTATTAATTGTATTTTAACACTTCAAAAACACCTCTCCCTATTAAGAGTTATTTTTATATGTAAATATTTGATAAATATAGATTCGATAATAGGAGCAAGCAAGTTTTTTTTTAAAAATAACAAAAAAATTACTTGTTTTGTTAAGCAGATTTTTTATTTACAAAATGTAATTGATAACTATTTATGAAATTAAATATAATTTAGTGCAACTGTTACTTTATGTTGTGTTTTTGTCTTATAAATAACAGCCCTATTATTGAACAGTAAACAATAGAAATGAATAAGTAAGTTCCTTCGACGTCCAACTAAACCTCAACATTCAGCTAAACGATACTAAAAATACAATAAAAAAATCCGCACTTGTTTAACAAGTACGGATTTTAAAAGTCGTTTATCGGTTATTTTTACAGTCTAACCAATAAAGTGATTCAGATAAGCATCGAGTTTACGCGTAAACAGGGTGTGCACTACAGAATTTAGCGACTTTCACTTTAACAGCTTCGATTGTTGCTGCTAGTTTTTCTTCATCTTTAATCGCATCAAGTACGTCACAAATCCAAGCCGCTAATTCAGCAGCGTCAGCAGTGTTTGCACCACGACGAGTGAATGCAGGAGTACCGATACGAAGGCCAGATGTAACAAATGGAGAACGTGGATCGTTTGGTACTGAGTTCATGTTCACTGTGATGTGAGCAAGACCTAGCGCTGCATCAGCTTCTTTACCTGTGATGTCTTGAGCAATCAAGTCAACTAGGAAAAGGTGGTTTTCAGTGCCGTTAGAAACGATTTTGTAACCGCGTTCTTGGAATACTTTAACCATTGCTTTAGCGTTGTCTAATACGTTTTGTTGGTATTCTTTAAACGCAGGTTCAGCACATTCTTTAAATGCTACTGCTTTAGCAGCAATAACGTGCATTAATGGACCACCTTGACCGCCAGGGAATACAGCTGAGTTTAATTTTTTCTCAAGTGCTGGGTTCGCTTTAGCAAGGATAAGACCGCCACGTGGACCGCCTAATGTTTTATGTGTAGTCGTTGTTACAACGTCAGCAAATGGTACAGGGTTAGGGTAAAGACCCGCAGCCACTAAACCAGCAACGTGTGCCATATCAACAAACAGGTAAGCACCTACTTTGTCAGCGATTTCACGGAATTTAGCCCAATCTACGATACCTGAGTATGCAGAGAAACCAGCAACAATCATTGTTGGTTTGTGCTCAATTGCTAGACGCTCAACTTCAGCGTAATCTAAAACACCTGTGTCTGGGTTGATACCGTATTGAACAGCGTTGTAAACTTTACCAGAGAAGCTAACTGATGCACCGTGTGTTAAGTGACCACCGTGAGCAAGGCTCATACCTAAAACCGTATCACCAGGAGCACATAATGCAGCGTAAACGGCACTGTTTGCTTGAGAACCAGCATGTGGTTGTACGTTTGCGTAGTCTGCACCAAATAAAGATTTAGCACGTTCAATTGCTAAAGATTCAGCAACGTCAACATATTCACAACCACCGTAGTAACGCTTACCAGGGTAACCTTCTGCGTATTTATTTGTTAATTGACTACCTTGTGCTTCCATAACACGTGGACTAGTGTAGTTTTCAGACGCAATAAGCTCGATGTGATCTTCTTGGCGCTGAACTTCATCAGTCATTGATTTCCATAGTTCTGGATCGTAATCAGCAATATTCATATCTCGGTTAAACATGTGCATCTCCTGGTAGGAATTATAGTGTAAGTCAATTTATGATGCGCATTTTACGCAATCTTTGCGCTATTGCATAGAGCAAATAGTGTGAAATATAGCGAACATGAACTTGAATAAAAGTAATGCTAATTAATTTATGTTGAATAAAGATAATAATTACACTTATTATGCGGATCTAGAAATAAACAATTGCGCACAATACTCTCTCTTAATTAGGACAAAGGGTAAAGTAAGCATTACACGAATGAAAGCGTCAAGGTTATGTTTAAGCGTCAAATGCTAGGGCTAATAGATGAATGCTAAGTACTAGGACTAATAGATAAGTTAGTACTAAAAAGGTTATTAACGTATTGCTAATAACCTTTTGTTGTTTTATCACCCTCTCAATACGGGGAAAAACAGTTTATACAATACGCTCTGGTAACGGATTTTTAGCTGCGGTGATCACTATCGCAATCGATTTTGAGTTAGGTGTGAAGGTAAAATCACCATAGTTAGCCAGCGCCACTAAAGGATTTGCTTCTGGATAATAAGCGGCAGCGTTACCCGTCGGAATATCATAGGCAAGCAAAGTAAAATTAGTCACTTCTCTCACGACTTCATCTCCCCATAGCGCTTCAATATCGACTTTATCACCGGTTTTTAACCCTAATGCGGTTATGTCATTTTCGTTAAGAAGAATAATATTACGATCACCACTTAAACCACGGTATCTATCTGTAAAACCATAAATAGTTGTGTTGTATTGGTCGTGAGAACGCAGTGTTTGTAAAACAAAAATACGGTTTTTAGTTAACGCTCGTTGCGAGGCTGAAATAATTGCATCGGGTAAAGGTGCACTATGAAATTGTGCTTTTTGATCGCTCGTATTCCATTCTCTTCGCCCTGCAGCATTACCTAAATAGAACCCACCTGGTGCTTGCAAACGTTGGTTCATGTCGCTAAAGCCAGGAATAGTTTGGCTAATATAATCACGAATAAGATCATAGTTTTGAACCGTATCTAACCAATTGATTGGAGAGCTACCTAATGTGGCTTGCGCTATGCCGGCAATAATCGCAGGCTCAGAACGCATTTGTCTGGTATCACTTTTTATTACACCTTGCGAACTGTGCACCATGGAAAATGAATCTTCCACTGTGATTTTTTGAGATTCCCCCGCCTGTAAATCGATATCTGTTCGGCCTAAACAAGGTAAAATCAACGCTGACTTGCCTGGGTATAAATGAGTTCGATTAAGTTTAGTCGCAATATTAACGGTTAAATCACAGCGACTCATTGCTTGGCGCGTGATCTCAGAATCCGGCATTGCCGCCACAAAGTTCCCACCTAACCCGATAAACACTTTGCTGTCGCCACGTAACATCGCTTCCACGGCTTGTACGGCATTGTGCCCATGCTCTGCAGGAGGCGTAAAGTTAAAGGTTTTTTCTATGTTATTAAGCAGTGTGGCATTAGGTTTTTCATCGATGCCCATGGTGCGATCACCTTGCACATTAGAGTGACCACGTACAGGACATAAACCCGCGCCTTTTTTACCAATGTTGCCAAACAACAATTGTAGGTTGGTCATTTCATAGATCGTAGGCACTGAGTGCTTATGTTGAGTAATTCCCATTGCCCAAGTAAAAATAACACGTTTTGATTGTTGGTAAATATCTGCCGCTGATTTTATCTGCTTTTTAGATAAACCTGATTGCTCAGTAATTAATGACCAAGGCGTTGCATCTACTTGTTCTAAGTAGGCATCTAAACCGCTAGTGTGCTGTTCAATAAATTTAACATTGAATACATGGTCACCATTTTCAAGTGCTTGGTTATGACGTTTTAACAAGACTTTAACTATGCCGCGCAAGGCAGCCATATCACCGCCTAAATTAGGCGTATAATATTGACTGGTCAGCTTAGTTTCACCACCAAGCACCATATGCGCTGGTGATTGAGGATTAGCAAAGCGTTCTAAACCACGCTCTCTTAATGTATTAAAGGTCACAATACTTGCGCCACGTTGTGCAGCATGGCTTAATGTATGTAGCATACGAGGATGGTTGGTCCCTGGGTTTTGACCGAACACAAAAATGGCATCGGCATGGTCAAAGTCTTCTAGCGTTACTGTACCTTTACCAACACCAATACCTTGTTTTAATGCATAACCACTGGCTTCGTGGCACATATTTGAGCAATCAGGAAAGTTATTAGTACCAAACTTTCTTACCATTAACTGGTATAAAAAGGCAGCTTCGTTACTTGCTCTGCCAGAGGTATAAAACTCTGCTTGATTAGGGTTTTCTAAGCCATTTAGGTGCTGTGCAATCAATGAAAAAGCATCATCCCAGCTAATGGGTACATAGCAATCTGTTTCTGATTGGTACAGCATAGGGTCTGAAAGACGCCCTTGATCTTCTAAATAATAATCACTTTGTTTACGTAAGGCAGACACACTATTATTCGCAAAGAATTCAGGTGTTAAACGGCGAGAAGTTGCTTCCCAGTTAACGGCTTTTGCGCCATTTTCACAAAAGCGAAAACGTTCTTTTTTACCTTCTTCACCCCAAGCGCACCCAGGACAATCGAAACCATGATCTTGATTGGTTTTGAGTAAATTCAAAACGTTTTTTGCTACGTTCTCACTGTGTAATAAATGTTTGGCTGTACTTGCAAGTGAACCCCAACCACCAGCTGCTGCTGTATATTTTTTAACACTCATAATGCCTACCTATCATTTGTAATGGTTATTAATGTTGTTTTTGTAAACGAAAGTCACCGTGGTAGACATTAAAAGTATGCTCACTGACAAAGCCTATTAAAGTGATGTTAAATTGTTTTGCTACTGCTATCGCTAAACTTGATGGCGCGCCTATCGCAACGACCACTGGTATCTTTGCTGCAACAGCTTTTTGCATGAGTTCGAAACTGATACGTCCACTGAGCATTAAGATAGATTGATTATCCAGCTTGCCCTGTGTCAATAAATCGCCAACCACTTTATCAACTGCATTATGTCTGCCCACATCCTCTCTCGCTGACAAGCAGGCTTGCAAAGAGAATATGCCTGCACTATGAACACCACCCGTTAAAGAAAATAAAGACTGTTGTTGCCGTAATTGCGTTGAGAATGTAAGTAAAGCAGAGACTGGCAACCACTGTGGCGTTTCATCGATAGTGACATTAAAAGTATGCGCTAGTTTCTTCACATTACTGGTGCCACAAATACCACAGCCTGAATGGCTAATAAAATGACGCGTTAAGGATTCCCAATCTAACACAACCGATGTTGCTAAGGTAATGTCACATTGATTAAGTTCAGAACTAATAATTGATTGTATTTGATCTGCATGTTCGATAACTGCATGCGATAGTAATAATCCAGTCACTAACGAAGCATCATCTCCGGGGGTTCTCATGGTGACCATCAAGGTTTTTTCAAGCAGTTCACCCGTTTCTTGGCATGTCCAATGCAATACGATGTTGAGAGGCTCTTCACTGATCACCAAATCTTGACTCAAACGCATCTCAAAGGAACCATCCTCTGCTAATCGATAACGTTGCCGATTAACAGTTTGGTATGGTTTTGTGCTCATTGCTTCACCTTAGCGATTGCTGTTTTTATTAATTGATATGCTGATAATTGAAAACGTTGAGACGGATGTCTAACTCATTAAAAAGTAAAATATTTTACAAGTTTAAAAGTGAATAACGATTCAGAGGAGGTCTTTATAACATATTTTTTATAAGGATTTCAGCAATAAAATTTATTTTATTAAAAATATTTATGGCATTGAAAAAGCACTAACCAAATTTACTTTTTAACATTTAATTTAGCCACTAAATACATTTTAAATTCTGTTGATGCACAACTAAATATATACGTTTTTTAATTTTATGATAAATTCATCTTCCCTATCTCATTAATAAAAATTAAATAATTATAAAAGGATTTAAATGTTGAATAAACTAATCAAGCTATTTCCCGTTTGGGCCATTCTTTTTGCTGGCGTCGCTTTTCTTTCTCCACAACTATTCGTTGGGATAAAAAGCTATATTGTTCCATTACTGATGCTGATCATGTTGAGTATGGGCCTGACATTAACGCTGCAAGATTTTAAAAATGTCATTAATAAGAAATCAGCAATCGGTGTTGGCATGTTATTACAATTTACCATTATGCCAATTACGGCTTTTTTAGTGTGTTATTTTTTGCAATTAGACACAGAATTAACCGTTGGTATGATTTTAGTGGGTAGTGTTGCAGGTGGTACATCATCAAACGTAATGTGTTACCTAGCAAAGGGTGATGTTGCATTATCAATCACCATGACTGCGTTATCAACATTAGTTGGCGTGGTATTAACTCCCGTCATCAGTGGTTTATTAGTGGGTCAAAGCGTTGACTTCCCGATGTTACCCATCTTTATTAGTTTACTTAAAATAGTGGTGTTACCGATTGCTATTGGTATCTTAATTAATTCATTTTTAAATAAACAAGTAAAAGCTATCTCTTCTCTATTACCGCTTATTTCAATGCTATCAATCGTGATAATTATTGCTATTGTGGTTGCACTAAACGCGGGTAAATTAACAGATGTCGGTCCGATTGTGATGTTGGCAGTGATTATCCATAACAGCATCGGCCTGTTTTCTGGCTATTTCATTACCAAGTTATTAGGGTTTGATGAAAAAACCAGCCGTACCATTGCCTTTGAAGTAGGTTTACAAAACTCAGGTCTTGCAGCTGTTTTAGCAATGAAGTTCTTCTCGCCTGCTGCCGCAATCCCTGGCACAGTATTCTCGCTATGGCACAATATTTCAGGGTCTATTCTATCTGGATATTGGGCTCAGAAAGGCCTAGAAACAGAAGAAAAAATAACGGCTGCACCGGTAACAGAGTCTTAAGAAATTCGATATGTACTCGTTACCATTCACAATGCTGCCGTAATCAATAGTTTGTTTAGATGTTAGGTTAGGTGTTAAAGCAAAATAGAAAGAATATGATTCCGTATATTAGTTAAATTACGGAATCATTTTTTAATGCTCAACAATGACTCAATTATGTAGCAAATTGATAAACCAACTAGTTCTTTTAAGTAGTGAAATAACTATGTTGCAATAGGGTTATAACTGTTGGCGCGTTATCCCAATTATTAAGTGACATGCCGATGTTACTAATAAATCACTATTATTAGACATTTTTATAACAGCGATGCTTTACCTTAGCTCCCCTTATTAATAGATCATCGCATGCATAATCGAACTAATAGAAAGTTGTAAGTTAAATTGTACGTTTGAGCCTTGATATTGGTATTTAAAACCGGTAGTTTGATTGTTCAACAAAATCCTCTATTTATAGATCTACACAACTACACAACTACACAACTACACAACTACACAACTACACACAAAACACTACACAAGTAATTTACATTCATTGAAAACCTTCTTTTTATACCTAAACAATACCTAATCTAAGGAATTAGTCTTTGAATGTATTCAACATTAAGGAAAAATGATGACCTTTAGAAGCTATTACACTCCACCAACAATGGGACGACGTATTTTAACCCCTCACCAAACAGCTATATTAATTTTAAAAAATAACAAAAAAATAGCTAAAACCACCAATAACGATGCATACAGCAAGTTTAAAATGCTAGAAACACAGATAGCCTCGATATCAGGCAGTATTTTTTCAGCAACGGAACGTTGGGCTTTAATAGAAGCAATGAATGAACTCGGATGGCAAGTTGCCATTTGTAGAAATTATTGGACATTTATTCAAACTATTATTGTCGACCGATGGCCAACATTAGACCATCAGGAAATAGTCGATTTAGCGACAACAGTAAGTCGAACCCCAAATGATAAGCAACATGGACCATTATCTGAAGCATTTGAGTCCTTTGATATAACCGAACTAACCAAGTTTTTCTATAATAAAAAAGAGCTTAAAGATGCAGTGCAAGCAACCGTTGATGAACGTAATTGGGAGAAAAACAAACATAAAGTAGAACTTGATTGGGATAAGCAACGAGAAGAAATAGAGCAATATATTAGCCAAATTGATATGACGTCAAATGATTTAAATGAATACATAAGAACTGATGAATTCACTATCTGGGAATATCTCTATTATGACTTGTTTAAAAGCAATCTAATTTTGGATGTACTTCAACTTAAAGCAAAAATAGAAAAATAGGCCATATTTTTTGCACTTAAAAGTTCCTATGAACCCCTTTAGGACAGGACTCTGTCGTATTTATTATCTAATCTAAATAGATAAGGGAATTTCATCTAGCACTTTATTCATCTATCACTGTAAGACCCTGTAAATGTAGACTGAACCAGCTCGGTTAACAATCTATCTAATACTCTATCCAATAGCCCCCTATAAATAATACGATTATATTTCACTTATCAAATAGGGTTAACACCATGCTTATTAGGGTTCTTATTTGTCACACTGCTAAATATCCTACTACTCAACTTAGTACAAAGCTTAGATGGCTAAACAAGGTAAGCAGTTAACTATTAAGCGCTCATTTTTTTACTCATTAGTATGCTTTGGTTATTTTTGATGACCTAAGACATTACCATCTGTTGCTTGTTGATTAGTAGATACTCTACAATAGCTCTCAATTATTTTATTCATTATAAAGGATCCACCATGGCTCAACCATTGCCTGATAAGTTCATTTATTCTATGTCTCGCGTTTCTAAAATAGTGCCACCTAAGCGCACTATTTTAAAAGATATCTCATTAAGCTTTTTCCCTGGCGCTAAAATCGGTGTTTTAGGTCTGAATGGTTCAGGTAAATCGACCCTGTTACGTATCATGGCCGGTATCGACCAAGAATTTGATGGTGAAGCACGCGCATTAACCGGTACTAAAATTGGTTACTTACCGCAAGAGCCTGTATTAGATCTTGAAAAGAATGTCCGTGAAGTCGTCGAAGAAGCAGTTTTTGAAGTTAAATCTGCGTTAACAGAGTTAGATGCGGTTTATGCTGCATACGCAGAAGAAGATGCAGACTTTGATGCCTTAGCAAAACGCCAAGGTCAACTTGAAGATATTATTCAAGCCCACGATGGTCATAACTTAGATAACCAATTAGAGCGTGCTGCCGATGCACTACGTCTACCGGCTTGGGATCAACCTGTCAAAGTCCTATCTGGTGGTGAACGTCGCCGTGTTGCATTATGTCGTTTATTACTTGAAAAACCTGACATGCTGTTACTAGACGAACCAACTAACCACTTGGATGCAGAGTCTGTTGCTTGGTTAGAACGTTTCTTACATGATTATGAAGGAACTGTTGTGGCGATTACCCATGACCGTTATTTCCTTGATAATGTAGCAGGCTGGATCTTGGAATTAGACCGTGGTTACGGTATTCCATGGGAAGGTAACTACTCGTCTTGGCTTGAACAGAAAGATGAGCGTTTAAAACAAGAAGCCGGACAAGAGAAAGCACGCCAACGCCAAATTGAACAAGAGCTGGAATGGGTTCGTTCAAATGCTAAGGGTCGTCAATCTAAAAGCAAAGCACGTTTATCACGTTTTGAGGAGCTTAATAATCAAGACTTCCAAAAACGTAATGAAACCAACGAATTATTTATTCCAACTGGGCAACGTTTAGGTGATCAAGTAATTGATGTCAATAACTTGACTAAATCCTTTGATGGGCGTGTATTGATTGACGATTTAAGCTTTAGTATTCCTAAAGGTGCTATCGTCGGTATTATCGGTGCCAATGGTGCGGGTAAATCAACGCTGTTTAAAATGTTGGACGGCACAGAAAAACCAGATTCAGGTGAAATCATCATTGGTGAATCGGTTCAAATGGCCAGTGTTGACCAGTTCCGTGACCACATGGATGACAAGTTGACAGTATTTGAAGAAGTGTCTGGCGGTAGCGATATTATTCAAGTTGGTAATATTGAAATTCCTAGCCGTGCTTATTTAGGACGTTTTAACTTTAAAGGTTCTGACCAATCTAAAATAGTAGGCGATTTATCCGGTGGTGAGCGTGGCCGTTTGCATTTAGCTAAACTGCTTAAATCTGGCGGTAACTTGTTACTACTGGATGAGCCAACCAATGACTTAGATATCGAAACCTTACGTGCACTAGAAGATGCCCTATTAGGCTTTGCTGGTTGTGCCATGGTTATTTCACATGACCGTTGGTTCTTAGATAGAATTGCAACACACATTATTGATTACCGCGATGAAGGTCAAGTTAACTTCTACGAGGGTAACTACAGTGATTATGAAGCGTGGTTGAAGAAAACCTTTGGTGCAGCAGCGGTTGAACCTCATCGTATTAAATACAAACGTATTAGTTAAAATAAACTGAAAACATAAAAAAACCATTCAATATTGAATGGTTTTTTTGTATATCCGTTATCATGCAAGTTACTAACAGTTGTAATTATACCTGTTTTCTACGGCGACTAACCATCAATCCAACTAATGCCACTGCCAATATACCGAATGAAGCAGGACTTGGTACAGATACAGGATTGGACACTGAAATATTGTTCACTGTTAATGTTGAATTAGCAAAAGAATCTTTAACGTTAAATACACCAATGGTATAAGTTAACCAACCAGATTCTGCTGCGGTCCAAGCAAAGCTGCCTGTTGTATAGTCAGGCGTCGACGTATCAGCAAGCCAATCTAGACTACCTAAGCTCAAGTTAACAAATGCAAAATCGTTGTACCAAGAGTTTGAACCCTCATTACTCAACCATTTCCAATCAAATGAAAAAGTTGAACCTGCATCAACTGCAACGGTATTTTTATAAGCTGAGCCAGATGTTACGTTGCCCGTCGCAATACTATTAAAAGCGTTCTTTTCTACGCCGGTCAATTGCGCTACTTTATTTTTATTTTTGCCATTGCTTGAATCTATAATAAAACTACCATTATTAGTAGTTACAGCACCAATGGTTTCAGCACTCATCAATGTTGCTTGGGCAGTTACTGAAAATAATAACGGCACCAAAATTAAGATTATTCTTCTCATTAATACATTCCTTTTAAATTAAATAAGCAGATATCTACCTACAAAGGATTAAAAGCACTAATCATGCCAAGAAATAAAGGTAAAGCACTATGACTGACACTCTCTTGAAAAACACCGCATTGCAGCAATAATATTTTTGTGGCCTAAATCAACTATTTTAATGTGTGCTATCACTATGATGTAACCCGTTAACTCTTAAGCTTGACGCCTAAAATAGCTTCACTTCAGACTTGCTGATTGTTGTAGTTTGAATAGTAACGGGTATAAAAGTATTAATTATCATAACAATAATTACTGAGTTAATTTTATTTCGACTTCTTATCAAGCATCAATAAAGGTTCGAAGCGTTTATCCGTTAACGTTTTCATAAAGGCAACTAAGGCATCTATTTTCCGATCTGTTAAAGCATGAGCGGTAAGATCTTCTTTATCAACGGTCGTAGGCACTTCTGGT
The DNA here is from genome assembly GCF_011378715.1 of Psychromonas sp. SA13A. Taxonomy (GTDB): domain Bacteria; phylum Pseudomonadota; class Gammaproteobacteria; order Enterobacterales; family Psychromonadaceae; genus Psychromonas. Next base: position 53,285 of record NZ_WTKU01000021.1, on the reverse strand, counting down.
GAACGCCAAGGTTTACCAGTTTCAGGATTAATAGTGCGTTCTGTATTATTGTAATGATCATAAAACTCCATCACCGTTCGCAACTCTTTAAACACACCATTATGCATGTAAGGTGCTGTCACTGCGACATTACGTAACGACGGGTTTTTAAACTTACCATCATATTTTGGGTCATCAACTGCTGGGTTCTCTAATAAACCGTGGTCAATAAAGTCTTCTTTTATATGACCTAATGCTAATAATTGATCATTAGAAGGCACACCTATATTACGATACTGATGATTCGTAAATGGTTCTTTTGGGCTGTCTTCAGTTTTTAACATGTGGCAACTATTACAGTTAACATTGTTATTCGAGAAGAATAAAGTACGCCCAAGATCTTCTAAGACTGTCAGGTCGTACTCGCCTTTTAGGAAGCGATCATATTTACTGTCATAACTAGAGAAGGCATCTGTTTTTTCAAATGCTTGTAGTGCACGTGAAAAACCATCAAAAGCAGGCAAAACTGTATCTGATTGCTTTGAGTCAAATACGGTTTCACCGTATAAGCGCTTAAAAGTAGACACGTAGAAAGGGTTTTCTTGTAAGCGTTTAACGAGCGTTTCGGCATCGGGTAAGGCCATTTCAACAGGGTTAAGTGGCGGCCCCATTGCCTGGTCAGATAATGTGTTAGCACGACCATCTAAAAATTGCCCTCCAACATACTCTTTTAATACTTCATCAAAATGAAATGATGGTGATGTGTTGGCGTATGTTGCCATGGGAGTATTACGCGTACCGAGAGATTTAGTGTCGTCTCCTAATGAAACCATACCAAGTCCTACATTTTCACGGTGGTCACTAAAACTTTTCGAAGGATCATGGCAAGTTGCGCAAGACATAGTACGATTAACAGAAAAGTTAGAGTCAAGAAACAAGATTTGTCCTAATTGTGCTTCAGTCAATTGACCAGCGGCGTTAGCTACGTTTGTGCAAGCGATTAATGCGAGTAAACAATAAAATATTTTTTTCATTTCAATTCCGTCTAATACTTCTGTAAATATCAAAAAATGGCTGAATAATAATTTTTATAATGCCATCAAATTTTTCTCTTTTACCGCGCCCTAAACCAAATTTTTGATCTAAAGGAACGTCTTTTGATAGCCTTAATGTACCAAAGAGCCAATCCCACAAGGCTAAGATGCTGCCTAAATTTTTGTGTATATATTTCTGTTGATGGTGCACCTGATGTTGTGCTGGCGATATTAATAAACGCTCTAACCAACGCCCATAACTCAAGCGAATATGGCTATGTCTCAGGTTGCCAGTAAAAGAAAATAGGATCACAACAAAGGCATTGCCACCTAATACCGAATAAAGATTAATACGCGCGCCAAAACAAAAAACAAAAATGCCTGTAACAACACCAGCAACCAATGCATTACGTAGTGCAAACAACATGATTTCCACAGGATGTAAGCGATAAAATGTCAATGGGTTCAATGATTCAGCACTATGATGTACCTGATGAAACTTCCATAACCATCGATTAGTATGTAACCAACGATGCAACCAATAGCGACTAAAATCGCCAAGTACAAATAAACTGAAAGTGTACGCGACAATAATATCGCGATAATACCAGGACAAAAACAAGGGATCCGATATCGAGTTCAACCAATTCAGCGTCGACAGCGCAACCGTGTTCGCTGACAGTAAAACAGGCACAATAAACAGTGCCTTGAATACCCAATTAAATACAAAATAACGATAATCTAATTTTGAGTCAGCATTAAACCAATAAGCCTTTAATTGGGGTGCTGAAATAGCCCCCACTTTGAAGACATACCAAACAATGGCAATGATCCCGCTAACAACAAGGTAGCCCCAGAATATGCGGTCACTACCATTCATAAATGCCGCTAAAGGTGTATCAATCGCCATCTGCATCGATTAAATTCGCCGATACGCCAATCTGACTCACTAAATGTCTATAAAAGGCTTTTTGAACATCTAACAATCCCTGGAAAATTGGGATCATGTCGTTTAAATTAAAATTATGGTCTGCAGGTGTGTTTTTATAAGCAAGTAATGAGTTTTCTAACGCGGCTTGCACTGCATTAATCCCCTCTTTACCATGTTTTTCATAGGCAATAGTTGCCACGTTAGGTTGCTGGTCTTCCGCTAACAATTGTCTATTAGTTTCTAAAACCCCACCGATAAATGCCCAAGATGCTTCGCTGTAAGGGTATTGTTGATGCTCTGGTTTAGTCTCACCAAGATTAGCTTTTGTTAACCCACTGACTTGAGCAATACGCCAATCTCTTGTTTTATAAATATGCTCAATCTCAGCATTCACAACTAAAGACAAACCTCTATCTACATCAAAAAGAAATTCATCACGATTGGCTTTATAGCCATCACTAATTTGTATAAATCGCTTACAAACGTTCGCGACCATTACTTCAGCAAAGGCTTTTCTGCGTTCAGACCATTCACCGCTGAACATAACAGAGTCGATTGCGCCCATGGTTTTATATGAATTTTTATATAATGCGGTTGACGGTTTTGAGTCACGCCCCACTAGACGTTCAATGCTTTCATGAATATCTTCATTACCACTATGGAAGTAATCCACCATTAATGGGTAATCCATTGCATTCATGTCGTAGTCACCAAGAATATAACTAGCTTGTACTCGTCCCCACCCTTCCGCAAGTTGCACAAATGCTTGGTGACGCACATCACTTGATTTGCTTTCTAACGAAGTTTGTAACTCTGCGCAATATAGCACTGCGTTATCGGCATTATGCTGCAGCACATTGTCGTAAATAGAAGCATAAGGGTCTTTCACCACTTCATTATTGACCTCTGCATCATTGACCACCGTATTAGTCTGCTCAGCATGACTTAGCGCTGGCACACTCAGTAAACACAGAATTGACAGGGGGGTAAAAATTTTCATAATTGCTCCAAAAAGTGTAACAAGGCCAAGCGCTGTGCTTGGTCTAATTGTATAAATGTTGATTTTGCCTTTTCAGCTTCTCCACCGTGCCAAAGAATTGCCTCTTCCGGTGTTTTCGCGCGTGCATCATGTAAAAAACGATGTTGTGCTCGAACCCGTTCACCTACTCCCCATAAAGGCGCAGTGCGGTACTCACGCTCAGTGGCAAGGAATTCTGGACGCCCATCTTTTAACAGTTCCCCCATATCATGCAACAGTAAATCAGAATAAGGATGGAATTTAACGCCTTTCGTTGTGCTTAATGTCGAACGATGACAACTAGCACAGCCAATTTCTGTAAATAGTTTTTTACCTTGCTGACCTTGCGCATCTAACCTGACGGTTTTAGGTGCTTTATGGTCTCTAATAAAAGAGGTAATCGCTTGTAAACGCAACATAGGTAAGTCTAAACTTCCTAACCTTGTATTGTCTCCTTTAGGTGCCGCTATACAGTCAGCTTGTGCAGGTTGGCAAAGCTCATCAGGAAAAGAAGGGTTAGTTAAACCAAGATCATGTGCTGCAGCGTTTGCCGTTTGCGCAATAATATTGGCAGCACTAGCTTTCCAATTCATTCGCCCTAATATTTTTTCATCTTGCTGTGGGGAGTTTAACCAATTCGCACGGCCACTAATTCCGTCAGCATTATCATCTGATGGGTCTTCCCACGCAAGGATATCTTCATTTGAAACTTGCTCTATTAATCGTAAACCAGCCAAAACAGGAGGTTGCCTTAGCGAAATAGTTGTTTCTTCAGCTAATGGCCCATAACCTAACTTATCTAAATAAGGAATAAACTTAGTTAACATAAGTGATTCACCATCAGGATATGTAAAAGGTATTGATTCGATTTTTAATCTTGTTTGCGCTTCTGGTTTTACTTTACCGTTGCCTCTTATTGATACCTGCACACCATAAATGGGATCCGGCACATTATCATGCATAGGGGTATCTATATTATTTACTAACCAACGTAATGAATGTTTACTTGGCTGAGTTAACTTGAAGACTAAACTGCGTAAGGGTTGGTTTGTATCACTGAGCGTCGGCGCACTACCGTTATTGATGTGACAACTGGCGCAGGTATTGGCGCTAAAATGAGGACCTAACCCGTCTCGTGCAGTAGTTGCACTCGGTGCTTCAACCCATGGGATAGTGAAAAAAGAACGCCCCAGAATATACTGGTCAAACTCTGTATCTGTCATTTTCATAGGAACAGAAAAAGGTTTACTACCGGCCGCATTAGTAAATTGTTCTATATTGACATTGCTCGCTTCACTATGGGCAAAATGGCTGCATGCTAAAAACAAAAATACACTTCGAAGCAGATACTCCGAGACCTTACTACCATTAATTTTCATACATCACTTTCAAAATAAATGACTGGGACGAGAAACGCCACCGACCGATTTCGGCTAGTGGCGTTTATCATAATGCCCTTCTAATTAATGCTAGAAGGTCATTAACTTCAATAACAACAGCTATCAGTTCATCGCTTTATAGTTGTGTTTCTTCTGCATCGGTAACATCATTTGTTGTTAACGAAATACCATAGGCTTTAGAAACAATCACCATTTGATCACCTAGACGACGTAGTTGGTTTTTAAGCGTAACAATGTTTTGTACACTTTCTTCATTTTCTGGACGAATCTGGTAATCAAAATGCATAGTCGTTGTTGCTAATGTATTAATTTTAGCAATACGCATTTCAATATCAGCCATCAGTTTAGCAATTTCAGCTTGCTCTTCATCTGATACATTATCGATAAAAGCAGGACCTACTTTTTTACCTTTGTATTCACCTAATAATACGTTTTTAATACCTTGATAGTTTAATGCGATATCACGGTGTGTATTATCAGAGAAACATGAATGCTCGTCTTCTTCACTTGGCGTTAATACTGCAACGGCAATACGTTCGTTAGCTAATTCTGATTTAGAGAAAACACCAACACCGGCAAAAATTTGTTTTAAAGAAGTAGCAGGTTCAATATTTTTAGATTTTTGCTCGCCTGTTAATTTATCTAATAAAGCAGCACGGTATAGCCCTTTATCACCACTTACGTTGGCTTCCCAAGCGCTAGATACGACTGATAAATCATCAACCATTTTAGCTGCGACAGCATTAAGGTAATCAAGACGACGTTTTGCTAATTTATCAGTGGTGAAGTCAGACAGTGGACGTTGTCCAGCAGTCATTGCACCGTTGCTGATAGCATCTTCAATCATGTTATTGTAATCTTGATCTTGTCCCCAGAGCATAAATTCAATGGCGTGGTAACCTGCAGCAACGTTTGCATCGCCACCATTTGTGTTTAAGTCGCCTAATACCGCAGGTGTGATTGTTGTCACGTCTACCGCAGTAACATCTTCTCCGCCTGGCGTGAATAAACCTTTAGTATCAATAATATTGCCACTAGTGCGCTTGTTATTAGCATCAATTGTGTAATCGATCATGTTTTCATCTAGCGGCCAAGAGTTAAGCTCACCTTCAACACCACCATAGGTTTCAGCTACCCAACCATCTTCAGCATCGATAGGACCATTTGAAAGGCGGAAAATTTCTGTTGTACCGTAGCTTTCACGAGACACTAACCAAGCATCTTTAGCTGCTTGTAATGATTCTGCAGTTGGTTTTGCAGTAAAAGCACTAATCGCAACTTGTAATGCTTTTGCATCTTTAACAGCATCTGAATAGTTAACAGAAGCAATGCTTGCATAGGTAGACAAGGTTGCTAATTTATCACTCTGTGAAACAGCTGCTTGGCTTGGTACAGAAAAAGCTAATACAGCGCCTGCGATAATGGTACTTAAAATTGTTTTCTTCACTTTCATTACTCCTGATGTACATTAAAACGTTAGTGAGTTTTAAATTGATGAATAAAACTCACTGGGTTAATTGCTTCCTGCAACTTAGTTAATCGTATTCTGCAATTTGTTATAAATAGTTTGTTTAAACTTGTTCTGCTGTCACTTGAGCAATAGCAATAGTTTTGTCTTTAGATTGCCACTTCAGTATTACCATGACCACCAGCCAATAAGTACCTAGCACTGCCACATCCCAACCAATGGGTTGTGAACGATAAGCAAATAACGAAGCCAGTAAGTTCCCAAAAATAGAACCATCGCTTAATACACTGCTCATGTCCCACATGTTGCTGTATAACCAACTCGGTAAATCTGTCGCCGCTAAAGGGCCGCTTAATAACTTTTCTGATGCAGTCAAAAACAGTGCCGAACCAAGGAAAAGCAACATAATTTCGGTTACGCGAAAGAACCATTTCCAAGAAATAAATCGACCGCCTATTTGCAATGCATAGAACAACACCATCGCAAGTGCTAGACCAATTGCCACCGCAGTGAAAAAGCTAATGTAAGAAGCAAGCGTACCAAGTTGTAAAAGAGAACCATAAAGGAACATAACGGTTTCAGAACCTTCACGACCTACCGCAATCATTGCTAAGAAAAATACGCCCCACCAACTTTTTTTACCTTGCAGGCTTTTTTCTAATCCTGTTTCCAGCTCTTTTTTCAAGGTGCGACCATGAACCCGCATCCACATCACCATTTGAACAATCAAGGCACTGGCAAATGCCAACATGCCGATTTCAAACCAAGCACGCCCTTCGCCGCCTAATAAATCTGATACACCAATCAGTGTTAACGTCAATAATGCCGCCAAACCAAAACCAGCTAACACGCCGGAAAACAACCATTTTTTACCTGTTGTAGCGTCCGCTCTTCCATCCATCCAAGCATAAAGAATTCCGATCACTAAGAGTGCTTCAATGCTCTCTCTACAGACAACAAAAATTGTTTGTCCCATTTATTTACCCTTTTGCTTTAACAATAATTTTACCGTGTGTTGCTGGCGCAAAATCATCAAAATAATCATAACTGCCAGCATCTAATGGGATAATCACTAAGGTTGTCTCCGCCCCCATGAATAACACTTTTTCTTGGCGTAATTGATTGCTTTCAAATTCCGCAGGTTTATTACCAATATTACGGACCACAAGACGAATTTTAGTTTTCTCTGGGATCACTAGTTGTGCAGGGATCAACTCACCGTCTTTCATTTCAATAAGGTAAGTTTTTAATTTGGTATAGCGAGGGTCATTAAAGGTTTGGCTGAAGCCATTGCTATCTGTTTCTACACTTGTTGTGGATTGGCTCGTTTCAGCCGATGATTTAGTGGTAATAAGTGCAAAAAATAATGCGATAAATACAGTTTGGGTAAACTTCATTAAAAATATCCAAATATTGTCAGTGAAAAATTGTTTATAATGTAAGATGATAAAAACCGAACTCTCACAAAGCAACATGATAACGATTCCGATTATCATTAGCAATACCGCGCAAGTAAATACACGCCTATTTTTTATCGATGATTAATATTATTTATGAATGATTAATAATAGTTAAGTGCATTTAAGCTAATTCAATTAGCTTTTACATTAGGTAGGACTTAGCATCACGTTTAATCCAATACATCGATTGAAGTGATTAGCTATTTTCTTTAGTCAGGTTTTAACGCTGAACTGACACCAATCTTAAATCGGTCATTTAAAATTAGATGCTTAATATTATTTATTTTAAAGCAAAAAAAACCTGAATAAGATTCAGGCTTTTAGTATTGGATGTACAATGTTTAATTAACACAAGGCTTAATTTAACATTGTCCGCTTAGTAGAACTGCTATCTATTAAAAAGCAAAGGTAACGTTAGCGGTAAATTCTTCATCGTCATTAGCACTTAAACTAACCCCAAATGAATCAGACAATTGTGCACCGGCATCAATGGTTGCTGTCCACTCGTTGAAATTAACGCCCTTCATACCATGCGCATAGGTTGGTGTAATACCAACCCAAAAACGACGGTCAAAGCTATAACGCGTTGTCGCATCAAATTTTACATAAGTTGTATCTTCCATGTGGTTTGCCCACATAAAACCAACACTTATTTTAGGATAAAAGTTTAAACGGTTATTCAAATAACCAAGCTTAGCAAATACACCGGCAGAGGTATCATTCACATCATCATAATCAGTATGATCTATACGAATATCTTTATCCCATGTGCTATCAAAAGTGACACCTGATTTAGTGGCTGAATTTAATAACAGATAATTGACTTCATAAAAATCAAAATCTTGCTTGGCTGCAACGGTAAAGCTATGTTTATAAACACCACTTAAATAACCACCGTAGGTAGCAGATAAATCAATACCTTCATTACCACCACCAATACTCGCATTAGAATAAACCGCAGTCGGGTCACTCATATCAACCCAAGTGTCAGTATTATCAGCAGCGATCGCCGATAAAGAAAATGCACTAACTAATGAGCCGATTGATACTTTTAATAATGAGTTTTTTAAAATCATATTATTCACTTTTATTTCCAAATAAATAAGTTAAATAAACGCTTACCACGTTTTATTAATGTGTAACGAGCAAATAAAGCATCTACTTTTTCGATAGTTGCTTCTGTATCGGTGACTTTGTCACCATTAACCATTACAGCACCGTTATTAACAAATTCGCGGGCCATTTTATTTGATGCCGCTAATTCACAACTTGTTAATAATTCAACAATTGAAGCACTGTCTGTCGTCACTTCAGTCGCTGGTAGTCCATCCTGTGCTAATTGCGCTAAATCAGACTCACTTAAGCTACTTAAGTTCCCAGAGAATAATGCTTCAGTAATACGCTCAGCAGATGCTAACCCTTCTTCACCATGTACTAAACGTGTTACTTCACGCGCTAAAATAGCTTGGCCTTGTGGACGCCCTTTGATTGTTTTATCTGTCTCTTCTATTGCTGCAATTTCTTCAATTGATAAGAAGGTAAAGTAGCGTAAAAATTTGTAAACATCAGCATCTAGCGTGGTGATCCAAAATTGAAAAAATGCGTATGGCGATGTTTTAGTCGGGTCTAACCAAATAGTACCAGACTCAGTCTTACCGAACTTAGTGCCATCTGCTTTAGTCACTAATGGCATAGTAATACCAAACACTTTTTCTTGATTCATACGACGAGTTAAGTCGATACCGCCGGTAATATTACCCCATTGATCAGAACCACCGATTTGTAACGTACAGGCTTTTTCTTTATTCAATGCAGCAAAATCATAAGATTGTAATAACATGTAGCTGAATTCAGTAAATGAAATACCTGCACCTTCACGGTCAATTCGTTGTTTTACAGATTCTTTTTGGATCATGGCATTAACACTGAAGTGTTTACCTACATCACGTAAAAATGAAATGCTATCCATTTTCCCGATCCAATCTAGATTGTTCACCACTTCAGCTGCATTATCGTGCTCACCAAACTCAATAAAAGCACTAACTTGTTTTTTAATTGAATCCACCCAGTTACCGACAATTTCATCACTGTTTAATTTACGCTCTGCCGCTTTAAAGCTTGGGTCACCAATTAAACCAGTTGCACCGCCCACTAAAGCTAAAGGTTTGTGGCCTGCTTCCTGAAAACGTTTAAGGATTAATAAAGGCACTAAGCTACCAATGTGTAAGCTATCAGCAGTAGGATCAAAGCCACAATACAAAGTACGGCTTGCACTCGATAAATGTTCATGTAGTTCTTCATCTGCGGTTGTTTGGGCAATTAGGCCGCGCGCTTTTAAATCTTCGAGTAAGGCATTCATTTATTTTTTCCTAGTTTGCTAGTTTACTGCTTATAATATAAATAATTATGCGAGATTTTACACAGTTAGTTGCCACAAAAAAACCTTAGAGTGAAGATATAACAAACTATATACCCGTTACTAATCAAAATGTATTATTCAGTCACTAACTCGGACACCAAGACAAGGCGTAACATGAAGAAAATGGCCATTCCTTGTCGAATGTTACAACACAGGATTGGTTTTCGAGTTAGCGACCCGCAGGGCAAGTTTTGAGGTGGACATATTTGATTCTGTTATAAATATCATAATTTAAGCTACAAGACTTTCACCTTTATGCTCAGAACCCACCCACTTCACGGCTTGCTGATTTTTGCATATTGAATGGTAACGGGTATATGTTAGCATTACGTTTTAATTAAGATAACAAAGAGAAGAAGATATGAAAATAGGCATTATTGGCGCAATGGATGAAGAAGTTAGCATCCTTAAATCCGCGATGAATAACGTGATCACCACAAAAGTGGCGGGTTGTGAGTTTTACCAAGGTGACCTTAACGGAAAACAAGTCATTCTAACAAAATCGGGGATTGGTAAAGTAGCAGCTGCAGTCGCAACTACCCTATTATTAGAAAAATTTGCACCAGATACCATTATTAATACAGGTTCTGCCGGTGGTTTTGATCCTGCTTTAAACGTCGGTGATATTGTAATTTCAACAGAAGTGCGTTTTCACGATGTAGATTTAACTGCTTTTGGTTATGAAATAGGACAAATGGCACAATTACCAGCCGCTTTTGAAGCAACACCAGCTTTGATTGACGTAGCAGAGCAGGCTGCTAGCACATTACCTGGATTGAATATTATTAAAGGGTTAATTTGTACCGGTGATATTTTTATGGCTGACCCAACCAAAGCGGCTATCGCACGCGAGAACTTCCCTACTATGGCAGCCTGTGAAATGGAGGCCGCAGCGATAGCGCAAGTTTGTTTCCAATTTTCAGTACCTTTTGTGATCATTCGTTCTCTCTCTGACATTGCCGGTAAAAAATCAGAACTGTCTTTTGAAGAGTTTTTACCTGTTGCCGCTAAAAATGCTTCTACTTTAGTAGCTGCGATTGTAGATAGATTGAATTAATGGAAACTGCTTTAGCGCTATTTGAACAACACAGCATTTACTTCAGCTTTATTTTTGCTGCGCTGTGTTCGTTTTTCTTTTCACTGCCTACCGACCTTAACCCACTTTCGGCTTTTTCACTTATTTTTCAAGAAATAGGTAAGAAAGTGAACTTGCCGGAACGCAGTGATGGGTATAAGCGCTTAGCGAGTTTACTGGCATTTACTCTCATTTTTTTTCCCATTGCATTGATCATAAGTCAGCTATATTTAGTGGTTTATAAACCTTTTATTATCGACTTTGTCGTTATCTATGTACTGTTATCTTGGCACGATAAAATACAAATTTATCAAAGCATTAGTAATAACTTACAAGGTAATAACTTAGCAAAAGCAAAGTTATTACTCGCACAACTTACTTTACGTGATACCAAACCACTTTCGCTATTAGGCATTTACAAAGCGATGATTGAATCATTGGTATTACGTCTTGCTAATGGTTGGTTCGGTGTGATTTTTTGGTACTTGGCGAGCGGCATTTACGGTGCATTATTTTATCAATTACTCACAATATGTGCTCAACAATGGAATTGTAAATTAGCTCAATTCAATGTTCTTGGGCAAATAGCTTCTTTTATCACCACACTACTACAGATGCCAGTACACCTATTATTAAGTTTTACTTTTCCACTCTACGACAGACCCTTAACCGGAATCGTCACTAAGTTTAAGCAAAGCGCAGATTGGCATCACTTTTCCTCTGGACTTCTACTTAGTAGTTTTGCATTGAGTATTCAAACGCAATTAGGTGGGGTAAGGATCTATGAAACCGATAAAATTACGTTTACTAAACTAGGCAATACTAGCGCTCAAAACAACACACCTGATTTAGAGACGCTATCATTAGCAGCACAGCGCTTAAGCTTAAGTGCGTGGTTTTGGCTGCTGTGCATAACCGGCTATGAGTTTTTACCACAGCTACTTGAGTATTTTAGCGGTGGGTATTAACAGTAACTAAAGTAAACTCAAAATAATGGATGAGTGGTTATCAACAATAACCAAACTTAACCAATCTCAAGCAGGTTAATTTAGGCAGTTAACAGCGTATTAATGTAGATGTATCGACTACCAGTTTAAGTATTTAAAAAGTAACGTTAAGTGATTAGGAAGACAGAAATATTTAACGAGATACATTGTTATAGAGATAAAAAGTTAACAGATACATCAATAAAGGTTTTAACCGTTCCTCCATTAAATTTACCTATAAAAAAACCCTTAGCGGATAACCAATAAGGGCTTTTTTGATTCGCCTAACACACCATGTTAGAAGATTAATTTAATCAATCAATTATTTGATTGCTAATAATTCAACTTCAAATACTAATGTTGCATGTGGACCGATTGCAGCACCTGCGCCACGTTCGCCGTATGCTAGGTCTGCAGGGATAGCTAATTTCATTTTGCCACCAGGAGACATTAACTGTAGTGCTTCAGTCCAACCAGCGATAACACCGCCAACTGGGAATTCTGCAGGTTGACCACGTTCAACTGAACTGTCAAATACAGTGCCATCGATTAAAGAACCGTGGTAATGAACGCTTACTGTAGATTCAGCTGTTGCTTTTTCGCCTTCGCCTTCTGCAATAACTTCATATTGAAGACCAGATTCAGTTACAACAACGCCTTCTTTCTTCGCGTTTTCAGCTAGGAATGCTTCGCCAGCTGCGCCTAATACTTTAGCTTGCTCTGCCGCAGCTGCTTGCATACGTGTAGAAATCACTTGGAAAGCCGCTTGTAGATCTTCTTGAGAAACTTTACTTTCTGCGCCAGCAAAAGCATCAGCAATACCAGCAGAAACTGCTGAGATCTCTAGGCCTTCAAAAGGATTTGAAGCAAGTTGCTCACCCATTTGTAAACCAATACCGTAACTTGCTTGTTGCTCTTGAGTCGTATATTCAGACATAATATTTCTCTTTTTTTAATGAATTTTGGGTTTCCCCATCTAGGTTAATTAATAATATGGGGAGCAAAAATAAGATTTAAAGGGAAAAATCACAAAAAATTATATTTTTTTAAAATAATTAAATTTATGTGCCCGACATTAAGCAATCTTAATAAGACTATTCGCTTTTATTTAAGCACTTGTTGAATACCCGCGGTTAATAAAAAAACATGTTCAGACAAGGCAGCGACTCTTTGATTTAATTCACCTAATTTATCAGCATAGCGTCTTTGTAAAGTAGTTTCACCAATTAATCCGCAACCAACCTCCCCTGTTACAATCACTATATGGCATTGTGCTTGTTTCAGAAAAGTGAGAAAAGCTTCCTGTTGAACACCAAAAACTATCAAGTTGTCTTGCAAAGAATCACTCACCGTCAAATACCAACCAACCCATGTTGAAAGACATTCGATGAGCACAATATTTTCAGGATGATTCAGCTCGGCCAATACAGACAATAAATCTTTTTGTAAATAATTTAGCTCATAGGTTGTCACTGCCTGTTGAAAACGCTTCTGGCGCATTACTTTATGACTTTCTATGCGTTCAATGCTTTCCTCCCCTACACTTAAACTTGTGGCTATATAGGCTGGTTTTAAAATTGGGTTTTGTTCTAGTAGCATATTGACTAAATTCTCAGCAGCATCACTTTTACCGCTTCGCACTCCGCCAATAAATAATTGGATCATGCTCATTCCTTTATTTATTAAAAAAACCATTTTTTATTATAAAAATGAGGTTACCTACAGATCAAACATATTTTTTATATCATTGCTAATAGTTTACTAAGTAGGTCTACGATGTCGATAACCCTGCCACAATGTCCGCGCCATATACCAAACTACGACTATATTAATTAAAAACATAGCAATAGCTAAATAACTCAGGTGAGCCACTATTTCATAAATTTCGAAGGGTAAATAAATGGCGCCACTTAAAAATGCAAACCATTCAATCCATACAAAACTACGCCATAAACCATAGGCTTCAATAAAACGAACAACCGAATAAAATACCGCCGCGATGGCAAAAATTTTAACGTTACTGTCTGTTATTGTGCTCGCTGCATGAATAAATATGCTTGGTAATTCACTAGTCGGGTTTAAATGTAAGTGATCCACAATCGCTTCGGCTACCATTTGTAAGTTTTCACCAGCCAACACATGTAACCCCAATCCGACTAATAATGCCAGTATGCCTTTTGTTGCCTCTAAAATAGCAACGGCTTTTAACCCTTTTTGGGGTGATGCCATAATAATCTCTTTATTAAACAATCACAAAGGAACAAATTGAAACGAAAAAGCAACTTGATACGTGGTCGCTTTTTTCGTAACGCCTTTCGCAAAATTTACAACACAAAACGTTAATAGTTTGATTCATCAAACTAATAAAATTATTTACTGTGATTGAGTTAGTTATCTTTGACTATACGCTTGTGAATTTCCTGCGTTAATAACTCAACACGTTCACTTAACTCCCTTGTCACTTCCGTGAGCATAGTATTCTGTTCCATCAACTCAAGCAATTTCTCTGTTTGCTGATTAGATAATAATTCTCTTTTTTCACTTGCTAACGATAACTCTTCTCGATGGAGTGCATCAGCTTCCGCTTGTGCTTTATCTCTATCCGCTTGTCTAGTTTGTGCTAACAATATCAACGGTGCAGCGTAAGCCGCCTGCAAACTAAACGCGAGATTTAATAGAATAAAGGGATATAAATCAAAGGAAAACACACCCAGTAGATTCAATGCAATCCAAGCAGCCACCACCACCGTTTGAGATACTAGAAAAACTGGTGTACCAAAAAAACGAGCAAACTGCTCTGCTTTTAGAGAGAACCAATCATTTCCAAATACAGGAAAAAGGTGTGCAAAGGGTTTATGAAACCGAAATTGATAACGATTATTCTGTTGTGGTTCCTGCGCCATATTGACTCCTTGGTATAAAAGATAGGGAGAACAAAATAACACAAACAAAATGCAAACCATACAAGTGTGGACGGGAGACAAAAAATAAAAAATCGTTTAATTTAACATAAGAAAAAGCTGATGATTATATAAATTTATGAACATTAAACGGCAGAGAATTTGGTTTTAAAGCAGTAGGTAATAATCTTTTAAAACGAAAAAAGGCTTCTCAATGTGGCGGAGGAGGAGAGATTTGAACTCTCGGAGAGCTATTAACCCTCGCTGGTTTTCAAGACCAGTGCATTCAGCCGCTCTGCCACCCCTCCGCAGAACGAAAGGAATAGTATAGTAAAATAATTTGAGTGTAAAATAATTGAGCCTTAAAAGAGACTAACTGTCGGATAAACCAACAGCATTAATAAATTACCCCCTATTAGCCTTTTATCCATGAGAAAAAACAGCCATTATATTTTTTGTGAGAATGCAGTTCGAAAAATAGAAGTCACACTAGATGATTTAGGGCTGTAATTTATTGCTAAACTCATTCTTCTATTTTTACAGGTTCATTTTTTATAGATTCATCTTTTAAAGGCTTATTTTGCACATCGGATTCAATTACTTCCTTCTTAATTATTTTCTCTTTCTTTACTTTATCGAGTTGAATCATGTAATAGTTGCGCCCTATTCCATTGAATTCTTCATCAGTAAAAATAACCGTATTATTATCAAAAAATGTAACCGCTTCTTTTTGAGTAACGATTCCTAAATTTATTTTATAGGCATCACCTGAGAAAAAGTCATCACCTTGCCAATTTTCAAATAACCATAACCGTTCTGAATCCAATAAAATTAATTTAGTTCTATCAGGGCTCAATGCAGCCGACGTTATCCAGCAAAGCTCTTCTAAAGTTGTGCAGGTATTAAAGTTACTAACAAACTCGGCTTCATAGTTATCGGCATGGTCCCCTATTCGATATAAATTAGTATCACCATCGAAAGGTTTAGTGCGATTTTTTGAAAACATATAAAGATGTTTTTTGTAAAAGACAAAGGCTTCAAAATCAAAGTTTTTCTCTGAGGCTTTAGGGGGGTAATGTAATTGTTTTGGAAAAGTAAACTTAATTATTTCAGCTTCAGTCTCAGTGCCTTTAATATCAATAGGGCTTTCAATTTTATAAATAGTAAACCATTTTCGTATATTGTCATTATTACCAAAATCGCCGATAAAAAAATGGCCAAAATCATCTTGAGTCATATCTTCCCAATCTAGATTTTTAGCATTAGTAATAGTAATACTTCTACTGACGCTACCATCTTTTTCTATTTGATGTAATTGCGCACTATTATCCCCGTCATTAATCCCCCACAAATTGCCATTTTTATCATATTCAATACCAGATATCTCTTTAAGTGAAATATCTAACGTGCCTACTTTCGAACTATAAAGTTGCTGAGTAGCAATCGACGCTAGTATGACGATAATAATAATACTGACGAAAGCAATTGAATAAATGGATCTTTTTATCATTAAATACCTTACAAAAGTAAATTAACTAAAAGGAGATACCTAAAGCGAAATAATTAAAAAAGTATAACGAATAAGCGCAATTACATTAGGCCTACTTTTTAAATTTCACACTGAAAAGTCATTTAATATAAATCGAAAATGGATATAAATGCTTATTATCTTTATGAGATCACCAACAAATAAATAGACATTATTAACCTAAAAAATTAATCGTTCGGTTTTATATTATAAATAACTGAATTTAAAAGGCTAAAATATTAAATGAAATCGTAGTAAAGAACAAAATAACACATCGAGTATATATGGTTCATTGTTAAAAATACTAATTAGCTTTAACAATGATAAAAATATTATTACTCAATTAAGCTCAACTAATTAGTATTCTACATTTGATAATTTAACGAAATAAAGAAGGAGGTTTAAAGGTGTCGATAAGCGACACCTATTTAGATATGAGACTAGTTACTCTGACTTATTAGCAATTTTCTGTAAGTTTTCGTGAATTTTAAATAAGACAATCAGTAATTCACACCAAATTCGTGCGCCAACAGCCCCGCCAACCATATATAGCATTCCCATTAGAAAAGTAAAAAATGTTAAACCTGAGTAACCACTAAACATAGTGATAAAACCAGTGATGACTGCTGACAATAAAAGTAGCCAATATATAAATGTAATTATTTTAGGTGTTAGCATTGAATCAAAGAAAAATATATCTTTCACAGGTAAATCCTTTTTAATTAACTCCAGTCTATTTAGGTCAGGCTGTGGAGTTATTATAAGCCCAATATTGATTGTTCTTATAAAACATCACTTTAACCAAGAAAAGTAGGAAAAAGTTGATGATTTAAAAGCATTTATATATTACTTAACTTTAATATCAAGGCAACAAATAAATCACACAAAAGTAAATAAAATAGCCAATAATGAATATTTAAAGTGGTAGACAGTTCATTATTAAGGTTGGATACAATGCAGAAATTATATTTTAACGATTAAGGAGACTAAGATTACTAGAAGATCATTTTAAAGAAGATGATGTTGGAGAGATTTGAATTTTTTAATTGTTTTAAAATTTTATATTCAAAAAGCAAAAAACCACTTGCAGTAAAACTGCAAGTGGTTTTTTTAATGTGGCGGAGGAGGAGAGATTTGAACTCTCGGAGAGCTATTAACCCTCGCTGGTTTTCAAGACCAGTGCATTCAGCCGCTCTGCCACCCCTCCGGAACGGAACGAATAATACAGACTTAAAGGCTTGCTTGTAAAGTTTATTTTAACAAAAAAAAACTGTTTGCCGAATAATCGAACAAACAGTTTAAATAAACAACATTGAGATTAAATTACAAACAAAACAATTACTTAAATCGACTTATATGCGCTTCAGGATGTTGCTCGGCATGGCATTCGAATAAGTATTCAGTTAATGAAGATAACACCTCATCGTCTGTTCCTTTACCCAATGAATAAGCAACAGTATGCTGATCGATACGTCGAATTTGCGAACCACAAATAGGCAGGCGTTCACGGTCTGGTAATTGTAGATACAGGTTATTAAGGACTTCGGGTAGTGCAGCATTCTCATCATCTTCAATTAATAATGAAATACCTGACGCGGATAAGTCTTTAACATGATAAGGCAAGAGCTCACCTGCCTCATTAACAATACTCATGGTTTTGTCGGCAGCTAAACGCCAAGAACGTAAATGTTCACCTGTTTCATAAATTTTTGGAGACTTTAATGACATGCTAAAATTACTGAAGTCACCCATTTCCATTTGTACTGGAAAAACAAGGTGGTGATCGCCGTAATTTGCAACTAATTGCAAATCATCTGCTAACCCAAGCTGAAACAATAGCGCTTCTTTGCCACCGGATTGACCTGAGATATCATACTTATGTTCTTTACCATTCATGATTTCAGTTTCAAGCAACATTTCAGATAGCAGCTCGAACTCTTGATCGTTTACTAGTAACTCTTGATGTAATTTAGCCACGTGGCCTCCATGTTTAAAGTCGGGGAAATCCTTAACTATATAACCTTACGACAATTTTCAGATATTATGATCAATTAATTATCATTTTTGACCGTTCTTGTTCTCATTAATTCATTTTTTTTAAAAAAATCAGCTTCATTCTTCATAAATATTGTTGCCAAGCGCCTGCTCCTGTATCCTAGCGCATCATTATCATTCCATTTTTGATTGCAGGCAGACTGAATATGCAAGAATTATACAACCCTAAAGAAATTGAAGCGAAATTCCAAAAGTATTGGGATGACAATCAATCATTTAAAGCGACAGAAGATCCATCAAAAGAAAAATATTACTGCCTCTCAATGTTTCCATATCCAAGCGGCAAGTTACACATGGGACACGTGCGTAATTATACCATAGGTGACGTAGTTTCTCGCTTTCAACGTATGCAAGGAAAAAATGTAATGCAACCAATGGGTTGGGATGCATTTGGCTTACCTGCAGAGAACGCTGCACTTAAAAACAACACTGCACCAGCAGGTTGGACATATGAAAACATTGCTTACATGAAAACACAGCTTAAACAGTTAGGTTTTGGTTATGACTGGAGTCGTGAGTTAGCAACATGCCAACCGGAATATTACCGTTGGGAACAGTGGTTTTTCACTAAATTATTAGAAAAAGACTTAGTGTACAAAAAAATGGCAACGGTTAACTGGGATCCTGTAGACCAAACTGTTCTCGCTAACGAGCAAGTTATTGACGGTCGCGGCTGGCGTTCTGGTGCAGTTGTTGAGCAAAAACAAATTCCACAGTGGTTCATAAAAATTACTGCCTATGCACAAGAATTATTAGACGATTTAGATCAACTAGACGAATGGCCTGAGCAAGTACGTACTATGCAACGTAACTGGATTGGTCGCTCAGAAGGTATTGAGATGGACTTTAAAGTAGCAAACAGCGATCAAAGTTTCTCTGTTTATACTACTCGTCCAGATACCGTTATGGGAGTAACTTACGTTGCTGTCGCTGCACAGCATCCACTTGCACTAGAAGCTGCAAAATCTAATCCGGCATTAGCCGCATTTTGTGAAAGCTGTAAGAACGTTAAATTAGCGGAAGCTGAATTAGCAACTATGCCTAAAGAAGGTGTTGATACAGGCTTAAAAGCGATCCACCCGATCACTGGACAAGAAGTACCTATTTGGACGGCTAACTTTGTATTAATGGGTTATGGTTCTGGTGCGGTTATGTCGGTGCCGGCTCATGATCAACGCGATTACGAGTTTGCCAAAGAGTACGGTCTGGATATTAAAGCCGTGATCAAACCTGCTGATGCAGATGTAGATGTAAGTAACGAAGCTTATACAGAAAAAGGTGTTTGTTTTAATTCTGGTGAATTTACTGCATTAGATGGCTTAGACTTTACTGCAGCATTTGATGCGGTAGAAACACGATTAGTAAGTGAGAATAAAGGCAAAAGACAAGTTAACTTCCGTTTACGTGACTGGGGTGTTTCTCGCCAACGTTACTGGGGTGCGCCAATCCCAACATTAACACTTGAAGATGGTACTGTTGTACCTGTACCCGAAGATCAATTACCGGTTGTGTTACCTGAAGATGTCACCATGAACGGCATTGTTTCGCCTATCAAAGCGGACCTAGAGTGGGCTAAAACGACTTATAACGGCCAACCTGCGACTCATGAAACTGATACGTTTGATACCTTTATGGAATCAAGCTGGTATTACGCACGCTATTGCTCACCGCAAAGTGACGATAAAATGTTAGACCCAGCTAAAGCGAATTACTGGTTACCGGTTGATCAATACATTGGTGGTATTGAACACGCTATTTTACATCTTTTATACTCACGCTTTTTCCATAAATTACTACGTGATTTTGGACTAGTAGATTGTGATGAACCTTACAAAAAATTGCTAACGCAAGGTATGGTATTAGCAGATGCTTATTACTATGAAGATGCTAAAGGCGGTAAAGTTTGGGTATCTCCAACTGAAGCAATCACGGAAACTGATGCTAAAGGTAAAGTTATTTCTGCTAAGACAGCCGCAGGACAAGTCCTTATTTATGATGGCATGAGTAAAATGTCTAAATCAAAAAATAATGGGATTGACCCACAGGTGATGATTGATAAATACGGCGCAGACAGCGTACGTTTATTCATGATGTTTGCAGCACCTGCAGAACAAACATTAGAGTGGTCGGACTCCGCATTGGAAGGCTCATTACGTTTCCTTAAACGCTTATGGAGATTAGCATTTGAACATGTAGCGTTAGGTGAAGTAGCGACCTTAGATATTAAAGCGTTCAACAATGATCAAAAAACTTTACGTCGTGAGTTACATAAAACTATTGCTAAAGTAAGCGATGATGTCGGTCGTCGTCAAACCTTTAATACTGCGATTGCAGCAGTTATGGAGTTGATGAACAAACTAGCTAAAGCGCCAACTGAAGCAGCGCAAGATCGTGCTATTTTACAAGAAGCATTAGTAGCAGTGACTAAAATGTTATCGCCTATCACTCCACATATTTGTGCTGAGTTATTCACCCTACTAGGCTCAGAAGATGACATTTTGTCAGCACCTTGGCCAACGGTTGATGAATCAGCACTAGTTGAAGATTCAAAACTGATTATTGTTCAGGTAAATGGCAAGCTGCGTGCAAAATTAACTGTCGCTGCTGATGCAACACAAGCAGATGTTG
This sequence comes from Psychromonas sp. SA13A, assembly GCF_011378715.1. Classification (GTDB taxonomy): domain Bacteria; phylum Pseudomonadota; class Gammaproteobacteria; order Enterobacterales; family Psychromonadaceae; genus Psychromonas. The sequence goes on along the minus strand of NZ_WTKU01000021.1, from coordinate 32,404 downwards.
AAGCACTTGCTAATGCAGATGAGAATGTTAGCAAATTTACTGAAGATAAAACGGTGCGTAAAATTATTTATGTACCCGGTAAACTACTTAACATTGTTGCCAATTAATCGTTGCTAATTAATCATTGCTAACGAGCTGTTAGTAAGTAGAATTAATGAGTAATTAACGTTAATAAGTAATACTTTAATAGCGAGCATTACTCGTTTATTTTAACAAACCTCTCACTTTATTTAATTAGATTGAGGGGTTTGTTCTTAAATAGAATAGCAAACGTCGTTTGTTCTCTAACCTCAATTAAATGCTATCAAAAGGCTGTTTATGCACTCATTTAACCTTCAAGCTTTGTATCGTCATAGATTGTTTTTAACAACCTTAGTCATGACTCTTTTACTCAGTGGTTGCGGATTCCACCTTAAGCACAACAATGGTTTAGTTGAAAAGTTTCCAGAAATTTACTTACAAACTAATAATCCAAAGGGTGAATTAGCTCGCTTAGTGAGATTGCGATTACGTGGTGCAAACATTAAAATTTTAACTGAATCATCACCAAGTTCTGCAATATTACACCTTAAGTCAGAACGTCAAAGTGAACGTACCATCTCTTTATATGCAAATGCTCAGAATGCAGAAAAAGAAATTGGTTATGTCATGACGTACTCTTTGAAGTTGCCTAATTATACTCCACGTGATTTTAACGTTAATTTGTATCGAGATTTTCTTGACGATTCAACACAAGCCTTAGCTAAATCTAGAGAAGCGGAATTGTTGACCAAAGAGCTACGCGCAGTGGCGGCAGATCATGTTATTTCGACTATGTTAAGCATGCAAGATCCAACGGCTGAGTAATTTCAATGCGCATTTATCCAGAGCAATTAAGCAGCCATATTCAAAAAAAACTGCCCAGCTGTTGTTTAATCTTCGGCGATGAGCCTTTATTGTCCATTGAAGCTTTTGAACAAATTCAATCTCATGCCAAAAATCAAGGCTTTCTAGAACGTTTTAGTTATAGTTTGGATGGCAGCTTTGATAAAGACCAAATATTTAGCCAGTTTAATACCCTATCTTTGTTCTCTGAAAAGCAAATTATTGAACTCACCCTGTCTAAAACAACAAAAGAAAATACTGACTTTATTCGCGAGATCACTCCGCTATTAAATACAGATATTCTATTGGTGTTAAAAGGCCCTAAGCTGAATAGTCAGCAACTAAAGAGTGTATGGTTTAATAAATTAGAGCAACAAGGTTTATTTATTTCAACCAATGCCCTATTACCACAGCGCTTTCCACAATGGTTATTTCAGCGCCTTAAATTTGTTGGCTTAACTGCTAATTCGGAAGTCATCGATTTTCTAGTGTTACATTTTGAAGGTAATTTATTAGCCGCCAAACAAGAAATAGAAAAGCTCTCTATTTTATTTCCTAAGCAACATTTACATCTTGCGCAAGTGGAACAAAGTATTACTACCCATAATCACTTTAGTTTATTTCAATGGGTGGATAGCCTCTTGGCTGGAGATAAAGCACGTAATGCACGTATCATTAAACAATTGCATGCTGAAGGCACTGAGTTATTGTTACTCAGTGCAACGATAAGCAGTGAAATACAAAAACTACTTTCCTATGCATATCAACTCAAAAAACAGCCACTAACAACTTTATTGGCGCAACAAAAGCCAAAACTGTGGCCTGCGAAACAAGCCTTACTCACGAATGCTTTAACCCGACTAAACACCAAGCAATTAGAAAATATGCTGATTCAATGTGCGCAGTTAGAGGTCTCGGTTAAGGTTGAAAATAAATCTGATACTTGGTTACAGTTAGATGCAATCTGTTATCAATTTTTAAAATAAAGCCATCCCTAAGGACACCTTGCGATGAACAAAAGCAACCAAACAGCAATAGGTTTTTTAGGCGGCACCTTTGACCCCATTCATTTTGGACACCTACGCCCTGCACTCGAAATTCAACAAGCTTTAGATTTACAAGCTTTGTACTTAATGCCTAACTATATCGCTCCCCATAAATCTAAAAGCTTGGCAAGTGCACAACAACGTATTGATATGGTGCAATTAGCTATTCAAGATACACCCACTTTGCAACTCACAACACAAGAACTTTTACGACCTTCTCGCAGTTATACGATCGACACCTTAAAACTGCTAAGACAACAGTATCCCGAGACTCCTTTGTGCTTTATTATGGGAATGGATTCACTGATTCAATTTGATTCTTGGTATCGATATCAAGAAATATTGAGCTATTGTCATTTAGTTGTCAGCCACCGACCCGGCTGGGAGCCACAATTCAATAGTGTTATCAGTGAATTATTAAGAAAACATCAAATAAGTGACCCTGCCCCATTACATCAGTTTTTGTCGGGTCATATTTATTTTCAAAGTACAACACAGTTGGCTATATCGTCATCTGAAATACGCGATTTACTCGCAACAAATAAAAGTATTAACTTTTTAACTCCACAACCTGTATGCGCTTATATAAAAGAACAACGATGTTATAAATAACCTATCGCACCACTGCCAAATAAGGAACAACATTATGTTAGCTCTGATTAAAAAGACAGTAAGCAAGCCCCTCAACAATATCGTCATATCCTGTTTGTTATTATCCGTAAGCCAAAGTGTATTTGCAGTCACCTCAGTGGTGACTGAAACACCAATCATTACGCCTCCTGCTTCGCAACCCGCTATTTATAGCCAAATGTCTATTCATCACCCAGTGTGGGCAAGAAGTGGCATGGTCGCAACACAAGAGGCAGTAGCCACTCAAATAGGTCTCGATATTTTAAAGCAAGGCGGTAATGCAGTAGATGCAGCCGTTGCAGTGGGCTATGCATTAGCAGTCACTTTGCCAAGAGCAGGTAACCTAGGCGGTGGTGGTTTTATGTTGGTCTACCTTGCAGATAAAAAACAAGTGATCGCCATTGATTATCGAGAAAAAGCCCCTGCTAGCGCATCACGTGATATGTATCTTGATGCAGAAGGTGAAGTGGTACCTGACCTTTCTAAATTTCATGGTCTAGCGATTGGTACTCCGGGCACAGTGATGGGCTTAGAGCATGCCCGTAAAACTTACGGAAGCTTATCTCGTGAACAACTGATGGCACCTTCGATTAAGCTAGCTGCACAAGGCATCGAGGTAACTGCAGACTTAGCTAACTCGCTGACAGCAATGCAACAGCGTCTTAGTCAATGGCCAAACACGCGTAACATCTTTTATAAAAAAGATGGCTCAAATTATCAAGCGGGTGATCTACTCAAACAAACTGATTTAGCAAAAACATTAACTTTAATCAGTGAACAAGGTGAAAAAGGGTTTTATCAGGGTCCTGTTGCAAAAGCGATTGCTAACAGTATTAAAGAAGCTGACGGTGTGGTCAATGAAGAAGATCTAGCCAATTATAACATAGTAGAGCGTGAAGCCATTAAAGGCACTTACCGTGGTTATCAAGTTTTCTCTATGCCACCACCTTCTTCAGGCGGCGTGCATATTGTACAGATTCTTAATATGCTTGAAAATTACGATATCACCGCAATGGGACACAATAGTGCACAACATATACATACATTAGTCGAAAGTATGCGCCGTGCTTATGCAGACCGGAGTTTACACTTAGGTGATAGTGATTTTGTAAAAGTACCAGTAAAAACATTAATCAGTAAAAAATATGCAAAACAGTTAGTTGCGGCTATTAATCCAGATCAAGCAACATTAAGCAAAGATGTACAACCTGATGCTAACTTACCCTATGAAAGTGACCAAACAACACATTTTAGTATTGTCGATAAATGGGGCAATGCAGTAACTAATACTTATACGTTAAATTATAGTTACGGGTCGGGTATTGTTGCAGAGGGAACAGGTGTTTTATTAAATAATGAAATGGATGATTTTTCAGCTAAACCCGGCCATGCTAATGGTTATGGTTTAATTGGTGGAGAAGCAAATGCGATTGCACCAGGTAAGCGCCCACTTAGCTCAATGAGTCCAACGGTTATTTTAAAAGATAACGCGTTATTTATGGTGACAGGTACACCCGGCGGTTCTCGTATTATTACCACCACATTGCAAGTTATCTCTAACGTTATCGATTATGGTATGAATGTCGCAGAGGCAACCTCAGCAACACGTATTCACCATCAATGGTTACCGGATTATATTCGTATTGAATCAGGTTTAAATGCCGATACAATCAAACTATTAGAAGCGAAAGGACATAAACTAAAACTTCAATCTACCATGGGTAGTACACAAAGTATCATGAAAAAAGACACCGGATTATTTGGTGCTTCCGATCCCCGTACCCCTTCTTCATTAAGTATGGGTTATTAGTTTATTAGTTTATTAAAAGTGATAGGCCGCTGAAAGTGTGCCAAAACGACTATCTTCCGACTGATCTTTATATTGGTCGGAAGAATAGGTCAGACTATACATCAAGTTCCAGTGAGAAATATTAAACACCGCCCCCACCGTTGCTGCAGTTTGCCAATGAATTAAATCCACATGATGACTACTGTTAAAAGTATTACCATCGATAAAGATGTCATTTAATACATAAGACCCTGATAAATTAGCAAATATATACCAACCAGCTGCATTAGGCGTTTGCCCTTTTAATTGCTGTATCGGAAAAGGCGTGCTCGAAGCAAAGCTCGATTGTAATTGCTGTCCCCAGCGAACCCCAACCCCAACACTTGCATCGGATAATAAGTTCCCTGCTCCTGCACTAAGGCCAGAAATAAAATCAATCTCAGAACTTTCAAAGTCAATGCTAGCATTACGCCATAAGCGCTTTAGTTGTAACCTTACAACAACTTCATTATCTATTTGATTATCCCAGCCCATGGGCTGATTGGCACTGAGTTGTTCATGGACCGACTTTTGTACCACTTTGGCACCAGCTGCAGGACCTACAATGCCAATTGTTAAGCTGAGGTCATCGATAATAGATTGATTATAAGCAAGTATATTGACTTCCCAAGCTAGAAGACCAACATAGGGAGCATCTTCTTCAATGAGCGTGGTTTGTTTAATATCGACAGGTGTTTGAATAAATTGACCAAGATTGTAATGAATTGCGTATTGTCTATTTGCTAGGGAGCTTAAATATGTTCTATCCGTTAAATATACGATCCAATTAGGCAAGCTATCATTGTCTAGGGCATCGATATCATAATATCCCCAGTTCACCATCAAACCATTACTATAGCCTCCATCGTCATCAAAAAAGAGATCGTTTTCAAAGCTACCACCAAAATAATCAAGTTCCTCGCTTGAAGCAATAACCGGCATCGTGAATAGACTGATGATAAATACAATAAAATAGTTCATAGACTTCCCTGTATTAAAATAATGAGTAACTTCAACTTGAGGATTTTTAATTTAAGCTGTATTAGCATCGCGATACAGCTTCAAATAATGATTGAGAGAACTAATGCTATTTTTGTAAATGGTGTAAAAGTAATTTTTGAATGCTTACTTTGGTCTCTTTTTCTGGGGTCATAAAAGCAAGTCCATACTGTGTATGGCCATTAGCAATTGATGTTTGAATATTTTTTAAAGCCACAGATAGCTGAACACTTTTATCTGCACTACTGTTAGCGCTTTCATCTTCAATGGAGATCGAAAGACGGTATAAGTTATGTAAGTCCAATGCTTCTTTTTGACGAGTAATAAAAGCACAACCTTGAATAGAAATATCACTTAAAAGACCAGTAACAAGGACTGAGTTAGCATCACTATCTAGTAAAGAAGCTTCTATTTTTACAGCGACTCTAAGATGTTGGCGTAATTCGGCAGATTCAATAGCTTTAGGGTAGTCTAAAACTAACCAACGCCCTGCAATGGTCATTATTTTTTGTATTGAAGAGCGGAATGCAATCACACTGGCTTGTTGATCTTCATTATTCATGAAGCGCACAATAACGTCTTTTGATTCTTTAATATGAGGCGCGGCTTTTTCCCAGGTAGCATCGTTACCAAATGCCAAAATAACTGACATATTAGGATCAACACCAATTAAACGTGTTTTTAAACGTATCGGTTTAGTGGCGGTAATAATTTGTAAATGTACAAGCTCACCACAATTCACTTGGTTTAAGCGAACAAACTCCCGATTATCTATTTCAGCCACTAGCATCCCTTCATTTTTGTTGTTACTGCTTCATCAATTAATTTATTCAATCACTTATCATCATTACTGAACAAATTAACCTTGTTCTACAAAAGAGATTCAAGGTGAAAGTGATGTTTCAGTAAGAGATAGTCGTTAATTATGCCTAAAAAACCCATTTGCGCATAATAGTTCCTTGAATAATAGAGGCTTAAATACGATATAAATCATAAATAAGTACGTTAAAGCAATATTAACTATTAGCTACCTTACACAAACATCGATTTCCCTCCTTTTAGACTTGGTTAAATGGCATGGCCATGATCAGCAATTAGTTATCACGCCTATGATCAGTTATGATCGACCTTAATGACCAATATTCAAGACCAGCAGAGAGATACAAAATGACTCAACCTATTGTTACAAAAAAACAGCTGATTGATACCCTGACCCTATGGGAACAAAGCAAAATTGATAATGAACAACTTCAAGACTGGATGGTGACACACTTTGATCCACCAGAAACCTTGATTGGTGAAGATGAAGCAGAGCTAGTACAGGAAGCAATGCATATCATTATGAATGAGTATGAATTAGCGAAGCTTGATAAATTTAAACCAGAGGGATATAACTTTGCGATGCAATTTTTACAATGCACAGAGGAAAATTTTGTGCAATTAAGAAAGCAGTTCATCCACCAAGGTTTTAGTGACTAACTTCTATAAGATTTAGCTATTCCTTTATTATATCAACTTGCAATTTCAGACCAGCTGCAAGTTGATAACTTCGTATACTTTGATCTACAGATAATTTGATCAATAGTTTCATTGAGCACTGAAGTCAAATATTCAACTTATTTAAATCGATTTTGCATTATAAAGTTAATATTAGAGAGTAAGTAATAGGCCAATTAAAGCTGGAATATATAAAGTTTGGAACTTATATAAGTGAAATAGGTAAGCCCTCTATTACCCGCTAACTAATAACTTATAAACTTATAACCTTATAACCTTATAACCTACCAACCAATTACCCACTAAGCATTAAAACCAGCGATAATTAAGCTTAATTGCACCTGATATGTGCGTTAACATTTATAAGCGACGGGAAAAAATACTTTAAAGATCAATGTGCATTTTATAATAGGGTACGGTTTTTTTAAAGAATACATCACCACTTTGGGTACAACCAAAGCGCTGATAAAATGGTAATGCAGAGGCTCTTGCGTCAAACCATAAATAGTTTATATCCACCATTTTTAATGATTCAATCAGGTGATTTAACATTAATGAACCGATCCCCCTTCCTTGATAAGATTCAAGCGTTGCAAACTTCCTCAATCTCGCTCTATTTTTTTCAAGGTAAAGTGAAGCTACACAAATTATCTGCTCATTTAATATCACGCCAAAATGTAATGCTTCTGCATCACCTTCTACCTGACAGAATTCAGGTGATTCGTTAGGCCATAGCACCTGATGTCGAACAGGGATTGTTTGTTGCCAGCTTAACTTGATAACTTGAGGATTGAATATATTTGCCATCTTAATTTTTCGAAATAGTTATTTGTGAATAAGTTACTTAAAGACTAGTTACTAGCGGAGTCATTACTTTCAAAGCCGATACTTTATAAAATAATCACTTGTAAAATAGTTACTTGTAAAATGAAACTTACTGATCATTTACGTTAGTGGCTTTATCACATTGACAACGCCAACAAATATCAAAAGAAGATGCATTGGTTTCATTACAATTTTTACAAACCCAATCGGCTCCTGATTTTTCAGACTGTGATTCATTGGCAATAGCTTCTGCTTGTTCAAAATCAGCATCATCAAACACCCAAACTTCAGGCCAACAATCGAATGCGGCAGTCTCACCTAAGGCACCCTGTGCAAATTCATTTTTGATAAATACTTGGATCGATTGAGCTTCAATTAAGTTTTTTACGTTATTTACAATAAAGTGGTTTTCATTACTGAATACTAATTTCATTTTTTATACTCATCATTTTATAGTTCAGATTACCAACCATATTTATTGAATCTAGGCTCATTTATCGATGATTAAACAGGCAGTGATTATTAATCTTTGTATAACCAAAGCTTCCAATAAGTAATCAGCCAACTAAATTTAACCTAATAATTTTAATTGGCTCACTAATTTTCAAAGCAATTAATTAATCAACAAATATTTCCATTTCTTCACCAATTTGCTTACGCATATCCATTAGTTTCATGGCTGTATCATGCTGCTTAATATCAGCTTCTGTTTCTGGTATCCATTGTGGTACTTGCTCTGATTGACCATTCTGATCAACAGCAACCATGATCACAATACAATGTGTAGTTGTTCGTTTGTTGAGAGATTTTGGATCACAAGCATTCACTTCTAAGGCAATGTGCATCGATGACTTACCGGTATAAATTACCTTTGCAAGTACTTCTACCAAGCTGCCAACATGAATTGGTGCAACAAAACGAATACCACCCGCGTATGCCGTAACACAATAACGACCACTCCACCCTGCCGCACAGGCATAAGCTGCTAAATCGATCCATTTCATAACAGCACCACCGTGAACTTTGCCTCCAAAGTTAACATCTTGTGTTTCAGCTAAAAATCGAAGGGTAATATCGCGTTGCGGTTTTTTCATAGGTATTCTCTAAATAGGGTAAGTTAAATGAGTTTATAGTCTAGATGAATTTATCGTCTAAATAACCTGTTAGCAAATAATTAATTATGCTATTCATCAATAATTAGTAATATGACTCGCTCATAAGAGAAGATTATTAGTAGAATCGGCATTGATTCTTAAATTGATGAATAAAGTACTAAGACATAGTTACTTCATATAGTCGATTTAGCCCCCTTCTTATTCATCAAATTTGTAACTTCACATATTATTTCCACGATAAAAAATTACTCACCACTTTTGTTGATTACAAGATTAAGTTAATCACTTATTATTTGAATCTCAGTTTTTCTCAGGCACATCGTTTAAACTTTTCAAAACTAAACAATCTTCAGCATCTTCACCTGCACAATTATCAATCATGGTTAATAACTCTTCCTCTAACGCCTTTAACTGCTCAATTCTTTTTCTCACATCAGTTAAGTGATGTTGCGCGACTTGATGTGCTTGGTGAGGGTCATGGCGTTTACAGTCTTGCAAATGGATCAATTGTTTAATTTCGTCGAGACTAAAACCTAATGCACGGCTGTGGCGAATAAAATGTAATCGTTGGCATTGTGAACTTGTATATTGCCGTTGATTACCAGCACTGCGCATTGCTTTATCTAACAACCCAATCTCTTCGTAATAACGAATGGTGGGTATTTTACATTGTGTTTTTTTACTTAATTGTCCAATCGTATAAATCATTAGATGCCTATATATTTTAAAATAACTAAATAAAATGCTTGAACCTCTAGTTACTAGAGCTTATATATTAAATTCATAAAATCATTTTACAATCTAAAAGGGTTATTTTATGGCAGGATGTTGCAATCATAAGGCAGATTTTACAGGTATGGATCCCGCTTATAAACGAATATTAGTGGCTGTGATCCTTATTAACGCAATCATGTTTTTTGTGGAAATGTTTGCGGGAGTAAAATCAAACTCTCAAGCACTACAGGCTGATGCCTTGGATTTTCTAGGTGATACGCTAACCTACGGTATTAGCTTATGGGTGATCGGCAAATCATTATCTTTACGTAGTCGTGTTGCATGGTTAAAAGGCGTTAGCTTATTAGCCATGGCAATATGGGTTTTATCATCCACATTGTATAAATTTTGGTTCATAGAAACCCCCGATGCAAGCATTATGGGCAGCATCGCTATTCTCGCTTTTATCGCGAATGTGGTCAGTGTTTTATTACTCATGAAATATAAAGATGGAGATGCCAATATACGCTCTGTTTGGTTATGCAGCCGTAACGATGCAATTGGTAATTTAGTAGTATTAGTGGCTGCCTCCGGTGTATGGGTCACAGAAAGTGCGCTACCAGACTTAATCGTTGCTGCATTTTTAGCGACTTTATTTTTAAGTTCAGCAAAGCAAATCATTCAACAAGCTAATAGCGAGAAAAAACAACAGGCGGATGCCAAGCATCATCAACATTAACCGCTTCTAAAATAAAAAATGTACCAACTTTTCTCATTCACTATTGAGCAGTTTTAGCTGAATGAGGAAATATATAGTTAAACTAATGAATAACTTACCCCCCACTTCAGAAATATTTAACATGCACTTCTGATCGTAATTTGCCACAATCAATTATCACTTTTTTGAAGAGAGCACTTATGATCCCTATTTTATATTCATTTCGTCGCTGTCCTTATGCCATGCGCGCAAGGTTAGCTATTGCGATTAGTGAGCAAAAGGTACAATTAAGAGAAATCGTATTAAAACATAAGCCACCAGCTCTACTGGCTATTTCTCCAAATAAAACAATTCCTGTGTTACAGATTGATCAAAATCAGGTGTTGATTGAAAGTTTGGAGATAATGGTCTGGGCACTCTCTAAGCATGATCCTGAACGTTGGTTAACGGATCAATTACCGCAGATGCTAACTTTAATCGATAGCAACGATTATGAATTTAAACCATGGTTAGATAAATATAAATATGCCGATAGACATCCAGAACAAAGTGAAGCTTATTATCGTGAGCAAGCTGAAGATTTTATAATGGAGTTAGAGCTACGATTAAATCATCAACCTTACCTTTTTGCCGAACATATCACGCTTGCCGATATAGCTATTTTTCCTTTTATTAGACAATTTGCCAGCGTTGATAAAACTTGGTTTGAACAAAGTCCGTATCCTCAAGTCAAACAATGGTTAGCAGGTTTAATGGGTAGCGATTTATTTAATGCTTGCATGAAAAAATACCCGACGTGGTTAGATTCAGGTAAAGCAGTTGAATTTCCTTAACCATTATTTAACTTAATTTGAACGCTTAAGTATCACAAATTTTGTGTCGCGAACAAAACACCACACAGTTTAAAATAACTTATTGTTTTATTTGTGAAATTTATAAGTCCACAATCCGTTCTTTAGTAATAAGAAAAGTAAACGATTAGTGGTGATAGTATTCTTCTTAACGTTTTTTTAACCCAAGGTTAACTACTCTCAATGATTGATTTTATGGACAAGGTTTTAAAATGAGCAACTCACTCACAACATATAATAAACTAGCCAAGCTATTACATTGGTTTTCAGCCATTATGGTCATTGGATTATTTGCAGCAGGTTACTGGATGGTAGACCTTAGCTATTATAGTGAATGGTATCAAAAGGCACCACATTGGCATAAATCATTTGGTTTATGCTTTGTGGTGATCACCTTAGGACGATTGATATGGAAGTTAATATCAAATGCACCTAAAATTGAAGGTTCAGCTTTTGAAAAAAAAGCCGCAACCTACGCACATTATTTGATATACATATTGTTATTCACCATGTTTTTATCTGGCTATTTAATATCTACAGCAGATGGGCGTGGTATCGCCGTCTTTAATTGGTTCGAAGTGCCTGGATTAGGCTCATTTATTGAAAACCAAGAAGATCTTGCAGGGCAAGTCCATGAATATGCAGCTTATATATTAATCGGTTTATCAGGCTTACATGCGCTTGCTGCTTTGAAACACCATTTCATTGATAAAGATAATACACTGAAAAAAATGCTTTAGTTATTTCAAACCCAGTTCTACGTTAAATTTACTCAACAAGGAAAACACCATGAAAAAAGTACTCATCGCGTCAGCTTTAAGCGCAGCAATAGCTTTACCAATGAGCGCAATCGCAGCAGATTATAAAGTAGATACAACCCATGCTTTCGTTAACTTTAAAGTTAGTCATTTAGGTTACAGCTTTATTCAAGGACGCTTTAATAAATTTGAAGGACAGTTCAGCTACGATGACAAAAATGTAGCTGCGTCTAAAGTCTCTATTAACCTTGATACAACTAGCTTAGATACAAACCATGCAGAGCGTGATAAGCATCTTAAAAGTGATGACTACATTAACGCGGGTAAATTCTCTACGGCAAAATTTGTTAGTACAAGCGTTGCTGAAACAGCTGATGGCGGTTTAACAATTACTGGAGATATGACTTTCCATGGAGTGACTAAACCGGTTGTTGTTGATGCTAAAGTGATCGGGCAAGGCGACGACCCATGGGGCAATTACCGTACGGGTTTAGAAGGAACAACACGCTTAGAATTAACTGATTTTGGTATGAATGTACAAGGTGCATCAACTTACGTTGATTTGGATATCGTTTTAGAAGGTATTCGTCAGTAATATAACAATAGATTCAAATCTTAATAAGTTAATAAAAAGAGCAGCAGAAAGCTTTCTGTTGCTCTTTTTATATATTATTTTTTAATAACCACTTTCTACATCTAAAAAATATATTGACTGTTTATTAGCGACATCTGTTATCCAGATAAATGCTTAGCTACTTTCAGCTTTCCCGCTGTCCTTACTCAATGGTATTGAACGATATAATTTGACTATATTATTTGACTATATAATTTGACTATAATATTTGACCTTGATCCTTTCTAGCGCCTTTATATTTTCTGTTACAACCACTTGTTACAATAACTTAGTGGTATTTTTCAGCATAAAAACACGTTACACTTTTTGTGTACTTAGCAAACAACGGTGGAAATATGAGTTTAGAAAAAAATACCGCTATAGATAAAAATACTATTTCAAATAAAGTTGATGCTAACAGTCATCAGTTAACTTCACCGCTTTGCGTTTCTGAGCAATGGCTTGAACGCTTAATTGAAGAACCCAATAAAAAAAGACGTTTAGACCAACGCACTCCCTTTCAACGAGATAAAGCGCGTGTGCTACATTCTGCTGCTTTTCGTCGTTTACAATCTAAAACTCAAATTCATAATAATGGTCTCAGTGATTTTTATCGTACTCGCTTAACACACTCCTTAGAAGTCGCACAAATAGGCACTGGTATTGTTGCTAATTTAAAAATTATTCAACCACAGTTTGAAGATATTTTACCCGGCAATAACTTAATCGAAACTATATGCTTAAGCCATGATATTGGGCACCCACCATTCGGTCATGGCGGAGAAACCGCACTTAATTATATGATGATTAAACACGGTGGGTTTGAAGGTAACGGTCAAACCTTTAGAATATTAACTCAACTTGAACAATACACTGAGCATAACGGCATGAATTTGACGCGTCGTAGTTTGTTAGGTTTATTAAAGTATCCCGTTTGCTTGAGCGAAATTAGCACCTCCTATCCAGTGGATAATAGCCGTAACTTTCGCCAATTAAAAACCGAAGAATGGATGCCAGCTAAAGGTATTTATGACCACGATAAAGCACTATTAGAGTCTGTTCTTGCACCTTTATGCAATAGTGATCGACTTTTATTTGGTAGTAAAAGAACACCTGTTAATGATTCAAAACAGCACCATAAATCTAAGTACAAATCATTAGATTGTTCAATAATGGAAATTGCAGATGATATTGCCTATGGCGTACATGACCTTGAAGATGCAATTGCAATGGGCATTATTAATAAACCATTATGGCAAGAAAAGGTACTCAACCAGTTATCCTCCATCGAAGATTTTTGTTTGCGCGATAACCTGCAAGAGATCACTGATAATCTATTTTCATTGCAACATTTCAAACGTAAAGATGCGATTGGTGCTTTAGTTAATGCTTTGATCACATCGATCAGTATTCAACGTGTTAATAAACAATTTATCGAGCCCTTATTAGCCTACAACGCCTACTTAGATCCAGCGATGTTTAAAGCATTAGAGATACTAAAAGGCTTTGTTTTAAACTATGTGATTAAAAGTCCGGATTTACAAATATTAGAATATCGTGGTCAGCAAATTGTGATGGAACTATTTGAAGCATTTAAGGCAGGACCGTTACGCTTTTTACCTGAACGAGCAAAACAACTATGGAAAGCTCAAGATGGCGATACATCACGTGAACAACGAGTTATCGCAGATTATATATCTAGCTTAACGGATAACCATGCGCTGCGTTTACATGCCAGCTTGTTTAGTAGCAATCAAACCGCTCCAATGATTGGCGAACATGCTTTTTAATCGAGAAGAATCGTTTTCGCCTTGTCAGCGACTTTACTTTCTCTGAACAACAGAGAAAGTAAAGATCAGCAACTCACTTACACCCCAAAACGCCTTAACGGCCTTTGCGTTGACATCCACAAAAAATGAAGTGTTAAACATCCTTGAACTTTGACAGCCAAATAATCATCAAAAAGTGAGTCATTTAATAAAACATAAATCAGAAAGTGTTCTAAAAATATTGTAGAAGTATAAAATGCAAGGCAAAAGCAATTTTTATAGAATTTTAAATGATTGAGGTCCTCCTACTTACTTTATGCCTAGATTGTTTAATCTAAAATATTAACCACAGGTCATAAGATGCTTTGCAACACTAAACGACATAGCAAATATGGTTAATGTAAACTTGTGCTTTTTCATCAATATTACTTAATCGGACTTAATTCTTAATAGCATTCGCAATAGCACTATCACTATCACTATCACTATCAAGAGTATTATCAATATTTTCTAAGGTGATAAGCGTATGATTTTTTTGCAGTTGAGAGATACATATTTTATAAAAATCGGTATCGAGTTTAACCATCGTATTAAAATCAAAACCTGCCAACTCACTTTCATTACTAACATTACCTAAATACAGCCAATGTGAAATAATATGAATACAACTTATATCGCTTTCTTCATTGTATTCTTTTATGCCAATAGCACCTCGATATGGCCAACCTTTAATTTTGATTGGTGCTAAGGCCTGCTGCATCCGCATTTGATAAATCAATGGATTTTCTTTACCGCAACAGACCCCTTTACATTTTTTAAGTTGGTAGGCAAAACAAGGCCCTTTGCCTTTCTCTAAACCCAGTTGAATCGCGCATAAATTATGTTCGTCTTTCAATTTACGCAGTGACTCATTTGCTCCTCTTCGCCCTTTATAAAGTCCATAGGTATTTTTCAATGATGCTTTTTTTGACTCAGTGCTTAGGCTGTTTATATCAATAATCTTGGGGGCTGAAACATTATCCTTTAAATCATTTTCCCAATACAGAGTAAACAAGGTTTTTTGTTTACGTAGCAGTCTGTTAAATAAAGGCGAACGCGACTTCACTAATTCTGACTCTAAAATCAACGCGCTAAACTCACCAGCAGTGACAATCCATTCAATATTATGCACTTGTTGCGCCATGCGCATTTCTCGATCATGGCGATGATCACTAGAGAAGTGAGAAATAACACGGGCTCTAATTTTTACACTTTTACCTACGTATAATAAGTCACCACCTTCACCGTAGAATAAATAAACCCCAGGTTCGTTTGGCATCTTATCGAATAGTTTAGGGTTTAAATGAGGTGGAATGCTAGATAGTTTTTGCTGTAATTGCATCGCAGCGAATACGTTTTTCTCATTAAAATCATCTATCATACGCGACACTAACTGAGGAAGGGCCTCTGCATCCCCCATTGCTCTATGTCGAGCCTCACAAGTTAAGCCAAATCGCTTAATAATACTATCAAGGTTATGTACTTTAAATTGAGGGTACATTTTCCGAGAGAGCTTAACAGTGCAGACTATTGGGTACTTAAATTCAACCCCATATTGTTTGAAGGCATTGCGTAAAAAGCTCACGTCAAATCGGGCATTATGCGCGACAACAACATGTCCCTCAAACATCTTAATAATGGTCGGAATCAGCTCATCTATAGTCGGTGCATCGGCAACCATTTCCGGCGTAATACCGGTCAGTTTTTGAATCATCAACGGAATATAAGTATCAGGGCTCACCAGCGATTGCCACTTATCTGTTACCAACCCATCTAGGGTTTGTACGATGGCAATCTCGGTAATACTATCTCGGGTTGGCTTACCGCCTGTAGTTTCAAGATCGACATAGACCAGTCGACTAAAATCAATCATAATTATGTACACCTTTATTATTTAATTGACGCATATTTACAGAGGTCTCTTAATTTTTCGTTCGATAAAATATCATAATAAAATTCTAATTTTGTAACAATATAGTAACTATGTGGAATGAATGAATTCTAAACATAACGAACGACTCATCATCTTATAAATTAAGCGTAAACAATGTAAATCTAACTTAAATTATCAACATCGCATAAGCACAAATATTAATATTAAAGGTAAAGGCTAGATAATACATTTGTTCAATCACCCACTAGCGTCGATGCTCAAATGATTTTTCTGTGTATTTACCTTTACCACATAAATAAGCTCGACGAACACAACGAGATATACAATCGTAATAAGGCATATCGGCAAGCGATACTTTGGATTGTCGAAATTCAGTCATAACAAACTACCTCCGAGCATGTAAAATCGCACCACTAAAAAATAGATTGATTATAAATATTGGCCAAAGTTTATGGATGTGCGCTTATTTGTGATTAGTGCTAGTTTGCGTGATTACTTTTTAAAGGGACTTCTTCTTATTTTTTATTTTTCTGTTAATCTTGATAACTTAGATTTCTAAAAAAAGGGATCGTATTTCTGCATGGGAAGACTACATGGTTCAACTGTTATCATTACCATTTATTATCACTTCGAGTCTTAGTGTTTTTTTAGCTGGATTTTTTTTATTATTATATAAGCTACTTAATACTCGCCATAAAGAGCCTGTGCACTCTTACTTTATCTTTTCAATGTCTGCATTAATAACTGGTATTTTTTTGGCCGCTTTTGCTGTTCTGATTAATTCAGGCGAAAACCTTGAATATCTTAATATAGCCAATCGAGTCACCATCATCACTTCAATGTTTACGGTTCTTCTTAGTATGCATTTCTATATTTTTTTCTTTGATTACCCTGCTAAAAAATCACTGAAATGGTGCTATGCCATTAACACTTTTTTTTCATTATTATGCATTTTCCCGAATCAATATTTTTTGATGAAAGAGTTTTACCCGACATCACAATATTATACTGGGTTAGTCTATGGCCCATTATTTCAACTTTGGGGCGCCTGGTTATTGTTATTATCTTTATATTGCTTGGGAACTCTCATTCAAATTTATCGGATAAGACAGAAGGACCAAAAGAAGCAATCTCTTAATACAATAAAGCTATTATTAATAACGGGTAGCATATGGATGATAACGGGTTTAGGTGATGCACTGACAGGAATACAACTGATTGATTTACCTCCATCGGCTTGGATTGGAGCTTTACTGGTGACATGTAGCATTTCTTGGATTTTAATTCTTCATATTGATAACCTTTATAAAGATAGAAGTCAGTTAAGCAACCAACTAATGCATGACCATCTTACACAAGCCCTCTCCCGTAGTTATTTTGAAATTCGTTTATCCACTGCGATAACTGAAATGGGCCAAGGAATTTGTAATGGATTTTATGTTTGCCTTTTAGACATAGATAACTTTAAAAAAGTGAATGATACCTATGGTCATGCTTGTGGAGATCAGCTTCTAAAAGGTATTTCTGATATTGTAAAAGAAACTATTCGACCTGGTGATAGCTTTGCTCGATTAGGCGGAGATGAATTTGTTCTGTTATTGTGTGATTTGCAAGAAGATAATGAGGCTATTACTATTGTAGAGAGCATTAGGAGCAATATCGCCGCAGCCTATTTTGGGAATACTTCAAATCAATTCACTGCATCATGTTCTTTTGGAATGGTAAAATCGAAGGCCACATATCTAAAAATAAATGACCTTGCAAATCAGTTATTAACTTGTGCAGATAAAGCGCTTTATTCATCTAAAAGTCATGGTAAAAACACGATAAGTATTACGAGTTTAACCTAACTCACTTTCATTCTAAAAAGGAATAATCTCGCAACGTCCTATAATGTTATACCGGCATTAAATGACGCCAAAAACGAAACAGAATATTGACCACAGAGTGCTCAAGTTATGTCTTCGATAGGTATTGTCAACTTATGTAACTAGGACGACTAAAGGCTATTAAATTAGCCTTAATCTAAATTTGGGACGCACTAACCCCCATCCATTCAGAAAAGGAGCGATCTCGAAATACTCGATAATGTTTTGCTTGCATTAGATGACGACCAAAACGAAACAAATTATTGACCACTCCGTGGCAACTTAAAAACCGTTGGGCACGCCCCTGTGATTTAAATTTTCTCATCTGTCGTTCTTGTTGCCGAGTAGGCTGGTGTGAGAGTTCACAACCATTATTTTCATACTGAACAGTTGAGTGTTCGACACTTGGTATTAATTCTTTTTTGGCAGCAGAGTAACTTGCGAGTTTATCTGTCACAACCTTTAACGACGTACCTCCCTGCCCTTTCAATAGTCGCTTAAAGAAGCGCATCGCAGCAGTCTTATTCTTTCGTTTCTGAACCAAAATATCTATCTCGTCACCATCTTGATCAACAGCTCGCCAAAGGTAATGCAATACGCCATTTATTTTGATGAAAACCTCATCCAAATACCAGGTATCACCCAGTTTACCGCTATTCTTTTTGAGTTTGTTGCAATAGATGGCACCGTATTTTTTACACCATTGCCGGATCGTTTCATAGCTGACAACGATACCTCTAGCGGCGAGCAATTCTTCAATATCACGAAAACTGAGCGTAAAACGATGATAAAGCCAAACGGTATGGCTGATGATTTGTGCAGGATAACGATAACCTGCATAGATATTTGGATTTTTCATCGGCAGATTATCGCACAATTGGTGAGGCAGTTGTTAACTTGACAGTACCGTTAATAAGCTCGACGAACACAACGAGATATACAATGGTAATAAGGCGTATCGGCAAGCGATACTTTGGACTGTCGAAATTGAGTCATAACCAACTACCTCCGAGTATGTAAAACCGCATCACTAAAAGATAGGTTGATTATAAATATTGGCCAAAGTTTATGGATGTGAGCTAGTTTGGCCATGAGGTCAGAATAATTAGCCCAAAAAAATTAAAAGGTTTCCTCCAAGGTCAAAAACTGATGCTAACGATGCCTTAGCGATTACAAATCTAGTATTACGAATTGGTTTACTACTCACATGGCGGTGCAAGATGAATCAAAGCTAATCCACCAAGTGATGTTTCGCGATACTTTCTATTCATATCTTTACCTGTTCGGTACATAGTTTCGATAACTTTATCTAATGAAATTAAAGATTTACTGTTTCGCTTTAAAGCCATTCTTGAAGCATTAATTGCTTTCATTGCTCCCATCGCATTTCGTTCGATACAAGGAACTTGAACTAATCCCCCCATCGGGTCGCAGGTCATACCTAAAGAATGCTCCATTGCAATTTCAGCGGCAATACAAATTTGCTCATTACTACCACCTCTTAAGGCAGTTAAGCCAGCAGCTGCCATAGATGACGAAACTCCAATTTCACCTTGGCAGCCAACTTCTGCACCAGAAATAGATGCATTTGTTTTATATAAAATACCAATTGCTCCAGAGACAGCTAAAAAATCTTTGAGTTGCTTAGTGTTTAACTTTTTTATAAATCGATGATAGTAAGTAAGTACTGCGGGAATAACTCCCGCTGCACCATTTGTAGGAGAAGTAACAACTTGTCCACCTGATGCATTCTCTTCACTAACTGCAAAGGCAAATAAATTAACCCAATCCAAAATTTCCATAGGATCATGATCGTGAGAGCTATTCGCTTCTAATTTTTTTAACAAATTTGGTGCTCTACGAGTTACATTTAGACCACCTTCAAGGATTCCCTCCGTCTCAAAACCTCTTTCCATACACCTATTCATTACTCGCCATATTTGATCGGCTTTCTCGTTAATAACCTCAATATCATTAAAAGACAACTCATTAGTAATTATCAGTCCCCCCAGACTCATTCCATTTTTGTCTGCTAAAGCAAGCATCTCATCTGCGCTTTTAAAAGGATATTTCACCTGCACTTCCGATACTTTATTGCCTTCTGTTAATTCCTTCTCAGTCACAATAAAACCTCCACCAATGGAATAAAACACTTCGGAATTAAGTATATTTCCATTTATATCAAACGCACTAATTTTCATCCCATTTTCATGTAAAGGTAGGTTTTCTGAATGAAACAACATATCGGTTTTATAATTAAAAGAGATATCATGAGTACCATTGAATAGCAGGCTATTATCTGTCATCGCCTTATGTAAATATTCATTAGCACTGGTTATTTTTATAGTGTCAGGCTTGTTTCCGAGTAGCCCAAGAATGCTTGCTCGATCAGTGTGATGGCCAATACCTGTTAATGATAAGGAACCATAGAGATCGACTTGTACCCTTTTGACAAGTGAAAGATTCGGCTCAGCGATGCGAGTAAATTTATAACCAGCAATCATAGGGCCATTTGTGTGTGAGCTAGAAGGTCCCACACCAATTTTATATATATCAAAAATAGAAAGCATAATAATATCCGTTATGAAAGAGCAACATAAAGCCAATCAGGTATCACTTCGCATGTTGCAACAGTCACGATTGCAAAAATGAGCAGTCCATAATGGCTCTTTAAAGGTTTAGAAAATAATTTCTTTTGGTTTAAAATGAAAATTTCTTGTTCAGGTGTATTCTCACCATAGAAGTGACTAGTAAGGATTCCAAAGAGTAGAAATATAAATGTACCAATTGGTGCAAACCATGGCCATGATATGTCTATATAACGTGCAGTAAAAACAGCAACAACACTTAAAATACTACCGATAACAACTCCTTTTTCATTTGCTTTATGAAAGAAAAGTCCGAGTAAAAAAGATCCTAATCTAATTCCAACAAAAATGGACGTTAGGCTAGCAATTGTTTTTAATACTGATTCATTAGATATTGCAAATATTGCAGGAATAATTACCCCCCCTGCAGCAACGATGCACATTCGTCGAGCGACTTTTTCATAATGTTTATCTGAATTATTTTTATCAATGAAGCGTTTGTATATATCAAAGGTCGCAACAGTGGCTATTGAGTTATATGTTGAATCTAATGTAGACATTCCGGCGGCAAGTATGGCAGAAATAATAATACCAATAAGTATTGGGTTAGTATGATTAAAAACAAAATCAAGAATTACTTCATTGCTATTAGCAAAAGCAGTACCTTGGTAAAAGATACTTAGTAAAACTCCCATAACTGAAAAGAAAAGATAAATGAAAAATGCACCGTACCCACACAACAACATAGATTTTTGTGCATGTTCGACACTTTTAGTTGCCAAAGTTCTTTGTATTATCAATTGATTAGTTCCGTAGACACTAAGGTGCAAAAAACTCACTGCCACTAAACCAGCCCAAAGGGTGGTATCTACTCCGAGGTCAAAACTAGTATTAATAATCGTTAGGTTTTCACGTGATAAGTGTTGACCAGTATTAATATCCATAATAAGTATGGTAAAAATTGAAATACTTCCAATAACCAGGACTATTGATTGCAATACATCAGTCCAAATGACAGTTGAAATACCACCTGCAAAAGTATAAATCGCAGTAAATAAGCTGATATATATAATTGCTTCTGATATCGAAATGGATATTGCTTGTATTAGAATTAAGCTTACAGCATATAAAATAACACCTGCCGAGATGCATTGGACAAGAATAAATACGATTGAATTTATAGTGCGCGCATATACGCCAAATCGTAATTCAAGATATTCATAAATAGATGTTAATTTAAGTTTGTAAAACACAGGCACAAAAAATGTTATTGCAAGAAAGATTACAATAGGATAGTTAAGGTGGACACTCATTGCTTCCAAGCCAGACCTGTAAACCCAACCAGGCATACCGACAAATGTCATTGCACTAATATAAGTAGCAAGAATCGATACCCCTGCTGTTAGCCAACTAAATTGTCTACCACCCGTTGAAAAATCTCCCTGAGCACTTCCTCGACGGTTAACCAAGTAACTTATCAATAAGGTAATTAACATATAAAGCGCTATCACGACAAACGATGAGTACGTAACCATTTAATCTTCCTTGTTTTTTTAATTCTTGGGTAACTTGCTTATTTTACCCATAAAACATCAATAACTGGTCGTAAAGCCAAAGAAAATGTGACATCAATCTCATAAAATCAGTGGAAAGCATCTGTATACTTAATAATATCAATAATGCGACCTACCTCTTTCCATTATAAAAATGGGTGCGTATTCACTTTAATATGACATTGATCACAGACGACACAGTATAAAAAAAACTATTATCTGTTCAAGCTAGGGAGGGGAAAGGATAATTAAACTGTCCTATCTAACTCTAAACTAACAAATAACTACTTGATTAAAAGGTTTATTTAGGATGATTAAACGTAAGCACATGAGTGAAGTTCCACTAATTCAACGAGCCACTGCCTACTTTGCCATTTTGGTAGGTTACTTTTTTTACTGTTACAACTTTGTAATTATTGACTACGTACGCCCTTACATTGTTGAGTCATACGAAGGTATCACCCTCGCTGATACTGCTCAGTTTTATACCTGGCAATCTGTAGGTGCGCTAATCGGGGCGTTTGGGTGTGCATGGGTCGCAACTAATTTTGGTAAAAAATCGACTTTAATTGCAATCACTGCATTAAATGGTGGTGCAACAATTATTAATATGATGTTCACTGATTACGCCACATGGGCCTTAATGCGGTTAATTATTGGTATTTCCTTAGGAGGGTACTTTACAGTTGCAGTGTCTATGATGATTGGACTATTTCCGCCAGGTGTTCGTGGCAAATTAACTGCTTTCGCATCAAGTATGTTTTCGGTTGCATTAATGGTAATGGGCGCTTATGCCGCATTTATTACTAGTATCGATGCACCATGGCAAAGTTTGATGTGGGTTGGTGGTGTCCCTCCTTTAGTTGCCGCTATTATTATGATTTTTATCCTCCCAAGCGATAAAAAAATAATTGCATATGGTGAAGAAGAATCTGAAAAACAAAGTGAAGCAGGTATCACTCAAAAGAAAGGTTCTTGGGGAGAAATGTTAAGTGGCCCATATCGAAAAATCACAGTCACTTGTTTATTGCTTGCGGGTCTTAACTTCTACGGATATCAATTTTTTAGTGGGTTTGTAACAACATACCTAAAAGACGTACGACAATTTGATGGTGCGACGATCGGAATCATTTTCTCTATATCTGCATTTGGCTCATTATTTGGAGCATGGGTATGGGGAGCAATTGCCGATAAATACGGACGTAAAATTAACGCTTTTGGTTTTATTCTTGCCGGCATTATGGCGTCGGTATTTTTTGTTGCACCAAGTGATGTAATGATTGGTAGCTTTAACATGTTAGCTATTTTGGGGCTTGTTTATAATTTCGGTCTTTCCGCATCAGCAGTTTGGGGAGGTTACTTTTCTGAGCTATTCCCTGCGCACTTGCGTAATTATGGCGCAGCTTTATTCCATGGTGGACGTATTATAGGAATGTGGGCACCAATGGTTTTGGTCTTTATCAAAGAACGTTCAGACTTAGAAACGGCAATGTGGGGCTCTCCAATCGTTTGGATCGCGGCGGGGTTATTATGGCTGACATTACCTGAAACATTAAAAGGTGGCATATTTCATAAAGAAAAGTCTTCTAAGGCAAAAAATGCTGAATTAGTAAGTGATTAATCGAATATAAAGGTGTGGTAAGCATGATGCTTGCCACAAAAAATTCAAGTTGAATCAAAATTATGGTTCATAAACAATTAGAGTAAATTCAATGTCTAAATTCCAAGAAGCTAAACGCATCGTACGTCATTACTTTGATGCTATTGAAAATGCAAATCATGCAAACGTGGGAGAAGTATTAAAAAATCATACTTCTGAAGATTATTTATGGCGTGGTGTTTATCCATTTCGTGAACAAGAAGGTGCACAAGCCACGGCTGATGTTTTCTGGTCTCCTTTAATGAAATCAATGACGCGTATGCAACGCCGTCAAGACATTTTTATTGCTGGAGAAAATGAAGTGACTGAAGGAGAAACTTGGGTAATGAGTATGGGGCACTTTATGGGACTCTTTGATGGAGAGTTTTTAGGGGTGCGACCTACGGGTAAGATAATGAATATTCGCTATGCAGAATTTAATTGTGTAGAAGATGGAAAAATAACCAAAACAGGTCTTTTCTTAGATCTATTAGGTATGATGGATCAAGCAGGGAGTTACCCACTTCCTCCATCAACTGGTAAGCATTTTATTTACCCTGGACCACGAAATCATGATGGTTTACTTTTTGCGGATGCAGAACCTGAAGAAGGCGTTGCAACACTAGCACTTGTGAATAAAATGGTTGATGATTTATCAGCCTTGAACGACAGTGGTGCGATGGGATGCCCGCCTGAAGTTCTCGCCAAAAGCTGGTCTGAAGATATGATTTGGTATGGCCCATGTGGTATTGGAGCGTCTTATACCATCCCTCGTTATCAACAACAGCATCAATTACCTTTTCGTAATAACTTAAAAGATAAAAAATTCAATGGTCACGTTTGCCGTTTTGCTGAAGGTAATTTTTCTTGTTTCTTCGGTTGGCCAAATCTTTCAAATACACCGACAGGTGGTTTCTTAGGTATGACAGGGGGGGAAGTTAGAGCGAATATGCAAGTAGTTGATATTTATTATCGTGACGGCGATAAATTATCTGAAAATTGGGTGCTTATCGATCTCCCCTACTGGTTACAACAACAAGGTTTAGATGTGTTTGAACGGACTGCATCAATTTTAAATCCTTCTCTTTAAAATCTAAAAAGTTAGATGTAGGGTTTTACTCATTTTAGATTTAATTATGGGTAAAATTTATAAAGAAATTTGTCACAACCAAAAAGCCTTATTTCACGAAGAATAGGGCTTTTATTTTTATGAATACGCACCCTTTTTATGCTATTCTATTCTCCGTCTATCTATTTAAAGTTAATATATTTATGAACATATCTCCACCTCCTATTACTTCAAAAGATGTTGCGAAACTCGCTGGTGTATCCCAATCTACTGTATCTCGTGTTTTTATTTCTGGTAGTTCAGTTGCAGAAAAAACAAAAAAAAAGGTCTTTGAAGCAGCTAAGACTTTAAACTATCGTCCGAATGCTTTCGCACGTAGTTTAACGACTAGTGAGTCAAAGCTAATTGGCCTAGTTTTTCCAGATGCCGATTACCCAATTCATATGAAAACACTTCAGTTAATTTCCAGTGAACTGCAAAAAATTGGATATTCAGCAGTTTTGATTCCATGGATGGTGAATGAACAAGAGCAGCACTCCATTCCTAATATATTTCAATACCGTGTTGATGGTGTAATAGCGGCGTCAGCAACTCTTAATAAATCGTTATACGAAGAGTGTGAAGAGTTTAATATTCCGATTGTTCAATTTGCGCGTGTTGTCGAAGGAACTAAAGGTAGCCATGTGATTAGTGACAATTATGCAGCAGGACAAATCGCTGCAAATCACTTCTATCATTGCGGAGTGAAGTCTGCAGCTTATCTGACAGGTAATGTGCCAACGTTTACTAATGATGAACGAAATGCAGGATTCTCTAGCGAATTCGAAGATCTGACTGGTCAAAAAACATGTGTCATTGAAGCAAATTACGATTACCTTGATTCATTAGAGATGATCCGTACATTTTTGTCTGAGAATAAAAACACTGATGGAATCTTTTGTGCTACGGATAATTTAGCAATGGCTTTAATGGATATCGCACGTTTAGAATTTGGGCTACGTATACCAGAAGATATACAAGTAATTGGTTTCGATAATGTACCACAAACAGAATGGCTTAATTATCAACTTACAACCTTTAAACAAGACTTTAAACGTTTAGCACGAGAGTCAGTTAAAATTGTAATTGATCACATCACAAAAAAAGAAACGAGTCTTGTAAAACTAATGATTCCAGCAACTCTTATAGAACGAAAAACAACCCAATATAAAAGATAACCAAGACTTCGAAAGATTTATGTTCCTACTAGCGACGAAAATCAATAATCACCTACTAAAATAGATGGTTTAGTTTTACGGACTAAAGTCCGAATACGGGTCAAAGACACGTTTTAACATGGGGTCAGGTCTTTCATTTTTAATTTTCTAACGATCACTTTTTATCTGCCGATATAATACGGCTAACTAATGAATAATGTATTTTGAAATGAGTGCCAATTTCTTCCATTGTATATCTACCTGACTGGTAAGCTTTCATAATCGCTTCATTACGAGTATCTGATTGTTCTTGATAACTTTTTAACGTCAGTGGCGACATAGAACGTTGTTTAAACGGGATTTCAGATACATCCCCTTCAAATAACTCTTTTAATAATTGATGTTTTCTACAAAGGCATCATCACCTAAATATATTTGATGCTGTAAATCATCCCAGATGGTTTTATTCACCCTCTCTCCTACAAAGTGAATATATTCTGCAACCGCTACTGACCGATTTTTATCAAAATAATTTAACAATGCATCCGTTGCTAACCAGTTTGGGGAGGCTTGTTTTCCAACCATACAATGCCAACTACTCCACAACCATTCATCAGGCGTATCAACCATTTTTGCACGCACAGGATTTAAAACAATATAACGGCAGAGTGCTAATAAATAAGCATCCTTATCAACCAGAATAGCTTTATAGCGCCCTTAAAAAAGGTGTCCTACTCGGCCGTGCTTTCTATTAATTGATTGCGTAAATACACCCTTTAACTGGCGCATTCCTTTACTCAAATTAGCATCGGGAGTCTCAACAAGTAGGTGGTAGTGGTTATCCATTAAACAATAAGCATGAATAACCCAGTTAAAACGTGAACAAAGGGTATTTAATAAATTAAGGAATATCTCGAAATCACTGCCTTCCAGGTAAATAACCTTTCTTTCATTACCACGCGATGTAACATGATAAAGCGCACCTGAAAATTCTAAACGTAAAGGACGACTCATAAATACCCCTATAAATTAACAGTCACATCGCAAATATAGGCTAAATAATCAACAAATTCAAAATGAAAGACCTGACCCCATTGTGCATTAATTACACATACAAACTTACCGGAACACTTTGGGAAGGTCGTTTCAAATCTTGCTTAGTGCAAACCGAAGAATATTTAATCCAACTATATCGTTATATTGAACTCAACCCTGTGAGAGCCAATATGGTTAATGACCCTGCCGAATAGGTATGGTCAAGCTATCAAATCAACGCCCTAGGTAAAACCTCTCAGCTTTGTACTCCACATCAGGTTTACTTCAATAAGCAACGACTCTCAAGCAAGGCAATCATCTTACCGAGCCCTATTTCAACATCAATTAGATGCAAAAATGATTAACGATATTCGTCAAGTAACCAATAAAGGCATGGTAATCGGCAGCGACATATTTAAAGACTAAATAGAAAAAATAATGGGTAAAAGTATGCACTCAAAGAAAATGGGACGCCCTTTTAAGGTAATAGAATAAAGTTTACTTTGCCCCTACTTATTTACACTCTTCACCAATAAAACCTAACATACCCGAGAAAAACCTAAGTGATTTTTAACAAGTAATGAAACCATTTATGTCTTATTTTTGGCGTAACATCATGCGTTGCATGGAATTATATATTCAATTATTTCAAATATTAAAAAAACTAAAATTGCACTTATTATGCGAATCTAGGAAGTAATTGGTTACACGAAATAATAAAAAATAAACTGAGATACTATAATACAGAAATAACTATTTTTCTCGTTCCCATGGTCTCCGTGGAAATTTTTTGCCGATTCATTAATTGAATATACTCTCATTCTCATGGTCTCCGCTGTCTCTTATGCACAATTATGAATCAACCAAGATCGAGTCCTTTTCTTCGTGCCCTCAGTGAAGCGAAGCGTCTTCGCGATGAGTTTGGTATTTTTTTTGAGAAACGAGAATCAATGGGGTCGTGTCTTGCCTTTTGCTACTTACGCTCTCTATTGGGAGAAAGCGAGCGTAAATATGGTGATCTCAATAAATAAATAATGCAAAATTTCTAAGTAGCAATGTTCTCCTCTCCGCCTTACAAAGCTAACTCACTAACGCCCCCCCCGTAGCTAGTTTTATTTCATGCCAACAACACAAGAAAATAAGCAACATTGTCACTTTTATTGGTAAAGACTATGCTCATTTAATGATCTATTGATAGCAATTATTTCGGTTCACCGTCATGTTGCTCTTTATTCTTTTGCATTTTTTCCTTTTCTCTTTAGGCACCGTCCTCTCGGTTCGTCGCCCTCATGGAGCACGACTTCTGAATGCAGAAACTGTGCAGCCTCTGCAGAACCCTTAACTTTAATAGCACTGCGCTCTAACATTTCTGCTTCAAACCCAGTCAATACACTTTCCCTCACGCCTGCTTTTCGCCATTTCGATAAGGGTCTACACCCTTTTTTGATCCCCCTAGCCAGTGCCAGCGCATCCAGCAAAGCTTGATTTGCACCCTGCCCTTTGAATGGACTCATCGGGTGAGCCGCATCTCCGATCAAGGTCACCTTATCCCCTTTCGCCAATAAGTCAGCCTCGATTGGTGCTCGATCATAAACGGGATAACCAGAAATCTGATTTACCCGCGTCGCTGTTAAAATCTGGGGAATAGGATCGTGCCACTGACATCGTCGACATGCTTCTTCCTTGAGTGCTTGAGTTCCTTGAGCACTCAACGCCTTAGCCTCTTTTTCTGACAGTGGGAAGCTCAGCTGCCACATCACCGAGTTTGATGTATAAGGCATCATATAGATCCGCTCATTACCATTGGCTGTTTGGAATACCGTGGCCGAATCCAGCAAAGCACTATCAATACCTTCTCCCGCACCTTCAATATCAGCCAAAGGACAAATCCCTAAAATCACAATACAACCTAAGTAACATAATGGGGAAACCTCCTCACCAATCAACAACCTGCGCACCGAACTACGAATGCCATCCGCCCCCACAACAAGATCCGCATTGGCGAGCTTCATCTGCCCATTTACTTGAAAGCTCAAATCCACACCTTCGTCTTGACGTTCTGTAAAATCCACCAAATGGTGCCCCCACTGCACCGCATCATCTCCACCTAACTGCTCAAGCAGAGCCAAGCGCAACGACTGCCTGGCTATATGCACATTGGTGCGCTTCGGTGAAGTTTTCTCATCTGACAGCCCCAACTTTCTTTTTCCCCATTCACCGACCACTTTGCCTTCTATCGTATGAACCACATGTCGAGTTGAAATGACTCCCTCTTCTAACGATAAAATTCCCAATCCATCGATCGCTCTAGCCGCTTGTTGCAGCGTGAGCCCATAGCCCTGAGAACGAGTATCGAAGGCGCTATCACGTTCATAAAGAGTAAAAGGAATTCTACGGTGCAAACAAGCTACGGCAAGAGCCACCCCGCCCATTCCCGCGCCAATAATGGCAAGGTGTGGGTAGTTTTCTTTATCAGCTAAAGGAAGAGTCGCAGAATGAATCAACCCTGATCCTTTACAGTTCACGCATGTATCGCGGTGACTCTTAGGACGAACGGGTGCTGCCCCTTGGCTGTTGGTTTTTTCAAATTGCGCTAACTCGCTCTGGTAGCGGAGTCTCACTTTCTTGCGCAGCCCCTTACTTTTTGTGCCACATCCCTGACATTCAGGACAAATAGTCCAGTTATCATCTTCATTTCTCATCAATTCTACCCACTCTTTATTTAATTCCCTTCAATAAGAAAAATATCAGCCGATACGACTGACGTTGAGGCTAGCTGTTAATTTAAGTCAGTTGTAATAAATGGGGTCAGAGTAAACTTAAATTTATCAGCTATACTCTCTAGTTCAAGTCATTTTAACAGGGAAGTTGCACATGCCAAGATCCCAAAGAATTTGCCCCATCGGTATTCCTCAACACGTTATTCAACGAGGTAATAATCGCCACCTTTGCTTCACGTCTGAACAAGACTTTAAAGCATATGCTAGATGGCTAAAAGAGCATTCACGTAAATTTAATGTTGAAATTCACGCGTGGGTATTGATGACAAATCATGTTCATTTGCTTTTTACTCCTTAAAAAAGCCAATGCTGTTAGCCTTATGATGCAATCACTTGGTAGACAATATGTCAGATATTTTAATTACACATACAAACGTACCAGAACACTTTGGGAACGTCGTTTCAAATCTTGTTTAGTGCAAACCGAAGAATACTTAATCCAACTATATCGTTATATTGAACTCAACCCTGTGAGAGCAATATGGTTAATGCCCCTGCCGAATACGTATGGTCAAGCTATCAAATCAACGCCCTAGGTAAAACCTCTCAGCTTTGTACTCCACATCAGGTTTACTTCAATAAGCAACGACTCTCAAGCAAGGCAATCATCTTACCGAGCCCTATTTCAACATCAATTAGATGCAAAAATGATTAACGATATTCGTCAAGCAACCAATAAAGGCATGGTAATCGGCAGCGACACATTTAAAGACCAAATAGAAAAACTAACGGGTAACATCATGCATCCAAAGAAAATGGGACGCCCTTTTAAGATAATAAAATAAAGTTTACTCTGACCCCATTTATTTTATGGCTCAACTTGAAGCATAGATATCACCCAACGTTGCAACGCATCTTCAGTGTAGCGCGGATGCCAAGCAGCGATAACATCGAATTTATCGGGAGACTCTTCAAGTTTTATTTCAATTAAATCCAATCCTTTAATTGCACGCGAGGGCAAAAAAGCAATAGAGTCCGTTGTTTCAAGGTACATTGGCACTATTGAAAAACAAGGTGCAGAAACCACTACATTTCTTTTAAAACCAAATGTTTTGAACCAATCATCAATAGAGCCTTTAAAGTTAGGCCTTGAAGGAGATGCGATAATGCTTGGATATTGAGCAACCTCAGCTAACGAGGGCTGACTTTGTAAAATAGAAGCGCCCTGTGAAGCGACACAAACATGGTGTTCTTCAAATAATTTTAAAATAGGATAACTATCTGGAATATAATCCGGAAAGGCAATCGCTAAGTTAACGTTGCCACTTTCCATCAATTCATTGAGCTTATCAATTTCAAAATCTCTAACTATCAATTTTAAATTAGGCGCTTGTATCCTTATTATTGAAATCAACGCAGGCAATACTATTTGCTGTGCATAATCGGTTGCAGCAATAACAAATGACCCTTCTACAGTATTAGGGTCAAAGTGGGTAGGTGATAATAAAGCATTAAAATCATTAAGGAGTTTATCAACACTAAACGATAGCGTTTGTGCAAAGGGGGTAGCAATAAATCCACTGGTTTTTCGAAGAAACAACCTATCTTCAAAAACATCACGTAATTTTTTTAAGTGCTCGCTCACAGCTTGCTGTGTAAGCCCCAATTGAGCTGCTGCTTTCGATGCGCTTTGCTCACGAATTATCGCTTGAAACACACGTAGCTGCTTAATATCTAATCTATCTAATTTACTCAAATTTATCTCTCTCTTGTTATGTTATTTATAAGATAACACTTAACCATTAATACCTGTAACACTAACAAAAAAGGTTTGTTTTTAATTGTTTAATTTTTTGTTTAATATCATCCCATCAAAATAAATCAACGGAGAAGAAAATGAAAACAGTAATTTTAATTGGTGCACTAGGTAAAATGGGTCAAGCCGCGTTAACTGGTTTAGGCAATCATAATGTGATTACAGCAGGTCGCTCTGGCGATGTTGACCACATTGTAGATATAACGAATGAACAATCAATTAGAGCGCTTTATGAAAAAGTAGGTGCTTTTGACGCGGTTGTTAATACTGTTGGCTTTTGTGAATATGCTAATTTCACAGAGATGACTGAGGCACAATGGATGACCACCGTGATGAGTAAAATGATGGGCCAAATTAACTTAGTACGTATTGGACAAGAATACATCTCAGATGCAGGCTCATTTACTTTAATTAGTGGTATTTTAAATAAAAAACCTATCCCTTACGCTATTGCAGATGCTACAACGAGTGGTGCAATCGATACTTTCGTTAAAATTGTTTCTTTAGAAATGCCAAGAAATATACGTATCAATGTAGTCAATCCAACTGTGTTAGTTGAAGCATGGGATGTCTACGGAGAAATGATGCCTGGCTTTGAACCCGTACCAGGGAAGTTAGTTGGTAAAGCGTTTGAGCGATCAGTTGATGGTTTCATTAATGGTGAAGTCATTGTTGTTGATGCTTAAATAAGTTAAAAGCGATCCATTTGGGTCGCTTTTTATTATAAATCATCACGTTATCCTCAGCTTTTTATGTTATC
>NZ_WTKU01000020.1 GCF_011378715.1 Psychromonas sp. SA13A | reverse complement strand
AACTATAAAGAAACTTACGCTTCTTCGTCCGCTACAACTGGACGGTCTACAAACTGGATGTAAGCCATTGGAGCTTTATCGCCAGTACGGAAACCACATTTAATGATACTAGTGTAACCACCAGGACGAGTCGCGTAGCGAGGACCTAGTTCATTAAATAATTTTGCCACTACTGCATCATCACGAAGACGAGCAAAAGCTAGACGACGGTTAGCAACACTATCCGTTTTAGCTAGTGTAATTAATGGCTCAATTACACGACGCAATTCTTTTGCTTTAGGCACGGTAGTTTTAATAACTTCGTGCGTAGCAATAGAAATTGCCATATTACGAAACATAGCCTGACGGTGGCTGCTGTTTCGGTTAAGTTGACGTCCACTTTGACGATGGCGCATAACCTAATCCTTATTATTCGTAAATCGGTTTTAGACTAATCTTCAATTAAACTTGCTGGTGGCCAGTTTTCTAGGCGCATACCTAGTGACAGTCCACGTGAAGCAAGTACATCTTTGATTTCAGTTAGAGACTTCTTACCTAAGTTAGGTGTTTTAAGTAGCTCAACTTCAGTACGTTGTACTAGATCACCGATATAGTGAATCGACTCTGCTTTCAAACAATTAGCAGAACGAACAGTTAGTTCTAAATCATCTACTGGGCGTAAAAGAATTGGATCAAACTCAGGTTTTGCATCAACTACTGGTACTTCGTAAGTAGTGCGTAAATCAACAAATGCGTCTAATTGCTCAGCTAAAATTGTAGCTGCACGACGAATTGCTTCTTCAGGCTCTAAAGTACCATCAGTTTCCATATCGATAACAAGTTTGTCTAGATCGGTACGTTGTTCAACACGAGCTGATTCAACACTGTAAGCAATACGCTCAACAGGACTGAAAGTCGCATCTACTAATAGACGACCAATTGGACGCTCATCTTCTTCGCTATGAATACGTGATGAAGCTGGAACATAACCGCGACCTGATTCAATTTTAATACGCATGCTGATTTCAGCATTGCCCGTTAAATTACAGATCACATGTTCTGGGTTGACTATCTCTACATCACCATCATGAATGATGTCGCCTGCAGTAACAGGACCAGCGCCAGATTTAGTTAAACTAACTAAAACTTCATTTTTACCTTCAAGTTTAACAGCTAGACCTTTAAGGTTAAGAAGGATCTCTAGGATATCTTCTTGTACGCCTTCTTTGGTGCTGTACTCATGTTGTACACCATCAATCTCGACTTCTGTTACCGCTGTGCCAGGCATAGACGATAACAAAATACGACGAAGCGCATTACCTAAAGTGTGGCCAAAACCACGTTCAAGCGGCTCAAGAACCACTTTTGCTCTAGTTGTTGAAATTTGTTCGATATCAACTAATCTTGGTTTTAGAAAATCAATTACAGAACCCTGCATTTGTGCCCTCTCTTAACAGTTAACTTTACTTAGAGTAAAGTTCGATGATTAACTGTTCGTTAATCTCAGCAGATAAATCTGAACGTTCAGGTTGACGTTTAAACTCGCCTTCCATCTTCGTTGTATCAACTTCAACCCAAGCAAGGGCTTCACGTTGACCAGCGATTTCTAATGCAGCGCCAATACGTGATTGCTTTTTAGCTTTTTCACGAATTGCGATAACATCGCTAGGTTTAACGTTAAATGAAGGGATATTTACAACTTTACCGTTCACTAGAATAGCTTTATGGCTAACTAGTTGACGTGATTCAGCACGTGTTGCGCCAAAGCCCATACGGTATACAACATTGTCTAAACGACCTTCAAGAAGTTGAAGTAAGTTTTCGCCAGTGTTGCCCTGTAAACGAGCAGCTTCTTTATAGTAGTTACGGAATTGCTTTTCTAATACACCGTACATACGACGTACTTTTTGCTTTTCACGTAATTGTAAACCGTAGTCTGATAGACGTGGTTTACGCGCACCGTGTACACCTGGTGCGTTTTCGATTTTACACTTAGAATCGATCGCGCGGACACCTGATTTTAAGAATAAATCAGTTCCTTCACGACGGCTAAGCTTAAGCTTAGGACCTAAATATCTTGCCATTGTTCTTTCTCCAATTACCTTAGAAAGTTGCGATTAAACGCGACGTTTCTTTGGTGGACGACAACCATTATGTGGGATCGGTGTAACGTCAGTAATATTAGTTACACGGAAACCCGCCGCGTTTAGTGCGCGAATCGAAGATTCACGACCAGGTCCTGGTCCATTTACAAAAACTTCTACGTTTTTAAGGCCATACTCTTTTGCTGCTTCAGCAGCACGTTCAGCAGCAACCTGCGCAGCGAACGGAGTAGATTTACGAGAACCACGGAAACCAGAACCACCTGCAGTAGCCCAAGAAAGAGCATTACCTTGACGGTCTGTAATAGTTACGATTGTGTTGTTGAAAGAAGCATGGATATGTGCCATACCATCAGCAACTTGCTTTTTAACGCGCTTGCGAGCACGAGTTGGTGTTTTAGCCATGATCTCTTACCCTATTTCTTAATTGCTTTACGCGGACCTTTACGGGTACGAGCATTCGTTTTAGAACGCTGACCACGTACTGGCAAGCTGCGACGATGACGAAGTCCACGGTAACAACCAAGGTCCATTAGACGCTTGATGCTCATAGATACTTCACGACGTAAATCACCTTCAACGGCGAATTTAGCTACTTCTGTACGAAGAGCTTCGATTTGTGTTTCATCCAGATCTTTAAGCTTAGTAGATTCTGCAATGCCTGACTCTGCACAGATAATCTGTGAACGAGTCTTGCCAATGCCGAAAATAGCAGTTAATGCGATAACTGCATGCTTATGATCAGGAACGTTAATGCCAGCGATACGGGCCACTATGCACTCCTTAAAGTTAACGATTCATTTGTGAAAAGCCCGGTAGGATACTCGACAAATGATAAATTAGCAAACAAAACACAGCTTAGATGAAAAATTCACCTAAGCTGCTGATATATCCAAAATCTCTGTGGATTAGCCTTGGCGTTGTTTATGCTTTGGCTCTACGCAGATAACTCGCACCACACCGTGGCGTTTGATAACTTTGCAGTTACGACAGATTTTTTTAACGGATGCACGAACTTTCATTGCAACACTCCGTGATTATAACTTTCAGACTTGGTTATTTACCGTAATCTTTCAAGTTAGCTTTTTTCAAGACAGAATCATATTGATTAGACATCAAATGAGTCTGCACCTGTGCCATAAAGTCCATGATAACAACAACAATAATTAATAACGAAGTACCACCGAAGTAGAACTGCGTATTCATTGCAACCATCATAAACTCGGGAATCAAACAGATAAAGGTAATATATAACGCACCAGCTAATGTTAGACGCGTCATCACTTTATCAATGTAACGTGATGTTTGTTCTCCTGGACGGATTCCTGGGATAAAGGCACCGCTTTTCTTCAAATTATCTGCAGTCTCACGTGGGTTAAACGTAAGTGCAGTATAAAAGAAGCAAAAGAAGATAATAGCAGCAGCATATAACATCATATGCAACGGTTGTCCTGGCTGTAACGCCAAAGAAACATCCGATAACCAGCTTAAACCTTCAGTCTGACCAAACCACTGGGCAATAGTACCAGGAAATAAGATAACACTCGAGGCAAAAATTGCAGGAATTACACCAGCCATATTTAATTTTAATGGCAAGTGAGTGCTTTGAGCAGCAAAAACCTTACGGCCTTGTTGGCGTTTTGCGTAGTTAACAACGATACGTCGCTGACCACGTTCAACAAATACTACAAACGCAGTAGTTGCAAAAACGATAACAATTAATGCTAGTAACACTAGAAGATGAATTTCACCTTGTCGTGCTTGCTCAGCAGTTTGCCCGATTGCCGATGGCAACCCAGCAATAATACCTACAAAGATAATGATAGAAATACCATTACCAATACCGCGCTCAGTTATTTGCTCACCTAGCCACATAAGGAACATAGTTCCAGTCACTAAACTAACAACTGCCGTGATGTAAAAGCTCAGACCTGCATTTTCAACAAGTCCGGGCATCATCGTTGGCAAACCGGTTGCAATACCAATTGCTTGGAACGTACCTAATACCAAAGTACCGTAACGTGTGTACTGGTTAATCTTACGACGACCAGACTCACCCTCTTTCTTTAGCTCAGCTAAAGGAGGATGAACTACCGTAAGCAGTTGGATAATAATAGACGCAGAAATATACGGCATAATACCCAATGCAAAGATAGAAGCACGCTCAAGCGCACCACCAGAGAACATGTTAAACATTTCTATGATGGTACCCTTTTGCTGTTGGAATAAATCAGCTAGGACAGCGGCGTCAATACCAGGAATTGGAACAAAAGAGCCCGCACGGAACACTAATATAGCGCCTAAAACAAATAGTAAACGAGTTTTAAGTTCACTTAAATTGCTTCCTTGTGCCGCTTTTGAATCTAATCCTGGTTTCTTAGCCATTACCTATTATTCCTCGATTTTTCCGCCTGCCGCTTCAATTGCAGCACGAGCACCTTTCGTTACACGAAGGCCTTGTACTGTTACTGAGCGAGAGATTTCACCAGATAGAACTACTTTAGCAAACTTAGTAGTGTTTGTTAGTAGACCTGCCTGCTTCAACGTTTCTAGTGTCACAATATCGCCTTCTACTTTAGCAATTTCGTTCAAACGAACTTCACCGCTAACTAGAGATTTACGAGATGTGAAACCAAATTTTGGTAAACGTTGTTTTAATGGCATTTGACCGCCTTCAAAACCAGGACGTACAGTACCGCCTGAACGAGATTTTTGACCTTTGTGACCGCGGCCACCTGTCTTACCTAGTCCAGAACCGATACCACGACCGACACGTTTACGTACTGGTTTAGAACCAGCTGCTGGAGATAGAGTATTAAGTTTCATTATTACCCCTCAACCTTAACCATATAGTAAACTTTATTAACCATACCACGTACAGCAGGAGTATCTTGCAACTCTACTGTGTGACCGATGCGACGCAGGCCTAGACCTGTTAATGTTGCACGGTGCTTTGGTAAACGGCCAATTGCACTTTTGGTTTGAGTTACTTTAATCGTTTTAGTAGCCATGCTGAATTACCCCAGAATATCACTAACGTTTAAG
This sequence comes from Psychromonas sp. SA13A, assembly GCF_011378715.1. GTDB lineage: Bacteria > Pseudomonadota > Gammaproteobacteria > Enterobacterales > Psychromonadaceae > Psychromonas. The sequence goes on along the minus strand of NZ_WTKU01000020.1, from coordinate 76,516 downwards.
CCACGCTTAGCTGCGATTTGCTCAGGAGAGTTCATGCTCTCTAGTGCATCCATCGTAGCGCGGACAACGTTAATTGGGTTAGTTGAGCCGTAAGCTTTTGATAGTACGTTCTGTACACCAACAACTTCTAACACGGCACGCATTGCACCACCTGCGATGATACCAGTACCTTCCGATGCTGGTTGCATATATACCTTAGAACCAGAATGACGGCCCTTAACAGGATGCTGCAGAGTGTTACCTTTTAATTGGATTTCGCTGATATTGCGACGTGCTTTTTCCATAGCTTTTTGAATAGCTGCTGGAACTTCACGTGCCTTACCATAGCCGAAACCAACACGACCATTACCATCACCAACAACTGTTAGTGCTGTGAAGCTAAAGATGCGACCACCTTTAACTACTTTTGAAACACGGTTTACTGCGATTAGCTTTTCGTTCAGATCACCGGTTTGAGATTCTACTTTTGACATAATCTTTACCCTTAGAACTGTAGACCAGCTTCACGAGCTGCGTCAGCTAGTGCTGCAACACGACCGTGGTATTGGAAACCGCTACGGTCAAAAGAAATTTTAGAAATTCCTTTCTCTACCGCACGCTCTGCAACTAATTTTCCAATTAGTTGAGCTGCTTCTTTATTACCACCGTTCTTAACTAGTGCAATTACTTCTTTTTCTAATGTAGAAGCGCTTGCTACGACTTGTGCGTCTGCTGTAATTACCTGCGCGTAAGTATGGCGAGGTGTACGGTTTATCACAAGACGAGTTGCACCAAGATCTTGCAATTTCTTACGTGTGCGGGTAGCACGACGAAGACGAGATGCTTTCTTATCCATAGTGTCTTACCTTACTTTTTCTTCGCTTCTTTACGACGCACGTTTTCATCAGCGTAACGAACACCTTTACCTTTATAAGGTTCTGGTGGACGGAATGCACGAATCTCTGCAGCTACTTGGCCAACTTGTTGCTTGTCAGAACCTTCAATAATAATTTCTGTTTGGCTTGGAGCCGTAGCAGAAATACCTTCAGGTAACGCATATACAACAGGATGAGAGAAACCTAAAGTTAGGTTTACATCTTGACCTTTAACTTGTGCACGGTAACCAACACCTTGAAGAAGAAGAGTCTTCTTGAAGCCTTCAGTTACACCTACAACCATATTGTTAACGTTAGCACGTGCAGTACCTGCTTGTGCCCATGCGTCTTTAACACCTTCAACAGGTGCGAAAGTTAATACGCCATCTTCAAAATTAACAATAACAGCATCATTAAGAGTACGAACTAATTCGCTTTTACCACTTTTAACAGTGATCTCTTGACCATTTACTTTTACTTCTACGCCAGCAGAAACAGTAATCGGTGCCTTAGCTATACGAGACATAGATTACTCCTTAAGATACGTAACAGATGATCTCACCGCCGATGCTTGCATTACGCGCAGCTCGGTCAGTCATAACACCTTGAGAAGTTGAAACGATCGCAATACCTAAACCAGCCATAACCTTAGGAAGATCATTTGCACCTTTATAGATACGAAGACCTGGGCGGCTTACTCGTTTGATAGTATCGATTACTTTTTTGCCTTCGAAGTACTTTAAAGTAACTTCTAATTCAGGCTTTGTGTCACCAGCAACAGCGAAATCTGAAACATAACCTTCTGCTTTAAGCACAGCTGCAATTGCAACTTTTTGCTTAGAAGAAGGCATCTTAACAGATACTTTGCTTGCTGCTTGACCGTTACGAATACGCGTTAGCATATCCGAAATAGGATCTTGCATGCTCATAACTATTTACTCCGTGATTAATTGATTACCAGCTGGCTTTTTTCAGGCCAGGGATTTCTCCGCGCATCATATGCTCACGAACCTTAATACGGCTCATGCCAAATTTACGAAGATAACCATGTGGACGACCAGTAACGTTACAACGATTACGTTGACGTACTGAACTTGAATCACGAGGTAGCGATTGAAGTTCTAACACTGCATTCCAACGATCTTCGTCAGATGTATTTACACTGTTAATTGTTGCTTTTAATGCTGCACGCTTTTCAGCGAACTTAGCAACTAACTTCTCACGTTTTACTTCACGCGCTTTCATTGATTGTTTAGCCATTTTCTAACTCCTTACTTACGGAATGGGAAGTTGAACGCAGACAAAAGTGCGCGTGCTTCTTCGTCAGACTTAGCTGAAGTAGTAATTGTGATATCTAAACCACGTACTTTATCAACTTTATCGTAATCGATTTCAGGGAAAATGATTTGCTCACGAACACCCATAGAGTAGTTACCACGACCATCGAATGACTTAGCATTCAGGCCACGGAAATCACGTACACGTGGGATAGCGATTGTTACCAAACGCTCAAAGAAATCCCACATACGTGCACCACGTAGTGTTACTTTACAACCAATCGGGTAGCCTTCACGAATTTTGAAGCCTGCCACAGAGCGGCGTGCTTTAGTGATCATTGGCTTTTGACCTGAGATTGCTGCCATATCTGACGCAGCGTGCTCTAGGACTTTTTTATCAGCCAGTGCTTCACCAACACCCATATTAAGGGTGATTTTCTCTATTCGAGGGACTTGCATGACAGACGTATAGTCGAATTGCTTTTGCAAATCAGACACCACGTTGTCTTTATAGAAATCATGCAGTTTCGCCATCGTAAACTCCAGTTACTTCACAAGTTCATTATTAGATTTGAAGAAACGTACTTTTTGTCCGTCTTCTAGTCTAAAACCAACACGATCTGCTTTACTCGTTGCCGAGTTGTAGATCGCAACATTTGATACTTCGATCGGTGCATTTTGTTCAATGATACCGCCAGCTACACCCGCTTGTGGGTTTGGCTTTTGGTGTTTCTTTTGAACATTTACACCTTCAATAATTATTTTACCGTTAGCTAAAACTTGAGAAACTTTCCCAGTTTTACCTTTATCTTTACCGGCAATAACAATTACTTCATCGTCACGTTTTATTTTTGCTGCCATTTTCGGTTCCTTACAGTACTTCTGGCGCCAGTGAAACTATCTTCATGAAATTTTCATTTCGAAGCTCACGGGTTACAGGGCCAAAGATACGTGTACCGACTGGCTGGTTGTTTGCATTCAAGATAACCGCAGCGTTGCGATCAAAACGAATAACAGAACCATCGGGACGACGTACACCTTTTCTGGTACGCACTACCACAGCTGAATGAACATCACCTTTTTTAATTTTTCCACGAGGAATTGCTTCCTTCACAGAAACTTTGATGATGTCACCGATTGCTGCATAACGGCGATGCGAGCCACCAAGGACCTTAATACACATTACGCGTCGAGCGCCACTATTGTCGGCGACATCTAGCACACTTTGCATTTGGATCATTATAGTGCTCCGCTATTTACTATTGATACTCTCTAATGAGTCGTGTTCCCATATTTTCAGGGAGCGGCATCATACCACCAACTTTATTAGAAAGATAGTCTAAAAAAACGGCACTCAAAAATTGAGCACCGTTTCGCTTATGTAATCAAATTTAACTTACTGAAAACAGTAGGTTATGCTTTGGTTACGATTTGTGCCAATGTCCAAGACTTAGTCTTAGATAGAGGACGACATTCACTTACTAGTACAATATCACCTTCATTACATTGGTTTGTTTCATCATGTGCATGTAGCTTTGTAGTACGCTTCATGAATTTACCGTATAACGGATGCTTCACTTTACGTTCAACAGCTACAACGATAGATTTATCCATCTTCGCACTGATTACTTTACCTTGAAGAGTACGAGTGTTTTTTTCGCTCATTACGCACCTGCCTTCTGATTTAATACTGTCTTAACACGGGCAATGTCACGACGCACTTGTTTGATTGAGTGCGGCTTTTCTAACTGACCTGTGTTTAACTGCATACGTAAGTTAAATTGCTCACGTAATAAGTTTAGAAGTTCAGCATTAAGCTCTTCAACGCTTTTTTCTTTAAGTTCGTTAGCTTTCATTACATCACCTTACGAGTTACGAAAGTTGTTGCCACTGGCAATTTAGCTGCTGCAAGAGCAAACGCTTCACGAGCTAATGCTTCTGGAACACCTTCCATTTCATAAAGAACTTTACCTGGTTGAGTTTGAGCAACCCAATATTCCACGTTACCCTTACCTTTACCTTGGCGCACTTCTAACGGTTTGCTGGTAATCGGCTTATCAGGGAACACACGGATCCAGATTTTACCTTGACGTTTAACATGACGAGTCATTGCACGACGTGCTGCTTCGATTTGACGAGCAGTAATTCGACCACGACCAGTTGCTTTTAGTCCAAATTCGCCAAAGCTGACTTCCGCACCTTTAGAAAGACCACGGTTGCGACCTTTCATCATTTTACGGAACTTCATACGTTTTGGTTGCATCATAGCGTATTTCTCCTACTTACCGCGACCTTTGCGTTTTGGTTTAGCTGGCGCTTCTTCTTGTTGAAGTGGTAAACCACCAAGAATTTCGCCTTTAAAGATCCAAACCTTAACACCAATGATACCGTAAACAGTCAATGCTTCTGATGTTGAGTAATCAATATCGGCACGAAGAGTATGTAGAGGTACACGACCTTCACGATACCATTCGTCACGAGCGATTTCTGCACCACCAAGACGACCACTAACTTGAACTTTGATACCTTTAGCGCCTAGGCGCATAGCATTTTGTACCGCACGCTTCATAGCACGACGGAACATAACACGACGCTCTAACTGAGAAGAGATTGAATCTGCTACTAGTTTTGCGTCAAGTTCAGGTTTACGAACTTCTGAGATATTGATTTGAGCTGGAACGCCCGCCATTTTAGCAATAGCTGTGCGTAGCAATTCAACATCTTCGCCTTTTTTACCAATTACAACACCAGGACGAGCTGTGTGAATAGTCACACGTACGCTTTTCGCTGGACGTTCAATAGTAATTTTAGACAAAGAAGCATTTTTCAATTTCTCTGTTAAGAATTTACGGATTTGAAAATCACTGTATAAGTTATCTGCAAAATCTTTTTTGCCTGCATACCAAGTAGAGCTAAATGCTTTAGTGATACCTAGGCGAATACCGTTAGGATGAACTTTCTGTCCCATTGTTTAACCCCTGTCTGATACCACTACTGTGATATGGCAAGAACGCTTCATGATGCGATCGGCACGGCCTTTCGCACGCGGCATGATACGCTTCATTGTTGGACCTTCGTCAACACAAATTTTTGTGATAACTAGTTCATCAACATCAGCGCCTTCATTATGCTCGGCGTTTGCAATTGCAGAATCTACAACTTTTTTAATCAAAACAGCGGCTTTCTTAGGGCTGTATGATAAAAGTTCTAGTGCTTTTTCAACTGGAAGACCACGTACTTGATCTGCCACCAAACGCGCTTTCTGAGCCGAAGAACGAGCATATAAATGTTTAGCTAAAGCTTCCATAATTACCTCTATTTCTTCGCTTTCTTATCCGCGACATGGCCACGGTAAGTACGAGTTGGTGCAAATTCACCCAGTTTGTGACCGATCATTTCATCAGTTACGAATACTGGCACGTGTTGACGCCCGTTATGGACAGCGATAGTTAGACCAATCATATCAGGAATGATCATAGAGCGACGAGACCAAGTCTTAATAGGCTTTTTCTCGTTACTGTCAACCGCTTTCTCTACCTTCTTCAGCAAGTGTAGGTCAATAAAAGGACCCTTCTTGAGAGAACGTGGCATGGCGATACCTCTACTTATTTCTTATTGCGACGACGAACAATATACTGATCAGTTTTCTTGTTCTTACGAGTTTTGTAACCCTTAGTTGGAACACCCCAAGGAGACACAGGATGACGACCACCCGATGACTTACCTTCACCACCACCATGTGGGTGATCTACTGGGTTCATTACAACACCACGTACGGTAGGGCGAACACCACGCCAACGCGTAGCACCAGCTTTACCTAGTTGACGTAGCATATGTTCTGCATTACCAACTTCACCGATTGTTGCACGACACTCAGCAGGGATTTTACGCATTTCACCACTACGTAAACGTAGAGTAACGTAAGCACCATCACGAGCTATAATTTGGCTGTATGAACCAGCTGAACGTGCAATTTGTGCACCTTTAGCAGGTTTCATTTCTACAGCGTGTACTGTTGTACCTACTGGGATGTTACGCATCGGTAAACAGTTACCTGCTTTGATTGATGCATCTTCACCAGATTGGATCATATCACCAGCAACCAAGCCTTTAGGGGCTAGGATGTAGCGACGTTCACCATCAGCGTAAAGTACTAGTGCAATATTCGCACTACGGTTTGGATCATATTCCAAACGCTCTACTTTTGCTGGGATACCATCTTTATTACGTTTAAAATCAACTAAACGATAGTGTTGTTTATGACCACCACCGATATGTCGAACCGTAATACGACCGCCATTATTACGACCACCAGATTTAGATTTTGACTCTAAAAGTGGAGCGTATGGCTTGCCTTTATGCAGATCGTTATTTACCACTTTAACTAAGTGGCGACGACCTGGAGACGTAGGCTTACATTTTACAATAGCCATAAAATAATTCCTCTACTCAGCGCCATCGAAACTGATATCTGCACCTTCAGCCAGAGTAACGTATGCTTTTTTCCAGTCGCTACGGCGACCCATACGTTGACCTGAACGCTTGGTTTTACCCTTCACGTTAAGTGTGCGAACACCAGTAACTTCAACATCAAATAACTTCTGAACTGCCGCTTTGACTTCTGCTTTAGTCGCAGTACCTGCAACTTTGAATACCATAGTGTTATGGTTTTCAGCAGATAAAGTTCCCTTTTCAGAGACATGCGGGGCTAGAATAACTTGCAGTAAACGTGCTTCACTGATCATGCTAGGCTCTCCTCAATCTTTTTCACTGCATCAGCAGTTACTAAAACTTTATCAAACGCGATTAGGCTAACTGGGTCAATGCCTTGCACATCACGAACGTCAACTTTGTACAAGTTGCGCGCTGCTAAGAATAGATTTTCATCTAATTCTTCAGTGATGATTAATACATCTTTAAGATCCAGGTCTTTTAATTTAGCTGCAAGCTCTTTAGTTTTAGGAGCCTCAACAGTAAATTTCTCGACAACGATTAGACGATCCTGACGAACTAACTCAGAAAGAATACTTCTCACTGCACCACGATACATTTTTTTGTTAACTTTCTGGCTATGGTCCTGTGGACGAGCTGCAAAAGTTACACCACCACCAACCCAAATTGGGCTGCGGATTGTACCTGCACGTGCGCGGCCAGTACCCTTTTGACGCCATGGCTTCTTACCACCACCGCGAACTTCACTACGGGTTTTCTGAGCGCGAGTACCTTGACGAGCACCAGCTGCATATGCAACGACTACCTGATGTACAAGGGCTTCGTTGTATTCACGTCCAAAGGTAGTGTCAGAAACTTCAAGAGCACTTTGTGCATCTTTCAATACCAATTCCATTACTAACTCCTCGGCTATGCTTTAACAGCAGGTTTGATGAATACGTTGCCATTTTTCGCACCAGCTACTGCACCTTTAACGAGCAGTAAGTTGCGTTCAATGTCTACGCGTACAACTTCAAGGTTTTGAGTCGTAACACGCTCAGCACCCATGTGACCAGCCATTTTCTTGCCTTTAAATACGCGTCCAGGTGTTTGACATTGGCCAATTGAACCTGGGGCACGGTGGCTAATAGAGTTACCGTGAGTCGCATCTTGCATAGAGAAATTCCAACGCTTAACAGCACCTTGGAAACCTTTACCTTTAGATTGACCAGTAACATCTACTTTATTTATTTCGTTGAACAACTCAACGCTTAGCTCAGCACCAACTTGAATATCTGCACCTTCGTCTTGACCAAGGCGGAATTCCCATAAACCACGACCTGCTTCTACACCTGCTTTCGCAAAGTGACCAGCTTCAGGTTTGTTTACACGGCTTGCTTTTTTAGAGCCAGCTGTTACTTGAATAGCTTGGTAGCCATCAGTATCAAGTGATTTAACTTGAGTAACACGGTTTGGTGAACATTCTAGAACTGTAACTGGAATAGAGACACCATCTTCAGTGAAGATGCGAGTCATACCAACTTTACGACCTACTAGACCGATTGTCATTACGATAACTCCTCTCTAACCCAAACTGATTTGAACATCAACGCCAGCAGCTAAATCTAGCTTCATAAGTGCGTCAACAGTCTTTTCAGTTGGTTCTACGATATCAATCAAGCGCTTGTGAGTACGAATCTCATACTGATCACGTGCATCTTTATTTACATGCGGTGATGTCAGTACTGTGAAACGCTCTTTACGAGTAGGTAGTGGAATAGGACCACGTACCTGAGCACCTGTGCGCTTTGCAGTTTCAACGATCTCCGCCGTTGATTGATCGATCAGTTTATGATCAAAAGCTTTAAGGCGGATACGGATTCTTTGGTTCTGCATGGACCAAAACTCCTAGTTAAAAATACAACATACAAATATACACCTGACCATCTATTCTAAATAGATCTCAAGTGTATATTCAAACTAGTAGCTCCCCAATTGGGAGACATTTTTGATAGCCAACATTAAAGTCTGGCTATGGGGTTAAAAAACCCACCTGCCATATTGGCAAGTGGGCGTATAATACATTAACTACTTACTAAAGCAAGCAGTTATTATCTATTTGTTTAAAAAACATTCAAAAGGATCTGCCTGATATTATTTACTCTTGGATCCAAGGCTAAAGCCATGCTTGCTGGTATTAAGTCCCCTTTTTTATGTTACATTTTATGCTTATTGTATAATTCATACTCATTTTATTGTTATTAGGATCTCCTGTGTCAGCTGCCATTAACTTTTACCAACAACGTAAACATATAGCAGAACAATCTGCGCACAGACAATTATGTTGTTTACAGGGGAGTGACCTCTGGTGTCAGCAACAAGCTCTAAGTATTATTGAGCATAGTGCCCTCCCCTATCGATGGTGCGGAGAAGCCCCTGCATCAATCACATGCAGTGATGCTAAATCACTGTTAGGGCAAGATGTTTACTTATTAATTTTGAATATGCACAAAACATTTGATGCCAATATGTTTGCGGCTGCTGAAGGCGCTGTCTGTGCAGGGTCGGTTATTGTTTTATTACTTCCACAGCAACAAAGTGAAATAGACTATTTTTCTCATTACATGCAGCAGCAGCTTAAGCGATATCAATTTCCAATATTGTTAGAAAATCAGCCTATAGTAAATGCACAACCAAATATTTCTACTGACAAACCTTCCTCACCCTCATTACATCATCTAGATATACAAGAACAACAACTGGCCATTCAAAAAATTATTAAAACGGTTACAGGACATCGTAGACGTCCTTTAGTATTAACTGCAAACAGGGGAAGAGGAAAATCTGCAGCACTTGGCATGGCAGCCGCGCAATTACTTAATCAAGATTTAATGAGGATTATTGTTTGTGCTCCGAGTAAACAGGCTGTAACTACTTTATATAAACACGCTAAATTAACCATTAATGATGCAAATAATTTACAACGATTACAATTTATAGCGCCTGATGCATTAAATAGTGAAAAGCCGGTATGTGACTTATTGATCATCGATGAAGCTGCCGCTATCCCCATTAAACTATTAGCTATATTTGCACAACACTACTCTCGTATTGTATTTGCAACAACGCAATTTGGTTACGAAGGCTCTGGAAGAGGATTTGCCTTACGCTTCCTACAACAACTAAAACTTATTTCACCTCAATATCGAGCTTTCCAGCTTAAACAACCTGTGCGTTGGGCCAAAGGTGATCCGGTAGAAGCTTTTACTTTGGATAGTTTATGTTTGATGGAATCGACTCCGACATTGCATACATTACAAACCCAACAAAAAACGCTCATCCGTGTGATCGAAAAGACAGAATTACTGCAACCAGGTCCATTATTGAATCAAGTTTTTTCGCTGTTGGTTAATGCCCATTATCAAACCAAACCTTCTGACTTAGTGGCATTGTTAAACGATCAAGATTTAACACTGATTGTAATGCAGCAACAAAATACAATATTAGCCGTAGCTTTAGTCAAACACGAAGGTGGACTTGATAACATCACTAGCGAACAAATTTATCAAGGCAAACGTAGGCCTGTTGGGCACCTAATCGCGCAATCACTGACTTTTCATAGTGGATTTAAACTTGCTGCAACTCAACGGTTTGCTCGTATACAGCGTATTGCTGTACAACCAACTCTGCAACAACAATCCTATGGTAGTCAATTATTAAACTGGATTGTCGACTGGACAACAACGCAAGCATTTGATCATCTATGTGCTAGTTTTGCTGGCAGCGATTATTTATTACGCTTTTGGTTAAAGCATCAGTTACAAATATTACGTATTGGCACGCGCAAAGATAAAAGCAGCGGACAACACTCATTGATGGTTAATTTACCTTTAAGCCAACAAGGTAAAGAATTACACCATCAAATACAGACTGACTTCCATAAACAGGTTAAAGTACAACTTAGTCGACAACTTAACCAATTAGACTCATCATTAGTAACGGTTTTGTGGTCACAAATAGTAGTAACCAGGCCAATTTCGAATATAAAGCAATCATTATCAGCTTATATTAATGCGCATCGCGGTTATGAGAATGTTGAATACCTATTAATAGAGTTATTACATAATACGTCGCTAAAGGTGTTAACTCAGCAACAACAAAGATGTGTGATTGAAAAGATTATCCAAAATCACAGTTGGCAAAGCATCGTCCAAGCACATCAATTTAGCGGACAAAAACAGGCGCAAACTTTTTTAAAAAACTGTATCTGCGATTTACTTACAAAAACCACGACGAACGAAGAGAATACATAACATAATGAGACTCGATAAATTTATCTGTGAATCAACAGAATTAACACGTAGCGAAGCAAAAAGTGCAATCCGTAAAGGCTTGATCAGCAATCAAACTGGTACCTTACGCAGTGGCTCTTATAAAGTAGATGCTAACGATATTATTGAGCTTAAAGGTAAAGTGCTCACAATCCGTGGGTTCCGCTATATTATGCTTAATAAACCACAAGGTTATATTAGCTCTAATGTTGATGAACAAATGCCAAGTTTATTAAACCTAATCGATATAGAAAAAAAGCAAAATGTATTTATTGCCGGACGACTAGATGCTGATACAACGGGATTAATTCTAATTACAGATGATGGTCAATGGTCGCACCAAGTTACCAGTCCACGTAAAAAATGTGAGAAACGTTACCGCATAACACTACAAGACCCAATCAGTGATGACGCTGTTGCTTTATTTGCACAAGGTATTCAATTAAAAAGTGAAACGAACCCTTGTTTGCCTGCAAAACTACAAGTACTTTCAGATCATGAGGTATTGTTAACCATCAGTGAAGGGAAATACCATCAAGTAAAACGCATGTTTGCTGCAGTAGGTAACTTTGTAACAACCTTACACAGAGAACAAATAGGCAATGTAGAGTTGGATCATAATCTAGCACTCGGCGAGTCTCGTTTTTTAACGGAGCAAGAGGTCAATGGATTCAAATAAACCTTTTAACCAACAATGCTATGACCTACTACGTCAAATCCCCAAAGGCAAGGTGGTCACTTATGCAGATATTGCACATCAACTAGGCGGCAAAGCTTATCAAGCAGTCGGTAACGCGATGGCTAATAATCCTGATGTCATCGTTGTGCCCTGCCATCGTGTCGTTAATAGCAACGGTGCGATAGGCAAATATGCATTAGGTACAGAAAAGAAAATAGCTTTGTTACAGGAAGAAGGTATTGAACTTGATACTGAGAAAAACAAAGTACTTAATTTAGACAAGCAACGTCATACTTTTTTATAAAGTCTAAGTACGTCACTTAAACTAATAATAGGGCTCTGTTACTTTTTTAATAAAGTCTAATAGAGGCCTATATACTTCTTCTGCCCTCTTCCCTCTTACAATAACGTGATGATCCGTATTGATACTGTGTAATTGCTTATCATTACTCAATACTTTTTCTATTATTTCCTCCGCACCATCCACATCAATAGTTGGGTCGTTGCTTCCTTGAATCACTAATAATGGCAAAATAACGCGTTCTAAATGCTCTCTACAACTATCCTGCAATAAGAGTAATTGCTTCAATCCTGCAATATATATTCGGTCGTAATTACTATCAGAACATTCAGGTTCATTGTCTACCCATTTGATAGTGCCTGTTTCCATGGAAAAGCTGCTTAGCATATTATTCCAGCTATCTAATAAAGAAGAGAAGAACACTGATTTTTGCTTTAAGACTAATGCTGGATTAATTGCCACTACCCCGACGATATTATCAACATTTGCACAGCCTTTAATCAACGCCAATAAAGCACCTGCTGAAAAACCAACGACAACAACCTTTTGGTGATAATGAGATAAAACAGCATAGCCACGGTTAACAGATTCTAACCAACCTTTCACCGTACAATTACGCATCTCTTTGGATAATGTTCCATGGCCACTTAAACGTACTAAATAAACCCCATAACCTAATTCATTAAGCTTTTGACCCAAGGCTTCCATCTCTTTTGGTGAAGCTAAAAAACCATGGATCAAAATGATTCCAGGTTGATTGGCTTTACCCGCTAAATGTTGGGGTTTACCAATATCACGGCTTTTTGTATGCAAACGGTCAAAAGACCGCATGCGCTCATCTTCAAATAAGCAACAATCTGTTTTCAATACTTGAGCTGATACTTGCAAAGATAATTTTTTAGGTGATGTCGCAATCAGTCGCTTTATATGTTTCACATATTTAGTCATGACTTCAAATTCATTAGCAAGAACACTGACTGTGCTTTCGATACGCATACGATGAAAAGAGTAAGGCATCTCGAATTTTTCATGATTGACCATGATTTGGCCATTTTCGATAGTCGCGGCTTGTTCGTTCAACACTAATTTAATGATTAACTCATAGGGTCCATAACGTTCACCAGATACAAGGTTGATCACCCCTTCCGATAAACTCTGATGAACACGACGTTGTTTGTTCTCTTTAATATTAATAATGGCAAGATAGATAACTTTTTTGAAGTCAGCCTCTTTAATCCCCTGCGCCGGCACAAAACGTAATGCAGTAGCGACTAAATGATCCATATTAATAGTCAGACTACTGTACACCCTCAACATAAATTCATTAGTTAATCGGTGGCGCATTGCTCCCATTAAATAGTCAATGCGCTTGGCAGGAGAGATAAAGGGACTAAGTAATGCAAAGAAACGTCGATATGGTTTAGTAAAGCGTCGTAAATCTATTGCATGGCCAAAGGAGATCGATATATCGCACTCTTCCAGAATAATGTTTCCCTCCACTAAAAGCTCTTCTTCCACAAAATCAGGAATATCTTTGAAAAAAAGCTGAGCACCCGAAGATAACAAGTTTTTACCCGGTCGAAGTGGGTAATAACTAATATTAACCGGCACAATATGTAAATCTAGGGGAGAGAGATCCGATGGACCATGTAAGCTATAGGTTTCTTGATAGTAACTAATTAAAGTTTCGTTATTATCTATAATTGCCTTTTTATAATCCTCTTTTTTAAGAAAGGTTTGCAGCGCTAACATTGCAGCACCAGTATGAGGAGCACGGGCCGTTGCATCGGATATTTGCATCGACAAACGGCCTTTATCCAGTACTTTTTTATTTTTAACCATCGCACCTTCAGGATAAATAACCCAATTATAAGTGCCACGCATTAACTCTGAGATAATCTTTTCATTACGTCCGGGTAAATTTAAAGGCAGCGCACCGACTGACTCTAAAATACTGCCAAACTTACCTACAAATAACGAACTGTCAGCCAGCGAGTGCACCATTTGACCGTTAAATTTATATAACGCCTGTGGAAGTAAGGCCGTTTCCATGCGCGTAAAGTGATTAACAACAAACAAAGTGGGATTGTTACTTAGATACTCAACCCCCTCTGCAGAAACAGAAGACTTGGTAAATTTTTCAATAATTTGGATCAACCATCCTGACAACAAAAAAGAAGAACTAGGTTTTTCGAATGTAGGACGGTCGCGCATAGCAATTATTCCCCCTCAGCAATAGGGTAAATACCTGCTTCCAACCATTGATACTGTTCACTCAAAATATCTTCAGCAATCGCTTTAGCGGTACTACGCTGTGGAGTAGATAGTGCTTTAAAATGCGCTTCTACTCTTTCCGTTGCTAGTACACAATGGTGATCTGCTAATGCTGTCGCATTTTCATGGCCGAGTGCAACTTGGTTTTTTGCATAGGAGCAAGTCACAGCCATTGCAAATAATTCACAACCAATGGTCATTAAGTGTCCTAGTGTTTCTTGGCGCAATTCAAGCTTTTCACGATGCAACAACATCTGTTCAAACAAAACCCGCGCTAAACGGTGTGAAGTACGTTGGCAATAATTAACATGTTCAGCTAAAGTGCCGCTGAGAGTAAATTGTGTAATAAACTCCTTATTAATAATTTGTGATGGATACCAAGAGGCGTATTCTTTAAACAACTTAAAAGCAGCATCACGCTTAGTAGTGAAATCAGCGCCAGGTTTAATCAGGTCAGAAGCCAAAGATAAGTGCGTATCTAACGCTTCGCGACTTAAAAACAACTCCATAACATCAGTGGTGCCTTCAATAATACGATTAATACGACAATCACGTAACATGCGCTCTACTGGGAAAGGTAATTCTCCACGGGCCTTTAATGAACTGGCTTTTTCATAACCTCGACCACCAAACATTTGTACCGTTTCGTCCATCACACTCCATGCCATTTCACTGCAAAATAGCTTCGCCATTGCAGCTTCCATTCGAATATCCACATCGCCCTTGTCAGCCATAAAACTGGTTATCCAAGTAACGCCTTCCATCGCAAAAGTAGTCGCAGCGATATAGGCAATACGATTTGAACCCTTCTCATGCTTTGCAATAGGCGAGCCCCATTGCACGCGTTTCCCTCCCCAACGACGAGTCATATTTAAACACTGCTTGGCCATACCAGTACTCGCGGCGGGAATCGTTAAACGTCCTGTGTTTAGGGTTGCTAATGCTATTTTTAGCCCTTGCCCCTCTTGTAAAATTCTATCTTCCACAGCTACTTCGACGTTTTTAAATTCAATTAAACCATTTTGAATACCGCGGATACCCATGAAATCACAACGATGTTTTATAGTGATCCCTGAACTTTTTCCTTTTACGATAAAAGCAGAGATTTGTTTAACCTCTTTTCCATCAACTATTTTAGGTGCAGTGCAGGCCATCACAACCAAATAATCTGCAATCAATCCATTGGTACACCACAGTTTTTCACCGTTAATAAGATAATGTGTTCCAGCAGCATTTAAGGTAGCAGTTGTTTCCATTTGTGCAGGGTCAGAGCCTACACTAGGCTCAGTTAATGCAAATGCAGAAATAGCACCGTCTTTAAAGAGCGGTAAAAAGCGTTGTTTTTGTTCTTCTGTTCCAAATAGTTTAATCGGTTGTGGCACACCGATACTTTGGTGGGCTGAAACGAGCACAGCGGTAGAGCCACAATGACTGGCGATAGCCATAAGTACACGATTATAGTTAACTTGAGATAAACCTAAACCACCGTACTGTTTAGGGATTTTCATAGAAAACACCCCTATTGCAGCGAGAGCTTGCATCGCTTCAGTGGGGATCGTACGCGTTTCATCAACCAAATCTGCATCTAAAGTATCGGCTAACACTATGCCTACTTTTTCCACTAATTGATCACCAACTGATTTATCTTCTGCAGTTTGAGTTGGGAAAGGGAAAATAGCATCAGACTTAAACTCCCCCATAAATAAGGATTTCGCAAAACTAGGATGCTGCCACACAGAATCACGTGCCGCTTCGGTAAGGTTTAACGATGAGGCTTTTTCATCGCTCATCTTGGAGGTATCGATCACTACTTTTTTATCTTCAGGAAAACTCATAATAGCTCCTTAACTAACTACTTATATCCAGCCAATCAAATAGTGGAACAATTTTATCGCTTACAATGAATTGTTAGCTCTTCATCCAACTAACTCACTCCAGAAATAGACACTAAACTATTGATAATCAAAGGATAACAGCCAATATCATTTACTCATCAATTCAAGTAATAAGTGCAATCGTTTCTCTACTTAAACTTATAATATATTCCAACATTAAATAAACTTAATGATAGAAACCATGCCCCTGTTCGACACATTTCAACAGATAAGGAGCAACTTCGTAACGGTTCCCTACTTGTTGGTGTAATTTCTGTAAGCGTTTCACCACTTCGTCACAACCAATGCTATCTGCCCAACGACATAAACCGCCTCGCCATGCTGGAAAGCCAGTTCCCATTATCATGGCCAGATCTAATTGCCCCGCATTAGTAACGATATCCTCATCAAGGCATCGAGCGGCTTCATTGACCATCACCAGCATCAAACGGTCAATTATATCTTGATCGCTAAAGTCTTTACTGTCAGCAACACAACCTGCTTGATACAATAATTCATTAACCTCTACCTGTTTATTTTTATAATGATAAAAACCTCGCCCCCCCTTTTTACCCGATAATTTCAACTTATCGTGTATATGTTCCAGTACAGGGGCAACCGTCATCCGCTCACCAAAACCGGCTTGTAAAATTGCAGCGACTTTATAACCAACGTCAATGCCCACTTCATCGGCTAATTGGAAGGGGCCCATCGGCATACCAAAACTATTAATCGCCAAATCCACCTTTTCAATATCTGCACCTTCTTGTAATAAATAAGCGGCTTCATTTAAGTAAGGTAATAAAATACGATTAACCAGAAACCCCGGACAATCGCCAACCACTATCGGTACTTTCCCCCACGCCTTACTAATAGCAATCGC
The DNA here is from genome assembly GCF_011378715.1 of Psychromonas sp. SA13A. GTDB lineage: Bacteria > Pseudomonadota > Gammaproteobacteria > Enterobacterales > Psychromonadaceae > Psychromonas. The sequence goes on along the minus strand of NZ_WTKU01000020.1, from coordinate 59,612 downwards.
TTTGGCAATGGTTTGCTCACTGGTTTGCTGGCCTTTCACAATTTCTACTAACGGCATTCGATTAACTGGGTTAAAAAAGTGCATACCACAAAACTGCTCAGGGCGAGTTAACACCGAAGCCATCTCAGTGATCGATAGCGCCGAAGTATTAGAACAAAGCAAACTATCTTCAGGTAGCTCAGCCTCAGCCTCTTGTAAGACCTGTTTTTTAACCGACATCACTTCAACAACAGCTTCAATGGCAACTTGTGCCCGATTAAAGCCGGTAAACTGTAACGATCCACCAATCCGATTCATTGCATAGTCAATCGCACCTTGCTTAATGCGGCGCTGCTTTTGTAACTGACTAAAATAGCTGGCAGCTTGCTGATAACCCAGTTCAATAGATGCCCAGTTAATATCTTTAACGCGAACCGATAACCCTTTATAACTCATTAACCAAGCGATGCCCCCTCCCATCACGCCAGCACCGATCACCGCACCTGAAGTAGGTAATTCTACATCTTGAGGATAACTCTCAGATTGCTCTTTTTTAACTTGTTCATTGAGAAAAAATAAACCGATAAGATGTTTACAGATAACTGTTGATGCTAAATCTGAAAAAGCGGCTAATTCTCGTTTTAAACCTTCTTCAAAACTACAATTGTTACGGTACACATCAAGTACTGCGAGTGGTGCAGGATAAAATCCTTTGCTTGTTTTCATTACATTCTGTTGCGCTTTCTTCAGGATCAATAAGCGAGCAGGATGCGTCTGCATCGCAAAGGTAGTTACTTTTTGTAAGGCACTTTTAGGTTGCCTTCTTTTTAATAGGCTTGCTTGAAAGGATTTCTGTTTGAGGTTTTCTAAGAACTGTTCAACTTGCACATTAAATTGCGCAGATGAAAACACTTGATCAACAAGTTTTATACGATACGCCTTTTCTGCACTAACTAACTTACCCGGTAGTATAATTGCCAGAGCTTCGGGTAACCCTATCAAACGAGGTAAACGTTGCGTGCCTCCCCAACCTGGAATAATGCCTAATTTAACTTCAGGTAAGCCTATTTTAGTTTTCGGGTTATCTGAGGCTAAACGAAAATCACAGGCTAAAGCTAACTCACAACCACCACCAGCACAGGCACCATCGATAATTGCAATCGTTGTTTGTGGTAAGGCATCGAGCCGATTAAAAATTTCTTGTCCTAAATGTGCTTTTTCCTTAGCCATTTCAGGGCTATCAATTTTTTGTAGCTCTTGAATATCCGCTCCTGCGATAAAAATATTCTTTTTAGCACTTTCAAAGCTAACAATTTGCTGTGGTGAGGATTTAATGTCTTCTAGCAAAGAATCTAGCTCTTGCATCACATCAGATGAGAGCTTATTAATCTTTTGATCTTGTAAATCAAAAGTAACGCGAATTAACCAATCATTTTTTTGTACGTGAATGTGTTTCATTACTCCACCTCCAGCGCTAATGCAGCACCTTGCCCGCCGCCAATACATAAGGTTGCTAAACCACGCTGTAATCCTTGGCGTCTAAGTTCATGTAGTAGTGTTAAAATCAAACGCCCTCCCGTCGCGCCTACTGGGTGCCCTAAGGCAATAGCGCCGCCATTAACGTTTAACTTGTTCGGGTCTAACTCACCCAATGCATGCGCTCTTTGTAAGTATTGCTGAGCAAATTCTTTACTCTCAAAGGCACATTGATTGGCAATCACTTGAGCCGCAAATGCTTCATTTAATTCAACCAAATCAAAATCAGACAGTGCCAAACCTGATTTATCTAATAATTTAGCTGTTGCATAGGCAGGGCCTAAGCCCATTCTATTTCCAGCTAATCCGGCATAGCTATAATCAGCTAAATAACCTAACGGTGTTAATCCCATTGCTTTTGCCTTCGATTCAGCCATCACAGTAAAAGCAACTGCACCATCGGTAATAGGGCAGGCATTCCCAACCGTAACACTACCAGCTAGGCGGTCGAAATAAGGGCGTAACTTAGCCAAAGCAGCAAGGGTTTGATTATCACGAGGGCCATTATCTAAATGTTGTATATGTTGATACTTAGGCGCAATTGCAACGCTGATAATTTCATCAGCGAATTTGCCCGCTTGTTGCGCTTTTATCGCTTGTTGATGGCTATTTAAAGCAAATTGATCTTGTTGTTCACGCGTAATCGCGAACTCTTTAGCAAGCACCTCTGCCGTTTGCCCCATATTTAAGCCACAAACAGGATCGGTTAGACCTTGTTCAATACCAATCACAGGCTTCAAAAAAGATAAACGAAATTGAGATAAGAGTTTGAGTTTTGCAAGCGGTGTTTTAGCAAACATCATCTGCATCATGAACTTGGTCATTTCAGGGCTATAAAGAAGTGGAACGCTAGACATAGATTCACTGCCACCAACCAATGCGCTGTCAATTTCTCCAGCCAATATTTTATTGGCAGCGGTAGTCATAGATTCCATGCCTGAGGCACAATTGCGATTGACGGTATAAGCACTAGTAGAAACAGGAAACCCACCCTGTAATGCGATGACTCGGGCAATATTCGCCGCATGACCTGGTTGAGCAACGTTGCCCATGATCACTTCATCTATATCGGCATAATCTAATACAGAATTGGCCATCACCTCGCGGACAACAACCGCCCCTAATTGATCTGCCTGCATGCCTTTGAATTCAGTGCCGGCTTTGCAGAATGGGCTACGCCAACCTTCAATAATCGCGAGTCTTTCTTTCATTAACCACCTCCAGCATTATTTCTATGCTTTAAAACAGCCATAAAAATAATAAAAATGCTTTCCTGAAGGAGTCAATAAATACCCTCAGGGCATAAAGATTAACAATTCACAGTGACTTTAAAAATGGTAAAAAGGTGAGCATGATGTTGTAAATATTAAGTATTTCATGGTCACTTGCTTATATTACATACGATCTTCAGTATAAAGATGCTTTATTTTTGAGCAAGGCAAATACAATAAGCCCCATCGAATTCGCGAGGGGCATCGCATAAGTTACCTTTAAAAGAAGAAAAATTAGCATTAAGAGCCATAAAATACAGGAAGTTATTATATAGCTCTTATGAAATGAAATATTGAAGGTGTGTGATCATGGAAGTAAGAGGTCATGTCGCTTAACGCTATTTAACCTTGAATTAGGCTTTCATTAAGCAAACTTTCTAAACAATGATCTTTGATCCCATAATAGGTTTTTATATTAGCAATCTGAGTTAAAATTTTAGCTTGTTCTTTGGCATTGGTTGATGGCTTTTTGATCGCTAAAATCATCTTATTTTTGTTGGTATGCTCTAAACTAATAAACTCAAAGACCTTAGTAGTATAACCATTAGCCTCTAATAATAGTGCCCGTAACGAATCTGTCACCATTTCAGCTTGCTGGCCTAAATGCACACCATATTGCAACATAGGTTGAAATAATTCAGGGCTCTGCATTTGTGGGCGAATCTGCTTATGGCAACATGGCGAACACATAATAATGCTGGCGTTCGCACGGATCCCATAATGAATAGCATAATCAGTAGCAACATCACAGGCATGCAATGCAATCATGACATCGGTTTGTTTAGGTGCATGGGTTTTTACATCTCCACACACAAAGTCCAAACCGTGATGATCTAACGTTGCCGCTGTTTGATTACATAAATCAGCTAAAGCTTGACGTAACTCTACTCCAGTAACCTGTGCGTCATTTTGTAATGTATGGCGCAAATAGTCATGAATAGCAAAGGTTAAGTAACCTTTGCCAGATCCAAAATCGACAACGTTAAGTGGTGTGCTTGTATCCCTTGGAGAAACCTCTAATGCTTGGCTAAAAATCTCAATAAACTTATTGATTTGCTTCCACTTATTAGACATAGCAGGGATCAATTTTTGGTTTTTATCAGTGACTTTTAACGCTGTTAAAAAAGGACGCTGAATGTCTACATAACGATGTTTTTCGCGATTATGAGCAGCTGGCATAGTTTGCATTTGCTTAGCTTTATGTTGCGATATTTTTAACTTACCTTTTTTACTAAACTCTAATTGGATTTCTGAATCTTGCAGCGTTAAATAGGCACTTTTGAAGTCATCACCCAAAAGTGTAGTGATCTCAAGTAGCGCATTTTGATGGTTATGGTTTTTGGTAATATGGTTAGTTTGATGTTCATAAACAAAACTTAATACCGCTTCATTTTGCAAAGTAAGTGGTCGAATATTCAGCCTATTTAAGCTTTTATCTTGACCTCGATATTTGCTCAAGAGTAGCTTCACCACTCCATTACTCTCAAGTTGAGTTGACAGTAATCGATAAAAATCTTCAAGCGAATTAAGTACAGCAGCTGACATAGTAGTTTCCGAGAAAAATAAAAAAGACAATACAAACGAGCATTCTAACAGTTAAGACGAGACCAAATCTATTACTTAGCAGATCATTTGGCTTCGCCAAACAACTAACCATCACACAGCATTGATACTGAGTGCAATTTTGTTTAAACCATCATTCACTTTGTATCAACAATAGCCTCACAGACTACTACCTAAAAGTCGACCTCTTGATCATCCAATAACGGTACTTCACCATCCGCTAAGGCTTGCAAATAAACCTGATTCATTTTCAATGCCAAATACAGATCGGGTCTAATTAAGATGCCACCAGCAGCAATCGGGATTCCCACCACATTGCACCATTTCATCATTTGCCTTTTTCGGCCAGCGATAACTAAACGGACTCCCTGTTTTTTTAAATCTCGATGTAAATCATCTAACATTGCCATCACACTCACATCAAAATGCGTGAAACAAGGCACTCCATCAATAATCAAACATTCTGTTTGTGGCTCTGTGAGTAACTGCTCTAGTACTCTACGCTTAAAGTACATGGCATTAAAATAAGTCAATGGAGAGTTAAATCTATAAATGAATACCCCTGGAATAGTTTTAGTTCGATCTGATGAATCCATACTACGAATGATTCCATTATCGTCTAAGCCTAGTACCTGATCCGTCGGGCGCATCACCGCACGTAAAAATTGAAATAATCCTAATAAAACGGCCAGTGTAATACCGGGAATAACACCAACAAATAAGACCGCTAACAGGGTAATTAACGCCAGCACAAAGGCGGATTTATCATGCTTTCTTAATAACCATAACGCCTTGAAATCAATTAAAGAAATAGATGCTAAGATTAATACAACTCCCAATGCGGCTTCAGGGACATACTGTAATGGAGTAGTGGCAAACAAGGCCACCAGCGCAATAATTAATGCTGCAATAATCGATACTAATTGTGTTTTGCCACCATTCTCATCGTTGACAGCAGTACGAGAACTGGCACCACTGACCGCAAATCCCTGTGATAATGCAGAAGCGATATTAGCAAGACCAAGCGCTCTAAACTCTTTATCTCCATCAATATCGTAGCCATTTTTTGCAGCAAAGCTGCGTGCAGTTAACATCATGCTAACAAAGCTTACCATCGCTAGATTCAATGCAGGCATCACCAACTGACGACTAATACCTAAGTCAAAAACAGGCGCTTGAAAATCAGGTAAACCCACTTTTATTTCACCAATAGTAGCAATATTAAAATCACCAAGTTTAAATAACCACACCAATAGACCAGTACTTGCCATCGCAAATAAAGCCGCAGGCCATTGTGGCACTAAGCGTTTGATAGCAATAAACACCAGCAATGCAATCAGACTGATAGATACCGTTGGCCAATGTGCAGACAACAGATAACTGTGTCCAGACATCACCTGCTCAAGTAAATAAGTTTCGTCAAAACGTACGCCTAATACTTTAGATAGTTGCCCAACAATAATAGTAATAGCGACACCATTAATTAATCCCATTAAAATAGGTTTAGACAGGAAATCAGCAAGTACTCCGAGTTTGAAACGACTGGCTAATAAACACCAAACACCGGTCATTGCAGTCATGGTCATCACTAATTGCCAATGCTTAACTGCGTCACCTGCAGCTAATGGCGTGACCACTGCGGCAATCACAGCACAAGTGGCTGCATCAGGTCCAATAACCAACTGTCTTGAGGTACCAAAGAGTGCATAAACCAACATCGGAAGCACACAAGAATATAATCCGACAATTGCGTTTACACCCGTTAATTGTGCATATGCGATCGCTACTGGTAATGCAACGGCGGCAACAGATAACGCAGCTCGCAGATCATCACGTAACCACTGCTTTTGGTAGGTTACGAACAATTTAGTGCCTGGCATAAATGAATATAAACGAGCTAATGTCAAACAAATGCCTCCGCGACTCTACCATTTAAATGTTATTCGGCTGATATGATTAGTTACTAGCTTGCATCATAACCGCAATTCAATGAACTGGAAATAAGGAAAAATGCAATAAAAGAATGAGAATATTAATTGAATGGATCGCTAATAATGAGTAAAGGCTTCAGGGGGAGATTACCCTCCCCGTTAATGAGCAGATTAAGTATCGCTGAGGTCTTTGTGCTTATGTACTAACCCAAAATCCGCAAGAATCGCGTACGCACTTGGAATAATAAATAACACTAATAAAGTGGAAGTGAAAATACCAAACACAATAGAAATTACAATTGGTTTCACTATTTGCGCTTGTAAACTCGTTTCCAATAACAAAGGGAGCAAACCCGCCGCAGTGGTTAACGAGGTTAAAAATACCGCTCTAAAACGATCTCGGCTAGCTTTCACCACAGCATCATAAACATCAGCATCTTGATCGATGTGATGTCGAATATATTGCACTAATAATATGGAATCATTAACCACAATACCCGCTAATGATATAAACCCTAAAATGGATGGCATAGAAAGGTTATACCCCACTAACCAATGTCCCCACAGCACACCAATTAAAGCTAATGGAATTGCTAGCATCACAACAAAGGGCTCTAAATAGCTACGGAATTGGAAACTCAAAATAGCAAATAAACCAAATAGACCAATCATAAACCCTTTTAGTAATGAGCTACCGGTTTTTGCTGACTCTTTAGCCGCACCTTCAAAATCAACCTTTAAACCAGGGAATTGTTGTTGTAACTCAGGCAAATAATTAATACGCATATTACTTATCACTTCATTGCCATTGGCCTTTCTATTATCGACATCGGCCATCACTGTGACCGTACGCTGGCTATTAATACGTTGTATGCGCACATAGGAGCGATCACTTTTTAACAAAGCAACTGCACTTAATGGGATTTGCCCGCCTTGATCTAACATGATTGGGAAGTTAGCCAGTGTTTGTAAGTTACCTGCCTGTTGTTCATTCAATAAAACTTGTATGGATATATTTTCTGAGCCCACTTGGATTTCATCTGCGGTTTGTCCGAAGTACGCTGCACGTAATTGATTGGCAATCATCTGCCCGTCTACAGCGTAGTTTTCCGCGCCAGGTTTAAGGGAGATAACCACCTCTTCTTTACCCGGGCGCATATCATCTAAAATACCATTGATACCCGAGAATTGGCTTAAATAACCCTGTATAGCAACCGATGCTTGCTTTAATACGTTTAAATCTTCATGTTGCAAACGTATTTCAATATCACGTCCAGCAGGCCCCATTGCAGGTTGTTTAAAAACCAAAGACAAAGGTTCTGCCAACTCGCCTGTTTGTAAACGCCAAGATTCCATGAAAGCGTTGATTAAAGTATTGCGGGTTTCAGCAGATAATAGATCTAAGCGCACCGTAGCAACATGTGATCCAGTCTCTCCTGCATCAGCATTTGAATTATAATGTGCAGTAATATCTTTTATTAACGGTTCACTTTCCTGGTTTTCTTGCGTCGCCTGTTGCCCCACAACTTGTGCACTTTTGATTACCTTCGCAACGATCGCTTCTGTTTGTTGCAACGTTGAGCCTGGCGGTAAAATAAGTCGCGCTTCAGCGATATCGCCATCCAATGCTGGAAATGCTAAAAATTTTAATGCCCCACCAGCGACTAAGGCAAAAGAAGTTAATAGTAAACCGATCGTTATACCGATACTCAGATAACGCCAGCGCACCACAAAGGCAACTTTATTGACTAAAGTAACATTTCGGAAGTGTTCAAATTTAGCTAAAAAGACACGTTTGAATTTAAGTGTGGAGTCTACTTTTTCTGGTTTAGCTAATGAATGGTTTAGGTGATTAGGTAAAATCAAAAAAGCTTCAATTAAACTGATACTAAGCACCATGATTAATACCATCGGCACCACAGATAATACTTTCCCCATTTGACCGTCTAACCACAATAAACTGCCAAAAATAAAAATAGTGGTCAAAAAGGAAGAGATAACACCGGGTGCCACTTTCTTAACACCTTCTATTACTGCGTCATTAACGCTAAGTTTTTTTTCAATGTGTGCAGCAATCGATTCTGCAATCACAATGGCATCATCCATCAGGATCCCAATCGCCATTAACAGGCCAACTAAAGACATCACATTGATAGAGACACCAAATGCACTCATCAAAAACAATCCGCCCATAAAGGAGACCGGCAATCCTGCGGAGACCCAAAATGAATAGCGTAACGAAAAGAATAACCACATTGATAAGAAGACCAAAATGATCCCTTGCCACCCATTTTTCAGCAACATCGACAGCCTATCTTGTAACAAAGATGACATATCATTAGTCAAAGTCAGCGTGATACCTTCGGGCGCTATTTTTTGTTCCATTTCTACAAAAGCACTAACTCGTTCTTTAATACGTAACGCATCATCTGCTTTATTCTTTTTAACCTTTAAAATAGCAGCCGGTTTATCATTAAAAAGAATCTTATTGTACTCAAACTCAAAGGCATCCTGTAGCGTTGCAATATCCTTTAAACGCACCACACCACCATCACCTAGAGACGCAATGATTATGTTGCCTAAAGCCTGAGTCGTTGTTTTCCTTTGATCAAAGCGAAGTAATAACTCCTTGTCACTTAAAGACACAGTACCCGCAGGCATTTTAACATTTTGACGGCCAACTTTATCTGCAACCTCTGCCACGGTTAACCCTAAACGGCGCATATCTTGTAAATTCAGTTGCACTTTAAACTGATGATCTGAAAACCCTGAAATGCTCACCAAACTAACATCGTAGTCTAACTTTAAACGCTTTTTTAACGCTTCGGCATAAGCCTTTAAATGCGGCCAACTTACGTCTCCAGCAACAGCGATATCAACCACAGGTTCTGCCCAATCAAGCTCTTTAACAGTGGGTGGCTCTATTTGCGTAGGAAAATCTTTAATGGCATTTATTTCAGTTTGAATATCAACTAATGAGCGGCCAACATCTGCATCATCAGACATTTTAACTCTCAATGAAGCAGAGCCTTCTTGTGCATCACAGGTAACTTCTTCAATGCCACTTAATCCATCAATAGCATCTTCCATACGTAAGCATAAGCTCTCTTCCACTTCGGCGGGAGAAGCACCGGGATAAACAACACTAGCAATAATATAAGACGAAGAAAACTCAGGGAAAGTTTCACGCTTAATGTTACTAAGACTACTTAAACCAAGCACAAAAAAACTCAGCATGATCAAGTTAGCTAGCGTAGGGTGACGAGTAAAAAGTTTAATCACAGAGACGACTCCTGAACTGAGGTCGCGGCTTTTTGCGGTTCCTGTACTTTTAATGTCATCCCAGGAATTGCAGGCACTAAATCATTTAAAATTAACCATTCTCCTTCCTTTATATCCCCACTAATAGCAACACCTTGTTTATTTCTAAAATGCACTTGTACTTTACGCATCGCAAGCTGTTTATTCTCTTGCATTACATAAATGAGATCACCATGTAATGCCTTCTCTGGGATCATAAATTGTGAAGAAGCAAAACCGTGGATATTAGCACTAACAAACATTCCCTTAGTAAGTGGAGGTTTAGCGCCTAACTGAAACTGGGCAACATCCTGCTCAACTTCTAGATAAAAACCAATCGTTGCTTGTTCAGCATTAATATTATCTGCAATACGGGTCAATTTAGCTGGCCATTGATGTTGCTTTGCAGCAATTTGTAACTCAATATTGGCCCCGAAACCAAGCTCTTCCACGTTGGGTAGCGATGCTTGTGTTGGAAATGATTGAACACTACTCATGAGGATATCTGCATCTTGCAAAGAGAGTTCTGCTTTAACTTCTACAGTGCCCAACTTATATGCTTCAAATAACACGCCACCTAATGCAACTACCTGTGCATTTTCTACATCAACATTCGCAATACGTGCATCAAAGGGCAACGTAATTTGAGTGTTCAATAATTGTCTTTGAGCATCATCTAACATGGCTTGATTAACATTCAACTCTGCTAAAGCTACTTTATTATCGTCAGGCAAAAGTTTTAACGTACTGTTTAAATCTAAAACCACGTTTTTTTGTGCCAGTAAGGTTTGTTTTTGCGTTTCCAAATCAGAATTAGAGATCAAATTCTTTTTCTTTAACGATAGTTTGCGACGGTACTCTTGATTAATTAATTGCAACTTCTCCTGCTCAATCGCCAAACCAGCACTGATATTTTTCTGTTGTTGCTTTAAGCGTGTTAACTGAGCCTTACTGGCATTAACGTTAGCAATGGCTTGGGCTTTTTTTAACTCGTATTCAAATGGATCAATCTTTAATACCAGTGTACCCGCCTTTAATAAGCGGCCAGACTCTAACCCTGGATGGCGATAAATAACCTTACCATTCACTTCAGCAATCGCTTGCCAAGTCGTTTTAGGCAGAACACGCCCAAAGGCGAGAACCAGAGGTGCCGTTGGTTGTAGTATTAATGCTTGTACCGAGACTAACCGTGCTTTATCGAAATTGGGTTGAATCGTTGGTGACGATTTGAAAAAGATTGATAATGCCAAGATAATAATTCCAACTAATACACCAAGGATCGTTAAGCGTTTTTTATTACTGCTCATTTTCATTCTTTATCACTCTCAATAGGATTATTTTTAGGCGTATTTAAGCAACCAGTCTGTAATAATTGGGCATTTTGTTGCCCTAGCTTCAACATAAATTCAGGGGTTATTTTAATACCTATCGTATTTTTTATCCGATCAGGAATAAGGAATGGAAAAATCATCATACTGAAAAAGCTAATTTGCGCGCACAGAGGGTCTACACCGTCTTTTAGTAGTCCCTGCTGCTGCATTGAAGCAAATAAATTAATGTGTTTTGGACGAAAAACTTGATCCAGTATATTTTGAAAATCGATATTTTTATCACTGATTGGAGTTGAAGCGATTTTAAACATTAACTTAGGAAAGTCGGGGTTTTCACTCATTACGCGATAGTAAGTCATCATTAATAACTCACTACTTTTTTCATCAATATTTTGGTTTGCTTTACTTAATTGTTCGGTAACAGGGGCGGCAGTCTCTTTAAGCATCGCCATAAATAAACCCAGTTTAGATTGGAAATAATAACGAATAAGCGCACTATCTACTTGTGCTTTTTTAGCGATTTCACGAAGTGATACTTTGTCGTAGTCCTGCTCCACAAAGAGCTCCCTGGCAGACGTGATCAGCCTAGCTCGATTATCTCTATTTTCACTTGGGCGTCCTACTTTATTCACTTGCTTCATCGTAACCTTCCGTCTGCGACTCTATATTCTTCACCTGTAGAATATAATAATGCAAGAGTGATGACTGAAGCTAATAAAACAATTCTCTAAAGTGAACGGTTTAGTGAATAAAAAGAGAATTAGTTATCCACATCACACCTGCCTAACTATACCCGTTATCAATCGAGATGCTTTATTCAATTGTTAGCTTCGACAGCAAGGCAAGACGTAACTAAAGACAGTGCGAATAATTAATCGCATTAATTTTCTAGGAAGGTGTAAAAAAGAGTGTCACTTTTAAATAATGGGTATTAAAGATAAAGAGGAGGCTCACAGAGAACTTAAGGACTTAAGCCCCCTGCAAGCAAGTAACTGGAATGACTAAGTGGCCATCAATAAGCGAAAAATGACTCAATGAAAACTAACAACTCTTCATTAAGCACTACTGTGCCCTTTGTTAATATGAGTTTGATTAGCTAGATCATTAGCTAACACTTGATAAGCCTGACCAAATCCTTTCACATAAAGGCCCTGCTCTACTTTCAGCTTCACCAAATGAAAGTCATTGAATTGACTCAGCCCCTGTACCGTCTCGCCTAGCCTGTTAATCATCAATTCAATTACATCTTGCCACTGTTGCGTTTCACGTGAAACGATCATGGCATCAGCATCAAAGGTTAAGCGTACTCTTGCATATAAGTTCTTAGCTTTCGATTCTTCTTCAATTAACATCAAAGAAGCATTGGGGTTGTTTAATATATTTTGTGTATGTCGAGCCAATTCCGAAATCAATACATAAAAACTCTGCTCAAAGTAAACAAAAGGCGCATAGCTCGCATTAGGTTTAGCCTTTACATCAACGGTCGCTAGTTGCAGAGTTTTTTTACCGTTTATAAAGTCTAGAATTTCAGCCTCTACAAGCAGATCAGCTTGAGATTTATTTAATATTCCTTCATTTAACGCCGACTGATTTATAATTGATTGTTTCATTACATGCCACCTTAGCTGAAAATTGAATACTCCATGTTCCAATTCCATATATTTTGATTGGTAATAGGTATATTACATTTTCCAATTCTGCCTAGGTACCTTTAAAAAAATCAATCAGCCTTCATTATGCAAAATAGTGAAACAATCTGTCTCCTTTTTATCCAAAGTACAAATAAAACCAACCATTAGATGATAACTATTATCATCAAAAAATGTATCTTAATAAAAATATAAACTTAATACAAATGATAATTGATCTCATTGTTAATTTAATTGATAATGAGTCCTGTTACTGAATAGAATTTTTATATTGGAGTTATATCGTTATGTTTCGTTACCTAAGTGCTGGAATATTGTCTGTCGCGATTCATGCTTTAATTTTTGCCCCACTGTTTGATCAGCCAGTAATGGCACAACCTATGAGCCAACAATCGCAAAATGTTAGCATTAGTTTTAGTACCCCAAAAGCAACGCCTAAAAAGGCTGAAACAACACCCGTTCAAACAGAAACTCCACCAGTTCCAGTAAAAGAAGCTGCACCTACAATAGCGAAACCCAAACCAGTGGTCAAAAAGACAGTTAAGAAGCGCATCGTTAAAGAAAAGAGCGTGACTAAAAAAGAGAAAAAACAGGTTCCTAAAGCGATCCAAAAAGTAAAGAAGCAAGCGGCACCAGTAAAGAAACCAAAGAAAAAAATACAACAGTCTAACAAACCAACCGCGACTGCGGCGGCAAAGAAAGAAACAAAACAGATAGAACAACCAACGGCAGCACCAAAAGCAAAGCAGACAGTCAATGCGAAACAAGTTGTAAAAACTGACAATGGTTTACAGGGTAAACCGCAGCTAATACAAAAAAGTCGTTTTTTAAGTAAACCTAAACCACCTAGATATCCTCGTTTAGCAAAAAGAAAGGGGATCGAAGGTACGGTCACTTACGAGGTGTGGTTAGATGAGAAAGGTAAACAAGTTAAATTGTTATTAAAAGATTCTTCAGGCGCAAGAGTACTTGATCTTGCTGCTTTAAAAGCCATTAAAAAATGGAGATTTTCACCTCATAGTGTCAACGGGAAAACTGTTGCACATCGTATTTATGTCCCTATTAGCTTTCAATTGGATTAATCATGACTTTATTTAATTTAATACAACAACAACTTGGTTTAATGACTTGGCCATTATTAATTTGCTCGATTTTAACGTTAATGATCATAAGTGAACGATTATTAAAATTATTAAGCTTTGGTTCATTAAGCAAAAAAGAAATAACACAATTATTGAAAGGCCATGACCCAAAGCAAAGCGAGCAATTACAATCGCTTAGCGTGCAACTAAAAACAGAAAAAAATCTTGCTAAACGTGGTATCGCAATGCTTTTTGCGCATCAACACTTTAGCCAACAATTGCGTGAAGATACTGCCAGCATTTGGGTACAAGATAAGCGTCAAGAGTTACACAGCGGATTAAAGCTATTAGCCTTGATTGGCGTGATCAGCCCATTACTGGGTTTATTAGGTACCGTATTAGGTTTAATTGAGATGTTTAAAGCCATAGCTTTAACCACAGGCTCAGTCACTCCCAATGATTTGGCTGATGGATTAGGCATTGCAATGCGCACCACAGCCGCGGGTTTATTAATTGCGTTACCTGCTATTTGTGGCGCGCAGCTATTAGGGTTATGGGCAAATAAAGTAACTTATCGTTTAGAATTTACACTCAATTTTTGTAACCTTTGGTTACAAGGCGTTAGTTTTCCTGAGCAAAAACGTACTGCAAAAACAACTATCGCAACAACGCAGGAAGTTAACTCGTGATTAGAAGTCAACGAGCCAATGATCAACAATCATTTCAAGTTGATCTCACTCCATTACTCGATATTATTTTTATTGTGATGGTATTTTTAATGCTCTCAGCAAATATTAAATTGCAGTCATTAGAAGTTGACTTACCAACTACAGATAGCAGTGCTAGCCAAGTGGTTGATGATAAGGCGGTTACCATTAATTTACTTCATCAAGCACCACACTGGGCGATTGATGGGGTAGCACAAGCAGATTGGCCAACGTTCCAACAAAAGTTAATTAAAATCACGAAGGAAAAACCTGCAACACAATGGGTTATTGCAGCGGATAAAACGGCTGATGTGCAGTATATGGTGCAGTTATTAGGCTTTTTACAACAGCATAATATTCAAGCAACGCAAATATTAATCGAAGAAGAGTCGTCGAAAAATTAAAGCCATGCCATTAAAGGCACAGCATTCATGCTTCGACATACTAACTACAATTAAAATGCATTTCTAAAAGACTATTCTGCTAGATCCTTGATAATAAGGTAGGCGAATAGTCTTTATGCACTTCAATGTTGAACCTATCCTGATAAAAAATGTTAAGCGTTTTATATAAGCTGCAGATACAAATAAAAACACACCGCTACTTTTCCACTTTTAACTTCAAAGCTTAAACTCCAAAGTATTAACTTCACCCCTTTAATTTCAAATTAAAGTCATATGAAGTGGCTTCATTAATCTGTTACAAACATTAAATCACAATCTGTTCGCCAAAATATATTGAATAAAATTAAAAGCTATCTCTGTGATCTGATAGATTCATCATCAGGCGACACCTTACGCATTGGAATATTTTCCATGTAAAGTGACACAGCGAGCATATAATAATACAAATACTAACTTTTCAATAAATTTACGTTAATATTATTGAAGAGTAACTCCTTTTAATCTGGCAACAGCCGTAACTAACAAGAGACTGAAGATGACTGACAACAATAATCAAACATTAAGCAATCAAGCTTGTATCAAAGCTGCACAGGAACTATTAGCAAGACGTAAAAATAATCACAGAGGTGAAATGTTAAACGCTGATTGTCGTCCAACTAACCTAGATGATGCACTCGCAATACAAATGGCAACGGTTAAAGAAAATGGATCTAAAATAGAGGGGTGGAAATGTTTAGTGCCATTAAACCCTGAGCAAATGGTGGTTGCACCTGTATTAGAAGGTACTGTACAACAAGGCGCAGAGTGTTTAGTACAACCAACACAACCAGGCAACACTTTAATTGAGCCTGAAATAGCATTTATCCTAGGTCAAGACTTACCTGCTCGAGATCAAGCTTATACTGAACAAGAAATCGATGATGCCATTGTATCTTGCCATATGGCACTTGAGTTATTACAACGCCGTTACAGCCCTAATGATGACCTTGTTTTCTTTGATAATTTAGCCGATTGCCTACTTAACCAAGGTATATTTATTGGACCTGAGATCAGTAAAGAACAAGCTTATCAAGCCTCTGAAATCAATATTGATATCACTACAATTGCAGCCACTGGACAACCTGAAACAAAAAATTACGATGGTAAGCACCCTAACCTGTCTGCACATAAACCAGTTTATTGGTTAATTAATTTCATGCGAGATAGAGGTGTCAGCTTCAAAAAAGGACAAGCTATCATTACTGGTTCTTATGCCGGTGCGATAGAAGTACCTATTGATACAACAGAAATTAAATATCAAGATCTAGGTAAATACCAAGTAAGCTTTAAAGCAATTTAGATTATAGCTATTTAAATTATAGCAATGGAGTACTTGAACCTTTGTAAGTACTCCATTAATACTGCTAATGAGCCTTGCGTAACGCCTTCTTAAATGAAAATCCTGTCACTAACACGGTACCTGTGATCACTAATATTGCACCTAATAACGTATTCAACCCAATCGCTTCCCCTAAGAATAAACGCCCCCATAAAATACCAAACAGCGGCACTAAAAAAGTCACCGATAATGCCGATGCAGGACCATCGTCTTTCACTAATTTAAAATATAATAAATACGCAATACCTGTGCAGATAACACCAAGCACTAATACCGAAAGACTAATAGGTAAAGTAATAGGATCTCTAATAGGTATAAAAGGAAGCAATGGTAAAACAATAATCACGGATGCCCACATGCTGCCATGTGCATTTTCAAATGGCGCTACCGCAGGTGCAACCTTAGTATAATTTGCAGAAAACCCATACATTAAAGCGGCCAGCAAACAGGCCGCGATAGCCAGTAATCCCTGTTCACCAAGTGCCATTGCTTGCTGCCCAACCAATACCGAGACTCCTAACATACCCACTAACAAACCTAGGCCTGCTTTTAACGGTAAACGTTCTCTTTGCCACAAACTTGCTATCACAGCACCAAATAATGGTGCTGTTGAGTTAATAATCGCAAGTGTCGATGCATTTAAAGTTTGTGCTGCATAAGCAAACATTAGAAAAGGGAAGGCACTATTAAAGGCACCAATAATAAAAAAATGTTTAATATAAGAAATAAACTGTAATTTTCGACCAAGATAGAGGCTCATTAACAACAAAAATAATGCCGCCGCTAATACTCTTCCTTCAACTAACATCGCAGGACCTAAACTATTTGCAGTCAGGCGCATAAACAAAAATGAGCCGCCCCAAATAGAGGCTAATAAAATTAATCGTAAAACACTCGCGACAGGCATAGCAGGTCCTTTAAGTAAGCTTTAATGTAATAATTTGGCTTGAAAAAGCCCATTGAAATAAGTTTTCATAACTGCAAAGGTGGTAATAATAAACAGTGTTAAACAGCACTATAGATAAATGATATATAACATATTTTACAGGTTATGCCTTGCTATTAAATATTGTAATTGCGAACTAAGTCAACGGTATTGTTTAGGGTATTATTTAGGAGCTTACTAAGTAACGTATTTTTATTATCTATACGATTAATTTGTCAATGTGCAACAAAGCAAAGTAGACTGATGGTGACAATATAATGACATAACGATAAAATTGATAGAACGGTAAAACAGGAGGACAACATGCTAATTTTTTATATTATTTGCGGGTGTTTTATCTTTGCTATATCAGGTTTCATTGTGCAATATAATCGCTTAGCGATATATCGCCGCCGTGTCATTCGACACCTTGCTGGTCATGGTTCACGAGTCAAATCAGAGCGCCCTCATCAACCACCTATTATTTTATCTGAACAACAAGAGCAGCAAATAAAACAATGTTTTTTAAAAGGGGTTAGCATTCCACAATGCATTGAGCAGCTTTAATAGTAATGATTTATAAGGTCTAGTGATGTTCTTCATAACTAGACCTCTACATGATTGAATAAACACCTCTCAAGCCTTAAGCTCCCAGTTAATGTTTTTTTCAAAAAATCAGTAAACCTTAATAAAATCAATTCAGGAAAATAAGATGAGAATGGTGGCGGTTACGGCATGCCCAACAGGCATTGCACATACTTATATGGCGGCAGAAGCTTTAATCAAATCTGCAGCCAGTTTTGGTATCCAAATACAAGTCGAAACCCAAGGAGCAATGGGTATTGAAAATCAATTAACCCATCAAGATATTCACCAAGCAGATCTGATACTGATTGCGTCCGATATCAACATTGAAAATGCTGAACGCTTCCAACAATATCAAGTAATTAACACAACAATAGTTGAAGTCTTAACTGACCCAAATAAAGTCATTCAAGATTGTATCAAGCAAATCAGTTAATCATCATGTCAACAATACGTATTACTCTGTATTTAGGGGAAAGTGGACTCACAGCTTGGTTAATTAAGGGTATTAACCATCGCTTACGTGACATACAAGGCGCTGCTGAATTAATCAAAATAGATACGTTACAGCGAGTTAATGTACAACACCAGTTGGCAGCACTTAGCCTCGCTTTTAAGCCCTTTGAACTATGCCAAATTTTTCTTATTGGGGAGAATCTACAAACTCAGGTTGACGCACTCAAGTTATATTTACAACAATACTGTATATTGGTGGCAGATACATACACGGCAACGCTCCATTCAAGCTCGCCAATGCGCCATGATAACTTTCAGTTTCATCACTTCTCAGTCCCCAATAAAATGAGCGCCAAACACCGTTACCACGTTATGCCCTTTGCTAAAGATGCCACCATAGTCGATAAAGCACGCATCCTTAAACTAATCGCTAAAATGGCTTCCATCAAACACTATAAAAAAATAGAGTTACAACTCATACAAAGAGAACAACTATCCTCAACTGATATGGCAGGAGGCATTGCCCTACCGCATATAGTGAGTGAATATATCGATCAACCGATGATGATTTGTTTAACCTCCAAAACAGCCATTGACTGGCAGTCAGCACATGGTGGAGTGACTCATATCGTAGCGCTGCTATTACCCAAACCTTGCACTAAAGAGGCTATTTTAGCGGTACGGCATTTAGCAGTTAACTTACTCAATGCTGATAAAAAACAGTTTATTACTTATCATTACATGGGTCATCAATTACAAGCTATTTTAACTTGTTTCATGCAACCTACTGAGCAGTCTACCGAACAATATCGATAACCCTCTGACGTTATTTCACCTAGCAGTAACCCGAATTAAGAGGGCCGTTGTTGATCACTGTAGATCGCCCTAAATTCACTCGGTGTACGCCCTAATTTACTTTTAAATACACGATAGAAATAGTTAACATCATTAAACCCGCAACGTAATGCAACTTCACTAAGTCGAAAGGAATAGCGTGTTAACATAAATTTAGCACGCTCTAAACGTACCCATGTAATGTAATCAGCCAAGCGCATGTGCCCTTGTTGACGAAATAAACGCGATAGATGATTGGGGCTAACATTAAAATGATGAGCGATATTATCGCGACTAATATGGCGATGAAAATTTTCTTGAATATAAATGCAGACTCCCTGATACAAATCTTCACTGCGTCCTTGATTAGCGCTCTCAGGGGATAGCAACATACCATGACAATAGGTCATAAGGGCCATCAATAAATGCCCACCCGTTGGATGCTGAATTTTCTCTTTTGCTAAGGTATTTAACGCATTTAAAATATGATCCAAGGCATGGCCTGTACGAGTTTGCAGGCTATATTTTTGCACATCAAAAAAGGCCTCTTCCCCTTTGCGCTTTTGCACCAAACTAAATCCTAACTGACGCTTACCAAATAATAAACTAAGCACACTACAGTCGCTATTCCACTCAGGTTTATTCCAACTATTAGGTGGAATATATAAAATATCTCCAGGTAATATCTTCACCTCAGTCAAGCCAAATTCAGGATCTTCAATTTTATTAATGTACTCACCAGTGATAACAAATTCCATACGCGGAAAATTAACCTGATAACTAAATGAAGGAGGCGTTGAATGATCACTGGCAAACCACACACGATTAAACTGATCTATTTCAGACAACACACCTTCTAATACATTAATAAATACTTGGCTCATGGTTATTATTCACTTTTATCGTCAATGGAAATAAATTTAGGTGCAATATCAATATAATAACCCCTAGTATTTGTTGCACATAGATTAACCTAGTGACCCACTTCACAAAGGGATATTTAGGGTACAATAATCCAGTAAATGGATTGACTGTACACTATTTTTTATCCGTAAAATATCCAACAATTGCCTCCATAAACTAAAACAATATTTTACACAGAGGAGGTGCAGTCATGATTACTCAAATGATTAATGAAAAGTTGATATGCTTAAATCTTAAAGCCACAACTAAAGATGAAGTACTAAATGAGATGGTCGAGCTATTAGCCAAACAAGGCAAACTGAGCGACCGAGATAGCTTTTTAAAAGATGTCTATGCGCGTGAAGCTATCGATAATACTGGTTTTGAAGAAGGTGTTGCGATACCTCATGCTAAAAGCTCGGCAGTCATTGAACCAGCTGTAGCCATTGGTATTAGTAAATCGGGTATTGAATACGGTGCTGAAGATGGTAAAAATTCAACACTATTTTTCATGATAGCTTCTCCCGATGGTGGTTTTGATCATCACATAGAAGTGTTAGCAGAACTCTCCTCTAAATTAATTGAAGATGGGTTTATTGATGCAATGCATAAAGCGACATCAACTAAACAGGCACTTGCTTTATTATTAGAGAAAAAAGAAATAACCGATAAAGTCGCCTTGGATAAAGGCTTCATTATTGGTGTAACGGGTTGCCCAACTGGCATTGCTCACACCTATTTAGCAGCGGAAGCATTAGAAAAAGCAGCGGCACAAATGGGGTACGAAATTAAAGTAGAGACCAATGGTTCTATTGGCGTAAAAAACGCACCGACAGCAGAAGAAATTGAACGCGCTGTGGCGATTGTTGTAAGTAGTGATAAGCAGGTTGATATGACTCGCTTTGATGGTAAAAAGCTCATTCAAACTCCAGTAAAAGCGCCGATTAGTAATGGTAAAGCAGTTATTCAACAAGCATTGGATGCACCTGCTTACCAAGCTGACTCAAAAAACTCATCACAAAACAATTCCTCTGCAACTTCAGGTAGATCTAACCTTTATCGTTATTTAATGAATGGTGTATCGCATATGATCCCATTTGTAGTCACCGGCGGTTTAATGATTGCACTGTCGCTTGCTTTGGGGGGAGAGCCAACAGCTAATGGCATGCAAATTCCTGAAGGCAGTTTATGGAATCAAGTACTTAATGTAGGTGTCGTTGCCTTTACTCTTATGATCCCTATTCTGGCCGGTTACATTGCCTATGCCATTGGTGATCGCGCAGCGCTTGCTCCAGGGTTCATTGGTGGTTGGATTGCTAACAATGGTTCGTTTTATGATGCTTCTGCAGGAACTGGGTTCATCGGAGCCATTGTCGCAGGCCTATTAGTGGGTTACTTTGTACGCTTTATTGCAACGCGTGAGTACCACAAAATGGTTGCGCCACTTGTACCGATTATGATCGCACCCATTTTAGGTACCGTCTTTATCGCTTCGTTATTTATTTTTGTTATTGGTGCACCTATTGCCAATTTAATGGAATGGTTAAACGCAGTCCTCACTGAAATGAGTACCGGTAATGTCGTTTTATTAGGCATTGTATTAGGCGGCATGGCAGGCTTTGATATGGGTGGACCATTTAATAAAGTGGCATTCCTCTTCTCCGTGGGCATGATCGCAAGCGGCCAAACTCAGTTTATGGGTGCAATGGCAGTCGCTATTCCAATTGCTCCACTGGGTATGGCACTAGCCACCGTGATTGGCCGTAAACTAGAAATATTTGAAGACAGTGAAATAGAAGCGGGTAAAGCAGCCGGTGCGATGGGTCTCGTTGGTATCTCTGAAGGTGCAATCCCTTTTGCAGCGCAGGATCCTCTATCAGTCATTCCTGCCAACGTACTAGGCTCAATGGTCGGCGCAGTAATGGCCTTCTCCTTTGGTATCACCAACAGTGTTGCTCATGGCGGGCCAGTTGTCGTATTACTTGGCGCAATGAACAAACCAGTGATGGCAATTATATGTATGGCAACGGGCACCGTCGTGACAGCCTTAGTTTGTGTTACATTGAAAAAAATGCGCATTGCACGTAAAGCAAAACAGCTGACTTCAGCAAGCGCATAAAACTTAGCGTATAAGCTAAATCATAAAAGGCAGATAATGTTCCCATTATCTGCCTTTTTTCGTTACTGCCAACGGAGTCTATTCTTTCCGTTTAGTAGAGAGTTATGTTTCTCGCTAATAAACTTAATTAATTTTATCAGCTGGAAATACAACCCCTGTTTGGCGGCGGATCTCAGTTGTCATACGAGAAACACTCAATGCTCTTGCCTTGGCTTTTTCACATAATTTGCCCTGTTTAATTTGCTGAGCAAAAAAACTCGCTTCATAGGTCATAGTATTTTCAACCTGTGCAACTTTAAATTCTTGCACTGCTTCTCCTCGACGCTGTAGAGAAATATGATCACACTCAGAAATATGCGGAACTAACATCACTCCCGCCTCTCCTTGTAACTCACTTGGTAACGTTGAATCAGAGACTTTAGAATGGCGGATCACCACTTCAAAATCAGGATAATAAAAAATAGCAGCACCATGTGCATCGACACCCGAGTCAAGTAAATGCGCACTCGCTTTTATTTTTAATGGCTCACCGAACAAAGCAACAACACTGGATACACAATAAAAACCAATATCCATAATTGAACCATTGGAAAAAGCAGGATTAAAGGTATTTGGATTTTCTCCATCAAGATAACGCTGATAACGAGATGAGTATTGGCAGTAGTTAATGCTGACTTTATGTAAGCGACCTAATTTAGGTAAGTGTTCAGTGATTAAAGCGAAGTTAGGTAGATATTCAGTTTTAAATGCTTCAAACAATACTACATTGTTTTTTTCAGCAACCTCGAACATATGTTCAGCTTGGGTTATATTGGAAGCCACAGGTTTTTCGCAAATGACATGTTTGCCATTCTCTAGCATCAGAATACTTTGTTCGTAATGTAGTGAGTTTGGGCTAGCAATATAGATGGCATCAAAGGCATCGCTTTTAGCCATTTCTGTTAAATCAGTAAAACTAACAGCTGCACCATTGAAAGGAGCTGAGAATGCCTGTGCACGCTTTACATCTCGAGAATACACTGCTGTTAATTCAAACTCTTGAGATGCTATCGCAGCTTCGACAAAACGTTCAGTGATCCAGTTGGTACCAATAATAGCGAGACGTAACATCTTTCCTCCAGTGCTTTTCATATAAAAATTATGCCTGAATATATCATGATCTAACCCGAATCACGTCCACACAGTGAAAAATTTGGATTATAGGATGACATCCACCAGCTAGAAATTGTTAGCAGCAAGAAAAACGAGCGACAAGGCAATGTCACATTATTTTATGCGGCTTTCACGAATATAAAGCGTATCACTTTGTTTATAAATGTAATCATCAGTTCGAAAGGCTAATAGCAATGATAACGTTTGTTGAAGCTGTGGCTGGTGGATATGAATGATCACATGACTTTGTAATTGATGCGTAAATTGACGTAATAAAGTCGCACCTTGTACTGTATGTAGGCTGGCAATCAAGGCTACATTTAGTAGCAGCGTGAACATAAACATCACTCTAAAAGATTGCTTTTGGCTTTTATGGCGTAACCTCTGTTGTGCGATAATTGCCCCCGGCCAACCACATAAAATAGAACAAAAGTGTAAGGTTTTTTCAGGCGTTCGCCATCGATTAAGACGCGCTGCTTTTTTATCTTTTGCATAAATGAAATAAGTCACTAGGCTAGCAACCGCAAAAACAACAAAAATGAAGAGTGGCATGTATCCAAGAAAATAAGAAACAGCTAAACCTACAATAGCCAAATATATAGGCAGGTAATGATAATTCATAAGTTCTCTAACTATGCTATATAAGGTTTATTGGAAGTGATTTTAGCTAAGCCATTAATAATGCGATAAATAGACCACACCCAAGTCACAAACAAAACAAAGTAACCCACAACAAAGAAAGCCAAGATCAATCCCACTACTGACCAGGCTAATACCCACCAAAACGTACTCATAATATTGGTATAGTGATCTTCAAACAAAGTACCCCGTGCATCTTCTCTTTTAACCATCACCCAAATAGCACCGATTAACCAAAATATGCCGGTAAACATACCCAGAATCATCAAACCATAACCAATTAGCGCACTGGTTTTTGCTGCATCATCTTCAATAGATAAACTCAAGTTTGAGCGTAAATCGTTCATTTTAATCTCTTTTAATTTTTCATTTATATCAAGGCAATTCGTCTAAAGAATTGATCATTTTATTAAGCACAATGCTATCAAAGGCATTAATACCCATGAACTCATGTTTTAAATCAGCACAGAGGTTGAAACGGTTACTTATCTTAATATGCAGTTACCATTTTAATGCATTACAGCATAAAAATAACACGAACAGAAGGTTAGTTACAGGAGGTAGGAATCACTGGCTTTGAAGTGTTAGCCAGTGATTATTTGTGCTTATCTTGATAGGTTAAAACGCAGCTTCAATGGTGCCTTTGTATGTTTTATCTAAAAATTGACGTGTTGCTTCAGATTGAAGGATCTTAACAAACTTCTTATAAGTTGCATTATCTTTATCTTGTACACGCGCAGCAACATTCATCACAGCAAATTCCGCATCTTTCGCTTCTAAATAAATACCTTGTTCAGCAGGATTTAAACCTGAAGACATAACGTAATTCATAGTAATAACCGATGCATCAACATCATCTAAAGTACGTGGTAATTGTGCTGCTTCCACTTCAATAAATTGAAAGTTTTTAGGATTTTCAACAATATCGTAAACCGTCGTTTTTGCACCAGCATCTGGCTTTAACGTGATCAGTTTTGCATCAGCTAATAACAGTAAACCACGACCACCATTGGTTGGATCGTTAGGAATTGAAATTTTTGCGTTGTCAGGTAAATCATTGATCGACTTGTACTTAGTCGAGTAAATACCCATACGCATTAAAATAGAATGACCGATAGAAACAATTTTTTGCTCGCTGTTACTATTAAAGTTACTCATGAAAGGTTGGTGCTGGTAACTGTTAAGATCCAGGCTACCATCCGCTAACGCAGCATTAGGCGTGATGTAATCAGAAAAAATGACAACTTCAACGTTCAAACCTTGCTTAGCCGCTTCAATAGCGACAGCTTCAATAACTTCAGCATGAGGACCAACGGTTGCGCCTACTTTAATCACTTCAGTGTTTTCTTCTTGCCCACAGGCTGCTAATCCAAACACTAGGGGTAAAAGATAAAATAACCTTGAGATTTTCTTATTAAACATTTTCAGTTCCTTTAAAATAAATGGCCGTATAGACGTCTAAATAAGATAATACAATAAAGATTATAATAGTCATAACTATTTTAACGGTGCTTGATATAATAGATGGTTATAAGTAATAGATATTATTACTTTATTTTTGCCACTAAAAACAAAAAACGGCTACTCAATTGAGTTAGCCGTTTTCATCGTTTTCTATTAATTCATTGCTTTCTATTAATGCATTGCTTTATTAATTCAAGCGCAACTATCAATTAGCAACATCAGATTAGCCATGAGTAGCGCGATCACCCCAAATCTCTTTTAAGCGTTGGTCTCGGCCACAGTTCCAGCGATAAGCTTTGTAACGTAGTGGACTATTTTTATAATAATCCTGATGGTAGCTTTCAGCGCCTTTAATAGGATAAAAAGTACTGCTATCTAAAATAGGTGTAACAACTTTTTGCTTGGGGAACTCAGCAATCACTGTCTGTTTAGATTTTTCAGCCAATGCTCGCTCCTGTTCGTTTGCAACAAAAACAGCACTTAAATAACTTTCGCCTTTATCGCAAAATTGCCCTCTTCCATCAAAAGGGTCAATATTTACCCAGTAATGATCTAATATCTGTTGGTAGCTCACTTGCTTGGCATCATAAGTAATTTCAACAGCTTCATAATGCCCTTGATGATTGCCTCGATAAGTTGGGTTCTCTAACGTGCCACCAGTAAAACCAGACACAACATCAGTCACCCCCGGTAATTTTTCAAAATCAGATTCCATACACCAAAAACAACCACCTGCTAATACGGCTTTATCCGCATTTGCTAATGACACATAAAAAAGCATCGATGTTGATAAAACTAACCCTAATATTTTTTTCATAGATATCTCGCCCTGCTGAATAAATAAAAAATGCTGTAGATATGAGTAAGTAGACCTGACGTTGATAAAAATTATTTCATTTAGAATGAAATAATACTGCACTTATGAGAATTTATCTTAAGATCTAGTAAAAGTATCGAGATACCAACACAACAAATGTGAATTTTTATTAATAAAATATTTCACAGCACGAAATAATAAGATAATCATTCTATTCTGGCTGTGTAAGGCTAATGGACGCTTCTAATTTTAGTTAATAAGAAGATCCTTTAAATCACCAGTAAGAAGATTAATATTATTATAACGGACTATTAAAATGGTAGTGTCTCTTATACTTTTCAAATTAATCCAATTAGGTTTAGATGATGAAATTCATAAATATAATCAAGGGAGACTTCGAGCAGACTAAATGGATGCTTGAGGAAGATAAACTGATACTTGGATCTTACAATGTTCAAGAAATTCCGATTAGAGAGATTATATCGATAGAAAAGAAAGAAGTTATCAAAAAAGATTATTACGTAGTATTCAAACTTGGCTCAGGCCAAAATTTTACCGCAATGATGAAAGAAAAAAATTATAACCATCTATATAAAGCGTTTCTTTCTAAGGGAAATAACCCAACGAACATTAACCTTCCTATAAAAAATAAACCCAAAGCTAACAAAGTATGGTTTTGTACCGGCTTAGCAATATTAGCCATCTTTTTATTTATTAGTCGTGGTGCATCTGAATCTGATTTGGGATCAATAGCGAGACTTGATGCATGTGACTATTTAGCTAAAAATAACTTACCTACAGGTGACTGGAAAGAGCATTATGGAGAGTATAGCTGTAACAGTGAATATTATGATGTAGATGTTAGTAACAATAATTCATTGTCTAATAATATTGCGTATTATGTTCAGGGAACTTCACCAACGATATGGGATACATTGAAAATAGTTGGGAATGTCAACACTCCAAAAGATAGAGACGAATTCAATCATCAATTCAATAAAACAATTAAA
Organism: Psychromonas sp. SA13A; assembly: GCF_011378715.1. Taxonomy (GTDB): domain Bacteria; phylum Pseudomonadota; class Gammaproteobacteria; order Enterobacterales; family Psychromonadaceae; genus Psychromonas. The sequence continues at coordinate 32,577 of NZ_WTKU01000020.1, read as the reverse complement.
TCTTTCATTGACTCCTTTTCAGGAAAACCTGTAAATATTTTTGCTAAAAAAGATGTAATTATGATGATTGATCAAGGAAAAATAGAGAGTCCCATTAAGCTAGGTAAGGTAGAGTACGACGAAAATAATAGCGCTTCCATTTTTTTATCAGGTAAAAAAATTCTGTGGAAGAATTCAAGTGAAGGCTTTGAGTATCAATTCATCATTGAACGAAGAAAGTAATCACTGCACGCAAAAGCTGCTATTGCAGCTTTTTATAAATAAAGATTTCCCTATCTCTTAAATATTGCTCAAATGCCACATTCGAAGCATGTTTTATACACAAAAAACACTATATCCATCACTTGCTTAGCTACCCTTCTAATCCCCTAATTCTGCTATTACAAAGTCGATAAAACTACGTACCTTGGCTGACATATGCTTTCTACTCGGGTAAACCACATAAACCCCTATTGGCGGCTTAGGCCAATCACAGAAAATCTCTACTAATCCCCCTATTTCCACTTCATCTTTTAAGGCAAATTGTGGCACGCGAATAATGCCTTGGTCGGCAACGGCGAGGTCTATTTCCAATGTGGCATTGTTGGTTAGTACATGACTTTCAACATGCACCTGAATGGTTTCTCCTTGATGATCACGAAACAGCCAAATATTAGGTTGCTTCAAATTACTATAGCTAATGATTTTATGGCGATCTAAATCATAGGGGTGGTTTGGAGTACCATGTTTCGCTAAATAGCGAGGTGAAGCTAATACTAAAGCTTCTGATTGACTCACCCTGCGACTAATTAAACTAGAGTCTTCGAGCTGCGTAGAGGCTCTGATCACGACATCAAAACCATCGGCGATAAGATCTACTTTTCTATCATTAAGTTCTAATTCAAGTTGGATTTTTTGATGCTTTTCAGTAAATAGACTCAACACAGGACTCAGGTTAGACAAACCATAGGAGATAGGACAACTTATGCGTAGCTTTCCTCTAGGCTCCCCTTGATTCCCACTAATACTATTTTCTGCTTGTTCGGCATCTTCAATGAGTTGCTGGCACAATTGAAAATACAACTCACCTTCCTGCGTTAAACTCAAGGATCGTGTGGTTCTATGTAATAGGCGAATACCCAAACGTGCTTCTAACTTATTCACTTCCTTACTAATGTAAGAGGTGGAATGGCCACTATTCTCTGCAGCTAAGGTAAAACTACCTAATTTTGCTACATCAACAAAAACAACCATGCCATCAAATAATTTGCTTTTATTCGCCATCACATCACCTTTTATTTAAATAGATAACAACAAGTCATTTGGAAACAATCTATGCACAAAACGACTATTACTCAACAAATGATAATAATTTAAAGTGTATCCATCCACTGAGAGAAAGAACAGGAAATAATAATGAAAGTACTCGCATTCGCAGCAACAAGTAGCAAAAGCTCTATTAACAAACAACTAGCTAATTACACAGCCAAACAAATTAACAACGCACAAGTAGAGTTGTTAGATATCAACGATTATGAAATGCCACTATTTAATGAAGACCGTGAAAAAGAATTAGGACAGCCAGCGCTAGCTAAAGCCTTTTATAAAAAATTGGGTGAAGCTGATGTGATTGTTATCTCTTTTGCAGAGCATAACGGTTCTTATACTGCGGCTTATAAAAATCTATTTGATTGGACGTCTCGTATTGATCAAAAACTATTCCAAAACAAACCGGTCATTATGCTGTCAACGTCACCGGGTCCTGGTGGTGCCGCTAGCGTATTAGCTTCAGCACAAGCTTCAGCACCATTTTTTGCAGCCGAGGTGAAAGGTGCCATTTCAGTACCTAGCTTCTACGATAATTTTGACCTAGAAAATGGCCAATTAACCAACCAAGACTTGGTTGATAAAATAATGAGTGTTATTGCTAAGCTGTAAAACTTAGATTCAAATATTAAAAAGCGAAATGATATGACTTAAGCTTTTAAAATAGGAATAAGAGTGCTTGAATCGCTAATAACAAAAAACCGACTAACGTCGGTTTTTTTATGATCATAAATAAAAACTTACTTTATCATTTATTCAACTGTAACAGCTTTAGCTAGGTTACGTGGTTGGTCTACATCAGTACCTTTAATCAATGCCACATGGTATGACAATAATTGCATCGGTACCGTATGGAATATAGGTGCGATGATTGGATTTACATGAGGTAATGAGATAATTTTCATTCCATCACATGCTTCAAAGCCTGAGTTTTCATCAGCAAATACATACAATAAACCGCCACGTGCACGCACTTCTTCAACATTTGACTTCAATTTTTCTAATAAGTCATTGTTTGGTGCAACCACTACTACAGGCATATCTGCATCCACTAATGCTAATGGACCATGTTTTAATTCACCTGCTGCGTAAGCTTCTGCATGAATGTAAGAGATCTCTTTTAGTTTTAATGCCGCTTCCATCGCGATTGGGTAGTACTCACCACGACCTAAGAATAATGTGTGGTGTTTATCGGCAAAGTCTGGTGCTAATGCAGCAATTTCTTTATCAAACGCTAACGCTTTTTCAATTTCAGTTGGTAATGAATGCAGCGCATGTACAATTTCAGCTTCTTTTTGCGGACTAATAGTACCTTGCTCTTTACCAATAGCAGTCACCAAGATCAGCATTGCAGCAAGTTGTGTAGTAAATGCTTTAGTCGATGCCACACCAATTTCAGTCCCAGCGCGAGTCATAAACGCAAGGTCAGATTCACGTACTAGTGAAGAACCAGATACGTTACAGATAGACATCGCAGACATGTAACCTTTCTCTTTCGCTAAACGCAATGCAGCCAACGTGTCAGCTGTTTCGCCTGATTGAGAAAGTGTAAGCAATAAGCTATTTGGGCGAACAACAAAATCGCGGTAACGGAATTCAGAAGCAATTTCAACATCACAACTTACGCCAGCAAGTGATTCAAACCAATAACGAGCCGCCATACCTGAGTTGTATGAAGTCCCACAAGCGATGATTTGAACATGTTCAACTTTAGATAAAATCTCTTTTGCGCCATTACCAATGCTTTCAACAATGATGCTGTCTTCGTTTATACGCCCTTCTAATGCACTGATTAATGCAGTAGGCTGTTCAAAAATTTCTTTTTGCATAAAGTGACGGTATTTACCTTTACTACCTGCATCATGCTCAACGGTAGATTCAATCACTTCACGTTCAATCGCTTCACCGCTTGCATCAAAAATATTAACTTCGCGACGAGTAATTTCCGCTACATCACCTTCTTCAAGGTAAGTAAAACGACGTGTTACGTTTAATAGCGCTAGTTGGTCTGATGCAAGGAAGTTTTCACCAATACCATGACCGATAACTATTGGGCTACCTGAACGTGCAACGACTAAACGAGATGGGTCACGGCTATCTAATGCAACCATGCCGTAAGCACCTTCTAATTGAGGCACTGCTTTTTGTACTGCTTCACGTAATGAAGCTGCTGTTTTTAGTTCCCATTCTACTAAATGAGCAATTACTTCAGTATCAGTTTGAGATTCAAAAACATAACCACGCTCTTGTAACAAGCGACGTAGTGATTCGTGGTTTTCGATAATACCGTTATGTACGATAGAGATAGCACCAGAAACATGTGGGTGAGCATTAACTTCTGAAGGTTCGCCGTGTGTTGCCCAACGTGTATGAGCAATACCTGTTCCGCCCATTGTATGCATTGCATCAACAGCATCAGCTAATTCTTTTACTTTACCTAAACGACGTACGCGAGTTAATTTACCTTCGCTATCAACAATGGCAACACCTGCTGAGTCATAACCACGATATTCTAATTTTTTTAAACCTTCGATTAAAATTTCAGACACTTCTCTTTGCGCAACTGCACCAACGATACCGCACATAAACTACCCCTTTTAATTAGTTTCAAATTATATAAACACGCACTCTAGTGCATTTTTAAACATAAATCACTTAAAAAAACGCACAAACGCGCATAAAACTTATGTTTTACATCATTTAGTCAAACTAAAAGTAAAAAGGTGCAAAATAATGCAGCTTTTATTTATCATCTGCCTCTCGTAGATAACGTGCGCTATGTTTATTTTTTACGCTTGCCTATTCACTTCTTTATAATTACTGGTTAAAGTTACAGTTCTTACATTGTCGATTGGAAAAAACATGTTGAATCACCCGCTTACTCAAGCATTATCCTTAGCTTGGAAACTACTAACGGTTTTGATCTTACCTGTCATTATGGCTGTCTATGTAGAAGTGGTGGACACCTATTATATTGCGTTTTCTTTTTCTGATTTAGACCAGGGTAAAAATTTGCATAAGTGGGCTATTCTCGGGATTTATCTGCTATTTCTACTGTGTTGGAATAGACTTAACCCTCATGTGATCAATACATTAAAGAAAATGGAATATTAAATGCCAGCAGATTTATTGGCAAATAACAGCTTATTATTAATGAGCATTATAAGTGGTTTACTTTTTATCAGCTTATTAATCGCCCTTAACCGTTTATCTCACCACAAAACAGATCTTACTGAGCAGTATTTAGCCCTGAAGCTAAGTGAACAAAATCTGCAACACCAAACGCAACAAAATCAATTGCTAGACAGTAAAATAGCGGCTTTATCGTTACATAATGAAAGCTTGCAAGCACAGGTCAGTAAATTAACCACGCGTGTTAGAGAATCCGACGTTCGCTTGCAGGCAGGAGAACAACGATTACAAGATCAACAAGCAACGGAGGCAAAATTAAGCCAACAGTTTGAGGTCTTGTCACAGCGTATTTTTAACGACAAATCGACACAGTTCCAACAATTAAACAAACAATCCATCAAACAACTATTAGACCCTTTAAGTACTCAACTCGAAGGTTTTAAAAAGCAAGTAAGCGATTGTTATATCAATGAAAGCAAAGAACGTTTTAACTTAAAACGAGAAATCGACCAACTGGCTAACTTAAATAGCCTGATGCACCAAGAAACTCAGAACCTGACGAATGCTTTGAAAGGCGACAATAAGCAACAAGGAAACTGGGGAGAGGTTGTTTTACAGCGCATACTAGAAAACTCAGGTTTACGTGAAGGACATGAGTACCAAACTCAGGTCAATTTAAAGGATACACGAGGGCAACGCTTTCTTCCTGATGTAGTGGTTAATTTACCGCAACAGCGTAATATAATTATTGATTCAAAAGTGTCTTTAGTTGCCTATGAACGTTACTTTAATAGTGAAAATATTGGGGAGCAAAAACAAGCGCTTGATGCGCATTGTTTATCTATCCGTCAACATATTAAGGGCTTAGGGAAAAAAGATTATCAGGATTTAATTGGTGCCAACACACTCGACTATGTATTGTTATTTGTGGCCGTTGAACCCGCCTTTATTACAGCTTTAGAGCACGATCCAAGCTTAGTTCAACTGGCGCTCGATAATAATATTTTATTAGCTAGCCCGAGTAACTTAATGATTGCACTCCGCACTATCGAAAACCTATGGCGCTTTGAACGACAAGAAAAAAATGGGCAGTTAATTGCGCAACAGGCGAGCAAGTTATACGACAAACTACGCTTATTCAGTGACAACTTTTTAGAGGTTGGTTCACAGCTAGATAAAGCGCAAAAAACTTACCATAGCGCCCTCAAGCAGTTGAGCGTCGGTCGTGGTAATGTGATTCAACAAGCAGAGCAATTAAAGGGCTTAGGAGTGCCGATTAAAAGGCCGATTGCAGAGCAATTAACGCAACACAATAGCGAGCCAGAACAATTAAGTGAAGAATAGTTCTTACTTTAACAGTTGCATTATTTTAGTTTCAAACCATTGATAACGAGCAGGTAATTGACGATAACGCTTTTGCGTTAAATACAGAGCTTCGTGCGTTGCATTAGTTAATGGTACTATTTTTAATTGTTGCTGTTGGCTAAATTGCTGTACAGCACGCTTTTGCAAAATAGTGTAACCAACCCCCTGTGCAACGGGTAATAGTATTTGCTGTATTTGATTCACATAACCTTTGATATGAAGGCTACTAGGACCTTTATAATCCGCTGCAAAGTTACTTGAAAAGACCTCATCAAGAAAGTGTAAACCATCCGGGTGATTAATAAATCCCAATTTATTGAGTACTGCAAACCCAACATCTTCGCTTATATCAATTTTCGCCGGCAATACTAGTTGTAGCTCCTCGTAACCCACTAATGTTTGCTTGAGTTGTTCATGTACTGTTTGTCGAGTCACAATACCAAGGTCTATTTTATTATTGAGTAAGTCAGTAATGATGTTTTGATTTGGCGCCGCTTCTACAAATACGCTTAATTGCGGGTGTGTACTTTGTTGTTTTACAAAATAGGGATAGAGGAAGTTTGCGAGGGCACCTGAACAAGTGATGAACAGACGCCTTGCGTTGCATCATCATGATTAATACTTTCACTTAGTTGCGCTTCGAGATCTCGCATACTTAAGCCCATTTGATAGAGCTTTTCACCGGCTAATGTTAACTCAAACTGTTTGCCATAACGTGCTAACAACAAGGTATCAAAGTGTTTTTCAAGATTTTTAATATGTTGAGTAACACCGGGTTGAGTCATAAACAACTGCTCTGCGGTATGCGTAAAGTGCTTTGTCTCAACCAACTTCATAAAGGTGTTTAAATGCTTTTGATTAATCATGAGTATCTTCTCTTAATACGTTTTACCGCTGATGTATGAGTGCCAACTAATAATGACGATCGCAGTAGAGATTAGCTCACTATCAAAAAACAATATTTCTAACGACGCCAAAAATGTCCAGTAAACATGACTGCAACAGTTAATATCTCTAAGCGGCCCATTAACATGCAAATAGATAATATCCACTTAGAAACATTCGGCAGTTCAGCAAAATTACCAGAGGGCCCTATCGACTCAACTAACCCTGGTCCAACATTTGATACCGCAGTAATTGATGCTGTTAATGCCAGCATGGCCTGTGAACCAAATAGAGTAAGCAATAGAGTAGAGACTGCAATGGTCGCCATATAGGCAATTACAAAGGCTACTAATGAACGTAAAATTTCATCACTCACTTTACGATTATTGTATTTTTGCGTGAATAGCGCATGTGGGTGCATTAATAACATTAGATGACGTTTTAATAGGCTGAAGGCAATTTGAAAACGGAATATTTTCATGCCACCAGAAGTAGATCCAGAACAAGCACCGGTAAACAACAAAACAGCAAAAATAATTAAACTAAAATCCCCCCACGTTAGAAAATCATCTAAGCCAAAGCCAGTGGTAGTGATCACTGAAACCACATTAAATACACTCAACCTAATAGCATCAGCCCATAAGAACTGACCACTAATGACTAAATAAGCACTTAGACTTAATGAACAAGCAATCACTAACCATGCAAAACCTTGAATCTGGGCATCTTTCCATAACGGTTGTAATGACTTTTGCTTCATACCTCGAATCAACAATAAAAAAGGTAACCCACCTAAAAACATAAAGATAATTGCATTCCAATGCGCAATATGTGAAAAGTGTCCCATCGAACTATCGGAGGTGGAATATCCTCCTGTGGAAATAGTTGTCATGGCATGATTGACGGCATCAAAATTATCCATACCTGCAATTCGATAACCAATAAAACAACAGATAGATAAAAACATATAAACAAATAAAATATCTAAGGCAACACGACGTGTTTTTGCTGTGGATTTATCTGACCAGTCCGAGGACTCGGTTTGGAACAAGCGCATGCCACCCACATTTAAAAATGGCAAAATCGCTACGCCCATCACTATAAAACCAACACCACCTAACCATTGCAAAATAGATCGCCAAAGCAAAATACTAGGGTGCATAGTATCTAAGCCATGCAATACCGTACTGCCGGTCGTAGTAATACCAGACATAGTTTCAAAGAAGGCATCGCTATAACTAATATGTTCAATAAAAACAAAGGGCAAGGCAGCAAATAAACTAGAGAGCACCCATACACCAGTGGTTAATAAAAACATCTCTCTTACACCCAAATGCGAATGTTGTTTTTCGCCACCTAGGTATAAGAAAATAGCAGAAGCAATGTGTGTAATAATAATAGAAATTAAAAATTCGACGCCGCCCAAGGTGTTATTATAAAAAGCTAATAACATGGGAAAATACATAAATACTGCCATTTTAGACAGTACTAAACCTGTAATAAAAAATAGAGGACGGTAAGTCATAATTCGCAGCTTATAAGAAGAATGGACTTGGTTGGAATAGTTTTTCGATGTCGTTAATGTACTTCTTATTCACCAAGAACAGGATCACATGGTCATCACTTTCAATCACCGTATCATCATGTGCAATTAATACTTGTTCATCACGAACAATTGCCCCCACACTGGTTCCTTTTGGCAGTTTCAACTGTGATATCTCTTTGCCTACTACTTTCGAGGTCATATTATCACCTCGCGCAACAATCTCAATCGCCTCTGCTAAGCCTTCTCGCAACGAATAAACGTGTTTTAAGTCTGCTTTACGTACATGTGTTAGTAGAGCGGATAACGTGGCCTGTTGTGGTGAAATGGCGATATCCAGAATATTACCTTGGATCAGATCCACATAGGCATTACGTTGAATCAGCACCATCGCTTTTCTCGCGCCCAAGCGCTTTGCCAACATCGCCGACATAATATTAGCTTCATCATCATTAGTCACAGTGATAAACAGATCGATCTGGTCAATATGTTCTTCTAGTAGTAAATCTTGGTCAGAAGGATCGCCACAGAAAACAATGGTATTAGATAAGGTTTCAGATAAATACTCAGCTCGACGAAAATTCTTTTCAATCAATTTAACCGAATTTTCTTTTTCTAAACGCTTCGCTAAACTTTCACCGATATAACCACCACCGACAATCATAATGCGTTTATAGGGGTGCTCAAGCTTTTGCATTTCGCCCATAATGGCCCGAATATTCGGGCTTGCAGTAATAAAGAAAACTTCATCATCGGCTTCGATTATGGTTGTACCCTGCGGACGAATAGCTTTACCACGCCTAAATATTGCCGCTACACGTGCTTCAATATTGGGCATATGTTCTTTTAACGCAGAAATAGCATTACCAACCAAAGAGCCGCCATAATAAGCACGGATCGCCACTAATCCAACTTTGCCATTAGCAAAGTTAGCTACTTGTAAAGCACCCGGGTATTCAATTAGCTGAGTTATATAATCACTCACTAATTTTTCAGGAGCAATGATGTGGTCAATCGGAAAAGCATCTTTATTGAATAATTCTTTCTCATGCATAACCACACTTTGAGAACGAATACGGGCAATTTTTTTAGGTACGTTAAACAGTGTAAATGCGATCTGGCAAGCAACCATATTGACTTCGTCACTATTGGTTACCGCAATCAACATATCAGCATCGATAGCACCAGCATCACCGAGAGTATGTGGACTTGACGCACTACCTTGTACAACGCGTAAATCAAAGCGATCTTGTAACTCTTGCAAAGCTTCGTGGTTTTCGTCCACCACCGTGATATCGTTATTTTCGCCAACCAAGTTTTCCGCTAAAGAAGCACCCACTTGCCCTGCACCTAAAATAATAATTTTCATGTCATCTCACTGCTTATCGATTTACTGAATATCGCTTACTACTTATATCGCTTTTTGTAACTTAGCGTAATAAAATCCATCCATTTTTTCTTCGTTTGGTAATATTTGACGAGTTACTGCTTGGCCATCATAGTGCGCAGCTAATGGCACCAGTGATGCGTCACTTGTTGCAGCTAAAAAGTCCTTAATTTGTTGGTCATTTTCATCGGGTAAAATAGAACATGTTGCATATAGCAACACACCACCCGGTTTTAGTTTTTGCCATAACGCATGTAAAATATTTTTCTGTAAAGTGACCAGTTCACTAATATCACTATCACGTCGTAACCATCGAATATCTGGATGGCGACGTATCACTCCCGTTGCACTACAAGGGGCATCACACAAAATACGGTCAAACTGCTCTCCAGACCACCAATCATCTGGTTTAGCTGCATCACCATGAATAACCGTCGCTTGTAGATTAAGTCTTTGTAGATTTTCATTAACACGTACTAAACGTTTTTCATCAAAATCCACGGCAACCATCTGCTTCAACTCTGGTTGTAGCTCTAAAGTATGCACGGTTTTGCCACCAGGCGCAGAACAAGCATCCAGAACTAAATCACCCGGTTGTGCATCCAAATAATGCGCCGCTAATTGCGCTGCGCCATCTTGTACTGATACCCAACCTTCTGCAAAACCCGGTAATTGGTAAACATCACAAGCATTTTCTAAACACAATGCATTGTCATTAAACGCTGTCATCTCTGCTTGTTTATCTTGCTCGGTTAATAATGCAAGATATTGTTCACGATCATGAAAACGTGAATTTACACGTAACCACATTGGTGCTTGCTGGTTGTTTTCAGTCATAATTTCAGCTGCTTTTTCTTCACCATAAGCAGATTGCAACCGTTTTACTAACCAACTTGGATGGCAATACAGTAAAGCAGGTTGTTGATCAGCCTGAGCAATTAAGCTCTCTTGCTCGCGTAAAAAACTACGTAAAACACCATTTATCATGCCCTTTAACGCAGGTTTTTTAAGGGCTTTTGCACCATTAACGGTTTCACCCACCGCCGCATGGCTAGGAATACGTGTGTATAACAGTTGATAAATACCAACTAGGATTAAAAAATGTAGATCTCTTTGTTTACCCGTCAAAGGTTTTTTCATTAATGAACGACAGAAAAAATCTAAACGAGGCAATGTACGCAGTACGCCATAACAAAGCATTTGTACTAAGGCTTTATCTTTAGGGGAAAGCTCTTGCTGAATAGCAGGCAATGCTTGTGATAGTGATTGCCCCTTTTCTACAACTTGATTTAACACTTTAGCGGCAATCGCACGTACATTCATTATCATTAACCTTGTTCGAGTAAGTTGCTAGAAACTGTAAACAGTTCACGGCGAGAATTTAAAACATCTTGGACTGGCATTGCTTTTTTTCCTGCCAGTTGAATCACTTCAAGGTTGATCACACCTTGGCCTGTAGCAACTTGAATACCCTTTTTATCAACCTCTAGAATAGTGCCTGCTGGCGCTGTGCTAACGGCATCTACTAACGAGGCTTTATGTACTTTAATGACTTGTCCCGCCCATTCAAAATAGCTAATAGGCCAGGGGTTAAAGGCACGAATGCATCGGTCAATAAACTCGGCTTGATCATTCCAGTTAATTAAGGCTTCGGCTTTACTCAGTTTTTTAGCATAAGTTGCCGCATTTTCATCTTGTTTTTGTGCCGTTATTTGCCCTGTTTGTAATTGCTTGATTGTTTCAATTAATACCGCTGGAGCTTGTTTGGCAACTTTTGCATATAAAGAAGCACTGGTTTCATCTGTATCAATCGGACAGCTTACTTTTTTAAGCATATCCCCAGTATCTAAGCCTTCATCCATTTGCATGATGGTAACGCCGGTTTCTTTGTCTCCGGCCCAAATAGCACGTTGGAAAGGTGCAGCACCACGCCATCTAGGTAACAAAGACCCGTGTACATTCAAGCACCCTAAACGCGGTGTAGTTAATACGCTATTTGGCAAAATCAGACCATAAGCGACCACAATCATTAAATCTGCATTTAATGCAGCAAGTTGCTCTACACTTTCGGCTTGTTTAAAGTTCTCTGGTTGATACACGGCGATATCATTTGCTAACGCCACCTCTTTTACTGCACTTGCTGTCAGTTTTTTGCCTCGCCCTGCTGGACGATCTGGCTGGCTATAAACGGCGACAACATTAAAGTCCGCAGTAATTAACGCTTGTAAATGATTAGCAGCAAAATCAGGCGTACCTGCAAAAATGATATTAAGTTTTTCCACGAAACAACCTTATAAATATGAAAATAATTATGAAAACTTTTTATTTTGACGCTGTAATTTTTCTAGCTTGGCTCTAATTCGCTTTTGTTTGAATGGTGAAAGATAATCAATAAATAATTTACCTTTTAAATGATCCAATTCATGTTGAATACAAACAGCAAATAAACCATCAGCCTTAACCACTTGTGTTTCACCCTCTAAATCTTGATATTGCAAAGTAACGAACTCTGCACGCTCAACATCGGCATTAGTATCTGGAACAGATAAACAACCTTCTTCCGATACTTCTACGCCAGAACTCTCTAGAATAGTAGGATTAATAAGGGCAATAGGTTGGTTGCGATCTTCAGACACATCAATAACAACGATGCGTTGGTGGATGTTGACCTGTGTTGCAGCTAAACCAACACCATTTTCGTCATACATAGTTTCTATCATATCCGCTGCAATTTTTTTAATTTCAGGGGTGATCTTGTCGACAGGTTGGGCTACAGTTCTTAGACGTTCATCTGGAAAATGTAATACTTCAAGTAAAGGCATGGTATTATCGCACTCATAGTTAATGTTCAAAATGTTAATTCTAGTCATTTCCCTTTGCAAAAAACAGTTTTATTAATCACAGGACAAGGATTGTTATGAAATTAAAACTCATTGCTTCACTGATATTCGGTGTCGCTCTGTCAATGACCGCTTTTGCAGACAAGATTAAACTCAAAGGAGATCACCCAGAAACCTACATCGTACAAAAAGGCGATACACTATGGGGCATCTCATCTCATTTTTTAAACAGCCCATGGTTATGGCCGCGTTTATGGGAAACAAATACACAAATAAACAACCCACATTTAATTTATCCTGGTGATGTTTTAAATCTGATCTGGATAGATGGTGAACCGAGATTAACACGTAAGCAGTTAAAAAAATTATCGCCGACACCACGCTTACAAGAAAAAGCGCAAGCAATTCCAACGATCCCTTTACAAGCGATTTCAGCTTTTTTATCAAAAGACCATATTATTGACCCCGATTTATTACGCAATGCACCGCGTTTATTAGGTGATGCACTCGGCTCTCCACGTTTTTTTGAAGGTGATATTTTCTACGCTCAAGGACACTACGATAAAGATAAACTGTACGGTATCTATCGTTTAGGTGAAACCTATAAAGATGAAGCGGAAAATAGCTTAGGTACAAAATTAATCTTTATTGGTTATTCACAGGTATCAAAAAGTACCAATGTTGATACAACCGATCAGGTCACACCACATGACTTTATTAAAAGCTCCCGAGAAGCGCGACAAGGAGATTTAATTTTATCTATTCCTGAATTTGACTCTTTACCTGCTTACTTTATTCCTCAGCCAGTACCTAAAAGTAAAAAAGGGCATATTTTAGCTGCTTTAAATAATGCAACGGCTATTGGCAAGTGGGATGTAGTGGTAATTAATAAAGGTAAAATAGACAGTATTAAGATTGGCTCTATGTTTTCTATCTTACGCTCAGGACCTGCATTATTAATTAGAGATGCTAATATCATTTATAAAGAAGATGGGGACGCATTCGATAAACTAAAAGAATCAAGTTTAATCCTTCCCCCAGAACGAATAGGCGAACTAATGGTGTTCAAAGTCTACGATCAAGTTAGTATTGCTATTATTATGCGCGGCAAAGATGTGATGGGAGCTAAGTCTGAGATTGAAGGTTTACCATTTTAATAGGGCATCGATAACTCCGGAACACTACATAATATTTAAGCACTAACCAAAATCTCAACGTTTTAGGCTTACTCCTGTGACGAGTAAAAAGTAATGTTTGGCACTAATTAATTGGGAAACATATAAAATGCACTATCAGAATAGACCCAGAGAAAGCTTCAATAAGTTTGCATTTTTAATTTGCCCTAAAATGCCTAAGCACTTTCGCTTATGGACGTTAAGCAACCCTAAATGGTTGCTTTTGCTAACGATGCTCGTTGTAAACTTATTTAACGGTTCGATTATTTCTAGCGCTAATGCGTCAGACATGAAAAACTCATTACAAATCAAAGCAGCTGACGAGATTGAAGCAAAGCGAGAGTATCTAAAACACATTATTGGCCAACAGGAGAGGTTACTTACTTCATTGGTTGATACGCCTTTCATGAATGCGTACATAGCTAAAAACCAAGATTCAGACCGAGATAGGTTGAGTGAACTGTTCCTCACTGCAGCCGCTATCAATAGGCATTACATGCAGGTCCGCTTTATAGATGCTCAAGGTCAAGAAAAAATTCGAATTGAACAATCCAATAATAATTTAGCACCAGTGATCATAAAAGAGGCAGCACTCCAGGATAAAAGTAGTCGTGAGTATTTCAGCGCTACTCAAAAAACACCTGCAGGAGAACTTTGGCACTCACCCTTTGATTTGAATATAGAACAAGGGGCGATTGAGCAATTAATTAAACCTACCTACCGAATCGCTCATCCCGTTTATTTTGATGGTGCTTTTTCTGGTATGGTCATTATCAATTTAGATATGACTTATGTGCTCAATTATTTAACTGAATCTAATAATTTTTTGGTCTACCTTGTTGATTCTGATAACGAATTATTAATACATCCAGATCCTAAAAAATCTTGGAGCAAATATCTACCAGGCCGAAGTAAATACTTACAAACAACTGCATTAACATCAGAAAATATGACTCATTCTTTAGAGGATATATTTAAAAATGGTGAAGGAATACGCATTATATTGCGAGAAAAAATGAGTAATGAATCAAGTACTAAAGATTAAGTTGAAGGGTTAGCATTTTAAAGGGCAGACTCTTTAATTAAGAGAGGTTGTTATTCAAAAAAATCTATTTGAACAAGATAGCGAACTTGATCCTCTATATTGCTGGATAGCACTTGATGCTATTCCTAGCTTACAAAAGCGCAAAATTTTTACATTACTATCGCATTACTCTATTCAACAGTTATTTCAACTTAATGCAAAGCAACTAAGTCAACATAACCTTAATCCTGAACAAATAAATGCTTTTTTATCCCCTAATCAATTACATATACAAGCTTGTCTCGATTGGCAGGATAGTGCACCAGACCAAGCGATTATAAGTTATGCAGACCCACGCTACCCAAGTTTATTAAAACAGATCAGCAGCCCACCTCTTTTATTGTTCACTCAGGGAAACCTAGCGTTGCTCAACTCGCCACAAATTGCCGTTGTTGGTAGTCGAAGTTGTACTCCCTATGGGCAAGAAAAAGCGATGTTATTAGCTCAACAACTTACTCAATCAGGTTTAACCATCACCAGTGGCTTAGCAATAGGCATCGATGGTGTCGCTCATCAAGGTGCGTTAAAAGAAACCGGAGCGACTATTGCAGTATTAGGTACCGGCCTTAATAATATTTATCCGAAACGTCATTTATCATTAGCCCATAAAATACGTGAAAAAGGTTTATTAATCTCTGAATTTTGGCCTGATACTCCTGCTTACCCAAGTAACTTCCCTCGACGTAACCGAATAATTTCAGGCTTAAGCTTAGGCACCTTAGTGATTGAAGCTTCAGTAAAAAGTGGATCCTTGATCACTGCGCGTTATGCCGCAGAACACAACAGAGAAATTTTTGCGCTACCGGGTTCAATAGATAATCCACAGGCCTGCGGTTGTTTAAAACTGATCCAGCAAGGTGCCAAATTAGTCTTAACCAGTTCAGATATATTAGAAGAATTTCCGCTATTAAACGTTTCTCCACCACCCTCGGAAAAAGAAAATAAAACACCTAAAAATCAACATGTTTTACTCGACATGATCGATTACCATCTGACCAGTTTTGAGACTATTTTAGCCCGTAGTGGTTGGGATGTGGTGAGCTTACAAAATGAGTTAATAGAATTAGAGATAAATGGTATAATTAACGTCCAACCGCAAGGTTACATTAAGTTATAAGGTCCGTTATGTTCGAAATTATCATGTATCTCTTTGAAAGTTATATCCAAGTTGATCAAACTATGGAGCTTGATACGCAAGAGGTGACCGATGAATTGATGCAAGAAGGCTTTCAGAAGTCAGAAATTAACAAAGCGTTAGCTTGGTTAGACAACCTTGCTAATATGCATAACCAAGAACCCCAAAGCAGAACCATTGCTGAAAAAGCAACCTCTCATCGAATCTATAACAAAATAGAACAACGCCAAATTTCATTAGAGTCGCGTAATTACATTAGCTATTTAGAAGAAGCTAAAATACTAACAACACATACGCGAGAAATGGTCATTGATTGCATTATGTCATTAGAGAGTGGCGGTGAACTGATTTTAGAAGATGTAAAATGGTTGATCCTAATGGTTTTATTCAACGATCCCGTCAGCGATGATGCATTCTTACAATTAGAGTCAATGTTAATGGATTTCGAAGAAGGACTGATCCACTAATATGGCTAATTTAGATACGCACCATAAAAAGATTTCAGAAGCTTGTCCTAAGTGTGCGTCACCATTACATATTAGAAATGGTAAACAAGGACCATTTTTAGGTTGCAGTGCTTATCCTACCTGTGATTATTTACGCCCATTACATGAAAAGAGCGACATCAAAAAGGTATTAACTGGAAGTAGCTGCCCTCTTTGCCAACATGAATTGGTGTTAAAACAAGGCCGTTTTGGATTATTTATAGGTTGCAGTGACTACCCTAACTGTGAACATACCGCGCAATTATCTGAACAAAATAAGACAACAGAAAACATTGAAAAAGAAAACTTAGTCCCCTGCCCAAGCTGTAAAAAAGGCCATTTAGTGGCCCGCCAATCTCGTTTTGGTAAAACGTTTTATGCCTGTGACAATTACCCTGATTGTAAATATGCAGTGAATGATAAACCCGTGAATGAGTTCTGCCCTGAATGTAAGTGGCCTATATTAGTTGAACGAAAAACGGCTACCGCTACACGTATAATCTGTCCTAAAAAAGGATGTGGTTATCGAAGTAAGCCTATATAATTATCGGCTGTTTGATATTAAAACAGCTTAAACTTTATAATTAGTGGGACTCTTAATGACTATCAACGAAGATGCGCTTTCTGAAGCACTATTAGCGTTAACAACACAGGGTGTTATTGCTTACCCTACTGAATCTGTTTTTGGCTTAGGTTGTGATCCTGATAGCGAAGTAGCGATTCAAAAAATTCTCGATTTAAAACAACGCCCCGCCCATAAAGGGTTAATTCTAATTGCCGCAAATATCGAGCAATTACAAAATTATGCAGACTTTTCATCATTAACTCCAGAGCAACTGAATAATATTAAAGCAACTTGGCCCGGACCTTTTACTTGGGTTGTACCGGTGCAAAGCTCATTATCAAAATTGGTCAGCGGCGACTTTGATAGTATTGCTGTACGAGTGACCAAGCACCCCGTAGTGCAAGCCTTATGCACCGCATTTGGCAAGCCAATCATTTCCACCAGCGCAAATTTATCGGGTGAACAAGCCTGCACCACCACGTTACAAGTTAAGCAAATGTTTGTTAATCACCCACTACTTGATCATGTGATTGATCAACCTGTAACTGGGTTAGAAAACCCTTCACAAATCCATGATGCGTTAACCGGTGAACGCTTACGCTGATTGCTTAATATGCTATTAATCATAGCTTCAGTTGACACCTTTATGATTAAAATGAAGGTGTACAAAATTCCTACATTTTTAGCCTCATCTCAATTCCCTAATTGATAGACCTAACTTTGCATCTTGTAGGGTAACGGGTATATAATCGCGCGCATCATTGAACGATATTTAAATAATCCCCTATACAGGAGTATGCATGAAAGTTGGTATTATTATGGGCTCAAAATCTGACTGGCCGACCATGGAACACGCGGCAAATATGCTAGATTCTTTTGGTATTGAGTATGAAACACGTGTTGTTTCTGCACACCGTACTCCACAACTATTAGCTGATTACGCTTCTAGCGCTGCTGAGCGTGGTATTAAGGTGATTATTGCTGGTGCAGGTGGTGCGGCGCACTTACCTGGCATGGCTGCCGCTTTTACCAGTTTACCTGTATTAGGTGTTCCAGTTCAATCTAAGGCACTTAAGGGCATCGACTCTTTATTATCAATTTGCCAAATGCCTAAAGGTGTTGCAGTAGGCACACTTGCTATCGGCGAAGCGGGTGCTGCGAATGCGGGTTTATTAGCAACGCAAATTCTAGCTTGTCAGCAACCAGAACTACTCGCGAAAGTTGACGCATTCCGTCAAAAACAAACAGATACTGTCTTAGCTAACCCAGATCCTGCGATTTAATATGAACATTTTAGTATTAGGTGCAGGACAGCTTGCACGTATGATGAGCTTAGAGGCTGCGCCATTAGATTTGAACGTGCGTGCTTATGACGTGGGCTCAAAACAGGTTATTCACCCACTAACGTTGCAATCCTTTGAGCAAACACTTGAAGAAGCGATCGCTTTAGTCGATGTGATCACCTGTGAATTTGAGCATATTCCCGATGACGTGCTCACGCTTTGTTGCGCAAGTGGTAAGTTCTTTCCAGGTAAGGCCGCAATCAAAGCTGGTGGCGACCGCAGCATTGAAAAAGCCTTACTTGATAAAACTGGCGTTCCTTCTGCTCCTTATAAACTGATCACTGAAAAACAACATCTGGTTGATTCAGTTTCATTACTCGGTTTACCGTTAGTCATTAAAACCTGCCAAGCCGGTTATGACGGAAAAGGCCAATGGCGTTTAAAATCAGTCGACCAACTAGATTTGATTTGGTCTGAAATGGCTGAGTTTATTGCTGCTGGTACAGAAAGTTTTCCACATAGCATTATTGCAGAAAAAATGATCCCTTTTAATCGTGAAGTATCAGTGATTGGTGCGCGTGATAAAGCAGGAAATATTGCAATCTACCCTGTTACTGAAAATCAGCATACGGATGGTGTATTAACCTTATCCTTGGCTATTGAAATGGATCTTAGCATTCAACAACAAGCGATTGATGCATTTAATAGATTATCAACAGAAATGGGTTATATTGGTGTATTAGCCATTGAATTCTTTGATGTAGATGGACAATTGATGGTCAATGAGATTGCTCCGCGTGTACATAACTCTGGTCACTGGACGCAACAAGGTACAGTTTGTAGTCAGTTTGAAAACCACATGCGCGCTGTTGCCGGTTTACCATTAGGTGATACTAAGCAGCAAAAAGTCAGTGCGATGATCAATGTATTAGGTCAAGCGAGTATAAGTAAGCAAGTGCTTACTATCAGTGATGTTAAAAGCCATTGGTATGGAAAAGCACAACGTGCTGGTCGTAAGATGGGACATATTAACGTCTCAGCAGAAAACAACGCTGCTTTAGCAGATAAATTGTTGCAACTAGCTGATATTTTACCTGAGCAAGATTATCCAGGTATAAAAAGTACTGCGCAACGTTTGTTAGAAAGTTAATACGCTCTAATGTTTGAGCAAAAAGCCGAGTTTACTCGGCTTTTTTGTACCTGCAGGTAAGGGTAATCAGTATAGTTATTATAAGGTTAACGCTACTATTTTTAATGGGTGGTTATCATCAAATGATGGAAAGTCTTGATGACAATCTAACCATTCAACATGGCTTACTTCTCTACCCTGTTTTTCAACACAACGCACTAAACTTTTAAACCATGCTTCTTTATCAACTTTCGCTACATTGTTACAACACACAATGGTGCCGCCCGGTTTAGTGGTTAGTACTGCCGGTTTAAATAAACTTTGGTAATCATTAACCAGATCAACGGTACCAAATGCACTTTTAGCAAAACGAGGTGGATCTAAAAAGACCAAATCAAACTGAGAAGCAGACATTTTAGGGTAACTAGGCAGTTTTTTATTATTTCGGCTCGCGACTTTAAGCCCTGCTAACTGGCGCAATGCCGGAAAAGCATCACTTTGAATAAACTGGCAAACTGACTCAACGCCGTTTAACTGCGCATTTTTTTCGCCAGCAGCTAATGCAAAAGAGGAAAAATCAACATTAAGCACTCGTTTAGCGCCACCTACTGCAGCTGCAGTGCCAATACCACAGGTATATGAAAATAGATTGAGTACCGTTTTTTTATGGCTGTTTGCTTTAACAAACTCACGCCCAACACGCATATCTAAAAATAATAGCGGGTCCTGTCCTTCATGGCGCAGCTTGCTAGTAAACAATATGCCATTTTCAGCGATCACTTGCTGAGAATGTGCATAAACATCAATGTCTACATCAAGTTCATTGATAATACGAGAGTTTTTATTAGACCGATCGTTATACACAATAGGTAAATCAGCAACACTTAACAATACGTTACGGATCGATTGTAGCTCTTCCTCGTTAAGTGTTTGATGAAAAGTCTGAATTAACCAAGCATCGCCATAACGATCAATATTAAGCCCGTTAATACCTTCAACCGTGCCATGAAAAACACGAAAACAATCTGTTTTTGGGAAATCTGTTTTCGGTAAATCAGCAATCGATAAATTATTAATAAGGGTCTCGCGTTTTGCTAACGCAGTGGTTAATAAAGCAGTTATTGGCATAATCAAAAAACTCAGTAAGGGAAAGTAGCTATTTAGCAGAAAAATATGCCAGATAATGGACCACTATATTAACAAACTGCAAAGCTTAACAACACTAACTTACTAGAAAATAAGTATGCTTTAGTTACCAACCTTCAATGATTGAGAAACGCTTAATTTATTTAACCTCAACTCGGGGTAATGAAAACGAAATTTAATCAACAATCAACTAGTTATAGTTTTTCACTGTACAGTGTTGATAGTTTTTTGTAGTTCAAGGCAAATCAGAACAGAAATACACGGAAGTAGTCGTGTTGTATCGCTTTGCTTATCCAGCACTGAGGTTATTTATAATAAAGCGTTGAAAAGTACCTCATAAAATACCCTGAATAACACATACATGATAAATTAACCCTTACTAAATTTATTGAAATCGGAGCTCACATGGATCAGTACGCTGTATTTGGCAATCCAATCAAACATAGTAAATCGCCTTTTATCCACACTTTATTTGCTAATCAAACACAGCAACAGATGTCTTACGGTATTGTTGAAGCACCGGTTGAGGGTTTCACTGCGGCAGTTCAAGCCTTTTTTAACAGTAATGCAAAAGGCTGCAATATTACTGCCCCTTTTAAAGAAGAAGCTTTTCAGTTTGCACAATCATTAACGGATCGTGCACGTTTAGCCGGTGCAGTAAATACACTAAAGAAAACTGATGACGGTTTAATTATTGGTGATAACACTGACGGTGCAGGGTTAGTTTTAGACTTAAAAAATAACCACGTAAACCTAACCGGCGCACGCATTTTATTATTAGGTGCTGGTGGCGCTGCACGTGGAGTATGTAGTTCACTTTTAGCAGAAAATCCTGCACAGTTAACGATTGCAAACCGTACTTTTGAAAAGGCTGAAACCTTGGTCTCTATTTTCAAAGCATTAGGAAATATTAATGCCTCTGAATTTAGTGATTTATCAGGTCCATTCGATCTCATTATCAACTCTACCTCAGCAGGTTTACACGGTAGTTTACCAAATATATCCACGGCATTGATCACCCCAGAAACAGCCATATATGACATGACTTATAATGCTCAAGTAACGGCATTTAATGCATGGGCAAAAGAGAACGGTGCTCGCTTAACCATTGATGGTTTAGGTATGTTAGTTGGCCAAGCCGCAGAAAGCTTTGCTATTTGGCGTGGTGTCAAACCTAGCGCTAAACAAGTGTTAAATGAATTACGTCATAATTTAGCCGGTTAATTTAATATGAATCAAAGCATTATTTTTTCAGATAACGAATACTATAACGATCAGTTGCAACAAGTAGAATTTCAAGCTCAATGCCAAGGGCACTTAATTAGATGTATTATCTCTTGGGAAGCATTAAAAAAATTAAGTGAGCAATCTAATGCGCTAATAAAGGCAAATCAACAATTAGCGTTAATGTTATTTGATAGCGCTCGTTTTGATATTGAAGATCTCGCTGAAGCGTTGATTAATCAACAAGCTTTTAATGAGCATGGAGAAATACTGATCACACCTTAATTAAGTTCTGTATGCACCATTACAAGGAGTCTAATATATGCAAGCTCATCGTATCAATGAAATTTTAGAATTAATAAAGCCTTATTGGTTAAAAAATCAAGAATTGAGTTTATTAGAAATATTACAGCTAATAGCAACTGAATCAGGGTTTGATAAATCGGTTGCAGAGTTAACAGATGAAGTTATTATTTATCACTTAAAAATGGATCAAACTGCAAAAGGTGACATGATCCCTGGCATCGCAAAAGATTGTGAAGATGACTTTGAAACAGCATTATTAAAAGCACGCGGTTTATTATAAAACGGACATAGACTTAATCAATTAAAAGGATAAAGACAATGTTAGAAAATTATAAAAAAATGGATGTTAATATGCTGCTTAGCATCGTTAATATGAAATTAAGAAATGAAAGTGAAACACTTGAAGATCTCTGTGCGACCTATGAAATTGAAAAGTCACTATTACTAGAAAGGCTGGCAAAACATGACTTTGTTTATGATCAAGAGCACCATCAGTTTAAACAGCATTCTCCACAATAAAAATCATCAAAAAAGTAACCCTACTAAGTAAGTAATAGGATGTTATATCAATAACGTCCTATTACTTATTGATTGTTTTAATGTAAAAAAATACACTTCTATCTCTTTAAACCATAAGTGAACTAAAAAATGAAAAAAATTGCTTTAATTCTATTAGGCGGCGCCCTATTAGCTGGTTGTCAAACTACTAGCTCAGACCTTACTTCAACGGCTAACGCAGCAGCAACTTCTGCCACGAACAGTGCAACTAGCTCTGTTAGCAGCTTAACAAGCAACTTACTTAATACAAACTTCCCTAGCCTAAGTTGTTCTGCAATTAAGCAAACTTTTGTTACTTACGAAGCACAAGCAGCAAACCTAGAGTCAGGTTCAAGCATGCTTACAGCAGCAGGTATCAGCGCTGAGAGTACAAAAGCAACACTAGACAGTGCTTACAACACAGCAAAAGCAACTGCAATACCAGTAATGAGTGCTAAAGGCTGTAGCGAAACACTATAAGCATTAGTATTAAATAAAGCTTCGTTTATTACGAAGCTTTATTATTTCAGCTCTAAATAAAGCAAACCATGCAATACCACGATTCTCTTCGTTAAATTATTTATCCCTAATATTTAAATTTAATCATGTCTTTATTTACTGTTAAACACACAGCTAACTAACCTATCAAATCGAGCTCATTCAAGGTAAAAAACAAGTTAAATAATAATCATTATTATTTATAGCTAAGTATCTATTATAAAGCAGTAATTTGATCATAGATTTTGTTTTATCTGTTGCATTTATTCGCTCATAATTCCTTTATAATCGCGATATTATTTATAGCAGGTGTTTACAAATGACGCAGAAAATTAAAATTAAAGAGATCAAGACAACTCATAAAGAAAGTGCCGATCGTTTTAATCCAAGCAATCGTATTTATGTGCGTGCAGCTTACGGCCTTTTTCAGAAAATTCGTAAATTAACAGGTTGGGGTTTGATTTTATTATTCCTCACCATTCCCATGATCCGTTGGGATGGGCATCAAGCAGTTTTATTTGATGTTGATAAGCAACAATTTCATCTTTTTAACATGCTGCTGTTCCCTCAAGACCTAACCTTGCTGGCATGGGTATTTATAATAGCCGCCTTTGCCCTGTTCTTCTTCACTACTTATTTAGGGCGAGTATGGTGTGGTTACACTTGCCCACAAACAGTTTGGACCTTTATTTTCATCTGGTTTGAAGAACGCTTTGAAGGAACTGCTAATAAACGTAAGCGACTTGATCAAATGCCGTGGAGTTTTAATAAGATATGGAGAAAAACAGCAAAGCACACCGGTTGGCTAATCGTTTCATTATTTACAGCGCTTGCTTTTTGCTCTTATTTTGTTCCTGTTGAAACGCTTTATCGTGACTTTTTCACCGGCCAAAGTAGCATGCTTGTATTGTTAATGGTGTTTATATTTACTTTCTCAACCTATGCAAATGCGGGTTGGATGCGTTCTATTTTCTGTATTCATATGTGTCCATATTCGCGCTTTCAATCTGCCATGTTTGATAAAAACACTTATAGTGTTGGCTATGATGCAACACGTGGTGAAAAGCGAGGCCCTCGTTCACGTAAAATAGACCGTTCAGAAACTGAGTTAGGTGACTGTGTCGATTGTGATTTATGTGTGCAAGTATGTCCTTCAGGCATAGATATTCGTGACGGCTTACAATATGAATGTATTAACTGTGGCGCTTGTGTTGATGCCTGTGATGAAACCATGGACAAAATGGGTTATCCAAGAGGTTTGATTTCATATACGTCGGAACAAATATTGGAAGGTAAAAAAACCAAGTTAATGCGTCCGAAAATTATCGGATATGGGTTGATGCTAGTTGTCATGCTTGGCTTATTTTTTATTAATATCGCCACATTAACTAAAGTAGAAATGGAAATTTTACGTGATAGAACATCTTTATATCGTGAAAATGTTGATGGTTTAATTGAAAATACTTATACCTTAAAAGTACTCAATAAAACGATTCAACCACAGACCTACAATATTACTTTTTCAGGGTTAAAAGACGCGACCATGATAGGACCGAAGCAAGTTACTATTAACTCCGGTGAAATATTTACTCAACCTATTTCAATTGCTGTCGACCCTTATGATATTAAAGAGAAGAAAAGAACTATCACTATCAAGCTAACTAACTTAGATGATAGTGACGAAGTAATCCAACAAGATGCTTCATTCTTTCTTGGCTTATAAGCAAATACTATTAAATTAACTTTATTAAGGCGCGCTAATTGTTAGTTGCGCCTTTTTTTGTGGGAAAAAATAATGCAAAACGAACCTTTAAGCTATCAAAAGTTGACACCCGAATGTCAGTTGGATGCCTTGGCAAGCATTGGGATTTATCCTGAAACAGGTTTATTAGCGTTAAATTCTTATGAGAACCGCGTTTACTCATTTAGTGATGAGAATAAACAGCGTTATGTAGTTAAATTTTATCGCCCTAGACGCTGGAGCGAGCAACAGTTATTAGAAGACCATGCATTTAGTCAACGCTTATTAGCGTCGGGCTTAAATCTATCTACGCCACTTATGTTTGATGGTAAAACCTTACACTCGTTTGCAGGCTATCATTTTGCTTTATTCAATAACCTCTCTGCTCGCACTCTAGCAGTTGATAACATTGATAGTTTATATGATGTAGGTATCGCCTTAGGGAAATTACATAAAATCGGCGCTCAGCATCAATTTACCACTAGACCAAATTTCGATATGGTCACCACCATTGAACAAGCTTTAAATAATTTAAAAGGCTGTGAATATATACCGAATACTGTTAAATCCCCTCTTTTCACTGTCATTGAACAAATTCAACAAAAAATAAAAGCGACTCATCCTGTTAAATTAAAATTGATTGCCATTCATGGTGATGCACATGCGAGTAATATACTGCTAAAAGAAGATCAGCCCTATTGGGTCGACTTTGATGATTGTAAAATGGGCCCTGCGATACAAGATATTTGGATGTTACTGAATGGAGACCGTAGTGAACAACAATTACAGTTATCAATGATTTTAGAAGGATACCAAGAAGAATTTGACTTCGATACCAAACAATTACCGTATATTGAGGCGTTACGCACAATGCGCATCATCAATTATGTGAGCTGGATCAACAATAGATGGACAGATCCGGCATTTTCTCGAAACTTTCCATGGTTTATAACTGACCAATACTGGAAAGACTTGCTACAATCCTTGCAACAACAGTTATTATTATTGGATGAAGCTCCTTTAGATCTTCAACCACAGTATTAATTAAAAATAATAAATATCCATTACGACTCTCAATACAATAAAGGAACAAATATGAAAAAGGTTTTTGCTCTATTAATCGGCTTATTCTTATTACCGTTAAGTGTAAACGCGGCTGATTTCAAAGAAGGCACGCATTATGATGTTATTAAACAAACTGCCACAGAAAAGCCTGAGGTTTTAGAGTTTTTCTCTTTTTATTGCCCACATTGTTTTAAATTTGAACCCCTAATGAAAACATTACAAAGCGAATTACCAGCTGATGTAACGGTTAAGAAAAATCACGTTAATTTCTTAGGTGGTAACATGGGTCCAGAAGTCACTAAAGCCTTCGCTGCAGCTGATTTATTAGATGTTAAAGAAGAAGTGACTAGCATTATCTTTGATCACATACATACACAACGTAAACCTATTAATGGCGAAAAAGATATCCTAGCTATTTTTGAGAAAGCCGGTGTATCTGAAGAGGAAGCAAAAGGCGCTTTAGCTAGCTTCCCTGTTAACGGCCTTGCTTCACAAATGAAACGTAATACTGAAAACTTTAAAGTTCGCGGTGTACCAACACTGATTGTTAATGGTAAATATAAAGTAAATACAGGATCAGTGAGAAGCACTGCTGAGTTTGTTGAATTAGTGACATTTTTAACTAAAAAAACTGATTAAATCTGGCACTAAAGTATCCTTATCTAAAATTAAAAGCCACTTTAGTGGCTTTTTTCATTTTTGTGGCATAATAGCGCCGTCTAGATAGGGAGATGATCGTTGAAAACCATGTTTAATAATGCGGCACAAATGAAAAGTGCTATTAAAGAACTACACAACCATAAAGAATCCACCAAAGCACAAGTTGTTGCTATTAGTGGTATTGAAGGCAGTGGCAAACGTGCATTAACCGAAAAAATAGCCGCAGCCCTAAGATTAGATGGTTTAAATGTAGCGGTTATTCATACCGATGATTGGGAAGCGAGTAAAAGTATTCGCTTTAACGTCATGAACAGCCCCGAAGAATATTATTTAAATGCTTATCGCTTTGACGAAATGTTTGAAGAATTAATACTACCCTTGAAATTATTTGGTAGCATTAAAACATCAGTCAACTTAGACGATGCAGAATGCCCGCGTAAAGTAGATTATAACTTTGAGAATATAGATATCATCCTGATCGAAGGTGTTTATCTATTACAAGAGGCGTATTTAGATCTCTATGATTATAGTTGTTGGGTAAAAAGTAATTTTGATACAGCCCTTAAGCGCCTTCATGAACAGGCTAATATTGAAGAGTCTCAAGAGGCACTGGTTAATCTATTTGAGTTACTGATTAAACCTGCAGGGCAATACCACCTCTATGCCGATGACCCAATTGGTAACAGCAAATCCATTTATTTAGAAGAAACAAGCGCAGTGCCTAATGAGTAATCATTCTGCATTCAAGCAACAAGGCTTGCATAGCGCTTATATGCATTTTGAGCGCAATGAATGGGCGCATTTACGCGACAATGTAAAATTAACGCTGTCTGAAGAGGATATCACCCAATTACAAGGTATCAATGAGTCTTTATCAATGCAGGAAGTGGTAGATATCTATTTACCGCTTTCTCGTTTATTAAACTTATATGTGGGTGCGCGCCAATATCGACATACTGTACGTGACAAATTCCTTGATGCGCATAATGAAAAAGTGCCTTACATTATCGGTATTGCTGGTAGTGTTGCAGTTGGGAAAAGTACTTCGGCACGTATTTTACAAGCTTTATTATCACGTTGGCCAGAGCACCCGAAAGTTGCACTCGTAACAACTGATGGATTTTTACGTCCTAATAAAGACCTAGTCGCTCGTAACTTAATGCATCGTAAAGGTTTTCCTGAAAGCTTTGATATTAAAGCGTTAATCGAATTTGTCTCAGCGATTAAATCAGGTAAAAAGAAAATAACTGCACCGATTTATTCACACTTAACCTACGATATTATTCCAGATCAGTCGTTGCAATTTGAACAGCCTGATATTGTTATTTTAGAAGGTTTGAATGTATTACAAACTGCTGCGTTAAACGATCCAGAACAGTCTCATCGAGTATTTGTATCTGATTTTGTTGATTTTTCTATCTTCGTTGATGCGGATACAGAACTCTTAAAAACTTGGTATATTCAACGTTTTCTGAAATTTAGAGAAGGCGCATTTACTGACCCTAATGCTTATTTTCATAGCTATTCAAAGATGACTGAGCGTGAAGCAATCACAATAGCAGCCAAAATTTGGGATGAAATTAATGGTATTAATTTAGAAGAAAATATTCGTCCCACACGTGACCGAGCGAATTTAATTCTAAAAAAATCGATTAACCATCAAGTAAGCCAAGTGAAATTAAGAAAATAATCTTAAAAGTAACTAAAAGTAACTATAAAAAAAGGCGCTAGTAGCGCCTTTTTTTATTTTATTTAACTAATTTAAAGAATAATATCTTTTAAATTAGGATCTTTACGGTCTAAGTAATGCGTTGAATGAATACGGCGCACTGTGCGTGATTTACCACGAACCAATAATGTTTCAGTAGTCGCTAAACGTCCATTAACAGAAACACCTTCTACTAAATCGCCTTTAGTAATACCCGTTGCTGAGAAAATAACGTTATCGTTTTTCACTAGGTCTTCAAGTTTTAAGACTTTATTAACTTCAATGCCAACAGCTTCACAACGAGCAACTTCTTCTTTACCAATGCGAATATTCTCTTCTGTTGGCTCTTTAACCATTGGACGAGGAATAAGGCGTGCTTGCATATTTCCATCCAGAGCACGTACTACAGCGGCTGAAATAACGCCTTCAGGGGCTCCACCAATACAATATAATACATCAACTTGGTTATCTGGCATACAAGCCAATACAGAGATAGCTACATCACCATCAGGAATAGCGAATACGCGTACACCCATGCCCTGCATATCTTTGATGATACGATCATGACGTGGTTTTGCTAATGTAGCGACGGTCAATTCAGATAAAGATTTACCTAGGGCAAATGCAATCGCTTTTAAGTTTTGTTCTAGTGAGCGCTCTAAATCAATCGCATCTTTAGCATTAGGGCCAACAATAAGCTTTTCCATATACATGTCTGGTGCACGTAAGAAGCTACCCTTTTCACCAACAGCGAGTACTGCCAATGCGTTTGATTGTCCCATTGCAGTCATTCGTGTACCTTCAATCGGATCTACAGCAATATCAACCGCATCACCTACACCAGTACCCACATGTTCACCAATATATAACATTGGCGCTTCATCGATTTCGCCTTCACCAATAACAATTTCACCGTCAATATCTATTTGATTAAATATAAGACGCATTGCCTCTACAGCAGCACCATCGGCGGTGTTTTTATCACCTCGGCCTAACCATTTGTATCCTGCTAATGCAGCCGCTTCCGTTACTCGAGAAAATTCTATTGCTAATTCGCGTCTCATCTTATGAGCTCCCAGTTTTTAAATCTAATTGAAGCAAAATATCATTCATTTTCAGAATGACGACTTTGCTCTTAAGTATCTTTATTGACGATATTTTTTACTGCTTGTTTTAATTTCAGCATAGCTTGCTCGATTAAGTCATCTGAAATATTTAAAGCTGGTACAAAACGCAGTACATTTGCCCCCGCCACTAAAATAAGTAGACCTTGCTTAGCAGCCTCTAAAAAGAAAACTTTAGCTTGATCTTGATATTGTTCATTTAATACTGCACCTAACAATAAACCTGCACCACGAACTTCTTTAAAGATAGAAAATTCATCATTAATGGCTTGTAAATGTTGACGTATTAGTTGTTCTTTGTGTTTTACACCAGTTAACATTGTTTCTGTGTTGATAAGGTCGAATGCTTTACCAGCGACGGCACAAGCAAGGGGATTGCCACCAAATGTTGTACCATGAGTGCCTGCGGTTAAGTGTTCTGCAAAACAGGTTTTAGTTAGCATTGCTGCAATAGGGAAGCCAGAGCCCAGTGCTTTAGCTGACGTCAATACATCAGGAGTAACACCTAACCCCATATAAGCAAACAAATGACCCGTTCTACCCATACCTGTTTGCACTTCATCAAAAATCATTAATGCATTATGCTTATCACACAATGCTCTTACACCTTGTGCAAATTCAGGCGTGATCGGTAGAACGCCACCTTCACCTTGTAGAGGCTCTAAAATAACCGCGCAGGTTTTGTCTGAAATAACTTTTTCAAGTGCGTTTAAGTCATTATATTCAAGGTGCGTAATAGCAGCAGGTTTAGGACCAAAACCATCGGAATAAGAGGCTTGTCCACCAGCGGTAACGGTAAAAAATGTACGACCATGAAAACCTTGATAAAAAGCGATAATTTCAGTTTTATCTAGACCATATTTATCAAATGCAACTCGACGCGCCAATTTTAGTGCAGCTTCATTCGCTTCGGCACCGGAGTTTGCAAAAAAGATTTTTTCAGCAAAAGTATTCTCGACTAACTTTTGTGCCAAGCTTAATGCTGGCTCGTTAGTATAAATATTACTAACATGCCATAACTTTTGGGCTTGTTCGGTTAAAGCTTTTATTAGTTCAGGGTGTGCATGGCCTAATGCATTTACCGCAATACCACCAGTTAAATCAATATATTCATTATCTTGTTGATCCCACACTCGTGAACCTTCACCGCGCACAGGGATCATCTCCAACGGAGCATAATTTGGCACCATAACTTGATCAAATAGCGAACGGGTAATGTGAGTGTTTGACATAAATAGTTCCTTTAACGGGTTGAAAGATGAAGAATATAGGGTTTATCGAAGCTTAATATACGCACTTATTCCGACAATCCAAGATCTTGCTTAATAAAATTATTAAGCAGTGTTAAACCTTGCTCAGAGCGAATACTTTCAGGGTGAAATTGTACACCTTCTAAAATAAACTCCTTATGACGAATAGCCATAATTTCTTGGCTTTGAATAACTCTTGCAGAAACATCAAAACAGGTAGGCAAACTTTCTTCTTGTACAATTAAACTATGGTAGCGAGTAACATTTAAGGGATTATTCAAACCTGTAAATACACCTTTATTATCATGACTAATCAATGAATTTTTACCATGCATTACTTTATTAGCACGGATCACATTAGCCCCAAAAACCTGTGCAATACTTTGATGCCCTAAACACACGCCTAAGATCGGAATTTGTCCCGCAAAACGCTCAATAGCAGCTAACGACACTCCGGCTTCATTAGGTGTACAAGGCCCTGGAGAAATAACGATATGCTCAGGGTTTAGGTCAGCAATTTCCTGTAAACTAATTTGGTCATTGCGTTTAATGATCACTTTCTGCTGTAGCTCACCAAAATACTGAACTAAGTTATAAGTAAAGGAGTCATAATTATCGATCATTAACAGCATAATTCTGGTTCATCTAAAAAATAAAGATCCATTTTATCATTACTAACGTATGTAGTCCTAATAGATTAAGGAGTCACTATGAGTAAAGTAACTGAAAATAAAATTAATGTACTGATCACTGGCTCATCAGGTTTAATCGGTAGTTCATTGGTACCTCTTTTAAATACTCATGGTTACAATGTTTATACTTTAAGTCGTACTCCTAATGCCTCTTCACCTTATTGGAATATTCAAGCTAAAGAAATACAGCTAAACGGACACCCTAATCCAGACATCATCATTCATTTAGCTGGAGAAAATATAGCGAAGTCACGATGGACAGATCAAGTAAAAGAAAAAATAAGCAAAAGCCGCTTACAATCAACACAACTAATAGTCGATTACATCAATAACTCTGATACACCACCCAACTTGTTCATTTGTGCTTCTGCAATTGGATTTTATGGCAATAGTGGCCAACAACCCGTCGATGAAGAATCAGTTAAAGGCACCGACTTTGTCAGCCAATTAGCATCACAATGGGAATATGTTAGTCAACAAGTAGATCAAACTAAGACTCGCGTTGTTAATATACGCACCGGTATCGTTTTGAGTAAAAAAGATGGCGCATTAGCTAAAATGCTAACGCCTTTTAAAATGGGAGTAGGAGGAAGAATAGGTAGTGGTAAACAAATGATGAGCTGGATAGACTTGCAAGATGAGTTGAATGCCATTTTATTTATTATGCAACATCACTCTTTGTCAGGACCTATTAATCTAGTTGCTCCGAATCCCGTTGATAACAAAACTTTTTCAGTCATATTGGCTAACACTTTAAAACGACCTTGTATATTTCCATTGCCAGCATTGATGATTAAGATTTTATTTGCACAAATGGGAGAAGAGTTATTGTTATCCAGCACTAATGTACGACCAACAAAATTGATAAAAGCAGGATTTAAGTTTAAGTATGAATTATTAGAAGGTAGCTTGAAAAGCCAGTTGGCGTGAATTAAAAACCAGAAAAAGGAAAGGGCAGCCGAAGCTGCCCTTAATTTAGTCTCTCTATCGAATCCGTGATAGTTGATGCTCCATGCGTTACATCCCTTTGACCATGCCATACTAGGCGTCCACTTCCCAACTCCTTTGGGCTCGTCCTTGTAACATCCGTATTAGATAACATCCTGTTTATCCATCATCTCCCTTTCCTTAGGAGGTGTCCTTCTTTGTCATCTTGACTTAATACCCACAATCCTAGTAGATACTAAAAACTCTATCCTAGAGTGTCCTTTCTTCCGTGACTATAAAACATCCTGTTTTATAAACTCTCATCCTGAGAGGTCCAATTGTCATCCTGACAATGCGTTGGTTCAATGTTTACATCCTGTAAATCA
>NZ_WTKU01000002.1 GCF_011378715.1 Psychromonas sp. SA13A | reverse complement strand
ATGGCTGAACATATGGTAGTTATAGCTGCTTAGTCGTTATGCACTTCAATGTTGAATCCGCCTGTTAATTAATAAGTTGATCAAGCAGTGCATCATCTGCAAAGTTTGGAATAGTTACTTTAAGGTTTGGCTCCACTTCCATGGCGCGTTTAATTGCAAATACCGCACCATCATTTCTAGCCCAACTTCTTCTTGAAATACCATTGTTTACATCCCAATGCAGCATCGATTTAACACGACGATCGCAGTCTTCTGAACCGTCTAACATCATGCCAAAACCACCGTTGATCACTTCACCCCAACCAACACCGCCTCCATTGTGAATGCTGACCCATGTTGCTCCACGGAATGAATCACCAATGACATTATGGATTGCCATATCAGCAGTAAATTGAGAACCATCGTAGATATTTGAGGTTTCGCGATAGGGTGAATCAGTTCCTGAAACATCGTGGTGATCTCGTCCTAAAATGACAGGTGCTGTTAATCTTCCTTCTTTGATAGCTTTATTAAAGGCGACGGCAATTCTCATACGGCCTTCAGCATCGGCATATAGAATCCTAGCTTGTGATCCAACTACCATCTTATTTTCTTTAGCTTCTTGGATCCAAAGTAAGTTATCAGCAATCTGCTGCTTTATTTCCGCTGGCGCAGTCTTGTGCATTGCCAGTAATACTTCTGCTGCAATTTGATCTGTGGTATCAAGATCTTTACCATCAGATGATGCGCATACCCATCTAAATGGACCAAAGCCATAGTCAAAACACATAGGGCCCATGATATCTTGCACATAGGAAGCATATTTAAATGATCCATTTTGATTTAAAATGTCCGCGCCAGCACGACTTGCTTCTAATAAAAAGGCATTACCATAATCAAAAAAGTACATGCCTTTAGCCGTTAATGTATTAATTGCATTTACATGTCTTTTTAAAGTGTCGTGTACTGCTTGTTTAAATTTTTCGGGGTCATTAGCCATCATCTCATTGGCTTCTTCAAAACTATAATTTGTTGGGTAATAACCACCGGCCCAAGGGTTATGTAGTGAAGTCTGGTCCGAACCAAGGTCAATTGTAATATCTTCAATTGCTAAGCGTTCCCACAGATCAACTATATTACCAAGATAAGCTAAAGAAACAGGGATGTTCACTTTGATTGCTAAATGAATACGTTCAATCAGCTTATCCATCTCCTCATGCACTTCGTCAACCCAACCCTGTTGATGCCTTTTATAAGCCGCTTTATGATTAACTTCAGCAACAATACCAATCGTTTTCGCAATAACCGCCGCTTTTGGCTGTGCACCACTCATGCCACCTAAACCTGAAGTAACAAAAATAGGCAATGTAGATTGGTCACGGTCCTTGATCATTCGTACCGCATTTAATACCGTAATGGTGGTGCCATGAACAATACCCTGTGGCCCAATATACATAAACGAACCAGCCGTCATTTGACCGTATTGAGTCACACCAAGTGCGTTGAATTTTTCCCAGTCATCCGGTTTAGAATAGTTTGGAATCATCATCCCGTTTGTGACTACCACTCTAGGTGCCTCTTTATTTGATGGATATAAGCCCATTGGATGTCCTGAGTATAAAACTAAGGTTTGCTGATCAGTCATTTCAGCCAGATATTTCATGGTCAAAAGGTATTGTGCCCAATTTGAAAAAACAGACCCATTCCCTCCATAGGTAATTAATTCTTCAGGATGTTGTGCTATTGCATCGTCAAGGTTATTACTCAGCATCAGCATAATAGCCGCTGCTTGTTTTGATTGATGTGGAAATTCTTCAATTGACCTTGCTGATATTTTGTAATTTGGCATAAAACGGTACATATAAATTCTACCGTGATTTTGCAGCTCTTCGTAAAACTCTTCAGCAAGTACTTGATGATGTTCAGGAGAGAAGTATCTTAATGCATTTTTTATTGCTAGTTTCTTTTCAGCTGGATTTAAAATATCTTTTCTTTTAGGTGCATGGCTTAACTCGGTGCTACGCTGTTTTTTTTCTGGCAATGTGTTTGGGATCCCTTCTAAAATCATCTCTTTAAAATTCATTATCTGTTTTCCTTAATATTTAAATCGCTTGGGTTACCTGCTGTGAGTAAAGCTTGAAATAGTTGTTGTAAAAGCGCACTTACTTGTGTTTTTTTCGCGGGATCAAGTTGATAGTTATTACAGTCATCCTTGAGGTAGGTTGCCTGTGATAATTCTAATTGAATGGCATGAATCTGCTGATGCGGTTTGCCGAATGAACGAGTGATATAACCGCCTTTAAAACGACCGTTACTCACTTGTTGATAGGGTGTTGAAGCAATTATTTTATTTAAAATATTTAGCAACGCAGGCGCACAAGTAAGCCCATTATTATTTCCAAAGTTGAAATCAGGTAATTTTCCAGTAAATAACATAGGTACAAATGCAGCGATGCTATGTGCATCAAACAAGATGGCATATCCAAACTTATCTTTAATACGTATTAACTCATCAGTAATTTTTTGATGGTAGGGTGCCCAAATTTGTTTTTTTATTTGCGCTTTCAATGTTTCCGAATGTGTTTGACCTGCTAAGAATACCGGCTGGTCGGAAAATAGAATGTCAGGAAATAGGCCCGTTGTTTTACTGGTATACAGTGGCCGATCATCAACGGGTCTATTTAAATCAATTACATAACGAGAGTAATTCGCGCTAATGTGGCTGATATTCATCGCTTCTAAAAAATCATACAGTTCAGGAACAAACCAATCGGTATCAGGTAATGCTTTCGCTTGTTCGCTCAACCTTTGCTCCATACCCGTTATAAGTTTGGTACCTGAATGTGGCATGCTGACTAGGATTGGGCTATCACCTTGAAAAAAGTTAAAGGGTGATCGCATTTTATTTACTTCGTTTTCTTTTATACTTTTTGCTGCGCTATCTATTACTTTTTCTTCCGCATCACCTACAGCAAGCTTTACTTCACTATTTACTACCTTCTCTACATCATCCCCTAAGAAATTAGCCATGAGTAATTTCTCCTGCTTTAACACGTGTTTTCAAAAGGTCGCCGCCTATCCAGTAACTTAATTCACCGGGACTTTGTACATTCCAGCAAACAAAGTCTGCCACTTTACCGATACTTAAAACACCATGAGTTTCAGCTAATCCAAGTGCTTTGGCGGCATGAATGGTCACACCAGCTAGGGCTTCCTCAGGGGTAAGTGCAAATAAAGTACAAGCCATGTTCATCATTAATCGGAGAGAAAGTACAGGCGAAGTCCCAGGGTTTGAATCGGTAGCGATAGCCATTGGTACGTTATATTGTCGCAGTAGGGCAATAGGTGGTTTTTGTGTCTCTTTTAAGGTAAAAAATGCGCCCGGTAATAACACTGCAACCGTGCCTGCGTTAGCCATGGCTTTTACATCTTGTTCGGTTATATATTCGATATGATCCGCTGAAAGAGCCTTAAAGTTGGCAGCCATCTCAGTGCCACCTTGAGAAGATAATTGTTCAGCGTGGATTTTAACGGGCAACCCTAAAGATTGTGCAGTGTTGAAATAACGTGCTACCTGATCGGTGCTAAAACCAATATTTTCACAAAAAGCATCAACAGCATCGGCTAGTTCTAATTCAGCGACTTCAGGTAATAACTCATTACATAAATAATCAATGTAAGCATTTGCTTGGCCTTTAAACTCAGGTGGTAAAGCGTGCGCAGCTAAACAAGTGGTTTTAATTTCAACGGGAAGTTCGCTTGCCAAAGCTCGAGCGGCACGCAACATTTTTATTTCGTGTTCAGTAGATAACCCATAACCGGATTTAATTTCTACAGTCGTCACACCGTCTTTGATCAGCGCCTGTAATCGAACTTGTGCTGATTGTATTAATTGTTGCTCGGTTTCTTCTCGTGTTGATTTCACGGAAGCAGCAATACCGCCTCCATTTTCAGAGATGCTTTTATAACTTACACCATTCAGTCTCTGTTCAAATTCAGTGGCACGATTACCGCCAAAAACTAAGTGTGTGTGGCAATCAATTAAGCCAGGGGTAACCCAGCCACCACCAAGGTCATGTTCTATTTGGGATTGATGAGCAGGTAAATCGGCTTCCTTTCCAATCCAACTTATACGTTGGTTAGTAACGCCTATCGCAGCGTTTTCTATGCAGTGATATTGACCATCGCACATTGTAGCAATATGAAACCCAGTCCAAAGTGAATCAATTTTCAGGGAAGTACTCATAAATGCCCCACAGTTATATTGAAATATTAAGCTTAAAAATGATGTTCAATAAAAGAATACTTTCCTTAAACACCAGCCAATCGTTAACGTTACTTTTAATTAACCAAAACAAGATTTTGTATGGTTATTTATAAACACGAGATCATAGACTCGGCAATAATTGTGCAGGCATCAACTCATTATGTACGGCTTGTATTAACAAGTTATTCGCTTTTTCGATATCCGCCGCAAAGTAACGGTCTTTATCATAAAATGGCACTTGTGCGCGTAATTCTGCTTTTGCTTGTTCTAATGCATCAGAAGATTTAAGTGGTGCACGGAAATCAATACCTTGAGCAGCAGACAGAATTTCAACGGCTAAAATTCCACGAGTATTTTCAGACATATCTTTTAAACGACGCGCCGCAAAGGTTGCCATCGAAACATGGTCTTCTTGATTTGCGGAAGTGGGCAAGCTATCGACAGAAGCAGGGTGCGCAAAGGTTTTATTTTCACTTGCTAATGCCGCTGCCGTCACTTGCGCGATCATAAAGCCAGAGTTAACACCCCCATTATTAACTAAAAATGGCGGTAACTTACTTAAGCCACTATCAATCAATAACGCCATACGGCGTTCTGACAAACTACCAATCTCTGCAATTGCTAATGCTAGATTATCTGCTGCAAACGCAACGGGCTCAGCATGGAAATTACCCGCTGAAATAATATCTCCATCTTGTGCAAACACTAACGGATTATCAGAAACAGAGTTTGCTTCAATATGTAATGTTCTAGCTGAATTACGAATTTGATCTAAACAAGCGCCCATGACTTGAGGCTGACAACGTAAAGAATACGGGTCTTGCACTTTCTCACAATCAACATGAGATTCACTTATTGCACTGCTATCACGTAATAGATGACGGTATGCAGCGGCTGCATCTATTTGTCCTTGGTGACCACGAACTTGGTGAACACGATCATCAAAAGGACTGCGGCTACCTAGCGCAGCTTCAACGGATAACGAACCGCAAACAATGGCAGAAGCAAACAAATCTTCGGCATGAAATAAACCTTCTAAAGCAAAAGCTGTTGATGCTTGCGTACCATTAAGCAATGCTAAACCTTCTTTCGGTGCTAGTGTAATAGGTTGAAGCCCTGCAATCGCTAAAGCAGCTTGTCCAGAAATAATCTCACCTTTATAACGAGCTTGTCCTTCACCTAAAAGTACGGCGCTCATATGTGCTAAGGGGGCAAGGTCACCAGAGGCACCAACTGAGCCTTTTTGTGGAATACATGGATAAACTTGTTTATTAACCAAAGTAATCAATGCTTCAATTACCGATAAGCGAATGCCAGAAAAACCGCGTGCTAAGCTGTTTACTTTTAAAGTCATCACCAATTTGACGGTGGCATCGCTCATTAATTTACCAATGCCTGCCGCGTGTGATAGTACGATACTTCGCTGTAACTCATCTAAATCTTCAGTTTTAATACGTGTGTTGGCTAGTAGACCAAATCCAGTATTAATTCCGTAGACGGCACGGTCATCGGCAATAACATCATTAACGATCTGATTACTGGCGTGGATCCCTTCAATGGCACTTTCATGCAAAGATAATTTTACGGCTTCACGGCTAATCTTGCGTAATTCATTAAGCGTCAGTTTTCCTGGATTAATGGTCAATTCAAACATGGTGCAATTCTCCATAACATTGGTTACTTAGTTTCATCTACCTGTTGTCAGGTAAAAGTGACTTGTATTTTTTAGTAAATGTAACTACATACAATAAGGCATACATGTATATACAACTATAAATTCGATACTAATTGCATTTAATATTCGGTGCAAGTCATTTGTAAAAGTAATCATGTGAATTAGACCCGTTATCAATCAAGATACATATTCAGTCGCTAACTCGGACATCAAGACAAGACGTAATATGATGACAATGGATAGTCCTTAACAAATGTTGCAATGCAGTATTGGTTTTCGAGTTGACGACCCACAGGACAAGTCGTGATGCAACTATCTTCGTTGTTATAAAGTTTCGATTTAACCCATTAGATCTTTGCCTTTATGCCTAGAATCTGTTCACCTCACGGCTTGCTGATTTTTGCATCTTGAATGGTGACGGGTATTTTCTAAATATGTGATCTGACTTTTATTCAGGAAAACAAGACAGAGTTTAGTCTGCCAAATAATTGTTTCTCTCTGTAAAGTTTTTAACGCAGAATTGGAGTATTTGAACCAACAACAATGAGCAGCAATTTAGTGGAATAAGTATAAGTTAAAGTATTTAATGAGTATGAACAGTGCAAAGTAGACAAAGCAATAGCAGAACATTCAGTCTGTTATTGCTTAAGAGCAGTGAGGTTTATATAAAGTAGGTCGTTATTTGCCGCCAAAATGGCCGAATAGTTGAAACCGTGAGCTAGGAGAAAGCAAGCGAGCGGTAGTGACTAGTTGGTCATCACACCAGGTTCGACGCTTTATTTGTAAACAAGGTTCATTGGCTTCAATTTGTAATAGTTTACATTCGTAAGCTGAAGGCATTACTGCTTCAACAAGGTGTTCGCCCTCTGTCATCGGGGCCACTTTCATTAGATAATCATAGGTTTCATTCTGTTGAAAATCTTGTTTGTCATAGTCAGGGGCAAGGGTCGCATTGACCACTCGCTCTTCAATTTGAATCGGTAGTTCATTTTCAAAATGTACGATGGTTGCACGGAATATCGTGTGATTGGTACGTACTGAAAGGTTGATCGCCTCTTCCATACTCGCATTAGTGCGTATTATCTCGATTAACTCAGCGCGGTGTTGATTACCCCGTTGTGCAATTTCATCGGCGATATTATGGATCTCTGAAAGTGCTGAATGTGTTTTCTTCTTTGCAACAAAGGTGCCGACGCCTTGTTGTCTAATTAAAATTCCTTCATCAGTTAATTCTCTTAATGCACGATTCACCGTCATTCGACTCACGCCTAATGCCTTAACCATCTCCGATTCTGAAGGCACTCGCTGGTTGGCTTGCCATTCACCACTATTAATTTTCAGACAGATTGCTTGTTTCACGCGTGCATAAATAGGTGCTGGAGAATCTTCTATCGACTGAGAAAGCTTGTTCATCATGCTACTGGTAGTTTCGATCACGATTTTACCTTGGTTTATGAAGGGGCCATTAATGCAACGTTTTAAAAAAAAATATTTTGATAAGCAATTATACCCAGTATTTTGTGGTTATAACAGATAGAGATAGATCTAAGTTTATCTTGTATATACAAGATAGTTTCAGCTACACTTATAACCTCTTTTTTAGCGTGTATTTTGTAATCGATGATAGTGGGGTTATTTCATGGCTAGGCAGATTTATTTTGCAAGAAAAGCATTGTTAGCAAATGGATGGGCAGATAATGTTCGCTTCGACGTCATCGATGGTAGCATCAAAAGCATCACTATCAACACCATGGTAAACGGGGCAATCTATTTAAATGGGCCAGTGATACCCACTGTTGCAAACCTTCACTCACATGCTTTTCAACGTGTGATGGCAGGTATGGCAGAGGTCAGCTTAGATCCTAATGACAGCTTTTGGAGTTGGCGTGAATTGATGTATAAGGTGGTTAATAAACTCACTCCCAATGATCTGCGTATTATTGCAACTCAATTGTATATTGATATGCTCAAAGCGGGTTATACCCAGGTAGCAGAGTTTCATTATTTGCACCACCAACCAAATGGCCAGGCTTATTCTCAAATCAATGAAATGGCAGTGCAGTTAATGCAAGCGGCTGATACAGCTGGAATAGGATTAACACTGCTACCAGTACTGTATGCTCATTCAGGTTTTGCTGGACAAGTGCCTAATAGCGGGCAAAGGCGATTCATAAACAATAGTGAGCAATATTTAGCATTGCATCAAGCCTGTGAAAAACAATTAGCAGATCATCCATTACATCATTTAGGCATTTGTTTCCATTCATTAAGAGCTGTCACTCAAGAACAAATACAAACAGTATCAAGCGCGATATCTAATCAAACACCCATTCATATCCACATCGCAGAGCAACAAAAAGAGGTTCAGGATTGCTTAGCATGGAGTGGGCTACGTCCTGTGCAATGGTTAAGTGATAAAATAGGCATCGATCAGCGTTGGTGTTTAGTTCATGCCACGCACCTTGATAGAAATGAATTATTAACAATCGCTCAAAGCAAAGCAGTCGTTGGTTTATGTCCAACAACAGAAGCAAACCTAGGTGATGGCATTTTCCCTGCGGTAGAATTTATGCAAGCTCAAGGCCGTTGGGGAATTGGTTCAGACAGTCATGTTAGTTTGTCACTAGTAGAAGAATTGCGATCGCTCGAATACGGCCAACGGCTACGAGATCAACAACGTAATCGGCTTTATAGTGATCAACAAAATCATGTCGGTGACTTTTTACTAAACCAAGCACGACTTGGCGGGAATCAAGCGGCACAAGTAAAATTAGGTTTAGCAGTAGGGCATCGTGCAGACTTTATGGTTCTAGATAATCAACATCCTTTTATTGCCGCAAGTAGCAATGAAGATATTATTAATCGGTGGTTATTTGCGTGTAATGAAAACCTAATTAAGCATGTTTACGTAGCTGGAAAACCAGTGATCAGGGATTTCAAACATATTAATGAAGATCAAACTCGTTTTGAGTTTACTGCTTTGTTAAAACGTTTGTTTATGGATAAATAATGGTTTGCTAATAT
Organism: Psychromonas sp. SA13A; assembly: GCF_011378715.1. Lineage (GTDB taxonomy): Bacteria > Pseudomonadota > Gammaproteobacteria > Enterobacterales > Psychromonadaceae > Psychromonas. The sequence goes on along the minus strand of NZ_WTKU01000002.1, from coordinate 328,906 downwards.
ATTTGGGTGTTAATAGTTATTTTTTAACAAATAGACAACGAAGTAATAAGCCATTTTAAACAGTAAAATAGAGCACTTAATTAGACTATTTTCTGCCGATTAGACAAAGCCACGCTTTATCAGCATCACGGTGTATTTTTGAAAAAAAAAGTTTCATTATTAACTAACCACATCAAATAAATTGTTCAGCAGAATCAATTGCAGATCTCGCTTCAACCAATGAGCAGCCAGAAGCAGCAACTAACTCATTAACTGTCATGCCTGGATTCGATTTCAATAATAGGGATAAATCTGTAGTTGGTTTTGGTAATGCTTTATCAATCGCTTCTGCAATCCAACGACTATTATTTTCACGAAAATATAGACTTATTTGAATAAGATCTTTTTCAACCCCTATCAATGACCAATTTTTAGAACGACGAATACGCCTTATAGTACATCGATGTTGAATAGCCAGTTCTACTATTAACGATTTAGAATCAATACGATGAACAAAATTATTCAACTTGATAGATAATAAATCTGAAGTATTATTTAACACATTGTACCTTTAATATAAGTTAACGCTTTGCCGAATGGGGGCAGTGTAAAAGCATGATAACAAAAAATGTAATATAAAGTTACTCAGGTTAAATTAGACCAAAATAAAGGGAGACGATTGAGTTATTAAAGGCTACCTAGGGTTAAACGCACATCAATTCCACAGTAATACAATCACCATGCATTAAGTTCTGCTTGTACTTATAATAAACTCACTTATAATTTAACTGTTTATTTATACAGTTAAATTGTGAGAGTCGTTATGAACTTCATTCTAATTACAGCAAGTGCAGGCATTACAGGCTTTGAAAGCCCAGCAAGTGACTACTTGCAATTACCATTAAGCTTAGATGCACTGCTTGTCGATCACCCAAATGCCACTTTTATTGGTAAAGCTGATGGTCATTCAATGCAAGGTGTGGGTATATACAGTGGTGATATTCTTATTGTAGATAGACACGTAACAGCTAAAAATAACGATGTGATTGTCGCAAATTATAATGGTGAGTTTATTTGTAAGATCATTAATATAAATGAGCGTTTATTACTATCTGCTAACCCTCGTTATAAAACGATCCCTATTAATGAAGACGATCAATTTACAATCGAAGGTGTCGTCACACGTTCAATTCGTTGCCATCGAAGCAGTCAATTATTAGCGGCAAACCTATAATGTTTGCATTAGTCGATGCCAACTCATTCTATTGCAGCGCTGAACAAGTGTTTCGGCCAGAGTGGCGAGGGAAACCGATCATTGTATTGTCTAATAATGATGGCTGTATTGTAGCCGCCAATAAACAAGCTCTTGCACTGGGCATTAAAAAATTCCAACCTTTTTTTAAAGTGCGTTATCTTTGTGAAAAAGCAGGCATCATCGTCTGTTCATCAAACTATGAACTGTACGCAGACTTGTCGCATAAAATGATGCAAGTAATAGGGCGCTTTGCACCAGAGCAACACATCTATTCGATTGACGAATCATTCTTAGACTTTAGCAACTGCAGCGATAGCATTACAGATTTAACCATTCAGGCGCAAAAAATACGCCGTACAGTTTGGAAAGAAACCCGCTTACCGGTTTGCGTGGGATTAGGCGCAACCTTAACCTTAGCTAAAGTTGCGAATCATGTTGCCAAAAAGTGGGCCGGATTTAATGGCGTCTGTTTGCTAAATAACGAAGCATTTAAACAGGATATTTTTGCACAATTATCACCACTTGATGTATGGGGGATCGGTAAAAAAACCAATCAAAAGTTAGCGCAGAATGGAATCAAAACAGTATTACAGCTGAGTAAAGCTAACCTTAAATTACTACCAAAAAGTTTATTTAATGTCGAATTACAACGCACAATCAATGAGCTAAACGGCCAACCTTGTAAAATATGGGATGGTGTAAGGGCGGATAAACTACAAATATTTTCAACGCGCAGTGTTGGACAACGCATTACGGATATTCAAAGCCTAAACCAAGCATTAGCCAAACATATTGCCATTGCTTGTGTGAAAGCAAGAGAACAGTATTCACTATGCAGCACATTATTAGCGTTTGCGGCCAGTAGTCCCTTTGATAAATCACCGGCGAGTTATAAAGTAATTATCCACTTATCTCAGGCTACCAACGATACTTCACAACTGTTACATGCAATCAGTGAGAATATACATCTGCTATTTGAACCCGGTGTACGATATTACAAAATTGGCGTTGGGTTACTGAATTTAAGTAGTCAAAAACACCAACAATTTGATCTATTCAACCCTTATAAACATAACGCGTCATTGATGAAAATATTAGATGGAATTAATCACCGCTATGGTACAAATAGTTTATTTTTTGCAGCTCAAGGCACTGAAGAAAAATGGTCAATGCGCAGAGAGTTATTAACGCCACAATACACAACACACTGGAAACATATCCCTAAGATTGGTTGTTAGCTAGTAGGGTTAAAACGAATAATGCTCTTTATATTAAAATTAAGATGTTGATTATATTGACAATTAATTTCATTTAAAGAAATTTATTACAACATTTTTTATATAATAAAATTTAAAATAATTTTAATAGAAATGCGATTTAAATACTAAAATCCCCCTTTATTAGCTGTAATAAGTGAGTACTTTTGTATATAGGAAAGCGATTTAATTTTATAAAAAATCAACATATAAAGAAACATTACCACTAACTATTTTGATTTAATCTTCATTTTTTAAGAAGGTGTGCTGGCGTATTTAAAACGTTAATCAGAAGATAAAAAGGTGAGAATTATAGTAGTAAGTGTAAGTATTTTTATTAGCCTGTTACTACATTAGCAACGTATATTATGTGTCAGTTAATCTGCTAGTTAATTCTGAATATATTCACTTTGAACCAATAACAGGGAATTCAGACATAAAATTTTCTATCGATGCACTACAAGATACATAATAAAAATATTTCAATTAACTTTAGCCTATTCGAAAATTATTGATTTAAAAGGGCGGATGTTAATTATTATACTGTTGGGATTGTGTTGATTGGACTTTCTGGAGGGCTAAAAATAAAATTGTAAGTAATCATTCAAAGAGATCATGTATTTAGTAAATAGCGATAGGTAACTTAACCATTAATCCATTAAATAAAAACTTGGTTAATAACTTTAAATGCCTTTTTTAATTTATTTTTATAAAAATTTAAGTGTTTAACCGGTAATGATGAGCTGCAACAACATATTTATTAGCCTTTACTGTGACTCCGTAATTTTTAAGTTATAAAAAATTGAACCTAAAAATAAGATGATAAATTAAATACTAGCGTTAAAATTTTTAAATAAGCAGTTGTAATTTAAGTGATATATTGAAATTAATAGGGTAGTTATTAATTTTTTAATAAATAAAAAGGTGAAGAGATAATGCTTATTTTTGTTAGCATTGAACAACTAAAAAATCTTCATTTATTAAAATATCATGGAATATACATGTAAATTTAAGTTTTGAGTTTCATAACCAATAAAAGAAATCCTCTATGGCCGTAGAAAATAACAAGATGATAATCTGTATTTGACTAGTCTATTTGTAATGTTTCAAAGGTAAAAGATAAATAAGGATAATCAAGCTTCTATAGCTTATGTTTAGCATTCAAAAAATAAATTAACTGAATTTTATTTAAAATTTAAATGTCATTAACAATTAACAATCCATATTTAATGAAGTGATACGGGCACGATGTGACACCAAAATTAATTTAAAAAAATAATTAACTGTATATTTTTTATTAGGAATCTTAATTTAAATTTTAATCGAAACTTCATATGACTAAAAATAAATATAGTTAGTGGAAAACTTAATTTTTAAAATAAAAGTTTATTAACCGGTTATTTATATAAACTTTTAAATATTTATATGCGGCCAGATTGCAACGAATAGTTATTAAATCCTAATATCTAAGTTACTTAAATAAATTTAACTTACAAAAAAGTTAACCATTATATTTTCAATAAAATAAAAGTAATAATAGTTTTAAAACAAGTAACCAACATAACTGTATAAATCTAAATTTTACTTCATGAAGTATGAAGTAAATACGATAAATATAAGTATCAATATAATGCGTTAATATTTCATGTTGGTATTGAAAAGAAAAAATAGAGTTAATCTGATAATTGAAAAACTGACAATAAAAATCAGTTAGACTTGAGATCATAACGAATGAAAAAGAAATAGATGTTTAGTAAAGGCTCTGAGGTTTTCTACTTATAGACGAATACCTTAATAATCTCTCAGATTTCAACACAGAGCGCCTAATTTATAATCAAATAAAGCAATATTGAGAGTAAAACAGAATATTTGGCGTATTTATAAGGTAATTATTAAGTATATGAATTAAGGAATAACAAAATAAGCAGTTTTAACAGCCTTAAATATAAATAGTAAGGTAATAAGCTAAGTTCCTAGTTAATTTTCAAACTATGAGTTAACAATAAAACAAACCAAAGTCAGATTTACATTACCAGACAAAAAACGTACTTAACTATTAAGAACAGTTTCAATTATTAATCAGCAATAATAATGAACAAATAAAAAATCAATAAATGAGGAAAGGAGTAATCCGTGAAATATAACGCAACTGGATCTAAATTAGTTAAAAGACGTTAGATTAAATAAGATCAATATATTGAATAATGCACAATAGAGTGAAATACCCACCCAACGTAAACATTAACAACACTTCGCATAATGTATATTATGTTAAATAGGGTTTAAATATAGTTTCTTTCAATGTTAACTTTTTGATAATTGAATTATAGATCCAGATCTGATCTTGTTTATATTTCCATACTATTGAACATAATTATATTTAACATAAAATGTATAACATACTGTTATCCTTTATGTTTTTTGTGCTTTTCAAGCTTATGACTATGTAAATTAAGCATGAGATCCCTTATAGGTGTTGTGATATTTCCCTAACATACTCGAATTATTCTAAATACTAAATTCGTGCATACTTTAATTTAACCTGGCTTACCTATACCAGATTAATCTGAACACTAAACTAAGTCATGAAGTTTTACTTTTGACATAAACTTACTTCAGTTTCTTAATCGGTTTGTTCATGGATAAAATATTTATTAACACACTTCATCACACCTTATTGATGCGGGTACTTTTAAGTAATCTAATGATCAACTATCACATTAACTAGCTTTATAGTTTTAATATTATTCGAATATTTTTTATTAGAAAATTAATCTTAATACTAATCTCTATGCCATATGGATTAATGTTTGAATTCTAATATCTTCTACAACATTAACTTATTGCAGTGTATTTAATTATTTTTTAATAAAAAATAATTGATAAACTTCATCAACCTATTGATGTGGATATTTTTAAAAAACCAATGATTAACTTTCACATTAACGGTTAACTGGCTGTATAATTTGAAATTGTTAGAATCTTTTTTATTCATTACACTTGGCTTGCGATTAATTAATTTTACTATTTTAAAAACAAATTAAATTTTTTAACTAACTAAATAAATAGATTTTCTGGATAATAAAAGTCATATTTACACCCCAATATTTTTACACATAGTAATAATTTCTTTTCCTAACAAGACTAAGCTCTTAGCCAGAATTAATTTTATAGTTGATTAAGGGTTTTTATTAAAATAACGGGCATATTAATTTTAACGATATTCCATTCATAAAAATATTAATCTAACTACCCTTCTATTTTTCAAAAGATTTATCGACTGCTCTGTTAAACCTCCTGATGTATTGATCTGACAAAAATAGAGAGTTAAAATATGTAGACATGTGGAACACAACCTACTGTTTTCATTGTATTTTTAATACATTGTTATACAACTCATATGGTGATTACACAGTTAAAAATGATTTAATATTTTGATTACTCAGAACTATATTCAATGACGTATTATTCCACTCGATATTTTTGATTAATTCTCCACCATTCTCTTCTTCGCCATCCCCCTAATTTGGGAAGGTGGAAATTCATAATGTAATGAAAAGAAAATCCCTTTAACAGATGGTGGAAGCTTAAAGTTTTTATTACTGTAATCAATTTCAGGATGTAGTTCGAAAAGCAAAGGGATAAATATAGTGATCAGTAATGCATTTTTAGCCAGACAAGGTTTGATATCAGTAAAGGATTTGTGGATTAATATTCACTAATTCATCATAGTTGAACCGCCCTGTCCGGAGCCGCATACAGGGTGGTGTAGGGGCTGGAGGTTAGATACCTCCGGCTACCCGATTATGAAGCTAACCAATGGATAATGTTGATGTAAATATTGATTCTGCACTTATTTCTTCAGCTGTCATCTGAGTTAGGTGACTTTTGATTATCAATTCATTTTTTTTGTTTTGCATGACCCTTAAAACTTTTTTGACACTTGTAATTAAGTCTAAAATTATTTTATATTGATCATAGTCAACACCGCCAGAATGAGCTTCAAGGCAATGTACATCAGAAATAATAGTATTCTGAGGCGAAACCAGTACAAAAGACAATGACTGCTCTAAATTAGTTGCCCCTCCATGTGCAACATATTCATTCCTAGTTTCAATTAAAAAATTATGAATTTCGATTTGTTCAAGTGGAAAATCACTAATTATCTTTTTATCAAGTTTTACACCACGAGACTTTTTCTTTGAAGATTTAGCTTTGCCTCCAGTAGAACTAGCAAAGCATTTTCCATATGTAACTATAGCGGCTTGATGAAGAGACTTAGCTATTACAAATTGAGTGTTTTCATGATTACCTATCCCTCTAAGATCGTCTATTGATGCTTTTTCTTGCAATTCCATAAGGCACTTAATGCTAGCGTAAGCCGAATTTAAATCTTTCTCAATTAAATGATATGCAGCAAGTTTTAATGCTATTTCAGAGTTTAAAACAAGGTGTCGATATGGTGTTTGGCCATGGAAAAAAGAGTAACTGAAACTCCCGTCTAAGGGACACTCTTCTCTCTCTACAAACATGTTATGTAACGAGGGTAATGGAGAACGTCTTTTTATTTTCATTTTTTTCTTCTTAGCGGATACACAAATGTGATTAATTGCTTCATAACGCCCATATTAACAGACTAAAAATTGTGAGCTAAAATACGAGCGGAGCGAGATAGCCCGCTGTTTTTAGTCCTTGTTTAATTGTTGTTAGGTATGTAAGCCAGCATCAAATCTTATCCAATTTTGAACCCTATCTGACATCAATTTATAATTATCTTTAGCAAACTGTAAAATCACATTGGGATCAAGGCAACAAATACTATGTGACTCTGCTCCTGTATAAATACCCCCTGTAGTAAGCAGAAAAACCTCCGTATCAAGATTTTTATAATTATTTCGGTTCAAATTAATATTACCATGCTTAACCTGAGCAACCGCCTTTTTACCTGTGTCAGGATGTTTCATTACATATTCATAAGCAGCGGTATCAGACTTACAAGAGCTAGGAATTGCCATATAACCATGAATTTTTTGCATATAAAGAGCGACAAGATCTTCACAATCGTCACTAGAAAGTAGGCTAAGGAAATTGTCAGTAGACTTTTCTAGCTCATAGCCTTTTCCTTCCATTTTTTTGTTTGCCAAAAACTGAGAGTAACGACGAATATTTTTTCCATTAACTTTCTGAACGGTACTGCCAGATATATAACTGTTTACAACCTTTCCTGGAACTACGTCAACAGTTCCAACCTTATGCCATTCGCAATTTCGTATGTTAACTACATCTGCATCAGAATTTTCTGGAGTATTTTCATATCTCCAATCACTAGTTATTTTCCCCAAATAGTATGTCCCATCATGATCACGAGTCCAGCAAAGATCTCCAATTTCCATACGGTTTTTAATTGCATTGATTGCAACTGAAAAACTACGACCTCTATTTTTATATTTAGGACGAGCCTCGGCTATGTAATCTTCCCATTCAACAGTACCAGTCTGATTTACTTGCCAGCCTATACCAAGAATGTTTTTGTCTAAGCAAAATCGCCTAGGGTCAATACCTTTCTTTGCAGCGGTTTTTATATTTAAACGCCAAATGCTTGTCATAATGAAAGTCCCTAGTGCCCTATTAATGTGATACCTAACGAGGCTGTAGAATTTCTCATTTTCAGCCTGATTATTTAAAATAAAAATTACATTAATTCACATTTACTTGAGATTCAAATAGATTATTCACTTTTCAATAAATGATTGATTAAATTGAGTTGTAAGAGTGTTTATGAGGTTAATTAGGCTGTATTATTGAGGCTAAAGGCCTTTGCCCTTGGCTTAATGTAAACTATTCCTTAACTTCTCTATATTATGAACAAGGCAGTACATCTGCCACTGGGTATTCACTTTCTCTTGGCCGCGCAGTGTGAATTTATTCATGCCTTTATTCACTGTGATATTACCAAATACAGGTTCAATAGCACCGAGTCGTTTGCTATATTCACGCCTGCCTGGGCTACTGTCTATTTTCACTCGCATTCTATCGGTATAAGAAATGTGCTTCGTTGTTTTACCTGTTTCAAATTGAACTTGCCGACCTTGTTTAGTGGGCACTTTTCGCATGCATTGCTTTTGCAATGGACAAACACGGCAATCCTTCAAATAACCAGAGAAACGAACGTATTGCCGACCGGCGGTTTCAATGTTTTTAACACTTAACCACATTTCTTTACCCGCAGGACAATGGCATTCATTTTTCTTTTTATCAAAGTAAAAGTCTTTGCTATTGAACAATCTCGCTCGGCCTTTACTGCGTTTCAATCGTCGTTTTTCTTGCTCTGTATGATAGGTTTCGCTCTCTTTAAATAATGGATTACGACTTCTAAATGCAGTGTCTGCAATGTAAGCATCAAGCCCCGTTGTAGCCATAAACTCAAGATTGACTTCACTATGAAAACCGCTGTCTGCGGTAAATTTGGCTTCACACAAGGCTTCAGGTGTACCGAGTTCAGTCAGTTGTTTTTTTCAAGTCTTCGATAGCGGGTTTTAAGGTTTGTTGCTCTCCCACACTTCCCCATGTTTGGGCTTGTAAAATGATTTGATGTTTATCATCGTTAATCGCAATGCCATTGTAGCCTTGAATCGTACCTTTACTCGTGGTCATCTTGGCACTGTCTGGATCAGTGATATTACTTTTCACAGGCTTTCTCTGACTACCTAACTTCTCTTCATTGGTCGCCAAAAATTCTTTAATTTTATCCGCGCTTTTATCAAGTTTAGCCTGTTGTTTTAAATCATGGGTAATTTCATCTTCACTCAAACTATCTTGTGCTTGATGGCGGGCAAGTATGCGCTGACTTGCTCTGCGCAACTTCGCTTGTTTACGCTCAAGTTCATCAAATGTGCCACTCCACTCTTTACTAGCGTTCGAACGAATTTTACATCCATCAATCGCAAACATATTACGGCCTATCAAACCTTCACGGTCGCATATCATTAATACTTGAGTAAAAAGTGGTTCAATTTGGTCTTTCATTTTAGCGACAAAACTGGCAATTGAAGTGTAATGAGGTTGTACGTCACCCGATAAACTCATAAAGGTAATATTGGTTTCACAAGCATTTGCAATGCGACGACTGCTGACCAAGCCTCGTGAATAACCAAACAAGATTATTTTAAGCATGACTGAAGGAGGATAAGCAGCCGCGCCATTTTTATCGTTGCTGTACCATTTATCAAAAGTACTTAAATCAAGGTGTTTGTCGACGATATGAGAAAGTGCGTATTCAAAAGTACCGGGGATAATTTGCTGTGTAAAATCAATCGGAATGAATTTACTCATCATGTTTATCTCTAAACGAATAATAACTATTAGATCACAGACGATCAGCTCAATCTAGGTGTTTTTTGTACAATGACTCATAAATGAAAAAAGTGATAAACGTTCTTATGGTAGAAACTCTACAGCCCATCACAGCCACAAGTGGTGAGTGATGTTGGCTATTATACTCTAGCAAAACGTAAGCAACGGTTACGAATATGACTTGATGGCCTAGTTAGCTTTTAAGCAAACTGGTGCAGACCATTTTTTGGATTCCAAATGATGTAGGAACTGAGAAATTTTAATCTTACACTTTGTTTCTAGCATTTCACCTTCATACGTGGAGGATTTGATAGTGACAACTACATATTCCTGAGGCTTTAGCAAAGATAGAAAGGTGTCAAATGAAATGTAATTCTGAGATTCATTCTTTGCTCCACTCGGCCATGGCGCAAAGTATGTTTCGTGTGAAACTACAGTACCAGATTTAACTTGGACAGGATAAGCATCCGATAGCTTTTTCACACGAAACTCCCCATTTTCATAGGTAGAGTAAATATATTCTTGTGCAACCAGTGTAAAAGTTGTGTCACCAACTTTTACAGAAGCTTCTTCATGTTTTGTTATATCGTCATATCCCGGACTGCCTTTATTCAAGTAAACTAAGTTAGCAGATAACCTTAGATACTCTATACCGTCAGGATATTTTTCAGACATAAATAATATTTGCTTTGGGATATCAAGTATTACTTCAGGCCCTTTTATAAGGTTTACTGTTTGGGATACAATGCTACCTATAGAAATAATGAAAGCCGCTAGCGCCAATATGTCAGTTCTACGCTCTACCTCAATTCCAAATACTTTAATAGACATTGTAAATAATCCTTTTTGCAAAATTGGACTTCGCGATTAAGCTCTAGCCCACCAAATTTCTTAATTTAATTCATTTCACCGTTTGTAAAATCGGCTTCATTTTTATATTACTTCAATTTTTTCGCCTTTTTTTCCAAATCAAATGTAACCGAATGTGGATTATCAGGATAAGGTATTAGCTCATTCTTAGACTTGTCTGGTGCTGATACAGGCATCGGATTGTCTGGTACAGGCATCGGTGGTGCTGGTACAGGGAACGGATTGTCTGGTGCTGGCATTTCTATATCACCAGACGAAGCAAAAAAAGATAAACTAGCTAAATAAATCAGCAGTAACAACCGAATAAATTTCATTGATAATCTCCTCTTTTCTATTAAAGCTAACGAGGCTGTAATATTTTTCATTTTCAGCCCGAATTGTAATTATAAAACACACTTCACATGTAAGGTGTAATCAGAGCAATATTTTTCCATGAGTTATATCCTCGATCTAAAGGTTTATACTTAATACTAAAAGAGGCATTATTTACCGTTTATTTCAGTTTTTAATAGTTACATATAAGTAGAATTAAGTTCCGTCAAATTTCCATAACTTAAATAACTTTATAAATTTTTATTTTTATTTTTATTTAACTTGGATTCAGATTATAAGTGCATAACTTGAATTGGTAGAAAAAGCGGCCAGCTGAATATAAGTAGGTGTTTTTTTAGTTTTGCTCTATAGTATTTTATTTTCTGATGATATACGGACTTCCCTACCTCACTATAAAATATTTATTCTTCTATAATTTTATATTTACCGAGTAGCCCATTAACTGATTTAGGAAAGTATTGAATTCTTTCTATTGTGGTAAAACTGTCAAAAGGGGTAGCTAAATATAATTTTTTGGATTCCATTATCTTTAAAACGGAGACATGAATTTTGGGGGGGAATTTTGATTCTTCACCATTAGACAGGACAATTATAGCTCTTCTAGCTTTTATAAAACCATCACCATGATGATGAAGGTGAAATTCATCATCTAAATCATATTCAATAAGTTTCATTAAGCGTAATTCGTTGAACTCAATGGGGTCGTCTGTAAAGACTTCAGTTAATTTTGAAACCATATAGTTTAGGGGAATTCTACTAAGGTTAGATTGTAGGTAACCTCCTCCAATATCAGCATGTACCCCTGCAAACCATAGCTCATCAACATTAGTTGCCCTATTACACAGTGTAGGAATAAAAGGTTCTCTACTTTCGTCAATACTTACACAATGAACTACTTGCTTTACATTTTGAGATACTGTTAGATCCTTGAACAAGTTGATTTTCTGAGAACCAAAACCAAAATCAATCGGTATACCAAATGCTCCAACAGTATCTAGAATACCAAGAAATTGAACTTGTACTTTATCTTCCTTTTTCTTACTTAAATTAGAATACTCTTTATAGACTGCTTCAGTAACTCCCGTTGAGGAATTTTTTTGGTTTTTGCTATGTACTCTGACCGATGCCGGAATACCTTTTTTTTCCAAGTTACTAGCTAATAGCCGAGCGGTTGCAGAACCACGACTAAAGCCAAAAATACTGATTTTATCACCAGCCCGATAATGCTCAATAATACTTACAAAGGCGTGATCTCGAATTCTTTTTTCACTACCTCCAAAAGCCCCAAAGAACCATGAACCAATCATACTGTTATCATCGTCATTTCCGATACCACGAAAATATAAGGCAATATGTTTCTCATGCTTTATAGTATGCGGAATATTGGTTTCTGTAAGGTCCCCTTCCAGAGCGCGAAAAAGTTTGTAAATGGTTGTAGTCACCCCATCATTAGCTTTACCGTTTTCATCATTCCAAGTGCCATCCAAAAATACTAGCAAATGACGAGGTGATCCAGAGTAGGTTAATTTACTGCTTACGGTTTTACTGTTTGTCATTGCAAGAGTCCTTTTTTAGTCTGGATCCTGATATATAAGTTTTGCTACCTTTATCGATTCTGTAGAATCTAAATGAAATTCTGTTATTTTTCTTACGCTATTTACAATTAAATATACTTAAATACGGTAGACTAGTGAGAACATTCATAACTAAATAATTTAGTCTCGTAATTAAAAAATATCTGTAGTTTTTTTAAATTATCTTAGTAAAAATACTAAATAATGTACTCAGATAAAAACTATAGAGTAATTTTACATTTTAGATACACCCAAAATTGTATATTTTTCACACAAAAGGAGGGGGTCTTTAGAAATAATCACTTTAATATAAGCCTAAATATTCTTATACGAATAAACACGATATATCATTGGCAAGGGATTATTACATCTCTAATTTATGTTTTTTTATAATAAATTTGGGTAACTCTGTAATATCAAACGACTCACAAATTATTTTTTAATAAATGACCAATACTACTTACAAATAGAAATTTGCCAACGTAGCCCGTGCATTAACGTATTAGTCAACTCGATATTTTTGATTAGTTCTCCCAATAAAGGCATGGTAATCGGCAACGACGCATTTAAAGGCCAAATAGAAAACTAACGGGTAAAGTATGCATCCAAAGAAAATGTGGATGCCCTTTTAAAGCATAAGGTAATAAAATTAAGTTTACTCTGCCCCCGCTTACCCTTTGAAAATATTACAATTTAATCAGAAAAAATTGCAGTTTTACGTTATCACAGTCTTATTTAGCGGATAAAAAAAGTAATGCATATATATTGTTTTCCAACATTTACTCACAAAAAAATAAACCTAACCCATTGATATTAAATTAAATCTAAAAATCAGATAAACAGCTCTTTGTTACTTTTATAAGGTTGGCATCCATTTTGTAACTAGTTAAATGAATTCACGTAATTAACTAGGAGTACCTTATGAAAAATACGATTCTTACTTTAGCTGGACTTATTTCGTTAGCCTCTGTTAGTACTTTTTCTCACGCTGATGACTTCAAGAAAGACGTTGCAGAAAATGGCGTTTATGTCGGCGGTAATTATGGTTACCTAAAAGTAGATGGCGAAGATGACTTTGACGACGACAATGATGTTCTCCAAGGCATAATCGGTTATCGCTTCAACAACTACTTAGCTCTAGAAGGTAGCTATATTGATTTTGGTAGTTACGGCAACAATTTATCTAGCGCTGAAACAGATGGTTATACCGCAGGATTAAAGTTGATATTACCTATTGCTGATCGAGTAGAGTTGTATGCTAAAGGTGGTCAGTTATGGTATTCCACAGATTATGACGTGGTCGGATTTTCTGGCAATAAAGATGATGAAGGTGTGTTTGCTGGTGCCGGTGTAGCGTTTAAAGTAACAGAGCGTTTTTTAATTAATGCCGAGTACACTTGGTATGATGCAGAAATTAATTTGGATAATGTATCTAACGGTTCCGATACAGAAACAGACTTTAAGCAGGCTAGTATCGGTGTTGAATATCGTTTCTAGTGATAAGTAGAGTGCTTAAATTAACGATTTAAAAGTAAAGTCCAAAGGGTGTAATACAAATTGTATTACACCCTGACCAGAATAAACCTCGCTTGCCCAAACCTAATTAATCATCTGTATCCGAGTAACGTTTTTGAATATTTTCCTCAACCAGATAAATCTTAATATTAAACTCTTAGCATTAAGTTTTACTTTTGAATTGTAATATATTCTAAACATTCACTTACTGCAGTTACTTAATTTTTTTGAATGAAAAAATTATTAATACACTTCATCAACCTTATTGCTGTCGGATATTATTAAATGACTAATGATCTACTTTCACATTAACTAGTTGTATCGTTTAATATTGTTTTTCGAACCAAGACGTAAAATCAATGGTATCTGCTCTTAAAATATCGTCACGAGCTTCACCAAAATATAAGTAACCTTGCTCAATCTTAAAAATGTCTATAACTACGTCACCATTTTGTAGCATGATATCGATATTCCTGATTTCATTTCCTAATATGGTGGTAGCTTCCTCACCTAAGGTATATGTTGACTCTAAAGGCGTGGAAGTAAGTACATTCTCACATGAGCTAGTCGAATATGAAGTAAATTGTGAATTAATTGTTTTCTCTTTAACTTCCAATGTAGTGATAGTGTACTCATCACTATCATCGAGGCATCCAGTCTTCCATGTTCCCAACAACTCATTTACAACAGAGTCATCTTGTTTATCATCACTACCACAAGAAATTAATAACAAACTAAATAAAATAGTCGCAAGTGTACATCGAATCAATTTAAACTCCTTTTAAAATATCGCTGCATTAAGCGGAATATGCCTCTGTTGGTTACGAATATTGAAGGCCAAACATTTATAATGTTTTTAACAACAAGACGATCGAGAACCAACAGAGCAACTAGCTTCAATACGGATAATCAGGGATGCCTACAACGACTATCTATAATACCTGCGAGAAACGAGCCTTAAGCACATTTCAACATTTACTTTACATGGAGGAGCTTCAAAATGAAAGAGTATAATATTGATAATATTGATAATATTGCTGTTTTAATCGGAATAGATTGCGCTAATAAAAAGCATTATATATGCGAACATCACAATCATACTGAGATATATAATTACTCCATCATTAAACATAAACCTCAAGCATTAAACATAAACCTCAAGCATTACATGAGTGGACAATGGATCTCAACAACGCTATCCAGAACAAAAAATCGCTGTAGTTTGTGAACTCAAAAAAGCCCTATTTATGTATTAGCTAAATATGAACACCTCACATTATTTACAGTAAATCCATCTATCATAAAGAATTTACGCCAAGTGGTGCAAAACAGTGTTGAGTTATACAATAAAATAATGGCGACATTAAAGAATTATTACCCACAAGATCCGATATAAATTTAAACAGACTACCCATAATAACTCGTTATAAATATCTACCAAGTTGCACTTTAGAATAAAACATTCATAATTCAATCACTTTTGGTTCAAGCTGTTGTAATTCATCCATTATGAAAAATATTTTTATTATTGTTTTATTCGTTCTAGCCGGACTTTTTGGTTACAACTATTTCACTTCTAATCCGAAAAAAGCGGAAGTTGTAGTAGAGACCACAACAGAAACTTCAGTACAGGGGCTTGTTAACAACTGGGATGATATCGCTCTTCCAGAAGAGATTAGAAATTATTCAAGTATCGAAGCGTGTGACACAACAGAAGCACGAGTTTGTTTTGGCTCAGGAGGTCGGTTTTATAAAGAAACCGACGATCTGACCGTAGCTAATTTAATCTCAACAGCTGAAACCTCTCGTTACGGTGTTCAGGTAAAAAAAACAGGTGAACTTTTTATATTTTCTATAGTAAATGAGATTCCTAACGAAGCATTTGATTTTGGTAATATCTCTTGTTACCGATACAAGGGAAGTGAAGAAGGTGTTACTGAAACTCGTGAATTGAAATTAGATATTTACGGCACAAAAGTAACCGGTATAAAATCAGGTTATTCTCAATCAGCAGAATACAGCGTTGGATATGAAGGTGTTGTTGAAGGAGTACTGAATAGTCTTGGAGGAGATACTGTAAACGCGATCTCCACACTTACTATTGCAGATGGGGGAGAAACTAGCCAAGAGGAAATATACATTTTAGGTGAAAACTCAATTACTGAAATGCGGTATCGTTTAGTCGATGATTTTGAAAACAATATTTTACGTATTGATAAAAGCATAAAGGAAGCTGTAGAAGGTCAGACTTTCCCTATTGAGTATAAATACAATAAGGTAGATTGTGAGTAAAATTCAAACAGGCTCGCCATAATAACTCGTCATCAAACTATTCAAAATGTCACAGAAAAAAAGCTTATGATGTATGGTCTTATACACTTTGTGATAATGGTTTCGTCAACGTTGGTGGTGTCTATTTTTGTGGTGTTTTGTGCAAGCTGAGCATATGATTCATAGATTCAAATAACAACTGACCATAATTTATATTTATTTTAGATTCAATCAGTTATTCTATTTTCATTCACTGTTTGGTTAAATTTCTCCACCGTGAGATCCAGTATCACATTAACTTTCTTTTAATTAAGTTTTCTGAACGCCTGAACGTGCAATTTAAATTTCATATAACGGCTAATATTTACAGAATTTTTATTATTGTTAGCAATTGTTTTAAAATAGCAGTCTTCATTACTAACCCAAATTAAAATATAGAGCATTTTGTTTTGGTAGTGAGTGCTTCAAGCACTTTCATTCCTTTATAAGAATTACCTTTGGCATTTAACTTTGGGCTCCATACTGCAATACAAAATTTACCAGGGTGTATGGCTACAATGCCACCACCGACACCACTTTTACCAGGTAAACCGACTCTAAAAGCGAACTCACCAGCTTCGTCATAAAATCCGCACGTCAACATCACTGAATTTATCCGTTTTGTTCTCGTAAGGCTAATAACCCTTTCATTTATAATAGGATTCATACCACCAGAAGCAAGGAACATAAAAGCGTTAGTCAATTCTTTACAGGTCATTTCGATTGAGCAAAGGTAGAAATAGAGGTCTAAAACAATATCTACGTCGTTATGAATATTACCGAAATCTTTCATTAAATTGACTAGTGCATAATTACGATAACCGCATTTTTTCTCTGACTCTGCTACTTTTGAAGAATAGTTAATACTATCAATACCTGATATTTTTCGAATAAACGCAAGTAAGTCATTCTTTGGGTCATCCAAACAAGTAACCAAAATATCACAAATAACAATCGCGCCAGCATTGATGAATGGATTTCGCGGGATGCCCTTTTCATATTCTAGCTGCACCAAAGAATTAAAAGGTGAACCCGACGGTTCAACACCCACTCGATTCCAAAGATCTCCGCCCATAATTTTCAAGGCTAATGTCAGTGATAATACTTTTGCCACACTTTGAATTGAAAATGGTTCGTCAGCATCACCAAATGCATAGTGTTGGTTATCAACAGTAGTAAGGTGAACTCCCAACTTAGTTGGATCGACCTTACCTAATTCAGGTATATAGTTTGCGATCGCACCAAGGTCATCAACCTCTTTGAATTCAGATGCAATTTCAGAAAAAATATGATGGTAATCGATAGTATTAATCATTTATGCATTGCTCCAATATATAATATTGAGTAGCCTTTAGGCGTGTTATGAAATTGAACTTTTAGTTTTTAGTTATTAGTAAATAACAACTATTTCACCAACTAATGTTACACCAGTAATGAATTCACCGTAGCCACATTAAAAGGTTTGCTCGTTAGCAGTTAAATTATTTTTATAATTATATTTAATATTAATCACCGCCTTCGTCCCTCTTTTAAAGGTTGCGCTTTTTAACACTCTCGAGACAATAAGAGTACCCATTCACAAGCTTCTTGATTTGTTAATTTATATTTTAATTAATACTCATTTCTGATGCTTTCACCAGTTGGAGATTCGACACAAGATTTGATTACCTTAACCAGTTCGTAATTTCATCATAAAATTAATAAATAGCCATTAAATTCTGTACACAGATTCGATTTCTTTGGTTGATACTGTTTTAAAAAAGCTACGGCAATTAACCTTTGAGTCTCATTTATGGTGTATTCGATACTTTGTTGATGACATACCTCTGGCATCCATTAAATTTAGCAAAACTGATTAGTTCTATATCAAGTGCTTCAAAAAAGGCTTCTTGGTTTTTTAATTTAGGTTCTAAATGTAAATGGTTAACGTTGAGTACATTTTCTGTTTTATCTACTTTACAATCGGCGCGAGCAACTAAATTTCCATCCCATATAATAGGCAAACAAAAATAACCAAATTGACGTTTAGCCTCTGGTACATAGCACTCTAATAAATAATCAAATTCAAAAATAGTACGGGCTCTTTTTCGTTGTATGAGTAGATTATCGAACGGAGAAATAATCTTAGCCTGCTTTTTATTGAGCCTATCATTGAGTAAATTTAAAGCACTATCACATGTAAAAAAAGGTGTTTTATTAATAAGTATACGCTCTATTGCCTTCGACTCTACTAACTCATTAAGTGCTTGGGTTATTTGTGCTTTACTATTTTTTAGTAAGTAAGTTATTTCACTTAATGTGCCAAATCCATGTGCTTTTAGATAATTTAAGACTAAAAACTGCCCATGTTCTTCATTGGTTGGGATTGAAGTATTTATTGTATTAGGGAGCACTCGCGATGTTAAATCGTACACCTTATGAAAATTTTTACGCTCGGTGATCATTAAATCCCCCTGCATAAATAACATTTCTAACGCTTGTTTTGTTGGCTTTGCTCCCCAGCCATTACTTTTAATATTTTGCGATGCAAAGTCTTTCGCCATCAATGGTCCTTCGCTCTCTATTCGCGTAAGGACATGACTCATCATTTTTTTATCTTTGGTGAACCAGTGTTTTTGTTCACCTCGTTTTAGGGCTGCTTTTCGTAGCAAAGTAAATCGATAATTTTGCATGGGTAAATAGGCTGCTGCATGCGACCAGTATTCAAATACTTCTTTATTTGCCACCAGTTGATCTAAATGATCGATGTTGTAATGAGAATTGCGGCTAAAAAGCGTGTGGTGATGTGCGCGTTGCACCACTGAAATTGTATCTATTTGCACATAACCAAGCTTATTAAACACAGCTAATGTTTTATCTAGCTTATTACCCGTCTTTGAAACTTTTGAAAGTAAACCTTGAGAAAGTAATGATAGTTTTTTAGCTTGAGATAAAGAGAGTGATTTCATAAATTTCTATTTAGATGTTTATTTACCAGAGCATTTAAGAGAGTAACTGAAAGTATCTAAAAAAGCGGTTAAGAGAATCAATAATTAGTAATTAGTAATTAGTAAAAACACTATTGCTTCTATGCTTATCTTACTTGCTTATAGTGGTATAGCTTGTAGGTAAGTAGCTTTATTAATCAGTGAACAAAAGAATTATACAGATATGAACGCTGTGCTGTTGTGTAGAAAGATGTAACTTAAACATAAAAATAAACTTATATTCAATTTTTGGTCTTTCTAAAAAACATACAGAAAAGATTTAACTACAGATGAAGATTACCTTTTTGCACAGTAAGTATTACAAAAAGGTAATTTGAAGTTTAAACGCCCAAACGATTTTTATCGAAAGCCGCCTATTCATTGATTAATAGTAGGCTAACAAAAAATCATTTAGCTAAACATTTAGCTACACTTTTAATTTCAGCATTTTAACCATAAAAAGCTTCAACTGTGCCTTTTACTGTTTTCATTAGTGGGTGTCCACGACGGTCTAATGCTTTATGTGCAGGTACTTTTACCCATCCTTCGCTAATGCAGTATTCTTCAACATCGAAACGTTGTTTACCATTAAGTTTGATACCGATTTCATGTTCAAAAATTTCAGCTACATGATGTGGACTGCGAGGATCAACTGATAGGCGATCTGGTAAAGCGGGTAAAGATTTAGTGTCGTTCATTATATAAGACCTTTGATAAGAAAAAATAAAACTGCGCAATTGTAGTCAATATAACGACCACGCTCAATACTTGTTATGATAAAAAAACATGTTACTTTATATTGCTATGGCGCTATTTCTAGATTCGCATAATAACTTGGTTACTTTATTGTAATTTAAACAGAATTAAACATGACATTAACAAAAACTTGATCTTAAAAGGCTTATTTTGTTTAGAGTACTATTCTAGTTAGCTTAATTAGTTACATAAGAAATGCATTTTACTATTTATTATTTACTATTCTGCCACTCTATTTTTTTAGGGATAAACGGTTGTTGATTAGAATCGCTTAAAATATCCCTTAAATCCTTCCAAAGCAGAGGCTTACTGAATAAATATCCCTGAAGCATATCGCAGCCCTGCTCTAATAGGAAAGCGTATTGTTGATAGGTTTCAATCCCCTCTCCGACTGTCTTTAATTGATATGACTCTGCAATTGAAAGAATCGCTTTGATCATAGTTGATGTTGTTTTATCCGCTGAATTTAGGTTATCAATAAACGTTTTATCTATTTTTAAACAACTTACAGGGTAGTTAATCAATTGTGAAAATGCCGTATACCCTGTTCCAAAATCGTCCAATGTGAGATGAATACCTAGATTGTGTATCTCCTCTAGTGTTGAGACACTCATTAGATCCGCTTCAACCAAACAAGTTTCAGTTATTTCAAGTTCAATTGTTGTTGGATCTATTTGGTATAACGACATTAGCTCAGTAAGTTGTTGTACAAAAATTGGATTATGTAACTCTACAGATGAGATATTGATACAAAATACTAAAGGATGTGATTGTAAAAACGTGGATTCTTTTGTTATTTTTTTAAACGTTGTCTCAATAACCCATAAATCGATGCTTTTAATTAGGTTATATTCTTCTGCTATAGGGATAAAAACATCGGGGCCAATCCCTAATAATTCATGCGTATTAGCCCGAATTAATACTTCGACACTGACTACTTTTAAGCTTTTAGCATCCAATATAGGCATAAAATTTAAATGAAATTGGTCGTGGATAATGGCATTTTTAATTTTTTCAGCAGTTTGTTTACGGAAAAATATATCTTGTGAAACTGTTTCGTTAAAGACTTTGAAACAATTCTTACCTTCTTTTTTTGCGTAATACATTGCTGAATCGGCCCTTGCTAATAAACCGTCAAATGTTTTTACATCTGCACTTAATTTAGCAATACCCAAACTAGCACGGGCGTAAGTTTCATGTTCTTCGAGCGCAATTGGAGCATCCCAAACCCCAAGTAAATTTTTAGCAAAAGTTTTTATTTGATGATCTTTTAAACCTATAACCACTAATGCAAATTCATCACCTGATAATCTTGCAAAGGTAAATTGAATACCTTCGATTGAATCTAAATAATTTTGTACATAATGTGAAAAACTAATTAATAACTGATCCCCTACTTGGTGGCCATAGGTATCATTGACTTTTTTAAAATCATCTAGATCCAAATAGAACATATGAAAACATTGTCTAGCCATCCCCATGAATATTTTTTTATTGGTCCAGGCACTGATACCTTGACGATTATATAACCCAGTTAATGAATCGGTAATCGATATTCGTTGTAAAATATTACGTTGTAGCGTGACCAAAAAGATGATCGTGATTAACCAGATTAATAAAATTAATTTGAGTAAGTTCGCTTCTGAGATTAATTTTCCATATAAATCGATACGTTGGATTTCAATATTATAATCACCAATAACATTCATACTGTCAGTTAATATCTCTAAATAAGAAACATTGGTTAATTCAACTTGGCTATTGGTGAAGCCAATTTTGTATTGTTCAACCCACCAATTATCAACTTGAAGAGCGTCGAAAGGAATGTCGACAGGAAGTTTATGCCTATTGGGATTATATGAAATACTATTAAATTTTAATGACACCGAGTCTTTTAAATTGGAGTACTTGTCGTTAAAATTTCTAAATGAAATTTTTAATTTGGCATTATCAACGGGTGCGGTATATTTTATTGAAACTGACATTCGGTTGTATACACTCAAATCTAGACCATTATTTCTTATGCCATCGGTCAATGGTATCCCTACACCACAAAACTCATATCCATCTTGATTGGTTAACTTACACTGTAAAGATACTCCCGCATTATCTATAAAATGTGAATCGACATGCGCACTTTTCAACAGTAGTTTTACAGAATCGTTGCTTTTAATTAATAGAGGATACTTGGTATCAACAATGCCTAATCGGTGGGATAAAATTGCAACTATAGATAAACAAAATAATCCAATAATGACCTTTACATTAATATCTGCAAACACAGCGGATCCTTTTACTAATAATAAATAATAAAGAATAAAGAATAAATAATAATGAAAACCTAAGTAACCGAGCCTAGATTTGTAAAATAAAAATGCCTTAACCAATTTCATGAAAATATGACAATTAATATACATGAGTTAAAGTGTCTTTAATATCATTGATATAGATATATGCTATTTACTGAGTAAAATTGATATTAATTTTTTCCTTCTCTTAAGAGGTATGCTCTAATACTTTATAAAATGCCTGAATATTCATTAACTTTTAATTTATATGCCACCAAGTGCTACACAAAATAAACTAATAGATTAGGCCATAATGAAATGAGCCAACCAATGATGTTAAAGGGTATTTTTGATCAAGGTAAGCTGATGAAGTATTCTTAATGAAGGTACTGTTGATCGAGGTAATGCTGATAATAGTGATGAAAAATGCTATTACAGACATTATTTACCAAAATTAAATAGGAAAATTTTATTCAAATAAAATGGTAATTTATTTGAAATTTGATGTAGCTAACAAGTCGCGACTAACTCTTATGCTGTTGTTATTATTCATGATATAAGTGTATCACTTATAAGTTTTATTATTGATGCACCACAATTTTGCCTATAGTCCCCGAATATTTTGTTTGTTAAACAATTTTTTTGAAAATGATTAACCGTAAATTCCTGTTTTACGGCTAATCATATAGTCTTCCAACAATACTGGTTTTTGAATACAAGGGATATACGATGAGAGGCCAAGGAAGGAAAAGATGTTATTAGTTATTGCAATGGCCGATGCTTATGGTGCCGGATTTGAATTTACTGAAACAGATTATATTGAAGAAAAACATTGTCTTACACAATATCATCAGCCCTGGTTAGATAAACGGCCAGCAGGTTCTTATACCGATGACACTCAAATGACGCTCGCCATTTGTGAGCTAATGCTTAACGTACAAAACACGTGGAGCGAACTGTTAGTTGCAGAGTATTTTTTAAAAGTATTTAAACGAGACCCTAGGCAAACATACTCAGATAACTTCTATCACTTTTTATTAAAGACAAAGACTGCCGATGAATTTATTGACACTATCTATGCTGATAGTGTGCGTAATGGTTCTGCCATGCGTTCGGTACCATTGGGTTTAATAAAAGATAAAACCGAGATGCTGGAAAAAGCGCGCATTCAAGCGACTGTTACACACAACACTCACGAAGGGATAATAGCCTCTCAAGCCGTGGCGTTAGCTGTTTATTATTTCGTTAACAAACTAGGTAGTAAACAGGGTTTATTTGAGTATGTCTGTTTACAGACCAATGAGTTCTTTATTGAAGATAAAGTCGATCGAACGGAATGTGATGCCATTGATACTATTGATGCTGTATTAACCGTTTTATCTCAATCGGGCTCCCTTTCAGAAGTATTAGATAGAGCAATCATGTTGGGAGGAGATACTGATAGTGTTGCTTCTATTGCTTGTGGTATTGCATTTTTCAGTGATGAGTATGATAAAGATTTACCTGAATTTCTGTCACGAGATCTTGAAAATGGCCCGTTTGGTAAAGATTATTTAATACAATTAAACCATCAACTTTTATCACGTTATTTACCTTAAGTAATATCATTCCGAAAACTAAAATTAAAAACAATAGCCAATACAATCTAAGGTTTAAAACGACAGTTGTACGCAACTTATGATTAAAATATTGGCATTACAACGACCTTTTCGCTTTAAAGAGAAGAGACAAAACATCAATGTAAACCAAAGTTTAATTTCGATGTCTACTTGACCATAGGTATTGATTTATGCCTTTTTCATTCAATTAACTTCTAAAAATCATAAAGATAACACTGAGCCTTTGAGTGTTACTGTTATATAGTGACGGGTCGGCTTAAATAATTGTCTAGCTGGCCCTACTCAAAAAAAATTTTGTATTTATTGCTTTACATAAAAAAGGATAACGATGGCTGGATTAAGTTTATTAGCGTTACTAGACGATATTGTTGCAGTACTAGACGATGTTGCATTAATGAGTAAAGTCGCGGCTAAAAAAACAGCAGGCGTTTTGGGCGATGATCTTGCTTTAAACGCACAACAGGTTTCAGGCGTAAAAGCCGATAGAGAGTTACCCGTAGTTTGGGCGGTTGCTAAAGGTTCTCTATTAAATAAAGCTATTATTGTACCAATTGCATTATTGCTCAGTGCTTTTTTCCCTTCAGCCATTACTTTTTTACTCGTCATTGGTGGATTATATTTATGTTTTGAAGGTTTTGAAAAAGTAGCGCATTCTTTGTTTACTCTTCATGAAAAACAAGACATCAATCAGCAAGTTAAACAACAACGTATCAAAGCAAATGCGGATAAAAATATCGACCTCGTGGCTTTAGAACAAGATAAAATTAAAGGCGCGATTCGCACGGACTTTATTTTATCAGCCGAAATCGTAGTAATCGCATTAGGTACTATTGCCGGTGCAGACATATTAACTCGCGTATTGGTGCTGATTGCTTTAGCCATTGGTTTAACTGTTTTTGTTTATGGTTTAGTGGCTGCGATCGTCAAACTTGATGACTTAGGCCTATATTTGCTTAAAGGTGCAAATACTGAAAATGAAAACACGTTAAAAACGATGCTAGGTAATTTTCTATTAGCTTTTGCCCCATTATTAATGAAATTTCTAGTCATTGTAGGCACCATCGCGATGTTTTTAGTCGGCGGTGGAATAATCGTCCATAACATCTATTTCATAGCGGAGTTTGTGCATCATATTGAACATTACTTTTTTGCTCTTAGCTATCTCTTTGAATATATTGCCCCAACCATATTAACTGGGCTAGTCGGTATTGTTGCGGGTGGTGTATGTTTATTATTACTAACGTTAGCTTCAAAATTACTATTATTATTACCTAAAAAATAATGAGTCAATAATGAAAACCTTACGTTATTTTCACAAAGTGCCATTACGCGTTTTGCGTATCGAAAAACTCTCGCTTAGATTAAAAACTAGGCGTGCAATGATTAAGCTAAAAATTGCTCTAGCACAGGAAAAACAAGAAACGATTTTGATGTTAACCACCTATAAAAATTATACACAAGGCCAAGCTAGCAAAGCAGAGATGAAAATGGCCAATGATCAAATGGTCAATGTATTAAAAGGAATAGGCTTAGGAGTGTTTGCAGTTTTGCCTTTTGCCCCTATTACTATTCCTATGATCATAAAATTAGGCCGTTTAGTGGGTGTTGAGGTTCTGCCCAGTGCTTTTATTGGCAAGAAAGAAGTTGTTAAGAAAGAGATTAATAAGAAAGATAAAAAATAATAATTAGCAGAGATTTAGAGTCACTTAGTTCTAAAGTTCATATATGAAACATTAAAAAGGCCAAATGAGTGGCCTTTTATATTTACAAAAAACTATGCAGAAAGCTATACCTGATCAGATAGTCAATTATAACTTGTAGGTATTCATATCAACTTGGTAATCTAATAAGGATTCAACGACTTTTCCGTTAAACATACCTTCAAAAATAACCTTAAGTGCATTGTTTTCATTGACCGACTCTCCCTTAAAATAAGTATGATCGGTGCCAATGCCGTTGACATCGGTAACGTCTATATACGCGGCATTGGGACTATTTAGTTTTTTCAGATACGCACCTAATCGCGCTTTTTGTTCTTTTCCCGGTTTGATACGTGATGCTCTCAGTGCAGAATCGTTTTCATTAATAACAACATACACTCTTTTCCTTACATCAAGTTTTTCTACCCAATTAGCATGATCTTTATTGTTAGTATCAGCAGCAACCAAGCAGATATTATCAAACACCAATCCTGAGGTTTCGTTTTCACTGGTTGAAAGCGTATGTTTTAGAACGTAGTTCCCCATACTGTGACAGAGTAAATTGATTGTAACGGAGCAGTCTGCTGCCATTAATTTGGTAAAAAGAGAAGCTTCCGCATTTGGGTTATCCGGATGTTTGTTAAATGCCTCTTTTTGACGTCTAAGCTGTAAAGAATGTGTCAATAACAAATGCAGTTGTTGAATAATGCCAATGGTGCGATTAAGTGCACCAGCTGAAACTCGTGCATCAGATTTATCACTAAGATACGCGCCTGTTCCTGAAATAACACCACCTCCATTTGCAGGCCAAGTAAATGGCACAACAATCACATTGTATAAAGATTCAATCTCATAGGCGGCTTTTAAAACATCCTCAACGTCATTGTTATAACCATGTACAAAAAATAAAATGGATTTTTGCTCTGTGCTAGCACGTTCAAAGAGTTCACAGGCGACTTCAAGGCTCGCATACCAATCTTTGTCAATATCAATATCAAGGTGATATTTTGATTTTAGTTGTTTGACTTTACTGGCAGTTAGTTTGTCATCAAGCGGTTCTACTTTCCATCCGTTGTCTAATTTATCGACCCTAACTAAACGTAATTCATTAGGTCCTTTAACATTAGGGGATTTACCAAAGCATTTTAAACTGCTTGCTTTAGATAATTTACGATTAGTAATTAAGTACATAGCACTCTCCTTATGATTGTCTCTAATTAAACTAATATTTTGCAAACACAAAGAGCAGGCTCATATCTTCATTAAATAACTATTTTGACTATCATCTACGTTATGTAGTCACTGTCAGCATAATATGATTTTTCAACCTTTTTATAGCAACTCCGACGATCTACACATGCAACTTACGGATCACTGTCTGCACTGAAAACTTACACCTATCAACCATCAAGCACAGGTTACTAGGTCACATATAAATAATTAATATGTGACTTTATATATACATTTAACGTTTTCACTTCAAAACAATACTTAAATAGGTAGAAAATATGATTAGCTAAAGATCACTAAAGTGCAGTTATTGATTAAAATATAGAGTCATTTGAGTAAATTTAATTTAGCAGGTAAAAAGTAAATCATGAACAAAGAGCATGGCAAGATTAATTTGTTAATGTATAATGAACGAGTGTTCTATTATTAATTTAAGAAATCGATATGAGTAAAAATGCTAAGTTTGATCGTACAGAGGTCATTGAAAAAGCGACTAATTTGTACTGGGAAAAAGGTTACCATGGAACATCTATGCGTAACTTACAAACGGCTATTGACCTTCGTCCAGGTAGCATATACGCAACTTTTGGCAGTAAAGACAATTTATTCAAAGAAGCAATAAATCACTACGCTGCACAAACAGGTAACTTATTACAAGATTGTTTAGATCAATCTGCAACGCCATTAACAGGTCTAAAATTATTTATTAAGAAACTTATTATAGATAATCTAGATGGTAAACCTAGTTGTATGTGCATGATTGTAAAGTCGCTGTCTGAATTAACTGAAAGTGATAACAAAGAGCTTTTAGATGAAGTAAAAAAAATACTCTCTAATATAGAAAATAGACTGGCTGGCATTATTACAGATGCTATTGATGCCGATGAGTTAGACCAAAGCAAAGATGCAATGGAACTCGCAAGCTATCTGCAAGTACAAATCATCGGGTTAAGAACTTATGCTCGGTTAAACAATAACAAAGAAATAGTTAACAAGTTTATTGATCAAATATTTGTGGGTGCACCTTTCCATTAATATGCGCATAAACTTTTAAAGTTCATTAAAGCCTGTTTAGTAATTAAACGGGCTTTTTACACTACAGCACTTATTTTTTAAGTACTCCCAATACATTTAACTATATTCAACTATATTTAACTATATCAACTACCTTAAATAATATTAAGATGCCTTAAACTACATTAGCGAACTAATCCCCACTGCATTTTACTTAAGCTCATAACTTAAACCCCAACGTATTTATCTCGAACCAATTAGCATTTTTATACTTATTACAATATGGATGCGAATTAAAATGCAAATAAAACGATAAATAAGTATGTTTTGCCCCCTTAATTTGAACGATTGTTCAGAACCGGCTTGAACAATCGTTCATGAGCGTTTATAGTAGTCTCACTTAAGAGAATGAACTTCTCATTAAAAACTAATTTCGATAATGATTCATCACTAGAGAGAGTAAAAGAATGAGCGAATTTAAAATCCATACAGTAGAAACGGCTCCAGCAGACAGTAAAGCAATTCTTGAAGGTGCAGTTAAACAAATGGGCGTTGTGCCTAATCTTTTTGGCACAATGGCTGAATCTCCAAATCTTTTAAAAGCCTACACTCAGCTTAATGAATTATTTACAAACACTTCTTTTAATGCAGAAGAGCTAACGGTTGTATGGCAAACAATCAATGTAGAACATGAATGTCATTACTGTGTTCCTGCACACACAGCAATCGCGCATTCAATGAAAGTAGATGCAGCCATTACAGACGCTTTACGTAATGACACTGCTTTGCCAACTGCAAAACTACAAGCATTAAAAGACTTCACATTAAGCATGGTACGTGACCGTGGTAATGTGCCAGCAGCTGCAATGGAAGCATTCTTCTCAGCAGGTTACGGTCAGCAACAAGTATTAGAAGTTATACTTGGTTTATCTCAAAAAGTGATCAGTAACTATGTCAACCATGTTGCAGAAACGCCAGTCGATCCAATGTTTGAGTCATTTGCTTGGAAGAAGTAATTACAACGTTAACGGTTTGAAACTTAGCAAACTATTGCTTTAGTTTTAGGGTACTTGTTGTTATCAACAAGTACCCTTTTTTATAGCCAGATATAAATGGGGATTTTATTAGACTCTAAATAATACCGTTCCTTGCTGTTCACCAATATCGATACAATATCTACACTGTAAGTAAGTGGATAATAATTGGTTTTTCGCCCCCTCGCACTTAAACCAGTAACCCCCTCTACTTTAGTTAATATCCCCCTCATATAAAACACATCACGCATAAAAATTTACAATGTAAAACCCATGTATATTTTGCCAATATAAGCTTAGTGCTACCTATTCAATTGATTAGTTTATTATTATTGGTAGAGTGTGATTTAATTAAATATAGGTTAAGCAAAAAACATACAGTAAAAACATATTAATAATATTGTCACGATTAATACGTTACTATCAAATGAAACAGTACTTAGATTTAAATTATAAAAATGAAGGTTTATGATAAAAAACAATAAGCCAGTGAGAATAACATTGGCACATATCAATGATACGCACTCTTACTTTGAACCCCAGGCATTACAGTTACAACTTAATATCGACGGGGAAAAGATCTCTCCGTATGTTAGTAATGGTGGCTTTTCGCGGATCGCGACGCGGGTTAAACAACTTAAAACTAACGCATTAGCACATAATCGAGATTTTTTATTTGTGCATGCTGGCGATTGTTTTCAAGGCACATTGTATTTTTCTTTGTTTAAAGGCAAAGCGAATGCCGAAATGCTCAATGCATTAGGTATTGATATGATGACGATTGGCAACCATGAATTAGATATGGGTAACGAACCAGTTGCGACCTTTTTGGATCGGATCACGTTTCCGTTGTTAGCGGGTAACTGGGATTTATCGAACGAATTAAGCACTAAGTCTCATCGGTTAAATGGTCGTTCAAACTTACTCTCTTATCAACCTAAGGATAAGACTGCACAGTGGATCACGCGTATTGTAGATGGCGAGCCGATTGCAATATTTGGGCTTTCAATCGACAAGATGGCTGATATCGCAAATGTAGACTTAGACACACCCTTTATTGATTCTTACCAAACAGCCATTAATACTATTAAATCAATTCAAGCAACGGGCATTAATAAAATAATATTATTAAGCCATCTAGGTTTTCAGGGTGATTGTGATTTAGCAGACAAAGTAGATGGTATTAGTTTAATAGTCGGAGGTCATACTCATGTTCTGCAGGGCGATTTAAGTGATTTAGGGTTTAAAAAAGAGTCTGAGTACGGTTTAAAAATTAATGATACTTATATTGTTCAAGCAGGATGCCATTCACAGGCGCTTGGCCATTGTGAAATTGACTTTGCCGCCGATGGTTCAGTCACTGCTTTTAATGGAAAAAATGAGTTATTAATAGGTCGCCGGTTATGTACTGATAAAACCCTGTTAAGCACTCATGAGGATCAACTCTATAACAAAGCCAGCCTTTACCTTGCGCAACATAAAAATGTGGTCGTGTGTAAAAAAGATCTACAACTGCAAAGTTTGCTACTTGATAAATATATCCCCAGAGTCCGTGAGTTACAAAGTACCGTGATTGCAACCATCGCTGAGAATATGCGGCATATTCGTATACCAGATGTGCAAGGAGGAAGCGATATTGCGCCTCTAGTTGCAGAGTCATTTGTTCATATGATGAATCATAATGGGCATCAAGTTGATTTTGCAATCCATAATGCGGGTGGCGTAAGGTCATCTTTAAACAGCGGTAATATTTCAGTAGCAGATATTGCAGGTAAGTTGCTGCCTTTTGTTGTGCCTACTGGTGTTTATCGTATCAAGGGGAAATATATTGCGCAGGCTTTAGAGGGTGCAATTAATAATGCGACCAATAATGGAGTCATGGGAAGCGGGTCTGGAAGTTATCCTTATACTCATAACCTGAGTTTTCGCTATTATAATGAACGGCCTACGGGTCAACGTATTGCTAAACTGTTTATCTATACAAAAGCTAACGGTTGGCAACAGATTGACCATGAAAGCTTTTATTATGGCAGTTCTTCCGCTTATACCATGAAAGGTAAAGAAGGCTACGATGCATTGACTATGATGGAAGGTGAAGGAATTATTACTCAACATTCAATGGCAGACTGCTTTATCCATTTTATTAAAAATAGCGCAAACAGTCTGATCCTTAAGTCTGCAGCAAAAGATCAGTAAAGAGCGGAAATAAAAGAAGATTAACTCTCTTTTTAATGCTTGCTTAGCAATTTAAGGCTTAATTATTTACATGGCTAACTTCAGTCAAAAATATTTAAGCTTTAATTGCAAGTGCAATACCGCCGCATATACCAGCATTATCACCCAATAGTGGAGGTACTATATATTGATCAATATGCGTCAAAATTTCTGCTTTACTAACATAACCGTTCAACATTTCTTTCACTTTTTGTCTGATTAAAGGGAATAAATGGGTTTGCTTCATTACTCCACCCCCCATAATTATCTTTTCTGGGGAGAGGATGAGAATATAATTAACCAGCGCTTGTGCTAAGTAATAAGCCTCCATTTCCCAAGCTTGATGTTCAACGGGTAATGTATTTGCTAACTCACCCCAACGCTTTTCTATAGCGGGCCCTGCTGCTAATCCCTCAAGACAATCACCGTGAAATGGACAAGTACCTTGATAATTATCATCAGGATGTCTTCTCACAGAAATATGGCCCATTTCAGGATGTAATAAACCATGCACCCTGTTACCTTCGATCACCGCGCCAGCACCAATCCCTGTACCAACAGTAATGTACAATGAAGATGATAACCCTTTTGCTGCACCCCAATTTAGCTCACCAAGCGCGGCACCATTAACGTCGGTATCGAAGCCGATGGGTAAATCAAAGTGTTGTTTCAATACGCCTATTAAGTTGTAGTCGCTCCAATTTGGCTTGGGTGTTTTTGTAATGTATCCATAGGTGGGTGAATCAAGGTTAGGGTCAATTGGACCAAAAGAGCCAACACCTAATGCTTGAATAGGTTTATCTTTAAAAAAAGCGATCACTTGCGCAAGGGTCTCATCTGGAGTGGATGTTGGAATAATTACTTTTTCTAAAATGTTGCCTTGTTCAGTACCTATTGCACAAACAAATTTTGTACCACCTGCTTCTATTGCACCAAATAACTTCATGGCAACCTCTTCTGTTATGTATCAATTTAATTTCTATTTAGCTTGTCTTTGTTTTTACTTTTTATATTTAATGTTTTGTGAATATTGAAACACAGACGCTTTGGACAGTCATCTAACATTGCAGCTAAACTTGAGTCTTGCACTTATTCTTAGCATTGTAATCTAAGCAGAGTAACTATTATGAGTACTGCAACTATTATGAGCGCAATAACTTTGATTTTTTATGGCTAACAATAAAAAATTAGCATTAAAAATTTAATTTCTATGATGAAACATCACTTAACTAATCTGTAGTTAGGTTAAACTCTGAAAAAATAATATCAGTTACTATTCCTTAATTTACAACTGATTGCATTAACAAACTCCCGTGGTACTACAAGCTTAGGCTGGATCAATAAGCTTGCAGTAACCTACGCACTTTAGATGTTTTTATTACAAGGGTTTTAGATGATTTCCGTCGCGTTAGTTGATGATCATATTATGGTACGTTCTGGCTTTGCCCAATTATTGAGTGTTGAACCAGATATACAAGTACATAGCCAATATGGTTGTGCTTTAGATGCTTACCAAGCACTCGCGAATACTACATTAGATGTTGCTGTTATTGATATTTCAATGCCCGACGAAAGTGGCCTAGTGCTATTGGGTAAGTTACGCAAAGTACAACCAAATTTTAAAGCCATTATTTTATCTATTTATGACTCAGCTTCCTTTGTTAGCCAAGCTATTGAAGCTGGTGCCAGCGGATATTTATCGAAACGTTGTGGACCAGGAGAATTAGTTGCGGCGATCCGAACCGTGGCTAAAGGTGATCGTTATTTATGCGCGGATGCATTATTTAACTTAAGTAATGCCGCAGCAACACCATCACCATTGAATGCGTTAACAAAGCGCGAAACAGAAGTATTTAATCACCTGATTCAAGGTAAAGATGTAAAAAATATTGGAAATGAGCTTTTCATTAGCCACAAAACTATACACGTACATAGAGCGAATATTCTTAGTAAGCTAGACCTTCAAAATAATGTTGATCTAATTCGTTTTGCACTTCGGCATAAACTATTGGCAGAATAAGTAAATGGCGATTAAGTCCCCTCTAACTGAGACCAATCAAGATGTGTTCAACAATTACATCATTGGTGAACACAGCCTCTCTAAGCTCGCTTTTGTTTATATATTTAGCTTTTTAATTTATAGCATTAGCTGGTTTTGTTTATGGAACATTAGCCGTTATTTATCGCCAGATATTTTATTAGCGGGTTTATTGCTACCTACAGGGTTAAAATTAATCACATTCACCCTCGCGCCGCGTAGTTTGTGGCATCTTTTTATGATGAGTGAATTGTTTATTGTTGCTAGTTTACTTTATCTCTTGGGAGAAAGTGAACACGAAAACTTATTATTCATGTTTGTTTTTTTACCCTATATTATTGCCATACCGTTTAGTCACTATTGGAAGCATTTAGAGACCTATTGGCAAAAGTTGCTTGCGCTATCTGCCGTTACTATCCTTTACAGTTTAGTTTGTGGCTTAGCCCTTTTACTACTTGCGAAACCCTTAAACTTGCCCTTTAGTTATGTATTTTCAGCGACCATTTCCGCATTAACAGGCGGGATTTTGTTAGCCCCGTTTTTATACCTGCTTTATGACTATCTTCAACATAAATTGTGGTTACCTTTAAGTCCTATTCTGATCCATCAAGAGATCCGCTTGCGCCCCTCTGCCATCATCTGGGGAATAGGCTTTTTTAGTATCGGCCTGGTTGCAGAATTAACGCTATTAGAAACAATGAAACCCTTGGTACTGTTAATTATATTATTACCAAACATTTTTATGGCCTACAAATACGGTTGGCAAGGTGGTGTATTAGCGGGTGTGATTAACAGCATACTGTTAACTACCGCGAGACAAATCACAGGCACCTTTGAGTCGGATCAAGAATTACAAATTTTTATGACTAGCCAAGCGCTAGTTGGATTAGGTTTAGGGATCGCCATCAGCAGACAGTATTTATTATCTGAACAACTACAACGGGTGAACTGTGATTTAGCAATGGAGCTTTCTAATAAGCAACAGTTAACACAGCAACTAGTTCAAGCGGAAGAAAATATTCGCAAGTCTGTGGCTCGTGAATTACATGATGAAATCGGCCAAAATATTACAGCGATTCAAATCCAAGCAATGCTTGCAGGCAAAGTAAGCCAGGATAAAAATAGTCAAGATATCGCAACCACGATTAACACATTAGCATTAAGAATTCACAGCTCTACTCGGCAACTATTAACTCAGTTGCGCCCTCATTCCCTTGATGAATTAGGCTTAGAAGATGCCATTAGACAACTAAGTGCAGAAATGCGCTTTGCCGATAGACGTATTGATTTTAAACTAAATTTTGGTTTATCTGCCACTAAACTTGATGATATTACCGCTGTTACGCTATATCGAATTGTGCAGGAATTATTAAACAATGTCAGTAAACATGCGCAGGCAAGTGAAGTGCAATTAAGTTTATTACCCGGTGAAGTGTTTACCTTAGAATTACGAGACAATGGGATCGGATTGCCTGAACAATGGCAAAATAAGGGGCAAGGGCTTAAGGGGATCAAAGAACGGACCAGTGCATTGGGTGGAAAAATAAGAATACAAACCCGAGAAGTACAAGCAGACCAGCATCAGCAATCGGCAACAAGGTTAACAAACTTGAAGACCTCTTACCCCGGCACCCTAATAACCATTCATTTACCCGTAAAAGCCTTTTCCAGCGCAGACTAAAATGACAACAACTAAAGCCATTAATAATGATCTAATAGGTAGTTAAGTAGGAAAGTATTATGTTACCTAACCCACAACTCTGGGCCTTACACAGTAAAACTAGGAATTTTTCTTAGTCATTTAGAAATTAGTCTCACTCTTTCACCAACACCATTCAGTACCATCGTTTTCAGTTAGGAGAATTTACACATGATGGGTTTTTTAACCTCTGAGCAACCCGCTAAAACGATAACTAATCAAGTACAGATTAATGCCACTTATCAATACTGGCGATTGCACTTAATGTTATCTATGTATCTTGGTTACGGCATGTTTTATTTTACGCGTAAAAGTTTGAACTTTGCGATGCCAGCTTTACTTTCCGACCTTGGGTTAGCGCATTCCGATATCGGCTTTTTAGGTACACTTTTTTATATTACTTACGGCCTATCCAAATTTTTTTCCGGGATGGTCAGCGATCAATCAAAACCTAGTTATTTTATGGGATTGGGGTTGATAGCAACGGGCATTATAAATATTGCCTTTGGTTTGAGTTCATCGTTATTTATGTTTGCCACATTGTGGGTAGCGAACGCCTTTTTTCAAGGTTGGGGATGGCCACCTTGTGCCAAGCTATTAACTACTTGGTATTCTCGTTCTGAACGTGGTTTTTGGTGGTCTATTTGGAATACATGCCACAATTTAAGTGGCGCGTTGATCCCTATTGTCATTGGTTTTATAGCGGTCTCTTGGGGCTGGCGTTATGGATTCATTATGCCAGGAGTTGCGGCAATATTAGTTGGCATTGTTTTATGTTTCAGAATGCAGGACAAACCAACTAGTTTAGGTCTACCTAGTGTCGGCGAGTGGCGAAATGATGCACTTGAAAAGCAACACGAACAAGAAGGTAAAGGATTAAGTTTTAAAAAAATCCTGACTGTTTATGTATTAGGTAATAAGTATATATGGATTTTATGTAGCTCTTATTTTTTGGTGTATATCGTACGTACCGCTATTAATGATTGGGGAAACCTTTATTTAATGCAACGACATGGATTTGAACTTTTTTCAGCCAATGCGGCTGTTTCCATGTTCGAAATAGGCGGTTTTCTTGGGTCATTATTTGGAGGTTGGGGATCAGACCGATTTTTCCGTGGTAACCGCGCTCCAATGATTTTGATTTTTGCTTTGGGTATTTTCGCTTCTGTTTCTGCCCTGTGGTTAACACCTGTAGATAATTTTGTGGTGCTATCGGGTTGCTTTTTTTCCATTGGTTTCTTTGTATTTGGCCCTCAAATGATGATTGGAATGGCAGCCGCTGAATGTTCACACAAGAATGTAGCAGGGACAGCAACTGGGTTTGTAGGATTATTTGGGTATTTAGGCGCAGCACTTGCTAGCTACCCACTTGCTTTAATTATTGAACGATTTAATTGGGAAGGTTTTTTCAGTGTCATTACTTTATCTGCAGCTTGTATTGGTTTACTAATCTTACCTTTTGTAAAAGCACAGGATGTGCGAGATAACGCGAATGGGTAGCCGTATTGTTGTTACTTGCTAACGCTTGTGTTTTCTTGAAAAGAAAATTTAGAATGTTTTAACACCATTATTCATATTTGTATTAGCAGAATAGTTGAACGGAATAACGAGACTAAATGCTTTGGCATTATTTATTCACACAGTGAAATATTAGTTTTTTATCAAAAAAAGGAAGGGAAAGAATATGAAAATTAGCACTCAACGTACTTTATTAGCCGCTTGTGTTCTAGGCTCCACAATGACCATTGCACCACAAGCCGTTGCTGAAGGTCGACTTGTTGTTTACTGCAGTGCAACCAATGCAATGTGTTCTGCAGAAACTAAAGCATTCTCTGAAAAATATGATGTCAAAACTTCATTTGTACGTAACGGATCTGGTAGCACGTTTGCTAAAATTGAAGCAGAGAAAAAGAACCCTCGTGCCGATGTTTGGTATGGCGGTACGCTAGATCCACAATCTCAAGCGGGTGAAATGGATTTACTGCAACCTTATAAGTCTCCTCAGCTTGAATTCATTATGGATCAATACAAAGATCCAGCTAAGCGTAAAGGTAATTACTCATCTGCCGTTTATATGGGCATTCTTGGTTTTGGTGTGAATACTGAACGCCTTGCAGAGAAAGGGTTAGAAATCCCACGTTGTTGGAGTGACCTGACTAAACCAGAATACAAAGATGAAATTCAAATTTCTGACCCACAAAGTTCAGGCACTGCATACACTGCATTAGCAACCTTCATCCAACTTTGGACTGAAGATAAAGCGTTTGATTACTTCAAAGCATTAGATAAAAACATCTCTCAATACACTAAATCAGGTGTAACACCATCTCGTAACTCTGCACGTGGTGAAATCGCAATCGGTGTAGGCTTCTTACATGACTATTCACTTGAACAATCTAAAGGTGCACCATTGGAGCTTATTTCTCCTTGTGAAGGAACCGGTTATGAAATTGGTGGTGTGAGTATTATTAAAGGTGCTCGTAACTTAGATAATGCAAAACTTTTTGTTGATTATGTATTATCAAAAGAAGGCCAAGAGTTAGCTTGGAACAAAGGTCAATCGTTCCAAATTTTAACCAACACAACCGCAGAGCAATCACCTAATGCGCTGGACCCTAAAAAACTAACCTTAATTAATTACGATATGAATAAGTACGGATCATCTAGTGAGCGTAAACGTTTAATCGATAAATGGGTAAACCAAGTAAAAATGGGTGAATAACCTTCACTTAGATGAGCAGTATTAGTACTGCTCATTTCCCCTTAATATTTTATTTTAATTCTATTATCAATCACGATTACAAATTACATTTCCACTTGCTGCAGTTCGGGAATACTTAATCTAACAAATTGATTAAAAATAACTTTTTATTAACTCGGTATTTTACAATGAATGATATAACAGATAAATCATCTACTCGTCACCGGCCTACTCCTGAACATCGAGATCCTATTTTTTATTGGGTTTTAGTGTTACTTGCCGGCTTTATATTCCTCCCCAGTTTTTCACTCGATTATGGGGTGTTCGATTCCACTTTTGAAGAAATTAACATGGCTATGGGCTGGAGCTCAGCTAATATTTCTTGGCTATGGTTTATCTTACCGCTCGGTTTATTAATTCGCCCTCGTAAAATACAAAACAAATACGCCAAAAAACAACATTGGTTCGATATTGTTTTTTCTATTTTCTGTATGTTTATAACGCTACT
Source organism: Psychromonas sp. SA13A (assembly GCF_011378715.1). Taxonomy (GTDB): domain Bacteria; phylum Pseudomonadota; class Gammaproteobacteria; order Enterobacterales; family Psychromonadaceae; genus Psychromonas. Next base: position 290,694 of record NZ_WTKU01000002.1, on the reverse strand, counting down.
TTCATCTTGGTATACTGAACAAGGTTTAGGTTACTCCACGATTGTTCTATTCATTGCCCTTGGCGCAGTAATGACACTCGCCTTTTCAAGAATGGAATACCTTGGTGGTGATGTGTTTATTATTGCATCACTCATTTCCATCATTATATTAATCTCTACTTTTATCATTTATCCAAGTATTGCTATTTTTGTACCGATGTTTCAGGATGATGCTGGCAATTTTGTACTGTTCCAGTTCCTTGAAATACTCACCAAATCGCACATTATACAAATTATATTAAACTCGGTTATGTTAGGCACATCAGTTGGTATCGGAGCCACTTTTTTTGGTCTCATTTTTGCCATTTATACTACGCGTATTGCAAAACGTTCTGCATTTATTGCGCGCATATTTTCTATTCTACCGATTGTAACTCCACCCTTTGTTGTGGGTTTAGGCGTCACATTAATGTTAGGTCGTTCAGGTTATATTACTGAATTAATGGCCGATTGGTTCGGTTTAGAACAAACTAACTGGTTATATGGTTTTACTGGTATTTGGATGGCTCAAGTACTCGCTTTTGCACCTATGTCTTTCATGATTATTGACGGTGCAATGAAATCTTTACATCCTTCATTAGAAGAAGCGTCATATACATTACGTGCTAACCGTTACCAAACCTTCTTTCAAATTGTGATGCCATTATTAAAACCTGCATTGGCTAATTCCTTTTTAATCATCTTCGTACAATCTCTTGCTGACTTCAGTAATCCATTGGTACTGGGTGGTAGTTTTGATGTATTAGCAACACAGATTTATTTCTACATTGCGGGTGCTCAACTTGATTATGCTTCGGCAAGTACTTTAGGTGCAGTGCTACTGTTATTCTCTTTAGCTATTTTTGTAGTGCAGTATCTATGGATTGGTAAACGTTCATACGTGACTATTTCAGGTAAGTCTTACCGTGGTGATGTTCAACCACTACCACCATCGTTGAAACTAGGTGTATCGGGTCTTCTATATTTTTGGATGGCCTTTAATGTGCTTCTTTACGGTAGCATCTTTTATGGCAGCTTTACGGTTAACTGGGGTGTTGATTACAGCCTGACATTTAATAACTACATCAACCTATTTGGTATGGGAATGAGTGAGGGAGCTTGGCCTTCTTTAATCACTACCATGACTTATGCTGGTATTGCCGCACCAATAACTGCTTTCTTCGGTTTATTGATTGCTTACATAGTGGTTAGACAACAATTCCGTGGCAAAAAAGTCATTGAGTTCTCAACCATGCTTTGTTTTGCTGTACCTGGAACAGTTGCAGGTGTGTCGTACATACTAGCCTTTAATGATGCGCCAATTTATCTAACGGGAACGGCCGCGATTGTGGTGATATCAATGGTGATGAGGAATGTGCCCGTTGGGATACGCTCTGGTATAGCAGGACTGGGACAATTGGATAAATCATTGGATGAAGCTTCATTAAGTTTACGCGCTAATTCTTTAAAAACGATTATCCATATTCTACTTCCGTTATTAAAACCAGCTATTTTATCGACACTGATTTATAGCTTTGTGCGTGCAATGACCACAGTAAGTGCCATTATATTCTTAGTTACACCGGAAACGCGTGTTGCCACTTCTTATATTTTGAATCGTGTTGAAGATGGTGAATACGGTATCGCTATTTCCTACGGATCAGTCCTGATCGTGGTGATGTTAGCAATTATTTTGATTTTTGACTTCCTTGTTGGTGATACCCGTGTATCTCGTTCTAAAGCAACCAACCAAGAATAATGACTGGAGTAACGATTAATGGAAAACAGTAAAATGGAAAATGAAAACTTCGTAGTATTAAAAAATATCTGCAAAAAGTTTGACGATAAAGAAGTCATAGGCAACTTAGACTTAGAGATCAAAAAAGGCAGTTTAGTTACATTATTAGGTCCTTCTGGTTGTGGGAAAACAACAGTATTGCGTTTAGTGGCTGGATTGGAAAAGCCCACCAGCGGTCAAATATTTATTGATGGTGAGGATGTCACCAATACTTCGATTCAACAGCGTGATATCTGTATGGTATTTCAGTCCTATGCACTATTTCCTCACTTATCATTACACCAAAACGTTGCCTATGGATTAAAGATGCTAGGCATCTCTAAAGCTGAAACTAAACAACGTGTTGATGAAGCATTAAAATTAGTAGATTTAGAAGGCTTTGGGGAGCGTTATGTGGATCAAATATCCGGTGGTCAACAACAACGTGTGGCACTAGCCCGTGCGCTAGTATTAAAACCAAAAGTGTTGTTGTTTGATGAACCTCTCAGTAATTTAGATGCAAATTTACGCCGTAGCATGCGAGAAACCATTCGTGAACTACAGCAACGTTTCAACATCACTTCTTTGTATGTAACGCATGACCAAACAGAAGCATTTGCCGTGTCAGATACCGTGATAGTAATGAAAGATGGCAAAATTATGCAGCAAGGTTCGCCCACTGAGCTTTACAAAAATCCAGCGTCGATGTTTATGGCAAACTTTATGGGTGAAGCTAATATCTTCCCAGGTGAGTTTGATGGTGAACAAATTAACATTAATGGTTACAAGACCCCTGCCGATCCGACCATGGTTGAAGGTTTTAAAAGTGGAAACTATTTAATTGGCGTTAGACCTGAAGCGATCCTATTAACTAACCAAGGTGATGAAAGTCAACGTTGCCAAGTGAACAAAGTTGCTTATATGGGGGCTATGTACGAAGTGAGTGTAACTTGGCAAGAGCATGAAATATTATTGCAACTTAACTCTTCACAATTTAATGCCTCTTTAGCTGAACGAGCATTTTTAACGATTAATCCAACGGGCTTATTTTTATTGCCTGCCGATGCTAAATAGTTAGATTACAAAATATAAAAAGGCCAAGTAGGAGATTATCTTACTTGGCCTTCTTCTATAAGCACTTATTTAGCACTTGCATAGTACGTACGCCCACTCGACGTTTAAGCTTTAAACCTCTTTTGGTTTTTTAGCTAATACTGCATCAATATCTGCAGCTGAATGACGCTCAGGAACTTGTTCCCAATCCTCACCCCAAGAACGGTTTATTATACGTCCTCTTTGTACACCTTCTCGCGCTTCAAGCATTTTTGCCCATCGTAAAACGTGCGTATAAGTGTCAACTTGTAAAAACTCTGCAGCATCATATAAGTTCCCAAGTACTAGATTTCCATACCATGGCCATATTGCGATATCAGCAATCGTAAACTCTTCACCCGCTACATAAGTATTGTTAGCAAGTTGCTTATCTAATACATCCAGTTGACGCTTAGCTTCCATTGCAAAACGATTGATTGGATACTCAAATTTTTCATCTGCGTAAGCATAAAAATGACCAAATCCACCACCCAAGAAAGGAGCTGAACCTTGAGCCCAAAATAACCAATTAAAAGTCGTTGTTCTCGCCGCACCTTTTGTTGGTAAAAAATGCCCAAATTTCTCTGCTAAATGAACTAAAATTGAAGCTGATTCAAAAACATTAACAGACTGTTCACTCGATTTATCCACCAGCGCTGGAATTTTAGAGTTAGGGTTTGCACCCACAAATCCTGAAGAGAATTGCTCACCTTCACCAATATTGATCAAGTAAGCATCATACTCAGCTTCTTTAACACCTGCGGCCAATAACTCTTCAAGAAGAATAGTGACTTTTTGACCGTTAGGTGTACCTAATGAATAAAGTTGCAGCGAATGGTTACCCACAGGCAATGCTTTTTCATGAGTGGCACCAGAAACAGGACGGTTAATGCTCGCCCATTTATTGCCACCTTCGGTGTTTTCAACCCAAACTTTTGGTGGTGTATATTGTTCAGTCATATTAATTCCTTAGCAATGTAACGATTAAACCTTAGGATAGTTTGATGGGAAGAATGCCCGTTTAGCTTCTTCATCAAACTCTTTCTTAAATGTGATGTTTTTACCCATCTCTCTAGCTCGTGCTGCTGCTGGACGACTATTAATACTATCAAACCAACGTTTAATATTAGGGTAAGGTGTTAGCCCTTCTTCGCCCAATACTACTGGCGCTTTATCAATCCAGCCCCATGCAGAGACATCGGCAATAGTATACTCTTCGCCAACAATATATTCACGCCCAGCTAAATGCGTATCTAACACTTCATAATGACGTTGCGCTTCACGTAAATAACGGTTAACTGCATAATCATTACCTTCTGGTGCCGCATGACGGAAATGTACACATTGACCAGAATATGGACCAAGACCAGAAGCAATAAACATTAACCAAGAAAGCATTTCAGCACGATCACCAGGTTGGCCAGCCAATTTTCCAGTTTTTTCAGATAAGTACATCAAAATTGCATTTGAATCAAAAACACGTGTACCGTCATCCTCAATGGCCGGTGCTTTAGCATTTGGATTTATTTGACGATATTCAGGTGTGTGTTGCTCTCCTTTTAAAGTATCAAGTGCAACTAACTCAAATGGAAGGCCAGTTTCTTCTAGAAATAATGCTACTTTCATTGGGTTTGGTGTGTGGTGAAAATAAAACTTGATCATGTCATGCTCCTTTTTATGATGATAATATTGAAACACATACAGAACGATCGTTCAATAAAATTTTAATAGATTATTAAAAATTAATATTGAAAGTGATACATTTAACATTAACTGTATAAATAAACAGTTAAGTGATAATGCAATGAAAAGCGGATAATCATATTAACCTACTGATTTAGTATAATTTGTTCGATTAATAAACATTAATGCTTCAAATATGTGTTAAATGTTTGAGAGTTTACTATTAAAATAAAAATTGCCCATTTAGCTGTATGCATATACAGCTTTCGTTGCAATTTATGACGAGTGTAATATATGGCATTAATTACTAGGTATTAGTGATTAGTTAGTAGGTATTGGACGTAGGTAATTAGGAATTGAATGTTAGACATTAACAGTGATATTTATTAACACTGGAATTTGATATTAACCGCTATCACCCTCTTTGGAGATAGCGGTTAACTTATAGATATTAAAATGTAGGTCTTAAATTGTAGAGGTTATGTTATGGAAGTTAACTCCATAAACTTAATTTAAATTTGAGCAGCTACAACCTCATCTTCAGTTCGGGATAAACGATAATTAACCAAGCAAACCATTACAATGATCGCGATCCCCGCTATATTGATATAAAGATAAGGTACTAACATAGTAAACCCAGCAATCAATAATAACCCACGGGCAAGCAATGGTAGCTTAGTGGCTAAGCGTCCTTCTATAGTGCCTGCAAATGCAACAATTAAACCAATGGTTAATACGATAGCAATAACAAAGTCGATATTTTGACCTTCCATCCAAATCAACCCAGAAAAAGCCATCATAATAGGAATAATGAAGAAGCCTTGAGCTAACTTAAATGCTTGAACTGCAGATCGCATCGGTGATGTATTAGCTATACCTGCAGCGGCAAAGGCAGCTAATGCAATTGGTGGCGTGACATTAGAAGTTTGCGATAGCCAAAATACAATCATGTGTGCCGCTAGTAAGCCAACACCTAACTCCGTTAAACTTGGCACTGCCATAATAGATAAAACGATATAGGCTGCGGTTACGGGTAATCCCATTCCTAGGATTACCGCTGCGATTGCAATCAAGCCTAATACAGACCATAAATATCCGCCAGACAATGCCATTAAGAACTGTGTAAATTGCAATCCAATTCCTGTTTGTCCTACGACACCGACTACAATACCAGCAGTACCACAAGCCACAGAAATAGGTAATGCTAATAGCGCCCCTTCCTTCATACCTTCAAAGAAAACCGCTACGGTAATACGGCTATGCTTTCTACACATAGCAGCCACCAAAATAGCCACACAGCCTGAAATACCCACCAATATAGGTGAATAACTCATTAACAGTAAACTAGTGATTAAAATTAATGGTACGAGGAAATGCCAACCATTTTTTAACACCACGGAAATTTTCTCAGTGATTTCCATGCCTTGTAAGCCTAATTTACACGCCATTAGGTGGACATAAAGCAAGGTACAAGCAAAATATAAAATAGCAGGAGCTATCGATACTAATAAAATTTCACTGTAGGGAATGCCCGTAAACTGAGCCATTACAAACGCACCTGCACCCATAACAGGAGGCATGATTTGACCACCTGTAGACGCCGCCGCTTCTATACCTGCAGCTTGCTCTGGTTTATAGCCTAATTTTTTCATCATAGGTATGGTCAATGCGCCAGTGGTTACCGTATTAGCAATGGCAGATCCTGAAATTGAACCTAAAGCAGCTGAAGCAATAACACTCGCTTTTGCTGGGCCACCACGATATTTTCCAGCAATTGAGAAAGAAGCATCGATAAAGAATTTACCCGCTCCAGTTACCTGTAAAAAGGCACCAAACAATACAAAGATAAAAACTACACCAGCAGCAATTGCGAGTGGCGCTCCATAAACACCATTGGTTGAATATATATGGAATCTAATGATCTCCTCAACAGCAAAGCCTTTACTTGCCACAGAGCCAGGTAGGTAATTACCAAAAATCGCATACACTAAAAATAATGCGGCTATAAACACCATGACTAAACCAACCGTACGTCTTGTTGCTTCTAGTAATAACACTAAAATAATTAAACCGGATATTTGATCAAGCGTTGTTAATCCATCTAATAAGAATGAAATATCGTCATAGTCAAAGGCAACGATATGATAAGAAGCCCAAGCTATCGCGGCAATAAAGATTAAGTCTATGATACGCCCCATTAGGTATAAACCTGTCGAACGTTGCGATTTAATTAGTGGTAGGGTAAAAAATACTAGGATTAATACCCAGCTTAAGTGAATAGGTCTAAATATGGTAGCGGCTAAGTCGGCTGTTATTCCTTGCCATATTTGAAAGATTGATAATGATATAGCTGCTAATGCAGCAATTAATACTATTTTGTCTGAAATCCATTTACACGTAGTAGTAGATTCACTCATGCTATTCTCCACAGGGTCACCAAATATTATTAGATTTATAGATTGGTTCTTGATTACGTTAGTTATTACGTTAATGATTAAATCAAGTTAAAAGGCTGATGTTAAAAGTTGTACTTACTGTTATTTGTTAATTGCTCCTTGCTTAATTGTCCCTTGGTTAATTACTACTTGGTTAATTGATACTGGGTTAATTGTTATGCGTAAACTATTCGTTGCCATGCATAAAATAAAACGGCTAATAAATACCTATTAACCGTTTTTATAATGACTCTCTCTAAGATAATTTACTTTGAACTTTTTTCTCTAAGCGAAAGCTGTTGAGATTATTGCATTTGTTCTTTTAAGTATTTAAGTGAACCTGGGTGTAAATCAATCCCGTCTAATTTATTCATATTTTCTAACGTAGTAAATTTAGTCACACTGATCACTTGATTAATTTTACTCATATTTTCAAAGGCAACTTTAGTCATCTTGTAAGCTAAATCAGTATCTAGGTTTTTATTAACTACTAAGATGTTCCACACTGCTGGTGCATTAAATGCGTTCACACCTTTATAACTCCCTGCAGGCACTTCGATTTCTTGATAAGAAGCATTACTTGCAGAAACTGCTTTTAGTTCTTCAGGCGTAAAAGATAAAATACGAATATTGTGAGTAAAAGCAAGCTCAGTAATCGCGCCAACACCAATGCTGCCTACGATAGCGCCGGCATCAATTTGTCCTGCAGAAATAGCACTGGTAGTCGCAGTATAGTTAAGCGACTGCGCATCAATATCTTTTTCTGTAATGCCTAAAGCGGCAAGAATATTAGTTGAACTCACACGCGTACCCGAACCTGGTGCACCTAGAGAAATACGCTTACCTTTAAGATCTTGAATAGACTGAATTTTAGAATCAGCAGGCACAATAAACTGCACAACATTTGGATACAAAGCAAATAAGACAGAAACATCCATTTTACGTGGGAAAGGTTTTACACCTTCATGTGCTTGCAATACCACATTACCCATGGCAATACCTGCGAGCTGTTTGTTTGTCGACACTTTAATCGTATTTTCAACAGATGCAGCCGTTACTTCAGCACGCATATCAAAGTCTTCTATGTTTTCACTCCAGATTTTAGCAAGTATGCCACCAAGAGGATAATAAGTACCACTTTGGCTACCAGTACCGATGGTGTAGTTCTCCGCCATTGCATTAAATGAAAATAAACACGCTAATCCAATTATTCCGTTTTTAAAAATCTTCTGCATTTTCATAATCCCTTTTAGTTCATTTAGTTGATTTGTATCTTGTTATCAATTTGTTATGGGTTTGTAACCTGCAAAAGACTACCATTAAAACTCAACTTCACAATGGTCTTGTGTCACAAAGTTGCAGTGTGTTGCAGTAGTTACCGTTAGGGCCAACGATTATTTGTAGTTAATAATAAGCAGTGAATGAAAGTGAACAGAGTAAATGAGTTCGGGATTTAGGTTTAGCATTAGGTTTCGATCTGGTTCTTATAAATGGTAAGAAAGTGAATTCATTTTAGCCTCAAGTCGTCTACTGCTCCCAATATGCATTTTCAACAAAATATTGTTTACAATAATCAATAAAAGCACGAATTTTTGGAGCAACTTGTCGAGCACTCGGGTAGATAGCCCATATCGCAGTATCGCTAGCAAGAGGATAATCCGTTAGCACAGGAATGAGTTTATTGTCCTGTAGTTGTTGGTAGGCAATCCACTTAGAACAAACGGTGATGCCTAATCCATTAACACAGGCATCTCGAATAGCTTCGCCGTTATCTGCACTGAGGTTACCTTTTGCTTTTATCACCATTTCTCCATTTTCTCCTGCAAAGCTCCAATGATCCAAACCAGTTAAAGAAATACATTGATGATTTTTTAGATCTTGCGGAGAAACAGGAACTCCATGCTTTGCAAGATAGTCTGGGGATGCACAAACGATACGACTATCGGTCGCTAATTTTGTGGCGATCAAACTTGAGTCTTTCAGCTGTGAGTTGCGTATCGCAATATCAAACCCTCCTTCTACTAAATCGACTATGGAATCAGATAACTTTAAATCAATATTCAATCCTGGGTGCTGTGCTAAAAAGTCCGTTAAAGCAGGGATTAGATGCATTCGCCCAAATGAAGCAGGTGAAGTTAAGCGTAACGTCCCTTTCAAAGCATTATCAGTAAACCTTAACGCAGCTTGTGCAGAAGCTACGCTTGCAATAACATCTTCGGCATAGGGTAAAAAGGCTTTGCCCTCTTCGGTTAACGAAACTTTACGTGTTGTTCTATGAACCAGACGAACCTTTAAATTCTCCTCTAATTTACTTATATGATTACTTGCAACCGCTGCTGATAACCCTAATGCTTGTCCTGCTAAACTAATGTTATTCGTCGCAGCAACGCGTAAGAATAATTTTAAATGTTCGATATTCAAAATTGTATAACCTCTATCATTATCAACATAAAATATAAAGTGATTCACTGTTTAAGTATATTATCAAGATTGTCACTAGGTCATATAATCAAATCTGTTAATAAATGGTATTTTCTAATAAAAGGGTCAAACTCATGAAAGCAATGATATTAAATAGTTACGGTGAAACAGCAGTTTTTGAACAAGCAGATATCCCTAAACCGACAGTAAAAGTGGGTCATGTTGTATTAAAAGTGGCAGCAAGTAGCATTAATACAGTTGATACCATGATTAAAACAATGGGCGAAGATTTAGGTGGTTTAGCACCCGCTTTACCCGCTTTATTAGGAATGGATTTCGCAGGTACAATCACAGAGGTAGGTGCAGATGTTGAAGGTTACCAAGTAGGCGATGAAGTTTATGGTTGCGCTGGTGGTTTAGCTGATTTACCAGGTGCACTGGCCGAGTATATGCTAGCTGATGCAAATTTAATTGCGTTGAAACCTAAAAATTTAACGATGCGTGAAGCAGCAGCCCTTCCTTTAGTGGCAATCACCGCTTACGAAGGTTTACAACGCGCAAACATCAGTAAAGGTCAAAAAGTGCTAGTACATGGTGGCTCTGGTGGTGTTGGTCATATCGCAGTGCAATTAGCCAAATATTTTGGTAGTGACGTTTATGCCACTGGTGGTGGTGATAAACAACTTGCATTAATCGAGAAATTAGGTGCAACAAGCATTAATTACAAGACTGAAAAAGTGGCCGATTATGTAGAAAAATATACTGCAGCACAGGGCTTTGATATTGTGTTTGACTCTGTCGGCGGTGAAAACCTATTAAATTCATTTGAAGCGGCAGCATTAAATGGTCAAATTGCTTCAACAACGGCCATGCTATCACTGGATTTAATTACGGCACATATGAAAGGTTTATCATTACACGTTGTCTTTATGCTCATTCCAATGTTACATAATACAAAACGTGAACAACATGCCGCTATTTTACGCCATCTCACTGACATCGTTGAGGATGGAGGATTAACACCTGTTTTAGACGAAAATAGTTATGATTTGACGCAAGTTGGCGAAGCTTATGCTCGCTTATCAAGTGGTCAAGGTATGGGTAAAGTGGTTGTAGAAATCTAAGCGCCATTATTATTTTTCTACTCAAACTGTTTTACAAACTTTCTCTAGTTTGGGTAAATTTTCTCAAAGCTGAGCCACCCATGCTCAGCTTTTTTATCGATATTTATATTCAGGAGTTGAATCATGCAGAAAACAATTTTAATCACAGGTGCAACTGATGGCATCGGTTTAGAAACAGCAAAAAATTTAGTTTCTTTAGGTCATCACTTAATTATTCATGGTCGCAATAGTGAAAAATTGGCGGCCACTAAGTCTCTATTGATGGCATTACCAAATGTTAATACAATCGATACCGTTATTGCAGATCTTTCTGAACTTAAAGCAGTGAAACAACTTGCCGATGCCCTATTGAGTGAATACCAACATATCGATGTATTAATTAATAATGCCGGTGTGTTTAAAACCCCTCAAACCAAAAATGCTCAAGGGTTAGATGTTCGTTTTGTAGTGAATACCATCGCACCCTATTATTTAAGCCAATTATTAGCCCCTGTTTTAAATAAACAATCACGTATTGTTAATTTATCATCAGCCGCGCAATCACCAGTAAATATCGATGCAATGCTAGGGAGAGTCGACCTTGATGACATGCAAGCTTATGCACAAAGCAAATTAGCCATTAGATTATGGACACATTCATTCAGCCTTAACAGTGAAAGCCCAGACTGCATTTCGGTCAACCCAGGATCATTATTAGCCAGTAAAATGGTGAAAGAAGGCTTTGGTATTGCAGGAAACGATTTAAGTATTGGTGCAAACATAGTGAGTGAAATTGCATTATCGCCAGATATGGCAGAGCACAATGGCCAATATTTTGATAATGACCTAGGACACTTTGCAACTGAGCCTTTATCCAAGCAACAGCTAACGATGGCGGTTGATATTATTGATACAATGCAACACATCATTAATAATGGTTAATTGCTAATGAATGACAAAGCAGCCTAAAAATTAATAATAACTTTTGATTTAACTTTACTTGGTATTCGTTACAATCCTCTTCATTAATTGATCAGAGACGAATACATGAGTAAGGTTTTTATTATCGGTTTACCTAGAACAGGCACGACTAGTATCAGCGTTGCATTTTTAAACTTAGGTTTTAAAGTGGCGCATACTGCTTTTACTAAACAGACCTTTGCTCTTGCCGATGTAGTAACTGATAGCCCATGTTTTTCAGATTATAAACAATTAGATAAATTATTTCCGGGATCCCAGTTTATCTATTTAACACGAGACTTAACCGCTTGGTTACCTTCCGTTCAACGTTTATTACAAAGAATGTTGCCACACCTAACGCTTAAAACAGGTCAATTTAGTCCCGTATTAAAACGTTCATTTGATCAAACCTTTCAGTTATCCCACCCTGATTTATTAACCGATGAACATCTAACGGCTTGTTATCAAAATCATAAAACAGAAGTAATGGATTATTTCTCAGGCAAGTCTTGTTTTCTATCCATTGATATAAGTAAGCAAAATAGCTATCAAATGCTTTGTGATTTTTTAAAAATTTCTATTGATGAAAAAGATTCCTCATCGCATGTCTGTTCCTCACCACATGACAGTTCCTCACCACATGACAGCTCCTTTCCTCATGTAAGCTCCTTTCCTCATGTAAATAAGGGCGCACAGGTTGCACATTGGAAAGCAGTAAAACACAGCAATAAGATAAGCAGTTTTAGTGCAGGTAAAGACCATAGACAATTTTTAGATTACACCTAACAGGTTAAATAAGTTAAAAGTAGCTTAACCTACATTTTTAAATAAAAGTCTTTGGTAAGTGCAATAAACTCCTTTGAATAACCATTCCCTTCATTAATTGTTAATATCTCAAATTGGGTTTCGTGTTTGCTCGCCATAGTTGCAAGAGCAGTGTTAATTTGCGGATCAGGCCTTTGTGACAAGGTTGTTTTAGGATCTGTTATTTTAGAGTCATCTACTTTAGGTTCAGGGAATAACGACTTAGTTATCTCTATTAATAAGCGCGTTGGTTGTTTATCTTGGCGCGTTTTAACCAAAGTCAAACGTGATAATTTTAGTACATTACTACTAATAATATCGCAACTATCCAATAGTGCGATAAAATTCATGCCTTCGACTTTAGGTAAAATAAAACTAGCAGTGCCCCCTGTAATTAGTAAGTCAGAACAAGCATTAAGTAATGTTTGATGTGATAAACCCGAAGTATGCCTAGCCAAGGCTCTTTGTGATAACAGTGCTTCTTCACCACTATTAAAATAAGGTGGATTACATATAATGTTTGAGAATGTTTGAACATTTGTAACAAAATCCTGTAACGAGATATTTTTGATCGTAATTCTATCAGACCATGGACTTTGCTCACTATTATCCGTTGCCGCACCCACCGCATTTTCTTCTATATCTATACCTGTAATAAACGCTTTTTTATTGCGTTGCGCACACATAATAGATAATAAACCTGTACCACAACCAATATCTAAAATACTTTGTGCATTACTAATATTGGCCCATGCTCCTAGTAACACACCATCGGTGCTGACAGGCATACCACAAAGAGCGGCATCAATATGAAATTGTTTAAATGTGAAGCCTTTAGCCATTTAACACTTTACCTATTTTGTTAATCATTTTTTCGTTTTTTGTTCCATTGCTTAGTAATGAGTTTATTAGTATCGGCACCCCTTTGAGTGACTTGAAATTAATGATTTAAAATCGCCTCATCTATAGATAATACAAAACCATAAGTACTCGATTACAGTTATTTTTATAAGTGCTAGTCGGTCTCTTTTTGCAACTTTTAGTATCAGGACCTCCGCTTAAATAAGCTATTCTATTAGTTTTTTATTATAATTATCATAAAACTTTTTACATACAATCTGCTATCATCCTGACTTTATTATTTTTTGCAGAACTTTCTGCTCACTTTGACTTTTTATAGGATATTTTTATGAGTCTTGCCGACAAAGTATTAGCTGTAAACAACGATTTACCAATTCGTACTGACCAGCCAGTCCACAGTGGTAAAGTGCGTTCAGTTTATTGGTTAACAGCTGACGATAGCAAACGTTTAATTGAAGAAAAAGGTTACGATGTAGCAGCAGATGCTCCACTAGCCATTATGGTGATCAGCGATCGTATTTCTGCGTTTGATTGCATTTGGCACGGCGAAGGTGGAATGAATGGCGTACCAGGTAAAGGTGCAGCATTAAACACTATTTCAAATCACTGGTTCAGACTATTTAAAGAACAAGGCTTAGCAGACAGCCACATTCTAGATATCCCACATCCTTTTGTTTGGATTGTACAAAAAGCTCGTCCAGTAATGATTGAAGCGATTGCTCGCCAATATATTACAGGTTCAATGTGGCGTGCCTATGAAAAAGGTGAACGTGAATTTTGCGGTATCGAAATAGCAGAGGGTTTATCTAATAATACAAAATTACCTGAGTTATTAATCACTCCTTCAACTAAAGGAATTTTAAAAGGTATTGCAGGCGTTCAAGAAGCTGATGATGTGAATATTACACGTAAAAATATCGAAGATAATTTTGCTGCATTCAACTTTACTTCAGCATCGCACATTGCTGATTATGAAAAACTACTAAAAGAAGGTTTTGATGTTATCAGTAATGAGTTAGCAAAATTGGACCAAATTTTTGTTGATACAAAATTTGAGTTTGGTTATGTCACGGATAAAGCGGGCAATGAAAAACTAATCTATATGGATGAAGTCGGTACTCCCGATTCATCTCGAATTTGGGATGGCCCAGCCTATCGTGAAGGTAAAATTGTTGAAAATTCTAAAGAAGATTTCCGTCAATTATTACTTAAACATTTTCCTGATCCTGATATTCTTTTGAATAAAGAGCGTATGCCAGAACGTTTTGCATTAGCACAAGAAAATGCCTTACCTGAATCTGTATTAATGAAAATCTCTGAAACCTACATTGGTATTGCTGAAAAAGTGATTGGTAAAAAAATAGTACTTTCGGACAATCCAAAACAAGAAATCATCGATATTCTTCGTGAGCAATACAATCTGATCGACTAATACTAGCTAATCTACAGGTAAAGGTTAATATCGAAGCAGAACTAAGTTCTGCTTTTTTTATATCCATCGGAGAAATAATTATGTCTACAGGTTGGGTGATCTTTATCGTTGTGATTGTATTAGGAATCATCCTTAGCAATATATTACTGTTGAAACAAAGCGCGAATATGAAACTACCCGATAGTGTAGTGAAAGCGATTAAAGAGAAAAAAGAAAAAGAGGCATTAGAACAGAAAAAACAACTTGAAGAAGAACAGGCACAACAACAAAAAGATCAGGATAATAAATAGTTTTAAAAGTTAAAAGATAAGGAGTGTTATTAGTAATAAAATGTTTAATGTTTAATTTTTAATGTTTACAGTGAATAGAAACAAAAAAGCCTAACTCATCGCAAGTCAGGCTTTTAATATCTAAATACTATTTTTATAAAGGTTTAGTCTGAATATCATTTTCTAAAATAACACTGCGAATATTGTCAGTGATACTTAAATATAACTCAGTAACTTCCTGTTCAGAAAGTTGTTTTTTATCAGAGTTCAACCAAGTTAAAGATGTATCCCCACCGGTTAATTCACCTAATTGTACAAAATACTCGCCTTCTTCCAAGTTAATTGGATTCAAGTTTCTTTTCTGCCAATATTGTGCATCTTGAGATTCAAATTTTACTAGGAAATAACCTAGATTCTTATCATTATCAACAGGACTAAAGCTCATTAACTGCAATAACGCAGGCAGTTTACGCCAAACTTCTGTAAATTCTGCATCAATAATCCAAGCCGTTTGATGACTCTCATCAAAACCAAGTTTAATTGGTAAAGGCTTATTATCAGCCGCGATTAACGCCTCTGATTCTTGCTTCAAATAAGCAAAATTGAGCATGTCGTTGATAAAGCGAATTTCTATGCTGCGTTTATTGCGGCCTTCTAAAATTTCTTTAACCGGCTCATTATCATTTAACTGTTGATAGCTTGTCGCGTCAACAGATAAAGAAATACTTCGCCCATCTCCGCCTTCCGCTAATTGTAATTGATATTCACCTTCTTCACGCACTGTATTTTTACTTAAACTGCCGTAACTACGTTGGTTAACAACAACACCAGTATCAATAGATAGCGCTGATCTGTCTGCAACAACATCCTTCGCATCTTTGGATGCTAAGTACTGTAGCGCTAAGTCCCACACTTTTTGTTCAATATTGGTTTCTTGTTTAAAAGCATTAAACCAAACTTTACTCTGTGTAAGATCTGGGTCGAGTAAAACACCATCAAGTACAGCCATCAATTGACTTGGAGGGCGAACATCTACATCTTTACCACTTAATCCTAGCTTTTCTTGTTGCGTTGAAAGCCCTTGAATATCAAAAGTAGAACGATTTTCTAATGTTGAAAAATCTCCACTATCAAATTTTTCAATTAGTGTAGCTTGTAGATAATCATCATTACCTTCTGCTTGTGTTCTAGTATCAAACCTAGCACAGCTAGTGATCGCTGAACTTAGGATCACCAAACTAGCAATTTTAGTCAGTGCGTTGTTTTTAATCATGACAGTAATTTTGCTTCTATTAAGGCATTTCGAACAGTACCCTGATATTGCTCAGATAATGTTGTTAATGGCAAACGTAACGTAGCCGTAGGAATTAAACCTAGCTCCGCACAGGCCCATTTAACTGGAATTGGGTTCGCTTCATGATAAAGGTTGGTATGAATAGGCATTAATTGAGTATTAATTGCTTGTGCTTTTTCAACTTCACCTGCCAAAGCATATTCACACATTTCAGCCATTTCAACGGGAGCAATATTGGTTGATACAGAAATCACACCATGACCACCTTGTAACATAAAGTCACAACCCGTTGCATCGTCTCCACTATAGAGTACAAAATCTTCAGGCAAGATTGCTTTTAATTCAGCAAGGCGTTGTAAGTCACCAGTTGCTTCTTTAATACCAATAATATTTGGAATTTTAGCTAAACGCGCAACCGTTTCAGGCAACATATCAACCGCAGTTCTACCAGGTACGTTGTATAAAATTTGTGGTAATTCGCACGATTCTGCAATCGCTTTAAAATGAAGGTATAAACCTTCTTGCGTTGGTTTATTGTAATAAGGAGTTACATTTAAACCTGCAACAATGCCACTATTAGTAAATAATTTGCTTAATGCAATTGCTTCAGATGTTGAATTAGCGCCATTACCAGCAATCACAGGGATTCGACCCGCAGCATAAGTGATAGTACGTTCAACAACTTTAACATGATCATCAACACTGAAAGTTGCTGACTCACCAGACGTGCCTACTGCAACAATAGCTGCAGTTTTTGATTTAATATGGAACTCTACAAGTTCTTTTAATGCATTATAATCAATTTCGCCGGTCTCATCCATTGGGGTTACGAGTGCTACGATACTACCTGTTAACATGTAAATGCTCCTTTTATTGAGCGTCTAATGTTACTTTTGCAAGCCTTTAAAAACAAGAAGAAAAATCAACTCATTACTTCTCAAAGCGAATATTTATAACATTGTTGCTGATGCTCACCTTTTTATACGTTAATCACTTGATAATAGCGCTAATATCAAACGCATAGTCTTTGCTGTACAACAATCTTCACGTATCATTGGCAAACATTTCGTAGAATATTTAATAAAGAGGAAAAACCGAATATGCAAGCAGATATATTTGATGTAACCGTGCAAGATTTTCAAACTATTATTGCACAAGGTTCAGTGAATAAACCTGTGCTGGCTGTTTTTTGGTCAAGCCAATGCACTATCTGTCGTTCTTTGTTGCCTTTACTTGAACAACTACAAAGAGAACATGCTAATGGCTTTACACTCGCGAAAATAAACTGCGAGACAGAACAGCAAATTGTGCAGCATTTTGAAATAAAAAGTGTTCCAACTGTTTACATGTTTGTTAATGGACAAGGTGTAGACGGTTTTGCTGGAGAGCAAAATGCTGACTTCATCAATAACTTCATCAATAAACACCTTCCCGACCCAGCGCAATCGTTGTTAGGTGATGCGCAAACACTATTTGCTCAAGGTAAATTAGATGAAGCGAAAGCAACAATTGTGCAAGCGCAAAATCTTAATCCTGAAGATAACCAAATTAAACTTGCAACGGCACAAATTTATTTAGCATTGGGTGAGTTTGAAAATGCAAAACCTATCTTAGCGGTGATTCCTATGGCAGATCAAAATATGATTTATCATAGCTTGATGTCAGAGTTAAAACTCGCTGAACAATCAGCACAAACGCCAGAAATAATAGCGTTAGAAAATGCGTTAATCGATGCTTCGAATAAACAACCGATTCAATACCAACTTGCGATTCAATACCATCAAAACAAACGCTTTAGTGAAGCGCTTGCTCTTTTATATAGTCTGTTATGCCAGGACTTAGGTTATGAAAATGGCGATGCAAAAAAAACCATGTTAGATATTTTGGCCACAGTAGATGATGCGGCATTAGTCTCTGAATACCGCCGTAAACTTTATAGTTTACTGTATTAAAGTAGGTAACATTCTTTTTATATCGCTGTTTTAAAATTGCTGGAGCTTGTATTAAATAGATCAAGGTTAGAATAACGAGTAACTATCTAGTGCCGTGAATATAATTTACGGCACTAGAATAAAAACTACAAATATCGGCAGAGCTAATTTAAACAAACACTACTTTAGAGTAAGTAACTTATAGTCATCGATACTCATCAAGTATGTAATAAATCAACATTTAAAATATCAAATAAACCAGTTTTTAGTATTAATCGTAGATGCTTATGGTTGTTCTAATGATCTCTACTTATGGTAATAGCTGTACAGTTTCACCCACGCTTAAAAATACAACAATTGTAGGATCCGGGTTTTGCCCCCCTATCACTGTAGTTTCATCCTCAATTTCTGTTTCAACATTAAGATCAAGACTATCCAGTATCAAAGTTGCTTGTGCCAATGTTTTCCCAACGACATTAGGAACTGGGCGACTATTTTCAATTTCACTTGAAGGAGGGATAGCCACAACATCGAAAATAATTTTTGCGCTGACCTTGCTTTCATAATTATATTGATTTTGAAAACCTGCATCCACAGGTGAAGCATAAAGTTTTGGTACAACACGTCGTGTTTGAGAAACCTTTAACGTCTGCAACTTGTTATTTAAATTAATGTTACTACTTGGAGCCATAACCTGGCGACTAACAAGGGATTGATTATTTATTCCCTCGCTTTGTGACGAACCCGAAATAGTAAATGCAAGGTTAATTTCTGCACTCGCTTTTGGAATGGTATAAAAGGTCGGTCGATACCCCAACTCCCGTAACGCTTTTAAATGGGCTTGATCGGAATAAAGATCTAAATAGGCTTGAATTGAGCTTTCGTCGAGCGCTTTTTGTGCTTCGGCAACACCGCGCCCAACCGATGCGATAATATCACCCAGTGGTGCCGTGGCAATATCTTGAGTTAATTTTTTAAAATCACTCATATTTTCTGCCCCCCTCTTTTAACCGCCACAAAAGCCGAAATAAAATTTTCTCCCAAAAGGATCTCTGTTCCAGGATCTGGTTTTTGCATAAAAATTCCTCCAGTTGGGCTGGTTGATTGTTCCATCTCAATAACGCGTAATTTTAACCCCAAGGGTAATAAAACACGGCTCGCAGTAGCGGGTGTAAGCCCAACAATGTCTGGCGCCTTTTGCGATGAAGAACTGTCATTATTGGTGTTGCTTAGAGTAAAACTAATTTCACTTGCAGTTTCTGGATTAACACGGGCTAACTCAACAGCATCAAGCGCACGAAAACTCCTGCCACCATTAGCCATGTACCCTTTAAGTTTGACATTAGCTGTTGAGATTTTATATCCCGTACTTGCACTATCAATTTGCATCGCTTGAGATATTTCATTGGCTATGTCATTAATTTTAGGTGCTTCAGCCCCCCCTTGTAATATTTCAAGGTCACTTTGGAGTTTTTTAACTTGTACATCACCCAACTCTTTTGCATCAATGGCAACTATTGCATTTTTTCTAACCAGACTCAGTTCTTCCTCAAGGCTTATTTTAGCCACATTTAATTCAGATACTTTTTTGCGTAAGCTATTTTCTAAATCGTTAGAAGAAATCGAATCGGCAACGTTATTTACCTTTACTATGGAACCATAAAATGATGTGTCAGCTTTTTCATGGATCGTAGATATAAGCTCAAGAGGTCTTTTAGGGTCAATAAAAATAGTGCCAAAGTTTAACAAAAAACTAGTTTCTCCTTTCACAGAAATAACAGGCGATGTTAATAATATTGCAATTTTGTTGTCGAGCTCTGGATGCACAATACGCAGTCTAATTGCAGGGAAACTTGTTAGCTTGATGAATGATTCGGGGTTAACTTTATGAGAGAACACACCATTTTTATCAAATGGAAGATCAGAAACTTTAATCCAACCTTTAGGTATTGAAAAGCACTCTAATACAACTACCATTTCAACTTTTTGTAAAGGTATGTCACTAATAAACTGGCCTTCAACTACGATTACTTTGATCATGCTAATGCTCCCTTAGTGACCGCAATATAACTCTCAGTATTCCCACTAGATATACGTATGACAATCGGTTTGGTTGCATGTAACTGTGCCGTGACAATATCTATTTGGGCAATGCCGCCTGCATCTGTCAAATACTGTTGAGCAACTAAAAGAGATGTCTTTTGATTTGATGTTGGTTGTGTTCCACCTGCTTGGACCGTTAGTTCACTATCGATCTCTACACTAATCTGTGTATTGGTCATCATCTCACCAGCTTCATTTATTAATGTTGCTATTATTTTTTGTGATGCCAACTCAATTAATATTTCAATTTTAGGTAAACCGGCATTAGGAGGAATAGATACAATCCTGCCTGAAATTTTTGCACTTGTTTCGACACTACTCGATTCCCTTGGCCCCATTTTAAAGCCAACACCTGGTTGAGTAGACTGGCTAGCTTCGATATCAAAAGTAAAATCTAAGTGTGGAATATGGTAACGCGGTAATTCTCGTCCAGCTGCATCATATGCTGCCATCGAAGATAAATGAGCCTGAGATGCTCCTAGTGCATCGGTAAGCGCTGTTAACATATCTTGTATCCCTTGCGCAGTCACTTTGGTCGAATCTGGCATAGCTAACCCCTCAATCTATTTTTAATGCTATTCAATCTATTTTCGTCTCGATTTTTATCTCGAGAAGCATCTCGATCTTTCATTCCATTATCCACACCTGTTTCAGCCATTTTTTCTAAACGTTCAGAAATCAGTTTTGCTCTTGCATCCAAATCACCCGATCCCCCGTTGATAACTGAAAGTAATTTATTCCTTCTTGACTCATAACTTTCCTTAGCTTTAGCTGCTTTACGAACAATCTCTAGGGTTTGTTCTTTAGCTTTTTTACTCAATTTATCCTTTGAAAATCCATTCTTTAGTGTGTCATCAATCATTTCATTACCAACACTGTTAAGTTTTTCTTGTAACTTGGTAAGTAATTTATCTTTATGTTGCTTTAATTTTTTATCACTTTCTAAATTTGTTTTGTCTCTCAAGCTTTGCAGAGGTTTTTCAATATCAAAATCTTTTAGCGAACTACGTTGCTTGAAAGCAGTTTGCCCTGTTCGTAATTTTCTGGCAGTCCCAGTTGCAGTGGGGTGTTGTGCTCTAATAAGTTGGCGTGATGATTGCACCTCTGCTTTTGAAAAAATTTCCTTACGTTGAGCAAGCCAACGGGCATCCTCATTACGCCGTTGGGATAACGTTTGTACCGGAAATCGAGGGTCGGAGCTTGAATCATTTTCACCATTTTTTTGGGTTAGGAAACTCATCTTTGCTTCAAGATTTTTACGTTCGAGGAGCAGCTTAGAAATTTTAGAATCTTCTGTAAGCAATTTTCCTATTTCTTTTGATGGATTTTTTTCAAAATCTTTCAAGGGCTCATCAACTTCATCAAGAAGATGTTTCCAAGATTTAAGTGTCATAGCCTCAAACTCCTCTGAAGTTAAATTGAAATATTAGGCTTCACCATCTGGTTTAATTACTGGTTTAACATCTCGATCAAGAATTTGACGAATGCGTTCTTCTAGCATTGGTGGTGGTGGCACAGTCACTAGTTTGGTTCGCATCAATGAACTTCCTTCTGCTGAATACTGGTATTTACTCGAAAAACTTGCTGAAACCGATGACGCATTTACCGATGCTTTAGCGGAGAAAAAACCAAGTTTTCCTGACATATTCACTTGCCCTGACTTTATCTTCTTCGCCCGCGTAGTTTCACGACTCATGGATATTGACATTTTCACTTCTATCAAAGTATCAACAAACTGATAGAATGTTGGTGTAAATCCAAGCTCCAGTAGACTATATTCATCGTCTTCTTTAGGGCCAATTTTTACCAGGTTAGTGCGTTCTCCAGTTGTAGAAGAGTTTCCATTCTCATCCTCTTCGATATCATATCCCCCCATCAACCTTGCAATTTTCATCGATGTTAAATCAAGTTCATATTGCGCTTGAGCAATACCAACTCCCATTGATTTGACCATTTCGGGAAAGGGTACGTTTAATAGATCTTGTCCAATGCTCATGTTAACTCCTTTCTATTTATGAGCCCTCACGATTGGGCACGAATCCAAATGAAAATTAAATAGTTAGACGATTGGTCTGGGTGCGCTTATTTAACTTTCATTTGTTTTAGGTTTATTGTTCTCTATTTGCTGTGCTAGCAATTCGGCCTCGATATCCATACGTTGACGAATACGATCTTCTAACACAGCAGGAGGTGGAATAGGCACCATTTTGGTACGCAATAAAGTAGCCCCTTCAGCAGAATACGAATATTTACTTGAATATGTGGCATCTACCTGTGTAGTTTGCACACTATTACTAGTTGTATTGTTTCTAGCGGCAAGTAAGCCAAACCTCAAACCTTTAATACCCGAGAACTTTAGCCCTCTCGTTTTATCGGTACTTGAATCGTTTGTAGATTTTGATGTGGTACGAGAATAGCTAGATTCACGAGTCATTTTGATAGCAATTTTTACTTCAATAATCGTATCAACAAACTGATAAAATGTCGGACTAAACCCAAGTTCCATCATTGATAAACGTGTTGGAACTCGAATGATTTCATCTTCAAATTCCTTCAAAGCTGGTGATAACTTCCCACCATCATCCACAACATCACTCCTATCTGTTTTTGAAGTACCTGTTGAATTATTTTTATCTGCAAAAGTTGCAATGACATCGAGAATTAAATCTTTTAATTTCAATGTGTCATCATTTATTTCGCCCGTTAGTCCGTCGTCGAAAATTGCATAAGCTAATGCTTGTTTGACAGTCATATATTCATAACCAAAGAATATTCTACTATCATCAAAACTTATTTTACCTTCTTCGTCATAAACGGTTTGCAACCCTCCCATCATTTCAGCAGTGCGCATACTGCTTTGATCGAGTTGAAATTGACTGTCCGCAATAGCAAATGCCATATCTCGGATCATATCACCCATTGGTACGTTTAATAGATCTTGGCCAATACTCATTATGCTCTCCCTTTACTCTTATTGTTGGTTAACGTTCAATCACTGCATTTAGTACTTTTAAAAATTTTTCAGGTGGTGGCAGCGCGACTAATCGTGCAGCAATTGATGATGAACCAGAGGCTTCTACACTGAACTTTCGTGCATAACTAGCAGACACTGTCGCAGCAACTACTGCGTAAGAAATGGTAAGCTCGCCTGAAATCTCTGTTTCAGTGCTTTCATTGATTGTATAGCTCAATTTCGCTTCAACTGTAGCTTCGGTATAGGCATAAAATGTAGGTAAAAAACCAAGTTCTAGAAGATTATAATTCTTACCATCAATCTCTATTTCAGTGGTGGTTAAGGTTTTTGCAATTTCTGCAGAATTCAAATCAAGCGCGAATTGTCCCTGCGCAATTGCAAGTCCAAGACTACTTACAATGTCAGGAAGTGGTGCTGAGGACATTTCCCGAACAGTTGCGCCTGCGCTACTCATTCTCCTAACCCATTTTGATATTCTTTGATCACCTTAAGAAACTCAGGAGGCGCCGGTATTGAAACCAATCTTGCAGATATTTGTGAGTTACCAGTTACTTCCATTTCAAATTGTCGTGAATAACGCGCATCTACCGATACTCCAATAGCAACAGTAGAATTACTCTGAGAATTTTCTTCGCTGTTTGTGGTGGATGATGTAGAACTATTAAAATTCTTTGTAACTTGATATGTTTCGTTACTTGTTAATTCAGCACTTTGGTCAACTTTTGAAAATAACTTAACGCTATAGGTATCGGTCGCTTTCATAATTCGTACCGTCGCACCTGTTCTTGAGGCGGCATACCCTGGCAATGCATTTACTGCCAGCGTTAAATTTTCAGCATAGGCATTTGCATGTCCCGAAGCAATGGTATTAACTGACCCACCACTGTAAGGAATATTTGCAGCACCATTATCAATATTTAGTTCCTCTCCCGAAATACTTAATGCTTCCGTTGGTGCAAGATAAAACCATCCATTTTGCAGGTTAGTATCGGTGATGGCGTTAGGTGCAATCTCTGCACTATCAAGAATGGTATTTGTAGATTGCACTTTTAATACATAGGACTCAAGTGTCGGAATATAGACAGACGTTTTACGATAATTCGCATTTGCCGTACCGTTGTTATCACCAGCCTCAGCAGCAGCGGCTTCTCCTCGACTAGGCCGTATGATAATTGAGTTTGCATTCACACCATGTGCAATAAAAACATCCTTCATCCGGTTTGCACGACTTTTGCCAAGTTCCAAATTTTTAGCAGTACTTCCTACACGGTCAGTAAACCCTTCGATTTCAACAGGTAAATTTATATATTTAGCTAAATTTGCCAACAGCACTGCCTCCTCAAGTGCGTCGCCTTCTAACTCAGCAACACCTGTAGCATATGCAACAGAATTAAACTCATCCCCCTCTTGTGCCATTTGCGGGGTGAACATACTAACAAAGTCGTCCTGATGGGTGAACGCTACCCTAAAGCTTGCTAACACTGATGTCGCATACGTCCCTAGATCAGCGGCTGATACAGTGGGAATTGTTGTTGTATCGTTAATTATGTAATCAGTATCTTGGTTTGCTTTCATCCAAATAAAACCATAGGGCACCGTTGTTTTTAAAAATGTCACAAATGGTGATTGTATAAGTACTTTATCGTTTGTGGCTAGAGTACTTAATACAGGAGGAGTGGTAATGGGAGGCTCATATACTAAGCCTTCTATATTGGAGCTTGTGTTTCCTAATAATTGATCTCGAAGATTTTTAAGCCTTAAAGCAGGTGTCGCCCCAGTGGCAGTATAATTTGTACCGTTTAAAGACATAGTCCCAGTCTCAGTGACGTGGTATTTCATTTCGGCTGTGCGGTTAATACTTGTCGTACTTGATACAGACTCTTCACTATTTTGATTTAAACTTTCTTGCGAAGAAGCATTATTTCCATTGTTAAAGTCTAAACTTGCCTGACCACCTATTTCAAAACTTTTTCCGACCTCAAGTCTAATTTGCATAGAACAGGAAATATCAGCGTATTGATAGTGATAAAACGCTGGCATTAAACCAAGTTCAAGCAAAGATCTGTTCCCAAGCCCTTCGCGAGGCAATGAAAATTGCCCAAGTTGACTAATAGTATTTTCATCCAAAGCTTGTTGTGCGGCGGCAATACCCAACCCTAAGCTAGAAATAAATTCAGCAACACTTGCATCTGCTAGGATTTCTCCAGGTTTCATTCCATCATATTTGGCCATCTGCATTTACCCTTTTAAGTTAATGTTTTTGTCCTATTTCCGCTCGCTTTTTATCAACATTATCTTTGCGCACGGTGTAAAATTTATGGTGATTCAATATTTGATCTAACCACCTTTCGGGCATCGATTGACGTCGGACTAATGCTTGTTTCAATGCAAGATATAAGGAGCTATCTGCATACATTGTCGAATCCAGCTCTGAGACTAAAATCAAAGCCTCTTGGTGCTGTCCAAGCTGACATAAAACAATCAGCTTTCGAAATAGAAATGGTGCAATCACAACAGGACTTTCATTGCCTTTATTTGAAATTGCTTGGTCCAACAATTCAAGCGCAGCATCAAATCGTTTAGCATGCTGTAAACAATCTAAAATACAGTCTACATAGTGGCGGGCAAACACCTGGGGAGCATGTTGTGAAGCACACATAACCATGGCATTTCGATATTTTTCAAGTGCATCATCAAAGCGCCCTACAATATGCAATAGTTTACCTGACTCACAAATTCCTAAATGGAGATTATTTTGCGATTGTTGTTGATTGTTTGCGTCCGTCATTCAACCATCTCCTGTTCGAAACGATAGACCAACCCCATTGCATCAAATTGTGGCGTTAATATTTGACACTCAAGTTCAGAAAAACCGCTTTTGATTTTAGCGGGTAAACGGTTTGGCAAAGCAATATCATAAAACTCTTTTAACTCCGCAATGCTTGAGTGATGACGATATTGATCTACATAGAGAGAGTATTGTTGAAAATTATAGAGTCGATTAGTCAAGTTAAGGTTCGACTCCTTTGCGAGTTCACACATTAGAATAGATTGTTCATAATCGAGTGCTTCTGCCACAACAATTGGCGTATTTTGCATAATTCGCTGTACAATTTTTTCTGGCATATCAAGGATTTGAGCAAGAGCCCTAATTGCCTCAGGAGCATGGTTTTCACTTTCCAACACTAGGTCATAACTGAGTAATTTACGTTGGAATATCCTTGAACTATTACCTTTAGGTAATTTAACAAATAATTTCTTTGCATCCTCATAAGAAACATCTAGTGGTATATATCCTCGGCTTTTCCCATAAGTTTTTTCTAAACTAGTTTTTAGTTCATGTGGCAAATATTGTGTATCTTCGACAAAAATATCGTAGATATCTTCATGGGCCTTAGCAAATAATAACTTGGCATTTTCACCTAGTCGCTTTTGCAAAGCATCAATTAAACCGATCCCGACTGAGCCAATTATGATGCCAGGAGGTAATGACGACAACGACAGTATTTTTTGAGGTTCAAGTCCAATGACGTGAGAAATGATATCAAGCGTTTCTTTTAAGTGAGAAACTTCAAGGTAACGAATTGCAACATCATAAAGCTGGCAATTTTCGATGGAAATATTGTCTTCACTGTCTACGACAGTATTCAATCCAATAGACTTCAACAATTGGTTTATTTGTTCTGCGCTTTCAAAATCAATTTCAGAAATAAGCACAGAAGGTGCTTGGCAGACTTTTTTTGCAATTTGATTTGGTGGCGTCCCAAGGCCGGCTGAAATCTGAAGAATAGCCTGAATTCCAGCAGAGCCAATATCTTCAACCAAGATACAATAATTTCCAACCGTAGCTACCATATCGACTCCTTCAGCATACGAACAACATATGATTTACTGTTTGTTTTTTAAGCTACCATGCAGATATAAAAAAATATACATTAACAAACTCTAAAAGAGACTTTAAACGGCTTTTTAATTTATATTTATTTGATCCAAAAATTAAATGGTTAATAAATTGATAAATTAGAATGTTACAGTTATTGGCTAAATCTAACCCAAGTAATAACTTAACTTTTTGTATTGGTGTGTTTATACCTAGAAATACTACTTGATCACTTTTACGAACTTATGATCTGAATCCAAGTTAGATAAAAAGACTCAATTTCCATAATTTGATAAAGTATTTTGTTGCTCATGAATAGGCCTTTAATGAGCAAAAGTAGTTATGCAAAAAAAGGATTGAATCTAGCGCACGAATTATTTGAATCTAAGTTTAAAAACAGATCCTTATATTGGTTTAAGACGTATTGCAGCATAGATAAAATTTCTAGAGGCTGCTATGAACATATTTATATTAGATAAAGACATTAAACAGTGCGCTCAATACCATTGCGATCAACACGTTGTAAAAATGATATTAGAAAGTGTGCAACTACTTTGTACGGCATTAAATAAAAAAGGATTCGTTACCCCATATAAATCGACGCACATGAAGCATCCCAGTGTATTGTGGGTAGAAGAATCCTACGATAACTTCATTTGGTTACGCGATTTAACTGTGGCTTTAAATGATGAGTATAAGTACCGTTATAATAAACAAAACGACCATAAGTCGATGGCCGTTTTACCAAGTATTGAGCAATATGCTTTTCCTGCTATCGGTTTAACCCCCTTCCCCCAAGCAATGCCTGACATTTATAAAGTCGATGGTGACGCTGTTGCTGCTTATCGACAATTCTATCGAGGAGATAAAGCGAAGTTTGCAAAGTGGACTAAACGCGCTGTGCCAAGTTGGTTTGAAAGCATCTAAATGTTAACTGTTTATAGTTAACATTTTGTAAAGTGATAGGTAGATGAACTAAATAAGCTAAATAAAGGTTACATTGATATATTGCGACAAACTCTGTTGTTCAATATTCTCTAAATAAGGTATCTCAGCAAGTAATGGCGCATTAATGAAATCTGTTAAGGTGCCAATATTTTGTTGCACGTAGGGCATCTCCGCTTGAAGATGATTGGCAATCCAACCAGCGATATTTAGCCCACTCTGTTCAATACTCTGAGCGGTTAATAACGCATGGTTTAAACATCCTAATTTTAAACCCACCACTAAAATAACCGGCATTTCATTTGCAACGACCCATTCTGAAAATAACTGATGTTTATTGATCGGCAAGTGCCAGCCACCCGCACCTTCTACAAATAAGCATTGAGGCAACTGCTGTTGTAAGAATGTTAAACCTTGATCTACCGCAGCGAGGCTAATAGGAAGATTAGTTTCATTGGCAGCAATATGTGGGGCAATAGGTTGCTGGTAAGCAATGGGATTGACCGCGGCATAGTCAACTTGCAAGCTACTATTTTGCTGTAAAATTAACGCATCATCATTGCGTAACCCTTGTTCAGTTTGACTACAACCTGCAGATATAGGTTTATAGGCCAAAGTGCTTTTCCCTTGCTCATTGGCTGCTTGTAATAATGCTTTGGTACAAATAGTTTTACCGACATCTGTATCAGTTCCCGTGATAAAATAGGTAGTAGAAGCAAGATTTGTGTTGATTCTAGCACGCATACTGAGTTTAGTTATTGGGGCTAAAGTAGATTCTGACATTGTTTACTCATTTTTTAAAAGGATGTTAAAAAGCGATGTTAGCAATACAAGCATTAGCTTATTTTTGTGCAACAATATAACAAACTTGATAACTCAAATTATAGTCACCGTCTTGGTTTTTAAAAGGTTGATAACCAAGCTCTAATTGATTTAATAATTGCCTATTTGAAGTTTGCTTGTTGTTTCTATTATGCACATGATTAGCCCCAATTCCTTTTAAAGCCTTAAGCACGCTGATAACATCGGGGTATTTTTTTATACGTGTTTCAGTGAATATTTTAACCTGTTGATAACCTGCTAGTTTTACAGCAGTCAAAACTTGTTCTTTACTTAAAAAATGATTAACGTGTACCGCACTATCAATACTTTTCCAAGCTTGTTGAAGTTCAAATAGAGATCCATCGAGTAAGGTAGAAAAGCACAAGTTACCATCGTTTTTAAGGGCATGATGAGTTTGTTGTAATGATAAACTGAGTTGCTCACTCCACTGTAATACTAGGTTTGAAAAAATCAGATTAAATTGCCCAGCAGTAAATGGCTGAGCATCAATATCACCTTCTACATATTGGCATGATGTCAGTTTCCTTTGCGCAGTTTGCTGCAACATCTGTGGGGACAAATCGAAGCAGGTAAGTGAAGCTTTAATATTCATTTCACGTAACAAAGCAGAAAAATAACCGGTGCCACACCCCAAATCGAGTATAGAACTCGATTGCTTGACGTTAACGGGCATCAGGTCAAAAAGTTGGTGCCCTATCTCTCTTTGTAAATCCGCGAATTGATCGTAATGACCAGCTGCTTTTGAAAAAGAGGCTTTGACCGCTTTTTTGTTAATGATCTTTTTACTTGTATCAGTTGAAGTCACGTTTACCTGGTTAACAGAATCTTTTACAGACTGTTGCTTTAGGACTTTTTTATTGGAAGTGATTTGCATCAATAGCCTGTTTAATCTGTTTGACGAGTATTTCAATATCTTGTTTTTGATGCTGACTGGTTAGGGTTACTCTTAACCTAGCACTTCCCTTAGCGACTGTTGGTGGACGAATCGCCGTTGTCCAAAAGCCTTTATCTTTTAAGTGTTGACTAACCGCTAAGGCAGTATCACTCGCTCCAATTAATACCGGTTGAATAGCGGTGTTTGATGGCATTAAAGGAATGTCGTAGTGTGCTGATAAGTGTTTAAAGTAGTGAATTAATTCGCCTAACTGATCTCGACGCCATTGCTGCGTTTGTGCTAGATGAGCAGCCTGACCAATGCAATACACCATTGCCGGCGGTAGGCCTGTGGTGTAAATATAAGGCTTTGAAAAGTTATTAATATAATCGATAAGTTGCGATGAACCCGAAACAAAAGCGCCGCCCACACCTAAGGCTTTACCGAAAGTGGCCATATAAATATTTACATCGCTATTATCAAGTTGCTGGTCAACAATCGTGCCTTTACCCTCTTTGCCTAATACGCCTAAACCGTGTGCATCATCAATCATTAACCAAGCATTATGCGCGGTGCATTGTTGTTTAAGTGCGTTGATAGGTGCACTATCGCCATCCATACTGAATACCCCTTCTGAAATAACCAGTTTGTTTTCAGCTCGTTGGTGGGTGTTTAAAATGCTGGCAAGGTGTTGCATATCATTATGCTTAAAACGTTGCATTTTAGCAGCACTAATGGAGCCGGCTTCCATCAAAGAGGCATGATTTATTTTGTCTTGTACTAATAAATCATTTTTTGAGAGTAGTAACTTTATAAGAGCTTGATTAGCTGAATAACCAGAGCTAAAAAGTGCAACGGCTTCTAACCCTAACCATTCTTGAAGTTGTTGGGTCACATCGTGATGCACTTTATTATACCCAGTCACCAAATAGGAGCCACCGCTGCCAATACCAAATAAATCAGCACCTTTTTTCCAAGCATTAACTAATAAAGGGTCTGAAGCTAAGCCCAGATAATCGTTGCTAGAAAAGTTAAGGTATTGTTTTCCGTTAACTTCAATATAACGAGCTTGTTTACCCGTGATGGGGACAGAAGCACGGTGCAAGTGTTGCTGTTTACGCTGAGCAAGCTGCTCAGCAATAAAGGAAAAGGACATGTTTATACTTTACTGGTTGCATCGTAAAATAATTCATCTTTCTCACTATGACGAATAATAGCGGCATCTACTGTTTTTTCGGTTTCGTAAGGAGATAGGTTTATTTCCTCTTTATTGATACCTAACTTATTAAACAAACGCATATCCGAATTTTCATCGGGGTTTGCTGTGGTTAGTAACTTGCAACCGTAGAAAATAGAATTCGCCCCAGCCATAAAACATAATGCCTGTGTTTGTTCTGACATATCTTCACGGCCCGCTGATAAACGCACATGCGATATAGGCATCAAAATACGTGCGATAGCAATAGTTTTAATAAATTCAAAATCATCAAGATCTTCTACACTATCCAATGGTGTGCCTTTGACTTTCACTAGCTTATTAATCGGTACACTTTCAGGTTGTACGGGTAAATTAGCTAATTGCACTAATAACCCTGAACGATCTTTCCCTTCTTCACCTAAACCAACAATACCCCCGCTACATACTTTCATACCAGCGCTACGTACATTGTCCAAAGTATCTAACCTTTCTTGATAACTACGCGTAGTAATAATTTCACCGTAATATTCAGGTGAAGTATCTAAGTTATGGTTGTAATAATCTAAACCAGCGTTGGAGAGTTGTTGTGCTTGGTTATCATCTAACATACCTAAGGTCATGCAAGACTCTAAGCCTAACGACTTAACTTCTTTAATCATTTCTACAAGATAAGGCATATCGCGTTGCTTTGGGTTTTTCCATGCTGCGCCCATACAAAAACGGGTAGAGCCCGTCGCTTTTGCATCTTTAGCAGCCTTAATTACTTTTTCGACTTCCATTAACGTTTCTTTTTCAAGACCCGTATCATAACGTGCACTTTGCGGACAGTACTTACAATCTTCTGGGCATGCACCGGTTTTGATAGACAATAAAGTACTAACTTGAACTTGGTTATTTGGAAAATGAGCTCGGTGTATTGTTTGTGCTTGAAACATTAAATCCATGAAAGGTAATGCATATAACGCATTCACTTCTGCAACAGACCAATCGTGACGAATTTGTGTTTTATTAACCATGTTATTTGAAATAGCATTGTGCATTGTTATAACCCTGAGCAGAAAAATATTTGGTTAGTTTAATGTTGAAAGTTACACTGTCAACTTTAAAGCTCACTTTTACTTTACATGTGGTCACAAAATGAACGATAAACAGATAAATAAGCAAAAAATCGACTTATCTTATGATAAACAGCATATTTGGCATCCTTATACTTCAATGACATCACCCATTCCTTGTTATCCCGTAGACAGTGCAAGCGGATGTACTATTTCACTAACTTCAGGTGAAGTATTAGTCGATGGCATGTCATCTTGGTGGGCTTGTTTGTTTGGTTATAATGTTAAAGAATTAAACGAAGCCGCTACTCAGCAGCTCGCAAAAATGTCACATGTGATGTTTGGCGGCTTAACTCATCAACCAGCTGTTGACCTTGCAAAAACATTAGTAGAAATAACACCAAAGGGTCTAGAAAAAGTATTCTTTAGCGATTCAGGTAGCGTTGCTGTGGAAGTCGCCATGAAAATGGCACTTCAGTATTGGCAGTCACTCGGGCAAAATAAAACAAAATTTATTGCGCTTAAAAAAGGCTATCACGGTGATACCTTTGCTGCCATGAGTGTGACGGATCCTGACGGTTCGATGCATGAACTATATCAAGATTTTGTTGCTAAGAATTACTTTACTGAGCAGCCTAGTATTAACTTTGAGCAACCTTGGCAACAGAGTGCAATGGATGATCTTTCTACTCTTTTAGCAGAAAATCATCAACACATCGCAGCTTTAATTCTAGAGCCTATTGTCCAAGGTGCTGGTGGCATGCACTTTTATCATCCTAATTACCTCAAAGCAGCAAGGTCTTTATGTGACCAATACGGGGTGCTATTGATTGCCGATGAAATTGCCACGGGGTTTGGTCGAACCGGAAAACTATTTGCCTGTGAACACGCCGATATAAGCCCTGATATTTTATGTTTAGGTAAAGCTATCACAGGTGGATACATGAGTTTTGCTGCAACGCTTGCTACAGAAAAAGTTGCCACAACAATTAGTGAGGGTAAAGCGGGTGTTTTTATGCACGGCCCTACTTTCATGGGGAATGCATTAGCTTGTTCGGTTGCAAACGCTAATCTTAAAAAGCTCTTAAACACAGATTGGCAAAATTTAGTGTTCTCTATTTCTTCGCAATTAAATACTCAGCTTTTATCCTGTGAGCAATTACCAAGTGTTAATAAGGTGCGCGTATTAGGTGCGATCGGTGTGGTTGAATTACACAACGCGGTTGATATGGTTAACATTCAAAAACAGTTTGTAGATTTAGGGGTTTGGATCCGCCCATTTGGTAAGCTTATTTATGTCATGCCACCCTACGTAGCATCCAAGCAGCAAATTAATAAACTATGCGATGCGATTTACCAAGTATGTAAAAAAATCGATGGATAAAAATCGAAAGTAAAAATAAATGAGTAAAATAACATTAGCTTCAACTATTTACTTTACCTTTTATTTTAGTCTTGTATTTATCAACTGAATTAAACCCCACTAACGGAATAAAATCCTGTGGTTAGCGATGCAGGCTATTTAATGCACTTTTATAGGACAATAGTGGCATTAATATAGAATGAGAGACTTGTATCTAAAACTGGCCAAGGTAATATAAGCAGCTATCAATATTTTTAGTATAAAACAGTTAAGACTGTGATTATGGAGCACTATTTAAGATGTCAAAAACACCAATTGTTGATATTTTCAACAGCAAATTTGCATTAGGCAGCCAAGTAACAGTAAAAGGTTGGATCCGAACTCGTCGTGATTCAAAAGCTGGGATCTCTTTTCTAAATATTTATGACGGTTCATGCTTCGATCCAATTCAAGCTGTTGTACCTGCTGAATTAGAAAATTATACTGCCGATGTATTGAATTTATCAGCAGGTTGTAGTGTTGCAGTAACTGGTGAGTTAGTTGAAAGCCCAGGAAAAGGCCAGCAGTTTGAGCTACAAGCAACATCTGTAGTAGTACATGGTTTTGTACAAGACCCAGACACTTACCCAATGTCAGCTAAACGCCATAGTATTGAATATATGCGTGAGCATGCACACCTTCGCCCACGTACTAATATGTTTGGTGCTGTTACACGTGTACGTAACTGTTTATCTCATGCAATTCATAACTTCTTCTATGAGCGTGGATTTAATTGGATCAGCACGCCAATTATTACAGGTAGTGATGCTGAAGGTGCAGGTGAAATGTTCCGAGTTAGTACATTAGACTTAGAAAATTTACCTAAGAATGCTGCAGGTAAAGTAGATTATAAAAATGATTTCTTTGGTAAAGAGACATTTTTGACTGTTTCTGGTCAATTAAATGCTGAAACTTATGCTTGTGCATTAAGTAATGTTTATACTTTTGGTCCAACTTTCCGTGCTGAAAATTCAAATACAACTCGCCACTTAGCTGAATTTTGGATGGTTGAGCCTGAAATCGCTTTTGCTGATTTAGCAGATGCAGCTCAATTAGCAGAAGACATGCTTAAATATGTATTTAACGCGGTATTAACAGAACGCGCTGATGATATGGCCTTCTTTGCAGATCGTGTTGATAAAGACGCTATCAAACGTTTAGAGAAAATGGTGAGCTCTGAATTTGTTCGCATGGACTACACTAACGCAATCGAGATTTTACAAAACTGCGGTAAGCAATTCGAATACCCTGTTGAATGGGGTGTGGATTTACAATCTGAGCATGAACGTTACCTTGCCGAAGAACACGTTGGTGCACCAATCATTCTTCAAAACTACCCTAAAGATATTAAAGCCTTCTACATGAAGTTAAATGCAGATGGTAAAACGGTTGCTGCAATGGATGTATTAGCACCGGGTATTGGTGAAATTATCGGTGGTAGTCAGCGTGAAGAAGATTTAGACGCGCTAGACAA
Organism: Psychromonas sp. SA13A; assembly: GCF_011378715.1. Taxonomy (GTDB): domain Bacteria; phylum Pseudomonadota; class Gammaproteobacteria; order Enterobacterales; family Psychromonadaceae; genus Psychromonas. The sequence goes on along the minus strand of NZ_WTKU01000002.1, from coordinate 255,866 downwards.
ACGTTTCGAAGAAATGGGGTTAGATAAAGAAGAATACAGCTGGTACCGTGATTTACGTAAATACGGCACGGTTCCTCATGCTGGCTTCGGACTTGGTTTTGAGCGTCTAGTGTCATACGTAACGGGAGTTCAAAATATCCGTGACGTTATCGCATTCCCACGTGCACCAGGTAGCGCGGAATTCTAAATACGTCAGTAATTGGCACTAGTAATTATTCTAGTAAAAAATTTAAACCAGCTTAATCGCTGGTTTTTTTATAGCGAAAATAAATCTATTAACAATTTGCCAGTAATATTTACCTACAAACAAGCTATCAATAATCTAATTAAATGCATGTTCAAAGATTACGTAGAGGATAGATAACATAATTTTTAAGATGGATTTTTCATTGAAGCAAATACTAAAAAGCACAGCCGAAGCTGTGCTTTTACATGACTCTAAAACAACTAATCAATAGGATTACGATTCGTTGTACATTTCTAAGTTAGCAATTTCTTCTTTTTGAGTTTGGATTTTCTTCGCATCTTCACTACGTAAACTTGCTAAATAATCAAAATATTCTTTATTGATCCCCGCAGTAACGTACTTACCATCAAATACTGAACACTCAAATTCTTTAATCGATGGGTTTTGTTTACCAACCGCATCTTTTAAATCCTGTAGGTCTTGGAATATTAATTTATCAGTACCAATACAATCGCTGATTTGTTCAACATTACGACCATGTGCAATCAACTCTTCAGGTGTTGGCATATCAATACCATACACATTTGGAAAACGCACTTCTGGTGCAGCTGAAGCAAGGTATACTTTTTTAGCACCGGCTTCTCTTACCATTTCTATGATCTGCTCTGATGTTGTGCCACGTACAATTGAATCATCAACTAATAAAACATTTTTACCTTTAAATTCAGCAGTAATTGGATTTAACTTACGACGTACAGATTTACGACGTTGAGTTTGTCCCGGCATGATAAAGGTACGGCCAATGTAGCGATTTTTTACAAAACCTTGGCGATATGGTAACCCTAATTCAACAGAGATTTCTAATGCGATATCGTTTGAAGTTTCTGGAATAGGAATAACTGCATCAATTTCTAAATCTGACCACTCACGTTTTATTTTTGCACCTAATTTACGGCCCATTTCTAAACGTGCTTCATAAACAGAAACACCATTTAATGTTGAATCTGGGCGTGCAAAATATACATATTCAAAAATACATGGCGTTAACGATGTTTTCTCGGCACATTGCTGGGTGAATAACTTTCTGTTTTCAGTGATGTATACAGCTTCACCCGGTTCAACGTCACGTAAGAATCTGAAACCAATAGTATCAAGACCTACACTTTCAGAAGCAACAATGTACTCAATATCACCTTCATCTGTTTGGCGAGATCCAAGTACTAAAGGACGGATACCATCTGGGTCACGAAAAGCAATTAAACCATGGTCAATGATCAATGCAGTCACTGCATAAGCACCACTGATTTGTTTATGTACTTCTGAAATCGCATTAAAGATATCGTCAGCGGATAAATGATCTGTTTTAGTTTTACCTAATTCAGCAGCCAGTGTATTTAACAACAACTCTGAATCAGAAGTGGTATTAATATGACGACGCGACTTGATTAATGCAGCACGTAATTGCTTGGCATTAGTTAAGTTACCGTTATGTGCTAGAGAAATTCCCCAAGGAGAATTAACGTAGAAAGGTTGTGCTTCAGCAGCGCTAGAGCTACCTGCAGTAGGGTAACGCACGTGGCCAATGCCACTATTACCTTTTAGACGTTGCATATGTTTAGTTTCAAAAACATCTTTAACTAAACCGTTTGCTTTACGTTGTTTGAAGTTACCACCATATGTAGTAACAATCCCCGCTGCGTCTTGCCCGCGGTGTTGCAATACGGTCAATGCATCATAAATACTTTGATTGACAGGAGTTGAACCAACGATACCCACTATTCCACACATAAGTTAAAGCCTTTCTATTTTTGAGAGTGTTCACAAAAAAGTACAAATTAATGTACCTTAAAATTGAGTAACTAATTTAAATCAACCGTTAAATAGTGGTCGATTTAATGTTTTTTAGAAAACTTGACGATCCTTCCAAATGTTCAAAAAACCATTCGATTACAATCCCAAACTCAGGGATTAAAGTAGATTCTTTCCACCACGTGCTGTCATGGAATGAAGTAAAGGAATCAATAAAAAAGAGCACTGCACTGACAATTAAAATGCCACGTATTGCACCAAAAATCACACCTAACAAACGGTCTGTTCCTGATAACCCAGTGACAGCAACAAGGCGATTAATGATGTAATTAATTAAAGCGCCAATTAATAAAACCGCAATAAATAGAATGCCAATAGCAGCAATATTACGTAGTTTATCGTCATTGATTTGAGTTAAGTATTGTGTAACTTCAGGATAAAAATTGCTGGCAACAAAAAATGCAGCAAACCAAGTAACAAGTGAGATGGCTTCTTTGGTGAAACCGCGAACTAAGCTGATTAATGAAGAAAAACCAATTACACCGAGAATGGCGATATCAAACCAATTCATAAGAACCCTAATTTGTAGTAAGTATTAAACGCGCGCATTCTAACAGAGATTTTTTTGAAAGGCTTCAAAAACTAAGGCTCAATCGGTGTAAACGGTACTAATTTTCCGTTTAAACTGGTCAAGTTTTTTAATCTAGGCAATTGACTTTCAAGCTTTTCTTTGGAAACATCTGGACCAACAAATACACGGGTTAATTGCCCGTCCATCACAACTTTTGGAATGGTATGTGCCCTAAATCCAGCTTTATTAAGCTTTTTCAATAAGGCATTAATATTGGCTTTATTTTCAAATGCACCGAGTTGAATAGTCCATGCAGAGTCAGTAAAGTTCACTTTTTCATAACTTGCAACAGCATTACTGTGTTTAGTAGGTGCCGCAGTCTGCTTAGTAGATGCTGTTTCTGTTTCTAAGACAGCAGCTACTTCTTCTACTTTCCATTCTGCATTGTTGGTTTTTTCTTTAACTGACGGAGAATTTTTTTGCTCAACAGTTTTAATAGATTGAGAGACTTTGATGGGTTCGACAACCAATTTAGGATCATTAATGCTCACAGGCTCAGCGAAAGTTTTAGTATGAGGTTGTATTTCTGGTTTGATAGGCATTGCAACAAACTCTTGTTGGTATGATGTTTTTTTACCATCAATCAATGAAGGTAAAAAGATCACCACAAGGGCAACTAAGATGGTGACGCCTACTAAACGGTTTTTAAACTGAGTTGCCACGTTTTACCCTTGCCAATTAGTTAAAATATCAGAAACGGTATGAAAAGAACCGAATACAATAATTATATCAGAAGCTGCTGCACTTTTGACGACTTGATCGACAGCACTCTGTACATTTTTATAACAGGTCACATTATGCCTATTATTGATATTGCTAGTAGTGTCGTTATTAATGTTGCTAGTAGTGTTGCTAACAATGTTGTTAGTAACGTTATTATAATTTTGACTGTGTTGATAAGCTTCTAAAAGTAATGCTGAAGATGCGCCTCTGAAACAATTCAAATCAACAAAACTATAATCTGAAATAAATAAATTAGTTTCTGCTAGCGTAGCACTCATATCTTTATCAGATAACATGCCCACGACAGCATGTACTTTACAATCTTCGCCTTTGTCTGCTTTTAATCGTTGTAATTGTGTCGCTAGATATTGTGCAGATTGCGGGTTATGTGCCACATCAATATAGAAGTCACAAGGATAACCCGATAATGCTTGTAAACGCCCTCCTAACGATGCCGTTTCAACGGATTTAATAAGCTGTTGAGGAGCAATATCTATCGCTAACGTTTCTATCACTGCTATGGCAGTCGAGGCATTTTGCATTGGCATCAATGTTTGTTTAATGGGAGACAATTCTTTTTGCCCATGCCATGACCAATTTTTATCATCAATAACCGAAAAGTTAAAATCTTTACCGGCTAATTTAAGGTCAGCTGAAATGGAAGCCGCATGTTTTAAAATGGAGACTGGAGCATCTAACTCACCACAGATAGCAGGTTTGTGTGATCTAAATACTCCGGCTTTTTCAAAACCGATCACTTCTCTATCACTGCCAAGCCAATCAATATGATCGATACCGATGGTAGTGACTACACTCAAGTCAGATTCAACCATATTGGTTGCGTCTAGACGACCACCTAATCCTACTTCTAATAAAATATAGTCACAGTGCTGCTGTTGAAGTAAGTATAAACAGGCTAATGTAGCATACTCAAAGTAACTTAATGATATATCTAATCGAGCTTGTTCAATAATGGCAAAAGCTTCACAATGAGCTTTATCATCGAGTTCTTTTAGATTAATACGTAATCGTTCGTTGTAACGATGTATGTGTGGAGAACTATAAACGCCAACTTTAAACCCGGCATCAATTAATATTTTTTCTAAATAAGCACAGGTTGTACCTTTACCGTTGGTACCAGCAACCGTGATCACTTTAGCATCGAAATGAATTAAGTTAAGACGTTTACCCACTTCAGTAATACGTGTTAATCCTAATTCTATTGCATTTGGATGTAATTTTTCTAAGTGCGTTAACCATTCACTTAATGTCTCTGAACTGAAAACCGGTTGTATGGTGTTATTAGTCATAATAAATTTGCCACATTAAATATCTAGAAATAAAGGCCCACAAGCAGGTCTCGGTAATTCAAATTTTTCTGGGTAATCTACTTCTACAAGATACAAACCACCGGGCTTTGCTGTTGCAGCCGCTTTTGAACGATCTTTGTAATCGAGTAAAGTATTTAACCAATCAACGGGCTGCTTACCTTGGCCAATTTCAATTAAACTACCCGCAATATTACGCACCATGTGGTGCAGGAAAGCATTTGCTTTAATATCAATAACGATAAAGTTACTACGTCTTGTTACATTTAAATATTCAATGGTACGTACAGGGCTATTTGCTTGGCAATGTAACGCTCTGAACGATGTAAAATCTTGTTCACCAACCAATTGTTGTCCGGCTAAATGCATTTTGTCAGCATCTAAATCACAGTGATAATGGCTTAAGCCTTTACTTAAAATACCAGGACGATAAACACCGTTATAAATAATATAGCGATAGCGTCTCGCCGTTGCGCTAAAGCGGGCATGGAAAGAGTCATCAACTTCTTTTACCCAACGTACTGCAATATCATCGGGCAATTTGGCATTAACACCTAAGGTCCATGCTCCGATCTGGCGGTCTGCATCGGTATCAAAATGCACGACTTGCCCCGTACCGTGAACACCGGCATCGGTTCGACCTGCACAATTGACACTAATCGGGTGATTGGCGATATTGGATAATGCTTTTTCAAGTTCTTCTTGTACAGAATTAACTTCTTTCTGTCTTTGCCAACCGTAATAGTTAGCACCATCATATTCAATACCTAAAGCAATGCGCATTTGAAACCACCCTTTTAAAAAACGCTAGTATATACAAATGTTTAAAAAATTAAACAAGCAAGCATACTGAAGCGAATAACATTCTTACTAGATGATGAAAAAATAAGCACTAAGCTAACGCTATATCTGGAAAAGCAATAATAGGCAGTAAATACTCAGTCACCATTTTAATTAGTTATAAAATTCATCAGATATAAAAATGGCAGCGAAAGCTGCCATTTTTAATTCAAAGAAAAGTTACTTTTTCGCTTTCGCTTTTTTAGCCACTTTCTTCTTAGGTATCTCTTCTACCCATTTATTATCGATATATTTTGCAGTCCAACCTGTTGCCTTTTTATCGATTTCGGTCATCACATATTGTTCTTTATTTTTTCTGCTATAACGAACAATTGCTAAATTTCCATCGGGATCTTGTTGTGGCGCATCAGCTAAATAGTAAAACTTTTCAGAAATTCTATCGCGGAATTTTGCTAATTCAACCACTTTAGGTGCACGTGTTTCTCGCGAACGAGGGAATGTACTCGCGGCTAAAAAGATACCTGCAGCGCCATCACGTAAAATAAAGTAAGCATCACTTTGTTCACATTCTAATTCAGGCAAATGAACCGCATCTTCTTTAGGAGGAGCAACTTCACCACTACGTAGAATTTTACGCGTGTTCTTACATTCCTCATTAGTACAGTCCATATATTTACCAAAACGACCATCTTTAAGCTGCATATCAGAACCACATTTGTCACATTCAACAACTGGGCCGTCATAACCTTTAATTTTGAACTCACCGACTTCAACCGTATGTCCATCACACAATGGATTATTACCACAAACATGCAATTTACGGGTTTCATCAATTAAGTAGCTATCCATCGCGGTATCACATTTAGGACAACGATGTTTTGCCATTAATGCAGCAGTTTCAAGATCTTCTGAACTTAAAATATCTTCAACTTCTTCACCATCAACTAAATTGATGGTTGTTTTACAGCGCTCTTTGGGTGGTAATGCATAACCAGAACATCCTAAAAACACACCGGTACTTGCAGTGCGGATACCCATAGGTCGCCCACAGGTTGGACATGAGACATCATCAATGATCACCGGATCATTAAGACGCATGCCACCTTCTTCTACGGGTAACTCGGCAGTATCAAGTTGAGTGGTTAAGTTTTTATAGAAACGGTCTAACTCTTTATGCCAATCAGCTTTGCCTTCGGCAATGGCATCCAGTTTTTCTTCCATTGCCGCAGTAAAGTCATAGCTCATTAAATCGGTGAAATTTTCTGTTAAGCGATCCGTTACAATTTCACCCATTTTAACCGCAAAGAAACGGCGTTTATCGACTTTTACATAACCACGATCTTGGATAGTAGAAATAATGTTCGCATAAGTTGAAGGTCGACCAATACCTTGCTTTTCAAGCTCTTTTACTAATGCCGCTTCAGAAAAACGCGCTGGCGGTTTAGTAAAATGTTGTAAAGGCTCAAGCTCAACTAATGTTAATACTTCACCCACTTTTAAGTCTGGTAAATTAACTTCATCTGCTTTACTTTTTGTAACAGGTTGAGCTTTTGTCCAACCCGCAAAACGTAATGTACGGCCTTTTGCACGTAATTTGTAATCACCTGCTTCAATGACCAAGGTAGAAGAGTCATAAAGTGCAGGTAACATTTGACATGCAAGGAACTGACGCCAAATTAATTCATATAAACGTTTTGCATCTTTATCGGTTACATCAATCAGCTCAGCACGTTGTAATACATCCGATGGTCGAATGGCTTCATGGGCTTCTTGTGCTCCGGCTTTACTGCTGTAAGAAACAGCCGCTTCCGGTAAATAATTACTACCAAACTCTTTTTCTATAAAATCACGAGCAGAGGCAACCGCATCTTTACTCAAGTTTGTAGAGTCAGTACGCATATAGGTAATGTAACCCGCTTCATACAGACGTTGTGCTAACATCATGGTTTTTTTAACACCAAAACCTAAACGTGTACTCGCTGCTTGTTGCAGTGTAGAAGTAATAAAAGGTGCACTTGCTTTACTTTTAGTTGGTTTATCTTCACGTGCATGTAACGTGAAGGTTGCCTCTTTTAAGGCATCCACAGCAACTGCAGTTTCTTGTTCTGTCACTGGGGCAAATGTTTTATCGTTATGTTTATAAACTTCTAAGCGAAGTTGTGTTTTATCCTGCGCAACTGTTTGTGCATGTAGATCCCAAAATTCAACGGGATTAAACGCCTTAATTAAACGTTCACGTTCAACTAATAGTTTTACTGCAACAGACTGAACGCGTCCGGCAGACAAACCACGTGCTACTTTTTTCCAAAGTAAAGGGGAAACCATAAAACCAACAAGTCGGTCTAAGAAGCGACGTGTTTGTTGTGCATTAACACCATCAATATTTAGTTCAGTTGGATGCTTAAAAGCTTCTTGAATCGCAGATTCGGTTATTTCATTAAAAACAACACGTTGATATTTACTGTCATCGCCACCTAATATTTCTCTTAAGTGCCATGCAATTGCTTCACCCTCTCTATCCAAATCGGTTGCGAGATAGATAGTAGGAGCGTCAGCAGCTAATTTGAGTAACTCATCGACAACTTTTTCTTTACCAGGCAAAATCTCATAATTTGCTTCCCAGTTTTTATTTGGGTTAATGCCCATACGCGTAACGAGTGCAGCTTGCGTTCTTTTCGCTGTTTCTTTTGCTTTTTGCGCGGGTGTTAGGCCAGCTAAAGATTTTTTCTTTTTAGCATCGATTGATTTTTTGGCACTGCCACTTGTTGGTAAATCACGTACGTGACCAACACTTGATTTAACAATAAAATCTTTACCAAGATATTTATTGATTGTTTTTGCTTTGGCAGGTGATTCTACGATAACTAGAGATTTGCTCATATTGCTTTGATACCTAAATAGTCTTGTCTTAGACGGAATGTAAACATGTCCACTGAATTTCTCTTTTTATATAATCCAAACTTTTAACGAATAGCAACCTATTTCTTTCATTTTGTACAATAAAAATAAAAGCCGACTGGTTCATAGTCGGCTTTTGCAATTATTTCAAGGTGAGCTATTTAAACAATCTAGAAATATTAGTATGCATAATTTGTAATAAGCTGGATTCTACAGAGGTTGCGACACTCTTACCTATCTTTTCAGCTAATTTTTTACTTTTTTTGTATTGTACTTGCACAATATGTTTAGATTCGAGCTGTTCGAGTAAATAATCATCACTGGTTTGAATCTTATCGACTAACTCTAAATCCAATGCCTGAGTGCCATACCAATGTTCACCCGTTGCAATTTTATCAATGTTTAATTGCGGGCGATGCTCACTTACAAAGAGTTTAAATAATTGGTGTGTTTCTTCAAGCTCTTGTTTAAATTTTTCACGACCAAGATCATCGTTCTCACCAAACATAGTTAACGTACGTTTGTATTGTCCTGCCGTTAATTGTTCAAATTCAACATCATGTTTTTTAAGTAACTTATTAAAATTTGGAATTTGTGCAATCACTCCAATTGAACCGATGATAGAAAAAGGCGCCGCAATCACTTTATCTGCTACACATGCCATCATATATCCACCACTTGCTGCGACTTTATCTACAGCAATGGTTAATGGAATATTTTTGTCTTTTAAACGTTGTAATTGTGAAGCAGCTAGTCCATAACCATGAACCATACCACCACCACTTTCAAGTCGTACAAAGACTTCATCTTGTTCTGAGGCAACACTCACAATAGCGGTGATTTCCTCTCGCAATGACGCCACTTCTTTTGCATCGATACTACCTTTAAAATCAAGTACATAAAGTTGAGGTTTGATGGTCGTTTTGGTCTCTGATTTTGCTAATGCCTTTTGTTCTTTTTGCTCAGCTTTATGCGCTTTTTTGTCTTCTTTATGTTTTGCTTTTAATTGAGCGGGTGTTAATAATTGCTCGCTGATTGATGTTTTAGTGTCATTAATTTGCTCTGATAAGTCGGTAATTTCCAACTCACCTTTCTTTGCTTTTTGCTTGCTGGTTAAAGCAATAATAGCAATCAAAACAGCCACTATTGTGATCACAAAGGTCACGGCTTTGGCTAAAAATAGCCCATACTGCATTAAATAATCCAAAATAAATCCTCTTTATAAATTAATTGTGCTCATAATGACAAAAAATGTCTCAACCTACAAAAGAGATTGTGAGTTTTTTTTAAAAAAAGCTATCATATTGTTTTTTTTAACAACAAGAGAACAATAAATGGATTATATAGCGCCTGATAATTTATTAGAAAATAAAACTATCCTGATCACCGGTGCAGGTGCAGGTATAGGTAAAACCTTAGCCATCAAATGTGCAGAACTAGGTGCTAACGTTATCCTTTTAGGTAAAACAGTAAGTAAATTAGAAGCTGTTTATGACCAAATTGAAGCATTAAATAAACAATCGGCAGCTATTTTACCTGTGGATTTAAATGGAGCTTCAGAAGAACACTATCGAGATCTTGCCGATACGGTATTACGTGAATATGGAAAACTTGATGCACTTGTTCATAATGCCAGTCAACTAGGTGTATTAAGTCCATTTACGCAAGTTGAAAGTAAAATGTGGGATGAAGTAATGCAAACCAATGTTAATGCTGCGTTCTTAATGACCAAGTATCTGATACCTGTATTGGCAAAAGCTCCACACGCGAGTACTATTTTTACGACATCAAGTGTTGGACTTAAAGGGAGAGCCTACTGGGGCCCTTATAGCGTGTCTAAATTCGCAACTGAAGGCATGATGCAAGTTATCGCTGATGAGTACGAGAATAGCACCTTACGCTTCAATGCGATTAATCCAGGCGCAACAAAAACCGCGATGCGAGCAAGTGCTTATCCCGCTGAAGATGTGAGTTTATTAAAAACACCAGAACAAATATTAAATGTTTATTTATATTTGTTAGGTGATGAAAGTATTGAAGTCACTGGACAACGCTTCAACGCCCAATAAGATTGGTTTTATAGCGTTTTTGATTATCTTAGATAGGGATAACAATGAAAGACAGTAAGCTGTCTTTCATTTTTTAAAACATGTGAAATAGTTTTTAAACATGTAGAATTTTATAAAATTTTAAAGAGAATAACTGGCATTAGTCTCTCCTAGCATTATCCTTGCTTATAAATTTTCAAGCCAACTTCAGGCCTTGTTTTAAAGAGTTTTAAAGTCCACATGTACTGCGCCCTATTTTCATTAACAACACGTTCAATGGCAGCATTCATTAGGTCAGTATCCTTTTGCTCGTCACCACTTGGAATGTCAGTTAATGGTGCATGACAGATCACATCCACTTTACCAGTTTTGGCGTTATAAGACGTATAGGTAGGGATCACGATAGCACGCCCTAGTTTCGCTAATCGACCGATAACTGGTAAGGTTGCTTTTTGTGTAGCAAAAAATGACGCAAAAAGACTGCTATCTCGACCATGATCTTCATCAGGCAAATAGTAGAAATGTGCTTTATCACGTAAGCTTTTAATACAAGGTTTCAAACCTTCACTACGGTGATACAAGGTGCCTTTATCATTAAGACGGCTAAAACGAGTTCTATAATTTGTAACAAACCAATCAAAAATAGGGTTTTTGTAATCATTAAACATGCTTGATAGAGGATAACCACGCGCAGAAATAGCGGCGACACCCGCAAAATCAAGACCATAACAATGCGGCGCTAAAAAGATGATCGCTTGCCCTGCTGCTTCCGCTTCTTTTACGTAATGTTCGCCGATAAAGTTAACACGTTTCTTTAGAAATGAAGGACTACGAAATGCAATTTCACCTAAGGCAAGTGTAATTTGAGCCACTGAGCGTAAATTTTCACGCATCAACAAATCTTTTTCAAGCTCACTGTATTCTGGAAAACATAAGCCAATATTTATAAAAGCTATCTTTTTACGTTTATTGAGAAATTTTGCGTTATAAAAGCGATCTGCCAACCATGCTGCAAATTTATCTCTAATACCAGTCGGAATAAAGCTAGCTATGAATAGTAGGCCTAACAAAATCCATGTTCCCCAATATTTTGGTAGAAAATGTTGTGCTTTAAGGGATGTATCAAATCGAGAATTATATTGGGTCATAATTAGACCTTAAGAGACTAAAGTTGAGTAGGAAGTGTATTATTATATGGATTTAAATGAGTGAGTTCAATTAACTGAGTTCTAACGTGCTATTGGAGTGATGTGGGTGGTAGACCTCCCAGCAAACTCTCGGCACTTGAATCACCTACTATGGCTGCTGCCTTCCGGCTCTGACCAGGTTAATAAGTTATCAATGCGAGAAACCAAGAGGCCTACCATTGTCACTGCATCAAGTCTTAACACTTGATGCGAGGAATTATACGTAAGCCAATTGATAATTCAATAGATAAATAACAGTTTTATGTTCAAACGATTAAATAGTCAGCAGTTTATTGAAAAATAAGTATTTTTATTAAATTAGAAGCACAAAATATGAGCATTAGCAGGATCAAACCACTCACTATGAATTTGTGTTGTGAATAAATAATTAAGGTAGCAATGATTTTTGGGGAATATGGATTAATTTTATGAGTATTGACTTGTTATGAAAATAACAATACTGCCAGTGTGTCCTAGTAAAATGGAGGGAATACGGCTAATAATTAGAATTGGAACAGTCAGCGAACTATCTAATTATTATATTCAGTTTAACTATTTCACTCAGTTTAATAATTTAGGGGAGCAAAAATTAAAACGTCATCACTGTTAGCTTAAACGACAACGTTTGATTAGGAAATATCTTAAATGATACCTTTGATTATCTTATCTGCTTTTAATCTTCTTAATCGAGAGATAAGTTGTTTAACTTTATCAGGGTAAGTATCAATATCATCAATACCTTTATAACTACCAATTTGTCGAGTATGTTCAAGAATATTACTCAACTCCTCATTCATTTGCCCTGCTAACTGTTGATTTGGATCATCTACTAACAGTCCATTTTCTAGGTCTAAGCGCCAAGCACGAGGGTTAAGATTATGCCCAGTCAATAATGAAAATCTATGATCAGAATAAATGCCTTTTAAATGAAAACTATTACTATCATGCTTCCATAAATGCAAATTAAGATGCCCTTGTAAAATAGAAGTATGATGTTTTTTTGCAAAGTTTCTTAAATTCACTTCATATAAAAAAGGTAAAGCACCAATTGTTTTAAATGGTTTATCTTCAGGGATATAGAAATCATTCGCGGTTTTATCGCCAACAACGATAGTAATATTTACTTTGCGTTTTAGTAATGCAGTTATATCGCGCGACAAAGCAGTAGGTAGATTAAAGTAGGGTGTAAACAACACTAACTCTTTCTCTGTAGAATGAAAAATGGCACGAATAACTTTGTTTAACAGATTTTTATTGGTCCCGATCCCTGTTAATGGCCGGATAGCTAAACCATCAGTGTAAACTGGGTCGAAACGGTATCCTGCTAACTTTAAATTGCGACTTAAATTTTTATGTTGTTTCTTAAAATCATTAAATTTTGGAACACTAGGCGCATTTAATTCAACCACGGCTTCACTGTTAATGATGACTTGCTGCAGGTAATCCACCATCGAATCAGCGAGAGCATGATCCTTAATCAACCAATAACGATCAAATCGGTATCGTTGTTGTTGATGAAGGTAGATATTATTAATACTGGCTCCACTATAAAAAACCATATCATCAAAAATAAAACCTTTTAAGTGTTGGACGCCAAATAATTCTTTTCTTTTTACTGGTAGGCCAATAATTTTAACACCGCGACCTTTTAGACTAGCAATCTGCTGATACCAGGTTGTATTTGTTTCTCCGCCCTTTACAGAACCAATCAAACCTCGTTGTGCACGATGAAAATCGATACAAACAGTGATATCCATTTCTGGATGGCGTATTTTTGCCGCATATAATGCATTCAATACTTCTGCACCAGCTTCGTCTGCTTCTAAATATAGAGCTGCGATATAGATCCGTTTGGTGGCTGTATTAATTTGATTAAATAACTCAGTTTTAAATGCAGTGGTAGTTAATAAGCATTTTACTTCGTCTGCAGATATTGGCAGCTTTTTCAATTTTTTTAAAAATGAAAGACTTTGATTTATTTTTTTACTCATAGATCTCTATTATGTCATATTCTCTTTATCTCGTGTAGCTAGATAAAGAGAATAAAAACAATATTTTGATTGCAATAATGTGCTGCTTTTTATCTTCTAGTGATCGATTCTATTGATGATAAATAAAACAACAGAAAAAATACAAAAAGGTATATCTGACAGCCAAAAGATCACTGTAACGATGAAATAAATAGATGCTCAATAGTGCTGATTGTAAAAAGCGAGTTCTTAGTTAACTGTTATGTGACGACAGCCCTAATTAAACTCGCTTTTAAATCTAGCTTTATTGTTGAATCACATCAATAAATCGTTATTAATTAGATAACTTTTGCTAATGCATCACACAATGGTTGCATGTTATTTTTGGTCATACCGGCTACTGAAATTCGGCCAGAACCAACAATGTAAACTGCAAACTCTTCTTTAAGTTGATTAACTTGCTCAACACTCAAACCAGAGAAAGAAAACATACCTAGTTGACGACTAATGAAACTAAAGTCTCCAGGGACACCTTTCTCTTTAAGCGTTGCTACAAATAAATCGCGCATTTCTTGAATACGGTTACGCATATCAGCAACTTCTTGTACCCATTGTTTATACAATTCTTTGTCGTTCAAAATTGTTGTCACAATAGCCGCACCATGACAAGGTGGGTTTGAGTAGTTAGAGCGTATACCTGATTTAACCTGGCTAAATGCAGCTTGTGCTATTTCACTGTCTTCTGCTACCAGTGTTATACCGCCAACACGTTCATTATATAAACCGAAGTTTTTAGAGAATGAATTAGCAATCAAAAGCTCTTTATTATATTGCGCAAATTTACGTAACCCCTGTGCATCTTCTTCAACGCCATTACCAAAACCTTGATAAGCAAAATCAAAGAATGGAATAGCACCTAGCTCAGCGATTAATTTAGCAAGGATATCCCACTGCTCTGGTGTTGGATCAATACCCGTAGGATTATGACAACAGCCATGGAATAATACCAACTCGCCGGGTTCAACAGATTGCAATGAAGCAATCATGGCATCAAAGTCTAGATCTTTTGTTTCCGGATCGTAATAATCATAAGTAACAACTTCTAATCCAGCAGTTTTAAACACGTTGCCGTGATTTGCCCATGTTGGATTACTTACCCAAATCTTTTTAATACCTAATTTGCTTACAGCAAAATCAGCACCGGTACGTAACGCGCCAGTACCACCAGGAACCTGTGCAGTACGAGCACGTTTAGAAGATATTATTTCAGCGCCTTGACCAAATAATAGTGTCTGAACAGCCTCACCATAAGCTGCTATTCCTTCAATGGTTAAGTAGCTTTTGGTGGTTTCTTCAGCAAGTAGACGTTTTTCAGCTTCTTTTACTGTCGCTAGAATTGGGGTTTGACCCATTTCATTTTTATAAATACCAACACCTAGATTGATTTTATGATCGCGTTCGTCTTTTTTGAATGCATCTGTTAAGCCTAAAATAGGATCTGCAGGCGCCATACTTACTTGTTCAAACATACTTATTCCTTTATTAGTAATGATAAGATCTATACGTTGATGCTTTTATACCATTACTACTTTTTCAATCAATCAATTTCATGACTATTCTGACATTTTGCTGTCTATTTCGGCAATTTTCGCTTTCCAAATAGCAGGGCCTTGCTCATGTACGTTATTTCCTTGACTATCAACAGCAACAGTTACAGGCATATCTTCAACATCAAATTCATAGATAGCCTCCATACCTAAGTCATCAAAAGCAACAACACGAGATTTTTTAATTGCTTTAGCCACTAGGTAAGCTGCACCGCCCACGGCCATCAAATAAACAGATTTATGCTTAGCAATTGAGTCCACCGTTTGTTGACCACGTTCAGATTTTCCAATCATGCCTAGTAAGCCCGTTTCTTCCAACATAAAGTCAGTAAACTTATCCATTCGAGTAGCGGTAGTTGGACCAGCAGGACCGACCACTTCATCACGTACTGCATCAACAGGCCCTACGTAATAAATAAAGCGACCTTTAAAATCAACCCCCTCTGGTAAGCCTTTACCACTGGTGATCAATTCTTGAATACGTTTATGTGCAGCATCACGACCAGTTAAGATTTTACCTGACAGCAATAATGTATCTCCACTCTTCCACTGGCTCATATCTTCTTTAGATAGACCATTAACGTTAACGCGTTTAACATTTTCGCCAACTTCTCGCGTAATTTCTGGCCATTGATCCAACGATGGTGGTGTTAATGTTGCTTCTCCTGAACCATCCAAAGTGAAATGTGCGTGTCTTGTGGCTGCACAATTAGGGATCATAACCACAGGTTTTGAAGCCGCATGAGTTGGACAACTTTTAATTTTAATATCAAGTACTGTAGTTAAACCGCCTAACCCTTGTGCACCAATACCAAGATTATTTACTCTTTTGAAAATTTCTAAACGTAACTTTTCATCGGTATCTAAAGATTCAGGGTCAGCTTTTGCCTTAGCCTGTAACTCAAAAATATCTACTGGTTCCATTAATGACTCTTTTGCCATAACAGCTGCTTTTTCTGCAGTACCACCAATACCTATGCCTAACATACCCGGTGGGCACCAACCTGCCCCCATGCTAGGAACTGTTTTTTCGATCCAGTCTTCAATAGAATCAGATGGATTCAGCATTGCCATCTTAGATTTATTTTCAGAGCCGCCGCCTTTAGCTGCAACCATGACTTCTACCTTATTTCCTTTGACCATTTCAACATGCACAACAGAAGGTGTGTTGTCTTTAGTATTTTTTCTTGCACCAGCAGGGTCTGCGACAATCGAAGCACGTAAAGGGTTGCTTTGGTCGTTGTAGGCTTGTCTTACGCCTTCATCTACTAACTCTTGTACAGTTAACTCAGTGTCAAAGGATACTTTCATGCCAATTTTAACAAACACGGTTACAATCCCCGTATCCTGACAAATCGGACGTTTTCCTTCAGCTGACATGCGAGAGTTGATAAGTATTTGTGCTATTGCATCTTTAGCCGCCGGATTTTGTTCTGCTTGATAAGCTTTATCCATGGCTTGGATAAAATCCAATGGGTGGTAATATGAAATAAATTGCAGTGAATTTTTAACGCTGTTAATAAAATCTTGCTCTTTAATGACTGTCATCAGTCGCTCCCAATAAATAGTAAACCGTTTTCAATAAAACAATGGTAATATTATTGGCCTTATCCGCCTAACTTTTTGTTATAAGAATGTTGCCTAAATACGAAAAAATGACTTATATATCAACTAATACACTCATAAAACCTCTATTTTTTTCTGAAAAGATAATCACTCTCATTAAGCAACAACTTTCTTGCTTAAACTGGTCTATGTTTTTGGAATCTGCTAGCCCTGAACATGTTGATAGTAATTGGTCTATTTTCACAGCAGATCCAATTGCCACACTCACCTCTTTAGAGAGTGATGCGATTTTTCATGACCGACTTACTGATACAACAAGCAATATGGGAAAAGATCCTTTAACTGCACAAAAAAAGATGCGTGAACAATTATTTCACCATGATGTCCAATCCGATTATCCATTCACAGGGGGCGTAATCGCCGCTTATCATTACGAGATGGGTGAAGTGTTTGAGTCACTGCATAAACAACAACAAAATTCTGGGTTGAACTTAGGCCCATTTCATTGTGGTTTTTATGACTGGGCAATTTTATATAACCTTAAACAGCAACAATATTTTTTAGTTCAGCAACGGACAACCAATCAAAATAAAACGGTCGAAAATCTTTGGCAATCTCGATATCATTGGCTTGAACTGCTTGCAGGAGAAAAATCAGGTGTTTTGAGCTCGGCAAGCACTTTCAATTTAAAAGAATCTTGGCAGTCTAACTATACAGAGCCTGAATACAGAGCTTCATTTAATAAAATACAAGATTATATTTTAAGTGGAGATTGCTACCAAGTTAATTTAGCTCAACGATTTCAAGCACCTTATCAAGGTAATGAATATCAGGCCTATCAGGCTTTGTTACTGGAAAATCAGGCCCCTTTTGCAGCCTTCATTCGTTTACCTGAACAAGTGATTATATCCTTATCACCTGAACGTTTTTTATTACTATCAGGTAAACAGATTCAAACCAAACCCATTAAGGGTACAACCCCACGGCATTTAGACCCTGAGCAGGATTCAATTAACAAGCAACGATTGTTGAATTCTGAAAAAGACCAGGCGGAAAACCTAATGATTGTGGATCTATTACGTAATGATATAGGTCGAGTTTGTAAGTCAGGTAGTGTTTCTGTGCCTAAATTATTTGATATTGAGAGTTTTCCCGCCGTGCATCATTTGGTGAGCACCGTCACAGGTCAATTAGATGCTCAATATCGTTGCGAAGATTTACTACGAGCATGTTTTCCAGGCGGTTCTATTACTGGAGCGCCTAAAATAAGATCGATGGAAATCATTTGTGAACTAGAAAAATTTCAACGTGAAATTTACTGTGGCAGCATTGCGTATATTAATGGTAATGGCGATATGGACAGCAGTATTACTATTCGAACTTTAGTGTGTAAGAACCAACAGATATATTGCTGGGCAGGCGGAGGTATTGTTGCAGATTCAAATGTTGAAAGTGAATATAAAGAGTGTTTCGATAAGGTCAGTAAAATTCTTCCCGTGCTAGCCAAACTCAATCACTAATTTATCTAGTTACAGAGGGTTTAATAGCAATCACACTAATTAACCTATTTTTTTGCTTGTTAAAATAACTTACTGAATATAATTGCTACAATATATAATAAAAGCCCATCATGGGCTTTTATTAGTTAATACTGTACTGCTAAATAATATTGCGAAACTAACGAGTGGGTAACTCGATATCTTCAAATAACTTATTTACTTCTGCGGTATATTTAAGTTGGATAGCTTTTTCAACTAAAGGTCTAGTTAGGTGTGGTGCGAATCGAACCATAAAATCATACATATAATCACGCAGGAACGACCCTTTCCTAAATCCGATACTAGTCAGGCTAGATTTAAAGATGTGGCTTGCGTCCAACACACAAAAATCATCATCCTCATTAATCGCCATAGTCGCGATCACGCCAACGCCGAGACCTAAACGGACATAGGTTTTAATCACATCTGCATCTGTTGCGGTAAAGACTACATCTGGTTTATAACCTGCTGCATTAAAGGCTTCATCTAATTCTGAACGCCCTGTGAAACCGAATATATAAGTAACGATAGGATGTTTTGCAATGTCGTCAATAGTTAAATGTTTGATATTAGCTAAAGGATGGTCTTTGGGGACAATTACAGAACGATTCCAATGATAACAAGGCAACATAATCAAATCTTGATACAAATGTAGTGCTTCCGTTGCGATTGCAAAATCTGTTTTACCCTTAACTACAGACTCACTGATCTGTGTCGGCGTGCCTTGATGCATGTGCAATGAAACTTTTGGATAACGCTTGATAAAACCTTTAATAACATCTGGTAACGCATAACGAGCTTGAGTATGCGTAGTAGCAATATTCAAGGTTCCCTGATCTGGCATAGTATATTGATTAGCCACCGCTTTAATACTCTCAACTTTGCCTAATATTTCAGTTGAATAGCGAATTATTTCTTTTCCTGCAGGAGTGACTTTAGTGAGATGCTTACCACTTCGCTCAAATATCTGAATGCCAAGTTCATCTTCCAACATACGTACTTGCTTACTGATACCTGGTTGAGAGGTAAAAAGGTTCTCAGCAGTCGCTGATACATTTAAGTTGTGATTCAATACTTCGACAATGTAACGTAATTGTTGTAATTTCATAATGTTATCAGCTTATCATTCAATGAATTAAAATTAGGGCTTATTCCATTTAATTCTATCAGAGTTCTAATATTTACAAAGTTATACTTTCCTATTTTGCATACCACCATATATTTACACTAAATATTGAATTCGCTGTTTCGTTTTGTTATTTATAACCGTTACTATAAAGATCCAAATATTAGTCAGCTTTTACGGCCCTAGTTCTGTAAAAATAGTTCTAATTAATAATGTAACGTGAGGTATGTCTATGGATAATAATGATCAGTTAGATTTCAGCACAATATTAGCGACTAGCATCCATGACATGAAAAATTCACTATTTATGTTAATGCAGTCAATAGAAGATTTAGATCTAGCAGATAATTTGACTGCACATCAACATCAAACTGTTGCTGATTTACATTATCAAACCTCTCGTGTTAACGGTACTTTAATGCAGTTATTAGCCTTATACAGGGATGAAAAAAAACAATTACCTATTTTTATTGAAGAGAATTCAGTTAATGATCTAATGAATGATATTGTTGAGCGTCATCGACTCTACTTTCAAAGTCGTCATATCGATGTATCGCTTAATATAGATAAAGATTTATTCGCTTATTTTGATTTAGATTTAATAAAATATCTGCTCTCAGACATTTTCATTAATGCGTTACGTCATACTAAAAGTTTAGTTGCTATAACCGTTGTTCAAACGCCACCATATCTCGTTTTTAAGGTCGAGGATGATGGTGATGGCTATCCGCAGCATATGTTGGATGTCAATCATGGGACATCAAATTCATTTAATGCCAATAAGGGTCGCAGTGGTTTAGGGCTTTTATTTGCAAAAAAAATAGCAGAACAGCATATAACAAATCAACATAAAGGTTATATTTCACTTGAAAATAAACCTAACAATCGCGGCAGTATATTTACCTTACATATACCTTAATAAGATAATCCCCATGATGGGGTGGTAATGTTCTATACTCTGCCTTTCAACGCATTTTTTATTTAAGAGTTTCTATGTTATATACAATAATTTTTGGTCTGATTGCTTTATTGCTTTTTGTTTTAATTGGTTACAACATAATTGAACAATATAAACAAAAAGCTGAAGCTGAAAAACGTATTACTATGAGTAAGCAACGGGCGATCATTACTGAGGTCGACGAACTCCTATTAAACGCAACCAAAATTCCATTCACTAAATCATTGCTATTAATAATGCAAAATAGAATTAGAAATGCGCTATTAACCATGGTAAATCTGTTTCCTAGCACCCCTGCTATTAGAGAGCACCTCACTAATACTGATTCGCAAATTAAACAAATTAGAGAAAACTATACTACACCCGATAGTAATAGTTTTAGAACACCAGAAGATAACAAAGAAGCGCTGGCGTTATTACAAGTCACTAAAAAGATACGTGCTGTGCTACGCTCAGAGCATGCAAAAGGTAAAATCAGTACTGATATATTTGTTGCAGAAGCACAACAAATTGAGATGATGCAGCTAAAAATAAACTTAGAAAATAGCATTAAACGTATTAACGAATCTAAAGCTGCACAGCAATTTGGCAGTGCGAATCAAATGATAAACAGAGTATTAAAAGCCATTGATTCTGTGCCCACCAAAGATAATTATCTGCAAAATAAAGAACAACAATTGAAACAATATGCAGAAGAAATACGATCCCATTTAGTTAAAACGAGCAATGAAGAGTTACAAGCAATACAGAAGAAAGAATCCGAAAATAAAAATGATTTAGATGCTTTATTTGCTGAAAGGAAAAAATGGTAGTCACAGCACTTTAGCTGTTATTTAAAATGAGCCTAAAAATCAAAATAGACATGATCTAAAATTGTATGCCTCTTAAACAGATACATTGCACTTCATATTGATTAGTTAATATGTCAAAAAATAGTACTAAAAAAGATGTTCAATTTGATATAAATCAATAACTTTTAAATAATCTTACTTATTATAAGGGTACATAATAATGAGTAAGGCAATTGCTATGCAAGAAATTACAACTGAGCAGCAACATATTTTACAGCAGCACCTATTGTCTGAGTTTGCGGTGTTAAAAGAGAAAGTGAAAGCAAGATTAGCTACTTCATCAAAGTCATACCTTAATGACTTAGTTCCACAGGTAGATAATATGAATGCAGATACTTTGATAGATAGCTTAGTACACAGCGAAAGTCATTCACTTAACCTCTACAAAAAACAAATAAAAAGCATAGATGCAGCCCTGCAAGGTATGGAATTAGGGTTATATGGTTTATGTTCTGATTGCGAAACAGAATTAGACATTGATGCCCTCCTTGAATGTCCAACCAAACAGCGTTGTGATAGTTGCGAAACTAAATACCAACAACAAAAGGTAAAGGGTTTTAAACTATAAGCACATTTTATTGTTAACTTTATTAGGAGGGATGTGATAAATTGCCCTCCTTTAACGTTAACTAGAGCATACATTTTGACCAAAACTATTTCGCCTTTAACTTCAAGCAATGCCTCTAGCAAGAATGATCAGATTAGTGAGCAAATATCTCCCCTGACGGCACAGCAATGTACAACACATTTTGAAGCCTACCTTAAACAGTATAAAGAAATTGAAAAGGATGAATTAGCAGAGCTCTTTCCCGACGCTGTTTCTATTGTTTCGCACTATTTAAAGTTGCCTACACCACTGTTATTAATTAATAGTCGTCACTGGTTAAGTGCAGAGCAACTGCTTAAACAGGTGATCCCTTATACATACCCTACTCAGTATCTTTTAAGTTTTAATCAAGAGACATTATTTGGACGCATATCATTAATGAATGATGGCGAGTTAAATTTTGCAGATGGACAGTTGAAAAAATCTAATGGAGGGTTACTAGTTCTTAACATTAGTCCTTTATTAGTTGACCCTGGCCTATGGTTTAAACTTAAGTCGGTATTACAACGTCAACATTTACTCGCGAGTGATGCCGTTAATGCTGAAAGAATAAAACAAGTATTACCTGATTTATCAACTCAACTTATTACGACCAAAATCATTTTAGTCGCCAGTCGCTTACAGCTTGAAGAGTTAATTCAAATCGATCCTGAATATACACAAGTGTCTTCATTATTTTGTGAATTAGCAAACCAAGTACCAGTGTCTCAAAAATCTGTCAATGCGATTGTGAGTTATTGTCATAATTTAACTCAGCAATTAGGTTTAAAATCACTACAGGATGAAGCGTTAGCGACGTTATTAAATTTTTTGTCGATTCAATGTGAACATCAAAAACAATTGCTATTTTCACCTGAATTATTCAAACAAGTATTGCAATATGCAAACTTATTCACTGACAATAAACAAATTACTAAACTTGATTTGATTGCTTATTTCGAAGAGATAGATCAAGCCCAGTCTTTAGCTAGGAAGTACAGTGAACAATCCTTACTTGAAGGACAAGTAAACTTGCAGTTATCGGGTGAAAATATTGGACAAATTAATGGCTTAGCAGTTGTTGAGCTATTAGGTTATCCCTGTGAATTTGGTGAAGTATTTAGAATATCTGCCAGTGATATGATTGGCGATGGAGAAATTATAGATGTTGAACGTAAAGTTGAACTTGCGGGTAATATCCATGCAAAAAGTACCTTAATCGTACAGGGTTATTTAAATCATTTCTTTAGCCATATCAGCGCATTCCCATATTCTTGTAATTTAGTTTTTGAACAATCTTATCAAGAAAGTGATGGAGATAGCGCTTCATTAGCTATATTGCTAGCTGTTAGCTCCTGCTATGCACAATTTCCAGTGAAGCAAAATATCTTTGTAACAGGGTCATTAGACCAACATGGTAACGTACTCGCCATTGGTGGTATCAATCAAAAAATAGAAGCTGTTGCGCGTTTATTTGAATTGGGTTTGTTAGATGATCCTATTTCAATCGTAATGCCAAAGGCTAACCAAATAAATTTAACACTTAATTTAAATACTTTAGCATTAGTGGAATCAGGTAAAATAAATATTCATTCAGTTTCACATTGCCATCAGGCTTTTCCTTTATTATTAGGAAAATCCTTTGAGCAAGTAATTAAAGCAATTAATACAAGAATTGAGATCACTGCTAAAGAAGAGATGGAAGAAACATCAGCTGGCTTGTTTTCTAGGCTAAAAGACTCTATCTTTCATTAGTAGAATAAAAAAACAAAATACAATCAAGGACTTTGATTATTCTTGATTGTTTTTACTAGCTCATATACAGTATGGCGCTCATTATTTCGTGGTATTAAGTTAATTTCCTCTTTAATACCTCACCTTATCAATTATCTTAAGAAAAGTGATTATGACTAAAATCGTATCCCAAAAAGAGTTGGGTAAAAACTCTTACAACAAAGAAGAACTTATTAAATGTGGTCAAGGTGAGCTATTTGGTGAAGGCAACTGTCAACTACCTGTTGATAACATGCTCATGCTGGATCGCATTATTTCTATTACTTCCGATGGCGGAGAGCATGGTAAAGGTGAATTAATTGCTGAATTAGATATTGATAAAGCTTTATGGTTTTTTCAATGTCACTTCCCTAATGACCCTGTTATGCCTGGCTGTTTAGGACTTGATGCAATGTGGCAACTAGTTGGCTTCTTCTTAGGTTGGAGCGGAGGTCCGGGTAAAGGACGTGCATTAGGTGTAGGCAACGTAAAATTCACAGGCCAAGTATTACCTACCGCGAAGAAAGTAACCTACCGCATCACAATGAAACGTTTAATTATGCGTAAACTTGTAATGGGTATTGCTGACGGTGTTGTAGAAGTAGATGGAAAAGTTATCTATACAGCAGAAGACCTAAAAGTAGGTTTATTTGTTGATACTTCAAGTTTCTAATACTAACTAATTTAAGTACACTTAAATTGGCCAAGCATTAATTAGCGAAGAAACTTTAGCTAAAAAAGCACTAATTATTCAAATAATTGGTGCTTTTTTATAGTTACTATTAGTTCCTATCTGTGTTTATATCAATTTCATTAAGTGTATGGACAATTATTAACAAAGAAAAATCCATTAATTTAATATAGAAATTACGTCAAACAGCTTGTCCCCTTTGTAAAACTTATAACGCACAAACGGTGAATTTTAAGCAACAACAATGATCAGCTATTAGGCAGAATTATTTACAGGGCCGCATAAGCACCAAACCATTTACCAAAAGTTATCTAACATCTTACCTTTATTGCACTTTTAACTTAAAAAACGTTTATTATAACTACCTTATAAGAGCAATATCAGTGTGACCTAATTTACTATCACTCACCTTTTTCTCTCAATTCACATTAATCATCACTGCATTTGAAGGATCAGCTATGGCTTTTATATTTCGCTTTATTAACCAGCTTTTTAGAAAATTATTTAAACTGATTAATTACCTCCGTTTAATCATACTTAATACCATCTTTATTTTTATCGTTTTGTTAATTGTTGTTTCATTCAACGATACAGAAGAAAAAATCTATGTTGCCGATAACTCTTATCTGCAAATAAACTTGAATGGTTATATCGTGGAGCAAAAACAACCTGCAGATCTTTCTCAAAAAATAACCGATCAACTAACCGGTACTGAACAAGAGCAGGTACAAGAATTCGAAACACAAACACTAATTAATACAATTCAACATGCACAACGAGATGAAAAAATTACTGGTCTAGTGTTAGAGCTTAGCGGATTAATATCAGGTAGTTTAGATCAACTTTCGGATGTTGGTGAAGCAATCAATGAGTTCAAGAAGTCAGGTAAGCCAGTTTACGCTTATGCAGATAATTATAGCCAAACGCAATACTATCTTGCCGCCTATGCAGACCATATAACGCTTGCTCCCAATGGATTAGTGATCTTACAAGGTTATGCCGTTAATCGTTTATATTTTAAAGACTTACTAGATGAACTATTAATCACACCGCATATTTTCAAAGTCGGTACTTATAAATCTTTTGTTGAACCTTTTACTGAAACAAAAATGTCTCAATTCAGTAAAGATGCAAACAAACATTGGTTGGATCAATTGTGGCAGGGTTATATCGACCATGTGCTAGTACAAAGAAATAATATTGACTCTTTAACTACACAATCCATCAACCCAACTTTATTTCAGCTTAAACAACAATTACAAGCAGTCTCTGGCGACGGCGCACAGTACGCAATTAGTGTAGGTTTAGTAGATGAACTTGCCTATCATGAGCAGTTTATTGCTAATTTACCGATTAAAGCAGATATGGAGAATAAACCACTAAATCGAATTAGTTATAACCGCTACGCGTCAACCTTACCTCCAGTTTATACATTTACCGGTAGCAGCAATCAGATTGCTGTTATTCATGGTTCTGGAGAAATAGTTTCAGGCAATAGCGATGCAACATCGATTGCAGATAAAAGCTTTAATGCATTATTGAAGCAAGCCCGCTTAAATAAACAGATAAAGGCCGTTGTTATTCGACTGGACACACCCGGAGGCAGTGCAACCGCTTCAGAGTTGATACGTCAGCAGATACTGGCATTAAAAGAACAGGGAAAAAGTGTTGTTGTATCAATGGGGTCAGTAACCGCTTCAGGTGGTTATTGGATAGCCTCTGCGGCTGATAAAATAATTGCCTCCCCGACCACCTTAACGGGCTCTATCGGTATATTTGGTATGTTTGCCACTATTGATAAAACTTTAAATAAAATAGGTATTCATCAAGATGGTGTATCGACCAGTCCATTAGCTAACGTTGGTATAACTCAACCTCTTAACCCTCAACTTGCTGAAATTTTTCAGATAGGCATCGAGCACGGCTATCAAAACTTTTTAGAAGTGGTGGCTGAAGGACGAGATATGACAGTGCAGGAAGTAGATAAAGTCGCTCAAGGTCGAGTATGGACAGGCGTTGACGCATTGAAACTGGGTTTAGTTGATGAATTGGGAAATTTACAAACTGCGATCAACTCAGCAGCACAATTAGCGTCATTAAGTGAATATGATATTGTATCAATCCAACCTGAAATATCACCAAAGCAGCTATTCATCAATAAATTGCTATCGCAATCTATTAGCTTTTTACCGTCAGCGATCATGCAATCTTCGCCTTTAATTGAAGCTTTGCTTAGTTTAGAGAAACAAAGCAACTTCATTACACGCTTAAATGATCCAAAGAACCATTTTATTTACTGTACCCAATGTAATATAGATTAAACGTAAAATAAAACATGCTTAAACTTGTCTCATCACCACTTATTGAAGTAATGGTGAGGCAAACTTTTTAACTCCACAGTCAGTCAAAATTGTTAAGGCTTATTTGTGCAGCGATAAATTGCTTACCAGCTTTAATACTTGATCACAAATTTGGTGCGTGATCAAAATGTCCTCAGCAATACTTTTATTAAACAAACCAATCTGTAGTTGCTGTAACCAATCTTCAATTAATGAAACGAAACCTCGCTTATATAAAGTTTGCTCCCAATCATTAAACGATAAACGTTTGAATTGTTGTTGTTGATAAACCTCACCTTCATTCAAGTTGTCAACCTGCCAACTACTATCTTTAATGGTTGCCGATATTCTTTCTTGATTGATTCCAGCGATACGGTTCATATTGGCATTCACAATTGAAAATTGGCTCTGCCACGATACTTGTAGATTTGCTAATGAATCGGATTCAAATTGAGCCATTACATTTATATTTTTGGGATGAAAATTAGACTCACCTTCTAAGTAACGCACAGTATCAATAACATGTATAAAGTCGTCAAAAATAAAAGTTTCAGCTGCAGCAGACAAATTAAATCTATTTTTTTGTACTGTGATATCTTTATTTGCAGTAACATTTTCACTTAATGATGATTTAATTTTCTGCACCAGTGGGGAGAAACGACGATTAAATCCCACAAAGATTAAAACATTATATTGCTCTGCTAATTGTATTAATAAATTAACTTGCTGAATGTTATCGCTTAAAGGTTTATCTACATAGACTGCAATATTATGCTCAATAGCAAGCTTTGCGAGATGATAATGAGCAGATGTTGCGGCGTGGATCATTATCGCATCAGGTTTGCTTTTAAGTAACATCTGATAATCATCAAACACTTCTTCAATTCGATATTTATCTGCTAATAATGACAATGTGTTAATATTTCTAGAACAAAGTACGGGCGTTATTAGTGGATGATGCGCAATGATCGGCAAGTATGCTTTTTGAGCAATATCACCTAGCCCGACCATCGCAATGCGTTTTTTAATTAGATTATTTTCGCTCATTAACAATTCCTATTAGTATTCACCAGCACTTTCAATAATAATGAGATAAAAATTATTGAGTCAGCTATGAAAAAACGTTTATATGCATTACATCATTATACAGAATCCGGTGATTTAAAGGCGCCTCCCATACTGTTATTTATTTTGTTATTCCTTTCTAGGACATGGGTATTATTAATTATCTCTGTCGCTTCACAACAAACAGGTAATACACTACTCCAAATTTTTTATCCTGAAAAAAGTCATTTCTATTTAGGCTTATCAGTCGGCGTACTCCCAGTACTTATTTTTGTTATTTCAGGACGTCGTCACGCACAGGACAAATGGGCAATACGTTGTTGGCCTTGGTGTTTCTTTCTTATTTTATTAACCACTTTCAGTGATTTAGCATTGCAGTTATATTATTTATATATGATGCATTTTACCTATTCAGTCACTGCATCTTTACAAATAGTGTTGGTTACCTGGAGTTGTTTATATCTGTTCAAAAGTAAACAACTAAGAGATTGCTTTAACATTACAAATTAAAAAGGCATGAACAAAAATGCCTCAACAAAGTGAGGCATTTTATTATTTTGAAAGCGTTAAAAATAAATAAGTCGCATTAGCAATAAATAATGAAACTTTAAGAGTTTAGATTTAATGTAACTTTAAGCGTGGACGTAAAACACGGTTAATACGTTCAACTAAAGTCATTAAGCCAGTTCGAATATAACCATGTAATGCAACTTGGTGCATACGATATAAGGAAATATAGACAACACGAGCTAAACGCCCTTCTATCATCATAGAACCTTTCATTAAATTCCCCATTAAACTACCCACTGTACTGTAGTTACTTAATGAAACTAATGAACCGTAATCAGTATATTTATAATCAACTAATGGTTTATTATTCAATGTAGCTAAAATATTTTTACCCACTAACGATGCCATTTGATGAGCAGATTGGGCACGAGGAGGAACAAAGCCACCACTTGGTAATGCACAACTTGCACAGTCACCAATCGCATAGATATCTTTATCTAAGGTAGTTTGCAATGTTTGTTTAACTATTAACTGGTTAATTCTATTGGTTTCTAAACCTGCCAATGATTTCATGTAATCAGGTGCTTTAATGCCTGCCGCCCATACGATCAGATCTGCTTTGATCAACTCACCAGATTTAGTTAACAACCCTTCAGAGTTTGCTTCAGTAACCATAGTATTAATACGTACATCTACACCTAGTTTTAGTAACTCTTGATGTGCTGATGCTGAAATACGTTTAGGTAAGGCAGGTAAAATACTATCACCCGCTTCTATTAAGCTAACATGTAAATCTGCACTTTTAATATGTGAGAACCCATAGCTAGAAACTTGTTTAAGTGAATTATATAGTTCCGCAGATAGCTCTACACCCGTTGCGCCAGCACCGATAATTGAAACATTTACAGATTTTGTTTCTTGAACTCCTAACTGTAGGTATTTGTTTAACATGCGATGATGGAATTTTTTGGCTTGTTGTGGACTGTCTAAGAAAATGCAATGTTCACGCACTCCTTTAGTATTAAAATCATTACTGACACTACCTAACGCCATCACTAAAATATCATACTCAACTTCACTAGCTGGTAATATCATAGTGCCTTCTTCATCTATCAAAGGGTCAATTGAAATAGTTTTTTTAACGCGGTCAAGATTACGCATTGCGCCAAGTTTGAAGTTAAAATGATGGTTAGTTGCGTGAGCACGGTAACTTACCGCATCAATACCGTCATCTAATGATCCGGCTGCAACTTCATGTAAAAGAGGTTTCCACAGGTGAGTACTATTTTTATCCACTAGCGTGATATGCGCTTTTTGTTTACGCCCTAATTTATTGCCTAATTTAGTTGCTAACTCTAACCCGCCAGCACCACCACCAACTATTACTATTTTCTTCATAACCACCTCAATAATTTAATTTTTTTACGAAAAACAACTTATTTTGTGACAAAAAGTATTCTTTTGTAAAAAAACTGACCTAGATCTTATTATTAAGAATTTAAGGTTATAAAAAAAGGCGACTCAAGTCACCTTATTTTATAGTTTGATTGTCAATAATGTTACTTGAAAGCTATTTTAGCTGGGAAAAGTAAAATTATTACCGTAAAAAGTGATTAACGCCTGCGAATGTTATACTTATTGAGTAGATAAATCCTGTGCAAAATATCTACATATACCGATTATATATCAATCATCTTTGAATTTTTTAATTGTCTGAAGGTGAGCTGCAATATCAGAAAATTTATGACTTTGTTTATCATCAACAATAATAGGGTAATAATTCGATAACTCATAATCACCAATTTGGGTGTTTCTGACCAAATCCGTTGCAGATAAAATGCATAAACAATTAGGTTTATTTTGCTCTCTAAAGTCACTAGCACATTTAGTTGCGATATCTAAATATTCTTCAGGCCATTCAATACGACCAACCATATTATCTTCAGGGTGCAAATTAGGATTAAAAATAACTTGTTTAATACCACATAAAAAGCCTATACGTTCACTCCAATATCCACCTAAGCCTACACCACAAATCAGTGGAGATTTGTCATCACTATCTTGCACATGTTGATGTACCTCTTTGAGGATGTGGCTCATATCATGCTTAGGGTGAATAGTACTGTAATGAACAAAACGAACATCTTGATCAATGAATTTTAATTGCATCACTTTCTCGTGATTACCAGGGCTCGTCGCATCAAAACCGTGTAAATATATGATCATTTTTAAATTCCGCCTTTATTATTCTTAACTGTTATTTAGCGATCTGTCTTTTGAGTCTATAAAGCTTGCTAACGTTATTTTATTTTTTAAAAATTAGTGAGCAAGTCTTATTGTGATATTAGTAGTATAACTAAATCTCATTGCTAGTGCCTAAATTAAAAAATGCTCTCAAAACCGGCACACAAACTAGCTTAATCTAGTCTAAGTAAATTGTTTCAGAGTGCAAGCCTTGCTTAATACTAATTAGACTCGCTTAGCAGTATTTAACTTTGATCAGAAAATTCAAGTAGTAAGCGCTTATTTTTCAACCAAATTTGGTTCTTTTGTAAGGGCAATTTAAGTTTGTTTTTTTGTGCAAGTAGCGACAGAATTAGTGATTCATTATTTCTATCATCAGTTAATGTTAATCCGTCTAAAATTTGCATCGCGGCAGGTGTGTCATTACACGCTAAAATAAGATCGCAACCAGCATTGATAGCACTTTTAGCTCTTGAAAGGTGATCACCTACAAAACTAGCACCATGCATTGAAATATCATCACTAATTATTGCGCCTTTAAAGCCTAATTGCTGCTTAAGGATTTTCTGCAGCCAATACTCAGAAAATCCACAGGGTAAATCATCGCATTGAGAATAGACAACATGTGAAGGCATGACCGCATCTAACTGACCGGCTTTAATCAACTCGATGAAGGGTTGCATATCATTGTTAAATATTTCCGACTCACTGCGTTTATCAACGGGCAATGCAATATGAGAGTCTGCTTTAACACTACCATGGCCAGGAAAATGCTTACCTGTACTCGCCATACCCGCTTCTCTCATTCCATCAATATAAGCACTTGCTATTAAACTAACTTGATCATGGTGTTGGCTAAAGCTACGTTCTCTAATAACATCAGAAATTCCGTTAATATCCAACACAGGTGCAAAGCTTAAATCAATATCACAGGCTAGTAATTCACTGGCCATCACAAAAGCACTGGCTTTTGCTAATTTCACAGCTACTTGTAAATCATCAGATTGCGTTAATAAGTCTCCACATGCAGGTAACGATGTAAACCCTTCTCGGAAACGTTGCACTCGCCCACCTTCATGGTCTACAGCAATGATAATCTGGCGTTTTGCATAAAAGCGGATTTGCTGCACTAGTTCTTTTAATTGCACAATGTTGTCAAAATTACGGGTAAACAAAATCACCCCCGCCACTAAGGGATGAGCTAAATATTCTTGTTCTGAAGGTGTTAAAGAGACCCCTTCCACATCCAAAATAATTGGTCGCATACTATTTATTCCAATTTA
Source organism: Psychromonas sp. SA13A (assembly GCF_011378715.1). Classification (GTDB taxonomy): domain Bacteria; phylum Pseudomonadota; class Gammaproteobacteria; order Enterobacterales; family Psychromonadaceae; genus Psychromonas. Next base: position 224,147 of record NZ_WTKU01000002.1, on the reverse strand, counting down.
AAAAAAAACCAGCAATGCTGGCTTTTTAGATAGACAAATATCGGGTTAAAAGACTAGTGAGCTATGTTTAAAAAAATTTGCTCAATTTAGCTTTCCTGATAATTAAGATACTTAGTTTATCTGTTTAATCGATTGATTTAAAAATATTATTTAATTCTTGCAAGTAATTTTTGAACCTCTTTTAATTTATCATCTGACGCAGTGGTTAATAATTTGTTTAAAATATCTTTGGCCCCTTCTTTTTCATCGATTTCTAAATAAGCGCGTGCCAAATCTAACTGTGCAGCCATACCATCATCATCGCTATCAAACTCGGTGAATGATTCAACCACATCCGGGAATTCATCAAGACCAAACTCTAGATTAAAGTCTTCTTCGTTTATAACATCGCCTCCACTACTTGTTAATAATGTGTCGATATCAATAAATTCATCGTCTTTACTTTTATCTATTGTAGGTAATTCAACGTCCTCATCAAAGGCACCCTGACTTAATTGTTCTGCTAAAGAATTTTCTTCGCTTTCACCGACTTGATCATCTGATTCTTCATCATCTGATTGGTCACTTAATTGCTCTACATCAGTTTGAGCTTCTTCTGCTGCATCTAACTCGGAAATGCTTTGGTCAACACTTTTTAAAGTCGAAAGATCGACATTTTCAAATTCACTTAAATCGTCGTCAATAATGTCATCTGTATTAACTGTTTCACTTGACTCGTCTGATTCTGTTGATTCTGTTGATTCTGTTGATTCAACAACAGTCTCATTCGCAGCTTCAACTTCTTGATTAATCAGTTCGTCGATATCATCAACGGCTTCACTTGAAGTTTCTGGTTTAACTGCTTCAGTTGGTTCGCCTGATTCAGTTGATTCAACAACAGTCTCGTTGGCCGCTTCAACTTCTTGATTGATCAGTTCATCGATATCATCAGCGGTTTCACTTGAAACTTCTTGTTTAACTGATTCAGTTGGTTCGGCTAATTCAGCCGATTCAACAACAGTCTCATTCGCCGCTTCAACTTCTTGGTTGATAATAGGATCAATATCATCAACGGTTTCACTTACAGCTCCTGGCTTAATTTCAGTAGCGGCTTCTTGCTCAAGCAGTGCATCAATATCATCTACTGCTTCACTGGCAATGTCTTCTTTAGCTTCAGATTCAACTTCTGCTTCTTGTTCTATTTGAGAATCGATATTGTCTACGGTTTCACTTACATCTTCTGGTTTGACTTCTTCTGTATCGACTTCATTTTGCTCAGTATCAGTATCAGCTATAGAGGTAGCGACATCTTCTTCTATTTCTTTTTCAGTGTCAGCGCCTTCGGCAAGTTGTGTTTCCCATTCAGCTGCTAAATCTAAATCTTCTTGGTTAATGTCAGCATCTAATGAAAGGTCAACTTCAGATAACTCGATAACCTCTTCTTTACCTTCAATTAGAGAATCGATGTCAAAATCTTCGCTATCAATTAACTCTGCTATACCAAAAGGATCATCTTCATTAGTTTCAGGTTGCGTAAATTCATCATTATTTTCAATTACTGAACTTTCTATTTCAGTATCATCAGAGCTAGCAAGGTCGATAACTTCATTGTCATCAACAACTTCACTTTCATCAACAACTTCATTATCATTAATAGTCTCGCTATCAACTATATCGAAATCACTATCACTTTCTGCGATCAGTGAACTTTCATCTTCTGTTGATTCCTGCGGTTCAGCTTCGAGAGGAACTGCTGCAAGCTCAACATCTTCAGTGAACTCGATATCATTACTGATTTCTTCGTTTACCTCATCTTCATCCAGATCATCTGTTAATAAAGAATCAAACTGACCATCTTCTTCCATCAGAATAGAAGTCGACTCCGCAATCTCTTGCTCTCTTGATGCAAGCTCTCGTTTAGACTTTAAACGTAAGAAAATTAAGAAAACAGCAATCAGGAATAATAAAGGGGCTAAAATTGTTAGCATTAAGCTTGAAATAGAAGCAGTCATGGTCCGTAATATTTCATTCAATAAACCTGGGCCACTAAAAGGAGGCTCTTCAAAAGCTTCTATTTGTTGGCGGTATTGGTCAATTATTGCCTGTAATTCTTCTTGAGTGGCAATATCTTCCTCTACTTGTTGTGCAAGGCTATTAACTTGATCCGTTAATGGTTGTAATTTTAGTTTTAAACTTTGATTGGCTTCTGTGGCAACTATTAGTTGTTCGCTCAATAATTGGAACTCTTTTTCTTGATCGACTAACAACTGATTTTTTGCTTCTAAAGCAGAAGCTTTATCTAACGCCTCTTTTTTTAACTGATCAATAATTTCAGGTTCAACGACCTCGGTTGATTCAGCCTCAATTTTATTAGTTTCATCTTCGTTGACTTGTGTTTGTAATTTTTCAGTCTGTGTAATCACCGGTTCAACGGGTGCAGTTTCAATTATCTCTTTTTTAACAACTGGTTTTGTTACTTTTGGTGCAGGTTTACGTGGTCTTAATAACTGCTCTGCTTCTTTATTCGTTTGTTGTGCTATAAAGGCTTTATTCGGTATTGTTATCACCGATCTAGGTATAATTCTATTAATGTCACTTTGATAAAAAGCACTGGGATTTGCTTTGTATATAGCCACTAAAGTCTGAAATACAGACACACTCGAATCGGGACGCAATTTTGACGCAATAGACCACAAAGTTTCACGAGAAGAGATAGGTCCATACTTTGAAATTACCGGAGAAGTGGCCGGTGTAGATGTAGTATTTGACAAAGGTACTTGAATTGTTTCAGCGGGTTGTGTTAATTGGTCTTGATCATTAGGACCAACTAAATCAACACTTTGTACAAGAGGTACATTGAATAACAATGGAGAACAGAAAATTAGACTAAGCAAAATGCGCTTCATAAACGTTCCTTGTGAGGAAAAGCTGAATAATAATGACTATATAATAAACTAGGACAAGTAATAGAAGATGTTTAAAGCAAGTAATAAGGCTAGAATTGAGATCTAGCCCACTTTAACGTAATTACTACAACTTTATAGATAGGTGAAAGCTAGTTTTTCCATTACTAACACTGCATTAGTTGCAATTCCGTAATGAACATTATCAGCACAAACCCACATATTAATACCAGCAGCATCACAGGTATCTTTACGTAAACGCCCCACGTGAACTTCAACATTACCGACTACATCATCAATCATATTAGCGTAATCACCAACTGATTCTGATAATACAATGTTGTCACTATGGTGTAGCGCATTTGCAACTTCGCTCAGCTCAACAGGATAATGGGTTACAACATGAACCGCTTGCGAACAACCATAAAACATAGGTACAACAACCTGTGTTGTCGACACCACCATTTCAGGGTCATTTAGTAAACGTCTTGTTTCAGCCATTAAACGTAGCTCAGAAAAAGCAATACCATCTTCATCAAACTCATCAATTTGTGGAACAACATTAAAAGCGATTTGTTGCTTAAATTTATGCTGCTCTATTCCTTTAGCATTCAATAATCGTGCCGTTTCTCCCGCCAATGCTGTGACGCCATCTTTACCAATACAAGAAACTGATTGAAATCCAGCAACGGTGACACGTTTAATACCTACTTCTTGATGGATTTGTTTAATAGCCAGCGTTAATTGTGCTGTTTCAGGACTTGGGATCGCAATAATATTTGACTCGCTATAACGAGTAATATCATCTTCATTAATTCCCATTTGCACTAATGGCACAGCTGGATCTTCTAAATAATAACCACTGATATCGATCACGACACAATGCTCTTTAGCTACAGGTATCCATTGCATTGCAACATCACGGCCAGAAAGAAATAAAGCAATATCCACTTGTTCCCAGTCAAAAGATTCAATTTCAATAACATCAACAGGCTTGCCTGAATACATCACCGAGTTTGTATCGCTTTCACCAATACTGAGAGGGAACAGGTTATTAATTGGGAAGTCACGTTTTAAAAGTACTTCCAGTGTTGCTTCTATACAACCATCAATTTCACCAATGAGTGCAATGTTATATTCTTTGTTCATGTCGACCTTTTATTTTTTATTTACTGTAAAACCGATTCTGTTTAAATCAATTGCTTTCGAACTAGGACTAATAGTATCTATTAAAGTAAGTGTTAATGTAGATAATTCCCTACGCTCAGGATAATTTTTCCGCATTTGATCAAAGCCATTCAGATCATTTACTTTTGCTCTAAATAACGCATCATCTCTGCGCACATCATATATTAAATGTACTAAAGATTTTAACAATTCTGCACTAATGCTAGCCGAAATAGTTATTTCGGTAATATTTGCTTTATCTTTAAAATCAAGACTATTTAAAGTTGGCGATACATTTAAATGTTGGTTAAGTGCTTGGTATAACATTTCAGTGCCGCGTACACGACCATCTAAGCTATAACCGGCTATATGTGGCGTTGCAAGTTCAACATAAGGTAATAATGCTTTTTCTATATTAGGTTCATTTTCCCACACATCCAATACTAATATGGGGGCCTTTTCTTGTTGTGCCAGTGATAATAGAGATTGATTATCAACTACCTCACCACGACAAGCATTGATTAATATTTGTTCACAGTTCAACTTCTGAAGTACACCTTGGTCAAAGAGATGAAATGTTTTATACTCGCCATCCATCGTTTTTGGCACATGCAAAGAGATAATATCAGCAGCGAGAACATCATCAAACTCACAAAACTCTCTTTGATCACCAGCAGCTTGTAGTAGTGGATCATACAATTTACAAGCCACACCAACTGCCGTTAAGCACTCGTAAACCGCACTACCCGTATTACCAGCACCAACAATCGCCACTGTTTTATCATTTAATACAAACTGTTTACGCTCTGCTAAAATTAACAGAGCACTAAGTACATATTCCGCAACCGAAATTTTGTTACAGCCTGGCGCACTACTAAAAGTAATATTACGTTGCTTTAAATACGCTTGGTCAATATGATCTGTGCCGATAGTTGCAGTCCCAACAAACTGAATACGTTCGTTCAGAGCAAGTAAGCCTTCATTGACCTTAGTGATTGAACGTACTAATAAGATATCAGCATCTTTTAACTGTTCTGCTGTTACATTACGACCAGAGAAAGTAATGACTTCCCCAAAACTGTTAAAGAAATCTTTGCCATGCGGCATATTCTCGTCAATATAAATTTTCATATTCATTTAACCAATTTAATTTGTACAAATCATATCTTGAATTGAAGTAACCAGTATTCGCTTTTGCTTTTTAAAAAATCATTTATTACAACCACTCTTAGCCGTCAGGTTACATTGAGCCAAGTTAAGTAAAAATAAGTGAAATTAAGTTATTTTAATGGCCTATAAGCAAAAACTACGCTGAGCTTAAGTGCTTTAACAAACTAGTAAAACAAAAAAAGGAGCCTAGGCTCCTTTTTTAATTACAATATTAAACTTTATTGATGACGTTTAAAAATTAATGTTGCGTTAGTTCCACCGAAACCAAAGCTATTAGACATAACGATATCTAATTTAGCAGCTTCTGATTTATTTTTAACGATTGGCAAGTTAAGCGCTTTCTCATCAACTTCTTCAATATTACAAGAAGGAGAAATAAAGTCATTTTCCATCATTAATATACTGTAAATTGCTTCATGAACACCCGCAGCACCTAATGAGTGTCCTGTTTGTGATTTAGTTGAGCTAATTTTGGGAGCATCGTTACCAAATACAGCATTAATTGCTTCTAACTCTTTAACATCACCAACAGGGGTTGATGTACCATGAGTATTTAAGTAATCAACTTTACCTTCAACTGTGGCAAGTGCTTGTTGCATACAACGTATTGCTCCTTCACCAGATGGCGCGACCATGTCGTAACCATCTGACGTTGCGCCGTAACCTACGATTTCAGCATAGATTTTAGCGCCACGAGCAAGGGCATGCTCTAATTCTTCAACAACAACCATACCGCCGCCGCCAGAGATAACAAAACCATCGCGTTTTGTATCATAAGTACGAGATGCTTTATCTGGTGTTTCATTATATTTACTTGAAAGAGCGCCCATTGCATCAAACTCACAAGCCATTGTCCAATCTAACTCTTCACCACCACCGGCAAAAACAATATCTTGTTTGCCAAGTTGGATCTGTTCAAGGGCATGACCAATACAGTGCGAACTTGTCGCACAAGCAGAACTCATTGAGTAGTTGATACCTTTAATTTTAAATGGTGTCGCTACACAAGCCGAAGTAGTACTCGCCATCGTACGCGGTACCATATAAGGACCAACACGACGAACGCCTTTGTCTTTCATAATTTGGCATGCATCAACTTGGTTTTTTGAAGAACCTCCGCCTGAGCCTGTCACTAAACCAGTACGTACATTAGAAACCATGTCTTCTGGTAATTGAGCATCTGCAACTGCTTGCTGCATTGACAAATAAGTGTATGCAGCTGCATCACCCATGAAACGCATTACTTTACGATCAATATGCTCTGAAGGATTTATTTTTAAATCACCCCAAACTTGGCTACGCATCCCAACTTCTTTGAATTGTTCAGAAAATGTAATGCCTGACTTGCCACTTTTAAGTGATGCTAATACTTCTTCTTTATTGTTACCTATACTAGAAACAATACCGATACCTGTAATTACTGCTCTTTTCATTATTAAGCCTTTATTGCTTGAGGGACTAATTATATGATCATCAAAAGTAAACCAATTTTCTTAAATCAACCTGACTGTTATGAAATATGATCGCATATATAGAGGAATATAACTTGTCTCAAGCCAAAAACAATATAATTAAGCATGCACAACTTAACTGGTCAGATCAGTCAGAGCCATATTCGACTATGTTTGATGATATCTATTTTAATAATAATCAAGGTCACTGCGAATCTCAATATGTTTTTTTTGAAGGCAACCATTTAGCTCACAGATGGGTTAATTTTAAGCAAAAACAGTTCTGTATTGTAGAAACTGGCTTTGGTTCGGGTCTCAACTTTCTTAATAGTGCGCAACAATTCATCAATTTCAAAAAAAACAATATAGAAAAACCACTGCAACGTTTACATTTTATTAGCTTTGAAAAATACCCACTTACTAGCAATGATATTCAGTTAAGCCTTAAAAAATTGCCACAATTTAGCAACTTGCTTGAATCTCTTGTGGTGCAATATCCGATGCCACTACTCGGATGTCATCGATTATTCTTTGATGGTGGCAATATTATTTTGGATTTATGGTTTGGTGATATTAATGAACAAATCGACAACCTAAGTAATACCCACAATGGTATTGCTGATGCTTGGTATCTCGATGGTTTTAATCCCAGCACTAATCCTGATATGTGGCATCTAGCATTATTTAAAAAAATGGTAGCATTATCTAACCCTCAAGCAACATTAGCCACTTTTACTGCGGCAGGTTTTGTAAGAAGAGCGTTGAACGAGTCCGGTTTTATTATGCAAAAGCGAAAAGGTTACGGGAAAAAACGTGAAATGCTTGTAGGGTATATTCCTGAAGCGAATCCCATTGATAACCATGTAGCGTTCTCAACAGGAACAACTAGAGCAACCCCCAAGCAAGCAGATGACATCGCTATCATTGGGGGTGGTATTGCAGGATTATGCTCCGCCCTTGCATTAGCAAAACGCGATCATAAAGTAACTGTTTATTGTGCGGAGTCAACATTAGGCACAGGCGCGTCTGGTAATTTACAAGGAGCCTTATATCCTCTTTTGAATGGACAACATGATGCACTTGGACAATTATTCAGTAATGCCTATCAGTTCGCTTTGAATTTTTATCATGAAGTTAATCAACATCATCCTTTTTCACATCAATTTAATGGATTAATTCAGCTCGCATACGACTCAAGCTCGACGAAAAAATTACAAAAGATAAAAGAAGCAGGTTTGCCTGAACAATTAGTGCATTGGATAGATACAAACTCAACAAACCAATTAGCAGGTCTAGAAATTGACCACCCTGCTTTATATTATCCACGAGCAGGATGGTTGAGCCCTCGACAGTTAATAAACTCGTTAGCGCAGTTATTAGCTGAATATGACAATGTCACTATTCATTGTAATCATCATATTGAACAGATTAGTTATAACCAGCATGCAAATGATAATGAGCAATGGATATTAAAAAGAAAGCGTACTAGTATTTCAAAAAATGCCCTACCTGAAAATACCTTAGATATATCACTACAGACAACCCCAGAGCAGAGCCAAACAGAGAACGTAACAGAAAATACAGATACCTTTAAACATCAAACTCTGGTGATTGCGGCTGGTTTTGATTCACTTAATTTTCAACAGTGTAGAGCCGTTCCTCTTTCCGCTGCGCGTGGTCAAGTCAGCCATATCGACTCGACACCTGAACTGACAGCGTTAAAACGAACCCTTTGCCATGAGGGTTATTTAACACCTGAAATAGCGGCGCAACATTGTATGGGCGCGACATTTAAGCGCCATGATAGTGATACGGCTTATCGTGAAACAGAGCAAAACGATAATCACCAAAAATTGAAAAAGTGTATTACTGACAAAACATGGGTAGATAATATTGTGTTAAATGATCAAGCCCATACCGCTATCCGCTGTACAACCCGAGACCATTTCCCCTATGTAGGTGAATTAAGCGATTATGATAGCCTGAAAAAAAGTTATGAGATGAATGAGTCTCTCACCTACCCTATAGCATCGCTACCTAATGCTTACCTATTGACAGGTTTAGGTTCTCGAGGTTTATGCAGTGCCCCTTTATTAGCAGAGATTTTAGTAAGCAAAATAAACAAAGAAAGCTTACCTGTTGCTAATTATATTGATGAAAAAATGAAAATTCCGCGTCAATGGTTAAGTTATATAAGCAAAAACAAACCGTTAAAAGCTTAAAACTAGCTAATTTTCATCAAAATTAACAGTATTTAGAAGTCAGTTTAGGATTGGACTTTGTTAAACTCAGAATATACGGTAACCTACGCCTCCGGTTTAAGGGTTGATTAAATTGGTCCTTTTTGAAGCATTAATGAGAAAAATTACAACTTAATGAAATATTCCCGCGTTTATATCAATAGTATGGCTTATGAATTAGCCCCAGAAGTCGTTTCAAGTAAAGATCTAGAAGCTCGTCTTGCGCCTTTATATCAAAAATTACGTATACCAGCTGGTCAACTCGCTGCGTTAACGGGCATTGAAGATAGACGTTGGTGGCCTAGCGATCATCGCTTATCAGATGGAGCCATTGAAGCAGCAAAAAAATCTTTAAATGAAACAGGCATTAATGTAGAAGATATTGGAGCAGTTGTTTATACGGGAGTATGTCGCGATCAACATGAGCCTGCTACAGCTTGTCGTATCGCTGCTGAAATTGGTGTTAATAAAAGTACCGCTATTTACGATATTAGTAACGCATGTTTAGGTGTGTTATCGGGCATTTTGGACATCGCAAACCGTATTGAATTAGGCCAGATAAAAGCCGGTTTAGTTGTCTCGTGCGAATCCGCAAGGCATATTGTAGATATTACTATCGACAACATGATTTCTAACCCAACCATTCAAAACTTTTCACAATCATTGGCCACTTTAACTGGCGGATCTGGTGCGGTAGCAGTATTGCTGACCGATGGTTCATTGCAGTTAGATAACCAACGTCAACATAAACTATTAGGTGCTAGCCACCTCTCTGCGCCACAACATCATGATTTATGTAAATGGGGCTTACAAGAAGTGGGTCTTAAATTACACCGAGAATTTATGCGTACTAATGCAGTCCCATTACTGAAAGAAGGTGTCGCCTTAGCACTTGATACTTGGCAACATTTTTTAACACAGCAACAATGGACAGTAGACAGCGTCAATAAGGTGATTTGTCACCAAGTTGGTTCTGCCAATCAAAAGCAGGTACTTGCTGCATTAAATATTCCCGTGGAAAAAGAATTTCCGACTTATCAATACCTCGGTAACATGGGAACCGTCTCACTGCCGGTTACTGCTGCATTAGCAGATGAACAAGGATTCCTAAAAAAAGGTGACAATGTCAGCTTCTTAGGAATAGGCAGTGGTTTGAATTGTATGATGCTTGGATTGGAGTGGTAACATGAGTCTTGATAATTTATTGCCCTTCAAACGCAATTTTCTAGATCTAAATGGTCAAAAGTACCATTACTTAAATGAAGGTTCTGGCGAACCGGTTGTGATGGTACATGGTAACCCTAGTTGGTCATTCTATTACCGAAATTTAGTGAGCGCGTTAAGTGCACAATATCAATGTATTGTTCCGGATCATATCGGTTGTGGTTTATCAGACAAACCATCGGATAAAGACTATGACTATACCTTGGTACAACGCATCGATGACCTTGAAACCTTATTGGATAGCCTTAATATAAAAAAAAATATCACCCTAGTCGTACATGATTGGGGAGGCATGATCGGAATGGGTTATGCAGCACGTCACCCAGAGCGAATTAAACGTTTAGTTATTTTAAATACAGCTGCGTTTAATTTACCAAAATCTAAAAAATTCCCTATCCCATTATGGATTTGTAGAAATACGTATTTAGGTACGGTACTTGTGCGTGGCTTTAATGCCTTCTCCTCTGCCGCTTCATACGTAGGCGTAAAACGTAATAAAATGCCTAATGACATTCGTCAAGCCTATGTTGCTCCTTTCAACTCATGGAAAAATCGTATTTCAACACTAAGATTTGTGCAAGATATTCCGTTATTACCACACCATCGTAACTATAAGTTAGTGGAAAGTATTGATGCAGGTTTACAACAATTTCAGAATATTCCGACTGTCATTTGTTGGGGACTGCAGGATTTTGTTTTCGATAAACATTTTTTAAGTGTTTGGAAACAAAAAATGCCACACGCACAGGTACACGAGTTCGCCGATTGCGGGCATTATATCCTTGAAGACGCAAGTCATGAAGTGATCGATATAGTGAAAAAATTTATGGATAAGAACCCATAAATGTACAATGCACGTAAGTCATTAAAAAAAAGCACTAAAAACCAAAAAAACAAAGGAAACTTGTGCCGCCACTTAGTGACAGCCTCGAAAGAGTTTCCTGAAAACCTTGCGGTTAGCGTACAAAAAAAGACATTAAAAGGCTTAACTTATCAACATCTAAGCTTTGCTGAGTTACACCAACAAAGTGATGATATTGCTTATGCACTAAACGGCTTAGGGCTTAAAGCAGGTGACAAAGCGGTATTAATGGTTACTCCAAGTATCGCATTTTTTAACCTTACCTTTGCTCTCTTCAAAACAGGTATTATTCCCATCTTAGTTGACCCTGGAATGGGGGTTAAGAATCTCAAGCAATGCTTTGAAGAGTCGCAACCCGATGCTTTTATCGGCATCCCAAAAGCACATCTCGCACGATTGCTTTTTTCATGGGGCAAGCAAACCATTAAACACGTTATTAATGTTAATGGTCCGGCCATTTTTGGTGGTATTCAACTATCAAGTTTATTAAAAAAGTATCCTCGTGCTAAACCCTACTCAATGCATCAACTTAAGCCCCATCAGTTAGCTGCTATTTTATTTACTAGTGGTAGCACAGGAACGCCTAAAGGTGTAGTTTATAGCCATAGCATGTTTGAAGCGCAAATCAGTGTGTTAAAAAATGATTACCAAATTCAACCGGGTGAGGCAGATTTAGCGACTTTTCCATTATTTTCACTATTCGGCCCCGCGTTAGGAATGACATCGATAGTACCTGAGATGGATGCCAGTCAACCCATTAAAGCTAATCCAAACTATATTTTTGCCGCTATCGAAAAATATCAATGTAGTAATCTATTTGCAAACCCCGCTTTATTAGATGTGTTAGGCCAAGCAGGACAGAAACAACAACACAATTTACCTACTATTAAGCGTGTTATTTCTGCTGGAGCTCCCGCTTCTTTAGACGCAATTAATCTATTTAGTCGCATGTTAAGTGATGATGCAGAAGTGATTAACTCATATGGTGCGACAGAATCATTACCAATCAGTAAAATCGGTAGCCAACAATTATTAACCACAACTAATATTACCGAACAAGGTGGTGGAATTTGTGTGGGTAATGCAATTGAACATGTTGATATAAAAATCATTAAGAACACTGAGCAAAACATAAATACATGGTACGATCAGTTAATATTAGCCCCCTTTGAAATAGGTGAGATTGTAGTAAAAGGTCCACAGGTCAGTTCAGCCTATTACCATCGTCAGCAAGCAACAACACAGGCTAAAATTAAAGATGGTAATAGTGTGCGTCACCGTATGGGCGATTTAGGTTATCTGGACGACCAAGGTAAATTATGGATGTGTGGTCGCAAAGCCCATCAAGTTTTGTCTAATCACCGTGAATGTAATAAACCTTACTATTCAATTCCCTGTGAGCGCATATTTAATACACATAAAAGCATTAAACGAAGTGCATTAGTGGCTGTAGTTATAGATAAAAAAGTCACTCCGGCTGTTTGCATCGAAGTTGAAAACAGTAATACTTATGATTCAGCTCGTTTATTTCATGAATTACAAGAGATAGCTAAACAACATACACAAACAGAAGGTATTGAGTTGTTTTATATCCATAAAAAATTTCCCATGGATATTCGCCATAATGCTAAAATATTCAGAGAAAAATTAGCGCTATGGGCACAGCAACAAATTGAGTAGATTCAATACGGCACACTTAGCCAAATACTAGCGACAATGAGATAAATTATGGCGATAACTCCCCTTCTCTTTTCTGAGCTTCACCCGAAGCTACAACTTGTTCTAACAGAGCTTAGCGAGCAGGTTGATTGCGTACTCGTTACCGGTGCAGGTGGTTTTTTAGGGACAGCATTATGCCGTTGCTTACGCGCAGCAAATATTAACGTCGTTGGGTTTGCTCGTGGTCAATACCCGCATTTACAAGCACTTGGTGTAACATTAATTCAAGGTGACTTGCAGGATAAACAATCATTGATCAATGCAATGCAAGGCTGCTCTCTTGTATTCCATGTTGCCTCAAAAGCCGGCGTATGGGGAAACAAACAAAGTTACTTCAAACCCAATGTAATAGGCACTGACAATGTTATTGAAGCATGTCGAATAAACAACATTGAACGACTAATTTATACCAGTACACCTAGTGTCACTTTTAATGGCGAAGATGAAGCGAATATTGATGAATCACAGCCCTATGCAAAACAATTTCTCAATTTTTATGGTTTATCAAAAGCCGTCGCTGAACAGAAAGTGCTGCAACAAAATACAGCGGAATTAAAAACAGTTGCCTTAAGGCCACATCTTATATGGGGACCTGGCGATCCACATTTAGTGCCTAGAGTAATTGAGCGTGCTAAGGCAGGTAAATTAAAACTAGTGGGGAAAATAGATAAATTGGTGGATACTATTTATATTGATAATGCCGTTTATGCCCATCTACTTGCTGCAGTAGAATTGAATAAAGAAAACTCACAGTGTGCTGGAAAAGCGTATTTTTTAAGTAACGATGAGCCTATTTTAATGGCCGATATACTTAATAATATATTATCAGCAGCTAACTTACCAAAAGTCACAGCCAGAGTATCGAGTCGCCTTGCCTATGTAGTTGGAACACTATTAGAATGGTGGTACTTACGCACTGGCAATACTAATGAACCAATCATGACTCGTTTTGTAGCAAAGCAACTTTCCACCAGCCATTACTTTAATATAAGAGCGGCAAAACAAGACTTTAACTACCAAGCATTAGTGACAATAGATCAGGGGATGGCGCAATTAAAAGATCATTTGAGAACGAGTGACTAAGCGGTAAATTAGCAGCATTTCATTTAGCTTCATTTAGTTGAATCTGACTCACTAAATAAGTTAGCCTTCTGTTATCGGAACACTATGATAGTGTTGAAGATAAACTAGTAAATCCTACCTTTGAACTCCAACTGCGTTAGATATAAGCGCATTTCAAACTCTAATTGATGGTAATCCGGCAACATATGCTCACACAATTGGTAGAAAGCTTTATCATGATTTTTCTCACGAATATGACTTAATTCATGAACCACAATCATCTCTAAAAAAGGTTCAGGCGCCACTTTAAAAACTTCGCTCACACGAATTTCGTTTTTACTTTTTAATTTACTACCCTGTACTCTTGAAACAAAAGTATGTAAACCCAGTGCGTTGTTCACTACATGGATTTTTTTATCATAGATAATTTTACTCAGCGGCGATGACTTGCGTAAATAACGATTTTTAATATCCATTACATAATCACGCAATAATTTATCATTATTAATATTATGTTGTTCAGGGTATTTTTTTAATAAAAACTCCCCTAATTTATCTTGCTCGAGTAGTGCCTGTATTTGAGTTTGCACCTGTGGTGAGTACGCAGAAAGATATTTAAGTGTGGCAGCTTGATTTAATGGTTTAGACATATTCGAATCTTTAGGTAAATAATGAAATTATAACTTACATATTTTTAATCATGTAATGATAAGTTTAATAGTAAGTTAAGGCAGTAGAGTTTCTATAAAATAACGTTTTACTCTTTCTTTTTTATAATCACTCATGTTTATCTGGCGATCAACAGTCTCATTACACTTTCTATTACAGTTTTGTCACTAAAATTAAAAACTCAGTTGAACAGCTATTTACGTAATTATTAATGATATACAACTGTGAAGGACGACCTTGAAGGTTTAATTAGTCGAAATATGTGAAAAAGGCCTGTTAAGACCTTTTGTGGAATCACTTAATACACTTTAATAATTGTATTTCAAACAACTCATCAATAGTATTATTGATCAATTCAACTCGACTTTCCGAACACTCATCTAATACAACTTCAGTAAGTTGACCTGCAGTGAAATTATACCCCAAAAGGCCGTTATCGGTAATCATAACGGCTTTCATACGATCAACTTTTAATTCTGTTAATAACAAGGTTAGCTTCTGATACTCAAATACTTTATCAGATGAGAAACGCCAGCCGATACTATAAAAACCTTCGCCTTCATTAATAGCTTTAAGCATGCCACTCTCTGGAATAGTCGCCTCTGAAGCAAGTAGTTTACTATGTAGATGATGATGATGGTGGTGATGGTGTTCATGATGTGAAGATTTTTCCTGAATAATAGCATCGCCTTCAAGCTCCGCGAGCAAAAAGGCGCCGTGTTCTGCCAATATCACTTTCGTATTGGGGCGACTCACTCTTGCGACATAAGCTGTTAGTTTGCCTAAATCTCCCGCTTGATAAAGATCCACTTTGTTACCGACAACAGTATCTGCAATGGCAATTTGTTGGTTGAAAGTATCATGATTGGTATATCGTGCGTCAGATAAATTACGTGCGTCGACTAAAGTAATGTTTTTGTGTAGTGATAATACGTCACGATAATGCGCTGAAGTTAATACTTCCATCACCTCTTTTGGATGACCTAGTCCTGTTGGCTCAATCAATAAACGATCTGGATTTGCTTTCAATAGCAACTGATTAAGTGCAATTTTCATGGGTAAACCAGCAGCGCAGCACATGCAACCACCCGCGACTTCACGGATGAATACTTTCTGTTTATCAATTTTTTGCCCTTTCACTAAACTACCATCGACACCAATCTCACCAAACTCATTAACTAATACGGCCCAACGTTCGTCATCAGGTTTATTTGCAAGCAAATTCAAAATAGCCGACGTTTTCCCTACGCCAAGAAACCCTGTAATAATATTAGTTGGAACCCCTAAAATCGGCTGATTTTCAAAGCTCATTAATAATTCCCCTATAACTTTGTACAAATGATTTATTTGCAGACACAACAAACTCTGAAAAAGTTGAAGACTTGGGCCGTTCTACCGAGATATTTTTCAAAATTATCGACCCTTGAGTAATAGAACTATGTTAATAGAACGGTGTTAATAGAAGAACCATGATCATAGAAAATCGATCGCATATAACAACTGCGGAATCTGTTTTTAAATGAATGACAACATTAGTATCAGAAAGCACTTTACTCAGATACTTATAGATATTGTTTGTTAGTACTAAATATATTAACTGTTGTCCATGAAGGCTTAATTATACACATAGGTGATTAATGATATCTACATTATGGAGTGAGTCCTACTAAACGTCGAACTGTAACCTCATTCCTGAAGCAGTTTTGCCGTCCACTTGTTGATTTGCATACACCAAATCACCATTGACCCAGGTATGTTTGATTTGTGCTGAAAACGAGTGCCCTGAAAACGGCGACCAACCACAGTGATATAAACTATTTTCATTGCTAACCACTGTTGGTGTTTTTGTATCTACCAAGACTAAGTCGGCATAAAAACCTTCTCGAATAAATCCACGATCTTTAATCCGATAACGAATAGCAGGATTATGTGCGGTTTTTTCAACGATTTTAGCGATGCTCATGTGCCCTTTTTTCACTTGGTCAAATAAACTTAGCAAGGCATGTTGAACTAAAGGTAAACCTGCTGGTGCTTAAGCATAAGGAACTTGTTTTTCATCCCAAGTATGGGGAGCATGATCGGTCGCAATAATATCGATTTGATCGGTATTCAATGCCTTTAACAACATCTCACGATCACTTCCATATTTAATGGCAGGGTTGCATTTTATTTGTTTGCCAAGCTGCGCATAATCTTTATTGCTAAACCAAAGATGATGTACACAAGCTTCAGCGGTGATATGTTTATTTTGAATAGGCCCTGCGTCAAGCAATGCGATTTATTGATTAACATGGATTAGCACCTTGCCCCTACCTTATTAAATTTTACTAATAGACATAATGATTGGTTACAAAAGTCGATGACCTTAAGTTGAACAAAGTATCGCTATTTAACTAATCGACCAATGGAAAATATCACTATGGAATTACTCGAATTACTGATCATTTCTTAAAACACGATTAATTTTTTAGTGGTGAGAACTTGTTTATCTTTTTTATTGAAAATGCAATGATGCCAAACCTAACCCTATACAATCACTACAAAATTATAAGAGCCTACTCACCTATGTTTAAATCCTTTTTTCCCGATCCTAAGATTTTTTTCATCTCTGTATTGATATTTTCCGGACTTACTTGCGCTGTTTGGTATGGGTACAATGAACAGATGGCCGCTTTATTCGGTCTTGATATAACAGACGCAGAACCTGTTATTGGCTTAAAACATTTCGTAACAGATTCATTTATATTGTTTTACGGTTATTACTTTGTCTGTACAGCGTTGTTTGCAGTTGCTTGGTTCAAGATGTCTCCGCATAAGTGGCAATGGTGGTCAATTATTGGCTCATCAACCATATTGTTTTCGACTTACTTCTCAGTTCAAGTGGCGGTTGCGATTAATAATTGGCGCCGTCCCTTCTTTGATTTAATTCAATCATTATTAAAACCTGTTGGCAGTGATGCACCGATAGAAGCTGTTAATGCACAAGCCACTAGTACAGCAACTGGACAATTATTCGATTTGTTAATTGTATTTGGAGAAATCGCTTTTTTAGCTATTTTCATCTTCGTTGCAACGCGTTTCTTGGTCAGCCATTATATCTTTCGCTGGCGAACGGCCATGAATGATTATTACACTGCACATTGGCTTAAATTAAGGAAAGTTGAAGGGGCATCGCAGCGTATTCAAGAAGATACGATGCGTTTTGCCTCTATTATGGAAAACCTTGGAGTGGCATTAGTGGAGGCGATAATGACATTATTTGCTTTTCTACCTGTGCTATGGAGTCTATCTGAATACGTCTCTGAGTTACCAGTAGTTGGTGAAATTGCACATCCCCTCTTCTATGCAGCATTATTTTGGTCAATCTTTGGCACTGGTTTATTAGCATTAATTGGTATTAAGTTGCCAGGGTTAGAGTTTAATAACCAAAAAGTGGAAGCGGCATTTCGTAAAGAGTTAGTGTATGGAGAAGATAACGTTGAACGTGCCATGCCCATTACATTAAACGAACTGTTTTCAAATGTACGCAAGAATTACTTCCGTTTATACTTCCATTATATGTACTTCAACGTAGCGCGCATGTTGTATTTACAAGCAGATAATATCTTTGTGTTTATTTTGTTAGTGCCTACAATTGTTGTCGGTGCAATCACCTTCGGTATTCTTCAGCAGATCCTAACGGCCTTTGGTCAAGTTAGTAATTCATTCCAATACTTAGTAAATTCTTGGACTACCATCGTTGAATTATTGTCAGTACGAAAACGTCTCACTGCTTTTGAATCAACATTAGATAATGACTAAACGTCTTTACAGCCCCTCTCGAAATTTTATTGATGTTATTACAACTACAAAAGTTTAGTTTGGGGCTTTTCTTGCTATTCTCAAGTCACTGAACATAGTCACTGAACATAGTCACTTGAGCATAGTCACTTGAGCATAGTGACTTGAATATAGTCGCTTAAAATCGCTATTTTCACTTTGTTCGGTGCAATTATATATAGCATTAGTTCAGATTGGATTTGATATTGATAGCCTTTTTAGAAGTTATTATTACTTTTTACACATCTATTTAAGCATCCCTAAACTTATTGGCCTTACCTTATTGACCTTAGGTGCCGCAGCCATTCGTCCCATTGTGGTAAATTATTATTATCGTCTCCCCAATCTATATGAATCATTGGTAAGGTTAGTAAGTCATCAACACTCGAGCTTTCCTTTAGTGAGCCATTTAATTCCTTACTTACTGATCCAATTGATAGTTCGTTTAATAGCCCGTTTGTTAGTTCAGGGCTAACCACCATGGTGACAGTATCAGTAAATAACTTTTGTTTATGCATTCCTGTGTATCCACTCTGACCAAAACTCACACACATGTCAGAAGCGCTATGATTAAAGTTTATTTTTGTATGGCCGGCTTGAATACGAATTTCAATATCGGGATGTTTCTCCATCCACTCTAAAACAAGTGGCATTATCCACTTTTGTGCCACTGAAGGTAATGCGCTAATGGTCAATACATCTAGATGACGAAATTGAGTTAAATGCTGTTGCCCTAACCTCAACTCATGTAATCCTGCTTGCACAAACAGTAGGTAACTTTCACCTGCTCTGGTTAATTTTACGCCTGTTTTCGAACGATGAAACAAGGCAAGATCTAAATGCGATTCTAATGTTTGTATCTGTTGACTGATCGCAGCAGGAGTGACGTATAAATATTTGGCGGCGTTAGCAAAGCTTTTATGTTCAGCTGCGGCCTCGAATGCTAATAATGTGCCTAAGGGAGGTAAACGAGACTTCATCATGTTGCCTTATTATTATTTTATACAGATTAAATACCATGTGTTAAGTTTTACTTATGGTTGACGATAGAAATAATCACTTTTAACTGTAGCTATCATTAACTATTCTAATGTTAAATAAAAGTTGCTCTCTTGTTAAGTTAGAAGTCGACATTATTCATTGTCACTTAGTAGCTCAATAATTACTTCTTGGATTGAGCAAAATAGCTTGAAGTTTAAGGTTTAAATAAAACTAAATATAATCAAGGAATTAAGATGAAGCTAAATCAAATTGTACAGTTAGATAAATTTCCTATTACTGACCCGGTGTTTATAAAACAATGTAAACATCAGCTAGATGCTGATGGTGCGCTAGTATTAGTTGACTTTTTATCTGACATTGCGATCCAAGAAATCACACAGGAAGCAATAGTTAATCAACATCTCGCTTTCTATTCATCTAAAAAGCATAATGTTTATCTAAGAGAAGCTGACCCGACTTATTCAGATGCACATCCAAGAAACAGACAAATTACCTCATCAAAAGGTTGTATAACTGATGACCAGATCCCAGAAAATTCAGCATTAAAAACATTATATGATGATCCGGCATTTAGAACCTTTCTAGCAACTATTTTTAATGAAGTTAGATTATATAACTATGCAGATGACCTATCTTCTATCAACTTGCATTATGCGCAGCAAGGGCAAGAGCTAGGTTGGCATTTCGATGAGTCTTCGTTTGCTGTCACCCTATTAATCCAAGCACCAGAATCTGGTGGAACCTTTGAATATATTGAGAATATGCGCGATGCAGATGCAGGCGAAATGAATTATCAAGGTGTGGAAAAAGTATTGG
Source organism: Psychromonas sp. SA13A (assembly GCF_011378715.1). Lineage (GTDB taxonomy): Bacteria > Pseudomonadota > Gammaproteobacteria > Enterobacterales > Psychromonadaceae > Psychromonas. The sequence continues at coordinate 204,064 of NZ_WTKU01000002.1, read as the reverse complement.
ATAATGCATTAACCGTTAAAACGTTGATAGCACAAGCAGGCACGCTCACATTATTTAGAGGAAGAAATGCCATTCATCGTGTGACCCCTACCGAAGGCGAGACCACTCGGATATTAACGGTATTAGCTTACAACTCAAAGCCTAATGTTGCCTTATCTGAGTCTGCACGCATGACTTTTTATGGGCGCATTTGATAAGCCCGATAATTTAGGGTCTTAGCGCTTACTCAATATCAAGTAACAAAATCACCTAACGTTGCAACGCATCTTCATTTATCGTGGATGCTAAGCAGCGATAACATCAAATTTTACAGGAGATTGAGCCAGTATAATTTCCACCAAATCTAGCCCTTTAATCGCAAGTGGTAGGAAAGCAATGGAACCAGATGCAGCAAAATACAAAAGGAGATCTAAAAATATCGAGCAGAAAGCATTACGCTTCCTTCAAAAACATAGCATTTAAACCGGCAATTACACTTCAAAGAACACCTACTTGTATTAACGTTTCTTATATTATGCTTCTAATTTTAGACTACCTCCTTACTCCTCCATTTTTTTAAAGAAATTTTAATGGTGACGGGGATAAATAACCTAAAAAACTCGCCTTTTAATACTGACACGTTACAATTATTTAATATTTAAATAACAACAACGAGAGAGAAGCAATGATTGAACGTCAACAAACTAAACAACGCATGAGCCGTGTAGTAAAACATAACGGGACTGTTTATCTATGCGGTCAGGTCTGTGCCGATGCGACTAAAGATATTAAAGAGCAAACACAGACTATGTTAGATAAAGTAGATGAACTATTAATAGAATCAGGTAGTTCACGTGAGCATATGTTATCTGCCACTATTTACGTTAAAGATATGGCGTTACACTTTGCTGGCATGAACGAAGTGTGGGATGCATGGGTTCCTGAAGGTCATGCGCCCGCCCGTGCTTGTGTTGAAGCAAGCATGGCAAGAGATGTATTGTTAGTTGAAATTTCTGTGATTGCAGCAGTTAAATAACTATCGTTTAAACAGTTATTTTAACATGTTACTTGGTTAAAAATAATACTGAATACCCATATCGATGCTAATAGTACTTGTATGCTGTAATAGCATCGATATGTTTCCCCTCTTTTATTACCGTTAGGAAAACAGAATGAGTTCTTTATTGCCTACACTACATCCTGTATTTGTTTCACAATTACCTGCAGATCCTGAGTTAAGTAATACCTGCCGTAGTGTGGAGCATGCTGCTTACTCATACGTTCCCCCAACACCCACTAAGTTCTCTAAAATAATATGCTGCAATAATGAACTTGCTTATACACTCGGCTTTAGTAATGCGGCATTACAATCAACTGAATTTTCAGAATTAATCAGTGGTAATAACTTACTATCAAAAATGCAGCCCTATGCAATGAATTACGGCGGACATCAGTTTGGCCAATGGGCTGGGCAGTTAGGTGATGGGCGTGCGATCAACTTAGGCCAATATTTGTTGCCTAGTAATGGTACAGAAACAAAAGAATACGCCACTTTACAACTTAAAGGGGCTGGACAAACCCCCTACTCTCGTCGCGCTGACGGCATGGCAGTACTCCGCTCATCTATCCGTGAATATTTATGCTCAGAAGCTATGTACCATTTAGGTATTCCCACTACTCGAGCATTAAGCTTAACCTTAACCGGTGAAGAAGTCGTACGTGACAAATTATACGATGGTAGAGCCGCCTATGAGCCCTGCGCTATCGTCGCCCGTGTTTCACCTTCATTTTTACGTTTTGGTTCAATTCAATTACCCTCTTCTCGTGGTGATTTAGGTTTATTGAAACAAACAATTGAATACAGTATCACTCATGACTATCCTGCATTAATACCTGAGTCAGGGGTGATTGATAAATCGGTATATTTACAATGGTTCACTGAAGTCTGTGAACGCACTGCTCATTTAATTGTTGAATGGATGCGCGTAGGTTTTGTACACGGTGTATTAAACACCGATAATATGTCTTTAATTGGTGAAACTATTGATTTTGGCCCCTATGGCTGGATTGATAATTTTGATTTAAATTGGACACCAAACACATCCGATGCAGCAGAAAAACGTTATCGCTTTGGACAACAGGCTTACATTGGACAGTGGAATTTGTTCCAATTAGGCAATGCTATTTATCCATTAATTGAAGAAGCAGAGCCTTTGCAGGCTTTATTAAACGATTACAACCATGTATACCAGAAAAAATGGTTAACCATGATGCAAGCAAAACTAGGCCTAGAAGCTAAGCGCGAAGATAGCACAATGGATGAAACGGATTTATTATTGTGTAAAGAGTTAGAAAAAGTAATGTCATTAGTTAATACGGATATGACATTATTTTATCGCCACCTTGCTACTTTTTCTCAGCAAACAAATATTACCGACCACACTGTCTTACTCTCTCATTTTACGACGTGTTTTTATCAGTTAGAAGAGATTACGCCTGAATATTTAGAACAACTTGCCAAATGGCTAGGTAAATATAAAACACGATTAAGCAAACAAAAAAATACAGATGAGCAGCGCAAAGATGCCATGAACAAAGTGAATCCTTGTTATATTTTACGCAATTTTCAAGTACAGGAAGCGATAGAACTAGCAGAGCAAGGGGATTATTCTAGGGTATTAACCTTGGCTGAATTATTAAAGACACCTTATCAAGAACAGCAACAGTATCAACAGTTTTCAGTAAAACGTCCGAATTGGGCGACTAATAAATTTGGATGTTCTGCCCTTTCATGTAGTTCATAGTTTATTAGGTAAACTCACAATATCAGCATAAATATAAACCTCAATATTTAAATTCATGCTACTTTAAATTAGTAGACTTTTAGTTGACATCTATTGATATTTGACACTAGAGTTGATATAAGAATCATATCAGCACTTAATATTCATCCCTAAATAGGTACTTATGAGCGAAACGATGACCGAGACACTCTCTTTATCTGTACAACATATAATGTTGTCTGCTGATAGTTCACAGTTAACATTAAAGATTTTTCAAACTGAATCAGTGATCTCTGTTAAAGATATTGTTCGCCTATTACAAAATCCTGCTCTGCCTCGCTATAAACTCAATATTGATGGGGTTAATAAAGCCATCGCCGCTTTTACTATGTTGCGTGAAGGGTTAGGTGAAGGTGAAGGTGAGCAAGAACAAAGTATCGATTTCCCACCTATTGTGATAGCTAATAAAGTAGATGCCATATTACATATTGATTTAGATAACGATAAAATGAACGCTTACGCCAGAATTACGGTCGCCTATGGGGGTAAATCAATCACCTTAGATGATATAAAAAAGCGTTGTCAGCAATTAGACATTAAGTTCGGTCTATCTACCCTTTATATAATTCAACTGTTAGATATTTGTAGGCACTCTTACCCTGGCAGAATATATACGTTAAAGATAGCTAAAGGAGTTGCCCCAATTGATGGTACCGATGCTCAGTTTAAACAATTAGTCAGCACCGGTAACCATCGTAAACCAGCTCCTTCTACTCTTCCTAATGGCAAAGTTGATATGCTTAACCTTGGTGAATTTATCACAGTTGACATGGGAACGGTGTTAATGCAAAAAACACCTGTTTATTTAGGAGAGCCTGGTAAAACAGTGACCTCAGAAACAATTCAGCAACAACAAGGCATAGATCACCCTTTTATCGTAAATGATAATGTTCAAATTAACCCTAGTAACCCACTGCAGTTAATCGCGACTAAATACGGCGTGCCAATCGATAAGCAAGGCTTCATTAGTATTGATGATGTACTGCTACTAGAAGAAGTCACCAACAAAACAGGCCATGTTGAATATAACGGCACCGTAGTGATCACTGGCAATGTAGAAAAAGGCATGAAGGTTAATGTTCGCGGTGACGTAACTGTGATGGGAATGGTTGATTCTGCACACATAACATGTGGTGGGGACTTAACCGTTCAGCAAGCAGTTATTGGCCAACATAAAAAAACTGAAGAGGAAAAATTCAGTTGTGAAATTAATTGCCAAGGTAACTTTTCTGGCACTATCGCGCAGTATGCTCGTCTCAAAATCGGTAAAGATCTGTTATTAAGTAGTCAATTAATACATTGTGATACTGAGTGTAATGGCTCAATTAAAGTACATAATAAGTCATTAACAAAAGGGTCGATCATTGGTGGGGTTACTAAAGTAAATAACAGCATAATAACGGCAATAATAGGTACCAGTGGCGGTACAAAAACGGTTATTGACTTAAAGGGTGATGTTTCTAATTTAGAAAAAAAGAAAAATATTCAGATACATGATTTACATCTAGTAAACAATATTTTAGATAAATTTAAACAGGCAGATAAAAAAGCAGACTCTATATTAAACATCGCCGAACGCAAAAAAGCGAAGCGCAATATTATGCTAGAAAAACAGCAGTATCGAGATGAGAGCGATCGAATCCAAGTAGAAATGGCAATAACTAAAGCCAACATAGAGGCAAGTTACACTTCTTCTTTTATTAACGCGACTAAAAAGCTATTTAGTGATACTACTGTGTCATTCTCTCATCAAACTTGGTCTAGTAATCAAGAATATGGTCCGAGTACTATTTCTCTATTAAATAAAACGCTGCAGGTATCTCCTTATAAACCCAATTAAGAATAATTTATTATCAATCAGATAACTTGTTTACGACATAGTATGCCTATTAACGTGCAAAACTAACAATATCATGATTTAAACCATCAATATTAGCTATCCCCCACTAGCACCATGAGCGATTACAGGCTAAAATTCTTGCCATTATTTTTCCAGACAATCATTTTAAGAAAACAAGAGAGCATTCAGATGGGAAGAGCATACCAAAACAAAAAAGAGTCTATGGCTAAAACTGCAGGCGCTAAAACTAAAGTTTATTCTAAATACGGTAAAGAGCTTTATGTAGCGGCTAAAAATGGCGGCTTTGATCCAGAGGGCAATTTAACACTTCGTCGTTTGATCGATAGCGCTAAAAAAGACCAAGTACCTGCTCACGTTATTGAACGTGCAATTGAAAAAGCAAAAGGTGGTGGCGGTGAAGATTATGAACGTGCGAGTTATGAAGGTTTTGGACCCGGCGGTTGCTCTGTCATTGTAGACTGTCTAACCGATAACGGTAACCGTACATGGACTGATGTACGTAACTGTTTTAACAAAACAGGTGCTAAAATTGGTTCACCTGGCACAGTTGCACATATGTTTGAACATCAAGCTGTATTTGTATTTTCAGGTGAAGACGATGAAGCCGTTTTAGAAGACCTTATGATGGCTGATGTAGATGTGGTTGACGTAGTTAGTGAAGATGGAAAGATTTCAGTGTTTTGTCCTCACACAGAGTTTAACAACGCAAAAATTGCATTACATGCTAGTTACCCAGATGTAGAGCTTGAAGTTGAAGAGATCACTTACGTACCGCAAACGGATACTGAGATAACTGAAGAACATGTTGAAAAATTCGAGAAATTTATTGAAATGTTAGAAGATTGTGACGATGTACAAAATGTATATCATAATGCAGTCTTACCAGACTAATTATTAACAGTTTCTGACTCTGATACTGATATAAGTGATGAAACCACACTCTGTGTGGTTTTTTTATACCCTGTTATCTAAGCAATTCTGCTAAATAGCTGATTATTCTTGTTAGTTAAAATACGAAACTCTTAGATTAGAGATTTTGCAAAAGAAACAAGCATTCAATGCCATTGCTATAACCTAATAAGAGCCCTAGAGGATCGCACACTTCATCTACAAGCGAAGTAGGTAGAGCTCATTTTTATTTTGCATAAAAAAATGCCACTCATAAATAGTGGCATTTTATAAATAACTAATAATCTCTTAATGGACTAGCGGTTAAACCATTTATTAATCAAGTGTTTTCAATTGTCTTTCATATTTATCGAACTGAGCTGTTACTTCAGCTGATGGTTCATCAGTGAATAAACTCACTGCGACAATAGAGATAGTCGCTAAAATTACCCCTGGTACAATTTCATATAAATCGAATATACCACCTGATAACTGTTTCCAAACCACAATTGTAATACCACCCACTAACATACCTGCAATAGCTCCACTTCGGTTCATACGTTTCCAATATAAGCTTAAGATAATTACCGGTCCAAATGCAGCACCAAATCCAGCCCAAGCATAAGAAACAAGACCTAATACTGAACTATCAGGTGACATTGCAAGATATAAAGCGAGTAAAGAAATAAACACAACACCTAAACGACCTACCATTACAATTTCGCTAGAAGTTGCATTAGGTTTGATCAATTGTTTATAGAAATCTTCAGCTAAAGCAGACGAAGAAACTAATAATTGTGAATCAGCAGTACTCATAATTGCCGCTAGAATAGCCGCTAATAAAATACCTGCTATCGCTGGATGGAAAATAGTATTCACTAGTACCATGAATATTTTTTCCCCATCTTCAAGACCTCCAGTTAATGAGTCATTCATATACAACATACCCACTAAACCGACTAATACCGCGCCTGTCATTGATAATGCAGTCCATACCACAGCAATTCGACGTGCAGTGGTTAAATCTTTATTACTACGTGTTGCTTTAAAACGCGCTAATATATGAGGCTGTCCAAAATAGCCTAAACCCCACGCAAGCAACGACACAATTGCAATCCAAGATAAAGGCTCACCATCAACACCATTCCAAATTGATAACAGCTCTGGGTTAATTGCATACAAGTCAGAAGATAATTGATCCACGCCGCCGTTCATCGCTGCAATCGGTACAATTAACAAGGCGGCTGACATTAATAAACCTTGTACTAAGTCGGTCCATGCTACCGCTAAAAACCCACCAAACAACGTATATGAAACAACACAGACAGTACCAATAATTACCGCGACCGTATAATCCATAGAGAATACAGTTTCAAACAATTTACCACCAGCCACTAAACCTGAACTGGTATAGAAAAGGAAGAACATAAGAATAAAGAAAGCCGCTAAACTTTGCACTAGTTTTGTTTTATCTGCAAAACGACGTGATAAGAACGCAGGTAAAGTTAAAGAATCGTTAGCGGTAATACTATAAGTACGTAAACGCTTAGCGACGATCAACCAATTTAACCAAGTTCCTGCTAATAAACCGCCTGCTAACCATAATGATTCTAAACCAGCAGCATAGGCATAACCAGGTAACCCTAACAACAACCACCCACTCATATCCGATGCACCTGCAGATAATGCAGCTGGCCATGGCCCTAAGCGGCGTCCACCTAAGAAGTAGTCCTTAGCATCTGAGGTTTGCTTATAAGCATAAATTCCAATAGCTAACATCATGACGAGGTACACCATAAATGTTGCTATTATAGTAAAATTGTTTTCTATCATAGATCACTCCGTTTTTGATCGTTAATGCTCTTATTGCTCACCGCAACCTAAAGCTAATAAAGTAGCGTTACCACCTACCGCAGTGACATTAGTCGACAGCGTTTTTTCGGTAATAAAGCGTAATACTAAATGTTGATCTCGTACTGTTGGTAACAGTGCTAAATCTGTTTCTGCAATTAATTGAGCAATTTGTCCTGTTCGAGCTGCTAACGCTTGATTCAAACTAATTGCCTGTGTCTCATTACCTACATAGCCAACACCGGCAATACTAGGGTCTGAAATGATAGCCTGTAATGCTTCCTTCTCTTTAACAATGAACACTGGCATTTCAACACCAGTTAATGAACAAGCTTGCTGTAAACTAGAGACAATTTCCTTATTAACAGAATTAGATAATAATAAAACACTATTGCCTGCAATTAATGCACAGTTTAATAGCCCCACTAATGCTGGAATAGAGGAGTCCTCTTCCATCATCATCAAAAATATACCCCGACCAGAGGTGCTCAGTATATTACTCTCACCCGTTGGCCCAGGCATCACTTGCGATTCTGCGATTAACGAAATAGCTTGGCGATTATGAAATTCAATCACGTGTGCCGGCATATCACCAATATTAGGATTATCTTTTAAACGCTCTCCCCACTGTGCAGTGATCCCGATGCGTTGATGTATATTGATCTCATTCCATGTTAACCATGATTTTTTTGCTTGCTGGATCATTACAGTTATTGATTCTGACATGATACTTTCTCCTAACATGAACTTACGATTTGTTGAGTAAAACGATGTAAATAACGTGGGCCACCGGCTTTGGGGCCAGTACCAGATAAACCTTGCCCACCAAAAGGTTGTACTCCTACTACGGCACCTACTTGATCGCGATTGATATAACAGTTACCGACTCGGCTCATTTCTGCGATATGTGTATAAGCCCTCTCATTGCGGCTATGCACACCCATCGTTAGACCAAAACCAGTATTATTGATCTGTTCAATAACGTTATCTAATTCAGCCGCTTTAAAACGGATCACATGTAAGATCGGACCAAACTGCTCTTCGCTTAATTGTCCAAGATTATCAATTTCGATGGCTGTAGGTGAAATGAAGTCACCTTTTGCACAACTGTCATTTAAAGCCACTTGTGCTAACAGTTTATGTTCAGCAATCATCTTTTGAAGATGCGCGTTAAGCTTATCTTTTGCTGTTTTATCAATAACAGGTCCCACATCGGTGCTATGAAGATAAGGTAAACCAACAGCAAGTTCTTGCATTGCTCCCTTAATTAATTCAATAACACGCTCTGCAACATCTTGTTGAATAAATAACACCCTTAATGCTGAACAACGTTGCCCTGCAGAAGCAAAAGCTGAACGAACAACATCACGAGCAACTTGCTCTGGTAATGCAGTGCTATCAACGATCATTGCATTTTGCCCACCGGTTTCTGCTACAAAGGTAGCGGGTAATAATGGTCGTTTAGCTAGATTACGGTTAATCACTTGTGCGGTCCCCGTAGAGCCCGTGAATACAACACCAGCAATACGGTGGTCAGCAGTTAACGCAGAACCAATTTGAGCACCATTACCGGTTAATAATTGAATACATTGTTTAGGGAATCCAGCTTCAAGCATTAATAAAACAGTGCGTACTGCAATTAACGAAGTTTGCTCCGCAGGTTTCGCAATCACCGTATTACCGGCCACTAACGCAGCACCAATTTGACCTAGGAAGATAGCTAATGGGAAGTTCCATGGGCTGATACAAACAAACACGCCTTTACCTTGATGGCGAATTTGTTGCGTTATTCCATCAAAGCTGACATCTGTTTCAGCGTTAGAGAAGTTATCAACGGCCTGTTGTGCATAATAACGACAGAAATCTACAGCTTCTCGCACTTCATCAATACAGTCATGAATTGTTTTGCCGGCTTCGTGGTGACATAAAGCAATTAACTCAGGCATATTTGATTCAAGTAAATCAGCAAGTTTATACAAGTACTGAGCACGCTCCTGTACTTCCGTATTAGACCACTCAGGAAAATATTGATGTGCAGTACTTAGTGCTTTTTCAATCATCTGTGTTTCAGAAAAAACCACTGATCCAACACTAATAGTACGGTCGTAGGGAGCAGTACATTGGTAAACTTCTGTTTTCTCAGTAACATCATTGTAATGAGTACCGTCAACTATAGGCCCCATTTTCCAAAAATGGCCTGTGAATACTTCTACTTTTTTCTCAAAAGGAAGTGCTTCGCTTTCTATGTCAATATTTACACTGAACGAGTTTTTGCGATCAGGGAAAATAGCAGGTGGTAATTCAATTAAACTGTTATGTAATGATTGACGCTTTAATAATGTATCAACAGGATGCTCAATTAATTCATCTATAGGGCAATCAGCATCAACTAAACGATGTACAAATGAGCTATTGGCGCCATTTTCTAATAAACGTCTCACCAAATAAGGTAATAGATCTTTGTGGCTCCCTACTGGAGCATAGATACGTACATTACTATTAGACATGGTCATTACGTGGTTATACAGCGCATCTCCCATGCCATGTAACCTTTGGAATTCAAACTCTTTGTGAGTCGACATTGAGTTGATCGCGGCTATCGTGTGCGCATTATGGCTAGCAAATTGTGGGTAAATAAGCCCCTTAACATGTTCGCATAAAAGAAAACGTGCACAGGCTAAATAAGAAACATCAGTTGCTTCTTTACGCGTATAAACAGGATAAGCCGCGTAACCATTTTGTTGAGATAATTTGATTTCACTATCCCAGTAAGCACCTTTCACTAAGCGTAAAGGAATAACATCACCTTGAGATTTAGCTAATGCAGCCAACCAAACTAAAACAGGTAAAGCGCGTTTGCTGTAAGCTTGTACCACAATACCGAACTTTCCCCAGCCTTGTGTTTTTGGATCTCGGTATAATTTTTCAAATAATGCCAATGAAAGCTCAAGACGATCCGCTTCCTCAGCATCAATAGTTAAGCCAACATTTAAAGCACGCGCTCTTTCTATTAATGACAACACCGAGTCAAACATTTCAGTCATCACACGTTGTTTGTTCGCAGGTTCATAACGTGGATGTAGCGCAGATAATTTAATCGACACCGTCGCAGCATTATTTGCCTGATTTTTATTAATAGACTTGCTGCCTACTGACTCAATCGCCGTTAAATATGCCGCATAATATTTTTTTGCATCACTGGCCGTTAGTGCTGATTCACCAAGCATATCAAAGGAATAACTACAGCCTTTGTTAGTAAACCCTTTACCGTTCTTTTGTGCTTCATCGATATTGCGGCCCAATACAAATTGGTGCCCCATTATTTTCATCGCTTGATGCATTGCTTTACGAATAACAGGCTCAGACATTTTATTAACCAAGCTGTTAACAACATTGGTCGTACTATTGGTTCTAGTTTTTTTTAAATTAACAATTTTACCCGTTAATAGAAGGCCCCACGTTGAGGCATTTACAAAAATAGAATCTGATTTTTTAAGATGTGATTTCCAGTCAGCAACGCTGAGTTTATCTTTAATTAAAGCATCTGCCGTTGTTGAATCAGGAATACGCATTAATGCTTCAGCTAAACACATTAATAAAATACCTTCTTTGGTATCTAAACTGTATTCCAGTAATAATGCATCAATCATCTGCACAGCATTTTTATCTTTACGCACGCGCTTGATCAAATCCGTGGCATAATCAGCCATCGTATTTGATTCATCTTTTGATGGTGTAGCAAGTGGTATTAGTTGCTTTAAACAAGCAGACTCATCAGCCATATACAATGGTGAAATATGTGTCCAAAGCGTTGCTAGCTCTGTATTTATAAAATCTTTGTGCAACACATCCGTTGCAATAAATGATGACATACCCGACTCTCCTAAAAATCATAACACCTGTTAATGTTATGTTATGCAAATGTAACTAAGCACGGATAGTATTGCTAAAAACGTTTAAGTTCTTACCTAAAACTACGATTTATATGTCAAAAAGTACGGTCGATTTTTTTTTGTGATTAACGTCACGGAAAATTACAATCCAGCTTTATAAAAAAATGATTAATAGTGAATAAATAATGGCTGTAAATAGCTCTTATGCACTCTGATACAGTCATTCGCCCTTAGGCTGGACATAAAATAAGGCCTAACGCAGTAACCTTTACGCTTAGTGATTAATTGGGAGGGTTGAAAGGCATAGCTGCGAGATATAGTTGAGATGCATAGTTGAGAGGTATAGTTGAGAGGTATAGTAAAACCTCTACTTGTAGGCTAATAAAGGATTCAGTTGATGCAGAGGCATTAATGAATTCGAGGAGGAAACATTGTCAACGCAACTTCGAGCATTGAACTATTAACGATATCTAGAAGGGGAAGTTCCCTGAAATTTAGTGAAGGTGTGAGTAAAACTACTTTGATTAGCAAAGCCACTAGCACTGGCAATCATCGCTAATGTCAAAGAGCGATCTTCTAATAACTGTTTTGCAAGATTCAGTCGTACTTGCATTATGTATTGATGCGGGGTCATGCCCATTTGTTGTTTAAACAATAAGTGAAATTGACTTTCGCCTAAGAACACACAACCTGCTAGCTGAGCGACGCTGATTTTAGTAGTAATATGTTGAATAATAAAATTATCAATCACTTCTATATTAATGCGATTTTTTTTACTTAGGTCGGTTTTAATATGACGCTGTAATAAAGCAATAATTGTATTTTTGCATGCTTCTGCAACCAATATATCATCAGGGGCTTGGCGCATCTCTTTAACTAATAATTGTAATAATATCTGAAACTGGTTATCTAATTTAAAATATTGATTAGAATGAATCAAAGGTTGAATATGTTGAGCAGTGTAATTATCTAATTGAGACTCAGTAGGTAAATTTAGCGTTAGTATTTCGGCAAAACCTAAACCATTAAAAGCATGATCAGATGAAGCAGTCACCACACAGCCCTGGCCTGGTACAATAATATTCTGCATACCTTCAATGCTAAATTCAGAGTTACCATTTAATGCAATCACTAATTGATGATGATCGTGGTCATGGTGCTGTATTTCATTGGGTAAAGTTATGACTTCAGCCGGTCGCATTAAAACAGCTTCAATTAAATTCATAACTCACTCCTTATAATAGATAATATTAAAAATCCAAATATAAAAGCGAAATGTTAAATTACCTAATAAAAAAATTATATTTTTGAACGACTGTCATTAAGTGGTCATTTATTAGTAATAAAGTGAGCGGTTGTTAAGCATTTTACAAATGATTATTGATTATTGATGAAAAGAAAAATCGAATTCGATGTTCGGCAACATGACATTGTAAATAAAATTGAATGTCGAGTGATAGAGTCTAGGATTAACAAAATAGGTTTTATCAATTAGTAGAATTAGACAACTCCTAATCACTCCCCACAGAAATTATTCGTTCTTGTATAAGTTAAGGAAACCTTTAACACTAAAACCATTCAAGAACTGATCGCCTATTTTCACTACAGGTACACCACGGTATCCCGTTTTCGCAAATTCTTTTTGGCCTGCAGCACTTTTAACATCAACTAATCTGAAGGTGATTTTTTGTTGCTCAAGATATTGTTTAGCTGTTTTACAATGAGGACAATTCGCCATTGTATATAATGAAACACGTTTCATTTTTGTATTCCTTCGGTTTAAATAATTGCTTCATGACTTGAGGTTAATAGGCCTGTGATAGCGTACTTAAGAATGTATATAAACATATGAAAAGTAACACTATACACAGGCGATATTTGTAAAAGCGCGAAAAAATCACTGTAAAATATACGTAAAAATTAACTGCGCTTTATGGTCTAATGACCACAACCACCTTTTGCATGGGCATGACCATGCGATAACTCATCTTCAGTTGCCGCACGAACACTTATTACTTCAATAGCAAACGTTAATGTTTTACCCGCGAATGGATGATTCAAATCGCAATCTGCATTAAAACGCCCTACTTTGACGATCGTGACTTCTTGCTTACCTTGGTTAGATTCAACCACTGCAGTCATGCCAACCGTCCATTTCTTTGCACCTTGTAAATGTTTAATCGGAATACGTTGTAACGCACCTTCACGACGTTCACCATAAGACTCTTCAGGAGATAATGTTACTTCAAATTTATCACCCACTGTTTTATCGACAAAGGCTTGCTCCATTTTTTCAAATAGACCACCGCCGCCGTGTAAATAAATAAGCGGTTCATTATCTTTACTGTCTTCTAATAACTCATTACCTTCTGTTAAGCGGTAATGAAATTCAACGACACTGTTTTTAGCTATTTGCATTGTATATCCTTGTTAATCTTTTATATTGTTATTAAATTATTGTTAATAAGTTATTTTACTAAGTTATTGTTACTGATTAGTTTTTACTAAGCCGTTTTACTGACTAATTGCCACTAAGGTATTTTATTAAGCTATCTTACTAAGGAATAGTTTCTGCTCCTACTAGCACTTAATGGGCTTAATTAAATAATTCAACCACTGCTACGGGCATTTGGTGTGCTAAAATATGCTCTTGTTTAATAGTTTTTTTATGCTCACAGATTGTAGCAACCAAGTTTTGGCTTTCTGCTGATAACGTTATATTTTTCAGATAATTAACTGAATTAATTTGGTTATAAAAATCTTTTTCAATACCGCTAATGTTAAAGGTTTCAACCATACTTGTTTCAACAGTTAAAATCTTAGTTGCGCTGCTACTTATAGCAATCTCTAAGCCTTTAGGGTCTACGTCCGCAAAACATAATAGCTGATGTGAAGCTTTAAATGATCTAAAAAACGCATAGGCTTGATGGGTACTTTGTATTGATTTTTGATCACCACGATACAGCCATAGGGCATTTTTTAAATGTGCTGCATTATCCATTAATACTAAATGTTGTAAATTAGCCATTACCGCTAGGTTTTCAACCAACACAATATATTGATGCTCTACACTGTTAATTTTAGATGCATCAACATATAACCCCAATGATGAAATCGCACCTACCTCTATCTGCTGTCCATTAAGTTGCAGTGTTTGCATTGCGTTAACCAATACAAAGTCATTGCTAACGGACAAGGTATTAAACTTTTCATTGTTATGGCTAAGAGCGGTATCTACACGAGTACTTTTATCCGGATAATGATCAAAAAGTAAATTAATGTGTAACTCTCGTTGCACTAATTCAATAATAGCTGCTCTATCTTGTTCAGTATAAAACCACAATCCATCATGAATACGTCCGAGACGATGAGTATCAACCATCCAACGACAACTTTGGGTTGCTTTTACAGCCCCGAGATCAGCACGAAGATGTCTTGCAAAAAAATCATACTGTATTTTATTAAAGCGGGAATGATTCATGTTGATTTTAATTATTTACCTTAACTATTTACTTTAACGACAATATCACTGTACGACCAATTATGGGAAATACCCTTTAATTGTTGGCCTTTAGGGCGAATATCTATCAATGCTTGTTGTATATTGGTTAATTTACAATAACTACTAAACACTAACTCAACCCAAGGTGTCGGGTCGATATGCTGTTGTTCGCTATGCCACTCTGGTAACGCTTGTTGCCAATATTTAATAGCAGAAACGGGGTTTCCAGTGGTAATAGCTTGTTCAAATAAACGTTCTGTCTGCTCTTCGAAGTAATCGTAACTGAAACTCATAGCAACATTAGCAATCAATTCCACTTCCGATGTTTCACGCGCATTAGGTTTAACCACTGAACTTAATTTACGCAGTGATTGTACAATTTCAATTAATGCAATTTCATGCGCTGTTTCTTTAACATTGATATACGACTTAATCGGCATCGGCGCAGCAAAACGTAATGGTTTCGGTAAAGTTTTGTCTTCAAACACCTGTTCATTAATTTCAAATTCAGGGTGTTTGTGAAGATACCGCGCCATATTGCGTAATAGGCTTGCCTGTTTTTCATCGCGTCGTAATTTAAATAAACTTAGGCGCATACTGTCAATGATGTAACGTAACCTTGGAAGAGTCTGATTAAACCAATAGATGAAACCACTGATTTTACGCGCCAGTTCTACCGGGCAAGCCCAATTCATCCACTCATAACAAGTTTCAGGGTCAATCTGTTGTAACTCAGTTAATAGCTTTTGTGCATAGGTTAAAGCACGTTCATTTTCACGAACCTTAGCACTAATAGTAGATACAAAACCAAACTGACTGGAAATGGCATAATGCATATTATCTAAGCTAACATTTAAGTTATCTTTTGCTTCATAAAGCAGATCATCAAGTTGATCTAAATAGTATTCTGCATCGTCCTGCTGGTCGCCAATCACAGATAAACGGTAGTCGTTGACAGTATCTTCCAATACATCAATTACTTTACCCATATCAGTAAGTTGACGGTAACTACTTTGTTTACGCATTAACCGGTTTAGCATGCGTTTTAATTCAGCACTTACACGATAATCACCCGGTTCATCGTCGGGCCTTAATAACGCTTTTTTATGCAAAGCAGCAATTTTACGTGCATCACCACCGTCGCCCTGTATCGAACCAAATACATAGGCTTCAGCAAGCAATTGGTCATTTGAGCCAAGTTGACGTAATAACTCCGCAACATCTTTGGTATCGTAGCCAGCCATTAAAACAATAACTCTTCTTGTTGTTGCTGTTCAGTTTCAGGTAACTCAATGCGTTCTGAGTCATTCAGAAACTCAATCAATAAATAGATTAAATCGAAACGTGCCGTCGCAAAATAGCGACTACTTCCAGCATTCTTACGCACAAAATATCCTAACTCTTCAAGTTTATGAAAAACAAATACCAGCTGCTCACGGCTTTCTAATTTATTCGTTTTAAAAGGACGTATCGCGGTTAAATGGCGCAGTTGTTCACGTAAAGTTTGATCATGTTCAAAGGGATCAAATAGCTCATTGATATTAATAATTGATTTAGCATGGATAGGTAAATCGGTTTGACTGGCAGTGAGGATCAACTCTAAGAACTCTACTAACGGACGAAACATCCCTCTAATATCGGTAAATAAAGTGGTCAGTTCAGCACTGTTATTAGCGTCTACTTCGTTAAAAGTACAATAATAGGCATCGGCACTGTCTAAGTACGTTAAATCACGGTCTAAATTAGATAAAAAATCCGAGACACGATCCTGATTAGATTGAGCCTGCAAATAGAGGAATTCATCGGCAAACCCTGTTTCACAAATTACCGCTCCTGTTAATAGTTGCTGAACAGTTTGCTTAAACATTTTGAGGCTCCTTTGAGATCATATCTGTATCAGTACTTGATGACGCCTGCTCACTCTCTGTATTGCTTTGCTCACGTTTTTCTTGTGAGTTCTCAATAGCGCTTACGTCCGTACTTGCATGAGTACTTACATTAGTACTTGTATGTTCATTTACTTGGTTCTTGAGCTGCTCGGCTACTTTTTTACGTTGTAGCAGTAATTCATCTAAGCGAGAAGTTGGAATATGCGCATGGAAAATCTTATTATCTTTAATCTTATAATGACGTTGATATAAAGATAAAATATGCCTATCCGTAGAAGGTGAAGCCGATAGCATAGTGATCGCATTATCGTTAAACATAGTCAATAACAGGTCGATATTTTCTGCTGCCAGTTCACCTAATTCATCCACTGGTAGGATGATTTGTGTTTTAGCATCGCTTTCACCTCGTAACATACCCAAAATACCCGCATATAAAGAAAGCATCGCTAAGTAGGATAAGCCCGTAGAACTGATTTTTTTCAACTGTCGCGCATTACGAGCGTGTTTTAACTGCCCCTTTTCTGAGATAGTAAACTCTATATCAAACAATTGATGATGCGCTAATGCAAAACCATCACTAGGTAGATAAGTCGACAATTTTTGCATCGCAACAATCAAGTCATCGGGAATATCACCCACTCCTTCACGTAAATCATCACGATATTTGTCAAACAATTTTGCAAATTGCTGTAATGGTCCCCAATAATCAAGCTCTTCTTGTTTCATCACAGTATTAACATTAATGTCCGCTAATGCTTCGAAATGAGCGAGCTTAGTGACGTTACTTGATAACTGTTTACCAATGCTTTTAATGCGACGCGCAAAATTTTCTATGTGCTGATAAAACTCATTGATCATATTCGCATTGACGGTGACTAGTTGATAAGTATTTTTTTGCTTTTGAGCGGCACTACTTAATAAGTCAGCGATCGGATGCTGATACTTAAACAGACTACGAGCGCCTTCATAAATATCATTATCAGACACTAATTTAACCCAGTTTTCATATAATTCACTGTTTGCATTATGCTTAGCAAAGGCGGTATTAAACTGAGTGATTTGACTTTGTAATCGTTTATCTATAGTTCTGAATTGTTTTATCCAATCGCCACAGAATGTTACTGTTAAATCGGCACTGTTATGCGGTTCAGATTCACTTAAAGTTGCTTCAATACCGTATTGCTCACACTCTCGTTGCGCTAACCCTAATTGTAATAACAGATCGGCATCGTCATTTAATTGTTGTGATACTTTCTTAAATTGTTTTTGTTTCTCACCGATTAAATTATTTTTTTCAATTTTCAAATCCGCTAAGCTATTTTCTAAGCCACGCTTTTGCACTTCTCGGTTTTGGTTTTTTTCAACTAATTGATCACGGTGTACATAACGTTCATTCATAAACTGTTGGTACTCACGGGCTTTACGAGCCCATACAGCACATTGTTCTAGTTTTTCAGTTAACTCAACCCGTTGTTTAATGCGCTTATCAACTTCGCCATCGGGATCTAGCTCTTCTAATGCTCGGTCGCGTTGTTGCTTATAATCTTTTTGTCGTGTTTTAGCGCTGTCTTTAATAGATGTTAACTGCTCTGCTAATTGCTCTAATTGACTATCTCGATCAGATTCAATCACCATGCGTTGATCCAGCATTTGATTGCTCAACTCAAAGCGCTGCTCTTGCTGTAAAGCTTTAAATTCTTCAAGCTTAGTATGTTGATTTTTAATTTGTGTGGTGAGCTTTTTAATATTATCTTCAAACGCTAATGCCGCTTGTTTTAAATAGTGTTGTTTTTTAAGCTCAAGATTTTCTTGTTGTGCTTTAAATTGTTGGCGTTTTAATTCTACTTTTTGTAAATTTTGTTTACGTTCGCTGATTAAAACCTGTTGATTTACAATCTGTTTAGTCAATTCATTAAGTTGAGATTCTAGATCTGTCACCTTTTTAATCAAGGCTGCAATTTTTTGCTCTACATCACTTAGTTTTTCTCTAAGTTCGTTTTCATTAAGTTGTAAATCATTATCTTGCAGCTGATCTAAATCTATTTTCAATCCAAATAAAGTTTCTGCGTTATCTCCCTGTGAAACCCATTGAGGATTAAGATCTTTACGTGCTAACTGTTGAGCTGATAACACTCGTCCAATATTGTTTTTCCAACCTAACGCATTTGGCTCATTGCTTAAAAAATGCTGCAGTGAGTTCACTTCAGGTAAGAGTTGTAACTGTAATTGCTGACGTGATTTTTTGACATCTTCAAGCTGGCGGTTGTGTTGTTTATGTTGTTCTAAGAGTTGAATACGTTGTTTTTCTAGCGTATTTAACTGGTCATTATCAGAGCTTAAGACCTGTAGGCAGTCACTTAGGTTATCTTTAACTTCTGACATACTGACTTGATTTGCTTCAATCTCTGCTCGCAAGCTTGCTTCAACAGTAATATTTTTCTGCGCTAATTCTTCCATTTTTAACTGGTTTTGTAGCGTTTGCAGGTCCATATTTATTTTTAAAAATGATTCGTTAAGTTGTTCGTTTAGTTTACTTAACTGACCTTGATAGTTTTCGGACACGACCGATAGTTGTAGATTAGATTGTTCTTTGATCTGCGAGACTTGCTCATTATTACGCGCTTCATCCTGTACCTTTTGCAAGGTTAACGATTGTAATAATGACTCAAATTTAGCTTGAACCTTATTTAAATTACCTTCGAACGCTTCAATAATTTCATTGACATCGTTTAAGGCTTGTTGATAACGAGGTGCATTATCGGCTTGTAGTTGATAACTCGCCGCGTCATTTTCATCGAACTTTAATTTATCGTCATCTAACAAATCAATTCGGCTTTGATCCGCTTCTATCTTAGCCGCTATTTGGCTTATTTCAGTTTGAAGCAGAAGGCTTTGTTCTTTTAACTGTTTATCTAGAACCGTTATTTCATCTCTAAAGCTGGCTTTTTGATCACTACGTTGCTGTTGCAATGCAGTGATATTTTGCTGGTGCGCTAACATTTCCGCATGCAAATGCTGCAGCTTAATCAATAAACTGTCTAACTGCGTAAAATCTGTTTGCCATAACGCAATTTTATCACTTACTTTTTGAATCGAGCGACTAGCTTGTATATCAGCTAACCATAAACTAATATCTTGTTTATTGAGGGTAATTTGTTCTTTTTCTTGACCCACGCTGCGCGCAATGTGATCGCTAGCGATAGCCACCAGCATTTGTTTAACCGCATCAAAATCTAGATTTTTTTCAATCGTACCATTCACTACTTTATCTAGGTGAGGAGTAGCTAAATCACTGAATGAGAAACGATTTTGTAATTGACGAACCTCTTTAACTTTACGACCACTGCGTAAGTTTTGAATCACTTGTCGGTATTTATCAACGCCTAAATAGTTAGAGCATTCCACACCTAAATTTCGATAAGCTCTTTCAACTTCTGAGACGGTTAACGGAAAATGATTTTCACCAATAAATAATCCACTTTCAAAACCACTATCAATAAATTTAAATTGCACTCCTCTCCCATCGGAGCTGGCAAGTGCCATACATGTTTGACCACTAGGTCGTTGGTATTCATAAACCAACATACTAGAGTCTCTTGGCAAATAATAATCTGCAAAGTTTTTAGCTTGATCCACTTTACTAACTATTTCACTGGGTCTCATACCATAAAAAAGTGGCAGTAAACGCATCAAAGATGTTTTACCAGCGCCGTTGGTACCTTCAAGTTGCGTATGACCAGATAAGTCTAATTCGTTAACCTGCCCTTTCCAAAAGCTATCGATAATAATAATGCGTAATAATTGATAGGCCTGTTCTGCCATGGAAAATCCTTGTTAACTTTGATTATAAAAACGTTTGTTTATGAAGCAGTCATATCTAAAGGAATAAATACAACCGAAAAACAGTGAAACTTATCTTGCTTAATAAGGTTTGTCGACCAGTTTCAAACAACACTTTGCATTAATCTCTGTAAATGCAGAATATGTAGCCAATACGATTGTTATTAGGTTAATAATCTCGCCTGTTAGCTAATTATAAAAAGCACTTAAAAACATAAGTGTTCAAAAATATTCTTATTTGAAGTGCTAGTTACTTATTAACTAACAAACAACTCGCCAGAAGGTCAGCAAAAAAAGGACTACCTTTTTTATTTAAAAACGCAATATTCCTATCGGGGATCCCTTCCACATCAGGATGAGCCGCGATAGCTTTTTCCATACTGCTCTCTCGAATGAGATGTAATGTAGGATGTGGTGAACGGTTGCTATAATTAGAAGCTGCATTTTCATCATCGCCAGCAAAACAATAATCAGGGTGAAAATGAGCTAATTGATAAACCCCTTCATAATGACTCATTTGTAGAAGATGGTTGGATAGATATACCAAATCTAAAAAGTGCTCAAAATCACTACAGGCTTCACTCAAAATTAATAACGTAGTTTCAGTTTCTGGATGTGTATCTAAAAACTCGCATTCAACTGTTAGTCTATCTAATACACCTTCAATTTCAGTGTTAGCTTCTTCACAGTAACGAATACTGCCACGATCCACCTCTCTTTTAGCAAATGGACAAATATTATATTTAACAATGACGTTGTTAACCCAAGATTGCGTACTACTAATTACGTCCACATGTTTCCCTTTTTACAATGTTGCACTTAACTTGAGTGCTTAATGCTTAAATAGTATCTAAGTGTAACGCTTTCTGTGCGCTTTGATAACCTAAGGCGATCATCTCTTTTGCACGGTCAAACTCTAAAGTGCCACAGGCATTTCTGGGGATCACTATATTATAATCGGCAGGGTAAGCCGCCAATTTCAAGCGAGCAATGGTACTTTGCATAGCATCAAAGGCTTGGTCCGCAACATCATAAGCTTTCCATGTCGGCGGTTTGCTATTTGTTAATGCTAAGTTATCTCCAAACTGTTTGATGTAATGCCCAATTTTTTGCTGCAATGGTAAATCCTCAATACTATCTACCACATCCATTAACGTATCTGGTTCTACTCTATCCAGATCAATAACCCCACCCAGATTAACCGCAACAGTAAAATCAGTATTATCACTAAACGTTGGTGCTATCGGCACAGGGTTTAACACACCGCCATCAATCAGCTGCACTCCTTTTCGTTCAACCGGTGTAAAAAATAAAGGTAATGAAATAGATGCACGAATCGCATCGAATAAACAGCCTGAATTAATCCACACTTCTTTCTCATTTTTTATATCTGCCGCAACGGCTGTAAATTGCAGCGGTAAGGCTTCGATGGTTTGATCACCTAATAGCTTGAATAGCGTATCAATTATTTTATCGCCACGTAATAACCCACTCGTACTCCAGGAAATATCTAATAGGGAAATAATATCTAATTTACTTAACCCACAAACCCATTGTTCAAATTCATCTAATTTTCCCGCAGCATATACACCGCCAATCAAGGCTCCAATTGAGCAACCTGATATAGATTTTATTTGATAGTTATTTTCTACTAACCACTTAATAATGCCAATATGGGCCAAGCCCCTTGCACCGCCACTACCTAGCACCAGTGATATGCACTTTTTTTGTTTGGGGCTGATTTCAAGTACATGATTTTCAGTTACCATATTAAAATTCCTGTCGATGTAAGCTTTGCCATTTTAACCACCTTTTAATGTTTAATTAACCATTTACTTTGTTGTTTTTTATTTATTTAGCATTCTACTTTTATTAACGTTAGCTATTAACATCGCATTATTTGAATCTCAGACACTTAATATCCCTCATAGCAATAAGTTTTAGTCCGCAAATAAAGTGTTCAGTGCCTTATTTGACAACAACAAACAACAATTACCTATCTTTGCTTGTCCCTGGGTACTTAGCCTGTCATACTTTTAGCTTACTATTTTTTTAATCATCAGGATAATCATGACTAGTTTCTCAACATCAATTCATCAAGTGGTCACGACTGCTTTAGCGGATTTACATGAAGCACAACTGAAAGGTAAAATTCCTAAAAACCCACTCAGTGAAACGCATTTTCTAGCGGCATGGACAACCAATGCGATGAAGAAAAAACGTTTTGAAAGTGATGTATTGCCGACGTTAAAAATTTGGCAACGTAAAGCCCGTAGTTTAGGGAAAAATGCGGCTTTAGTTGAAACCTTTCAGGCCATTAAGGCGCACTATGAGCACGTTTTTGACCAAGACTTAAAAGCAAAACCTGTTAATAAACAACAAATAATTAATTTGTGTGATAAATTAACTGAACTACAATGGATGGTTAACACTGACCTTGAAGTAGGTGAAAAGTTAAATCGCCATAGTGCAGGTCAAGCATCTATGATTATTTGTAGTCAACAATTTGAACAAAATTTTGAAGATGGTTTATTAGTTAAACCTATTAGCTTATATATCCGTGGTGATTTACCAGAAGCATTACAAGCAGCCTTTGATCAATCATTATTACTTTACAAAGTAACTGATTATAAATCTAAAGTTAAATATCATGGTGAATATATTATTTACAACAATAACGAAGGTGAATTTTTACCTGAATTATTGATGGCTTAGTCCTTTTAAAGTGTTTGCTTGGTACCACTGTGCGAACACTTTATAAGCTTTTGTTTAACTGCTGAATAAAAATGCATTTTTATGCATAAATAATAACCCTATAAATTCATCAATATGATTAATTTAGCGTCTGAATATCCGTTATTGATCTGCTTATAAAATATCACCAACATAAACACTATTTTATCCTTAACCAACAAAAATAAGACCAATAATAATGACAAAAAATACTGCCAACGATACTGATATCGAATCTCACTCTTTTACAGCATCGGTATTGCGTCGTTTTATCTGGATCTATTTATTAATAGCAACAGCTTTAGCACTAACTTTGGTATACGTTCAATTCCAATATACTCAAAACTTAGAAAAAACAATGCTTGCGCAAGAAGAAGCATTTGTAACCTCTACTACTCAAGCACTACAAAAAGAGATGCAAATACAATTAATGGTATTGCAAATGGTCACTCGCTCCAAAGCATTAGTTGATTTCCTTGAAAATGGCACGCTTTCAAGCAAAAAAGGATTAGAGTCCCTATTTTCTAATTTAGCATCCACATTTTTCCGCTACGACCAAGTAAGGCTACTGGATATTGAAGGTAAAGAGCGTATTCGAATAAATTATATCAACCCTTCTGTAGAAATCGTCAAACCTAATAACTTACAAAGTAAAAAACATACTCATTATTTTCAAGAAGGTATTAAACAACCACAAGGTAAAGTTTATGTCTCTGCTATGGAACTTAATGTAGAGCGTGGTGAAATTGAATTTCCCTATAAACCTGTTATCCGCTTTGCAACACCGGTTATCAATAGCGAGGGTAAAACGGTTGGTTTAATGGTAATGAATTACCTCGCCACTGAATTATTACAAAACTTTAGAGACCAAATGGGGCTACGTATCAACGGTCAAGGTATGTTGATAGACCCAGAAGGTTACTGGATAAGTAATCATGATAGAAGCAATGAGTGGGGAGGAAGCCTTGATACAGTCTCTCAGAAATTTCAAGATAAATATCCTCAAGCGTGGCCTACAATTCAGAAAAATGACAGTGGTATCTATCAATCAGATCACGGAATATTTCGCTACGTATCGATCAATCCCTTTAGTTTAGATAGCATCGGTAAATATCAAGCAGAACGAGCCATTAACCTTTCTGTTAGTGAACAATCTAGGCAACAGAATAATTGGAAATTAATTATTTTCTTACCCTATGATGTAATGAATGAAAGTTCGTTTTTTTATAAACCAGTGGGCCGTGTGATCATCGCTTCATTATTCATCGGGTCTGCTGCTATTTTGTTACTGCTTTTAATTATGTCAGAACAAAAACGTAGGCGACTGCGTTACGACTTATTCATTAAAAATGAATTAATCGATTTATATGAGAATGCTCCATGTGGTTACCACAGTTTAGATAAAAATGGCTATGTCATAAAAATGAACCAGACTGAGTTAAGTTGGTTAGGTTACACACGCGATGAAGTTGTTGGATCGTCTTTTACTGATTTTTTAACCAAAGGCAGTGTCCCTGTATTTGAGCAGTTTTTGAAAAATCTACACTTGGATGAAACCATAGAAGGTGTTGTATTAGAAGTACAATGCAAAGATGGACATACTTTTTTTGTTTCTACATCGGCCACTTCAATTCTAGAAAAAGGTTATTTTGCTATCGCCCGCACCTCAGCATTTGATATTACAGAACGTATTGAACTGGAAAAGCGTCTTGACCATATTGCTAATACCGATGTGCTCACGGAAATCAGTAATCGCAGGCACTTTTTCAAGCAAGCGAGTCAAATGTTAGAATCCAATGACCATGTTTCTTTATTAATGATAGATGCCGATCATTTTAAAAGTATTAATGACAACTTCGGACATGATGTCGGTGATTTAGTCTTAAAATTCATTGCTGCTTCACTACAAAAAGCATTACCTGAGGAAGCTATTTTGGCTCGTATAGGCGGTGAAGAGTTTGCCATACTGACGTCAAGAATAAATAAAAAAGACACACTCGAACTAGCAAACAACATTTGTGAGCGATTAGCGAATAACAAGATAAAAATAGATGATCAACTCACGGTTGAAATAACATTATCAATCGGAACTACTCAACGTATTAATGCCAACGAAGACTTAAATGATCTACTTAAACGCGCTGACGTTGCACTGTATTTCGCAAAAACAACGGGACGTAATAAAGCAGTCCAATCAACAGATGAAATCGAAGCCTAATACTTAGAGCTAAAAAATCCTATATAACTGAAGTTATTAAACTAATTTCAGTTATATACCTTCAGTTATATAGCTTCAGCAAGCTACTTTCATAAACCTATCTTCAATCAATAACCTAGATTCGCATAAGAAGTCGTCAATCTAAGCTAAATTGTACTTTTATTTGTTGCATTAAATAGGTTTCTCTTTGAATCGATAACCCCTGCTTTTTGTCATTTTGCATGGTGTTAATATTATGTTGAATAGCATCGTCAATGTGAACCCAGCACACTTGCATACCATTATTAACTTCATAGTCTTCCAGTTTATTCGCACCAAGGTGCTCTCCTATTTCGCAGCTGTAGCAATACGAGAGCATATGCATGATAGAACATTCAGGGTTATGTTTATCACTCTTATGTGGCCGGTACTCTTCATATAATCCAAAAGCTTGCACACGCTTTATTCCAACCGCTCCAGTTTCTTCTGCAAGCTCTCTTTTGAAGCCCGTTAATAAATCTTCGCCCTCATCGACACCTCCACCTGGTAAGGAATAGTCGTTATAGCGATTAGTGAACATTAATAAAATTTTTTTATCTCTGATCACTATCGCTCTTGTTGCGATGCGAGTAAAACTTTGATGATGACAGGGGGACAAGTTTTCAATTTGAATCGAAGGATGGACCACTCGTTGCAGTAAACGCATTACACTCTCTAAATATATTAAATTCAATGACGCCTATTTTAATGAGTAATGTTTAATTAACCAAAAAAATGAACAACCTAAAACAATATAATGATTAATTATTTATATCATTCGTTTAAAAATATTTAGATTCGTATAATAAACGCACGAATAACTTTATAACATGCTAAATAGAGTGTCATCGCGGCTTAATAAATTGAGGCTAAAATAGATAATGATGCATTTATTCAAACGAATAATTCGTATTTAACATTCATTTGTACCATAATCACAGAATCATTTTATATTTAATTTTAGGTATTGGAGGGGGTATATGGACATTAACGGCAGTATTAACCTACATAGCCAGCCAGTTACCGCCCTAAGAAATGCGCCTGAAACCTCTGACCTTAAATACCTAGCGATCGAGACTCAAAAACAGACACAAAGTGTTGACCAAGTAACAACACAACAACCAATATTACAGGCTCAAGCACCGAGTGAAGATGTGATCAGTTCAAGAATTTCCGAGTACCAATCGCTTACAACAAATAATCAACATCAAGATGATAAACCGGTAGGCAGTTTATTCGACATAAAAGTTTAAATGCATGTTTATGATGGCGAAGTTTATTATGGTGAAGTTTATTATGGTGAAGTTTGTAATGATGAAGTTTGTAATGATAAGGTTTTGGCAGCGATAGAGTTTAGTAATAAATCTACATAGGAATTAAAAATAGAACTGAAACTGAAATCGGTACTGGAATAGGAATAGAAATTTTATGAACATATCAGCAGCTACCCCACTTCCTATCAGCATGACAACAAGCTCAAAAATGGCAAGTAATGTCGTTTCATCTACCAATATCTCGTCTGAAACTCAGAGCGCTGAATCAGCACCGATGCGGCCAAACATAGAAGGGTTCTCCCCTTCAGTATCAACAACTCAAGCATCAACTTATCAAAGGGCAACTATCGATGGCAGTATTAAAAGTGCTCAACAAATCGTTACACCTCAACAGAATAAAGAATCATCACACTCTGATCCAGAAGTAGCTGCAAAGGCTGAGGGAGTTGAAAATAGCAAACAAGTAGCAAATACAGAAGCCTCCAATAAAGAGTCAAATGACGACTCAAATGGCAACTCAGATAAGGGCAAAAATCAAACGTATAGCGAAGATGAGTTAGCCGTCATAAGCTCTTTAAAGACACGTCATAATGAAGTAAATATCCATGAGCAAGCTCATGCTGCTGTAGGTGGGCAATATGCAAGTTCACCAAGTTATAGCTATCAAACGGGGCCTGATGGCGTAAAGTATGCGGTGTCGGGCGAAGTCTCTATCGATACATCTGCTATTGAAGGTGATCCTGAAGCAACATTAAAAAAAGCACAACAGGTCAAAGCGGCAGCACTTGCGCCTGCACAACCTTCTGCTCAAGATATAAAAGTTGCGGCTGAAGCAGATCAAATGGCGACACAAGCACGCAGTGAGATCTCAGCAGCAAACCGTCCTGATTCCTCTAGTGATGCCAGTAACGAGCATTCGTCAGCGGGTTCTTCAAGAGGCTCTTCAGATGATAGCGCCGACACACAACAAAATTTTACCGATTCACAGAATATTGAACCGACAGTTTCCAATAATCAAACAATAAATAATGATAAACGTGGAGATAAAAACCCTCAGATAATAAGGGATAACATGATTGCAAGAAGTTTACATATTAATAATGTATATCAAAGTAGCAGCATTAGTTCTACGCCCTATTCTAGCTTCAATGTACAAGTATAAAAACACAATACTTATAGAAAACTCTTAGATAAAACAGCTTAGAAAAAACATTCATACAAAAAACTCATGGAATAACACACCAGTTTTGTATGATAAATAACAGTAAATTTTGCGTGTACTCTCACAAATATAAAACTAATAAATTAGCATTTATTTTAAGCCTTTAAACATTTGGCGAATAAAAGGCTAACGTATTAATTTTTCAACCTCACTCTATGCTTAATTAACAAACAACCCAACATAAATAAAAATAACCAATATATACAGTTAGATAGCATTTTATTTCTTATGTTTAATTACTTCTATATTCGCATAATAATTGCATTAATATTAATAAAACTCCTATTAAATATTTGATTATGATTTTTATGAGCAATATAAAAGTATGCTTTATTTCAATAATAGGTATTTAAATATAGAGATAAGGATTGATAGTTACTATTTACAAAATATTTACTTGTATTACAATAAAACTATTGTTAAATAGGTTTTTTAGTATAAATGGGTACTTTGAGTATAAATTAACTATCAATCAACTTTAAATTACATTTTATCAATTAATAATGCTTCATATTTATTGCAGCATGAACTTAACTAATAGTGAGAAAATAATATGTCTAAAAAAATTGCTTTAATCACTGGTGCAACTGGTGGTATTGGTTTCCAAGTAGCTAAACGCCTTGGTCAAGATGGTTATACTGTCGTATTAAATGGTATTGAAGATGAAGTTGGTGCAGCACGTGTAGCAGAACTTAAAACTGAAGGAATCGAAGCGGAATACTACGGTTTTGATGTCACTAATGATGTAGCTGTTACAGAAAATGTTAATGCTATTGGAAACAAATACGGTCAAATTGATGTTGTAGTCAATAATGCAGGTGGCCTCGGCGGACGAAGTTCTATTGAAGAAATGACCACTGAATTCTTTCGTTTTGTAATGGCATTAAACCTTGATAGTGCTTTCTTTGTATCTCGTGCTGCCATTCCGTTTCTGAAAAAAACCGAAGGTGGTTCAATTATTAACTACACTTCAAATGCAGCATGGAATGCAGGTGGACCTGGTGCTGGTATTTACGGTACATCAAAAGCTGCGGTTCACACCTTAACTCGAGCACTTGCTAAGGAATTAGCACCAGCAGGCATTCGTGTGAATGCAGTTTCTCCTGGAACTATTGATACACCGTTTCATCAACAAATTAAAGATACAAAACCCGAAGTATTTGCATCATGGAAAGATAACATTATGTTAGGTCGTCTAGGACAACCTGAAGATGTATCTGGAGTGATCTCTTTCTTAGTCAGTAAAGACGCAGCGTTTATCACCGCAGAAACAATCCAAATAGGCGGCGGTCAAGCTTTAGGTATTTAGTCTTAGCTTATTAACATTATTTAAAGCATTAAAAACCTCAAATACCTTTAAAAGGGCTCAAAGGTTTTTAATGCTAATGTTCATATAGATACTGAAACTGGGCTCACTTATTTAGACAAACAAACTAAATTAGATACTGCAGGTAGTGTTAGAGGAGATCTTCTTTGGCGAGAATAAGCAATGCCAAATAAACCAATTGCTAATAAAATAATAGATACCGGTTCCGCTACATTTATAGGTGCAATAGTCCCATCCGTACTAACATAATTTCCACTAATATTTAACGTATAACCCGTTTCATTATTAGAACTATACCAATTTTTGTAATATCCATACTTATTATCATAAGAAGACGTAATAGCAACGGAGTAATCACCAGCAGTAAGGTTAACAGTCATAAAACTCTCAAGACCATATCCACTATTATCATCGTATTTAATAAGGTCGTCCCAACTTAAATACCCATCGTCTTTAAACAAATATAAAGAGCTATCGAATTGGTTATATTTGTTGTATTTGCTATTCCACCAATGATTATTTTTATTAGTTTCTACTGCAGATAAAGATACCTTTCCTGTCTCGAAGGTAGAAAAATCATACCAATCTACTTCACCATATTTCACAGTACCAGTCTCGGTTATCAGCCCTGCATATGCAATATTAGGCAGTATTAAATAAAATAGACTACCTATTATTAATTTTTTCATTGCATTTTCCTTCATTAAAATTAACTGTTATATCTAATATACAAATTTAATTTTGATATCATAAAGCAAATACCTAATAATGGCTATTCACTCCAAGATAAAAGAAAAATATTATTTTATGACAAGAAATAAACATAAAAAAACAGTAGGTTAACTATTTTAGCGATTAAATCATAAATTATGTTTTTAATATCATAATTGATTAGTTGTGCAGTTGCTTGTGCTGATAGGATCAGCATTTATTTTTTCGCATTGCACACTATTACGGCCATTATTTTTAACGCTATAAAGTGCTTGATCCGCACGATGAAACAAGTCTTCAACCGTGTCTGTATTATGATATTCGCTAACACCAAAGCTACAGGTTATATAGACGCCCTTTGATAATTCTGTCTGGCTAATTAATTGACGAAGTCTTTCGCTGAAATTTAATGCTGCTTCAATGGTTATACAAGGTAATATTAAAACAAACTCCTCACCGCCCCATCGTGCAAAAACATCTATATCTCTAATATTATTTACCACTACTGAAGCCATATTTTGTAACACCTGATCTCCAATTTTGTGGCCAAATGAATCATTAATGAGTTTAAAATGGTCAATATCAAAAATGACAAAGCTTAGTGCGTGTTCATATCTGTTCGCGCGCGAGATTTCGCTGTTTAATGCTTCCTCGAATTTTTTACGGTTTGCAATGTTAGTTAAAGAATCGGTATTAGCTAAGCGCTCTATTTCAAGGATTTTTTCTTCAAGCTGTTTGTTTTTTGCTTCTAATTGCTCTGTTTTGATAGATATTAATTTCTCGAGTGTAGTGTTGCCTAACTCTAACTGTTGATTTTGTTTAAATAGTGAAAGTTGTGCTTTTTTTTGTTGATGAATATCTTGATGCGCCCCGATAATTCTAGCAACGGATCCATCTGGGTTGTATTCAACCGCTTTAGATCTATCTGTGATCCAAAGGTAACTACCATCGGATTTTCGGCAGCGATAATCGATACAATATGAATCAGTTTGATGTGTAATTATTTTTTCAAAGCTCTGCATCACTTTATCGTAATCCTCTTTGTGGATTACATTTTCCCAAGTATAGACATTTTGTTGAAATGTCCCCACTTCATAACCTAGCATCTCAAACCAGGCGGTACTTCTTAGTACACTTCCCGTTTTACCATCCCAATCCCAAGTGCCTTCTGCAATAACATCTAAAATACAATTCAAAGTTTTATCTGCATCTGCAATTGTTTTATGCTGATAGGTTTGGTGTTGATAAGTTATTTGAGACGCGCCAGGTTCAATTGACTTTAAGTCTAAAGGATCAGGGAGCGATGAATGAGAACGTTCATTATGTTCAAGACTTGGATTGCTTTTATTCATAGGGAATTCTTTTTCATTAAAAAATTATTTATCAGTTTTAATCTATCAACATAAAATGCTAATTAGCTTAACCAATGAAAGCCTAGCATCAGTAAATTAAGTCAACACAGACTTCTAATACACAAAAGTGAAATACGAGCTTAAGCTCTATTATTTCTTCTTATATAAGCGATTTTGTAAGCTTAAATAATCTTTTAAGGCCAATCTTTCCATTTTTAGTTCATCCCTATTACTCTTATTAATTTTTTGATAATGATGAATCAATTTACTTAAATAAGCTTCATGGTCAACCTCAGGTAGCCAAAGCTTATTACCTGTTACTGATAGCGGCTCACCATGCATCTGATTTATAAGCATAAGTTCGTAGCCACGATTATTTTCAATAACCAATTGTTCTTGTTTTAACTTAAAGCCTAAATCTATTAGCGTGAGTCGCAGCTTATAGGTATGTTGAACAGGGCATAATAAAAAATCGATATTGTGGCCAGAATAACGCTGCATCATTCCAGTCAATATATCTATCATCAAATCCCCTCCCACCCCACTAATGATAATTAGATGAGCAGGCCAATCTCTGTCATGTACAACAGGCTCTGAAATAGAAAAATTTGAACTCACACAATGCGTTCCCAATTCGACGTTGGACTCTAGTGATATTTTAGCTACATCCATGCACCATGTTTGCCAACGACTATCAGCAGGTAACTGATCAGCATACTTGATTAACTTTTGTGATAATTGATCAATTAACTCAGGCACAACATCTACAAAATTAACTTGCTTTATTAACCCATTAGCTAAAATTTTAAAACCTAATAGACCATGGTCACAGCAACAATCCCAAACCACGTTATAAGGTTGATTGACCATTTCAGAGAGAGCTAATAAACGTTTATTTAATTTCATTATTATTTTGCTTTATTTTACAATATTTAAAGGATTGAGTTGATAATTTAATTGATTTAAGTGGCTTTCCTTTCAAGGTTTATAATTTACCCACTAAGGTTGTTTAGTGTTTTTCATGGTTAATGCGATTCGCTTACGTTGTTGGTCAATACTTGTTACTTTAACATTTACAACTTGCCCCACTTTCACGATTTTATGAGGGTCATTTACAAAACTATCGCTCAACATTGATATATGAACCAACCCATCTTGATGCACTCCTAAATCAACAAAAGCGCCAAAATTTGCAACATTGGTAACAACCCCCTGCAATAACATGTTTACCTCCAAATCACTGACTTTATGAATACTCTGGTCAAATTCAGCCACTTTAAATTGTTCTCTTGGGTCGCGCCTCGTCATGCTCAATATCGTTAAAATTTCTTGATAAGCCTGTAAGATTGATTCTTGCTCACTGTCTTTAACTTGCTTGATAGGAGGTAATATTAATGCTGATGCATCTTTATTTATAAGCACGTCTTGAGTTGATTTATTATTAAACGCAATTAATTGTTTTGCTAATGGGTATTGCTCAGGATGAAGTATGGTTTCATCTAAGCATTCATCGCCTCCATTGACAGTCAAAAAGCCTGCTGCTTGCTGAAATGCTTTAGTCCCTAAACGCGGCACTTTAGTTAATGCTTGGCGAGATTTAAAACGGCCATGCTGCTGTCTATAAGTAATAATATTTTGAGCAAGTGTCGCATTTAATCCTGCAACATGCATTAATACATTGGGTGAAGCAGTATTAAGATCCACGCCGACTTTATTCACACAATCTTCAACCACAGCTTGTAATCGTTTCGTTAATAACGTTTGTTGAACATCATGTTGATAAAGTCCAACACCAATAGCTTTTGCTTCAATTTTAACGAGTTCTGATAACGGGTCTTGTAAACGTCGCGCTATAGATACTGCACCACGTAAAGTAACGTCAAGTTGCGGAAATTCCTGTGCTGCTAACGCTGATGCAGAATAGACTGAAGCCCCGGCTTCGCTGACTGAAACAGATTGAAGGTTTGCATCGATTGACGCTAATATCTGCGAAATAAATTGTTCACTTTCACGCGATGCGGTGCCGTTCCCAATGGCAATTAATTCAACATTGTATTGTTCAATCATTTTTTTAATTGTTTGTTGGGCTTGTGTTGTTTGCAACTGTGGTTGATGAGGATAAATGGTAGCAGTTTCTATTAATTCACCTGTTTTATCAACAACAGCTATTTTACAACCACTTCTAAAGCCTGGATCTAAACCTAGCGTCACTTTTTCACCAGCTGGTGAAGCCATTAACAATGCACTTAAATTGCTAGCGAATTGTTCAATCGCCTCATGATCCGCTTGTTCTTTTAATTGAACAAAAATTTGCTTCTCTAAACTCACTAACAATTTTGTTCGCCATGCGTGGTCAATGACTTGTCGAACCCATGAGTCATGGTCATCTTTAGCAAGGTAAACATTAAGATGCTTGGCTATTAAGGTTTGGCAATAACTATAAGCTTTTTTATCTTTTTGAAATGGATCTGGATTAATTTTAAGACGAAGATAACCTTCAGCTTTACCGCGTAACATAGCGAGTACACGATGCGCCGGTAACCTGTTTAAACGAGAATTAAAGTCAAAATAGTCTTTAAACTTAATCGCGTCATCTAGTTTAGATTTTACCACCGCTGAAGACACTTCGCCTTGGTCAAATAAATGGTGTTTTAATAAGTTTGTTAATGCAATATCTTGAGCTAGTTTATCAACCGCAATCGCTAGTGCACCTTCTAATACTTGTGTGCTATTGGTAAAGCCTTTTGCATTGTTAATATAACGTTGTGCAATTTTATTTAAAGGTTGTTTAGGTGAAGCCCAAAGTAGCTCTGCTAACCAATTTAAACCTGCTTCTTCGGCTAATTTTGCTTTGGTGATACGGGTAGTTTTAAAGGGAGCATAACAATGCTCAAGAGTGACTTTATCTTGTATTGCTTGAATTTCATTTTTTAGTTTATTGGTTAATTTACCGGCTTTATCAATTGCTTTTAAAATGCTTTGTTTACGCGTGGCGAGTTCTCTAAAATAAATTAGCTTGGTCTCTAATAAGCGCAGTTGATTATCGTCTAAGGATTGCGTTAAGTGTTTTCGATAACGGGCAATAAATGGGACTGTATTTCCATCATCTAATAAATGGATGGCAGCTTCTACTTGAGACGCTGAAATTTGACACTCTTTTGCTAATTGATCTTTGAGTTCAGAGAGTTGAGTAACAGAATTAGGCATATTAGCGGATCTTATAATCAAATAAATAGCGGCTATTTTTAGCATACTTACACGATTTTTTCGACTTACTTTTATTTTACTTTCTATTAAAAAGTGTTTTCTCTTACACGGTTAGCAGATTTAAATGTGATATCTAAATTTAAAAGGAATAAAAGCCAGAAAATAAAATTATTTTAGGCTTTTATAAGAGGCTAATGTAAGGAACTAAGCGATTAAAGGTTTAATGTTCCAATTTTCATAACTATCTACATTCTTTACTTTAAGGTCAGTTGAGCTACTCAAGTCGATCAACTCTTTTTGCACGTTTTGTTTTGTCTTAGTATTAAAGAAAATCTCTACAATTGGTTTTAACATATTATCTTTTATTTCAATGACGGTTGCTAAATAACCATTGTTTAATAACACAACCGATCCCGCGGGATAGATACCAACCGACTGTATAAATTGTTGTACTAGTTGCGGATTAAAATGGCTGCCAGATCCTTTTAATAAAAATTGAAGCGCTTCAGATGGTTTTTTACCTTTATGATAACAACGGTCTGCTGTTAGTGCATCGTAAACATCAACAATGGCCGACATTTGACCTGCTAAACTTATTTGGTCTTTATTTAAACCCAGTGGGTAACCGTTACCATCGTATTTTTCATGGTGCATTGCCGCAACATCCATTGATATTTGCGATAAACCTTCGGTCTTTTCAAGAATAATACGACTATGCACTACGTGTTCTTTCATGATCACGAATTCTTCAGGCGTTAATTTCCCTGGTTTATTTAGAATATGATCTGGTGTGATCGTTTTACCGATATCATGTAATAACCCACCTATTCCCACTGCACAAATAAACTCATCAGATTTGCCCATACCTTTTGCAAAAGACATCATAAGTACAGAAAAACTAACCGAATGTTCAAAAGTATAATAATCCATATTACGAATATGAGTGAGGCCGAGTAATGCATTTTCGTTGCGTAAAATCGAGTCGCTTAGGTCTTTAATGACGGGCTCAACTTGTTCTAATTCAACGCATTGCCCCATTTTTGCACTATTCATTACACCACTAATAAACTGCCTTGCATCTTCAAAGGCAGCTTTAGCTGCTTCCATTTCTTCTTTGGCACTTTTGGTTTGTTGCTTTACCGAGGCTTCGACTTTTGGTCGAGTACTTTTAACAAGTAAAGTGTCTAGCCCCTTACTAGTATCAATCTCGACCCATTTTATGCCAGCATCACGTATTTTTTGAATATCATTTTTAGATTTAAGTAAGAACTTACTTGATGTAAAAGGATTGTTTAACCAACCAACTACAAGGTGATGAATGTACATACCAACTTGTAGTTGGTCTGCTGTTATTTTTTTAATCATTGTAATCCTTAACGACCAAAATATTGGTTAATAATAGCTTCAAGGTTATCCTCAAGCTGCTCTTCAAAATGTAAATAACTTTCACCAAATAGGGATAAATATTTTGTTGCCTGCTCTTGAGTGATTGTTTTATTGCCGAGTTGAAACTTCATTTCACTTAATGTTTTGTCAAATCTAGGCACAATAAACCAATTCAAATAATGCGATGCACTAGCTTGTAATTGGGTTTGGGCAAATTCACAGAATTCATTAACATATACTTTTCCATCAGGCCCTAGTGATCCAGGTTCCATTCTAAAAATGACCGTCATTTTTTTTTCTGGAGCAAGATTATTAAGCAATGGCATTATCGACCTTTAATAAGTAGTGTTACAAAATCAATCATATAAAAACAATAACGATTTAAGAATATAAAATTAGCATAACTTTGAGATTTTTGTGGCCGTTTGTAAATTAATTTTTGTTTAAGATCAATTATTGAGTAATTGATGGTTTTTACAGTTAATGATTAACTCATTACAACGCAACGTTGAATAAGTTAAATGCGCAAGCATAACTACTAAGCAAAAAAACTTAGGATAATAACTAATGGGCACAACTCTTGTACACATTAGTAATTAGAATAGTGGGGAACAAGTAGACTAGTGCAGACCTTGAATTCTTTATTTCTTGAATTAAAGTACTAATTACACATCGTTTTATTGATGTGCAGATTAGATACGAATCGTTAAGTAACTATATATGTTGTTTAAATTTCTTTGCTAGTTGTAATAATGCCTGTTCACTGATTATTTCAACATTGTCTGCACTGATTATATTACCCTTGCTAATGAGTACAGTACGAGGAAAACCATGCCCTCCGAATTGCTCAATCACCCCTGCTATTTCAGGACTGATATATTCTCCTTTAGTTTCCTGAGCAGTCAATTCAAGTACCGACAAATCATATTCTGCGACAGAGGCAACAAATGACTCAAGATTAAGACGTTGGTCTGTGCAATCAGAGCACCAAGTGGCAACGACATTTAAGATAAAAGACTCTTTATTTAATATTCTTTGTTCAAATTCACTAACGTCGAGGGTTACTAGTTGTAGAGACATCTTGTATTTCCTGTTTTGTTGATTTTTTTGTCGTTTTTTGTTCGGTTTGAAGTCTCGAATAGAAGTGATAATTACTTATGAGTGTGAATTCATTAATAAACACAGCTCAATGCCAGGACAGTTCTTAGGTCTGTAAATTAACAGCTCACACGGCGTAAATAAGCATCACAGCGAGACACTCAATAGTAAAAATATCATCCTGAAATAAACAAATGAATAACAGGCAAATACTATTCACCAATTCTACAATAACGAAATAGTATTTACTTAAATAAAAGACCTTAAAGCAATATTTGATAGCACATAAAAACTCTACAACGTAATCAATAAAAAACGTTTATTAGCGCCTATGTTTTTCATACATTATAAATTGATTTTGTTATACTGCGCGTTGATTTTAAGCGTATAAATTAGGTAACAATATGAGTGTTGATGCAGCAGGTCTATCTGCGAATCTTTTAAAGGCAGTGAAAGCCTGTGGTTATTCAAAGCTAACCCCAATCCAACAACAAGCAATTCCGATCATCAAAGCAGGCCATGATGTATTGGCAAGTGCACAAACAGGTACCGGCAAAACAGCTGCATTCACCCTTCCTTTATTGGATATTTTAGCTAAAAACCAACCTAATAATATTGGCACTTCACGTACTATCAAAGTACTTATTTTAACTCCAACACGTGAATTAGCATTACAAGTAGCAGAGAATGTTAAGCAATACAGTCAATTTCTGCCTCTTACATCAGGAGTCGTTACTGGAGGTGCTAATGTATCACCTCAAAAGCAAATGCTTAAACAAGGTGTAGACGTGTTAATCGCGACACCAGGACGTTTGATAGAACACGTTAACGCACGCCAAGTAGATTTAGCACATATTAAACATCTAGTTTTAGATGAAGCAGATCGAATGTTGGATATGGGGTTCCTAACTGATATTCAACAAATTACTGATATTATTAAACAAAAACATCAAACTCTGATGTTTTCAGCGACTTTTTCTAATAAAGTAAAAACTCTAGCGAATAAAATTTTACATACCCCTAAAAATATTGAAACAGCTAAGCAAAACTCAACATCAGGTAAGGTTAAACAACAAGTTTACTGGGTAAGTGAATCGCGTAAACGTGAGTTATTATCTGAGTTGATCGGCGTTAAGAATTGGAAACAAGTGTTGGTTTTCGCTGGTACCAAAGAAAGTGCCAATATACTCGCACAGGAATTAAAGTTGGATGGCATCAAAGCCGCATTATGTCATGGGGACAAAACACAAGGTGCGCGTAATAAAGCGATTCAACAATTTGTAGAAGGCAGTGTTCGTGTTTTAGTCGCTACCGATGTCGCAGCACGCGGTTTAGATATTCCAGATTTACCACACGTAGTTAACTTTCATCTACCATTCTTATCTGAAGACTACGTGCACCGTATTGGTCGAACTGGCCGAGCAGGTAAAAGCGGTCATGCCATCTCACTAGTAAGTCCTAAAGATGAACAATTTTTAGATAGTATAGAAACACTTATTGGTCGAAAATTTGAACGAATTGTATACCCAGGTTACGAATTTAACAGTACAACGGAAGTTCAGCAAGATGGTAAATCGTTCAAGAAAAGTCGTTATAAAGCGACTCAAGAACGTAATCAGCTGGTAGAGAAACGTAAAGCAGAAAATAAACCATCTGCCGTACGCCGTGCAAAAAACAAAGCCAGAAAAGCACGTTAATACGCACTATTGGTGACACAGTGCTACCTTATTCAACAATAAGGTAGCAACTCACTAATTTCATTGTCAGCCATCCCTCTCGTACCCCCCATAAAAATTATTAGTTATTATTCTTTATCAATGATAAATAAACAGACTAAATTAAAAATTTTGTACAGGACTACTTCGTGTTTAATGATATTAACTCATATGAATTCAAATCAACTAATTTATAAAATTATAAAAATAACGACAACAAGCTTCGAGCCCTCTCTCTAGCAGCTTTAATGAAATTTTGTAAGTGTTAATTAAACCTATAACGCTAAGTCATTCCTTCTTCACATAAAAGGTAAAAGAAATGTGATATCCCTGTAATTCAAAGATATTGGGTTGTAACATTATTGAAATACCTAACTGCGTGGATAAAATTATAAGAAACCCCTTTTTTGTAATACAATATACCTAGAATTTTAATTTGTTAGAACTAGCTCACACCTTTTTATGAGCAAATTTTATTATTTATACTTATAATAAAATTCCAACACTTATTGGAGAGAATATGATCACTTTAGGCGAGTACATTATTGAAAAACAACATGATTTCCCAGAAGCTAGTGGGGAGTTAACGGGGTTATTAGGCGCAATTCGTTTAGCAGCCAAAATTGTTAACCGTGAAATTAACAAAGCCGGCATTGCTGACATTATTGGTGCCACTGGTATTGAAAATGTCCAAGGTGAAACACAGCAAAAACTAGATTTATACGCTAATGATAAATTTAAATGTGCTCTGGAAGCTCGCGGGGAGGTTTGTGGTGTAGCTTCTGAAGAAGAAGACGACTTCGTAAGTTTTGATAGTGAACGTGGTGTAAATAGTAAATACGTTGTATTAATGGATCCGCTAGATGGCTCTAGTAATATTGATGTGAATGTTTCTGTGGGTACTATTTTCTCAATCTACCGCCGTGTGAGTCCAGTTGGAACGCCTGTGACACTAGAAGATTTTTTACAACCAGGTATTAAACAAGTTGCTGCAGGATATGTAATTTATGGTTCATCTACCATGCTTGTTTATACCACGGGTAACGGTGTTCATGGCTTTACCTGTGACCCATCTTTAGGCGTATTTTATCTATCACATGAAAATATGATGACGCCTGAAACTGGAAAGTGTTATTCAATCAATGAAGGTAATTACTTGAAATTCCCATTGGGTATTAAAAAGTATATTAAATTCTGTCAAGAAATTGTACCAGAAGATAACCGCCCTTATACCTCTCGCTACATTGGTTCATTAGTTGCTGACTTCCATCGTAATCTATTGAAAGGTGGTATATTTATGTACCCATCTACAGCACAAGCTCCACTCGGCAAGTTAAGATTGTTATATGAGTGTAATCCTATTGCATTCCTTGCAGAACAATCAGGTGGTATTGCAAGCACAGGTACGAAAAGAATTATGGAAATTGAGCCAACTGAATTACATCAACGTGTACCATTTGTTTGTGGTAGTGCTGGTATGGTAAAAGATGCTGAAAAAATGATCGCGGACTATCCTGAAGCATAAACGGTTCTGATCTTATAATAATAACACCATAAAAATGCCAAACTTATGTTTGGCATTTTTCTATATATGTTAAATTTTTTGAGTGATTAGATTTGGTCATTTGACCTTCATTAAAAAATACCTAATACCTAATACCTAATACCTAATAGCAAATAGCAAATAGCAAATACCTGATAATAACTACCTAATAATAAAAGTACATTCTAGTAAAACATAAATGATGCTTAATAGAAGAAGCTAGACATGCGTATCAATGTTATTGCCCTTACTACCTTCAGGCATAGGCGGAATTGATTCTAATAATTGAGTAGCCTGTTGCTCGGCTTGGTCATTACTCTTTTTTAATAAATTAACATTGACCGTTTCCAGCGTATTTATTTTAGTTTGTTCTGTTAGCACACTGCCAACGACACTCATATCCATCAATATTCTCCTTATCTGTACCTTTCATAGCTTCATTTTTAATGACGATATCTATTAACTTCCCTACTGCTTATTTTTCATATTGACCCGTAATAAGGAACTAAAAAGTAAATAAAAATGTAGCGGTATAATCTGTTATCGACAGGAACTCATATTTCTTGAATTATAAAGATAAAAAAAGAAGCTAGGCTCCTTTTTAATAGCTAAATTTCGGCATTAACTGAATTAAAGAAATAAGCAATTGACTATTAATGTCATTAACGTCCTGGTGCTTCAACCTCTAATTCATTTTCTTGTTGCTCATGGTTTGGGTTTAATCCATCAACAATAACAGCACAAGCTGCGTCACCGGTAATATTCAAAGCAGTTCTGATCATGTCAAAAATACGGTCCAGTGCAAACAACAATGGTAACCCTTCTATCGGGATCCCAGCAGCTAATAAAACAGCAACAACTAAAAACGACGGGCCAGGTACACCCGCTTGTCCAATAGCACCAATAGTGGCGGTAAATATAATAGCGGCGTAAGCACCAAAGGTTAAATCAACATTAAATACTTGCGCAAAAAACACAGCCACTAAACCATAGTAAATAGCGTTACCGCTCATGTTAATAGTCGCCCCTAGCGGTAAGACAAAAGAGGCCGTCGAGTTGTTGATATTAAGTTCTTTCTCAACCACATCCATTGTCACAGGCAGAGTTGCCATAGAAGAGGCAGTGGATAATGCAACGGCTTGCGGCGCTTTCATTACCGATAAAAAATGACGTACAGAAACCTTAGATAGCAACTTGATTAATAACGGATAAAAACCAAAACCAAATATAAGAATTGCAACTACGTAAACGACAAATAATTTCATTACCATGGTAAGTACATCAAATCCAAATGTACCCACGGCTTCTGCCATTAGACCAAAAACACCAATAGGCGCAATTCGCATCACTACATTAATCATCCAAACAAAAGCATCAACTAAAGCCGATAATGCAGACATTAATGGTGCAGATTTGTTTTTATCTACTTTAGACAGAGCAATACCGAGAAATAAACAAAAAACTAAAACTTGTAGAATATTTGCATTGTTTAAAGATTGAAAAATATTGGTTGGGATCATGCCTAAGACTGTCGCAAAAAATCCAGGTACTTCGCCTTTATCTGCATATTCATTAGAGAACATTGAATGCATGCTGCTTAAGTCAACCCCTACGCCAGGTTGAAATAGCTCACCCAAGCCGATTGCTAACGCCACTGCAACAGCAGAGGTGAGCATAAAAAATGCAAAAGTACTGACTCCAATTTTTCCTGCGGCAGGGCTATCTCCTAAATTCGCTGCTCCGGTAATAATGGCAACAGCTACAAGTGGTATCACTAACATCTTAATAAGATGAATAAAGATAGAACCCAATGGCGCAAAAATATCTGCACTTGGCCCCATATAAGCACCAACAGCAGTACCTATTACCATTGCAATAACAACTTGAGTACCTATGTTAGAAAGCATACTTTTTTTAATTTTAACCACGCTGAATCCTTTTATTGTTTTGATAACTAAATTAAACTAGCTCTAATATTGCGCAACAAACTACCTTAAATAGTGAAATTGAAACTGATAACGATCAATCTTTCTGCTACCAGTGATCATTGTCTCAATTTTATAGTGATAGATCACATCTTGATATACCAAAGCGAAGCAGAATCTGTCATATTGACCTTATTTACTCAATTTTTTATTTCGTCTCTTTTAATTAGGAAAAAACATATGAAAATCACAGGATTATTATTATCCCTGGCTATTAGCCCTCTCGCTTTTTCAGGTGAAATTATCACCAATGACGGTATTAGTGTCCTAGCTGTAAATGGTGTAAAAGTGGAATCCTCATTTATGAGCGATAACACATTAGAAGTGAAAGATGGTAAGCAGCAAATTGCAGTGAGATTCAGTAAAAAGTTTGATATTGATGATAATCGTTTTACAGAAAGTAGACCGTTTTTGTTAAATGTAGATGTGAATGGCGAAACAACTATCTCGACTGATAAATTGTATAGCGCTGAACAAGCAGGTCAAAAGATTCAAGCGGGTTTAAACTGGTATGTAACGAATGATAATGGTAAATATCAGGTTGAAAACCCGACTGAATTGCATGGTAAAGGTTTGTTGCCATATAGTGATATCGAAGCATTAATCGCTGACACAAATCGAGATAACAACATAGATGTTAGTTCTGGCACCGTTAAAAAAGTGACTACAAATAGCTTAATTGACGAATATAGAGCAGCAACTGTTGAGCAGAAGAAACAATTCAAAATATGGTTGATCAACAACGAAACACGATAACCATTAATAAAAAAATATTGTGTAAAAACGTTTTTATAACAATGTTTATATAATAATAGCGATCATGAGAAATTAAGCGACACTTCGCGAAATACCACTTAGTGCCACCAAATATAGTGTAAAAAGTGGCAATACATATGGCGATAGTTGTGGTAATTATTCTCGTAATTGTTGTTCTAAGAATTAAGACGTAGTGAGCAATCAATATCTTGGTTGCCTACTACGTCTAGTTTTTGTATCGGTTATTGATATAAACTTGGAGCAGTATAAGGTCCTGACTCGATTTTCATATTTGGATTTGGCGCAATTTATAACTGTTATATTTTTGATAAACCAGTCATCAAGCGTGCTGTTTTTCTATTTTTTATAAACACAATTTAAAGTAACATATTCATTGTCAGGTTTGCCTTTTGCTATCTTTTTTTAATTAGTTTTATTATTTAAGGTGTCAATATAATAAGGAGATTCATGTGATCACAGTAGAAACCCCTGCAAGTTTTGAATGGAACGAATCAAATAGTCAGTGGGTAAAAAATTATTTAATACCTAAAACCCCCCTATTATTATCTTTAACACAGGGCTTAGGAATCGATATTAATAATATGTCTGAGACACAATTTACACAGCTATGTCAGTTACTTGAAACCACAGCTGAAGGCCGTGAATTACGTAATAAAATGTTTAAAGCTTGGCGCAGTAAAAAGTCACGTGATAGCGATGATGGAAAAAAACTCTATACCTTTAACTTATCTATTAAAGCTGGTGACCAGTTAAAGAAAGTTGCCAAAAATAAAGCGTTAAATAAAACCCTAGAATCCCTTATTTTTGCCGCTAAAGAGCCTGCGTGTGATACAAAAAAAATGCAGCAAACAATTGATAGCTTAAGTGTGAAAAATCAGGAATTAAAACAACAGTTATCCAATGCACAGAACCAATCATCAAACAGCAATGATACCGATACCGATGATTTTGACTCATTAATTAAAAATGACTTACAAGTTGCAGAATTAGCAAAATTAGAAAAATCTCAGCTGATCAAACAAATTTTATTACTGAAAAGAAAGTTAAATAAATAGATGTCTAGATTCGCATAATAAGTGCAGTTGCTTAACTGCTATTGTGAAGAATAAAGTATAGTTTTGAAAGCCATAACTAATTATGACTCATCTATACCCGTTACCATTCAAGATGCAAAGCTCAGCAAGTTGTGAGGTGAGTAGCTTCTAGGCAGAAAATTGAAGATCTAACTAGTTCAATCAATACTTTCTAACAACGAAGATGCTTGCCTCACAACTTGCCCTGTGGGTCGTTAGCTCGAAAAGCATTCAGCGTTGCAACATTCGATAAGACTAGCCATTGTCATCATGTTACGCCTTGCCTTGCTGCCCAAGCTAACGACTGAATAAAGCATCTCGATTGATAACGGGTATATATATTGAATATTTATTAAGCATTTACAGCTTAATCTCTTATAGCTTAACAAGCATCTCTTAATAATTAATCTTTTAACAATTACTTAGGCTAATTAAACGTTCCAAGGATTACTTGGGTCATACTTAGGCTCTGCTTTATCAGTTTTTTTACTTGCTACTTTATTATCACGCATAGGATGTTTAGTGTCTTGTCTGCGTGATTGATGACTTTGGCGTTTCTCATTTTGTCGCTCTTGAAAAGCCGATGCTGCTTTAGCTTGTGACAACTCTATTGATTCAATGGTTAGTTTCATCGGAGATAAAGGTACAATACCATGGTCAAAACCACGCTCTCTCGGGTCTAAATGAAATTC
The DNA here is from genome assembly GCF_011378715.1 of Psychromonas sp. SA13A. Lineage (GTDB taxonomy): Bacteria > Pseudomonadota > Gammaproteobacteria > Enterobacterales > Psychromonadaceae > Psychromonas. The sequence goes on along the minus strand of NZ_WTKU01000002.1, from coordinate 159,187 downwards.
TACATCATTAGGTTTAGGCATACGCTTAAAACGATATAAATAAAAGCTCTCTAACTTTAATCGTGCCCATTCCGTTTTTTGTAAAAATTTTAAACTACCTTTAATACTTGGATTAACGTCAAAACATTTAAAACGGGTTGCTGCAAATAAGATTTTCCAACCATAAAATTCGACCAACTCTGTTAATAATGTTTCAGTTTTCAAACCATGAAGTGGGTTGTTTCTTTGTAATTCGGCAGACATTTTCTTTCCTAAGGGTATTTCAATAAATCGGTAGATAATATAAATGTTGGTAAGTTAACATCTAAATGTAGACTAGATAGTAAACTCAACCTTAATAACATTATTGTTTTATTTGTGCATTATAGCAATCATTTCAATTCAGCGTCATTGCTTCCATTATTTTTTGGGATGGTTACGATAACAACTTACAAATTGATTAAATAATGCCCTAACTATTAAGTTGACCATTAAACTGATCATTTATCAATTTCATGTCTATATGTTCAATGCCATCTTCATCGTAAGGATCTGAACAAATAATAAACCCTAATGACTGATAAAAATTTTGTAAGTGAGATTGAGCAGATATTTTAATAGCTGGTGCTTGCATTTCATCTCTAATAAAATCAATCGCTTTATGCATCAGTTGCTTAGCTAAACCACTTTTACGTGCATTGGCAGATACAGCTACCCTACCAATGGCTACTTCTTGATAAAGAATACCAGCTGGAATAATTCGACAATAAGCGACTAAATCATCATCCTCTTCCGATATTAATAATATATGTAATGCTTGCTGGTCTAAATTATCAGTATCCGCATATAAACATTGTTGTTCAAGAATAAACACGTCTTGTCTAAGCTTTAATACTTGGTATAAACGATGTGCAGATAATTCTTTAAAAAACTTTAACTCCCAACTCAACATGACCTATTCCATTCTTTACAATCATCACTTAATAACTTCGTCTTGATACAAATCATCATTTAACACCCCATGGATTGCTTGGGTCATAAACAGGTTCATTCTTAATAGTGTCTGCTTTCTCATAAATGCGGTATTTGCATGCTATATCAACACGATCAATCATCGCATTAGTAATAGGTTTAGGTTCATCAGGCATCTGATCTTCAGGGATATTTCTGTCTCTAGGTGGCTTAGCCAGTAACTTGGGTTCTGGGTATGGATAGGCTTTGAATTCATACAGATAAAAGGTTTCAACTTTTTCACGTGCCCATTGATTGTTACGCAAAAATTTACAAGTAGATTTCATACCGGTATGGAAATTAAACCGATCTATCAATAGCGCCTCACTTAAACCAGGCCAAGTGTAGTGTTCTGATATTTCGGTTAATAGAACTTCTAGCTTTAATCCATACAATGGATTATTTTGTTTTTTTACGGTCATGTTTTACTCTACTTTTATATTTACCAGAGACTCTCAGCTGAACTTGATTTTACTGGCAATTTTAATTTGTTAAGACAAAAAAGAATGTGCTGGATGATAATTTAATAGACTGTTGTGTACTGTCACGCCTTGGTATTTAAGTTGATTGATGCGTTCTAAATATGCAGCACCAGTCAATAAATGTAATGCAACATCGACTGCATTTCGTTGTTGGTAATCGGCTAAATAACTGTCTTTTACCCAACTATTAAAGGCACCCAAACTCGGTCCAGCCCATATTTGATAGTCCATTTCACGTCCCTTTTCACCAATATTAGACCAGCGTGATGACAGACCTAAATACCAACGGAATATAAGTGCCATTTTTCGTTTTGGATCATCTAGCGCTCTGGTTAACATGTCTGGATCACGCTCATGAAAAAAGGCTTTGGTAATATCCCACACTTGATCTAGATTTTGTCTAAAAATTTGTTTTTCGACTTTCTCGCGTTCAATGGTAGGAATGGCTTCAATACTTGGGTAGTTAGTGTAGAGCTCATAGAGTTTATTCGCTCGCATAGCAAACATTGAGCCACGCTTTACCACTTGTAGTTTAACCCCCATTTCAAACATATCCGCCGCAGGGGCCATGGTCACATCGGCCATCTCTACATTCGCTAATAATCTTCTTGTATGTTCCGAAGCGCCCGCTTCTACACAAGCTTGGTTAACAGAGCCAAGAACAATGTAAGCAGCACCCATATTAAATGCAGCTAGAGCAGATTCAGGGGTTCCTATTCCGCCTCCAGCACCAACACGCAGTGGCGTCACATAGTTATACTTTTCTTGTAACTGATCACGCTGTTTTATAATAGTTGGTAGGAGTGTTAAAAAAGGACGGTTGTCAGTGTGTCCACCAGAATCTGCTTCAGCGGTAATATCATCGGCCATAGGCACCTTCAGTGCAAGCTCCGCCTGTAGTGCCGTTATTTTTCCTGCTGCTAGTAATTTTGTTAAAAACTTTTGCGGCGCAGGTGACATGAATCGTTCTGCAACTTCAGTGCGTGAAACTTTTGCAATGACTTTATTGTTAATAGCAATACTACCATCTGAATTTTGCGAAAGACCAGCGACTCGATAATGTACAATATGTTCAGTCAAAGCTAAAAACGCAGAAGCTTCTACAGTGTTAACACCTAATTTCAAAAACCGCTCTACCGCACCCGATTCAAGCGCTTGCTCGCTGGGAGAGTGAATTAAGTTAACCGCAAAAGGGCCATCAGGCAACGCACGTTGTATACGTTTAATAGATTCTTCAATGACATCAGGAATAAGTCCTGCAGCGCCAAATGAACATAAAAAACCAGCTTGACCTAATGCAATCACTAACTCTACTGATGCAATGCCATTGGCCATCGCGCCACCATGATAAGCATATTTTACACCATGCGCTTTTTTAAATTCAGCGGAACCAAGTTCTTCAGCTTTAATTGCTTGTGCAAACGCGAGTACCGGTAAAACAGAAGCTGATGAAGTATCTACTGCTGTATTTTCTTGATGACTCATTAACTGATGAGTGACCGCAATGTTATTATTTGATTTAGCTAAATACATCGGTTTACCAATCTCTAATAATGCATTTTTTAAGCTAACAGGGTCATCGGATAATGTTGAAGCAGCTACTTGCCAATTCCAATCAATTTGTTGTTTATTGATTTCAATAAGTGCTGCTTTGTAAGTTGCTTGTGTCATTATTTTTCTCTTTAAGCTTCAACGATACTCAGAACAATGTCTTTCACTTGATAGATACGCAAACCATCTTTTGATAAGTTAGCATCGCCTATTAAGCGCACTTCCGATGCACTAGTAATAATCTCTTTTAAGTGCACATCCAAGCTCATTTTTTTATTAAGTGGTGTAATTTGTCCGCGATATTTCCACGCAACCTTAGTTGTTGGCGCAATAAAACGAGGATTACTGAATTGCTTACCTAAATCATGGGTTAACGCATAACACTGTAACAACTCGATAATGGCTTCTACGCCTAAAGAGCCTGGCATTACAGGATCTTGATGGAAATGATAACGGAAGAACCAATCACTCGCATCAATGTGGCGTTGCCCATAAATGTAAGCTAATTGATGATCTCCACCACCTTCAACAATACTCACTGTATCAACAAAGTTTAATTGCCCACCAGCTAAACGATAATTTGGCTTCTGTGCAGATGAATTGAATAAACTCAGTGTATCATCTGTAAGATCAATCTGTGTAATATCAGTTGCCGCAATATTATACTCAACAAACCACGGTTGAGTTACTTGTCCGTTATCAATACCCAACTGATTAGTTAATGAGTCTGCACTGAAATAACCAAAGACTGCTCCACCACGGTATATTGTTTCTGCATCGACACTTAATTCAAAACTAAAGCTTTGAATGATTGCACCACCTGCCATGCTTGTTGATAACAACACAGATTTATTAACGATGGTTTTTCCACGTAAATCGATCTGCTTAATGATCTCTCCGTGACCGTCTAAATTGCGAAAATAGAGATCTTTTTCCGGGTATTTTAGGGTAGTCCCCATGTACGCAGAGATAAATCCGTTTGGTTGTAATGCAATCTCCATTAATAGCGAATAAGGCATCCAGTTTTCACAGCTATTTTTAGTGAAATACCAGGCATCTTCCGGAACCTCATATTCAGCAATACAGCTAGCAGGCGTTTTAAAGTCCATACGTTGACCTTGCACATCAACGACCTTAGTAACCACCTGTAAATCGCCACAGGGCGTTCTTGGTGGCGTTCTGCCTTGATAAACATCAAAGTCTTGTCCAAAACACTGGCTAATGTTTCCCGTTGCAAATTCAAACAGATGCCAAGGCGTAAAAGGTAGCGTATCTGGTTGTCTATTCTGCCCTTCAAAATAAGGTGCTGCAAAGTGTTGTATTGGCACGACACCTTTATTAGTCGGTACACTCAAGTCTGATTCAACACGCATCAGTGGTCGTGTTGTATTTAGAAACGGTTTGATACCTCGTTCATCGATACAGTGTTGATCAATACTATGTTGGTCAATACTGTGTTGATCAACACTGTATTTGCCTTGTTCAAACCCTAAAGCGGCACCACTTAGTGCCGAGGTTTCGCCCAAGTGATTTATAGAAATATTATTTGCATTATTCACGCGATTTACATTGTTAGGAAGGGATACAGGATAAGGGCTTGTTTGATCTTGCTCTTTTATTTCCATACACAAATTTTTAAAATCGACGACAACTTTACCGTCCAAAATAATATCGATATTTGCTTTGATAAATGGACACGGTGACATTCCAATTTCAGTCACTTCCATTCTATAGGTCAGAGTATTAGTTTGAGGTCTAACTTGACCACGGCAACGCACCGTTTGCGCTTCACCGGCCATCGGTTGAAAACGTGCATTATTGACATGACTATTCATACCTAACCAGAGCATGAAGAACATTGCCATTTGGCCACAACCTTCAGACATTAACGAGCCAGCCATCACTTGGTCATCCTTAAAGTGGCAAGGGAAATACCAATGTTCAGGGTCTAATTGTTTTTGACCTTCTAGTAAACCGAGTCCCCAATGCCCCCCATTTTTATCAATTTTAGTGATTCGTTCAATCATTAAGAATTTTTCAGATGAGAACTTTAATGAAGGGTTACGCCCCTGTTGATCATAAGCATCACCAAAACACCCTTTGATATCACCATGCACTAATTTTAACATCGATTGATAATCGTATTGTGTTTGAGTATTAGCAATTAAGGGGCTAAATGATGATTTTATTGCACTATCGTATTGTGCTTTGTCATTAGCTGTTGCAATCACCCCTTTTCCATCTGCTAGCTCCTCATCGGTGAAGAAACCAGCACAACCATTACGCATGATTAACACTTTTTTATCGCCAACAAAACAATCGTAATGGAAGAAAAACAATAACTGCTCGCCATTTTTAGCATAAGAATCAATATGAATTTCATAGCGCAAGGTTTCACCGCCAAAAGCCATCTCTTCTAAAAATGTTAATTCACAGTCTAATAAGCGGTATACACGTTCTCCTTTGTTCTGAAAATCAATGCCAATATAAGAAATTAGCATAAGATCGCATTGGCCAGATTCTACGGATACAGACCAAGGTATTTGACCATCAATTAAAAAAGGTGCATCCAAAGGAATGTCATACTCGGTAAACATAGAAGATTTTTTATATTGATGCGTTTGTGCACTGAGTTCGGTAACTCGGCTTACCAATAAATAATCCGTAGTCGGCAAACGTACTCTGCGTTTATAGCTATCAATAACGGCATACTGCTGACCAAATACATTACCAATATTACCTTCCGCAAACTCCACCAATTGCGCAGTATCAAAAACAATATTGGCAGGCTTATTATATTTGGGGATTAACTTCAAAGGTGGATAGTCAAACCCACTTTGCCCCTGAATCGACAATAAACCAACTAGGTTTGTTGATGGCTGATTTGAATGACCTAAAGGCTGCTCAACTGCCGTAATTTGCGCAGGATTAACTAATTCATTATTAGTCATCGGCATTTGCTCACCCATTACAAGCTGAGCCTGCAGCTTGATCAAGGTAGATATCTGCTTTTCAGCCATAAATCGAGCACGTAAGAATGCTTGATGAGTTTGGCTTTGTTGCTCAATTTCACTACTTACTTGGCTTGCTACTTTACTTACTACTGGGCTTACTATTTGACTATGCTGTTTTTGTTTCTCTGTTTCGCCAACAGTACTTTCAATATTGCCTGTTGTTTTTTGTGTTTTTTCGGTCATCGTTTCAACATTATTTCTGCTATTAGCAGTATTGATTGAGGCATTTAAATGGGCCATTTCAGGGGCTTTAAACTGCCTATTAAAAGAGTGCTGTATTTGCTCAATGAGTGGATTGTTTTGTTGTTGGCAAATACTATCAAAAATTGATTTACCGCCTAAGGTTACCGTTTTAATTAATCCTGGCTTAGAAGGCTTAGCTGTTACCTTAGTAACAAATTTAGTCGCGTTCACATTAGACATAATAAGATGGGCAATACTATTGTCCATACCTAATCCATTTATTGCAACATAACGACTTGGTAGAACAACATTATTTTGTTCACCGTCTGTTTGTTTATTGTCCTTAACAGCAAATACACTTGCAATAAGGCTCGCCATGCCAGATGCGTTATAACAATGCCCTATCTTTTGCTTGCTAGAAACAATAGAGGCACTTGCATAAAGCGTAGTCAAAGCATGATGTTCATCTGTTAATTGTTGTTGATTACCGGCGGCAAAAGCTTCAACTTGGGTAATTTGTGCTGCACTGATCTGTGCTTTTGCTAATGTACGAGAAATAACCTCAACATTACTCTGTGCATTGATATTAGGGGCAAAGTTAACAGCTTCAATATTTGCATAAACTGTATCAGATTCGTTCACTCGAGAGTCTGCGAGCTGCGAGTTATCACCTTCTAAATCCTTTACTTGTGCGAGTACCTGAGCAGAATTTGCTTTAACAACAATAGCTCCTGCGCCTTCTCCGACTAACCACTGTAATTGTTGTTCAGAACGGGATTGTACATGTGCATTTACAGCAACTCGATTTTCCATAGGATTCATTTCACTTGCACTAAAACGTTGCCTCAGTGAAATATTTTCGATACTTCCCGCTAAATCAACACTTGCAATAATAACTGCTTCGACCGCGCTCGTTTTAAATAAATTATCCGCAATATCAATGCATTTATACACCGAGTTTTCTTCACTAGAAACCGTAAAGGCAGGTCCACTAAAGTCCCATAATGCAGAGATTCTTGAAGCCATGATATTACCAATAAAACTAGTGTATTGGTTTAGCTGCGCCGGTTGGTTAATACTCTGTTTGCTGATAGCAATCAATTCGGCCAACTGCTGCTCGGTTAATTCAACTCCCAGTGCAGATAAACTTTGCTGAATTTGGCTGTGCAGATTAACACGTCCACGATATTGGTGTAGATCAAGCTCTAATCCCATAGCGACCAAAACAGCAACATTACTTCCTGGCGTTAAGTTAGCATCTTTAGCGGCATTGTCAGCCACCTTCATCATTAATAACTGTTGTGGTATCAAGCTATCTTGATCATTAGGCGGAATCTTAAAACGCAAAAAATCTATCTCAAATTCACTGACATAATTCCCTTTAGGGGCTTTTTGTAATCCCATTCGATTGAGTACTGATGCCTGTTTATCAATCCCTTGCCAACGTTTCTCCGGTAAATCCACAAAATGATTTTCGTTGCTATTTAATAACTGCTGATAATCGAATGCATTATCAACCGAACCAAAGTGGCAATCTATTCCAACAATAGCAAGACTTTGTACAGGGTTCAGTTGATTTGTATTGTCTGTTTTTGGGCTATCACCCGCTTGCAACACTAAGTGAGCATTACTACCACCAAAACCAAACACACTAACACCTGCTGTATTTTGATGTTTATGATCTAATGAATGTGAGGTTTCAGGCCATCTTATATTCTGAGTCGGGATCTGTTGTGCTGAAAAGTAACCCTGTTTAGTCGCAATGGCATTATCAACATTAATGGTTGCAGGGATCATTTTCTCGTTAAGTGCATAAATAGCTTTTGTCATCGCAGGCATACCTGCAGCCGTTAATAAATGACCGAGGTTAGATTTTGCAGATCCAAGTAAAGGTTTATGATGATATTGTCTAAAAAACTGTTCCATAGACGTTAATTCAACTTTATCGCCTTTAGGAGTCCCCGTTGCATGGCATTCAATGTAATCAATTTCTCGTGGATCAATCTGCGCATCTTTATAGGCTTCTTGATAAGCTAATATTTGCCCTTTACTATTAGGACTAAGTACAAATTCACCTTTGCCATCATTGGTTAAAGCTCCGCCTTTGATCACAGCATGAATATGATCCCCGTCTTTAATGGCATCACTATGTCGCTTAAGTACCATCATACCGGCACCTTGTGCAGCAAATAGCCCTTGTGAATCTTGATCAAAAGGAGCATGTCGATTATTTTCAGGAAAAGCTTGAAAGATTGAAAATCCCATGTTCACAAATAAAGAATCGGCAGCAGAAACCGCCCCCGCTAACATCATATTAGCTTTACCCGTTTGCAAATAATCACAGGCTAATTTCACGCTATAACATGATGAAGCACAAGCAGCATCCAAGGAAAAATAATTGCCACCGAGACCATTAACTTCAGCTAATAAAGCAGCGGGATAACCGGCCACAAGTGCATTATAAGGAGAAACGGTTTTAGTAGGTACAAAAGTAGACAGTTGAAACCTTGAATCAATCGTTTGCTGTAAGGCAAGCTCTACCACATCACGATATAACTCTAAAAAAAGATGATTAGATTGCTTGGTCGGGAAAGAAAGGTTACCTAGAATCAACCCACAATCTTTTAATTTTTCACTGTGCAAATACCCTGCATCCTGCAAAGCACGTTTAGTCACGTACAGCGACCATTGATGTAAATCATCTAGCTGGTTTAAATCATCGGCAGTTACTGCTTTCCTTCCATTTAATGAGCGTTGATTAGTAATATATTCAGTACCATCAAAGTTAAAATCACGAATGTAACCGCCATATAAACAATAATATTTATCGCTTTCACCCTTGCGCCCTAGATAGTCGTTTGGATTAACACCTAGTTCATGTTCAGTGATTGGCGTTCGATTATCTTGTTGCTTTAGTAATTGCTGCCAAAACTCCTCAGGTGCACTCGACCCTGGAAATAAATTAGCAATACCTACGATGGCGATGTTTTCCATAATTACTCTCTATGATACTGATACTAAAGCAGACAACTTCTTAACGGGTCGTATTAATGAACCACTAAAAAAAGGCTGTAAATGAATAGGATAACCAAGGCTCAACAAGGCTGCGATGGTTTTTAAAATGGCACTATGATCATCTAATTTATTTTGGTTAACTGATAAACAGGTAATTGGCTGAGTGCTATTTTTTAAAATGCGTTCAATCCAAGTACTCAGGGACTTACCCGCGCCCATCTCAATAAAGACCGTTTCACCTGATGCCACTATTTTGTTTATTAAGCGAGGAAAATCAACTAATTCCGTTAAACATTTACTAATACTCACGGCAATGGCTTTTTGCGTGATAGGTATCGGTAAATAACACGAACTTGAAAATAGCTGGCAACTTAGTTTTTGTTTGATCGGTAAAGAATACAGCTGCAACATGTTTTCATATTCGCTTTTTGCTAACTCACAGTGAATTATGTTGTGTACATTCAGAGCGATAGCACGCAAATTTAATCGTTTGGCTAATGCTAAACATTGTTCAGGCACACCAGCAATGACCAGACTCTCTGGCGTATTGATAATAGTGATATAAACACTTGGGAATTCTTCAATAATGGATTCAACCTGTGAAAGCCCCGCTTTGATATGATAAGACTCCCACAAAGGTTGTTCAGGGGTTGAACTAACACTGCTTTTATCGATTTTGTTGTTGGTAGTATTGCTTGTTTTATTTGGTGTTTTATTTGGTGTTTTATTTATTACAGTACAGCTACTCTGCTCAGTAAATTCAATTTTATCTAGGCTGTTTATTTGAATGCTCTGTAAGCGTTTTAATGGACCAGATAACTGCTCAGTAAACACCTTGCTATTTCTGAAACGCTGGCTCATTAACTGTGGTGTTTGCCAACAGTCTAGCGCAGCAAACATACTCACTTCTCCCATGCTATAACCCGCAGCACTGGTCGCTTTTAAACCAAGTTGTTGCTGAAAAATATTAGTTAATAAACACGCATAACTAACGCCTGCCTCAGCAATATTCGCTAATTCTGCACGTAACGACTTTTCTAGCGCTAAGGACATATTAAAATCAACTTCATCTATCAAGCGTGGTGTGAGCAACGCATCTTGTAAGCTATGTGCAAGATCATCACTGAGCATGGATAATGATTGCCAACATTGAGGAAATAAACGCAGTAAATCTTTGCCCATATTGACGTATAATGCGCCCACACCGGGGTAGATAAAACTAAGTGGTTTTGGCGTTTTAAAGGTACTCACTGCTTGCCCACTAAAATAGCTACCAACAGGTGTCTTCCAAGGTTTGTTATTTTGCTGGGCAACGCTAACACCGGCGATGGCTAATTGTATTTGTTCCATTAATGTTATAAATGAAGACGCTAACAGCACGACACAAAACTGCGCCTGAGTATCTTCATCCATCGCGAGTTTAGCATTGATTTGGTTATTATCTTGAGCATCCACTTGAGCATTAATCGAATAAGTTAAATTATTTTTTTGCTTAACAAATTCAACAAATGACAATGTTTGACTTGCAGAAATCATATCCATTACATGCAGTAATGTTTGCTTTAAAAGCTTTAATAATAATTGCATCTTTGAAGCACGAAAAATCACTGGTTTTAACGCTTGTTGAGCTAAAAAACCATTATTTACGTTAAAACTATCACCTTTTTTTATGCCTGCTGCGGACACACTAATTAATTCAAGCAGCCCATTAATATAAGTATTGTTGTCAATATTTTTAACATCAGCTTTATTAGCATCTTTCATCGAATCTTTTACATGGCCGACATGGCTTACAATCACTCGACGAGGTCTAGTATTAGCTCCCTCGTTTGCTTTATCACTTAAATAACTGTTCGAATGGGCTAGATAGTAAAAAGGTGAATGTTGCCAATCGGTTATAGACGGTGTTTCATTATCAGCTTGCTTTGCCCCCTGCTTTTTATTTTTCTTTTGAATCAAGCTTTGCTTACAACCTAAACGATAGCGCTGATCTAAACATAATATAGCGGCAAGCAGTGACACTAACACAGTGAAATTTACCGAATCAGTCCTAATACACTCTACTGCCGTTAATAATGTTGTCTTAGCTTGATCTTTTTTTTGTCCAGATGATGCTTGAATTTGTTGTTCAGATAAACATTGAAAGGCATTTAGCCAACTGCCTTGATGCTGATGCCGGTAAACTTTGTTTTGTTCACTTGTACAACCTTCAGCTACAGATTCACCAGTGAGTATAGATTCAACCTGGGCAGGATTAATATCATTAGTCGATAAAAAATCTTGTATATGTTCACTCACTTCATCATTACAAGAAGTTTTTGTATAATTCAAAGTAGAAAATGCATTAATTTCAGCATAACAATGACATAAATGAAATTGCGATAGTGGTTGTTCAAGTAAAGCTTTATCGCAAACTAATAATGCAGCAACACCATCTAAATATTGTTGATTAATAGAAAGGATGATGGCTGCTTTATTGTTTACAGTGCTGATATTTGATTTTACAGTGCGAGAGTAGCTAAGCTTGTCGTTATTTGTAGCAACAAAACTTACTTCTTGCGCCTTTTTCAATGCCTCTGTAATCGAAAAAACAGTATTCACAGCAAAAAAATTAGTACTGAATTCAGTATTGGATAGTAATGGCTGAAAAATAGATGAATTGTCTTCATCTACAATCAATAAGTTAATATCATCGCCAGTTAAATGATTTACCGTTAATAACTGCTCAACAACCCTTTCGGCATCAGTTAAAATAGGCCCATAATGGCCCTGCTTTACTAATGGAATAGATTGATTTCTGTATAAGTGGTAATCGAATGCATCAATATCTTTTACTGATGCAAAACTCCCCCCTAGACCGATCACAGCAAGCATTATTAAGCGCTAGCCTTAAATAACTCACGTAAACTTGCGCTACAGGTGACTTCTGCTGCGCTTATTTTACTAATCACTCGATTATTTTGATCAATCAATAAAAGATCGCCAATCACCGACTGTCCCGATTGTTTAGTGATCGTCAATTTTATAAAGAAATCTTCACCTACTTTTACATCTCGAAATAACTGCCATTGCTCAGTGCTCGTTGGCAAACTACCGGCATCCATTATTTTACTTGTCCACACTAACAGAGCTTGATATACCAGATCATTGGCTAACACATTATTGTCAGCTAATAAAAATTCACCTTGTGCAGACAGCGCTGAAGGTTCAATAACACATTCGATTAATAAACCAGATTCATCTAATTGATGGACATGTTTAATACCCTGTAAACTCTCACCATGGAATAAACTACCGTCTGAATACAAAGCGTTAGCTTGTGCAGACTGCTTGCTTACTCGCTGCGGTAAAATACCTTGATACATTATTTGCTCCGCATTTTGTTGATAACCAGGTTTAATCAAATTCAATACGGCACGATAATGATAAAATGATTTAGTGGGTTCTTTTTCACTACTAACCACTACTTCAATAGCAATGGAAGAATCAGACTCACTGATCACGGTTGTATTAATCAAGTAATGTATCGATTGTTTACCATCAAAAACAACACCTTTTAACAACTTAAAGTGTTCAATACTTTGATAAGAATAATCAGGATACAAGGCTTCACAAGTTGAACGCATCCAAGCCATCGCGCACACAGTAGGTAATACTTGCTGACCATCAATTTTATGATCTGCAATCAATAAACTATTATCGGGATTAAAGGTTTTTGTCACGACTTTGTTAACACCGATTAATGTTTGATTATTCCCCTCTAACGCCCATTCTTGAGTAGACAAATTATGCTTAGCAGCCGTATCATTCGTATCTAAAGCATCATGATTACCAGACATATCAGTACCGACTACAATTTGCACACAACGATTGCTATTAGCCGCCAACTCGCTGGCCAGTAATGTAGCCCCCGATTGAATAGGAATAATGTATACACCACGCTCGTCGAACATACGTTTCAACTCTGCTGTAACCATACCACCATTCCAAGGTCCCCAATTGAAACTAAGCACCTGCGCCGCTGGATATAAATCTTTAAAACGGTAAGCTACTTTATTAAGGATTTCATTCGCAATCGCGTAATCAGATTGACCAGGGTTACCATAAAAGCCCGCTGCAGAAGAAAATAACACTAAATGTTGTAATGTGCTTAACTCACAACAAGCTAACAATGCATTCAACCCTTGAATTTTAGTGTTATATACCTGATCAAATTCGGCTAATGTTTTTTGTTCAATAAATTTATCTGCTAGTACACCGGCGCCATGTATAACACCCGTAATCGGTCCCCACAAATCACAAATTGGTTGAATCACTGCTTTAAGGTTTTCTTGGTCGCAAACATCCGCGCTAACGTATTCAGCAATACCTCCGAAAGCTTCAATGCTCTGTAAGGTTTGTGTTATTTCTCGATTAGCGAGTACCGGCCCGATCAACTGTTTAATCAACTTAGGGCTTGGTTTTTCACCTGTATTGAGCAAATGTTTCATAGCAGCTTTTTTTAATTCGCTCTCAGTGACATAACTAAGTGACCAATCATCTTCTTTAGCCTGATAACTTGAGCGCCCTAGTAAAATAAATTTACACTGGTATTGTTTAGCAATTTCAATGACACAATGTGCTGTCACTCCTTTAGCACCGCCACTCACTAAGAAAACACTATTCTCATCTAACTTATTATCACTTTGTAATTGATAACTGTCGGTACTTTTGGCGACTAGTGAAAGGCGCCCCTGTTCATTAAAGCCAACTTCAACCGGTAATATTTGTTTGTCATTGAGTTCACCGACAACTATCTTGGTAACTTTATTAGCAGCATATTTACTAGGAATATCAACAATACGGCAAAACACATTATCCCACTCATGGGCGATTGTTTTCACTAAACCAGCTAATCCACCTTGCACAAGATCCGCTTTTTGTTCGATATTATTCGTTGCAAAATCACCACCTTGGCGTGTTAACACCAAAAATGATACACGGTCATCGTTATTTATTTTGTTAAGTTTACTTAACTTCGCTAACAGAAAGGCTAACTGTAATCCTTTTTTATGATCCTCTGTAAAGCTAATCCCTTCAACTGCTGTTTTAGGATGCAGATAAATAACCGACTGCCACTGTTCCTTTGATTCTAATAATGTGTGTAATGTGTTTTCACAAAGTTCAGGTAAAACCAAACGCTCAATGTTCTGATCAAAGGACTTAGTCATTTTCTCTACCACCCAAGCAGGTGTCAGTACACTTACATTCCAACCTAATGTAGATAACTCATTGGCAATCAATACACAGCTATTTAAACCATCATTAACTAATAGAAGATTCTTGTTATCAACACTTGAGTTAATACACTCAAGTGTTGCAAGCTTTTTTATTTCTACCGTCGCACTAGGAGATGGATCAATAACATAATTGATTTCCAAATTATTTTCTGTCGCCGCATTTTCTAAAACCAATGGTTTTTCAGGGCTAATTTCTGCATTTAAAACAGGCAATACTATCGCACTCGATTGAACGCTATGCATGTATTGTATAATTTCATCTAAGGTACGCATTTGTGATAATTGCTCAGCATCTAACTCCGGTAAGTCAGTTATCTCATCCTGCACAGCCCCTAGAATTTCTACACGTTTGATAGAATCAATACCTAAATCAGCTTCCATATCCATGGTTAATTCGAGCATTTCAACGGGATAGCCGGTTTTATCAGCGACCACATTTAACATGACTTTTTCAATGTCATTGAGGTTCAAGGAATTATTACTGGTAGCTTTCGCTGTTTCAACTTGTGTGGCTATAACAACTGGTGTTGAAACTTCAACGTCAGTCATGGGGTTTACTGTCACCACTGAATGCATATAATTCACAATTTCAGCTAAAGTACGCATTTGCGATAACTGTTCAGCATCTAACTCTGGCAAATCAACAATTTCATCTTGCACCGCGCCTAAGATCTCAACTCGCTTGATTGAATCAATGCCGAGATCCGCTTCCATATCCATGGTTAGTTCTAGCATTTCTGTTGGGTAGCCGGTTTTATCCGCTACCACGCTAAGCATGACTTTTTCAATATCATTAAGGTTCAAGGAATTTTTGCTGGTAACTTTAGCTATTTCAACTTGTGTGGCAGTAACAACTGGTGTCGAAGCTACGACGTCAACCACTGGGTTTACTATCACCACTGAATGCATATAATTCACAATTTCAGCTAAAGTACGCATTTGAGATAACTGTTCAGCATCTAACTCTGGCAAATCAACAATTTTATCTTGCACCGCGCCTAAGATCTCTACACGCTTGATTGAGTCAATGCCTAGATCCGCTTCCATATCCATGGTTAATTCAAGCATTTCAACGGGATAGCCGGTTTTGTCAGCCACCACACTAAGCATGACTGTTTCAATATCATTGAGGTTCAAAGCGTTATTGTTAGCAACTTTTTCTGTTTCGAGCTGTATTTCAGTAGCCAAAGCAACGACCTCACTCATTGGATTTACCATCACCACTGAATGCATATAAGCAACAATTTCATCTAGGGTACGCATTTGAGATAATTGCTCAGCATCTAACTCTGGTAAATCAGCTATTTCATCCTGTACAGCCCCTAAGATCTCAACACGCTTGATTGAATCAATGCCAAGATCTGCTTCCATATCCATGCTCAGTTCTAGCATTTCTGTTGGGTAACCGGTTTTATCCGCCACCACGTTAAGCATCACTTTTTCAATATCATTGAGATTCAGGGAAGTATTGTTATCAACTTTCGCTGTTTCGACCTGTATTGCAGTAGCCGAAGCAACGACCTCACTCATTGGATTTACTATCACCACTGAATGCATATAAGCAACAATTTCATCTAGGGTACGCATTTGCGATAATTGCTCAGCATCTAACTCTGGTAAATTAGCTATTTCATCCTGTACAGCCCCTAAGATCTCAACACGCTTGATTGAATCAATGCCAAGATCTGCTTCCATATCCATGCTCAGTTCTAGCATTTCTGTTGGGTAACCGGTTTTATCCGCCACCACGTTAAGCATCACTTTTTCAATATCATTGAGATTCAAGGAAGTATTGTTATCAACTTTCGCTGTTTCGACCTGTATTGCAGTAGCCGAAGCAACGATCTCTCTCATTGGATTTACTACCACCACTGAGTGCATATAGTTAACAATTTCCGCTAGGGTACGCATTTGTGATAACTGCTCAGCATCTAATTCCGGTAAGTCAGTGACCTGATCTTGCACTGCGCCTAAGATCTCAACACGTTTAATTGAATCAATGCCCAGATCTGCTTCCATATCCATGCTTAGCTCTAACATTTCAGTGGGATAACCGGTTTTGTCAGCGACTACATTCAACATAATGCTTTCAATAGCTTGAGCATCCGCCTTTGTCTCAGTGACTGCTATTACGTTGGCAGGTTGTTTAACTTGCTGAGACTGAATCGTTGCATGTGTTACTTTTAGTTGTTGTTGTAAATCAAGATCATTGGCTGTGCTGATATTTGTATTAGCATTTGCCGCAACACTTTCCTTTTGACTACTTTGGAATTGATTAGCTTGCATTTCAGGTTGAAGCTTATCAGTAGACCTTGCCGTTGCCGAATCTGTTACGTTATACATAGGATTTTTTAAGTTAGATACAGAGTTTGTTGTTCTGTTTTCACTCACTTCAACCGCCGACACATTATTCAACATTTGCTGCATATTGTCGGTTTGATTGTTTAAATAAGTTTCGTGTACACGCAACGTTTCCGTCTGGAAGTCATGGTACATAGCAAGTGTTTTATCTAACCCGTCAGGTAATTTTTGTTGCCCTGCTTGCGCAGCAAGTACTGTTTTAAACGTATCCGCGTATTGATTCGGCCCTTCTAAATAAGCTTGGTGCACAGAGAGAAGTTGTGATTGATGTTTAACAAACTGCTCTACGCTGCTTTCAATACTAGAAGCTAATTGTTGTTGATTATTACTAATGCGATTAATAGCATTAGTAGCTAAATGAGCACTAGCTTGGTCTTGAATATTGGCGCCCGTTTGATCAGCTAAACGCTTACCTTGACTGTCTACGTAGACTATTTTTTCGACAACCTTTTCAACTATTTTTTCAACAATAACTTCTTTAATTTGTGGTTCAGACAAAGGTACTGCCTGTGCTACTTTCCAACCATCTGTTAATTCATCTTGGAAGGCTTTTTTAGTTTTATTGCTGACATAAGATGCACCAGAAAGCTTCATTGCTAGTGGTGACTTTTTAGGTGCTATTGTAGGGCGTACTACCGCAGAGTATGGGTCAATATTATCCAGTTCAAGTCCAAGCACGGCCATTTGCACGGCAGCTAAGCGTAATTGTAAATCTGAACACTGCTTAGGATTGTTATTGGTTGCAATGGTTACGACATCATTTTTATCGCCTAAAATGTTATCAACTAATCGTGTTAATACATTTTTAGGACCAAACTCAACAAATATGCGCCCACCAGCATCATACAAATTATTAATCTCTTTACTGAATTGTACTGACTGTAAAATATGTTCTTTTAGTGCAGACTTGATCTGATTATGATCATCACTGTGCGCTTCACCCGTTGCATTTGAATACACTGCGATCTTAGGTTTGTTAAACTTAACCCCATCAATAGCTTCAGCAAAAGGTTGCTGCGCGTGGCCTACTAGCGGTGTATGAAATGCAGCAGAAACCGGTAATGCGATGACTTTAAAACCACTGTCAGTTAATTGCGTTGTCGCGATTGCTATCGCGTCGGTTGTACCTGCAATAACAGCTTGATTATTTGCGTTATAATTGGCAATTTCCACCCCTTCAATCGCTTCAATGTTTGATTCAATATCGCTTATATTTCCAATCACTGCCGCCATAGTGCCAGGGTCAAATGCTTCACTATTTTGTGTATTGTTATCAGGTGCCGACATAGCTTGCCCGCGCGCCTTCGCTAATTTCATAAAGTCAGCTTCAGATATAACTTCTGCAGCCCATAATGCAGTCAACTCACCAAAACTATGTCCTGCGGCAAAATCTGCTTTAAATCCAGCTTGTTTAAAGGTATTGAATAAACCAACAGATAAGCTACCAATGGCAGGTTGTGCGTATTGTGTCGCTCTTAACGCTAATTCCTGTTGATCGCGTTTTTGTTGATCAAATACGGGAATAGGATACACAAACTGAGATAAACTTGTCTCACCTGCTTGATGGAATTGCTGGTCAATGTGCACTTGACTAGCCATCATGCTTGGAAAATGACAAACCAACTCACGGCCCATATTGACATACTGAGAACCTTGACCAGAGAATAAAGCCACTACTTTGCCATTAGTTGGCATCGCCTGCTCACGATAATAAAGGCCAGTC
Organism: Psychromonas sp. SA13A; assembly: GCF_011378715.1. Lineage (GTDB taxonomy): Bacteria > Pseudomonadota > Gammaproteobacteria > Enterobacterales > Psychromonadaceae > Psychromonas. Next base: position 140,589 of record NZ_WTKU01000002.1, on the reverse strand, counting down.
GGTGTTGACCATTCACTATTTTGATCAGTGGTTAATTGAGTGATTAGCTGTTGCAACAGCTTAATTGTTTGCTCAACTCCCTTGGCGACAAAACCACAGCGAGCTTGTTTTTCTGCTACTTTCTTAATCGGATACGAAAGGATCAACTGATTAAGCGCATAGGGTTGTTGTTCAGGGTCTACCTGCAAAGAAGCTAATTCAGTTTTTAATGTGTTAAGTAAAGACTGTTTATTATCGGCAGCAAATAACAACGTCTGTGCAACCTCATTTAATCGATATGCACCTTGTTGGTTTTGTGTATATTCTTCTAACACTAAATGAAAATTAGTGCCGCCAAAGCCAAATGAGCTAATACCCGCTTGACGCTTAGCGCCATCAGCACGTTGCATCCAAGGTCTAGTTTCAGTATTAATATACAAAGGTGTATTTTCAATATCTAAATTTTGATTTGGTTTATCTACATTAATAGTGGCTGGTAACACCTTATGATGTAAAGCGAGTGATGCTTTGATTAAACCCGCCGCGCCTGCAGCCGCTTTAGTATGTCCCACTTGAGACTTAACAGAACCAAGGGCAACGTGCTGTTTTTGATCGTTATTTTCACTAAATAATAACTCTAAGCCTCTAAACTCTGCTGCATCGCCCGCTTTAGTGCCAGTGCCATGAGCTTCAATTAAGCCACAGGTTTTTGGGTCAAAACCGGCATCTTGATAGGCACGTTTTAATGCTTTTAATTGTCCTTCTGGACGAGGAGCATAAATAGATTTAAATTTACCATCGGATGAACTACCAATACCTTTAATAACAGAATAGATTCGGTCACCGTCACGTTCAGCATCTTCTAAACGTTTTAGAGCGATCATCCCTACCCCTTCACCGATCATCATTCCGTTCGATTTATCATCAAAAGGACGAATACAATCTCCGTCGGTAAAAGCAGGAGTTTTAGAAAATGACATGTACATGAATGGTGAGTTATCGCAGCAAATACCACCTGATAACATCATATCTGAGCGGTATTCTAATAAATCTGAAACCGCCATTTTGATCGCAGATAAAGAACCCGCACAAGCAGCATCAACCACACAGTTAGTACCACCAAAATTAAAACGATTCGCGATACGTCCAGCAATAACGTTACCTAACATACCGGGGAACGAATTTTCTTCCCAGGGAATATAAGCCTTCTTAAATTTATCCACGATAACTTGTGTATCATCTTGACTAAGGCCTGAAGCTTTTAAAACTTTCTCAAGTACGGGGCCTTGTAGGCGAGACATTAATTGTCCACCTTGTTTTTGGCCACCACCTACTCCTAATACAATGCCCATTTTATCACGGTCAAAACTGCTTTCTTCACTGACACCGGCATCAGCTAATACATCACGCGCAACCACTAAAGCCATTAACTGTGTAATATCTGTTAATTCTAATAAGTTCGGTGGTAAACCAAATTCCATTGGATCAAAATCAATCTCGGGTAAAAAAGCGCCGCGTTTACAATAACTTTTATCCGCTTCTTTTTTATCGGCAGAATAATAATCATCGATAGCCCATCTGTCCTCTGGCACATCTTGAATGCCATTCACAGAATTAACGATAGTATCCCAAAATTGTCCAAGGTTTTTACTCTCAGCAAAAACCGAAGCCATACCAACAATTGCAATCGGCGTTTCTTGCAAGCGAGAGTTGAGTCGCTTATCCGACGCTGGGTTTGTGGTTTGCTTTTTTGACATTGTTTTCTCCAATAGCATTACTATTAATTTGCTAAGCGTTTACTGTTCGCTTAACAAATGAAATCGGCTTAAAAATTCATTATAATTTGCCGCTAATAAACGGCGGATATGGAACGGCGCATGGCGCAAAACATACTTCATATAGCGTCTTGCAGCATCGGCTTCATCGTCTTGATATAAATCTACATAAACCCATTCACTCTCTAGGTCATGTGCAATTAACAAACGCGGTTGGTTATCTTGATTGGCAATATTTTTTTGCTTTGTTTTATTCAATGATTTATTTAATGTTTTATTCGATGCATTATTCGGTTTTGTATAAAGATCAGGCAAGGTTGTCACACTCACTTGTACTACATCTGAATAGCTTAAATGACGAGTATTTGAATTTCTTGCTTGGTCTGCCAGTTTACTGCTTTTTAGGCTGTCGGCATCTTCCAAGCGTAATTGATTTAATACATCCAACATAGCCTGAGGGTTAACCACAGAACTCATCACTTCATCTGAGTTATTGTCTTGAATCGCAACGGTGACTTGCTGTTCTAACTTAATCAATTCACCAGCAGGATCGATATCAGCTAATTTAGAAACACCATGGCGTTTTAAACATCGCTGTAATCCAGCACGAGAAGTGTTTTCATTAATGAATTGGCGACAGACTTGTAACAGATGATCAAGCGACAACATTAATCTAGTACGTAATTGCACTACGATATATTGTTGTTGCAAGGTAAGTGTTGTTTTTGAGTTTTTTGGGACATGTGAAGCATCTTCAAGCGTATCGCGTTGACGCCATTTACGTACCGTAGATTCAGATATTTTCAGAAGACGAGCTAATACCGCCGTAGGCAGTTCTGATGCTCGAATAAAAGCTCGGATTTCAGGGGTAGTAGTAGCGTTTTTATGCTGTTTGGCGCTCAATAGATGATTCACTAAAACGAAAAAGTATCGCTAATATACACAGGTATCAACCCCTATACAATCAACCGATACTTATAATTGTTTATAGTCTGTGCAAACACACAATTTTTTATCGAGATCACAGAATTGTTAATCATTAATTTCTGCATGGTGAATAGATTCAAAATAGTCAATAAAGATTAGCCTTCTATTTATAACTTATAAACTATAGCCTTTAACCTATACCCCATACCAAGATATACCAAGATATACCAAGATAGTCTGAAACATGAGTACGACTTTTCAAGGTTATAGGCTTTTCAAAACGCTATTAACTATTTAAGTAAAGCCTGTGCTAACCAAGTTTTGAATTGTGCCGCGGGCAATGCACCATTCAATGTATCAACCATTTTTCCCTGCTTAAAGACCATTAAAGTAGGAATACTGCGTATATTATATTTTGCCCCTAATTGTTGTTGGTCTTCGGTATCTACTTTCACAAATAAAACCGACGTTTGCTGTTTTGCAACTTCAGTAAATGTTGGCGCAAAGTTAATACATGGACCACACCAAGGGGCCCAAAAATCAACGACTACCGGCTTTTCACTATTAATCAACGCTGCTAAATTAGCATCGGTACCTTCAACAGGGGCACCTTGTAATAAATCTTTTTTACAACGCCCGCAGCTCGGGTTAGCGTCAATTCGATCAATGGGTAAACGATTCATTGAATGGCAATGTGGGCATCTAGAAGTGATTGTATTCATTATTATGTTCTCTTTTAAGTCGATGGATCAAAATCTATTTCTTTGCATGCACTATTTTTTAAAAATAGATAATTTATATTTTTATATCTTTCTCTTATTCTTATTCTTATTCTCAATTTCTTCGTTCATTTAATACTTTATTTATAAGTGTTTTATTAAATTATTTATTTAAAACTACTCCATAGAATCAATGCTACTTAAAATAAACCTAGGTTTAAAGAGACCAATATAGTAGAGCAGACAATTAAGTCAAAAATAAGTGTTATCTCGCTTTATTCAAAAATATTGTTGAACATTTATCAAGCAAAATCTAAAGGCGACTAAAAACGAGTTTCAACTCACCTGTTTATATTCGATAACTCTTTATTTTGGTGCTGAGCATGTTCATCTCACCACTTGCTTATTTTTGGTTCAAAATACTAACGAGTGATCTCAATTACAATTTTTGTGAAGTATATTTCATTGATGTTTATCAGATTTCTGCTACCCCCTTAATTTTATTGTGGAATATGATAGTGTATGTTTATTGTACTTAGCGTTATTCATCAAATGTAATTTTAATGGAGAACTACTCATGGCCACATCGATACAATCTTTAAAACAACTTCAAATTAACGATAGCATTTATAACTATTATAGTTTTGATGCTTTGCAAGATAAGTATGACCTTTCGCGTTTACCCTTTTCCGCTAAAATCTTATTAGAGAATCTACTGCGCCATGCAGATCGTGATTTTGTGCAACCAGAGGATATTGAAACGTTAGCAAAATGGGATGTAGATAACTGGCAAGATACTGAAATCGCTTTTGTTCCTTCTCGTGTTGTGCTTCAAGATTTTACAGGGGTACCTGCCGTTGTAGATTTAGCAGCGATGCGAGATGCGATTGTAAAAATGGGCGGGAAAGCAGATAAGATCAATCCGCTGAATCCAGTAGAACTAGTTATTGACCACTCAGTAATGGTAGATGTCTACGGCCAAGCCGATGCTTTACAGCAAAATACAGCCATGGAATTTCAACGTAATGGCGAACGTTATAAGTTCTTACGTTGGGGTCAACAAAGCTTTGATAATTTTAAAGTTGTCCCTCCAGGTCGCGGTATCGTACATCAAGTCAATCTCGAATATTTAGCGCGCGTTGTGTTTAAAGATTCCGAACAAAATAATTTACTCTATCCTGATACTTTAGTTGGCACAGACTCACATACCACCATGATCAATGGTCTTGGTGTTTTGGGTTGGGGAGTGGGAGGCATTGAAGCTGAAGCCGCTATGTTAGGCCAACCCGTCACCATGTTATTGCCTGAAATTGTAGGATTTGAATTAACCGGAAAATTACCCGCGGGGACGACGGCAACGGATCTCGTATTAACGGTAACTGAACAGCTACGTGCTGCAGGTGTAGTGGGTAAATTTGTTGAGTTTTTTGGTGAAGGAGTCAATCAATTAACTTTGGCTGATAGAGCAACCATTGCCAATATGGCACCGGAATATGGAGCTACCTGTGGTATTTTCCCTATCGATCATCAAACCATTGATTATTTAAAATTAACCGGTCGTAGCAGTAAAGATATTGCACAAGTTGAGGGTTATTTAAAAGCCATGGACATGTGGGGTGTAGAGTCGCAAAAAAATGCGGTTTATCATAGCAGATTATCATTACAACTTGATCAAGTCGTCCCTTCTATTGCAGGCCCTAAAAGACCTCAAGACAGAATATCACTGGACCAAGCGGGCTCAGCCTATCGTGATTGGTTAGCATTACAAAAAGGACCACAACAAGCAGCTCCTGATCAAGCAAAAAGTGGTTTTGAAAGTGAAGGAGGACAAGCATCCACTATACTACCTTCAAGCGATGGTGGTGCAGGTGTTGCTTGTCAATATAATGGTGAAGACTTTATTTTAAAACATGGCTCTGTCGTCATTGCAGCAATAACTAGTTGTACTAATACTTCCAATCCATCGGTATTAATTGCAGCGGGTTTATTAGCAAGAAAAGCGAGACAACTTGGGTTAAATGTTAAACCTTGGGTTAAAACTAGCTTGGCACCGGGTTCACAAGTAGTCACCGATTATTTAGCAAAAGCTGGTTTAAATGAAGATCTAGATGCGCTCGGATTTCAATTAGTAGGCTATGGCTGTACCACCTGTATTGGTAACTCAGGTCCTTTACCAACTGAAATTAGTGACGCAATACATCAAGGGGATTTATCCGTTACTTCCGTATTATCAGGAAACCGTAACTTTGAAGGACGTATCCACCCCGAAATTCAAGCTAATTATTTAGCGTCACCGCCTTTAGTGGTTGCCTATGCATTGGCAGGTAATATGCAAATAGACATTACTACCGAACCTTTGGGCAATGATAGCAATGGCAAGCCGGTTTACTTAAAAGATATTTGGCCAGATAATAACGAAATAAAACAGATGATGGAAAAAGTCATTGATAGCTCAATGTTTATATCCCGTTATGCTGATGTTTATAGTGGTAATAAAGATTGGCAAGCATTGGACGTTGTACAAAGCCAAAAATATGATTGGCCAGATTCAACCTACGTTAAACTCCCACCTTTCTTTGCTAATATTAGTGCCCAAGTACCAGAGATTACCGATATTAATAATGCACGTTGTTTATTAAAACTAGGTGATAGTGTCACCACAGACCACATATCCCCAGCGGGCTCTATTGCACTTGATAGCCCTGCCGCAGCCTACTTAGAAAGCGAAGGTGTAGCTGCAAAAGATTTTAACTCCTATGGTTCTAGACGCGGTAATCACGAAGTCATGATGCGAGGCACTTTTGCTAATGTACGTTTACGTAATTTATTGGCTCCGGGTACCGAAGGCTGTTGGACGCGCATGATGCCATCTGGTGAACAAATGAGTGTATTTGATGCTGCTATGCAATATCAACAACATAACATTGCTTCCATTGTGTTAGCGGGTAAAGAGTACGGCACGGGTAGTTCACGTGATTGGGCGGCGAAAGGGCCTGCGTTATTAGGCGTTAAAGCAGTTATCGCACAAAGTTACGAACGCATACATCGTTCTAATCTAGTTGGAATGGGTATATTGCCTTTACAATTTATGGAAAACGATAGCGCTGATTCATTAGCATTAACGGGTGAAGAACAATTTACTATTCCGGCGGTCAGTGCAGGACAAAAAACGGTGCAAGTGACAGCCACTGCTGAAGATGGAAGTTCTCGAAGCTTTGAAGCACGTATTCGAATAGATACACCGAATGAGTTTAGCTATTATCAACACGGTGGCATCTTACACTACGTACTTCGTAACTTATCTGTTTAGAGGGTTAATATTGAAGTAGTGAATTTGTAAGTGTTTTAAAAGAGACTTGTTTAGCTGCTTATTGCTTAGCAGCTAAACACTTAACCAGTTAAAAAATTGATTAGCCAAAAGATTAACCAGCAAAACAAGCGACCTCGTATGAGGTTTACTTATTGGTTAATAACGGTCTTGTATCGCTTTGCTTATCCAGATCTGAGGTTAACTATAAATAGGTTTATTGAGTTTTATCAAATGCCGTTATATTGGGTTCTCCCAACACAACTTGGTCCCTACCCTGATGCTTAGCTTGATATAATGCATTATCAGCACGCTCAAAAGCGAGATCAGCATCATCAGATTTACAAAATGATGTATAACCGATTGAGACAGTGATCGATAGCTGATCATTTTTAAATTTAAAGGGAATATTCTTAATTTGTTCTCGTAATTTATTTAATACATAAGCAGATTGTTGTTCGGTAATTTCGGGTAGTAATAGTGCAAACTCTTCGCCACCAAAACGGGCAATATAGTCATTTTTTCGAATTGATTTTTGTAACGTTTGTGCAATAACATGAAGCACTTTATCACCCGCTAAATGACCAAAATTATCATTAATTTCTTTAAAATTATCAATATCAATAATCGCAATATTAAGACGTTTTTGGTAGGTTTTAAAACGCAGCATTTCTATTTCTAGTCGTTCACTCCAAGCTGCTCGATTAGGAATTTTTGTTAAAAAATCCACATGTAATTGTTTATTTTGCTGCTTAAGTGTTTTTTGATAACTCTGTGTTTCATTTTGTAATTTTTTAATTTGTCTCACCATACTTTGAAATTTATGTCGGAACTTTTGCTCCTTCTTTTTTTCTTGTGCGGTAATAACATGCTGTACTTCACTCACATAGTTTTTAATGTGTGCACGTAAATGTTCTAAATCTTGTATCTCTTCACTTTGTTGTTTTAATAGTTGAGCATTTGACTCAATGGAGATAAAAGTTTCTTTTTGTTGAACAAACCCTGCCTCAGTACTACTTAATGTCCTACTAAAGTTTGAATAAAACTCACTTAAATTATCATTTAACATATACAAAAAATGCCGAGAAGCAGTTCGCTCTTCACGTGTACTTTTAATAATCAGTTTAATCACTTGTAAACAATGATATGGCAGTTGGAAATGATCATCTTCATTACAAATCTTAATTCTAAGTTTTTCCAGGTCTTTAACGTAAGACTCATCTATATCCAATTCAAGGATCACTTGTTGTAGCTCTTTGTTGATAAAGGCGACATCATTTTTATTATCACAATCAGATTGCATAGAGCATTGACTCAATTCAATCACTGCACTTTGATAAATTTTGATCAAGTCATTTAACTCAACCTGATGTTCAACAACACTATAGGCAGTGTTATTTTGCATATCATTAAGTTTCTTTTTAATTGAATTTGATAACGAGGTAACTTGCTGCAATTGTCGCATTGAATGGCGTGTAATGAATCGACCTTCAGATAATTTTTCTTCTAAAGTATTGGGAACCAACGATAGCTGCTTATTACATTCATTAAAAAGAGTACTACGATCTTCATCGTTGGAGATAACTTGAAAATTCTTTAAAAATGTATACTGATAATTATCAAACGTTTTGTCCTGTCGAAAATGACGCTTGAATAACTGTTGAAACAGTTGCAGTAGTGCTACCGATGAAGCCATGAATTTAAGTCCTTTAAATTACTGATTCAATTATTATTTATTAATTGAATATTCAAAAACAGTATAGCTAAATAGTCAATTTTTAATTATGTTATTTGTTGAAAACATATGATTAAAAGGGAAAAAGTAGACAAGGCTATAATATTTGAGAATTATCTTATAAAGTTGACATATATTATATATAGTCAAGCTAAAAACTTAATTACATCAATAATTTAATTGCATCATCAACTTAAATTTAAGCTATTTTCGATACTGCCAAATATTAAAAAATTTAAGATAATTATTATTAGTTATTTTTTGATTAGATTACTATGATAAAAATCATTATATAAAACCATATTAGCTAAATTGATAGCGATCTAAATTGACAGTTATCTAAATTAACAGTAATGCTTAATCATCACAAACATCAGCGTTTTATATTATTAATATTGCTAAAAGAAAATAAGAGCAATTTATATCGCTCACTCTCTTTCAACTTAAAGAATTGACATTATGACAATATATTTTATTCAAGCAGCTCTGTATCTTCTCGTCGCGGTAATATGCGTACTCTTAGCAAAAAGATATGGATTGGGATCGGTACTTGGTTATCTCAGTGCAGGAGTAATCATAGGCCCCATTACAGGTTTAGCAGGCGAAGAGACAAATACTATCCAGCATTTTGCTGAATTTGGTGTCGTGATGATGCTCTTTATCGTCGGGTTGGAGCTTTCACCAAAAGCGTTATGGAATATGAAAAGTCGGCTGATTGGTTTAGGGGGATTACAAATTGGTCTTACAACCCTCATTATCACCTCACTCGGCATTGCATTTGACTTTCCATGGCAACCTTCTTTGGTAGTTGCCCTTATCTTTTCATTATCATCAACTGCGATTGTTATGCAAAGTTTCGCAGAGAAATCACTGAATAAAACCGACGGCGGACAAGCAGCATTTTCTATTTTATTATCTCAAGATATTGCAGTTATCCCGATGCTGGCGGTTATTCCGTTATTAGCTATTCCCGCTTATTTTGGCATGCCAGAAACCATTTCATTAGTCTCAGACCATGGAGCTATCTCGTTAGTTGAACACTTATCGGGTTGGCAGTATGCTGGCGTCATTATTATTGCCATTGCTCTAATTGTGGGTGCTGGACATTATATTTCGAAACCTTTATTTACATTGGTTGCCAAATCGGGACTTCGAGAACTGTATACAGCCACCGCTTTATTATTGGTTATATCGATTTCCGCATTAATGAGTGTGGTTGGTTTATCTCCGGCACTGGGTACCTTTTTAGCAGGCGTTGTACTAGCTAACAGCGAATTTCGTCATGAATTAGAAAGTAATATTCAGCCTTTTAAGGGATTATTACTGGGGTTATTTTTTATCACCGTGGGCGCAGGTATTAGTTTCGCAGTGATTACCGAACATTTTTTATTAATTAGTAGTTTGACCATAGCAGTGATTGCTATAAAAGCCGCTGTGTTACTTAGTTTGGCAATTATTTTTAAAATTAAAAACTCCGATGGTTGGTTATTAACCCTGAGTCTAGCGCAAGCCGGAGAGTTTGGATTTGTAGTACTAAGTTTCTCATCACAAAGCCAAGCATTACCCCCTGAATGGGTTGCTATTCTTTCACCCGTTATCACACTATCAATGTTTTTAACTCCACTGCTATTTATTTTCTATGACAAAGTGGTCACTAAAAAATATGTTGCGACACAGCAGAAAAAACCAGCTGATAACATTGATAAAAAAGGACAAGTTGTTATTGCAGGGATCGGTCGTTTTGGACAAGTTATTAATCGCTTACTCATGGCTAATGGCTTTGAAACAACAGTGATTGATCAATCAACAGATATGATTGACCGTGTAAGAAAAATTGATATACATGCTTATTATGGTGATGCGACAGATTCTAGCTTACTTAATACGGCAGGCCTTGAAGAAGCATCGTTATTAGTGATTGCAATTGATGGACCAGAAAACATACTACATTTAGTCAAACACGTTAAACAATTTCATCCACACTTATCTATTGTTGCTCGAGCCTATGACCGTGGTCATGGTTATCTTTTAGAAGCAGCAGGTGCAGATCACGTGTTTATAGAGTCCTACTTTACCGCATTAGAAATGAGTAAGAGATCATTACAAGTGTTGGGCTTTGATGAAAAGAAAGCGGAAAAGGCTAAATCGCTTTATTATCAAACGGAACTAGATCATCATGAAGATTTGCGTAAAGCTTGGAATGATGCGGGCAAAGAAAGTTATCTATTTAACAACTATATTGAGTTGTTTGTATCATTAGAACAAGAGATGAGATTAGCAATGAAAGAACATATTAATGATGAAAAAGAGTAATCTCAACTAACCCAAACACTTCAATCCGTCAGTAGCCTAGTCTAAATTAAACTTAGGCTACTGACTGATTAGTGACAGGCTCTATTGTTATATTAACTTTAATCGCCGAGATCACTTTAGTTAGATATTTTCTCAAAAAGTTGAGCTAATTGCGTTTTTAATTGCTCAACTTCTTTCTCTAACAACACCACTCGAGATTCGAGTTTATCTTGTTCTGCAACATTTTCTGCCGGTAAATTATTCTGTAATGATTGTGTGCCCTGCTGTATATCAAGATCATCGTGTTGATGCTCATGATCAGAAAAGAGATGCATATACCTCGATTCTCTTTTCCCTGCTTCTCTCGGTAATTTTTGTACTTTAGGTTGCTCATTTAATACTAGTAATTGTTCAAGCGCTGCTTCAACTTCACTGACGTTATCAAACTCAGCCAAACGTTGCGTTCTGGTGCGCAGTTCTCCTGGTGTCTGAGGACCACGAAGAAATAACACGCAAAGTATTGCCTTTTGTTGGTCTGTTAATTGTAAATTACCAAAGGTAGTATTGCAGAAGCGATGCTTGTATTTATTGACACGCCCATGTGCTCCGCTATCTACCATTAATTGATTTAGTTCTATTAATTCATCAACAACATTTTGTACTTCTGTTTCAGAAAGAGTTAAAACAGGATCTCGGTTACTCTTTTGGTTACAGCCATTAGTTAATGAGTTTAACGACAATGGATATTGTTCCGGTGTGGTTTTCTCCTTTTCAAGCATCACTCCAATAACGCGGATTTGCAAAGCAGTTAATGTCACCATCTACTCGGGTTCCTTAAGTGTTAAATTTTAAGATATGAAGTTGCTGCTAATAATAGTGGGAAATAGCATGGCAACAATTCATGTTTGACCATTACTTGGAATAATGTCCCCAAGTTATTAAAATGCATAGCATTATTATATAAAAGAATTTATTAATGATGAGTAAATAACATTTTTAAAGTGGTCTTTCGTTTTAATGAATATTTGAAAGTAACTAAGTTATTATTTCAACGATAGTAATCGATAAATAGAACAAGAAATCACAAGGGATAAACTTACGATTTCTTCTACTTTTAAACATTATTCGGCTATTCCATAACAAAACCATTTAACAGATCATCAACCTCATTCCTGTATTTTTCCACTAAACTCGCGCCGGTAAAGGTGACATATTGGGTAGAACCGGAAGTATCTGAGTAATAATAGCCAAGGTATTGAAAGTCAATGCCTTTCATGGTGCCAACCATTTCCATATAAATCATTTTTTTGCCATTAACAATACGATATTCTTTTTTGATCACTTTGGTATTAGGAGCGACATCTTTAGCGTTATCTAACGCTATTTCAGTTAATTCTTTAGTATTAATTTGAATCCGTTCAGTGATCACTCTTGCATACAAATCCCCTGCTTTAAGGGTTAAGCTGTATTCGATAGCAGCATCATCGTTTGAACTTTTTTCAAAAGTCCATTTTTTACTGTTAATTGCAAAGGTGGCATTATTTTTTTTACTTTTTAAAACAAAATTTGAAGTCTTAGGTGTATTAAATACCCCAGGATTGATCTCTATTTCGAGTTCTTCAGTTACATTATCCTGTTCATAAAACCAAGTTCCATCGTCATTCAAAATAACCACATCACCTTCTTCCGTCACCCCTTTTTGGGCGGCAGAAACATGAAGAGAGAAAAAACATAATAGTAATGGAATATAAAGTTTCATAATCGGCCTTTAACTTAGCAAATGATTAGAGTAAACAAACGGGCAGTAAAGTGTATAAAATATAGCTATTTATTGATAACGATATCAATCTAATATTTTAAATCAATATATTACTCACAATCCCACCTGTATTAATAACTTAGGTACAGCCAAGGTCACAATTTACGGGTTAGTCCAACTGTAATGATTCTAAAAAATGCCATTAAATAGAGATGAATTTTACAAGAAAAAGTAATGTAACTTAAAAACAACACTGAAATATAAGATATCTTTTACTATTGCCTTACTGTGAACTTAAAGTCATACGACAAATTATCAAAAAATAATACTTAAATTATGTTCAATAGTTGACATATTTAATGGATACTCAATAGAATGATTAAGTAGCGTATTCATGATGTTGAGAACAATACCTTAAACAAGCGATGACTGCTCTGCATATCAATATTTTAAAGTCCCCCCTATAACATAAGTGAAGGTAGATGATGATGAAGAAAATATTACTCGCCATTACGGCAACTGCAATGATTATCCCCGCTGTATTTGCAAATGATTTTGAAAAAACAGAAGACGCAATCAAATATCGTCAAGCTGCCTATGGATTAATTTCATTTAACTTTGGTGAAATGGGTGCGATGTTAAAAGGTGAGAAGCCTTTTGATCAAGACCAATTCAACATACGTGCTGAAAATGTGGCTGTACTATCTAAATTGCCACATGAAGCTTTTGTTGATGGTTCAGATAAAGGAGATACGGCGGCACTTGCTGAAATTTGGCAGGATAAGGCAGATTTTGATAGTAAAATGAATACTTTTAAAGATAATGCAGCAGCTTTAGCCATCGCCGCTAAATCTAATGACAAAAATGCCATCAAAGCAGCTTTTGTTGATACAGGTAAAAGTTGTAAAGGCTGCCACAAAGTTTACAAAGAAGATTAAGGTAAGATTTACAAGCTATGCACTTATTATTTGAATCTAAGTCATACAAAAAATATCAAAATACCCATTAAGTATTTACTTAATGGGTATTTAATAAGGCTTGGATTCAGGTCATAAAAAACTCACCACAGGCGCTAATAAATAAAACCACACCAATGTAAAAATAATCGCAACAATGACCAATGCAACTAGTTGAGAACGCAGTTTAGGAGCATCTGTACTATCTGTTAAATCTTTATCGCTAGCATTTTTTTTATGTCCACTGAGCTCTTTGTACCCTGTAAACATTGCATTAATTAAATTTTCACCTTTCAGAAAATGCACTACTACAGCAAGAATATGCACCGCTGCCATCGCAATGATGATATTAAAATTGTTCTTATGTACCCAAGTTAACCAATTAGCAGTATCAGAAGAGACTAAAGATACCAAGGGACCTTCTGTAAAAATTTCATCCGTAGCAAATAAACCAGTGCCTAGCTGTAGAGCAATCAAACTGAGCAACACCACCACCATATAACCACCTAAAGGGTTGTGCCCAAGCATCTTTGGTTTTGGTTCTTTTAATGTGTAACTAATAACTTGTTTTGGCGATACGATAAACTGTTTGAATAAAGCGGTTTCACTTCCCCAAAATCCCCATATCAATCTAAAAAGAATTAAAGTCATTAATAAATAGGCGCAAATTTGATGCCATTGCATCTCACCATTTTCAGCAGTCCACCAAAGACCCACTAATAATAAAACCATTGCCCAATGGAAAAAACGTGTTGAAAAATCCCACACCTTTATTTTTTTATTATTTAAATTCATCTGTCACCCATTTAGTAAAAAAGTAAATTTATCAATACTGAGAAGTTACGTCGAAGTCATTGTATATACCCATTACCAATCGGGATGCTTTATTCAGTCGTTAGCTCGAATAGTGAAGCAACCATCTTAGTTACTAGAAAGTATCGATTGAGCTAGTTAGATCGATACTTTCTACCTAGAGGTTACTCACCTTAAACTTTCTGAACTTTGCATCTTGAATAGTAGCGAGTATAGTTTGTAGTCAGTTTATCAGAGCAGGATTATAATTCATCAACATTAACATTGATGGTGGCATCGTTTTTAATTCATTCCCAAAAGACCTTAAGGTGCAAATTTACGCTTCAGCTTATCAAGCATTAAGATCATACCCAGTTTAATAAATCGCCAACTATTAATGAGTTTTGAAGCCCCGTGCTGGGTAGGATAATGTTGATCTAAAAAAGTGATTATATGATGACGGCCGAACATAACAGCCCAATCTCTTACATTCATGTTGGTTTTATTTTTAAGGCTGATGTCTGCTCCAAACTCTAAAAGAAGCAATAATGTTTCAATATCTCCTTTGTAGGCGGCGCCCATCAAAACTGTATTCCCCATACTATCAGTAGAATTAACATCTGCTCCGGAACGCAAAAGAGCTTCACAAAAATCTTTTTCACCATTGTAAACAGATAACATTAGAGCTGAATAACCACGACCGTTGGTCGCATTAAGATCCAAAGAATTATCTCGCATTAAAAGATCTGCATAACCTCTTAAATCACCTATTCTAGCAAAATCAAAAATAGTCGACTCGGTACGATAGGTTTCTTTGTATGCTTTCCAGGTTTTCATTTTTTCCTTTATTCAATTAATAAGAAAATTGAATAACCGAGCAGACCCGTCACCACAAAATTAGGCCTGCAACAGTTAATTCACTTTTATTGTTTGTTACAACTATAAATCTTTGTATATAAACAACTTATTAAGAAGTAAATCACTTAAAAGTAAATTTTTTACAAGTCAATACTTTTCAAATCAATGTCTAATGCGTTAGCAACACCTTGACCATAAGCAGGGTCTGCTTTGTAACAATTTGCAATATGACGGTGTTTAACTTCAATTAAAGCAGGACCAATACTTCTTGCTGTATTTTCAAATAATACTTGTTGTTGTTGCGCAGTCATTAAATTGAACAACTTACCGGGTTGGCTATAATAATCGCTGTCATCTTCTCGGAAATCCCAATTATAAGCATCACCATTAATCGCTAACTTAGGTTCTTTTTGATCTTCCTGCTGCTGCCATAATCCTAAATTGTTAGGCTCATAAGCTTTGGTACTGCCATAGTTACCATCAACACGCATTGCGCCATCACGATGATATGAATTAACTGGACAACGAGGTTGATTGACTGGAATATGCATGTGATTAACACCTAGACGATAACGTTGCGCATCACCATATGAAAATAAACGTCCCTGTAACATTTTATCTGGTGAATAACTGATGCCAGGTACAAAGTTGGCAGGGTTAAATGCTGCTTGCTCGACTTCAGCAAAATAATTATCAGGATTACGATTAAGCTCCATCACACCTACATCAATTAACGGATAATCATGGTGTGGCCATACTTTAGTAAGATCAAAAGGATGTACTTGATAGGTATCTGCTTCTTTCTCTGGCATTATTTGAACTTTGACGTTCCATTTAGGAAAATCACCTTGTTCTATTGCTTCGTATAAATCTTGTTGATGACTTTCACGGTTTTTTCCAACTAATGCTTCCGCTTCTTGGTCAGTTAAATTTTTAATACCCTGTTGTGTCTGTAAATGAAACTTAACCCAGAAACGTTCGTTATCTGCATTAATAAAACTAAATGTATGGCTACCAAAACCATGCATATGACGATAACTACTCGGGATACCACGGTCACTCATGACAACAGTCACTTGATGAAGTGCTTCAGGCAATAAAGACCAAAAATCCCAGTTGGTATTGGCATTACGAAGATTGGTACGAGGATCCCTTTTTACTGCATGGTTTAAATCAGGAAATTTCAATGGATCACGTAAAAAGAAAACCGGCGTATTATTACCGACTAGATCCCAATTGCCTTCTTGTGTATAAAACTTGATCGCAAAACCGCGAATATCGCGTTCGGCATCAGCTGCACCACGTTCACCCGCTACGGTTGAAAATCGAATAAAAAGATCAGTTTGTTGACCGACTTCAGAGAAAATATTTGCTTTTGTATATTGCGTTATATCGTGTGTCACAGTAAACGTGCCATAGGCACCAGAGCCCTTTGCATGCATACGTCTTTCAGGAATCACTTCTCTATCAAAGTGCGCTAATTTCTCTAAGAACCAGAGGTCTTGTAATAACATTGGCCCGCGTGGACCAGCCGTTTGTGCATTTTGATTATCTGCAACGGGGGCACCATTTGTCATCGTTAATTTATGCTTATTGGTCATGATTATCTCCATTTATTAGATTTAATAGATTAATAGTTAATGATTAAATTTAGCGTAAAAAATCAACTTCTTGTTGATGAAGACAATCCACTTTAACCATTACCTTTCTGGAAAGGTATTAATTGAATATACCTCTCTAGAAAGGTATTGTACAAACAAATATAGGGAATTTTATGCCACATACACAATTACAGTTCGATAATTTTATTCGCTTGATGGAAAAAAATTGGTCAAATGCCTTTCAAGGCCTTTATTTACTTTTTCCTCGGGTAGAAAGGATCGCAAAAAACATTGATAGTCATATTTGTAAGTCAATGAGTGAGCGCGGTTTATTAACGAGTGATTTTCATTTAATTACCGCAATCAGGCGCAGTAAAAGTAGCCCTCCTTATGAATTAAAACCCTCTGAATTATGTAACTACATGTTATTTAGCTGGGGTGGTTTAACTAAAGCAATGAAAAGATTAGAGTCCAAAGGGATCATAACGCGCATTAATTGTGACGATGACAAGCGTATTTGTATGATTCGATTGACCGAGCAAGGGCTTGATATAGTTGACCAATCAGTAATGGAATTACAAAATATACAGCAACAGTTATTAACCGGATTCACAGCTGAAGAAATAGCATTGTTAGATAAACTACTTGCTAAATTATTGAATAATATAGAGTCACGACAGCTACCATAAAAACACACTGATTGATAAACTATGCGAATACTTTAATCAGTAAATAATAACGATTCCTCACTTACTATTACTTATAAACATCAGGAACAAGATGAATAAACCCTTAGAAAAACAGCTTACTGCATGGTTAAAAAAACAAAAGAATGCCTGCGGTTTTTTCCTAAATTTGACCGTATTGTTTGGTCTATTAACTGGCTTTTCACTGATTTTACAAGCTTACCTGATCTCTACCATTTTGCATGGGATCATTATTAACGACTTACCCAAGTCTGCATTCAGTACGGAGTTTTTATGTCTATTAGTATTAATTCCAATACGAGCCTTGTTAGCTTTTGCCCGTGAGCGTTGCAGCTTTGAAGCGGGTAAGCGATTGCGTTTACAGATCCGTGCTGCTGTTTTAGATAAAATAAGTGAATTAGGTCCTGCATTTGTCAAAGGTAAACCTGCCGGCAGTTGGGCAAGTATAGTGCTTGAACAGGTTGAAGATTTACATGACTTTTACGCCCGTTACTTACCACAAATGTTACTCGCTGGGTTTATCCCTTTGACCATTTTAGTGGTTGTATTTCCTTTAAACTGGGCAGCAGGTTTGATCTTATTTTGTACAGCACCTTTAATTCCTATTTTTATGATTCTAGTGGGGACTGGGGCTGCCGATGCAAACCGTAAAAACTTTAAAGCATTATCACAATTAAGTGGTCATTTTATGGACCGTCTAAAAGGATTAAATACGTTAAAGTTGTTTAATAGGGGTAATGCTGAGGGTAAAGAGATAGAAGCGGCATCTGAAACCTTTCGTAAAAAAACCATGGCAGTATTACGCTTGGCTTTTTTAAGTTCAGCGGTGTTAGAGTTTTTTGCAGCCGTTTCAATTGCAGTGTTAGCAATCTATTTTGGCTTCAGCTTTTTAGGTGAACTCGATTTTGGTGACTATAACGCAGGCGTAAGTTTATTTATAGGTATGTTTGTATTAATGCTTGCGCCAGAATTCTACCAACCTCTTCGTGACATGGGCACACATTACCATGCTAAGGCCCAAGCAATTGGCGCTGCAGAAGAATTAAAGGCACTTCTTGAATATCAAGTTGAGGTGGATAACAGCAATACATTCACAACCGACAACGAACACGGTGATGTTAAGCAAAATATAGTAACACAACCACACAATAATGTGGGGGCTAAGACAGTCAATAGCCAACAAGGCATTACATTAATTGCCTCTGATTTAATTGTTAAAAGCCACTCTGGCGCTACCTTAGTTGGCCCCATCTCATTTGAACTCGAAGCAGGTCAACATATCGCAGTGGTTGGACCTAGCGGCGCAGGTAAAAGTAGTTTGCTGAATGCTTTACTTGGTTTTTTACCTTACCAAGGTTCGCTCACAGTCAATGGCATTGAGTTAACTCTTTTATCTGTCAAAAATTGGCGCTCAAATCTCGCTTGGCTTGGTCAAGAGCCTCTACTATTTCACGGTAGTGTACGTGATAATGTTGCTTTAGCAGATCCTAATATGAGTGATGACAAGATAAAAACACTGCTATCAAAAGCTAAAATACTCGATTTCGTTGAACAACAACCATTAGGTTTAAATTACCCTATTGGTGAACAAATGGCTGGTGTTTCCGTGGGTCAAGCGCAACGAATTGCCTTAGCACGTGCTTTAGGTCAAAAAGCTTCTCTATTCTTACTTGATGAACCAACTGCTAGTCTAGATAGGCCTAGCGAAAATGCTGTACTTGCTTCTCTAGCCAAAGCCATGCAAGGAGTAAGTTGTTTGATGGTGACCCATCGTATAGATCAACTAACTAAAATGGATACTATATTGGTACTTGATAAAGGCAAAATTGTGCAACAAGGTAATATTGATTTATTGACTCATGAAAATGGATTGTTTAAACAAATGCAAAGTGATCAATCTGAATTTATAACGGAAAATGAGAAGGAGCAAGACGTATGAAAACGTTACTTCCTTTTATAAAATTATTCAAACATCAGTGGTTTATGATGTCGATTGGCTTGCTATTGAGTATTACTTCTTTGATGGCAGGTATCGGTTTATTATCTCTATCAGGTTGGTTTTTGTCCGCCTCGGCGGTAGCAGGTTTAACATTACTCGCTACGCAAACGTTTAACTATTTAACTCCTAGTGGCGGAGTTCGCTTTCTTTCTATAGCGAGAACAGCAAGCCGCTATGGTGAGCGATTAGCCACCCATGAAGCAACTTTCAAGTTATTGACTCAACTTAGGGTTTGGGCTTGGAAAAAAGTGATGCCACTTAGTGCCAGAAATATGCAGGGGTTACGACAAGGTGAGTTGTTAAATCGCTTAGTCGCTGATATAGATACACTAGACCACCTTTACCTACGTTTAATAACGCCTCTATTTACAGCCCTATTGATGCTGCTTTGTTTATACTTTTTTGTTGCTTGGATAGACGCAGAACTAGCACTTTTAATCTGTGGTAGCTTATTATTAATCTGGTTAATATTACCTTGGTGTTTTTATTTTCTCGGACGAGCGCCAGGTATCAAACAACTACAAAGTAAGCGTCTATTACGCATTCAAATACTTGAATTTGTACAAGGTCTTGCGGAAATTTCATTATTTGGAGTAGAGCAGCGTTTTCGCGA
Organism: Psychromonas sp. SA13A; assembly: GCF_011378715.1. Taxonomy (GTDB): domain Bacteria; phylum Pseudomonadota; class Gammaproteobacteria; order Enterobacterales; family Psychromonadaceae; genus Psychromonas. The sequence continues at coordinate 120,570 of NZ_WTKU01000002.1, read as the reverse complement.
TAAATTAGCACAATCAGAAGCTGCATTATTGAATAGTCAACGTGCGATGGCTAATATAACTGCATTGAGTCAAGCAGCATTAATCTTATGCCATGGTTTTGTGATGTTAATGGTACTTTATGTGGCCGCTTCCGGTGTGGGCGAGCATCAACCTCCAGGCGCCATGTTAGCGATGGTAACGTTTATGGTATTAGCTTGTATTGAAATGTTAATGCCTATTGCCGGTGCTTTTCAACACCTTTCTTCCTGTGTTGATGCAGGCAAACGGGTTAATGACTTAGTGCAACAAACGCCTGATATCGTTTTTAATAATCAAAATACCAGTATTATCAATAAAGGTGCTTTGGATTTGAGAGATATTGTTTTTTCTTATCAAAATATGGATCACTGCACTGAAAAAAGCGCAGATAAAAAGGTAGATCAAGCTGTACTAAAAGGTATCTCACTAACCATTAATGCCGGCGAAAAAATCGCATTACTAGGCCAAACGGGTTGTGGTAAATCAAGTCTATTAGCTTTGATCACACGTGAATGGGAAGCGAATTCAGGGCATCTATTGATCGATGGTGTCGATGTTAAACAATACAGCCAACAGGCTTTAAGCAGCGGCCTTTCAATAGTAAGTCAGCGTATTTATTTATTTACCGGTACCCTCAGAGAAAATTTAACGCTGGCACAAGCAGAGACCATTAAATTTGATACCTACAAACAGCAGGCTGAAGCGCAAATAAACAACGACAAACAGTTATTAGCAGTGCTTGAAAAAGTTGGCTTATCTGCATTAACACAGGGAGAGTCTCCACTTGATGCATGGATAGGTGAAGGTGGAAGACAACTATCTGGCGGCGAACAACGAAGAATTGGCGTTGCACGCGTGTTATTACGTAATGCACCATTGCTGTTACTGGATGAACCGACAGAAGGTTTAGACAAGCGTACAGAGCGAGAAATTTTATCGCTTTTATTTGAATTTGCTAAAGATAAAACACTATTAATGATCAGTCATCGACTAACAGCAATAGAAAAAATGGATCGAATATATTTAATGGAAGATGGCTTATTACGTATTTCTGGAAGACATAAAGAACTATTAGCAAATGATCAGTATTACGCCAGTCTGCACCAACAGTTAAACTAAAGCTTTGCTGAAGTTATATTAAGTTAAGGTGAAATTATAAAATAACTTAGATTTTCGTTACTTAAAAACAGATAGCCTATTAGCATTGCCTACTAATCACCAAATCCAAGGAATAAATGCCTTGGATTTTTTTTGATAAGCAGGATATTCAGGATGATGCAGAGATAAAGCTTTTTCTTCGTAGCGGGCTTTAAGGCACAGCACAATAATCAATAGTAACCATGCGATCAGTTTGTATTCACTAAACTGAAAACACAGTATTCCTAATCCACCAAAAAATAGTGAGGTATACATAGGATGACGGATATATCGGTAAGGCCCATGAACGATTAACGTACCAGTTAATTTTGGATCTGGACGAACATTAAAGTTTCCAGGACGGTTGGTGATTAAAGCAGAAAGTGCAATTAACATAGCGCACAAAATAAGCAGTAATCCTAACATCGATAGCTTTAAGCTTGCGATAGGCCAGGCAATAAAAGCCAAGAGTATAAATTGTGCAACCACATAAATCATTTCAGCTTCCTCAATCTATAGCAAAGACAGTCTATACCCGTAATAACCAATAGACATTCTGCCAGTCGCCCACTCACAGATCAGGCAAAACAAAAGATGATAACCTTACGAGCGATTAACTATTATTTAGCGAGTTTTAAATGAGCGCTGTATTTTATGTCATCACATATTAGCGTTAATACTTCAAAGTCTTTAAACATGGCTAAATCAACACTATCAAATAACCAAATAGAAAAAATAAAGTTCTCATCTATCGTTGCTCTTGCAAAGGGGTTAATTAGCCCTACACGTTGATAGTTATTGACGCTCAATGCAGCTTCACAAGAACCGTGCTTTTCATTGCGTAACATCGCTCTTTGCTCGTTATTATAAAGCGACTTATCGACTTGAAACATCAGGGTTGGAATGCCTAACTCAGTGATCAAAATAAACTCACCAAAGTCACTAGATTTAGAATATCCTGGTACATTCTTCCAGCTACGAGTTTTAGCCTTTAATAATATTTTAGGTTTTACCGGTAATGTTTCGGGCATTGAGCTAATAAAGAATCGAGGCGTAGGTAGGATTGAATCTTCTTCTTCATTTAATGATGTCATTAGCAGAATCGAGCCACAAACCATCACAATAAATAACGTTGTTAATACAAACTTAAGTTGCTTTGCGACTTTAGCAACATCAGAATCAGCAGTTAGTTTACGGATTTCAGCATTGGCTTCTGTTAAACAATCTGTTTTAATTTTGATGTCTTCAAGTAACTGATGGACTTTTATACGTAAAGACTCTGCGTCTAGTTTTTCTTCATCAACAACAATCACCTCAGAAGGTAAATAAACGAAATGTTCATTACCTTTCCCGCTGGTGATATTTTTATAAGCTATATGTACTATTTTAAATAATTCACTAGTGCCCGATTTATCAGGGTGAATTTTTAATGATAGTAGCTTAAATTGCCTACGAATTGCTTTTTGTGACCAAGAGTCATTTGTCCCTAAAATATCATGGTTATTCATATTTATGAAGTATTTACCTACTAGGAAAAAAGAAATTAATGCGCTTAAAATGACGTTATCTATTTAACCATTTAATAATAAAGTTCCATCTTTAATGGCTAGATTCTGACATCCACTTTAAAGAAAATCAAAAAAAAAACCACAAAACAAATCAATATCTTAAAAAAATAATGAATAATGTGATTTTTCAAACGCTATTGCTTATCTAGTGGCAAACATCAATCAATACGGGCCTTAAAAAACACTCATAAAGAGATAGATTATACTTGCGACTATATTTTCATATCCGAGCGAAGACAAATAAAAGGCATATAAAACATATATTTTAACTGCTTTATTAATACCAAAGTAATATCAATAAATTTAAAAATAACGTTAATATTAATAAAAATTAATGGAGTTATTGAGTACTGCAATGTTTAATAACCCCACTTATTATTTACCGAGTCAAAATCCAAATATTCAGGTTCGATATAAGACCTTTATGATATGCCAGCCGAATTTTGTTTTTACTAAGTGAGGAGTGATCAATTCAGCACTAAAACAGACTTTATCGAAAGCAGGTACCATTTGCCCTTTTTTAAACTCACCTAAATCTCCCCCTTTTTTACCCGAAGGACAGGTTGAATATTTTTTTGCTAAAGTCTGAAATTTTGCCCCTTTTTTTAATTGAGCAAGAATATCTTCAGCTTTCTCTTGGTGTTTTACTAGAATATGTAATGCGGATGCAGTGTTAGCCATGTTATTTATCTCTGATTATTAAAACTTCGCTATGATAGCAAATCAGATCGAAATGGATGCATTTATGTTGAGGTTAAACGATTATTTCAAAATATTTTTTATAGCAGTTTGTTCAAAAATACTAAGCAGATTAAAGTACAGAAGAAAATATTATGATCAGGTATCAAAATTCAAGGTACATTTATTAACTAGCTGTGACTGACTAGGTAGCCCCATTATAAAAATATTACAGGGTTAACGATGCGAGGTTAACGAATAACCAGCAATGTAATGAACTTACATATACGCTTTAGTATTTGAACTAGTCACAAGTCGATATAATTTAATTGTTGTCAGCCTATGGCCTTTAACAACATATTTACCTATGACCTTTAGCTTTTAAACAAGATCACAGTATATTAGGCATCTAATAGTCTATTCACGAGGACCTGCTTTAATGATGTTTTTAATAAAATAATAAGCAATATAGCCCACAATTAAACACGTCCCTGCGATAACCGCAACGCCAGCACCAACAATAGGGTCATTCAACAACATAGAGAAAAAATCCATTATTACCTCCTAAATTAACTAATAATTAAATGTCTTGATAGTTAATGTAGTTAAGAAGCTAAAAATAGACTTTGATTTAAATCAGTTTAAGGATTGTTATAATAATTACTTCAGGAAGATGCTATACACCTCACTTTATACGGTTATTTAGTCAAAAAGTAATCTAAGCAGAATACCGTTCAAATTGAATATACTGCTTTTTATTGTTAATAAAGCTCCATTGAATATCTTCAAAAATGGTAACAGCCCCTTCTTTCAATACTTTAACGATAGCTGGTTGTTCTGCTTTAGTATCATAAGCTTACTAATAAGTTACATATGTAAATAGCGTTTAATTTTTTTTGTCGGTGTTTTAATAAAAGGCTCAGCCTGTTCAACTACTGAACTGATTTTAGAAAACGAAGCTAAGCTTTCATTTGCCTCATTTCTAATGCTTTCCAATAAAGACACAATATCTTTATGTAAATCAAAATCACTTTGTGTTTTTAAATTATGCTGTTCATCGAACAGGTCATAATCAATATAAATTTTCGCCACTAACTTTTTATCTACTTCGTAGACCATCGAATCAATAACTAAAGGATGCTGTTCAATCACAGACTCAACCGATTCAGGGTAAATATTTTCACCACTCGCACCGATAATCACATTTTTACTACGCCCGCTAATAGTTAAAATGCCCATATCATCAACATAACCTAGATCTCCCGTATTAAACCATCCTTCGCTATCTAACACCTCTTCAGTACGCTCCTTCTCTTTATAATACCCGAGCATCACATTAGGTCCGCGCACATGTAATTCGCCATCTCGATCCTGCTCGTTTTGTTTTGCAAAGCGATATTCTATTTCTGGAGCAAAAACGCCGGTTGTACCGATGCGAGTTTTACCTGGTATGGCCCCAGCGATAATAGGCGCAGTTTCAGTCAAACCGTAACCTATCGCATAAGGGAAATTAGCTTCTAAGAGAAATTGTTCAACAAACTTTGATAACTTAGCACCACCAATACCAAAGAATTTAATTTCTCCGCCAAAGCTTTGCATCAATTTTTTACCGGCCATTTTATTTAATTGTTTACGTACAAAGCTAATATTTTCATACATAAATTTTGTTACTTTACTCTTATTGATTTCGGCGATAACTTTGCTTTTATAAATTTTTTCAATGACTAATGGCACACTCAACATACAGGTTGGTTTAACTTGCTGCATTGCTGCCAAGATGATCTTTGGTGAAGGTACTTTGTTGATGTAATGTACCGAAGCGCCGTTTGCAAAAGGTACTAAAAGTCCAACTGAACATTCAAAAGTATGCGCTAATGGCAATATCGATAAAAATCTATCTGTCTCAATAATATCCGCTAAGGTATTAGCTTGATACAACTGCGCCATTAAATTGTAATGACTTAACATCACACCTTTTGATTGTCCGGTTGTGCCTGAAGTGTAAATGATAACTGCAACATCGTTTGGATTGATGGTTAACGAATTATCAATTTCACTCATTTTTAAGAGCTTTTTCTGCTTTGCAAACTGTATGGCTTTATCTTTCATCTGCGCAATAGTTTCTGCGCCTTTAATAAACAAATCTGAATGCTTAGGCGTTTTATCCTCTAATATATCTAAGGTTTCTAGTGAAAAAACATAAGAAAGGCTAGAACTAAAATCATCTTCATTAAGACGTGTACATATTTTGTTTGAAACAAAAATAGCTTGCACCTGCGAATGTTTAATAATGTGATGAATTTCATTACTATGAAAATCAGGCAAAATAGGAACAGCAATAACTCCCATTGCAGTTATTGCGAGGTACACTATGCCCCAATGTGGCATATTTTCACTGCATATCGCTACCTTATCGCCTTGTTTTATCCCTAAATCTTTGAACATTGCTTGCAGTTGAATAACTTTTTCTCCTGCTTGCTGATAGGTGAATCCTTCTTCTCCTACATTTGTCACAAAGGTGTTCGATGCATACTTTTTAAAAGTATAATCTGCTAAAGACATTAAGTTATTGTGTGAGAGGTTAAGCGACATAGTTGACCTTTAAGTTGAAAGAAATGTGTTTTTTAGCACACCCCTTCTCTGGATAATTAATTTTATTGTTACTTTAATTTTACACCAATAAATTAATACAAAATGACAAAAATACGCGTTATTAACGGCTTTTCAGAGTCTTAGCTCAAATTTATTAAAAAAAGTAATTTGATTAAATCGAAAAAGGTAGTTATAGCAACACTTCAAGCTGTGCTAAAATCCTCTTTTTTTATTTATTGGAATAATTCTATGGCACGTCAAGTCACCTATTTTTACCAAGGCACCAAAAAAACAATCTCATTTTCTTTTAGCCAACACTTTGATATTTTTGAAGCGGTTGCAGCGGCAGAAGGTGTTGATTTAAAATCATTTTGGGCAATGGAAAAACAGCTAGAAATGAGCTCGCGTGGCCAAGGAATAATGAAAAATTATCGTGCAAATGAATTTGAACGTATGGGTTTTTCTGAGATCAAGTTTGTACGTGATGAGACAAAAGATAAAAAAACCAATAAAGACAATAAATAAATTCAGAGAGGCGATCAAAGCCTCTCTCCTTTCACGGAATAAATTACGTGCTAACGCAAAATAAAACATTACAAAAAATATCAACACACGAGCACAAACAATTAACTGACATTCTCAGTACTTTACCCGTTCCTCAAAAGCGTTACTTGAAAGCCGCATTAAATACAGCAGTATTTTGGGTATTTTCTCTCGCTGCTTTTTGTATCATTTGGTTCGTATCTAGCTTATTACTGGCTAGTTTTAGTCCTTTGGATATCGGAATAAGTAGCCAGTATGCAGCCTTTATATTCCCAACCGCCATCGTATTAGCTGCCACCTTTGCTATTAATTCAACGAGAAAGTGGTTAGCTGAATCAGATAATTTATATACATTAGTAAATGCAGATATAAAAGCACAACAAGTGTGCAAAGAATCATTTCAAGTGATGGCAGTTAAATGTTTTAAAGAACCTGAACATGGCGGGTTGCTGTATTTTTTATTATTACAATCAAACTCAGATACAGAAAGCCCTAATATTCATTGTAAAGCCAATCTGATCAGAGTTATTTATGACTATCAAAGTCAACAGGATCAAATTGATCCTAGTACTTTGTTAAAACCAAGCGACAACATAACGATAATTACTGCACCTCAGTCATTATTAGTACTCGATAATATTTTTGAGGGTGAGCGATTAAGTGATATCAAACACTTCGCTCTAACATTACCACCAGAACATTGGCCAAAACCAGATAGTTGGTTAGATGAAGATTGGCAAGAACTAGAAAATAGATATTCTGCTTAAGAGCATATTTAGATAGCGACCTAGTTTAATAGAGGCTAAGTTAAATAGGGCTCAATTAAATAGTCTCTTGATTGAATAGCGGATTTATTACGTCTTTCAGTAAAATAGAAAAATAGAGTGAATATAAACATCAAGAGGCTCTCCCTTTGAACCTCTGATGTTTTACTCTGAATCTATAACTAAATTCAGAGTAAAACCTTGCTAAACCTTAACGATTCTTATGCAATGGCTGATTGTGCAGGTAATTTGATGATCCGCTTCTCTAATACTTTTAATAGCACACCATAGGCAGGTAGGAATAAACACAAACTAACTAATAGTTTAAATCCATAATCCACCATTGCAATTTCAGGCCAATTTTCAGCCATGAAACTGTCCGTTGATGCATAGAAGGCGAGTGAGAAGAAGACTAGGGTATCAAGAAGGTTACCTAATAAAGTTGATGCGGTAGGTGCAACCCACCAGCTTTTAGTTAAACGCAGATTTGCAAATACCTTAATATCTAAAAGCTGTCCAAAAAGATACGCAGCAAAACTTGCCCCTGCAATCCTCAATACAAAGCTATTATATTCAGCCAGTGCGTCCATACCTTGAAATACGCCTTGATGGAATAAAACACCGATCACGTAGGACACTATCAATGCGGGTAACATTGCTTTAAAAATGATGCGACGAGCATCTTTCTGACCAAAGATTCTTACTGTTAAATCTGTTGCTAAATATACAAAAGGGAAACTAAATGCGCCCCAAGTTGTATGCCAACCGAATAAAGTAAAAGGTAGCTGAACTAGGTAATTACTAGCACAAACTATAATGATGTGAAATCCAACCAATAGCGTAATAGCACGGCGAATTTGCGTGTTTGAAAGTGATAACATATTGTACCTTTTTATATATGACAACGGGGTGAGGGAACCCGCTTATTATTTATCCCAAATGGGGTCGCATATTATAGGGGGATCTTTTGGCAATACAAGTCCTTTGATGGCATTGATTTTATGTCATCTAAACAAGCGCGTATAATTTTCCACACAACAACGTTATACTGTATATAAACACACTTAAGTGAGTCAATTATGTTTGCTAATAAACCCATTAAGATAGCAAAGGATATTGAAGGCGTACGTCGTAGTGCTTTTTGGCATCTATCCCGTCGAGATCATAGCCAAGCTGAGTTATTAAAAAAATTACAACGTAAAACCGACAATCAAGACTGGATTGATGCGGTCATTAATGAATGCTTAGATTATAATTATCTTGATGATCAACGTTTTACTGAATCTTTTTTACGTAGTTCTCGCAATAAAGGTTATGGTGAAACACGCATTAAACAAGACTTAAAACAGAAAGGGATCAGTGAACGTTTGATTAAACAAACGCTTGATGAAAATGTGTTTAATTATATTGATGCTGCGCAACAACTATTAGACAACAAATATAATGAGGCAATTGTCACTCAGCATCTAAAGCAAAAAGCGATGGGATTTTTACAGGCCAAAGGTCATAATTTTAGTGATATTGCATTAGCCATTGAATCACATAATGAAAACTTTCCAACGCCTAGCTTTAACGATCTCGACGAAGCATGTTTATTACTTTCTAAAAAATTCAGAGTATCTATCGACGATCAAAAGCAAAAGAGTAAAGCGTTACGTCATTTAACTTCTCATGGTTATGACTACGCTAAATCAAACCAAGCGATTAAATTATTTAATGAAAATATAGCGTTAGATGAATAATACTTATCTAAGCAGACTTTATATGAACGACAGACTTTAAAAGAATAGCGACTTCAAACGCTGACTATTTATTAACAACACCAGCTTTAAAATACGGAACCTATAATGGCAAAAGCAAAAACAAAAATTTCATATGTATGTAGTGACTGTGGAGCAGACTATACCAAATGGCAAGGTCAATGTGGGGAATGTAAAGCTTGGAACACGATCACTGAATTCCGTGAAGCATCAAGTACCACTAAATCTGTTAATGCAGCTATCAATCGTAACCAAGCAGGTGGATACGCGGGTGTAACCACCAATGGTGTAAAGCGAATTTCATCGGTACAAGTAGAAAATGCACAACGTGTTTCTACTGGTTTAAGTGAATTAGACCGTGTATTAGGTGATGGTATTACATTAGGTTCAGTGGTATTGATCAGCGGTGATCCGGGTTCAGGCAAAACCACCCTACTCACTAAAGTGGCATCAGTTATGTCACAAACTATGTCCACTTTATATGTCACAGCAGAAGAAAGTTTAAGCCAATGGGCAAAACGCGGTATCGAACGTTTAAACTTAAATTTTAATGAAGCTAATTTTTTATTATCTGACACCGACAGTATTGAAGATATCGTAGACCAATGTATTGAAAATAACGTACGTTTTTTAATTGCCGATTCAATACAAGCATTTGAATCTAGTTCTGTTGATGGTTCAGCTGGTGGCGTAACACAAGTTAAAACCTGTGCAAAAATATTAAACCGATTGTGTAAGCAGCACGGCATAACATTAATTTTAGTTGGCCAGGTGAACAAGAACTCACAAATGGCTGGACCACAAACGCTTAAACATATTATCGATACTGCCATACATATTGAGGTTAATGATGCATCAGTGCGTATTTTACGTGCAGATAAAAACCGTTTTGGTGATACCGAGCAAGTAGGTATTTTTCAAATGACTGAAAAAGGTATGCGCTCCGTTGATAATCCAAGTCGTTTATTTTTATCAGGTAGTGAAGAACATTTTGAAGGTTCTGCTATCTCAGTGATTAAAGATGGCGCTCGAAATTTATTAATCGAAATTCAAGCATTAGCGACTGAAGTTGAAGGTGAAAAATCTATTCGTAACTGTATTGGTGTTTCCTACAGTCGTTTATCATTAATTACCGCCGTATTAAAAAAACACGGCGGAATTCCCACCTATTACGATATTAATATCAGTTTAGTGGGTGGTTTAAAAATGGCTGATTCAGAAACATCAACGGATATGGCGGTGACTGCTGCGTTACTCAGCTCTATTAACTCTAAACCCTTACCTAGCGATGCAGTGTTTATTGGTGAATTAGCCTTAACCGGTGAATTACGTCAAATTCCACAAATTGTACCGCGCGTACGAGAAGCCTTAAGCCATGGTAAAAAACAAATATTCATTCCCTCAGTTGCCTATCATGCGTCAATGCAACAATTTGTTAAAGGTGACCAAAAAATCATAGCACTTAAAAACGTAAAAGAACTTATTGAGGCATTACAGTGATTTATCCTATGTAAATGACGATAAAGTAAATGACATTGAAGTAAATCAAATAAGATTTATCAAACAAAATATATTAACGGCAAGTAAGGTTAAATAATGGTAAGTGCGCAATTATTACAAGACCATCAACATCTTTTCAAACCTGAGCAAGGACAAGTGCTCGATTTAGCCTGTGGTAAAGGCCAAAATGGTTTGTATTTAAAGCAACATAACATTGATATGTTGTTTGCCGATATTCAACAACTGCATCTAGATCATTTAGTTACACATGAAGATGTTGCTCAGGGTAATATTTGGTGTGCTGACTTTGAATCTGAGACACAAAATGATGCAATCAAACTCAGTAAAATGCAATTGCAAGGTGTGATAATTTTTAGGTACTTACATCGACCATTATTTGATGCGCTAAAAAAATCAGTTAAAGCCGGTGGTTTTGTCATTTATGAAACATTCACTAAACAAAACAAACAATTTGGGCGACCAAATAGCGAGCAATTTTTATTAAAAGAAGGTGAACTCAAATCACTTTTTCAAGATTGGGAAATATTATTTTACTTTGAAGGCATCCAGCACAACCCTGACCGAGCGATTGCACAGATTGTTTGTCGGAAACCTTAATACTTTCATAAAAGTAAATTAATAGTTATCAATTGAAATTACTAAAAATTAAAATAGCTAAAAAGCATAAACAGTCGGGCATAGACTTGTCTGCTACTACCTATGCTTTATCAGGTAGTAGCTTGTACAGCTAGGTTTTTTATACATGGTTTTTATAGCTAGCACTTATATAAACGCTTTATCGCATTAACTTTTATACTGTAACTCTACTAATTCAATAAACCGTGATAACTCATTTCTCGATAAATTATTAATACCCGCAGCGGCAGCCCTACCCCCTCCAGTTTCAAATTGACTACAAATATCACCAGCACCTTGTTTATTATTAAGCGGCGCTCTAAGTGAAACGAGATAATTTTTGTCTGAGTTCTCAGTTAATACGGCAAAGGCACTATCAGGTTGTTGATTGGCTAATAAATTACCGAAAACACCACTAATTCTGCGAGACCAAGCTTGGTCTGGTAATTCAAAAATACTTAATAATGCTGAGCTGTATTGCGATGAAATCGCTAATGCCTTATCAAGATCTTCTTGGTAAGCAGATTGCAGCTTGGAAAATGGTGAGTTTGGATCAGCTATCACATCAAAGGGAGAGGAGTAATTTAACAGCAAACGGTATAACTCAGCAGGATCATAATGCAGATCCGATAAGTGACTACCATAACCATTATAATTAATTAACGTACCTAACTCTTGTAATTGTGCTCTTTGCTGTTGACCATAACCTGCAGCTATTGCAAGCCGATCTGCTTTAGCAATTAAGTTATCTCCGTAGGCTGCGCAAATAGCCCAACTATGGAATTTCCCCTGTAAATGCTGATCAATTATCAAAGCAGTACAAGTATTTGCATCGAGATCTATTAGGGCAGTTAAGTTTTTATTGCCAGGAATATCACCGCAACGGTGATGATCCGCATAAAATACATCATGCCCTTTATTTAACATTTCAATTAAAGAGGCACTATTCTTCTCCATTGAAATATCCAACACGGTGACAGTATCCTGTGCTGCTATTTCAATCTTTTTCAATAATTGAATATCCCTTTTAACACCGGTCACCAAGGTTGCGGGTATAGGATTACTAAGGCGCAATTGAATTAAAGATATAATGCCATCTGCATCACCATTAAAGACATCATAATGCATTATAAATACTCATTTTCTTTTAAGTAATCAATTACTTGTTGAGCGCAGGCTTGTATAGATTTTTGATCAGTTTGCACATGTATTTCAGGATTAACGGGTTTTTCATAGGCACTATCAATACCCGTGAAGTTTTTTATCTCACCTGCACGTGCTTTTTTATATAAACCTTTTGGGTCACGTGACTCACACACCGCTAATGGAGTATCGATAAACACTTCAATAAACTGACCTTCAGGTAACTGTGAACGAACCATTTCGCGATCGGCAACAAAGGGTGAAATAAAAGCCGTCGACACTAATAACCCCGCATCAGCAAATAACGTAGCAACTTCACCTACTCGGCGGATATTTTCCACGCGATCTTTATCTGAAAAACCCAGGTCGCCATTCAAACCATGGCGTACATTATCACCATCTAATACGTAAGTTTTAGCTTGATGCTGAAACAACATCAAATCCACTGCATTAGCAACTGTTGATTTGCCTGATCCACTTAACCCGGTAAACCATAACACTGCGGCTTTATGGCCATTTAAGTGACAATGATCTTGATGAGAGACGCTTGCTTGATGCCAAACTACATCCGATGATTTTTCGCCATCAACATCTTTTTCTATATAGGGGTTGTTCATATTAATTCTCTCTTAATGTTTTTAAACTTCAGTCTTATATCTTATTTAGAGATGCTGAAAATAAATGAGTAAGTTTTTAAAATAATTACAAGCCAAATACAAACACAATGGAAGTCACACAGGTGATGCTGTAAACAATGCTAACAGGCACACCTATCTTGATAAAATCATTCAGCTTATATTGTCCGGCGTTAAATACCATTAAATTAGTTTGATATCCATAAGGGCTAATAAAGCTAGCACTCGCTCCAAAAGCAACTGCCATAATAAAGGCAATCGGATTCGCGTCAATACTAGTAGCAAGGCCATAAGCAATTGGGAAAATTAATGCTGCAGCTGCGTTGTTGGTCACTAATTCAGTTAGCAATAATGTCAGCGCATAAACAACAATTAAAGCTACTAACGGACTAAATAAGTACGAATTTTCACTCATCACTTGATTAAATACTTCGATCACACCACTGTTTTGTAGTGCATATGACAATACAATAGCAGAAGATATGATCAACCAAATGTCAGTTGGAAAACGCCTTAGTAACTCATTGGTTGTTACACATCCACTGAGCAATAAAACACCAAGTAGTAATAATACGGTTTTAAACAAAGGAAGAATACCCATCGCAGCTAAAGCAATAGCAACAATAAACCCTACAATCGCTAATATTTCTTTTTTACCCGACAAACGAGAATCTAACTCTACGTCTGACAGGAGTATAAAGTTTTTACGGATATTTCGACGAGACTTAAAATCTTCACCCACCGCTAAAACTAAAAAATCACCAGGTTTAATTTTTAGTTTACCGATTTTACCAGATACTTTTTCACCATCTCGTTTGATGGCCACAACCGCGGCATCAAACAAAGAACGGAAGCCGACTGATTTTAAGGTGTTACCATTTAAAATACTTTCAGAACGAACAACGACTTCTCGTAAATTCCCTAATGGTAAGCCACTATTTTCGGCAAAAATAGATAAACCATCAAATAAACGTAATTGACTCACTTTCGATATATCGCCACTGAAAATTAATTTATCATTAGCCTGTATCACTTCATTGGGAGTGATGGCCGTTAGCTGTGAATCCCCACGCATTATTTCGACTAGGAATAAAGACTGTAAATGACGTAATCCATTTTGATCAATACTTTTACCGACCAAACTAGACTCAGGGCTAACCTTTGCTTCAATAAAGTAAGACTGGGCTTTACTGCTTTTTATTTTGTGATTAGGTAACAGTGAACGGCAAAAATATAGCGTAATCCCACAAGTAATAACCAGTGCTAACCCTACCAATGTAAAATCAAAAAAACCAAGTGAAGGTAAATTAGCATCTAAGACTAAACTATTAACAATCAAGTTGGTTGAGGTACCTACTAACGTTAAAGTCCCCCCTAGAATAGCTGCATAAGATAGTGGTATTAATAACTTACTGGCGGAATGATTAGGGTTGTTGCGAATGGGTGCTAGCATGGTTGATACAACGGCAGTGTTGTTAAGAAAGGCAGATGATACAACGGTAAAACTAAATAAACGTAACCATGTTGCACTGTAATTGGGTCGAATCACCTTCATGGCAACTAAACGTAATAATCGAGTTTTTTCAAGGGCAATAGAACATAACATTAATAATATTAATGTCAGTAAACCTTGATTGGAGAGACTTTTAATAACTTGGTCTGTGCTGACCATTTGCGTGGAGAAGAGAGATAACAATGCCACACCAAACACTAAACTTGGGCGTTGTTGAAATTTAATTAAACCGATGATGGTAAAAATGAAAACGGCAAGTACAAAATAAGATTGGAATGTCATGAATACGCCATCAATGAGGCGTGTTCAGAAGTCAGGGTAAACTGTCAACTGAACACTTTCTAGTGTGTTACCCTTTCAGGATATCTTTTGCTTCCCAATGCGGGAAATGCTTACGAACGAGGGTATTGAATTCGACTTCAAAATCACTGTAAGCAGTTTTAGGAGAAACTTTAGCGTCAAGTGGTCGTTTAATCATACCAGCACCAACAGTACCATTGGTTAAACGGTCAATAATGATGAATGCACCCGTTGCTCTGTTTTCTGAGTAAGCATCAAATTGAACTTCTTTTGCAACTTCAAAATTACAGCTACCAATTTCATTTAAAGCCAATTGTGTAGTAGGCTTCTGCTCAATCGTATTAACATCTGTTTGATAATTAATTGAAGTAGCACAACCAACCGTCGCATTACTACCTACTTTAATGATGTATTCACGGTCCACTTTTAGTGACGTTTCATCCATCCAAACAACATCTGCTTCAAAAGTTTTAGTCGACTGAGGTTTTTCATGTGGACGAACAATCATGTCACCACGGCTGATATCAATTTCATCTTCAAGTGTTAGCGTAATCGCCATACCTTGGTAAGCAACATCTAAGTTACCGTCAAACGTAACAATCTCTTTTACTTTGCTTTGTTTACCTGAAGGAAGTGCTTCAATCGTATCACCAATACGGATTTCACCTGACGCAATGGTACCTGCAAAACCACGGAAATCTAAGTTTGGACGATTTACATATTGCACACCTAAACGGAATTGATCATTTGCATTGCTGCTAATTTCAACTGTATTAAGTAAACGTAATAATGGAGAGCCTGGATACCAAGGCATATTTTCACTTTGGTTTACTACATTGTCACCTTTAAGTGCTGAAATAGGTACAAAACGAACATCTGTAATATTTAATTGCTTAGCAAACTCGCGGTAATCCGCTTTGATTTTTTTGTATACTTCCTGATCGTAATCCACTGCATCCATTTTATTGATAGCAATAACAACATGCTTAATACCCAATAAAGAACAAATGTAAGAATGACGACGTGTTTGAACTTGCACACCGTGGCGCGCATCAATCAGAATAATCGCTAAGTCACAAGTAGATGCACCAGTCGCCATGTTACGCGTATATTGTTCATGTCCAGGTGTATCTGCAATAATGAATTTGCGTTGTTCGGTTGCAAAGTAACGGTATGCAACATCAATGGTAATACCTTGCTCTCGCTCTGATTGTAAACCGTCTACTAATAACGCTAGGTCAAAAGTATTGTCAGTGGTATTGAATTTTTTAGAATCTTTTTCAATGGCAGCCATGTGATCTTCAAAGATCATCTTGCTGTCATATAATAAACGGCCAATTAATGTTGATTTACCGTCATCTACGCTGCCACAAGTAATAAAGCGCATCATGTCTTTGTTCTCATGAACGCGTAAGTATTCTTCGATGTCCGATGCGATTAGATTTGTATCGTTAGTCATTTTTTTTCCTTAACTCTTTATAGGACAGGGTTATTTAAGCAATGGCCTAAAAGTAACCTTCCATTTTTTTCTTTTCCATCGAACCAGCAGAATCGTTATCGATTACTCGCCCTTGACGCTCAGATGTTGTTGTTAACAGCATCTCTTGAATGATTTCTGGTAATGTTTTCGCTTCAGATTCGATTGCACCCGTTAATGGGTAACATCCTAATGTACGGAAGCGCACATTTTTCATCTGAGGTACTTCACCTTCTTCAAGTGGCATACGCTCATCATCCACCATAATTAAAGAACCATCACGTTCAACAACAGGACGCGGTGCAGAGAAATACAAAGGCACCATTTCAATTTGTTCTTGGTAGATGTATTGCCAAATATCAAGCTCAGTCCAGTTAGAAAGTGGGAAAACACGAATACTTTCACCACGGTCTACTTTAGAGTTATAAATATTCCATAATTCTGGACGTTGATTTTTAGGATCCCAACGATGTTTCTTGTCACGGAAAGAATAAACACGTTCTTTGGCACGAGACTTCTCTTCATCACGACGAGCGCCGCCAAAGGCGGCATCAAAACCATAATGGTCTAGTGCTTGCTTAAGACCTTGTGTTTTCATCACATCAGTGTGCTTTGCAGAACCATGAGTAAATGGTCCCATACCCATCGCAATGCCTTCAGGATTTTTATGAACTAATAAATCGAAATCATATTTTTTTGAAAGATTATCACGAAATTCGATCATTTCTTTGAATTTCCAATCTGTATCAACATGTAATAGAGGAAAAGGGATTTTGCCTGGGTAGAATGCTTTACGCGCAAGGTGTAATAAAACAGATGAATCTTTACCAATCGAATATAACATAACCGGGTTATCAAATTCAGCGGCTACTTCACGCATAATTTGAATTGATTCAGCCTCAAGAGCCTTAAGGTGAGTTAGTCTTTTATTGTTCATGTGTTTCCTTACAAAGTCACAGGATATAAATAATTGAAGCTATTATGCAGAGTTATTCTATAAATATGCAGTAATAAATTCAAATAGAATATAGAAAATAGTTATAAGAGTAAAAAATTATGCAATTTATTGAAACTATTTTAGTTTTTCATTGCAGGTAATAGCATATACGATTTAAAAAAGATTGTGTTTTGTAAAACAGTTAGCTACCTAATATCATTAACGGTAAGGATAATAATTGGTCACCCGTTTTTGCAAAGTAAAAAATAATACCCACTAGTCCAGCTACGGTCAGTAAATACCAAGCGGTTGAAAAGATCTGACCATAACGGTCTAAAGGTAATAAATGACTGTTAAACCTTGCTCTCCATTCAAAGATGATTTCCACACTCCCGATCAAAAGCATAAAACCTAATAAAGCTAACCCCAATGCGTAACTAATGAAAACACCGGCAGCAGCGCCTACAACACAGGCTAATAACCCCACTTTGCTATTCATTGAAAAACTAATGCTTTTTAAAATATGTCCACCATCTAACGGTAAAATAGGTAGTAAATTAAATAGGTTCAAAAGTGCATTAAATGCCGCTAGCCCCGCAAAAAACGTACTATCCGTTAGCCAGTAGATGATCACACAAACAATCGACATGATCAGGCCAAAAGTTGGCCCCATAATAGAAATCACCACATCTTGCCAGCGGGTATTAATTTTTTCATCGGAAACCGCAAGTCCGCCAACAAAAGGGATTAAATAGATACCTTTTGTTTTCATTCCAAAGTATTGCATTGCTCGTATGTGCCCGTACTCATGAAACACTAAACAGGCGATCAATGCAGCTGCGAATTGAAAAGAAAAGAACCAACTGTATGCCGCGATACTTGCGCCAGCGAGCACGACTTTAATCAGTTTTGCACTCTTAAATAATTTCAGTGCTAAAGACCCTATTCCTATCAGGCTTAACTTTTTAGGGTCGGCAACCACTTTAACCGGAGTTTGTTGTTCAATATCTTTTTCATTACGCGAATCTTGGGCCACAAGCTGTTGATCAACATAAAACGAATAACTTACTAAAAAAGGCTGCCAAACAACGTCAACATCTAACTGGCAGGTAATAATACGCACACTGGATTGGTCTGATTCATTGTCTGATTGGGCAGCATCGAATATCTCGTTATTTGGGCTTGCCTTATCCAAAGACAACTGGTCTTGTGTTGTTTCTTTAGTCGCTCTATGCTGACGCATTTCAAATTGGTGTGAACGTTTGCCCTGTGCAAATTCACTAGCACTAATTTGCGAAACAATTTGTTCGCCCCAATACAATTGTTGCCACCCTGCCATCGATGCTTCGAGTCTTAATGTTTTTCCAAAATGTGTTAATTGCAATAATTCCATTATTTTTCCTTTTAAAGTCAGCGCGATTATGCCAGAAATAAAAACAACAACCTATAGGCGTTCATCTTCATTGAGTAAAAATACACAAGCTATAAAGGCAAAAAATCGTCACTATTTGTCACTATCAATTATTAACTTAACCCGTATACTAAGCGTTTTTAGTTCTACCATTTCATGATAAGAGAGAAGCACCATGACTGAAAACACAGCCGCATTAGAAAAATTCCAAGATGACGTTAAAGAAAGTCAACTTTTATGGGCTCTGCAAGACAAAGCGAGTGGTGATTGGGTTGTGATGGACTCAATGAATTACGAAGAAACTGAAGTAATGCCATTATGGTCTTCTGAAGCTCTTGCAAAAATACATTGTATTGAAGAATGGGATGATTATGTACCAGCATCTATCCCACTTGCTGAGTGGTTCGAATTTTGGCTTGAAGACTTGGTTGAAGACGATGTGATTGTTGGTCTTAACTGGGTAGGTGATGAAGATGATATCGAGTTAGGTTTGTCTGAATTTACAGAATCACTAGGTCAAATCGAAGCGCTATAGTTTACTATTTTGGATGTGCTAGCTGTAGCGGCTAGCATAAAATATCTAATAAAAAGTATTTACTATAAGACTTTAAATATAAAATCTTATAGTTAAAACAATAGACAGCTAGTAAAAAATAGATGCAGTGCCATATAATAAGCAAGCACGCTTAAACAAAGCACTGAAATTTTAAATAAACCGATACAATAAGTCGCACTATTAAGCCATTGCTTTGATAGCCAAACAAACTATTGTTTCCGCTTATATCCCCATTTAACACGTTCAAATGTGACTACATAAAAGTTATGGTTATAAAGTTATGTCAGAAAATAAAACAACATCAGTAACAGATTCGACAACGCGCACTATCATTGCCCTCACTAATCCGAAAAGCTCATCTAATGTTGGCGGCGCAATGCGTGCAGCAGGCTGTTATGACGCCCAAAAAGTCGTTTATTCCGGTGATAGATTTAATCGTGCAGTGCGTTTAGCGGCAGATACACAAAAAGTTCATGAAATAGTGCCTCTAGTACATTATGAAGACTTATTAACTGCCTTAGAGCCAGGCATGAAATTAGTTTGCGTTGATTTGATTGAAGGTGCAATCCCGTTACCAAATTTTGAGCACCCAGAAAATGCGATGTATTTATTTGGTCCTGAAGATGGCACCATTAAGCAACAGGTGATTAATAAAGCCGATGCCGTGGTGTACATTCCAACCATAGGTTGTATGAATTTAGCTGCCTCAGTCAACGTAGTGTTATACGATAAATTAGCTAAATCCCAACAACATCAATTAGATAACGATTTAATTAAAAAAAGTCGTGATAGAAACAATAAGATTAAAGTAAAAGAATTAAAGTATCAAAAGAATGCAATAAAAGAAGCAAAAAGACTTGAGCTAGAAAAGTTAAACGCCAGCAATTAAGCCATTTGATTCTTTTTCTGTTTAATTTTTTATCAGTTAGCATTGCTATATTATCGTCTCTTGCACTGACTGGGAATGGCTACTAATAATCAGCCCGTTACAATGACAATCAACCTGACAAAGCCTATTTCCACAAAGTAATAAGCATTGTCAGACATTACCATTTGAATAGCCTCGTATCTTTCAATGTTGAATCTGCCAAATGCATTTCAAACATTAGATTACACGAGCTTAAATCGTCTACTTAGCAAAGCCGCCGAGTGGTTTTAATAGTAATGGAGAAAGTGCCGCATGTTTATCTCGAAGTGCCTGTGGCAAATCACCTAAATGTACCATTCTGGTTGGTGTCGCAGCTGCAATCCAACGTTCAGCGTGGTCATTCCAGTTTTCAATGTGAATATAAGCGGCTTCCAGATCTTTGAAACGCTCATATACTAAAATGTCACCATCATCGGACATGTAATACTGGTAATTCAATGTACCCTCTTCTGCTTTAGCCCTGTCAACTTGCGAGTTCATTACTGCTTTAAAAGCCTCTAATTGCCCTTCGTTTAATTTTGCTTCTACAATCCAACCAAAGTTCTCAAAACTAGTATTGCCATCTTTTTCAATAAGACTGCTTTCAGCTTGTTCACGAGCAAAACCGCCGAAGGGTTTTAACCATAGAGGCGAAAGAACTGCATGCCGTTCTCTAACGTCATCGGGCAAATCACCTAAATGCACCATACGAGTAGCAGGAGCAGCAGCCAACCATCGCTCTGCATGAGCATCCCAGTTTTCAATATGTTCGTGTGAAGAATCAGCATCCGCAAACCTTTCATAGACCATAATGTCACCATCATCAGACATATAATACTGATAATTTAAGGTACCTTTTTCTGTGAGCGCTCTATTGACTTGAGAGTTCATTACCGCTTTGAATTGTTCTAACTGCCCTGCATTTAACTTTGCTTCTACTATCCAACCAAAATTCTTAAACATATTTTTTCCTTACTTATTAGATATTGAGTTCAACGATTAGGTGCAATGGAGTTACTCTAAACACTGCTTTTAAGCGTTTCACAACTTGAAATAAAGTTTAATCCTTTAAGTAATATTTTATAATAACGATAAAATTGAATCAGTTTATAAAATATATTGATAATTAAAGTGCATTATATGGTGTCATTCCTAAAACAGATAAAACAAAACATTATGAACAGCTTAACCCTCGCTATAAAAAATAAAACCTAGAACCTAGACCTAGAATCAAGAACCTAGAACCTAGAACCTAGAACCTAGAACCTAGAATCAAGAAATACTGACATATCGGAATATAGAAAAATAAGTAACAAACAAAGCCAGCCCTTCTAGATAAAAAATTATGTAATAAAACACAGTTTATGAGTGACTAAGATCACATTAAGATTTAACATACGCGCTTTATTACATCATTACTTTTAACATTCTATCAATTGAGTTCACGATCAGTGCTCCTGTTAATAGATGAGTGTCATAAGTAAGCATCCCTGCAAGGATATTCATGATTTTTTCTAACACAACACAACCACTAAATAGAACTGCAATTATGTTCGTATTGGCGTTAGGGACCTTTATTTTAGGGTTAACCGAATTCTCTATGATGCCAATGCTGCCTTTAATCAGTGAAACCTTTAATGTTACCCCGACACAATCTGGTTACGCTATTAGTGCTTATGCAATGGGCGTTGTAGTAGGCGCTCCTATCTTAATGTTAACCACTGCTAACATGCGTAAACGTAAAGCATTACTTATTTTCTTAACATTAATGTTTATTGCCAACGGATTAAGTGCCCTGTCAAATTCGTTAAATCAATTAATATTTTTTCGTTTTCTAAGTGGCTTGCCGCACGGTGCATATTTTGGGGCCGCAATTCTGTTGGCTGCAGATATTGCCCCAAAGGGAAAACGCGCCTCTTTTATGTCTAAAATATTTATGGGATTAACCATTGCAACCATTGTTGGCGTACCATTAGTCACGTTAGTTGGACAAAACCTAAGCTGGCGTTACTGCCTAGGTGGTGCATCCGTTTTATCACTGATTGCGTTATTATTTGTCTATAAAGTAGTACCTAACATCGACAACAGTAAACCGTCTAACTTGATCAATGAATTCAGTGTATTAAAAGATAAATTAGTATGGTCGATTCTAGGTATTGTGATCATTGGTTTTGGTGGCGTATTTTGTATTTATACCTACATTGCTGACACGATCCTAGATGTTACTCAAACACCTGCTTACACTATTTCGATTGCAATGGTTATGTTCGGTATCGGTTGTACTTTAGGCAATTATTTCTTGGGTAAAGCGGCAGATGTTTCTGCTATCAAAGCCACTGGTTTAAGCTTAATTTGCGCGATTATATTTGCTATCGCCTACGTCAACGCTAGTCATAATATTTGGCAGTTATACGCCGTTATTTTCTTAATTGGTTGCAGTATTGGTTTAGCTACTTTGATTCAAACATTATTAATGGACGTATCACCCGATGGGCATGCCATGATTGGCGCACTAGTTCAATGTGCATTTAATGTGGCGAATGCTATCGGACCTTGGGTAGGTGGAATGGCCATTGCACAGGGTGCACAACCCAACCAAACTGGTTATGTTGCTGCTGTCTTATTTTTTGGTGGCTTTATAATGTGGGCATTAAGTTACATGCAATTAAATACTAAAAACAAACTAGCAGTTGCAATTTAGGATTAATACTTCGCACTATTTGGTATTAAGACTTCGTATAACAGAGTTGGTTTACCTGCCAACTCTGTATTTATGTAAAAATAGCTTATATTTGTTTGGGCTTTAATCTTTTCGAACATATCTCCACCTTTTATAAGTAAGAAAGTTATTAACAAGAAAGCCTTTGGAATTAAGCTTATATTAAACTCGTGTTGAATTTTTTAGCGATAGAATTATTTAATTAACTTTGAAATATAGGGAATGTTACGAAACTTATTCTGCCAAGGTAAACCATAACCCACCAGCAAATCATCATTATCCATTTCGACAGCGTAGTATTGTTCAACTGGAATCAAAACTCGCCCCGGTTTAACGAAAAGTGTAGCAATCGATAAAGAGCTAAGTTCAAAATTATCTGTTAGAAATTGGCAAATTCGTTTCATGGTGCCGCCGGACTCAATGGCATCATCAATCAATACAACATGTTGATTTTTTAAATTAATATTATGATGAAATATAATCTCTGAGCTATTATTTCTATCTCCCGGTGTATGTAAACAGGAAATATAATCCATACTAATATCAAACTTTAATTCACGAACTAAATCAGCTGTAAATATTATACCCCCAGGTATCACGGTAATAATAACCACGCTTTCATTATTAAATTTTTGATTCAATTGCAACGCAACGTTACTCACGCCCCGTTTAATCTGCTCAGTATCAAGTACGCACTCACCAATATGTAATGTGTTCATTACTTTTCCTTCACTATGCTTAAACAACTGTTTGTAATTATATATTGCCTTACAAACAGCGGATCCGCTAACACAGCAAACTCTTTCAAACACAAAAATTCAAGAAATTATTAATAGTTTTGGTATTCAAGAAGCGATGATGGCAGGAACTTAGAACAAGCCGTTAGTGTTTTTTGAATCAGACGTCACTACTTGTAATACATCCCAGTGTTCTACTATTTTGCCATTATGGTCAAATCTAAAAATATCGATTCCAGCATAATCTTGGGAGCCAGGCCACAGTTGGTGACAATGAAGTACTACTAAGTCATTTTCGGCGATCACACGTTTAAAATAGGTATGCTTTTCCGGATATTCTTTAGCCATGCGTTCAAAGTATTCAATGAATGCTTCCTTACCATTTCCAACATGCGGGTTATGCTGGATATATTCATCACCAGCATACAATTCAATCGCTTCACGTGGTTTACATTGATTAAACATCATGTCATAAAACGCTTGAGCATTACTTTTATTTTGCTGTAACTGATCTGCCATATTACATTCCTCTAAAAAATTTTAATGAATAATCATACATCAGCGTAAAAGATAGGAAAGGTTTAAAAGTTCCATTATAAATGGTGGAATACGCCTTAATAACAAACAATTGCAGAACAATATTGTAATTAATTTACGAACAGCTCTAATGTTTATGCATTGATAGTAAGCCTCAATACTTTTGTTAAAAAAAGAGGCATAATTTGTTACTAAAATAACTTAAAAATTAACATTTATTCAAATAAAAAATGTAAACTCAAAAATATAAACTGAATAAAACGTAAAAAAATAAATAACGTGGTAATAAGCGTAATAAAGCATGCGAGACATCGTGATATTCCCACATCCCGACAGTAGAACGACTATACAAGCAGCTTTTTTTATTTCTTGTAATCAAGTAATAATCTATAAATCAATAAATCAATAAATCAATAAATCAATAAATAATGAGTAAACAATGATAACTTTTATTTACACACTAATTCCCATAATAGCGCTTATTATTCTTGGATTTATTTTAAAACGCACTAAATTCTTACCTGAAGATACTTGGCCAGGTATAGAAAAACTCACCTATTTTATCCTGTTTCCAGCGCTCCTAATTAGAACACTTGGCCAGCAATCTATTACAGGTATGCCTTGGGCTTCAATGCTATTAGTTATATTTGGTACCTTAACGGTTTCTGCCATTTTATTAATACTGTTGCGTCCTAAACTAACAGAAGACAACGCAAACTTTACATCAGTGTTCCAAGGTGGTATTCGCTTCAATACCTACATCGCCTTTGCTGTTGCGCAAAGCTTGTATGGGGCAACGGGTGTGGCAATGAGCTCAGTTGCAGCAGGATTTATGATCGTATTGATTAACCTTTGGTGTATATCGATTTTTGTTATTTGGGGAAAAACATCGATCACAGGCACGTTACAATTTATAAAATCAATTATGTTTAATCCACTGATTATCGGTTGCACTATTGGTTGGTTTTTAAGTTTAAGTGGTATCGGTGTTCCGAGTATTGCTGGAGATATCCTAGAGATAGTAGGACGAGCTGCTTTACCTTTTGGGCTATTAGCCGTTGGAGCAGCTTTAAAACTAGAATCTATTCATGGTCACTTCAAAGCGATTGTGTACTCATCACTGATACAGTTCGGGTTAAAGCCATTAATAGCAGTCGCACTGATAACCTATACCGGCCTAAATGGCGTTGCCGCAGCCGTTTTACTTATTGCGTTTATAACGCCCACCGCTCCCTCTTCTTATATATTAGCTCGCCAATTAGGAGGAGATATCGAATCAATGGCTTCCATTATTACAATGCAAACCTTACTCGCGTTTATTCTTATGCCATTGTTAGGCATGTTGTTACTTTAAAATAGGGGTGTAGAAAGGTTCGTTGAAAGAGGCTGATTGAAGGTAAACTGATAGACGTCTGTAACGAACGCCACTTCCACTAAATTGGTGTGTCCACAACTAGCGCACCAGAGAATGTGTTAAATATCAAACTAAAACCTTAATCATGTGAATAAACAGAATAATTCCGTACCAAAATACGGAATTACATAGTTTACATAACTAACGGCATGAAGAACGTTATTTATTATTACAAATGTTCCTCTGCAAACTCAGCTAAACGGCTGCGGATCACGCCATTAAGGTAGATATTTGCACTGCCTTCGAATTGTTTAAAACGCTCAACGATATAGGTTAAACCTGAAGTGACTGGGGTTAAATAATTGCTGTCGATTTGTGCTAAATTACCTGAGCATACAATTTTAGTGCCCTCTCCACAGCGAGTGATAATAGTTTTAAGTTGCGAGGCGGTTAGGTTTTGGCATTCATCGAGTAAAACAAAACTATTTTGAATGCTTCGACCACGCATAAAATTGACCGACTTAAATTGTATATTTGCCTTATCCATTATGTAGTTAACTGAGCTTGTACTGCAATTATCATTTTTATGTAATACTTCCAAGGTATCGGTAACAGAGGCTAACCATGGCATCATTTTTTCTTCTTCGGTCCCAGGTAAAAAACCGATATTTTCAGCCACATCGGGTGTATTACGTGTAACAATTATTTTGTCATATTGCTTTTTTTCGATAACGAGTTCTAACGCTGCAGCGACAGCCAAAAGTGTCTTCCCACACCCCGCTGGTCCAGTTAAAATGACTAAATCCACGGTTGGATCTAGCAGAGCATTAAGCGCCATGCCTTGATAAATATTTTTTGGATTAACTCCCCATGCTTGCTGTCCCATTAAACGGTCATAACCAATATCTAATAACTCAATATTATGTTTAAGATGATCCGTCACTTTACCAACAAATTGATACTTCTCATCGACAATATATTGGTTCGGATAGGGATCATTTATTTTATCAGAGGTTAATTGATGGTAGGTATCCTCACCACGATTGAATGTTTCACATTTTTTTATATTGTCCCAAAAAGTACCTTCCACTTGCTGATAGCCTTTGCTCAACAAATGGACATCTTCAATTAATTGATCGGTTCTATAATCTTCGACACATTTAAGTCCCGCCCCTTTTGCTTTGAGGCGCATGTTGATGTCTTTGGTCACTAACACGACTTTGGCAGGCGCTTTACTTTGTTGCAGATATAATGCGGCATTAATAATGCGATTATCCGGCTCATCTTCACTGAAAGCTTCCTGCATAAATGAAGCATGGTGGTCAGCAAAAATAGAAATGACTCCGCCTAATAACATTCCTTTGTGGTCAATTGGTACACCTTGCGTAATTTGCTCTGAGCTTGCATCTTGAAACAATTTTTCTAAGCAACGAATCGCAACACGGGCATCACGACTGACATCTTTTTGTCGATCTTTAATACGGTCTAACTCTTCTAAAACCGTCATCGGAATAACAACATTGTGTTCTTCAAAGGAATAAATAGCTAAAGGTTCATGTAATAAAACGTTCGTATCGAGTAGGTAGTATTTACGCGCAACGTCTGTCATAGTTTGCTCCTCAGGTAAGTGAACTTTTATATAAACAGCTCAGGATGACATTTTTATGACGGAGTCATTAACGACAATAAATTATTGTTACTTCTAATAATTTGCAATTTTCGACATTTAAATCAAAAAATCTGTTTCGTAAATGTTTATGCTGGGTATAATTAAGTTATTAATATAAATCATTAATTTCTTAATTGATTTTAACGAATAGCTCTATTTGTTATTATGTAACTGTCATTAAGTATATAAATCAAAAGGTGTCATAAATGAGTAACGTTCTAGAATTAGTAAAAAATACACGCCGTAAAAATAAATTAAAACGCGAAATCATTGATAACGAAAAGAAAATCCGTGATAACCGTAAACGTGTTGATCTATTAACAAACTTAGCTGAATACATCACTCCTAGTATGACGCACGAAGATATTGTGAATATCATCAAGAATATGCAGTCTGATTACGAAGATCGTGTTGATGACCACATCATCACAGGTGCTGAATTATCTAAAGAACGCCGTGAAGTGAATAAAAAAATTAATTCATTCAAGCGTCCTGAACCAACTAAATAAATAATAGTTTGTTGGTGTGACTAGAAAAAAGATAGCTTAGCTATCTTTTTTCATTTCTAGCGAAGCAAATTGACTGTTTTCAGTGCTCAATGTGTTGTTGCTCCCTAATCATTAAACATAAATATGTTAACTATTTATTTCAAAATGGTGGCTTAAGTTATTTATGCTAATCTAAGATTTAATAAACTTTATAATGTTGCCCTTACCTAACAAGGTCTACTCAGTGGATACATTTATTTCAAATTTACATGCCTTAAAAACTAATCATATTGATTTATGGTCTATTGACCCTACCAAGTTGTGTCAACAATCAATCACATTTTTAACTAGTCTGTTAACAACAGAAGAATCTGAAAAATTATTAAAATATAAGCATAAAGAAGCTCAACATACTGCCTTAATTACACGCTCATTATGCCGTTTAGTCTTATCCCACTATACAAACTGTTCGCCCGCCGCATTAGAATTTGTCCGTAATTCACAGGGTAAACCTGCCCTAGTTAATAACAACAATGATATACGTTTTAATCTAAGCCATAATAATCAACTCATTATTATGGCTATATGTGCTGGGGATGAAGTTGGTTGTGATATTGAAGATCCGCTGCGTAAAGTTAATATTGCGACGATAACTAAACGTTATTTTGCAGCACAAGAACATAAACAGTTAAGTGAATTAACAGGAGTGGAACAACAGCAACAATTTTTTAGATGTTGGACATTGAAAGAAGCTTTCGTTAAAGCAACGGGTGTAGGGATTAGTTTGGGTTTAGATACATTTTATTTTAGCTTTACCAGTACCACCACAGGTAACCAAAGTGATCCATCAAAAACAGTGGCTAAAAAAACTCAACAATTGAATTTAAAGGATAACATTGCAATACATTTCAATTCACATTATCCCTTGAGCAAAGATACGCCGTGGCAGTTTTATCACACTTTTTTTAAACAACAAACCATGTCAATCTGTCGTGCGAGTAAACTTAATCAAACTATTATTTATCGCGATGCGACTTCATTACTTGGCATTTAACTATTACCTATGTACAAGTAGCTATGAATCAGCAGCTATGATGAAACTCATTAATAAACGTAATAAGAATGCAATACGCTAATGTATCGTTATTACGTTAATGATATAAACTCCACTGCGGCCGTATAATTACTAGGTCCAAGCTCAGTCACACGAATTAATTTAGCTTCTGCATCAAGAGGAGGGAAACGTTCGTCACCAGTGTTCAATTGAATATGCACCATATCATCGGTTTTTAGCAACTCAGCAGAAAAAGAAATACGCATTCCGGTACTACTTAAATCGATACATAGCCCTTCATGTTCAATCTCATCTTTGGTGATCTTAATAGGTAAGTTAAGTTCCATTCTATGAAATGATCGTTGATCATTTTGTGCAAAATACATATTCGTCTCCTTTATAAAATCACAAAATTACCTATAAACTATAATTTCGCAAGTTTAATCCATGGTGTTTGGGAGAAAGATAACATTGATATAATTTTTTACCTATAAAGTGAGATCAACGAAAAAGTTTACGCATTGAATTAGCATTAAAAACCTTGATCACACTTTGTTTAATAAATTAATAATCGCTAAGGGTAATGGTTGAAGTTGTTTATTTTTATCCAAGCAGACCATTTCAATATCACCAATCACAGCTGGTCTAATTGCATTAGGTCGCCAAACTTCCTGACGCCATACCGTTTTATATTTACCTTCAATCTCAAAGTGAGTGCGAATATCACAGATTTCAGCAAACTCTACCCCATCTTGAAAAATCATATTAGCTTTGTAAACAGCAAAGCCGATCCCTTGTTCATTCCATAGCCTATTAAGCACTTGACTATCAATCACGTGTTCACGAGCACGCTCAAAATACTTTAAAAAGTTTGGGTGATACACCACACCAGAGTGGTCGGTGTCTTCATAATAAATTTGTACTGCATGATGGTAGGTTTTATTGCTCATAAAATGATTAACTTATTTTGTCTAATAATTGGTCACTGGCGGTTTCTAACAAATCTAACACTAATTCGAACCCTTGCTCGCCACCATAATAGGGGTCGGGTATTTCAATTTCATCAACTTCGGCCATGCTCAAGAATAGATCCACTTTAGTTTTAAATTGTAATGGACAACGCGCTAATAAATCGCATTTGTTTTGTTCATCTGCAGCTAAAATATAATCAAAGTGAACAAAGTCTTCAGCTTTAACAGGACGAGAAGTGATCCCTCGAAAGCTGTATCCACGCTTCTCCCCTGCCGCTTTGGCCCTACTATCAGGGCCTTTACCTTGATGATAATCAATGGTGCCCGCCGAATCGACTTCAATATCAATACCACGCAATTTAGCTTTCGCCCGAAGCACTGCTTCAGCTGTTGGAGAGCGACAGATATTACCTAAACAGACTATTAATATTTTCTTCATTATGCACCTCTAAAAACCACCTAATATGTAATTTCAATAAATCTTATTTAATTAACTATGTACATGGTTTTTGAATAAGCTTTATTAACTCACTAATTGATACATACCTTGGTATTCAAAATCTTCAACACTTAAATCCGGTGTTTTATAGTGTTGCTGACATGCTGATAGTAAGGTCTTAGTACGTGCTGAAAACCCATTGCTTAATAAACTTAAAACTTGTTGATATACTTTTTGTTTAAAAGCTAAACGGTTGATAACAATACCACTTAGGTTATCACTACTGACATCGAACTCAAGCCCACAACTCACTGATAATGCCCATTCGATCGCTTGAGGCATTATTTCAACTTTTTCAAATTCAGCTTGGCGTTGTTGATCACGGCCATCGGGTTCATACCAGTAACCATAATCAAGGTGTAACCGACGTTTGTCGCCAGCAACTAACCAATGTGCTATCTCATGAAGAGCACTTGAAAAATAACCATGGGCAAATATGATTTGATGGTAATCACACTGTTCATTAGCGGGTTGGTACAGAGGCTCATTTCCACCTAGTACTAATTTAGTCTGGTGAGAAGTGTAAAAAGTTTGATTAAAGATATTAATGATATCTTCGCTTGAAAAGGCTTCATTCAATAACTTAGGCATACACTAAAAATTCTCGTTCAATTGTATGTGACCTCAATAATACTCAATAATGTTCTATAAAAATAAAGCGCAAGTGTGTTCATAAACGCCTGTATTTTCCCATCATTGATGAGATTCATTAATAAAAGAGTAAAAGGATAAAATGTTCAAACTTAGCTATCAAGATAAAGACATTAAGTTCGACAAGGTTAAATACAAATTATACACTTCAGATCTCATTCAATCTAACTAATTAAGATACGCTATGTCATTACTCACTAAACTTCGTTGTGCATTCACCTTGGGGCAAGGTGTTTTAATCGAGAACAAAGCATTAACCACTACTGACGACCCTATTGCTTTTTTTAAGGCGTGGTTAAAGGAAGCAGAAACAACGGGTATTGTATTGCCTGAGTCAATGTCTGTTTCAACTTGTACTAGCGAAGGCCGCCCTTCATCTCGAATGGTGCTATTAAAAGAGGTAGATCAGCAGGGTTTTGTGTTTTTTACTAACTACGGCAGTAGAAAAGCTGGCGAATTAGAACAAAACCCCTTTGCTGCGCTGTTATTTCATTGGAATATGTTACAACGTCAAGTGCGAATAGAAGGTCGAATTGAACGTGTTAGTCATCAAGAGTCTGAAGACTACTTTCATTCTCGCGGTCGTGGTAGTCAAATAGGGGCATGGGCTTCAAAACAAAGCCAGGAACTTAATGAACGCCAAACATTAGTTGATACCGTTAAATATTACGAAGAAAAGTTTAAGGGTGAACCCGTGCCGTTACCTGAGTTTTGGGGAGGTTACCGAGTTATTCCAGAATCAATAGAGTTTTGGCAAGGTAAAGCAGACCGTTTACATGATCGTTTTGTATATAAAAATGAAGAAGGTAAATGGGTTATTACTCGACTTAATCCTTAAACTTTACCCGTTAACTTTTATTCCTTAAACCTTAAACCTTAACCTAAGACAATTCCTTCTTAGATAGGTTTAATGGTCATGTTGCTTTGTTTACAATCATTATTGTAAACAAAGCAATAATACGAACCGACATCGCTATTCTTCATTCCAATATAGCACCAAGGTCGCACCACTGATTGAACTGCCATAATTGACTGAAAGTCCAATACCTATATTATCCAAAAATGGAATTTTATCTTGAGTATCGATGACCCAACCGACTGTTGTTTCATAATAGTAACCATTATCTGCCATTGCCTCTAAGTCACCCATCAAATCAATTCGCTTAAAGTCGACGGTGATAAAGTCATTAACACCCCATAATTCTGGGACGTTAACCGTAAACTCAACACCGTTGGTAATTCGCCATCCTTCAGGATTGATGCTACTTGGTTTATCAATTGAACCAGACAAACCATGACCATAAATATAATTGATTTGATTATGTGCTCGCCATTTTCCCCATTGCTCATCTCTTTCATACCCAATGCCTACTTCCGGCTCAGCAATTAAAGCCAAGGTAGTGACATTAAACGCGATATTATCCAATTCTGCTTTTGTTTCTTCTGGAAAACCATCGCCGTAAGAGTAAGAGTTTTTATAATAACTGAGATGTGCGCCTAAGGCGGAAGTGACATACCATTGATGAGTAATATGGTAAAACTGAGAATAATTACCGTAAATACCATAGGTATTTTGCTTTAATTTATCACTGACATCACTAAATAACTGGCTATCTCGTTTAGAAGCGATGTAAAAAGCACGTACTGTTATCGCATGCTCCCAAGCTTTACTTTTAGGCTCTAAATCCCAGGTATAAGGGATCACAAACACATCCAAGCTATTTTTAAGGTTGGTGCTTTTTTCGTTGCCAAAGCCTGGGTCTTCGACTTCTAAATCTACATTAGCAAATCCAAAAGTCAGTGCCTCGCTGTCGGACATCAACGTAGCAATCGCCAAAGCTTGCTCTACTGAACGCACTGCAACACCTAAGGACTCACCATAAACAGGCGTCGTTAAGGTCGAAGTTAAGGCCGATGTTAAAATTAATGGTGAAATGATTTTTAAATTTCGATGATAATACAAGACTACAACCACCCATGCTGTTCAAACATTAATGCTAGTTTATCCAATTCTTTATCAACATGTGTTTTCCAACTAATGCCATTTTGTGCAGCACCCAGCTGCTGCATAAACCAATTATAAAAGGCGGCATTATCAAATAATCCATGTAAATAAGAGCTATAAATATTACCCTGTTGCCAGCCAATATTATCACTGATAAAGGGAGTGACTGCATCATTTAATAGTTGGCTTTCACCATGATGAATTTCATATGCTTCTATACTTTGCCCCAACCAATCTATATTTCTCTGCTGCGTTGCTTTATTTGGCGCGAGAGTGGTTGTTAGTCCAATTAAGCCAAGTGCACTTTTATCACCATCCTCTAATTGTAAAGGGTCTTTGATTTCATGCCCTAATATTTGCAAACCACCACAGATTCCAAGTACTAGTTTACCACTTTCAGCAAATGTCTTAATAGTCTTGTCTAACCCTGTTTGTTGTAAAAAATGCAGGCTTTTACCACTGTTTTTACTACCGGGTAAAATCACAGCATCAAAAACAGATAAGTCTTGATTTAACTGCACTGGGACTAAGTTAATATCATCTTGATAAATTAAAGCATCGAATTCATCCATATTGGATGCATAGGGATAATATATTAGTGCAACATTAATTGCGCCCTGTTGCCAAGTTGTGCCTAATCTAAAACTATCTTCTTCTGGCAATTGATGGCGGTGATAAGGTAAGTTTGCAACGGTAGGTATACCGGTTTTTTCTTCTAACCAGTCCATTGCGTTACCTAACAACTTGGGGTCTCCTCGAAACTTATTCAGTACAAATCCTTTGATCAGTTTTTGTTCTTCTTCAGCTAAACATGCCCAGGTACCCAATAAATGAGCAAAAGATCCGCCTCGGTCAATATCAGAGACAAGATAGACATCCGCTTTGCAAGCTAATGCAACACTCATATTAACGATGTCGCCTTCGCGCAAGTTTATTTCTGCGGGGCTTCCAGCACCTTCAATAACAACTTGTTGGTATTGTACTTGTAACAACTCAAGAGACTGTATTACTTTTGGCCATAATAGCTTTTTTCTTGCCATCCACGGCATATTGGAGATTTCAGTATCGACCTTGCCATTCACAATGACTTGGCTAAATGTATCGGCACTTGGTTTTAATAGAATAGGATTCATTAATACTGAAGGTTTCACTTTTGCAGCCAATGCTTGCAGATATTGCGCTCGCCCTATTTCTAATCCATCTTCAGTAATAGCGGCATTGTTGCTCATGTTTTGTGCTTTAAAAGGCGCAACACTGACACCTCTATTCGCTAATAATCGGCAAATAGCCGTGACAATCAGCGATTTTCCAGCATCACTGGTACACCCTAAAATCATGATCGGTTTATGTGGTACAGTCATTTCACTCACTTGCAAATAGTCTCGTCAATTAAGGGTAAAGGTCACAAACGACTCGGTCGATTATCTAAAACCAAGTACATAATTGCTTGGGCTTAAGTTTAAAAGACAAAAAAAAGCACTGTCTAAACAGTGCTTTTAATAACCGTTAATACGTCATTAACCACGACGAGCAATAACAGCCTCAGATAATTGTGCTAATAATGTTTCAGTTGCATCCCAACCAATACATGCATCAGTAATACTTTGACCATAAGTAGGTGTAACACCTTCACATAGATCTTGACGACCTTCGACTAAATGGCTTTCAACCATAACACCTGAAATTGCACGGTCACCCGCTGCAATTTGACCACAAACATCAGTACAAACTTTCATTTGATTTTCGAATTTTTTCTCTGAGTTTGCATGACTGAAGTCAATCATTAATGTTTCAGTTAATCCTGATTTTTTAAGATCTTTTTTGATAGCTGCAACG
Source organism: Psychromonas sp. SA13A (assembly GCF_011378715.1). Classification (GTDB taxonomy): domain Bacteria; phylum Pseudomonadota; class Gammaproteobacteria; order Enterobacterales; family Psychromonadaceae; genus Psychromonas. The sequence continues at coordinate 85,974 of NZ_WTKU01000002.1, read as the reverse complement.
TCTTCTGCGCTATAGTTAGGCGCTTTACCACCACGTAAAATAATGTGACAGTCAGGGTTACCTGCTGTTTCAACAATCGCACTATGACCAAATTTATTAACAGATAAGAAGTGGTGAGAAGCATTAGCTGCACCAATTGCATCAACGGCTACTTTAATAGTACCGTCAGTACCATTTTTAAAACCAACTGGGCAAGATAAACCAGAAGCTAATTCACGGTGAACCTGTGACTCTGTAGTACGTGCTCCGATTGCACCCCATGTCATTAAATCAGCAACATATTGCGGTGTGATCATATCTAAAAATTCAGTCGCAGCAGGTAGGCCCATTGCATTAATATCTAATAAAAGTTTACGACTTTTACGTAAGCCTTTATTAATATTAAAAGTACCATTTATTTCAGGATCATTGATCAAACCTTTCCATCCAACAGTCGTACGTGGTTTTTCAAAATAAACACGCATGACTACTTCTAAAGAATCTTTATATTTTTCACGTAAAGGCATTAATTTTGCTGCGTAATCAAGTGCTGCTTCTGTATCGTGAATTGAACATGGTCCGATGATCACTAATAAACGGTCATCTTGGTTACTTAAAATTTTGCTAATTGCTTTACGTGAATCAGAAACCGTATGGCTGATTGCAGATGTAGCTGGAAATTTCTCTAAAAGTGCAATAGGGGGTAATAGTTCTTTAATTGCAGTTATATTCACGTCATCTGTTTTGATCATAATTTTTCCTGAGGCACATCGTTGTGCTTATAGTTAGTATTTAATATATTTTTATTAATTATACCCGTTACATTTTTACCTTGCGGATATAAGTATCTTTTATGCATTTTACTTTTTTGCATTGCACCTTTTACATGGTGCTTTTTGACTAATACCATCAATAAACAAGCAACGATGTTGATTAAAATCATCAACTTTCATAGGAATAAATAAACAAGCAAGCTACTAACATTTTTATAAATGGCATAATCAGTAAAAAATTAATTTTTTATGATTGTTCCTCTTGTAATGGGTTAACAGCAGTCCCCCATCAAAAGCTATAAAATATAACCTTAAAACTCGCTTACTTTTCCCTGTGTTACTTGCTCCACATGATTAATGGAATTGGTCTTTTTTCGTTATATTTATGGCATTTTAAACGTATTAATCCATTAGGGGACTATACGGTTCAATCACCACTGTTTCACCTACGCTGATATTGCCACGGTCTTGCTCAAGCACAATAAAGCAATTTGACTGACTCATTGAGCTAAACACACCAGAGCCTTGATTACCGGTTGTATTGACAACTAGTTGGCCTTGTTCATTGACAGAATAGTTCCCGCGTTGAAAATCAGTTCTTCCTGGTGCTTTAGACAATGCATCGGTACAGATTGCATTGAAGCGAATAGCGGGTTTAACAACTTCACCACTCATTTTTGCCATTGCTGGCACTGCTAATTGGTATAGAGTCACGATAGCGGAAACAGGATTTCCTGGCAACCCAAAAAAGACACTGTTTTTCAACTTACCAAAGGCAAATGGTTTTCCAGGCTTAATAGCCAGTTTCCAAAAGCCAATTTCACCAATTTCATTGAGTACTTCTTTAATGAAATCAGCTTCACCAACAGACACACCACCGCTAGTGATCACAACATCAGCTTGTTGATCTGCACTAACCATTGCCTGCTTAATAGTTTCATAATCATCTTTGATAATACCAAAATCAATTATTTCAACATTTAAACGTGATAATAAAGCCATGATGCTATAACGATTAGTGTCGTATATCTGCCCTTGTTGTAAAGGTTCACCTAAACTTGTTAATTCGTCACCCGAGGATAAAACCGCCACTTTTAATTGACGGTATACTGCGACGTTTGGAATACCTAATGAAGCAAGTAATGGAATGTCACGGGGTGTTAATTTATGCCCCTGTTGCAATACCGCTTGCCCAATACTTAAATCTTCACCAGCAAAACGCACATTGTTGTATTGTTTAGGTGCGTGGTTAAAGGTGATTTTCGTACCTTCTGCCACAGTACGCTCTTGCATTACCACACAATCTAAATCGTCAGGCACAACGGCGCCGGTCATTATTCTAATACAACTGCCTTTAGGAATATTTCCGTCAAAAGGTGCGCCCGCAAAGGATTTACCTATTTGCGTTAAATGCACAGGATTACCCGCATCACAGTTTTTTAAATCGCTAGCATGAAGTGCATATCCATCCATTGCTGAATTATTAAATGAAGGGACATTTTTTTCTGAAATTATATTTTCACTTAGCGTAAAACCTAGCGCCTTAGGCAAAGGTAAAACGATTTGTTCACAAACGTTAGAGAGGGACGATTGCATCTTTTGTAGTGCATCAGAGAGCGGCATTAAGCCTTTTACATCACAACAACTCATATTTGGTTACTCTTTTAATTAGTTAAATAGCAGTATTATTATTGTGTCTTTTTCTACTATAGCGTGCAATTGAACAACTGAAATAAATGCCTTTTAGATCAATTAAACTGAATATAAAACGTTAAGTGTCTATTTTTCATTCAGTTAATTACAGGATAAACAGGATAACAAATCTCCCCCGATAATACCCTTGACCTTTAGCTTAAACATAAGCTTTACTGGCTTAAATCTAGGCTCTTAACACTAAAAACTTAATTATTCCTCTGGAAACTTGAGCAAGGCACTTTTATGCCTTTTAAGTTTTCAAAACAACTATCGATAGCCGTTGAGATAAAATCCTCAATAAATGCCAAGGATTGTTGTTCTTCTCGTACTGCTGCATATAAGGTTTTCCAGACGCCCTCTTTTCCTAAACGACGGGCAACCACATAATCTTTTTGTAAATACTCAAATAGTGCCCAGTCAGGTAAACCGGCAACACCTCTGCCACTTGCTACTAGTTGTAACATCATCAACGTCATATCTGCATGACGAATATTGGCTGGAGACACGCCTTCAAGCATCAAGAAGCCATTAAAAATATCTAATCGTTCTTTTTCAACAGGATAAGTAATCAATGTTTCTTCGCTCAGGTCTTCAGCATCGATGTAGGTTTTGTTTGCTAAGCGATGGTGGCGACTTAACGCCAACATACATTGATAACTAAATAATGGAATATAAGTGATCCCGGGAATTTGTTGTGGATCTGAGGTTACCACCAAGTCTAAATTACCTCGTTTTAATGCTGGTAATGGTAAAAAGCTAAAACCACTGGAAAAGTCTAATTCTACCTCTGGCCAACTGTCCCTGAATTTATCAATGGCAGGCATCAACCATTGAAAGCAGGAATGACATTCTATTGCCATGTGCAAACGTCCTGCATCACCGGAAGCAAAACGCGACAGATCCCGTTCTGCTTGACGAATTTGAGGCAATACTTGGTCTGCAAGTTCCAATATACGGAGTCCAGAAATAGTAAAACGGATCGGCCGAGATTTACGAATAAATAATGAACAATCAAGCCGTTGCTCTAATTCTTTTAGCTGATGCGATAACGCTGACTGGGTTAAATGTAATTGTTTTGCTGCTTCTACTAAGCTCCCTGCTTTACTTAATACTGATAATGTTTTTAAGTGTTTAAATTCAATCATATTTTTTCCTACTAAAAGCAAACAGGCAGAAATTCTATTTTAAGAATTAATTATATTAAAGCTTTTTTGTTATTAATTGAATTAAATTCACTATTAGTTGTATTTAGCCCTACATATTTTTCATTTCATCTTCACTAACGCAATGAGATAAGGTACTTTAACTCACTATCAAAAGCATTATGGAAATTAGGGTTTAAGGGGTTTAAATGTATTCAATTGTTCGTTCAAACAAACTAGATAACGTCTGTTATGACATTCGTGGACCAGTATTAAAGCAAGCGATGAAATTAGAAGATGAAGGCCAACGCATTCTTAAATTGAACATAGGTAATCCCGCCCAATTTGGTTTTGAAGCCCCAGAAGAAGTATTAATGGACGTGATCAAAAACTTGCCAAATAGCCAAGGTTATTGTGACAGTAAAGGTCTATTTTCTGCACGTAAAGCGGTAATGCAACACTACCAAGCAAAAGGTTTATTATCTTTAGATACCAACGATATCTATATTGGTAATGGTGTCAGTGAGTTAATCGTAATGGCGTTGCAGAGTTTGCTCAATAATGGTGATGAGATATTAGTCCCTGCACCAGATTATCCATTATGGACTGCGGCGGCTAATCTATCAGGTGGTAAAGCTGTTCATTATATTTGTGATGAAGAGTCTGACTGGTTTCCAGATATTGACGATATTAAATCAAAAATCACCTCTCGCACTAAAGGTATTGTGCTAATTAATCCTAACAATCCAACCGGTGCTGTTTATAGTAAAGAGCTATTAGAGCAAATAGTTGAGTTAGCACGTCAACACAACTTAATTGTTTTTTCCGATGAGATTTATTCAAAAATTGTTTATGACGATGCTGTTCATATTCCGCTTGCAACCTTAGCCGATGATATTTTGATTGTGACCTTTGATGGTTTGTCTAAAGCCTATCGCGTGTGTGGGTTTAGAGTAGGCTGGATGATGATCAGCGGCGCTAAAAAACAAGCGCGTGATTATATTTCGGGCATAGAGATTTTAGCCAGTATGCGTTTATGTGCCAACGTACCGATGCAACACGCGATACAGACTTCACTGGGCGGCTACCAAAGTATTAATGAGTTAACAGTGCCGGGTGGGCGCTTATACGATCAAACACAAACGGCTTGGAAATTATTAAATGATATTCCGGGTATTAGCTGCACTAAACCCAATGGCGCGTTATATCTTTTTCCTAAGTTAGATCAAAAGCGTTTTAATATTAAAGATGACCAACGCTTTGCTATGGATTTATTAGTTGAAGAAAAAATACTCATTGTGCAAGGTACTGGCTTTAATTGGCATAAACCCGATCATTTCCGTATCGTTTGTCTACCTCGCGTTGATGAAATGGCTATCGCGATCAAAAAAATAGGCAATTTCTTAGAAGGTTATAGTCAATAAGATTAATGCTGTTACAGGTTAATTTTTCCTAAAATAAAAGTGTCTTTTTGCACAACATTAGATAATCAATGTTGTTTGAAAAGATGCTGCTCCATATTCAAATAGTTAATATGTAGTAGCAGTATTTGGTAACATTATCATTTGGCAACATTACGTATTAACAGTATTTCATCGCGATATAAAGTAGACAGAGACAATACGTAAATACTCTATAATTTAACAAAGACCTTCTGTTCACTAACTTTTATCACTTCATTCCCTTTGAGTTAAAAGATGTTTAAAAAAATAATTTTCGCTGCTTTGGCAGTCTGTGCTTTTTTATTACTATTTATTGATGTGGGTAGCTTATTTTCTCAACGATTAATTGAAGCATTATGGCCCATTGGTCATCTTAGTGTTTTTTGTTTTTGGAGTTTCTTACTACTACAATACCACCCGTCAATCAGATCACTTCCCCTGCTTAAACAATGCTTCACACTGACACTCTTATGTTTTGCTTTTGGATTGAGCATTGAAATAATACAACCGTATTTTTCACGTGAAATGGAGGTACAAGACCTATTTCTCAATTACATGGGAGTATTATTAAGCTTAATTTTATTTAGCAAACACCCTATCCATTGGCTATTTAAAGTCGCCTACTTGCTGTTAATAGGTTTAGTTCTGCACCGTTCTGCTTTATTGATTTATGATGAAGCAAAAGCACAAATCGATTTTCCTGCTTTAGCCTCATTTGACCAAGAGATCGAACTGACTCGCTGGAAAGCAGATCAACCATTAATGATTAAAAAGCCAATGATACAAACAGGCTCAAGCAGTATGATGCAAATCACTTTTGTGCCGCGGCAGTATAGCGGAGTGGCGCTACGTTATTTTCCCGGTGATTGGCAGGATTACAACAAGATAACTATGCGCTTTTATAATCCTAACCCAAACGCGTTACCTGTAACCTTAATTATCATTGATCAACACTATGAAAAAGGGCACCCAAATTACCGTGACCGTTACGATCAACATTTAACAATTGCCCCAGGTTATAGTGAACAAAGTATTTTGCTTACTACTATTCAAGCTGGTGTTGAATTGAGAGAAATGGATTTAAGTAAGATAGCTGGTGTGGATTTTTATATGTATAAGTTGAAAAGCCCAATCCATTTATATTTAGATTCAATGTATTTGCAATAAATTTAATCACTATAATGGAATTTATAATAGGATATGTAGTGGCGACGTAAAGTACTAGATGTTATGTACTAGATGTAATGTACACTATGTAGTCGGCTATATAATAGGCAACATGTTTGTTAACGCAATGAGCATTTTAGCTCAATGAGTATAAGTGACTAAGATTGCTGATGCACAAATTAGTCACTCATTTAAAGCAAGAAAATGATTATAATGGACCGTAAATTTTATCCGTTAGTCGCACATGCACAGTTATCTCTTCTCGATCATGGTATAAATGCTTAGCTTGTAATTCATAGTTAAAACCAGCTTGATCAATCATATCAGTTAAGATTTTTAAATCGTCAGTAGCTTCTTGGTAACGTTGTTTCATGGGTAGCTTGAGATTAAAAATCGCCTCTTTACACCAACCATCAATCAACCATTGCGCCATTAATTTTGCTACACGTTTAGGCTTCTCAATCATGTCGCACACTAACCAGTGAATGTTTTTACGTTCTGGTTCAAATTTAAAACCATCTTCCATGTAGTGGGTCACCTGGCCAGTTTCCATTAAGCTATCGGCCATCGCCCCATTATCAACACAGCTAACGAACATACCACGTCTTACTAATTGATAAGTCCAACCACCGGGACATGCACCTAAGTCGACTGCGCGTAAACCAGAATGAGCACGTAAAGCTTGTTCTTCTTTAGTCAAGAAAGTTTGAAACGCTTCATCCAACTTCAATGTAGATCGACTTGGAGCTTCATTGGGGAATCTTAAACGAGTGATCCCCATATGTTCTTCGCTGCGATTATTTGGTAAAGAGTAGCCCACATAGGCAGTTTCATAATCCATAAAGCAAACGTGCGTACGTCGTTTTTTAAGGTTTTCTTTATTGGTCAGATTATTATGTTTTTTTAATGCTTGTCTAAAAGGCACAGTAAATTTACGACAAAAAGTAAGCAGAGGCTTTGTTTCATCACCTTCAGGGCATTCAACATAAACATCGCCGGCCATAGGTAATTGGCGAGTGATCGCTAAAATAGGCGTAATACGGTCTTCAGCAGGCAACTCATCTACTAATGCAACTGCCACAATCATCTGACGTGCAAAAATTAATTGCGCAAAGTTTAATTGCTCGGCTAATACTTCAACTTGTGATGGGTCATAGCAGTGATATAAAACAAAGCCACTGTTTTTCAGCGTTTTAATATAGCCAAAGACTTCAAGTTCACTGGCTTTAGCTTGAATTTCGTTGGCACAATCGTTTTCAAAACCTGGACGACAATATAATAAAATACCTAACATAGAACCTCTAACATAGAACCCTTAGTTTATTGTTTATAAATAAACCTTTATTTTTGTTTAAAAATCATAGAAATAATAATGGCTAGCCAGCCAAAAATCAGTAATAAACCACCGACAGGTGTGATTAACACCAGCAGCTTTGAACCTAAAAACACCAAGTAATACAAGCTTCCACTGAAGCATAAAGTGCCTAGCGTAAAGCAATACTGACTTATTGTGAGTAAACGTTTAGAACCTGCCGGCAATGCAAACACACTACCTAACACCGCAATCAACAATAATATGATGGCATGGAATAACTGATATTGCGCAGCAAGTTGTACTTGTGACACTTGAGCAGGTGTTGCCCATAGCGCTAAACCATGACTAGCATACGCTCCAAACATAACCGCCGTTGCACCCAAGAAGGCTGCAACGGCGATAAAAGTACGAGATTGTTTAGTTAATAACACAAGTGTTCTTATTCAGTGACTATTGGTGCTAAACTTTTTGCTAAATCATCCATTTGTTTCATTTGTGTTAGAAATGGCACTAGTTTATCTAGTGGTAGTGCACAAGGGCCATCACACTTAGCATTACTTGGATCAGGATGAGACTCAAGGAATAGACCAGCAATCCCTTGTGACATACCCGCTAAACCTAATTGTACCACTTGGCTTCTTCGGCCATCGGCACTATCACTGCGAGCACCTGGTTTTTGGAGAGAATGGGTAACATCAAAGATAACCGGATAACCGGTTTCTTTCATGGTGCTAAAACCTAACATATCGACCACTAGGTTATTATAACCAAAGCAACTACCACGTTCACAAAGAATGATTTTGTCATTACCAGCTTCTTTAAATTTAGTAATAATATGCTGCATTTCATGTGGCGCTAAGAACTGTGCTTTTTTTACATTAATCACCGCATTTGTTTCTGCCATTGCTTGCACAAGGTCAGTTTGGCGACTTAAAAAAGCAGGTAATTGAATAACATCAACGACTTCAGCTACCGACTTAGCTTGATAAGGTTCGTGCACATCAGTAATAATTGGCACATTAAACGTAGATTTAATCTCTTCAAAAATACGTAAACCTTCTTCTAAACCAGGACCACGATAGCTATTGATCGATGAGCGATTTGCTTTATCAAAAGAGGCTTTAAAAACATAAGGGATATTCAACTTACTAGTTGCTTCCACGTAGGTTTCAACCATTTTCATCGCTAAATCACGAGACTCTAAAACATTCATTCCACCAAATAATACAAAAGGAAGGTCATTTGCAACGTCTATATTGCCTACTTTAATAATTTTCTGAGTCATTTTTTCTCTCTTGTTAGTTGTAACTTGCTATGCCAATTTTTGCAGTAAATTCATTACTGGGTCGCTAAGTATTCTCGATAAACCGGTGCGTGATTAATGAATTGTCTGAGCACTGTGCTCATCTGTCATTTGCTTAATTTGTTGTTTTAATAAATTAACAATCGGGTCTTCTGGGCACTGTTCTATAAAATAGGAGAAATCATTGCACGCTAATTGAAAACATTCTAGTTGCTGAAATAAGAAGCCTCGATCTCTTACTTCAAAAGCATCTTCGGGATCCAGGCGTAATAAAATATCACTACACAATAAGGCCAACTCGATATTTTCCGCTTGAATATAAGCCGCTTTCAAAACACTAATATAACGTTTTATAATCACTTCATTAGTATCTGCATTGAGCATTTCAGCAGTTAGTCGTGCATGATTACCCAACTGACCACGTACTTTTAGCTCTAGTTGCTTAAAGCTGACCAGTTCACCATTAAAGGGGTCAACATAAATAACATCGTGCTCTAATTCAACTTTTACAATGAACCCACTTGGAAAGCAGATCCCCTGCGCAGAAAAACCTGTCTCTTTTAGCATTTCAATCAATAAAATCCCTAAACTAATAGGAACCCCCTTACGACGTGCTAATACTTTAGAAACCAAGGCATTTTTAACTTCGAAAAATGCTTTCCAATCGCCGCTAAAACCTTGCTCTTGATAAAGTGTATTTAACAATAATTTTAACTTATTTAGACAGTTCGTTGTTTCATTCTTTATTTGTGATTTGATCACAATCATCTGTAAACGCATTGAATCTTGAAATTGTAAAATAGACTGACCAGTAATTTCAGATTCCACCATAGTCGCTAATTGCAAAAGCGAATATGCACTATAGTCAATACCCTCATGAATAATACTTGCAGTAAGAATGGGCTGTTCTATTGCATCTTGTTCATCTAATTCCACTTTTTACCCCACTAATAAAATGGCTTGTTTAGTGAATGCTAATTTCGCTATGTAGGCCAACCAACCGAAAGCACCAATAAACGCTAACCATTGAATATGTTTTTTAGTTTTTTCATTTAATGCGACTTGCACCATTGCAAAATAAGCGACAAAAGCAATGAGCTTTTCTAATAACCAATATCCACTTTCAACAAAAGGATTAAAGTGCAAAAGTCCCATTAACGCTAGTCCTAAAACGATAATTGTTAAATGAGTATGTAAATGAATTTTTTTGTAAACGGCTTTCTGTGCATTTGCATGCCCTGATTTTAGCCAAAAGAACCTTAAAATAAAGATAACTATAGCCAGTAAAATGAAAGTCATATGCGTGTGTTTTAAAATTGAGTACATCTTTATCCTAGAGGTAAGTCATTAAACTTACAGTTATTTTATTAATATTGTTCGAAAATACAAATTTATAATATGAACGTTAACTCGGTAAAAATCCTAACGTCACACGGTCGTTATTTGCGTAATCTTGTTCAGTTCGTATACCTGTAAAGCCATTTTCATGCAAAATGTGACTCACTAATTCAGCTTGTTCAAAACCATGCTCAAATAATAGGCAACCAGCGTTATTTAAATAATTTTTTGCCTGTTCGCAAATATGCCTTATATCAGATAAGCCCTGTTCATTAGCCACTAAAGCGGATAACGGTTCAAAACGCACGTCACCAAGGTGAAGGTGTTTATCATTAGCGTCAATATAAGGCGGATTACTAACAATCACGTCAAAACACTCATGCACATTTTCAAACCAATCGCTTTGGTATATTTGTACTTGTTTAAGCTCTAAATTATCTCGGTTTTCAGTGGCAAGTTTGACTGCCTGCTCACTAAAATCTACCGCTACGCAATGCGCTTTAGGTAATTCACTGGCGAGTGCAAGAATGATTGCTCCTGTGCCCGTACCCAAGTCCAATATATGCGCATCAAGGTAATTTTTTTCAAGTATTATATTAAGCGTAACCTCTACTAAGACTTCAGTATCTGGTCTCGGTATCAAGGTACTATTATTGACCTTTAACGGTAATGACCAAAACTCGCGCTGCCCGACTAAATGAGCAACGGGATGACCATTAACACGTTGTTCTATTAAAGATTCAAAATGTGCCTTTTGCTGTACACTTATATCGCGCTCGGGCCATGTTATTAAATAGATAGTTTCTTTGCCAAGTACAAATGCTAACAATACTTGAGCATCCAAAAGTGCAGAATCACTATTTACAAGCGTGAACTCTGCCCATACCAAAGCATCATCAATACGCAATTAGAAATTACCTTGTGCCAATGCCGCTAATTTGTCTGCTTGGTCTTCTTGTAAAATAGGGCCAAGCAGTGCATCTAACTCACCTTCTAAGACTTCATTTAGACGATAAATAGTTAAGTTAATACGGTGGTCACTAACACGACCTTGCGGATAGTTATAAGTACGAATACGCTCACTTCGATCGCCACTGGCTACTAAGCTACGACGAATATCTTGCTCTTCCGCATTATTTTTTTCATCTTCAGCTTGTTGCAAGCGAGCCTGTAATACTGACATAGCTTGAGCACGATTTTTATGCTGCGAACGCTGATCTTGACACTCAACCACGGTCCCAGTGGGAATGTGCGTAATACGAATAGCAGAGTCAGTTTTATTAACGTGCTGACCACCTGCACCTGATGCTCGGAATGTATCAACTTTTAAATCAGCAGGATTAATTGAAATCGCTTCAGATTCTGGGATTTCAGGCATCACTACCACAGTACAAGCGGAAGTATGTATACGCCCCTGAGATTCGGTTTCAGGTACACGTTGTACACGATGACCGCCAGACTCAAATTTCATTAAACCGTAAGCACCTTCACCTTCGATTTGCATGATTACTTCTTTGTAACCACCCTGCTCACTGACGTTGCTATTCATGATCGTCACACGCCACTTTTTACTATCACAATACTTACTGTACATACGGAACAAGTTACCCGCAAAAATAGCAGCTTCATCACCACCAGCTCCGGCACGGATCTCAACAAAACAGTTGCGATCATCGTTAGGATCTTTTGGTAATAATAAAATTTGTAACTGGTCAGCTAATTTTTCTACATTAGCCTTTGCTTCAACAACTTCGTCTTCCGCCATTTCGCGCATATCTTCATCATCGTCTTCTAACATAAGTTCAGCAGCGACGAGGTCTTGTTGTGCAGTTTGAAATGATTTAAAACACAGCACAACTTCTTCTAGCTGTGAATACTCTTTTGTTAACTCACGATATTTCTGTTGATTACTAATGGTATCAGGATCGCCTAACAGCGCTTGAACTTCTTCGTAACGTTCAACTAAAATTTCTAATTTTGCAACAATTGATGCTTTCATCTTTATCTCTTTTTATGAACAGGTAAGCAGTCGAGCTACTTAATATATTCTTTATAAATCATCTTTTTGGCTTAAACCCAATGTTACTCTGAGTAACTCTAAATCTTGTTCATTACCGGTCTGACTAACTGTAGTTAGTGCTTGACTAGGGTGATGAATCAGTTTATTGGTTAATTTAAACGCCAGTTCTTTTAATACTTTTTCGCTATCATTGCCATTCGCTAATGAAGTAATAGCACGTTGTAATAGTTCATCTCTTAATTGCTCACTGTTTTGACGATATAAACGAATAGTTTCAACCGCTTTTAAAGATTCTCTCCAAGCCATGAAAATATCAACACAGCCGACAATGATTTTTTCTGCTTCAATTGCGGCTTCGGCACGAGCTTGTTTGTTTTCTTCTATTATGCCCTGCAAATCATCCACACTATATAAATAAGCATCGTTTAATTCTGAGACTTGCTGCTCGATATCACGAGGTACCGCAATATCAATAAATAACATTGGTTGATGACGACGGTCTTTTAAAGCACTTTCCACCATACCTTTACCAATAATGGGCAAAGGGCTAGCCGTTGAAGAGATAATAATATCTGATTTAGATAAGTGATTAGGAATTTCACCCAGTGTGATTGCTTTGGCATCAAACTGTTCTACTAAATCCATGGCACGTTCTAGGGTACGGTTAGCAATAGTGATATTAGGCACTTCATGCTCAAGTAGATATTTACCTACTAGTTCAATGGTTTCACCGGCGCCAATTAATAAAACACGACTTTGTTTTAAATCACTAAATATTTGCCTTGCTAAACAGACCGCAGCAAAGGCCACAGAAATCGCATTTGCTCCAATTTGTGTTTCAGTACGCACTCGTTTAGCAACTCTAAAAGAATGTTGAAACCATTTGTTTAGTGTTTTACTGACCGCTTTGTATTGGCTAGCGGTAGCAAACTCTTGTTTGATCTGCCCTAATATTTGCGGCTCACCCAGCACCAATGAATCTAAGCCACTGGCAACACGAAATAAATGCGCTACGGCTTGCTGATCTTGATAGCAGTAAAAATTATCATTTAAGCTGTCAGTTTCAATACCATGGAACTGCGTTAACCAATATAATATTGAACTGGGGTCTTCCTGCTCAAAATGACAATAGATTTCGCATCGATTACAGGTTGAGATAATGACCGCTTCCTTGACAAAGGGTTGAGCCAACAAATCAGCATAGGCAATAGATAAAGAATCAGGCGAAAAAGCAACCTTTTCTCTCAGCTCTACTGATGCAGTTTGATGATTAATTCCTAACGCAAATAATGGCATTTATATAATTCACAGAGTCAAAAAGATTGGGATAAAATAAAAGAGCTGAATTCTACGTAAATTTACAACAAATTTAAAGCTAACTCTGTTTCTAGCACCTAATTAGTCTTATTTTTAAACAATTACTTAACTTGTTCTGCTTGATAAAACAGAAACACAAAATTTCTTCGCTTATATTTTTACTTGTCTGCTGTGCTTGGGTATTATCTGCTTCATCATTTTCACCCTTTAACGATTGATGAGCCCATGAACATTAAAAAAATATTCGCTAGTATTATAGTTACCTTTTCGCTTTCAGGTTGTTCTTATTTGTACGATACCTTTGTTTACCAAATTGATGTAGTGCAAGGAAACTATATTGACAGTGAAAAACTAGCCAAAATTGAGATAGGCATGACACAGGAGCAAGTTATTTACGTTTTAGGCTCGCCGATGTTAATAGATCAGTTTGATTCATCAAAATGGTATTACATTCGTTATATCAAACCAGGCGGTGAAGACATTCAGCAATCAGAAATTTTACTTACTTTCAAAAATGGTCAATTAGTTGAAATCGTGAGTGACAATACCTCTGTTGAAAATCCATTAATTAAGAACCCTAAAACTAAAAATGCACCTAATGAAGCTGCGCAAAGTGATCAGACCGAAGTGCCTCTAACCTCAGAATAAATTTTATAATACGGTTAAAGTGTCACTAGAAAAAAGGAATGCCAAGGGCATTCCTTTTTTTATTGCATTATTATGAAAGTGAAATTAACAAACCTCATTTCGTAGCCATAAAACAGATTATATTCTCCATAGTAATATCTGTTTAAGTGCGCTAAATCACCTTTAATAACAGAATATTACAGAGAATTGATCTAGCCCATGTTCCCTTCGAGTAAATTTTGCTTTTTATATAACAGAGCATATGATGAAAGTTCCTTAATACAATAGAAGTGAATTAAAGATGATTAAAACTTACTCTGATACTTTTTTCGAAGAAATGAAATTACTTGCTAAGTTCCCACAAAAATCACAATTAGAAGGATTAAAAATTCACAAAGAAGCATCCCCGTCAGTTATCCAAGCCGCACAATCTCTTTTTGACAAAGGTCTCACTACGCAGCATGACGGAGGTTACTTAACCGACAGTGGTTTAGAAACAGCCGAGCATTTACACCATGTATTGATTGCGTTAAATTAATAAATCAATCAAATTGATGAACTCAGTTAATGAATTAACTTAAAATAACTAATTAAAAAAATTGGCTGATTAAAATAATCAGCCAATAGTTAATGTAACTTTGTATAGAATATACAGCGGACATTTAATTAGATAACTATTCTGCATTTTACAAATGCACTTCTATCAAATGTATTTTGACTCAACGTAGATTAAATAAATGTATTTTTTAATCATTGTACTTGATTAAATCTAGAGACTATTAAGCTCGTTTCAATATTGTTGGTACTGTTAAACTATCGATAAATAGATTAGTAAGCGATGCTCATATGTTGATTTAAATGCGCTGCATTTTCAGCTTCATCTACCATAGCAATCGCATAATCAGTCACTGATATTTTACTTTCACCATCGGTATTAGTAAAAAATGTGTTATCACCGATACGGTATTTAGCTTCGCTATCGCCTGGATAAATAATCGCAGCCGGACTAACAAATGTCCATGATGCATTACTTTTACTGGCTTTGAACACATTTAATGCCTCTACTTGTGCTAATGCTTCTTGCTTATAATCTTCTGGAAATTCAGGTGATGAAACGAGTGTAACACCGGGTGCCACTTCTAAGCTTCCAGCCCCGCCAACCCAAACGATGCGAGTACTACTGCCATCAAGATCTGTCATCAAACGTTGTGCAGTTTCAGCCACTAGCTGGTGATTATCGTTAGTACGTCCACCTACAGAGACAATCACGACTTCAACGTCACGTATCAAAGGTGTTATCTCTTGTTCGCTTTGTAAGTCAAACGAGACAACGCTAGTTTTTGAATTACTGATTTTTGTCGGATCACGTACAAGACTAACCACCTCATGACCACGCTTTACAGCTTGCTCCATAATGTGACTACCAATCCAACCCGTTGCACCTAATATTGCTAATTTCATTTTATGTTCCTTCTTTCATGTTTACTGTTGAGCGAGTAAAAACAGTTTACTTGTTCAATTTAAAATGATAAATATTGAATCAAGATGCATATTGTTTCTAATTAGGATACTAATGGATAAGATAACGGCAATAAATAGCTTCATCGAAGTTGCTCGAACAGGCAGTTTTACTAAAGCAGCTGAACATTTATCTTTAAGTCGCCTACAGGTAAGCCGCCATGTACAAGAAATAGAACAATGGTTATCACTTCGATTATTTCATCGCACTACACGTAAAGTAAGTCTAACGTTACAAGGAGAAGAAGCTTTACTGTATTGCCAACAAATAATCAGCACGGTTTCAGACATGCAGAGTCGTGCTCATAGCCATAATAATGAACTAGTGGGGACAATACGAGTTGCATCACCCATTGGGCTTGGGCAAACGTTGCTTTTTGATAAAGTTGCAGCATTTTTAACATTACACCCTAATACAAACATTCAACTTATTCTGTCTGATAACCTGTCACAGTTAGTTGATGAGCGCGTTGATGTTGCGCTTCGTTATATGCAACAGCCCGATGAGCAACTTATTGTTCGTAAATTGATGCACATCGACAGTGTATTATGTGCTTCTAGCCTTTATTTAAAAAATTCTGCGGCATTAAAAATACCGCAAGACTTAATCACTCATAACTGTTTGGTGCATAGCAGTGCCACTAAATGGCGGATTACATCTGCCAACAGTGATCAAGAAATAACGGTCAAGGGGAACTTGCAATGTAATGAAATGGGCGTCCTGATTAATGCGACGCTCAGAGGTATGGGCATTGCTAATATTCCGTGTGATTTAGCAAATACCTATTTACAAAGCGGAGAACTAGTTCAAGTGCTACCTGACTATTATTCTCCCGGCCATAACTTATGGGCCGTTTACCTTTCTCGTAATTATCAACAATCGGTCGTGCGTGCTTTTATTGACTTTTTAGCAACACACTGGCAACAAGATATTCATAAATTTACTGGAACCACCTCCTAACTCAATCATAATCATTCCATAAACGGCACTGTTATAATGATTACAATTGCGAGTGGTTGTAAAAATAATGTAAAATATTAGTCTTTAAAAAGCCCCCAGCCAATAGCGACTAATATTTATATAAAGCCAGTTAAATAAGCTGCGTAGGCTTTAATTATTATTACTCGGTTGAGTAAATAAGCACAACAAGGTACATTCAGGCTTTCGATTCTGTAAAGGCTATTATTTTATGAAAGTTATCTCCTTCAATATTAACGGGCTACGTGCACGTCTACATCAATTACAAGCAATTATCGATAAACATCAACCTGATGTGATCGGTTTGCAAGAAATCAAAGTGCACAATGATGCATTTCCAATTGAAGCAGTAGAAGCAATGGGTTACCACGTATACTTTCATGGACAAAAAGCCCATTACGGCGTTGCAATGTTATGCAAACAAAAACCAAGCGCAGTTCAGTATGGCTTTCCTAGCGATAACGAAGAACATCAAAAACGCATAATCATGGTCACCGTGGCAGATGAAGATGGTCAGCCAGTACATATTTTGAATGGTTACTTCCCACAGGGTGAAAACCAAACCCATGAGACTAAATATCCTTATAAACGCCAGTTTTATAAGGATTTAAATACTTATTTACATGAAAACCATAATGCCGATGAACAGGTCATTGTGATGGGTGATATCAATATATCTCCGCTAGATTTAGATATCGGGATCGGAGAAGTCAATGCTAAACGTTGGTTACAAACAAAAAAATGTAGCTTCTTACCGGAAGAGCGTGAATGGTTAGCCACATTAATGGACTTTGGTTTCATAGATACTTTCCGCTTATTGCACCCGGAAGAAAATGAGAAATTCAGTTGGTTCGATTATCGCTCTCGCGGTTTTGATGACAATCGAGGTTTACGCATCGATGTCGTATTAGCAACACACTCATTAGCAGAAAAGACGATAGAAGCCGATATAGATTATGAACTAAGAGGTATTGATAAACCTTCTGATCATGCACCTATTTGGACGGAATTTGCTTAACTCGGAACATTAAATCACCTTTCCATGAATAGTGATCAACATGCTGTTGGTCACTATTAAAGTTATTATCATTGAAGAGGCAAAAATCATTCAATGAAATCCTGTAAATATTTCTAAAAACTTCTCATAAAACGAATTAAAGTTTAGGCCAATGTAAGCCGTCACAGTTACCCAATTCTAATAGTTTTTGCTGACAAGCATCTGATAGAAATTCTACTCCCGATTCTGGCATTACACTAAATTGATGATCTTGCCCTAGATAATTAAACTGAATTTGATAAGCATGTAAATACCCTCTGTCGTATTGATGCGCGGTTTCCGTAGCATAAATAGGATCGCCACAAATAGCACTACCAACACTTTTTAATGCCACTCGAATTTGATGCGTTTTACCGGTTTTAGGTTTCACAATAAATAATCGCTTACCTTCACCTAGGGCATAACTAAAAAACTGTGTGATAGCGAGGTTATCTTGATTACGTGTCAGTTTCCACATCGAGCGACGCGATTTATCCATACCACCTTTTATTAGACCCTGTGTTTTTTTAGGCTTCTTATCAGCAATAGCAAGGTAATACTTTTGAACCTGCTGTGCTTTGAATAATTCAGACAGACCATTCGCTACCTGCGATGATTTTGCCAATAACAATAGTCCAGAAGTCATCTTATCCAAACGATGTACGCTATACAGCTTTATATTCAAAAACTTTTCTACTGCAACAACAACACCAAATTCACCATCTTCACTATGAAAGTTAATACCCGGTTGCTTATTAATGACAACAAAGTGTTCATTTTCTGACACTAATGAAAAGTACCCATTTTCCGTTTTATTCTGTGCAATCATTGTTAGCTCCAAGCGTTAAATAACTTATTCTTGTTGGCCTGTATTAGTGTGGCCTCACTATAAGCTAAATTGCTTACTATTTATTAATAATTACTTACTTATAATCTGAATCCAAGAATTACTGCTGTTCTGTATTTGTAGAGGCTGCACTATAGGCCAAATTGCTTATCAGTTGTGGTAATATTTTTACTATTTCAGCAACATCAGGTAATTGCTCAAAAACTTCTATCAGTGCCGGATCAATGGTTTCACTTGGAGCCATTTTTGTTAACAGTAAAATAGTTGTTTGTAGTAAGTTTTGCGCCTCAGGATCATCTTCAAGCATTAACCATTGTGCATTAAACAATTCAATGGCGGCTAAAAATCCTGCTGAAAAAAAGTGAGCATCATTACTTAATGTTTGATCTCTTCGGATCCAGGAATCACAATCCAGTGCATTTAACGGAGTCGCTTGTTCGTATAAACGTTCCAGTTCAGCAACCAGTTTTAATACATTATTTGCAAATTCAGCAGCTTGAAGTTCATTTTCAAAACTAATGTCAGCCCCCTCTTGCCATAAATATGTTAACCACTGCTCAAGGTCCACTATTTCGGGTATTGCTTGAACGCTACATATAAAACCAAGCTGATAATAGGAGGGATGAAGTTGCTGTGACTGTTGGCAGTTTTCGTTATAATCAATGAATTCTTTAAAAATGCAGATTTTATGATCGGACATAGTTATTCCTATTAATACTTTCTATTTTAACCACTATTATATTAAATAAGGGTTGTAAGCTTCACGAAGGAAAAATGGCTTAGTTCAAGGTTAAATCGATGTGAAAATATTTTATGCTATATAAACAAAAACTTACAACGAAGCACTAAGTTATTTTAACAAAAAAATAGGCTATTTATTGAATGTGACGAGTCTCATTAATATTGACAAAAAAAAGCCTACTCGAAGGTAGGCTTAGCCGATCACTTAAATCTTACCGATGATTTAGTCTTATGTTTTAGTATTATGTTTTAGTATAATATTTTTGATAAGTCGTATAAATCTTGGCGGAATGGGCGTTGCATTGTTTGTAAACACTCAGCAATATCATGATGAACCATTTGACCATTCTTAATACCGATACAGCGTGCGCTTTGTCCTTCTTTTAATAATTCAACAGCGTATGAACCCATACGACTTGCTAAAATACGGTCAAAGGCCATTGGCGCCCCACCACGTTGTAAGTGGCCTAAAATAGTCGCGCGTGTTTCACGCTTAGTTCTTTCTTGAATACGTTTAGCTAGCGCATTAACATCGGTGATATGCTCGGTAATAGCAATAATCGCATGTTTTTTGCCTTTTTCTTCACCAACTCGTAACTGTTCAATCAAACCTTCTTCATCGAAGTCTTTTTCAGGAACAATCACATACTCGCTACCACCAGCGACAGCAGCCCATAGTGTTAGGTCACCACAATGACGGCCCATGATTTCAACAATTGAAATACGATTATGTGAAGAAGAAGTATCACGTAGACGGTCAACCGCTTCTACAATTGTATTTAAACAAGTCATAAAACCAATAGTGTAATCAGTACCTGCGATATCGTTATCGATAGTCCCAGGAACACCAATACATGGGAAGCCCATTTCGCTTAATTTCAACGCACCCATGTATGAACCATCACCACCGATTACGATCAAAGCTTCAATACCATGTTTTTCTAATTGTTTAATCGCTTCTTTACGAACACTTTCTTCTTTAAATTCAGGGAAACGAGCTGACCCTAGAAATGTACCACCGCGGTTAATAATATCTGAAACTGAATAACGGTCTAATTGTTCAATTTTACCTGCATGCAGTCCTGCATAACCATCGTAAATACCAAACACTTCAATACCGTGTGAAAGACAAGTACGCGTTACTGCACGTATTGCAGAGTTCATACCTGGCGCATCGCCACCACTTGTTAAAACACCAATTTTTTTAATCACAATTTACCTCAACCAATTACACTAATTGACAAATAATATAAAACTACGTTATTACGACTTATGAATAATTTCAGTTAATGATTATTGTCTATAAAATTAAAACTTTTATTATTTTAACTCAACTTATATGCAGTTTTCTATAAATAATATAGACATCAAAAAATCACTGCGTACTTTGAATGGTTAAAATAGCTATTTTTTAATCATTGGTTTTTCATGTAAACAACCGATGACACTCTGAATGGTAAGCATACAATAACTGTGACGACTACAATAACAATATTATAAAGATTCTCACTAAAAAGATGTTTATTTATTATTTTATTAACATCTTAATTTTTACTACAAATCTTTTTTAATGGTCACAAAATTGTAACCTTTACAGGTTATTGTACTTACTAACTAAAAGGAGAAGAAAATGAAAAATAGAAAGAAAACATTTCGAAATAAACACATATGGTTTTCAGTTTGGAATCCAAAATCCACACAACTCAGTCCTAAATGTGATGCAGACTACCGTCCTACCCGCCAATCAAACCGCTAAAACAAGCTCAAAAAATAGTTTCATATATTATAAAAGAATCAAACCATCAAATAAAAAAGCAGGCGATTATCCTGCTTAATACCCTACACCTTAAATACTAACCCTTCATCTGAATGTTAACGGTTAGTATATCAATAAGGTTTATATAACCACTTAACCCAGTTGGTCTGATGCAACCGCATAAGATGGATCTTCAATTACATTCATTTCTACTAATACGCCCGCTTTGTTTAATAGCTTGCGACAATCTTTACTTAGATGACGAATATGTAATTTTTTACCTTCTTTAGTATAGCGTCCGTTTAACACACTAATCGCTTCGATAGCTGAATGGTCAACAACACGACACTCTGCAAAATCAACAATGACATGGCGAGGATCGTCTTTCACGTCAAACAACTCTAAAAAGTTACTTACAGAACCGAAGAATAAAGGACCATTAATACGGTAAGATTTTTCACTGCCGTCTTCACTCACTTCAATCTTCGAATGGATATGACGCGCATGTTCCCATGCAAATACTAAAGCAGAAACAATCACACCAATAAATACAGCAATCGCAAGGTCAGTAACAACGGTAACACCACTTACTAACACAATAACAAATGCATCTTTAATCGGCACATTACGCATCATCTTGAATGAAGCCCATTCAAAAGTGCCTAATACGACGATAAACATAACCCCAACCAACGCAGCTAATGGCACTATTTCAATCAGGCCTGAAGCAAACAAAATGAAAGCAAGTAATGCCAAAGCAGCAGTAACACCCGACAAACGACCACGACCACCGGAGTTAATATTGATCATTGATTGTCCAATCATGGCACAACCGCCCATACCACCAAACAAGCCATTTACCATGTTAGAAGCACCTTGTGCAACACATTCTTTATTAGGTCGACCACGCGTACCTGTCATTTCATCAACCACGGTTAATGTTAACAATGATTCAATTAATCCAACCGCGGCTAAAATTAACGCGTAAGGTAATATGATTTGTAATGTTTCTAAATTAAATGGCACCGCAGGAATGGCAAAGGTAGGTAAAGATCCAGCAATGGTTGCATTTTCATCGCCACTCATACTTTGCAGGTAATCCAGTACCGTACGAGTATCTAATGCAGGTACAAAATAAACCAATAATGTCACGACTACAATTGCAACTAAGGTAGAAGGTACTGCATTAGTTAATTTTGGTAAAAAATGAATAATTGCCATGGTTAAAATAATTAAACCCAGCATTACATATAATGCTTCGCCTTGTAACCAGCTTAGGTTACCACTTGCATCTTTGACCTTAAACTGCCCAAGTTGAGCTAAGAAAATAACAATCGCTAATCCATTAACAAAACCTATCATTACCGAGTGTGGCACCATGCGGATAAATTTACCCAAATGAAATGCACCAAATAAGATTTGTAATAAACCTGTTAATAAGACAGCTGCAAATAAGTATTGCAGTCCATGTTCGCTCACTAGTGCAACCATTACTACGGCCATTGCACCTGTTGCGCCAGAAATCATACCAGGGCGACCACCAAATATAGCAGTAATTAATCCCACCATAAATGCGGCATATAAACCAACCATAGGTTCAACACCAGCCACAAAGGCAAAGGCTACTGCTTCAGGTACCAGTGCTAATGCAACGGTTAAACCTGAAAGCACATCATTTTTAATACTGCTTTTATTCATTTGGGGGAATTCGAACACCGATTAGTTCCTTGTAAGGGCAAATATAGGGCGCGTATTATAGCGTCCATTGAGGTGAACAGCAAAACAAACAAAATTTATAAGAAAATTTATTATTTTTTAGCGTTACTTTTTTAGCGTTACTTTAGGTGAATATCAATATAACGTTGCTGCTTTTTTTGTTTCAAATAACTTAAATCCACCACCACTAAACCATCAACACAGTGGTTAAAGTCCGGATCAATATTAAAATCAACAAACTGAACACCTCCTTCATTACAAAGTTCAGTATATTGTTTATAAAGTGTTGGTACGCTAACACCCAGATCATGCATCATGGTTTTTAACTTCATAAAGTCCTTTGCATAATTTTCTCCAGTGAAATACTTACATAACTCATTATCTAATTCATCTGATATTAAATAACCATTACGTGCACTTGCTAATGTACCCTGCGCAGGAAAATATAACTGATAAAAATAAACAAGGTAAGCATGAGCAGCCCTAGGTAAAGTAGCACTTAAAGAAACAGCTCCAAATAAGTAACGTATATCCGGATTCATGGCTAAATAAGCACCAATCCCCTGCCATAAAGATTCTAAACTGCGTTTTCCCCAATACTTAGGTTGTACAAAACTACGCCCTAACTCAATACCTCGCTCAAATATGGGATGCATATCAGACTCATATTGAAATAGTTTATGACTGTATAGTCCATCTAATCCCTGCGTAGCGAGTAATTTTGATGTCTTAGCAAAACGATAAGCACCAACTAACTCAAGCTGTGTTTGGTCCCATAGAATAATGTGCATATATTCTAGATCGTATTTATCTACATCACGTTTTTTACCCGTCCCCTCTCCAACAGCCCGAAAAGTTATTTCACGGCATCGACCTAATTCTTTTAATAGCACGCCCTGTTGTGGGTTTTCTAGTAAATATATACATTTATTATCCGACGTATTACCTAGCAGTTTACATTTTTCAATTGCTTGCTTTAAATCAACTCTCGGGACAGGGTGTGCAATCACCGATTCTGTCTTGAAATAACTAACTTTACCTT
This sequence comes from Psychromonas sp. SA13A, assembly GCF_011378715.1. Classification (GTDB taxonomy): domain Bacteria; phylum Pseudomonadota; class Gammaproteobacteria; order Enterobacterales; family Psychromonadaceae; genus Psychromonas. The sequence goes on along the minus strand of NZ_WTKU01000002.1, from coordinate 62,221 downwards.
TAGCTACTCTGGAGACCTCATTTTGTAACAAGTTTACTTTTACCTGAGTTGATAACTTATTTTTAGCATAGCTATTGAAAGGAATTAATTTACCTATACTTACCTGGATGCTTTGTTGGTTATGGTTAAACATCTCCTGTACTAATAATAGACTTGCAAGTGGTTTATAAAAAAACGAAGACGCATAGAATGTCCATGAATTTCTTGCTTTTATATGTATCGGTAGGATCGGTGCTTTAGCACGTAAAGCTATTTTTAAGAAACCTTTATGCCAAGTACAATCTTTAATACCTTTGGCTGTAAAACGAGAAACTTCACCGGCAGGAAAGATGATCACTGCACCATCACAGGAAAGGAAATCATGAATATTTAATAAATCTTGTTTTGCCGTATTACCCGAAAAGTTATTAACCGGTAGTAATAACTCATGTAACGCAGATATTTCCATTAACAGTTCATTGGCCACCACTTTTACATCACTACGCAGCTTCCTAATTAAGTGCAACAATGCCAAACCATCTAAGGTGCCAATAGGATGATTAGATACAATAACAACACGCCCTGTGACTGGTATCCGCTCAATTTGCCTGTCAATCGTGGCAAAACTAAAATCAAAATGTTCGAGGGTTTTTTCTATTAAATCAAAACCACGTAGGTTGGGATAACAATCTGCGAAGTGAATAAATTCCTTTTCATGAAGCAGTTTTTTGCAAACAGAACTGAGTAGCTTATGTTTTAAGGTATTTTCTTGTAACAGTGGAAAATATTTTTTTAAAATTTGTTGGCTTGAAATCATCTTAGTCATACCTCTTATCTCAGCGTTTTTTATGCTTTTAAATTAAGATAAGCAATAACGATGACAGTTAGGTTGCAAAAATAAGACGTATTTATGACGTATACAAATACAAAAACTTCGGGTTTATATTTTAAGATTTATATGCTTCAAGGTTTAAAGACTTTGTGGTTTTTTGATCTTTCAATTGATGAAAAATCAATTAATCTATTTAATGAGAAAATTCAGTTTCAACTTCCCACGCTTGTTGATGGTATTGATAAAGCGCATTACTGCCTAGATAATTAACCTTTATGCTTTCTTTATCTACATAGAAATCTTTATTAAAAACAAATGACCCCGTTAATAACGGCAACGTTAACCACTTTGTTGAAACATCAATATCATCGAATGCAGATAATCGTTGTAAAGGAGGCAACCCAGTTTTACTTGCAATGGTCCACCCCCACTCACCAAATGATGGAACATTTTGATGGTATTGTTGGGTTTGATAACCGGCCTTTTGTAATGTTTTACCGATTGAGATAAAAGCTGATTTTGCATGAAATGGGGATGTTGATTGGATAACTATCGTCCCGTCACCATTCAATAAATGCTGTAAGCGATAATAAAAATTAACACTATACAATTTATTCAAATCTGGATGGCTTGGATCCGGTAAATCAACAATAATCGTATCAAAATTTATGTTAGCAGCTAATAGCTTATCAATAGCAATAAAAGCATCATCGTGAATCACTTCAACCTCGGGTTGATTAAAACTATCTTGTGTTAATGCTTTAATTTTACTGCTTAAATGTGCAGGTAAAAATTTTTCAGGTTGTTTAAATAAGGCCACTAAATTAGGGTCAAGATCAATTAAAATGACCTTCTTAGGGTACCATTTTTGTACTTCTCTTAAAGCAAGCCCATCACCTCCCCCAATGATTAATACTTTATCGTGGCGGGCTGATGCTTGCATTGCAGGATGTACTAAAAATTCGTGATAAATATGCTCATCTAGACTCGAAAACTGCAATCGACCATTAATATAAAAATTATAAATAGGTTCATAACCGCCACCAAGTAGACGCTCAGTAAATACTAGATTCTGATAGGGAGTCTGCGTTTGATAAACTACTTTATCCAAATACAACATATTCTGCATCTGCTTTTGCCAATGTCCACCAGAAACAAAAATTAATACAATTAACAGCCCTAATAGAACGTGCCCTAACACCAGCTTAACTTTAAAACGAAGATAAGTTCTGAAGCGAACTAAGAAGATAAAGCCTGCGATCAGGTTTAAAGACGCAGTTAATGCCGCTGCTTGGCTGATTTCTATTTTCAGCATGAACAACACCCAGATAGCAGCCCCTATCCCTGCACCAATATAGTCTGCACCGTAAATAGTCCCTGCATTATGGGCGAGATGATGACCATAAACGGTCTCTCGAATACGAGCGATTAGTGGGATTTCCATACCAATTAAAAAGCCAAGAACAAATGCAAAAAAGTAAGGTAGCTGCAGGCTTATCCAACTTAGCGTTGATAGAAAATCGCCATTCACTAATACATCATTAGGTATTTGATAGGTATCAGCGATAATTTGTGGCAAGGTTTGACTAAAACCAATCACCGAAGCAATTAACAAAGTTGCACTACAACCGATCAATGCAACGGTTAACTCTAATACCACAAATCCTTGAAATGCATCCTTTATTCTTTTTGCTGCAAAAGCCCCTAAGCCCATGGACACAATCATGATCCCGATGATTGCATAAATGACCGTTTCAACACTGCCTAAAATGCGGGCTGAATAATGGGATAAAAGGTATTCGTAAATCAAACCACAGCAGGCTAAGGTCGCCATGATTAAAATTAATAGTGTATCGTCAACAAGGAGTTTTATTTTGTTATTTTTGTCAGCATTGAAGGACATAGATTGATATTCGCTTATAAAAAAGGCCACCTTAAAGATGGCCTGAACGATTTAGGAGGCTGTAAATTACGACATTAATGCCATTAGTAATAAAGCAATAGAAAATGAGGTTGTTAACTCAATCGTTGCAACACCGATATTTTGCTGATCTTCAACTTCTTGTCGACGGTCAATGCCCCATAACACTAATAATTTAGCAACGGTTGTTAACAGAGTTAATAGCACCATTAATACCACACTGATCACGACCCACTGTGCTAGCCCTAACCATAATTCGTCGATATTAAATTCAATAAAGTAACTAGCTGCCGTAACAGACATTGCCGTAGAGATTAAATAGCCGCTGTAGCGAATGGATAATGCAAGATGCTCATTCACTAATGCAGTTTGAAAGGTAATACCGTTGTTTTTCGAGTACTTCCATTCAAAAATACGCGTAATGATCACTAGCATTACCTGTGACACTATCCACACGCACGTTAATGCAATAAAGGTATCAACACTGATCCCTTCTACCCAAATAATGGCAGCACGCACCACAATAGCGGTTGCAATAGCAGAAGCAGCATCAACTAAACCAACAGCAATATTTCGATTACCGATCAAATCTTGTTTATTAAAAGAAGGTAAGGCAAATTTATCGTGAATATAGCGGCCTGCTTTAATCAAGATTAATGCCGCTATTCCGTAGCTGAGCATACCAATTAACTCTATTTTATAAGAGCCTGCCACTTCGCCAGTAATCGCACCACTTAGTGCGATGCCCATAGCCGCGACACCGCCAGCCATACTAATACCAAATGCAAAGTTGTCCTTGGTAGCCAGTTCATCAGTGGTATCTAACTTATTGAATAGACCCATCATATAACGGATACAGCCGAGGAAAAGCATCGCGACTGCCATATCAATAGCTAAGTAACCTATTAGGGAACTATTGTTTTCCAATGTTGTAATTAACTCATTCATATCAATACCTTATTTACCGCGACTAACGCCGCGTGACGTGGTCGATTTACTATTTCTAAAGCTACTACTGCCAGTACTGGTAGACTTTTGCTTAGAATAACTAGACTTAGATGCAAAACTTGGGGCTTTTTGTGCTTTTTTACTCGCTGTAGACATCCGACTCGCGCCCGTTTTTGATTTGGCATAAGGGCTATTAAAACCGCCTTTATTGGCAAACTGTTTTTTAGTTCGTTGTGCTAAATCATTTTGAGACTGTTTTTGTTGTGGTGAGGTATAACGTTGGCGACCAACATCATTGTAATAACTATAATCACGTCGAGATGACCAGTTATGGTAACCAATCGGACGAGGTGAAATAGCAGAAAACAGAGAGTACGCAGCGTACCATTGCCAAAATGAACCGCCACTACTGTTTGTTTGCCACTGCCCGTAACTTGGATTACCTACTAACTGACTCCCCGCCCCATTATTTTCTGCCGCGTTCGCTTGCAAACTTTGTGCTTGGCTGATGGCATTAACACGCGCTAGCTTTCCTTCAGACATATCTGCGATTACATTGATTGGATCTGACAATGCATCACTGAACAAGTTAGGGTCGGACGCTTCTATTAAGGTATCACTTTCTGACAACTGCGCATCAATATCACCCAATAATTCAGGCTTTGATTGCAACGTAGACAAACGATGACTCAATGAATAATACATTGGTCCAGATCGACTAGCATCCTTAGATAGCTCAGTAACTAAGGGTTTAAGTGACGGTTTTTGTGCTGCGAGTAACTGAGCGTATTGTTGTAAAATAATCGCATTACGGACACGCCCGGCATCTAAGTCTGAGCCTAGATTCTCGATCAAATAATCAGCGGTTTTAATATTTGCTTGTAAACGATCATCTCGCTCATCACCACAAGCGATTAATAACCAACTCACACAGCAGATAATAAAAATACGCATAAGTGTTATGACTCCATAGAGTGTTGGGTTGCGTTTGCTAAAACATCAATCACACGTTGTAGATCTGCAGCGGTATCAACACCAGCAGGTGGTATTTCACAAGCGACATCGACGTGAATTTTAAAACCATGCCACAATACACGCAATTGCTCTAATTTTTCAATGACTTCTAATGGTGAAACCGAGAGTTCCGCATATTGTTTTAAAAAACTAACTCGATAGGCATAAATACCAATATGGCGTTGTAAATGCGTTAAATTGACTTGTTTGGCCTGTTGATTTTGTGGCGTAAAGTTATCTCTATCCCACGGCGTTGTTGCTCGACTAAAATATAATGCGAGATTGTTTTTATCGGTCACCACTTTGACCGCATTAACATTAAATGCATCCTCTTGGTCGGTGATAGGCGCACTTAATGTTGCGACACTGGCCTGTTGATTAGTAAATAAATTATTGGCCACTTGCTCTATAACAACCGGCGGAATAAGTGGTTCATCACCTTGAACATTGACAATAATTTCATCATCGGCAAACTGATAAATAGCACAAACTTCAGCAAGTCGATCAGTTCCTGACTCATGGTCAGGAGACGTTAAACAAACATCGATATTTTGTACATTGAGTAATGCATCCACAATACGTTGATCATCGGTTGCAACAATAACTTGTTTTGCTCCACTCAGCAGAGCTTGATTTGCAACGCGTTCAATCATGGTTTTACCCAAAATATCAGCCAGTGGTTTCGCTGGTAAACGTGTTGATTGATAACGGGCAGGAATGACAGCAATAAATGACATAATTATTCCTCGTCCGCACTCAATCTTCGAGCTTCAACATACAATAAAGCCGGAATTCCGTCTCGCACAGGATAAGCTAAATGATCAAATTTACAGATTAATTCATTATTAACTTTGTCATAAGCTAATTTACCTTTGCACACTGGGCAAGCAATAATATCCAGTAATTTAATATCTAACATTTTGATTCCTTAATCTGTTTTAATTTTTCTAAAAAAGGCTGAGTAAAGTCAATGGATAGTTGTCCATCAATAGGTAAATACCACCAATTTGGTTGCGCAAATGCAACACATTTAACGGCATCTTTTTCTGTCATCAATAGTGGTAGATTAGATTCAAATTGTTTGAAATCTTCTTCGCTATAAGGATGATGGTCAGCAAACGCCACTTGTTTTCTAACACTAAAACCTTGTTTTACCAAGGTATCAAAAAAACGCGGTGGATAACCAATAGCGGCACAGGCATTAACCTCTTGAACGGATAAAGAAGAAGCCTCTCCATTCACTTTCTTAGCAGCAGATGGCGCTAATAACATTGTGAATTCACCTGCGTGCTGTTCACCGTTATTAATAATAAAATCTACACTATTTAGGCGACTAGTTGGTTCTCTTAATGGCCCCATCGGCATAATATGCTGGTTACCGTAACGACGTTTACCATCCACGACTACAATTTCAATATCTCGCTGCAGCGCATAATGTTGAAGACCGTCATCGGTAATAATGACATCAACATCACAATGTTGATTAAGGTAAGCCGCAGCATTTGCGCGTACTGGATCAACCACCACCGGAATATTTAAACGTTTGTGGATTAAAACAGGTTCATCACCCGCTTCTTTTCCGGTGGTATCCATGTTCACTGACAAAGGATAACTGTTGGCTTTACCGCCATAGCCTCGACTGATCACACCGGGTTTATAACCTTGTGCCATTAATAATTCACACAAGCTGATCACAAAAGGGGTTTTGCCATTACCACCTACGGAGATATTGCCGACCACCACCACGGGTAATGCACTTTGATAACTTTTTAGCCAACCTTTTGTATAACAATAGCGACGAATAACATTAATACATTGCATTAACAACGCAAAAGGCCATAGGCTCCATGCCCACCAACGTGTTGGTTGATACCAAAATGGCATTACAACTCTCCCGATGCTTGCATCTGGTTTAAGCTATGATAAATCTTTCCTTGTGCTAATAATTCTGCGTGCGTACCTTGCTCTACAATTTTACCATGGTCAATAACTAAAATTTGATCGGCATGTTCAATGGTAGACAAACGATGCGCAATGACAATCGAAGTTCTGTTCTTCTGTAACTCATCTAATGCAGATTGAATATGACGCTCAGATTCAGTATCTAGTGCTGAAGTTGCTTCATCTAAAATCAAAATAGGTGCATCACGTAATAACGCACGAGCAATAGCTAAGCGTTGGCGTTGACCACCGGATAACATCGCGCCATTTTCACCAATAATAGTGTTCAGTCCGTCAGGAAATCCATTAATAAATTCCATCGCATGGGCAGTAGTTGCAGCATCAATGATATCTTGTTCAGAGAATTTACCTTCACTGGCGTACGCAATATTATTAGCAATAGTGTCATTAAATAAATGTACATTTTGAGACACAATAGCAACTTGACTACGTAATGAGGTTAAACGATATTCTTCTATATTTTTACCATCTAATCTTATTACACCGGAGTCAATGTCATAAAATCGAGTTAACAAATTAGCAATGGTCGATTTACCACTGCCAGAGCGACCTACTAACGCCACAGATTGGCCTGATTTAACTTCAAAACTGACTTGATTTAATGCTGGCTTTTCAGCCGTAGGATAAGTGAAAACGATATTATCAATGCTTATATCACCCTTCACTCGTTCAGCGTCATATGTTCCTTCATCCTTCGCTTGTGTCATGTCTAACATATTGAAAAGACTGGTACTAGCGGAGATACCTTTTTGAATTTCGTTATTAACTTGCGTAACATTTTTAATCGGTTTCATTAACGCCATCATAGAGCTGATGATCACTACAAAAGTACCCGATGATAAGGTATCCATGATTTGCGGGAAGGTAGCAAGATAAAGCACAAACGCTAAAGCAAATGAGGCAATGGTTTGAATGACAGGAACACTAATCGCATTTGCACTGGCCATTTTCATATTTTGAGAACGTACCGTGTTGCTGACTTTTTTGAATTTTTCATTCTCGACTTTTTGACCACCAAACATCAAGACTTCTTTATGTCCTTTTAACATTTGTTCCGATGACGTGGTTACTAGGCCCATCGCATTTTGTAAGTTTTTACTTATTTTTCTGAAACGTTTACTAACGATACTAATAGCAATACCCACGATCGGTGCAACTACAAAAAACACTAACGATAATTGCCAACTTTGATAAAACATTAACCCTACAAGGCCAATAACAGTGGCACCTTCACGGAAAATTTTAACAAGTGCATTACTGGCCGCGTTAGAAACTTGGCTAGCGTCATAGGTGATTTTTGATAATAAGTCACCGGTATTGGTTTTATCAAAAAATGAGATAGGTAGCAGTATCAACTGTGAAAAAAGCTGTCGTTGTAGCTTCATCACAACATGTGTGCCTACCCAAGCCATACAATAAGAACTCAAAAATGCAGATACACCACGTAGTCCAATAATAATGACAACGAAATAAGGCATCATTTCTAGCACACTTGGATCTTTACCAGTGAAACCATCGTCGATTAAAGGCTGTAGGGACCAGATAAGCGCCATATCAACTGCGGCGTAACCTACCATGCCGATAATCCCACCAAATAACGCCAGTTTAAATTCTTTAATATAACTCACTAGTCGCTTTAATATCGACCAGCCGTTTTCTTTATTCTCTTTCATGAATACACCAATTAAGCCATTTACAATGCAAGATGCCGATGATACCAATAAGCGGCAAGATCTTCTCTATAAGTTTTTACTTCAATGTGATGATTTTGCACATTAAATCGAATAAATCCAGTATTTGCTGTGCTTAAATGCTTAATTCCTAACTGTTGATAACGTTGTACCACTTGCTCAACAGGGAAACGCCAACGATTTTTGTACCCTGCGGAAAACACCACCCATTGCGGGTTAACTTGCTTTATAAATGCCAAACTTGAGGAGGTATTACTGCCATGATGTGGGGCGATTAGAATATCAGCATGTAAATTGTTAACATTTTTTTCGGCTATTGATTGACGGTTTTCGACTATTAATTTTTGTTCTACAGCTTTACTGATATCGCCCGTTAGTAGCACCCTATTAACACCGTCACTGACCTGTAATACACAGGAGTTATTATTGTTATTACTCCCTATTGATGAAGGAGATAAGGTAGTCAACGTTAATTTACCTAACTGGTGTACTTGTCCACTGAAACACTGTTGATACTGTGTATGACGCTTATTTTTATGTTTTTTAGATAGACGGTTATTAGTTTGGTGACTATGAGTTTGATTTTGATTCATCAAATCAGCTTCACCCGCATACGCTTTTTTTATATCAAGGTTATCTTGAATGACTGCCCTTCCCCCCGCGTGGTCATTATCACTGTGGCTAATAAAAAAATAATCTAACTGCGTTATGCCACGAGCTTGTAAATAAGGTAAGACAGTGCTCTCTGCCACAGCATAACTACCACCATAACTTGGCCCTGTATCATACAATAGAGTTTGGCCATTACTGTAAATAAGGATTGCTAAGCCTTGTCCAACATCAAAAACCTCTAGTTGCCACTGTTGCTCATTTTGCCATCTTTGTTCCACAACTCTAATGCCTACAAAGACTAACAATATTGACGGTAATAACCACATTTTCGTTTTAGTGATATTAAAAAAACGGTGTATCAAGTTTAATAATAAAAATAATGAACTGAAAAGAATGAAGGTTAAGATCAATACAATATGCAATTGAGATAACGTCACATATCCCGCAGACAGTATTGAGAAATAATCGAGAAAATGGCTAAGAAATTGGTCACTAATTGAGAATAGAGCTACCCCGACGGGCTCTATTAACAGTAAAAACATTACACCGAGTAACGTTAATGGAATAATAAACCAAGAAAATAATGGAATAGCAATGAGGTTAATCGGTAGTGCATAAAGACTAATTGCTGAAAAATTAATTAATTGAATTGGCAACATAAATAAGGTTAGAACTAACTGCAATAGTAATAAACCTTTAATGGTAATGAATAATCGTTGTAATTTGACCTTATACCATGAATTTTTCTGTTCTGTAGTTTCCTGAGGCCGTTGCAATAGCCAAATAAATGCCAATATCGTACTCATGGCCATAAAAGATAGCCATAAACTGCTGCTCAAAATGGATAATGGATCCAGCAATAAAATGATCCATAAGCATAAAAGAAGTAAATCCAATAGACTAATTTTCAGTTTACTTGAGAGTACTAACACACTGATTAACAACATCAATAATGCACGCTCTGTGGGTAAAGAAAACCCGGAAATATAGCCGTAACTTAAACACACTAACAACCCGACCGTGTTCACTAAACGCCAGGAAAACCAACCTAAATATCTGACAGGTAAAAGTTGCTTAAATACTGCATTTAAAATAACCGTAGAAAATATAAACAACAACCCGATGTGCAATCCTGATATGGCAAATAAATGGGCAATTCCAAGTTGTTTAATCAAGCTTTTCTCGTGCTCATTTAATAAACTTTTATCGGCAAAAATAAGTGCCAGTAAACTTCCCTGCTGTGGCAGCTCGTTTGTAGCTTGCATCACTTTTTGATATAAGCTTGCCCGTATTGATATACGCTTATCAATAACTTGCATATGTTGTTTAATATTTGCAATGTAAGCGATGTGCTGTGAATAACGCCATTTTTGCCGATCAAAACCATGAGGGTTAGCTTTGCCTTGTAACGCTTTTAACCTCACTTTGAATTGGTGCACTTGGCCCGCTTGAACTTGCAGGCTAGGTTTATACCAACGCATTTCAACTAATGGGCAAAAATCACAACGTTGTTCATTGATGGAAATAATACTTGCTATAAAATAACCAGTATTTTTTGTATTGATTAATGATTTAACCCTGACAATTATGGTATTGTCTTGTTTGCTAAGTGTAGAAGAGGTCTGACTTACTTGTTGCTTATGTTTCTTAATGTTTGAAATATTATTTACTAATTGATGATTCCCTGGTTCAAAATTGGATAGTGAAGTACGCGAAGTTGACTGCAGATGAGCTAAATCCTTTGCTAATAAAGGTGTTGCTAACAGATCATTGGCAAGTAGCGGTTTATAGTTAATGGAATCAAAAGACCCGCCAAATAAACTAACGTAACTAAAAAGGCTAAAATAAAGTGCTGTAAATGGCAAAATTGCCAAATACCGCCACTTTGGCCAACATAAAAAAACAAAAATACACAGCGCACAACTGAATATACCACTATAATTGACTAATTGTGGCCAATACAGAGTGGTAACAAAAACAGCGATTGAGAGCCATATTGTTATTCTCATTTTTTCCCGTTTACAAAGATAAAGTTTAATTATATGCCAAAAAAATTTATTAAACGTTTTTCCCCTAATCCAGAAACATTAAAAGCCCACCCGCATTTAAAACACTTTGGCGCTAAATTACAAAACCCCAATTTATGGCATATAAATAGGCGAAGTGCAGCAGGTGCGGTTGCCGTTGGATTATTTTGTGCGTGGATGCCGATCCCTTTTCAAATGTTACTTGCCACTTTTGTGGCGATGTTTTTTTCTGTGAACCTACCAATATCAGTTGCTCTGGTTTGGTTATCTAATCCATTCACTATGCCGCCATTGTTTTATGGCGCCTATCGTTTGGGTGCATTTATCCTGCAACAACCTTTAATGGACTTTCATTTTAAACTTTCATTTCATTGGATTATTAATGCCTTAGAAACCATTGCACCGGTTATGTTTTTAGGTTGTTTTATTCTTGGTTGTATTAGTGCATTTGTTGGTTATTGGGGCTTTACCGTATTCTGGCGTTATAGTTCTGCACAGAAATGGAAAAAAAGAAAACGTACGCCAAAACGTTAACTTGTCTATTAAACTTTGAACCTAAAGTAATAACCTAACGATTAAATTCTATGCCAAAAATATCATTAAGCTTAGATGACAATCGCTAAAATAATATTCATTCTCAATATTTGGTTCAAATTCCCTCGCATTTGTCACTTAAATTGAAGAGTAAATAGCCATCAAGTCTATGTGATTTCGCTTAATGCATTAGACGGATTGATATGACACTTCCATTTACTCTTGTCTTGGGATAATTTAATTTTTGCTTGAGATTGCTTGGAACAATAGAATTGAACGCTGTCATTGTGATAATAAATTACATTTTACAGTTCGGTTCATTTTCGCACTTCAAAGCTAATTATCAAATTTTGAATTCAAGTATTAACTGAACGCTAATAAAGCGCTCGAGTTTATGGATTATTTAATTTATTCTATCTCTACATCAGCATTGTCAATATTATTAAATATTTTTTATTGTTCTCAATGCTTACTCATTATCGGTTAGCCCTAATCCTTCAACTTTAGTTGTTTTTAATAAAGTCAGTTATTAGTGATGATCTTCAAAATTTTAACATTGGAAACGCCCATGAAAATGTATCAATACATAATGCCTACTTTACTACTTAGTACTTTTTCATTGCCTACTTTGGCAGAAAGCCTAAGCACGGAAACCTTAGCTAGTAACGATTATGTGACCATTACAGGCTATTTAGGCGCTCGTCTCAATCAAGATATTAAGAATGATTACAGTGGGCAAGATGTTGACATTAGTTCTGAGCTCGCACAGGCCATTTCTCTCGGCTGGTATTACGCTAAAAACGCAGAGGGTGAGTTAATATTTTCTAATAGTAAGCAAAACTTCTCATCTCCAAATGACTTCGATATTGATGTTTATGTGCAATACCTACACGTGGGTGGCAGAATATTATTTAGAACTAACTCGCCATTCTCATCAAGCATTGGATTAGGGATGGGTGCGACTCACTTTAATCCATCGGGTAGTCGTTATGATGCAAAATTTGCTTTTTCTGGTAGCGTTTCAGCGGGTATACGTTATCAATTGACTGAGCAGTTTGCACTACGCAGTGATTTACGTGTTTATGGGACCTTTTTAGAAAACAGTGACGAGATGTTTTGTGATAATGGTAGCTGTTTATTAGATGCTTCTGATCATCTGTATGTCGACGCAGAATTATTAGCGGGCATTGAATACAAGTTTTAAAGATCTATCCTTCGATTCTTATTTCTACAAAAAAGCCTTTCTAATTTAGAAAGGCTTTTTCTCAAATTTGATTACTGTACCACTACAATTGAGCGTTTTTAAAATAACAGCTTAGCAAATGTAAGTTTATTTTTGCGCTAATGCTTTAGTCACTTTTTCGTACAGATCAACAGCCAAATCAGGTAATGCGAGTAAGCGATTTAACTGCACTTTTATTAGCTCAATACGCTTTTTATCAAGACGTTTAAATTGAGTTAATGGCGTTATCAAACGTGAAGCGACCTGTGGATTTTGACGATTAAGTTTAATCAATTGATCCGTTAAGAACGCATAACCACTGCCATCAATATTGTGAAAGCGATAAGTATTGTTCTGTGCAAATGCCCCCACTAAAGAGCGTAATCGATTAGGATTATTAAAATCAAAACTGCGATGAGTAAATAACGCTTCGATATTATTAAGTGCATTATCTGAAGGAATGCTAGCTTGCAGTGCAAACCACTTATCCATCACCAAACCATTCTCAAACCATTTATCATCAAAAGCCTGCATAACAGCTTCACGGCAAGCTAATAAACCATTGTTAGCGGCAGTTAACGCACCAAGATAATCGGTCATGTTGTTACAATTTGTAATTTGTGCTGACACATATTCATCTGCTAATTGTTTATCAACACGGGCAATGAAGGTTAACGCTAAATTTTTCAATTTGCGTATCGCAATATCATTAATATCGGGCTGATAAGCTTTTAACTGTTTATGGCGTAAATAAGTATCTACAAACAACTCATGCAACTGTGTTGCAATCTCTTGCAACATAAAATCACGTGCTTCATGAATAGCATCCACATCAACTACTTCAAACAGTTCACGCGCACCATTTTCACTAGTAAAAGTAAACATATCAGCAACTAGAGAAGGATCTAATGTTTCACTAACTAATACAGATTTAAATCCATCAATGAAAATAGAAGGTAATGACAGTGTTTGACCTTTGTGTAAGGCACGTACATTACTTACTAAATATTTATTAAATAAGGTTTGCCCTGCATCCCAACGAGAGAACTCATCGGTAGCAAAGCTCATGATATCTAATAACTGCTCATCACTATAAGCATATTGATATTTAACCGGCGCAGAGAAACCACGGAATAAACATGGCACCGGGTGACTTTGAATATTTTTAAATACAAAGGTTTGCTCTTTTTGAGTCAAACTTAACACGCGATTCTTTTTGCCCGCTAATAATTCAATTGAATTACCATTGCTATCTAGCAACTCAATATCGATAGGGATATGCAGTGCGAGTTTTTTGCTTTGGTCTGCAGTTGGCATCGTTTTTTGCTTAAATGTAAGCTGATAGGTGCGATTAGTCGCATCATAATGATCAGTAACAAAGACATTAGGTGTACCCGATTGTGAATACCAACGTTTAAATAAAGTGAGATCAATACCACTTGCATCTTGCATTGCAGCAACAAAATCATCACAGGTAACGGCTTGACCATCGTGGCGTTGCACATACAATTGCATACCTTGTTGGAACTTTATTTCACCTAATAGTGTATGTAACATACGGATAACTTCTGAACCTTTTTCATACACGGTTAAAGTATAAAAATTATTCATCTCCATCACACTTTCAGGACGAATTGGGTGAGACATCGGCCCGGCATCTTCAGCAAACTGATGGTCACGCATAGTCATCACATTAGCGATACGATTAACGCTGCGGCTACCTAAATCAGAACTGAATTCTTGATCTCGGAAAACCGTTAATCCCTCTTTTAAGCTTAACTGAAACCAATCTCGACAAGTAATACGGTTACCCGTCCAGTTATGGAAATACTCATGTCCAATTACTGCTTCAATGCCCAGGTAGTCTTGGTCTGTTGCGCTTTGGGAATTAGCTAATACAAATTTAGAGTTGAAAACATTTAACCCTTTGTTCTCCATCGCGCCCATATTAAAGAAATCAACGGCAACGATCATATAGATATCTAAATCGTATTCTAAATTAAAACGTTGCTCATCCCATTGCATGGATTTTTTAAGCGATATCATCGCGTGTTGTGTTTTGTCTAAGTTGCCTTTATCAACAAACAAAGCCAATTTCACATCGCGTCCACTTTTTGTTACGTAACTATCTTCTAAACAATCAAAGTCACCAGCTACCAATGCAAATAAATAAGCAGGTTTAGGGAATGGGTCTTGCCAACAAACAAAGTGACGACCGTTATCGAGCTCACCTTGGTCTACTTGATTACCGTTAGATAACAAAAAAGGATAAAGCGTTTTATCTGCAATCACTTTAGTCGAGAATTTAGCCAACACATCGGGACGATCTAAGTAATAAGTAATACGACGGAAACCTTCAGCTTCACATTGTGTACAGAAAGCATCACCCGATTTATATAAACCCTCAAAAGCTTGGTTCGCTGCGGGGTCTATTTCAGTATTGATTTCTAACTTAAATGACGCAGGCAGGTTGTTAATATTCAAACCTCCCTCAACCAATTCAAAATCAGTATAATCAACATCATCTACTAAAATAGAAACTAAATTTAGTGCCTCACCAAATAAAAATAAAGGCGTGCTCGCTTGGCTAACACGTTCAACACGACTAACGGCTTTGACCTTTGTTTGGTTATCAAACAAATCGAATTCAAGGTCAATACTGGTAATTGTATAATCTGATGGACGGTAATCACTTAGGTGTTTTTCTTGTGGATTTTTTTCTATATTCTCTGCTACGAGAGAGTCGACTTGGCTCATTATTTATACACTCTTAAGTCTGGGGAAATAATACGCTTAATATACAAGAAGGCTTACTATTTACTAAGCCTTATTTGCATAGAATCTTGACACACAATGATCTAAACATTGAATTAGTCATGTTAATACGGTTGAACAAATATGTAATCTCGGCTAATCAGACCGAAGGACCTTTGTTTAGTTCCATATGCATATTAATCACCCCTTCTTCTATATCTCTTTCTGTAGAAAAGCCTAACTTTTTGGCCAATGTTGCCATGCCTCGATTACTCAGCATGGTCATTCCAGCCAGATATTTAGTACCTTTTGATGTTTGATAACTAATTAATTTATTGAGCAGAACTTTACCTAACCCTAACCCTTGCATCTCGGAACTAACCACCATCCCAAATTCAGCTTCGGTATTATCTGGATCAGTCGAAGCGCGAATCACTGCTAACGTTTCTTGCTCTTCAGAACCCACTAAACGCACAGCAATAAAAGCCATTTCTCGCTGATAATCTATTTGCGTTAACATCGCCATCTCTTCGTGAGTCATTGATCCTCGTTGTGAGAAATAGCGTTTGTATCTATCTTCTTTGGTTAACCCATCATCAAAAGTTTGATGCCTGACTTCATCTTCAGCTTTAATCGGGCGAACTAATACCTTCTGACCATCTTTGAGCGTGACTACCTCTTCTAATTGCTTTGGATAAGGGCTAATAGCAAAACGATTAGCTAAATTATCGCTATTGTTAGCGTTAGTGCGAGATAATTTCACTTGGCTATCAACGATGATCACATCACTGCCAGAAACTAATACCGGATTTAAATCTAAATCGTTAATTTCTGGGTTATCCAACAACATTTGAGATATCTGCGTTAACATCAAACATACCGCTTGCATATCAAAGTCCTTAGCATGTTGCTTCACTTTGATTTTTTTATCCTTAATACCTTGAATCACTAGGTAACGTGCAAGCGCCATATTTAATGGAGGCAAGGCAACCACTGCATTTTCTAAAGTGGTTTGTAAGTCACGCGCATCGCTGTCCTGTGAAATAGCAATAACAGGACCAAAAATAGCATCTTGCTTGATCATTACTCGTAGTTCTAATGCTAGTCCAGACGCCACCATTTTCTGTAACGTAAAACCATTTAATCGCACATCAGGCAAAGCGGTTTTAATACGTAATTTAATGGAATTTAAGGCAGAGTCTAATTCTCTGGCGTTATTAATGTTTAACATCACACCATGCACTTGAGATTTATACTGAATATCAGGTGAATTAATTTTTACCGCCAATGGATAACCAATAACTTTTGCTTTTTCGATAGCATCTTCAATATCTTTAGCGATAGCGGTATCAATGGTATTAAGATGATAGGCGTCTAATAAAGGCTTAGTAAAATAAGTATCCAATTTAACGTTTTGTGGCAATAGTTGTCGATCATGATCTGCAAACTCACAGGTGGCCTGCAGTTCAAAACGCTGCTTAATGTACTCGGCAGCGATATCAGCTTCGTAAATTAAATGATCAGGCAATGTTGTTGGAGTTTCCATTAATAACTTTTTATTACGACGATATTGTACTAAATGCATAAAAGCGGTGATCGCACCATTAGGAGTACGAAATGTCGGAATTTTTGCATTAGCAAACATTTGTCGCGCCGGTTTAGCCGCTTCTTCTCCGGCCCAATTGGTTAAAATATTAATCTGTTTACGCTTTGGATGCTGCTTAATTACATCGATAATTGCTTGAGCTGTCTCTTCACTGTCAGATAAAGCAGAGGGTGAATGCATGATCAGCACAGCATCTACTTTATCATTGTCCATTAAATGCCCTAATGCCGTAGCATATCGCTTAGGATCCGCATCTCCAATCATATCAATGGGATTGTTATGCGACCAATTCACTGGCAAACATGCATTTAATTTATCCATTACTGTGTCGTCTAGTTCCGCTAACCGGCCCCCTTCTTCCACTAAATTATCCACGGCTAAAACACCTAAGCCTCCGCCATTACTAATAATAGCAAGTCGTTCTCCATGTAAATAATTGGAATAGGCAAGTGTTTCTACTGCGGCAAATAATTCGTGTAAATCATGTACTCTAAGCATGCCGGCACGCTTAATTGCCGCATCATAAACACTATCATGGCCAAAATCACCGCGACTGTGCAACGCCGCTGCTTTAGCGCCAAGTACTGAACTACCTGATTTAATCACCAACACCGTTTTATGTTGTGCAATAGCCCGTGCTGCAGATATAAAATCGCGCGCATTATCAATATTATCGATATACAGCAAAATAGATTGGGTTTTAGGATCTCTAGCTAAATAATCTAATAGTTCAGCAAAGGAGATATCTTGCGCATCACCTAGCGAAATAAAGGCAGAAAAACCGATTCCCTTGCTGGTTGCCCAATCTAATACCGTGGTACAAACCGCAGCAGATTGAGAAATAAAAGCAATATTACCCGGTAGCGCATTACAGTGCGCTAAACTAGCATTCACTAAATTATGTGGATTAATGATACCTAGGCTACTCATGCCTAATAGACGAATTTTATGTGTCGCTGCAATATCATAAATACGGGTAGAAACGACATGGTCGCTTTCGGTGGTTACAATAATAGCGGCATGGCAACCTTTATCCGCTAATGCCTCCAATATTTTTGGAATGCGAAACTCATTAGTACAGATCACAGCTAAATCAGGCACAATTGGCAAGTCACTTACCTGTTTATAAGCAAGCACACCATGTACAGAGGTATATTTAGGGGTTACAGGCATAATAGGCCCGTTAAAACCTGCAGCTAATAAGTTATTCATCACTAAATAACCCGCTCGCTTAACATTAATAGATGCTCCGATAACGGTGATCGACTGCGGATTGAAAAAGTGTTTAAGTAACTGCAAACTCATAGAAAACTCGCCTCATATAAACATTAAAAAAATTGCTATTTGCTATCATTCACGACAAGCCAATCATGAGCCGCGGAATAAACAGATTATGTACATAAAAGTGAAAATATAACGGCTATAAGTTTACCCTTTAAAACGAATCCTGCTGTGTTTTTTAAACAAAATCAGAGCCATATCATTTAAATATTTTACGAATTCATTTGCTCACTTTGAGTACTAAGCTTACACTCGCCCTTTTGCCCTGCTCGGAGTGATTTGTGCCTTTTATTATTGAATCTAAAAAAATTATTAAACTCAGCTTACCGATATTTATTGCGCAGTTTGCACAAACTGCAATGGGGTTTGTAGATACAGTAATGGCAGGTGGAGTAAGTTCAACGGATATGGCAGCAGTAGCCATCGCATCGAGCATTTGGCTTCCTTGTATTCTGTTTGGAGTGGGTGTGTTGATGGCTATTGTGCCCTTAACTGCACAGGCACATGGTGCAAACGATCTGCTACAAATTCCTAAAACAGGGCAGCAAGGTTTATACCTAGCATTATTATTATCTATTCCAATAGCCGTGATTTTATTTAACGCCGGCTTGTTAATGAATATAATGGATATTCATGATTTATTAGCGTCGATCACCGTACAATATTTGTATGCCATGATTTTTGCTATACCTGCTTTTTTGCTGTTTCAGGCCCTGCGCAATTATATCGAAGGTTTATCGCTAACCAAACCAGCAATGGTGATTGGATTTTTAGGCCTGATCGCAAATATTCCACTTAACTGGATGTTTGTTTACGGTGAATTGGGCGCACCAGCTTTAGGTGGTGCAGGTTGTGGAGTCGCCACTGCAATTGTGTATTGGTTGATGACATTTGCATTAGCGGGTTATGCTTTTTATACAAGAAAATTAAAGCATTATCCTCTGTTTACACAATTTACAAAACCCGACTTTAAACATCTATTGTCTATCACTAAGTTAGGCTTGCCTGTCGCCGTTGCTTTGTTCTTTGAGGTCACTATTTTTGCCGCAATAGCGGTCTTAATTGCACCACTAGGTGCTAATATTGTGGCCTCCCATCAAATTGCGATTAACTTCTCAAGCATGGTCTTTATGTTACCAATGAGTATCGCTAATGCGGTTAGTATTCGTGTTGGCTTTAATCTTGGCCAAAAAAGAAACGAAGAGGCAAAACAAGCCAGCTATGCAGGACTTGCTATTGGTTTAGGTCTGTCGGTAATAACAGCGCTATCTACTGTTATTTTTAAAGAAAACATTGCCTTATTATATTCAGATAACCGAGCAGTTATAAACCTAGCTATTACGCTGATTCTTTTCTCTGCTATTTACCAATGTGTTGATTCGATACAAGTAGTGGCAGCCGGCGCATTGCGTGGTTATAAGGAGATGACGGCTATTTTCACACGTACTTTCATCTCTTACTGGGTAGTTGGGTTACCACTGGGTTATATCTTAGGCATGACTGACTTGTTAGTTTCGCCACTTGGAGCCAAAGGATTTTGGATAGGTATTACGGTTGGTTTAACCGTAGCTGCGATCCTATTAGGTCAACGTCTATACACAGTACAAAAGCATCGCTTTGCCTAATAACTCGAATAAGAGTGGTTAGTTTAAAAGGTGATAAACTAAAGTTATAGCAATAGTGATCGATATAGTTATTAAAACAAAAACCTAATAATTGGCATTGATGAATAATACTTTAATCAATGCCAATATTTTTTAAATCACCTTTCGACATTAGGTTTAAGGTTTAAATGGGCTTAATGTTTAAAAGTACTTAATGCATAATTGTACTTAATGTTAAAATGGGCTTAGCCCTTTAAATAACTGCCACGTCATCCTATAGACTAATAAACAAAGTAATAACAAACTGGCTAAGATAATCCCTATCACAGACAGCGTTGATAATAAATTCAATCCCCCTGTTAAACCAGAATCCCATTCACCACCTAAAAATTGATAAAATCCTTGTACTATTAGGTAAATGACCAGTAAAAGGATCAATCCGCTCCATGCCCCTTTTAGGTCCTTCTTTGATGGAGATAAATGTAAACTGATCGCAGCACATAAATAAGCCCAAGTAGCAACATGATAAGGAGAAGTTAAATAAGCACTTTTAAAGAAGTAGAAAAGGTCACTGCTTAAAGCAAGTAGCGAATGCAATTGAAGGGGATATAAGTCGTTCAGGAGTGCGCTTTTGATTATAAGCAATAAAGTGCCGCTATCCTCTAACATTAACAATGTTAGTAAATAAATACAGCCCAGCCCGCCGAATAAAGGTGCGATGCCAATCAGGAAGTTACCCAACACTTTCCATAATTGACGGTTATCATAAGAGTGTGTCACATAACCTAATGTGCCACGTCGGTCAGGATTAAATAAAACCATCCGCTGAATTTTATGACCAAATAATACACAACATAATGCATGACTTAGCTCATGAACAGGCGTGCCAATCCAAGCACTGATATAAATGAGTCGGCCACTTAACATGTTATTTGCCAATATCAATATCGATTTTTGTAAAAGAAAGAGGATCCCTACCAATACAAAAAACACACCCACATGACCGCACAAGGTAACTAACTGAGTCACTGACCAAGATAACCACTCAACCGAGAGACTATTTATAAACTCTAGAAATGCTGACATTAAATTGTGCCTACTAATAAGTTTGGTTACTTTTTAACGTGATACTTGCCCGGAGTCTACTTGATAAGCTTTAATCCTTGCCACCAAAAAATCTATTGCCGCTTTTAACTTAGGCACTTTATAACGTTGTTTTTGATACAGTAAATATATGCCTAAATTAGGGTTCTGAGTTATGACTAAAGCAGGTTTTATTACTAACTCGATTAATTCACCGGATTGTAAATAACGCACTAACGCCCAACGAGGCATCATTAAAATACCTTTACCAGCAATAGCTTTCTTCAATAACCAAGGTCCATGATTAGAAATTAACACGGGTGGTGCAGATACATCCTGCCATTGTTCATTAATTTCACATAACCATGGTGTTGGTCCATTTGGGGTTTTAAAATACAACCCATGATGTTGCTGCAGGCTTAATGCGTTATTAGGATAACCGAAGCTAGCAATATAACTTTCTGCACACACGGCTATAAAATCATTATCCATTAATCTGATCGCCACAACACGTTCATCGGGGGCGTAACCGCCTCGAATCGCGATATCAACGTGATCTCTTGCAAGTGTAGATAATTCATCACTTAAATTAACATTCAAGGTTATTTTCGGATACAAACTTGAAAACTCATCTAACAGAGGTAATAGAATTTGTTCACCAAACCCAACCGTGGAACTAATATTTAGCACTCCCATGGGGGTACTTTGATATGAACGTACAGACTCATCGGTTATTTCCAATGATTTTAAAATTTCACTGACTTGTTGGTAATAACGCTGACCAATCTCAGTTAATGTCACCACGCGAGTCGAACGCTTTAATAGCGTAGCACCGAGACTCTTTTCTAAATCAGCAATCCGTCGAGACAGAGAGGAAGGCGGAACAGAAAATACGTCTGCAGCCTTAGTGAAACTTCCTGCATCAACAACTTGAACAAAATATTTAAGGGCACGTAGCTGGTCCATAAGATTCCTAGAATGTTTTAGTGTTTGGCTTACTTTTTAAGGTACTTTTTATGTGTATATATCTATTCATTGCTCAACGAAATGAATACCGCTCAGGATTGAATTTTCTAATATCCAGTTCAGATGCTATCAATCTATTAAATATCTTTATTATTGTCTTTAAGACAATAGTAAATGCTAAATTAGCTACTATATCTTACTGTTTAAAGTTGCCATAATGATTTCAAGCAATACGTTCAATCTTTAATAAAAGGAACATACAATGACAACATTTACAGCCATTAACTTAGTTAAACGCCCTCAAGGCGGAGCAATTGATTCTTCGTTATTTGATGTAGTACAAAAACAAATACCAAGCGTTGCACCGGGGCAAATTTTAGTAAAGCAAAATTACATGTCATTAGATCCTGCTATGTTTGGTTGGATGAGTCCGGACACTAATAGTTATATTCCACCCGTTGCATTGGGTGATGTAATGCGTAGTTCTGGCATTGGTGAAGTCATCGTTAGTAATCACCCCGACTTTACCGTTGGCGACCGAGTAATGGGTATGATGGGATGGCAGGAATACTGTTTAAGTGACGGCCAAGGTCTTAACAAAGTAACAGCTCCCCTTCCTGATGAAAGTATTTTATCAGTGTTCGCGCTACCAGGTTTAACAGCTGTACAGGGTTTGTTTAATGTAGGTAAACCTCAAAAAGGCGAAACCCTAATCGTTACTGGTGCAGCAGGATCAGTAGGCTCTATTGTTGGTCAACTTGCAAAAGCCGAAGGTTTACGTGTGATTGGTGTGGTGGGTAGCCAGGAAAAAGCAGATTGGATTGTTAATGAATTAGGATTTGATGCTGCCATCAATTACAAAAGTGACGATTTAGATGCTCAATTAGCTACCGCAGCACCCGATGGTATTGATTTATTCTTTGAAAATACCGGGGGCCCTATTCAGCATTTAATCTTCGATCGAATCAATGCGCATGGGCGAGTAGTTGTTTGTGGTTTAATTTCAGATTATCACAACGAAGTACCCGCAGCAGGACCAAGTTGGCTAAATATCATTAAACGTCGCATTACTATTCAAGGTTTCACTATGCCAGATCACTTTCATCAAGTACCTGAGTTATTAGAAAAATTAACTCCCTATGTGATGGCCGGAAAAATAAAACATCGCACGCATTTATTGGATGGATTAACCTCTGCCATTGATGGTTTGAATCTTTTCAGCACCGGCGCTAATAAAGGCAAGTTGATCGTTAAATTATAAAAGAGCTGAAATTATAAAGCTCTTTGATAGGTTACTATGGGCTTTAAACGGGCTAAATATTACATATTGATTGGTAATGAGTAATCGCCCAACCCCAAATGTAACTGCTTTAGATTTGCCGCACACTTTGCATGTGTGGCTTTTTATTTGTATTGTTTAGCAAATAATTAAGTTAACTTTCAAAGTAGAACCAACTGAACCAATTGGAAGAACTGAAACCATTAAGCTAAAGAGGAATAACGATGACTCGCAACACCATATTATTTGATATCAATGAAACCGTGCTTAATTTAAATTTATTAAAACCTAAGTTTGCTCAAGCCTTTGGTGATGAATCGGTCACCGCACTTTGGTTTTCTACCCTATTACATTCATCAACGGTAGCTTCATTAACCGGATTAAAAACTGGTTTCGCAGCATTAGCTGCTGATATTTTAGATAACATAGCCGCCCGAAAAGACATTAATTTATCGGCTAGTGACCGAGATGAATTGCTTGCAACTTTCGCTAGCCTAGCGGCTCATGATGATATAAAACCTGCATTAACACATTTACGTGAGCAGGGTTACCGCACTATTGCTTTCTCAAACTCATCATTAACCTTAATTAACAAACAAATACAAAACGCAGGATTAACGGATTACTTTGATGAAGTTGTTTCCGTTGAAGAAACCGGTAGCTTTAAACCCGATCCTAAGGTTTATCAATTTGTGGCTAATCACTTAGGGCAACCTATTTCATCCCTACGTTTAGTGGCGACACATGATTGGGATACACATGGTGCAATGTCCGCAGGTATGATGGCGGCCTATATTGACCGTTCAGGAACACCTTATCATCCACAGTATTTAAAACCCGCTATTACAGCTACAAATATGCAACAAGTGGTTGAGCAAATAATCAAAGAAGACAGCGCGAGTGAATAATTTGAAGTAGGCAATCTAAAGCTGCTACTCGGAAGCTTCTAATCGGAAATAAGGAATCATACAAAAGCCAATAAAAGAAATTAATAAATAGCCTCTAATCATTTTTTAAATCTATCTTTATTAAAAACCACCGGTTCATATTTAACTGAATCGGTGGTTTTATATTTCAAGAATATTATTAAAAATACTCAATACTGTTTTATAGCGTCTGACATTCATGTCATATTTCCTGCACATAATTTACTTATGATTTAAACCCAAGACTCACAGAAAAATCCGTTTTAATAGCACTAGTGTTAATAGTTAGAATGGCAACAGTAAAATAGCTATATATAAATATTGCCACTACAGTTAATTCTTGATCTTGAGTCGAATAATAATGTGCTATTTAAACTAATTTAAAATGAAAAATAGCGTGCCTACTGTCAATCCACCCATTACATAGTTAAAGTGTTTTTTACGTTTTGGCGTGGTTAATAGTTGAGAAATGGTTACACCGAGATAAGCCCAAAGACTAATTGCAACAAAACCAGTGATAGCAAAACAGAGCATGATCCATAATCCAGACTCAATATACTGCTCTCCTGCAATCGTAAAGCTACTGATACTTCCAACACACATCGCCCAAGCTTTTGGATTTACAAACTGAAAGCAGGATGCTGAAAACAGGCTCATTGGTTTACTCTTAATATTTTGGTCATCAACTTGTAAAGGAGCTAACGTTGCAACCTCAGTAGATGCCGTTATTATTTTCCAAGCAAGCCAAAATAAATACAATGAGCCGACGATGTTTAATACTTGATATAACTCAGGGTAACGCTCAAACACAACACCAAAGCCTAATAATATAGACGCTAATAAACAGGCAATGCCAATCACAATACCAAAAATATGCGGTAAGGTTCTTTGGTAACCAAATTGGGCGCCAGAGGCAAGCAACATAACATTGTTAGGACCTGGCGTTACCGACATAACAAATGCAAACACGGCAATAGCCAACAATAATGACGAGTCCATATTAGCCTCCCTTCAGTAGATAGAGAAAATGGCTAGCAGCAAGATTAAGTAACTTATTTTTATTTAATTCTTGTGCGATCTCAGCTTTAGTTCGCCCTATATCCTGAAGTATAAAATCAGGTAAATTTTGTAATTGTTTACGCGTTTTATAAAGTTTGATCAGCTTTCCTATTTTGTTTATTTTATTCTCCATACCCATCTCCTTAACAATTACTGTGAATATTCATTGTAAACAAGCCGACAACTCAATACAGATTCAAATAAAATTACTTTATAGATACAGATGACCAATAAAAATACCTGTATGGTTTACAATACATCAAACTGTATGGTTATAATTTAATATTTACGGGTACATTAATACAGATAAAAGTATCTTAAATGTTTCAGTCCGTTTCTATTGAGCTAGAAACAATAAATTGAATTTAAGATTTATCACTTAATGATTGAGATCGATATTAATAGGAAAGCAGGGATAGCATGAAATTATACGATAAAGTCGCAAAGGGCTTACGAGAAAATATTCACAATGGTTTATTTGTCGCCGGAGATAAATTACCTTCAATTCGTCAACTGGTTGCAGAACATAGCGTCAGTATTTCTACTGTACAACAAGCTTATCACCAGCTTGAGATGGAAAACTTAATTGAAGCCCGCCCTAAATCTGGCTATTTTGTTGCTTATAAACCGATCGCTGCCACACTGCCAGTGACCTCTCGCCCAGCCCAACGCCCAATCGAAGTCTCACAATGGCAACAAGTACTAGAAGTACTGCTTGCCAAAGAAAATGTTTCAACAGTACAACTACAACATGCAATGCCTGATATGACAGTACCCAGTTTAGCGCCACTATTAAAAAAGATGACCTCACTGATGCGACACCAAGCCTCACTGAGTTTACCCTATGGTAATATTGAGGGCTCCTTAGTGTTACGAGAACAAATAGTTAAGCTCGCGACTTATTCGGGCTGTGCACTGCACCCTGATGATCTGGTGATCACTTCCGGCTGCCAAGAAGGTTTATCCGTCTGTTTACGTTCTGTTACAGAACCTGGCGATATAGTTGCCGTTGAATCACCGAGTTTCTATGGTTCAATGCAAGCCATTAAAACCGCCAACTTAAAAGCTATTGAGATCCCAACTAATGCTGAAAGCGGATTAAGCTTAGAAGCCTTAGAGCTTGCACTAGAGCAATGGCCAATTAAATCTATTTTAGTGACTCCTACCTGTAATAATCCAATGGGTTACAGCATGCCAGAAGCGGCGAAAAAACGCCTTTATCAGCTCGCTCAGAGTTACGATATCACCATTATTGAAGATGATATTTATGGTGATATAAGTTACCAATCTCCTCGTCCAAAAAGTATTAAATCCTTTGATGAGGATGGCCGTGTTTTATTGTGTAGCTCATTTTCTAAAACTGTTGCTCCAGGGATCCGTGTTGGTTGGATCGCACCCGGTCGTTATCGAGACAAAGTGACCCACGTAAAATATGTAAGTAGTTCAATGTGTCCAACTTTACCGCAATTAGCGATAGCTGATTTCATCAAAGGTGGCGGTTATGAACGGCATACCAGAAAAGTACGTTTACTGTATAAACAAGGGCGAGATCACCTTATTCAATGTATCAAACAACACTTTCCTAGTGATACACGTATCAGCTATCCGGAGGGAGGTTATATTCTATGGGTAGAATTGAATAAACGTTATGATGCGGTCAAATTGTCGACGCAGTGTAAGCAAGGTAGCGTCAGTATTGCTCCGGGTATTTTATTCTCTGCTACGGGTAAATATAGACACTGTATGCGTCTTAATTTTAGTGAAAAAACAGAATTAGAACGTGAACAGGGTATAAAACAACTTGGTCATTATATCGCTAAACAAGAACAGGATTAAGCTTGTAACTTCTTGGGATGTTTTGTTGCAATATTTTGTTGCAGTGTTGGCATGATTAGTTTTTTGATTTTAATTAATTTGCAGTTATTATACGCACCAATTTAGTTAGCTAAACGTTCAGAATCAATGATTAATTAGCCATTAACTAATATCCGCTATATCTGTTATTTCTTAAATATACTTTTATTCGATCGAGGCACTGCTCGTTAATGGTCAACAACACTCAAGACTTGAAACAAACATATGACCATCAAGGTTACTTTGTGATACGTAACTATTTTAATGATGCTCAAATAACTGCGCTTAGAGAAGTAATTTTAACCTTTCATAATGCATGGAAGCAGGCCAATAAAAGGTTTTACCAAGAAGAAGCATTTAACTCGTCACTCATTACTGGCAGTGAGTATCTAAATGATGATGATCGAGTTTCTCTTTTTAATTTTATCAGTTCAAATAAAATAATGGATATTGTTAATGCGATGATCCCTAACCACCCTGCTTTTATGAATACTCAATTGTTTTTTAATCCATACAATCAACAACAAGAGAACTTTTGGCATCGAGATTGTCAATATGATCACAATCTTGCCGATCAACAAAAAGCGATTCAAGAAACACAAGTTTTGCACCTTCGCGTACCACTATTTGACGAACCAGGCATGGAGTTTGTTCCAGGGTCCCATAAACGCTGGGATAGCACTGAAGAATTAGATGTACGATTAGCGCGTAAAAGAAAATTTAGCAGCGATGCTTTATCGACAGGTAAACAAATTGAATTAGCAGCAGGTGATCTATTAGTATTCTCTGCGGATATGATCCATCGTGGAATATATGGTTTAGATAGGTTAGCTTTTGATATTTTAGTATTTGATTCAGCAGGCGATTTTGTAGATTATGTTGATGATGACTGTTTGCCCAATCAACAAATGTTAAAAGAAATAAATAACCCTAGTTTATTTAACAACACCCTAAGATTAAAAGCATTACACTTAGCCAACCACAGCGACGAAGTTATCGTTTAAAAAGCACACTTAACAAGAGTTCTGGGGATCAGTTCCGAAGATGGGTTTCGTAAATTAATTCCGGAGAAGCCAACTAGTCTGACACAGAGGGCTAATGGCTATTTTGGTTATGCAGTTCCGTTAGTTTTGCATAGTTCAAGGCGAATTATTGAAGCAATAACTGGTTATTGAGAGATTATTTAACGAAGAAATCTGCGGAAATAACGATGTTGTATCGCTTTGCTTATCCAAAATTGAAGTTATTTAGTTAGCAACTTAAAATAACTATGATCATTCAGTGCCTTACTGATCATCATTCCTCCTTCCAACACACTCATTGTCATGATAGCTGCATAAGCTGGATCTTGTTCATTATTTGCGCTATGTGCTGTTCGCAACCAAGATAAATTTAGTTCGAAAAAACGTTTAACTTCTAAACGCACTTTATCGGGTAAACTTTCACTCTGAGCACCTAATAAACCACATAGACACATTTTGTCATCCTCTAAAAGTGCCTGTCGAAAAAGGTCAGTATAAATATCAATAGGATTTTGGCCTTTTTCTTTAATCTCGTTAGGCTCACCTAATGCAGATAAAAAAGAATTAGTATATTGATGAGCAAGCGCGGCACCTAAATCAGCTTTAGTTGGAAAATGGTAATGCACACTGGCACTTTTAATGCCAACCTCATTCGCCAGTTCTCTAAAGCTAAAATTATTATAACCACCAAGACGAACTTTATTTTCCGCCGCTTTTAAAAGTGCTTCTTTTTTACTCATTATCAAATTTCCTATTAATTAGAAAGAAATTATCGGCCAGTCGATCCTTATTTACAAGGGGTTTTAATGCTTTAGCTGCATTCTATTGTTAACTCATATTATTTTAAATGTTGACTTAAGGTAAATTTAATAATATAACTTACCTATCGATAGATAGGTAAAGTAAAAACATTGTAGTATAAACTTATAAAGGAAACCCCATGAAAATTTATGACGTAGCAAACTTCCCTAATCCCCTTCGTGTTCGTATTGCTTTAGCAGAAAAAAATGCGCTAGATAAGGTTGAGTTCATCCCAGTTGATATAATGAATGGCGAACACCGTAGCGACGCCTTTTTAGAGAAGAATCCGCAGGGCACTGTTCCACTGCTTGAATTAGATGATGGCACTTATATCTCAGAATGTTCCGCCATCATTGAGTACATTGATGCAGAATTTTCTGGCACTTCATTAACCGGTACAACGCCAAAACAACGTGCAGTAATTAGTATGATGCAAAAACGTGCAGAGGAAAATGTATTGGATGCAGCTGCTACCTACTTTCATCATGCAACCGATGGCTTAGGTCCAACATTAGAAACCTATCAAAATGCAGAATGGGGTCAGAAGCAAGGTAAAAAAGCACTACACAATATGGTTTATTTCAATAACGTATTAGCAAAATCAGATTATGTCGCCGGCGATACCTTTACTGTCGCTGATATCACGTTATTTGCTGGGTTAATTTTTGCAGGGTTCGCACAAATTTCTATCCCTAGTGAATTAACATCTTTACTGCAATGGCAAGAAAATCTGTCAAAACGAGCAAGTGTTATGTCGGTATGTTGATCTTTAACGATTTTTTCATACCAGTATTTTAATACCAGTATTTTAATACCAGTATTTTAATACCAGTATTTTAATACCAATGATACTAACTATATTAGCTAACATAGTTAGTATGCCTTACTTTTTATTAGATGTTTAAATTAACGTAAACACATGTTTTACATGTAAAAAAGTAATAAAAAAAGTGATTCGAGCCAGTAAAATAGGTTGCATCGCTATTATGATTGGTTTAATTTAAGAATCGAAAATAGGAATGAAAATGAAAATATCAGCAGATTTTAGCCAACGTAAAGTTGTACATAGCGAATCACTTGAATGGCTGTCATCTCCGATGATAGGTGTTAATAGAAGACCGCTTGATAGAGTTGGAGATGAAGTTGCTCGAGCGACTACTATCGTACGCTACGCACCTGGAAGTGAATTTTCTGCACATGTACATACAGGTGGTGAAGAATTTCTGGTACTTGAAGGCACATTTCAAGATGAACATGGTAGTTTTCCAACGGGATCATATATAAGAAATCCCCCACAATCTAAACACCAACCTCGTTCAGAAACAGGTTGCATAATGTTAGTTAAGTTGTGGCAATTTCAACCTGAAGATAGAACTCATGTGCGATTACAAACACAATTTATGGGGCAAGTTGCACACCCTGATCATAAAGGAGTCTATGTAACCCCACTTTACAAAGATAATTATGAAGAGGTAAGTTTGTTGTACTTTTCGCCTGATAGTGAAGTCAATATGAAGGTTGAGGGAGGTGCAGAGTTACTAGTACTCGCAGGCGCATTATCAGAGCAGAACGATAAATTAATAAAACACAGTTGGTTACGAATACCGGTAAAGGGAGAGTTTAACGCAAAAGCCGGCCCTGAAGGAGCAAAAGTATGGATAAAAACAGGCCACTTAACCGATGTTGATAAACAGATAGAACGGATTGAGAAAGTATAATTAACTTGAAGTGCAACATGAAGAATTTATTAAGTTATAAATTAGAGCTATTCACAGATGCCATTGAGCACTTAGATTCAGATCATAAGTAATTAACGTGAAAGCTAACTGGTAAATATTTACTAATCTACATTTTAGTAAAGTACAAAAAAGTAAACATAAGCACAGTTCCAGACTAAACAAGCTAATTTTACAAGCTCAATGTACAGGTAGAAGTGTCAGTGACTTTAATCATGTTGCTAATTGAGCTATTTCTAATTAAAGCCACGTTGCTAATACACTTACATCTTTCAGAGCCTTAGTGTTTCCACCTAAACGTGTAAAGCAAAACTGAGTAATACTCGCTTACCGGATTCAATTTTTGAAACGCTATGGGGGTATAAATCAGGGCGAAATAAATAGATGCGGTTGGCTACATTAATAATACTCTTAGCACACTTAAACACCCCTCCCACCTTAGGCTGTCGTAATATAAAATTAAGTTTGTAATAACGTCCTTTTTCTACCAAATCAATATGTTCCATCACACTGTGGTTAATAGGGTAAGTGACATAATTAATAGAAAATAGTTTACTACTAAATATGCTCTTATTGGTGACTGTGTTGGTCATAATTCCTCAATTGATATCGATTTAGTTGTTGTTCTTATTTAGGTTATACAGTAGCGATTTAAATTGCAGTGCCGACTTACTTTGCAGTATCGATAACATTAAAAATGTGTTTGAAATGATAATGATCCAATAGACATTTTTAACCTGAACGAAATGAAACTAACATGAAATAGCAATAACTTACAGTCATTGAAAAGTGAAGTTTTTTATCAATAACAGACAACCTAGGGGGACTAGCCTAGCGCCTGATGCTGTTATTAAAGTTAATTATACTTAGGAACAAAATATTATAACGACTAGCAATACCAAGAGAAAAGATTAGCGACTATTGCAGTTTTGAAAAGTAATTATAGTGCGGTTCGCTTTATAACGTTAATCCGTGAATAACGTTATATTGTTTATACTGGTACTCACGTTTATACCCATGCAACGTCGTTAACATTTATCGGTGCATTACCCCTACAACCAAGCGTTTTACACCAAAACAACTAGCAAAGACTACCCCCCCTTTTTAGTCTTTGCATCGAGCAAGTGCCAGTTTAGGAAGTATCACCTGACTCGAGAATCGATGTTTAACACAAAACACTAAAATCGCTCTTTAACTTGTCAAAATAACAACTGACCGAGGTGCAGCTAAGTAGCTATCCTTGAACCAGTACTTTTTATCACCTTCAATATGTATATCTTTTCCACCACTCAAAGCCGTATCCACCGCTCGTAACCATTTCCCTGAAGGGGAAGTAGGTAATTCGAAATGTAATTCTTCCCAATAAGCATTAAAAATGACATATGAAACACTACCACAATGAGGATGCTGACTTTCTAGTGCAATCGCATGTGAGTCATCACTCCAATTCGGTTTATTAAGTTTTATTCCATGCCAACTGATACCGGCCTGCGCGATAATGTCATGTAATGAATTTCGGTTTGTCTCATCAAAACAAACCAGTTCCAACATTGAACGTTGATCCAGTAACGCTTTAGTAAAACGAAATTGTTCACTATTTTTTTCAAGGTCAGTCCAATCAAGCCAAAAATCAATATTATCCTGACAATAGCCATTATTATTGCCTTTTTGTGTTCGTCCTATTTCGTCGCCCATCAATAACATCGGAGTGCCCAAGGATAACAAGTTAATCACCATCATATTTTTCATTTGTTGAGCACGTAACCTTAAAATTTCCGGGTCATCCGTTTCGCCTTCTACTCCATGATTCCAACTAAAGTTATGGTCACAACCATCTTTATTATTTTCACCATTTTCTTGATTGTGTTTGTCGTTATAACTAACCAAATCAGCCAAGGTAAAACCATCATGACAAGTAATAAAGTTAATCGATTTAGCAGGTTCAAGAGAGCGATCTCCATAAATATCTGGACTGCCAATTAAGCGAGCTACAAACTGTTTGATCATGCCGTTATCACCTTTGACAAAGCGACGTACATCATCACGGAAGTGCCCATTCCATTCTCGCCAACGCTGTCCAGCTAAACTGCCAACTTGGTAAAGGCCACCTGCATCCCATGCTTCTGCAATTAATTTAACCGGAGAAAGGATCGGATCAGTATCGATACTCCACAATGTAGGCGGGCTTAGCATCGGCTGTCCTAATTCATCTCGCGATAAAATTGATGCTAAATCAAATCTGAAGCCATCGATATGCATTTTTTCAACCCAAAAGTGCAAGCTGTCAATGATCATGCGGCGTACCACTGAATGAGTGCCATTTAGCGTATTACCACAACCGCTGTAGTTCATATAATGTTTCTTATCTTGCGATAAAATATAATAATCTGAACTATCAAACCCGCGAAATGAATAAGTCGGACCTTGCAAGTCGCCTTCTGCTGTATGGTTATAAACTACGTCTAAAATCACTTCTATATCGGCGGCATGTAATGCTTTGACCATATCTCGAAACTCATTGATTGGCCCAAGCAAAGATTTATCCGCACTGTATTCACGGTGTATTGAAAATAAAGAGATGGGGCTATAACCCCAATAATTTACTAAGCCAGCATGGTGCTCGTTAGGGTCAAATTGATAAACAGGCATTAGCTCTACAGCTGTAATGCCTAATTTTTGTAGATACGGTATTTTTTCTATAATGCCTGCGTAGGTGCCTCGTTTATCTTGATCCAATCCAGAGCTTGGATGACGTGTGAATCCACCCACATGCATTTCATAAATAACTGTTTTTGCAAAAGTATGACGTGGATGACAATCATCTTCCCAGTCATAATTATCAATATCAACAACAACACCCTTTAAGCATTTATCAACATTTGCATGTTGTCCAAGTGCAGCATCGCGAGAAAAATTATCGCCTCGTTCAACTAATAAAGCATAAGGGTCGAGTAATATTTTTTTAGGATAAAAATTTACTTTCTTATTCGGTCGATAAGGGCCATCAACACGAAAACCATATAATTGCCCAGCTTTTACACCTTTTACAAAAATGTGCCAATAAAAGGCCGTTCTATTATCTACATCAGATAATTCAAAAACATGAGAAGGTAACAGTGCATCTTTATGATCGAAAAAGATTAATTCTACTGTTTTAGCAAGACGAGCATAAACACAAAAATTTGCACCTTCAGAGGTAAATGTAACGCCTAATTTGTCAGGAACACCATCACAAGTTAAAAACATATCTATCTCCCAGATATCTTACCAATCTCAAATAACTTTACTGCATTAAGCATGTTCCTTTGTGCTCAATAAAGCAAAAAATAAAAATCAAATTAAACGGAATGAGCAGATAATAATAATCAGATAATAATGATCAGGGGTATTAGTCAGATTACTTTGATGTGATACAGAAAAAAGAAAAAACAGTTACTTCCAATTGCCCGTATAGGTTAAATAGTCTGTATAAGTTACATGAGCGCTATTAATAATTATTCTTAGAATTAATGACTTCACTCAGTTGAATTAGCAATTTTATTGGAGTCTGTGGAGAGTAGATTAAAATTACTTTGCAAATAATCATTAACTTGCTTACTTTCTATCGGTTTGGAGTATTTATAGCCTTGCACATAATGTACACCAAGTTTTAATAAAGCATCGGCTTGTGCCTCGGTTTCTACACCTTCAGCGACTACCGAGAAACCGAGTGTGGCAGCAATATGCATCACTGCAGAGATAATGGCCCCACCATGACAATCTATGTTATCCACGAATGATTTGTCTATTTTAACCATATTAACGGCTAAGTTTTGCATAACGGAAAGTGAAGAATAGCCAGTGCCAAAATCATCAATCGAGACTTTAATTCCCATTGTTTGAAGCTGCTTAATCTGTTCCTCTATAAACACAATATCAGACGCAAAAACAGACTCAGTAATTTCTATATACAACCGCTCAGGTACTAATTTGCTGTTATTTAATGCATCCTTAACGATGTTTATAAACCCAGCATCTTGGAGTTGGATCACCGAGACATTTACACAAATAGCAAGTGATTGTTCGGACTGCCATTGTGTTGCTTGTGCACAAGCGGTTTGTAATACCCACGCCCCAACTTCATGGATCAACCCATATTGTTCAGCAATACCAATAAAATTATCTGGTGGGATATTTTCTCCATCAATTTGCCACCTTAATAACGCTTCAAAAGAAACCACATTAAGCCCTTGCGCAGATAGAATAGGTTGATAGACCAAACGAAGTTGTTGCATTTCAATTGCTTTAGACAGGCCATTTTTTAAATGTAGCTCGTAGGAATAAAGCTTTTCCATTTGCTCTGAAAAAATACCCACAGTCGATCGCATCTGTTTTTTTTGATAATACATTGCCATATCAGCAAATTGAATAAGACGTTCCTCTGTATTGGCTTGTTGTGGATAAAGCGCAACACCTATGGTCGCACCAACCGACAAAATACTATTTTCAATAGCAATAGGTTGAGATAAAACGTCTATTAATTGCTTCGCATTTTTAACGATAAGTTCGGGATCATACTCTTCAAATATAACTAAAAATTCATCCCCACCCCATCGACACAATAGCGGTGAATTAAGCATAAATACTTTTAACCGCTCAGCAGTTTTTCGTAATATTTCATCTCCAGCTTTATGGCCAATGCTATCGTTTATTTTTTTAAAACCATCTAAATCAATAAACAGTAGTGCAAAAGGAGAACTGTTGGTTGTTGTTAATTGCTTTAGCTGGTTTAGGAAGGCAGTACGATTATATAAATGAGTTAAAGGGTCAAGGTTTGATAGTTCATAAATTTTTTGAGTTCGTTGCTTCACTTTCTCTTCCATACGGAGAATTAGGTTAGCATTTTGATTTTTTAAAAAAAGTGTATGTCGCGTAAAGTCAGCAGACTTTCTAGCAATAACGATGATCACCAGAGTAAAAGAGATCCCTAATACACCGAGTAATTGAAAATTATATTTATCAGATAAAAGTAGCGAAATTGAACCCGGTAGTAACAATATCAAAGGGTAAAACATGACCGTAAATTTATGCGCAGTAAGTACAGCAACAGAGCCACCAGCCATAGAAGCAATAGCGATAATAGTGGTTGCTACTTCAATATCCTCATTCATGGTTGTACTATGTACTAAATAGATAGCCCATAAAACTGCAGTTATATTTGCCCCTGTGACAAAAAATAAAACAGATCTTTTACCATCAAATTCAGTATTTTGTAACTTTATTTTCCACCATGCTACATCGACAAGCCTGACTAAAAGAACAAAAGTCATCACGAACCACCAATCTAACGTGAAATGCTCAACGGAAGGATAAGTAAATGCAAATACTAAAAAGGTAGAAGTAATAAAGGTAATAAGAAGGCCAGCGAATGCATTGCCATATAATAATATAGCTGCATCGCGGTCCATGTCTTTATCAAATTTTGTAGTAGTGTTGGTCACAAAGAATGCTCGATATTATCTAAAGTATTAATTCTTGAATTCAGTAAGAATGTATCAATATACACCATAATTGGTATTTTTGTATTTCAAGGAATTTTCAAATAAGTAACTGAGAGCAATTTATCGTTAATATTTCCTAGATTCGCATCATAAATGAATACGTATTTAAACAATAATTGCTTGGCTATTACAGTTGGTTATAACAACTTGGCTATTACAAACACATAGACTAGGCATGGTATGAACTTTAGGAGAATAAGAATGATGTGAATCATAGGAGAATAAGAATGCATGCTTATTATGCATGCACTCAATTATTTTTCTTTTGTAGGTGAGATTATTTACACTCGCTAGCATTCAAAATTACTGTACCACTACAAACGAGCATCCTGCCAGGTAAAACCTATTAGGCATAAAGATTAAGATCTAACTTAGAATGATATAGCTGGATTATACCTTTAATACAAAATCGTTAATTACTTTAGCAACACCATGCAGATCATTTGTCACGGTAATGTGGTCTGCCACTGCTTTAATATCATCGGTCGCATTACCCATTGCCACACCTAACCCTGCATATTGGATCATATGAAAATCATTACCAGCATCCCCCATACAAATAACCTGTTCAGCAGGAATTGATAAATGATCAGCTAAAGCTTTAACCCCAATACCTTTATTACTGTCTTTATTTAAAAATTCTAAGAAAAATGGAGCACTTTGCACAATAGTAAACTGCTCATATAAAGCGGCAGGTAATTGCGCAATAGCTGCAGATAATTTGTCAGCATGATCCACTAACATTACTTTTAAAATGGCTTCATCATCAGTTAACTCTTCAAAATCGATGAGTGTAATTGTGTCGCCATTTATTACCGATTCATGAGTGGTGTAATCATTATGAGCGGGTGTAATTAGTCCTTTTTGAGGTGAAAAAGCATGAATATTTATATCCAATTGTTTAGCAAGATTAGCCAGTTGTTTCGCATCATGCCCTGTCAATATCTGGCTACGAATAATGGTCTCACTCTTTACTTTTTGCACTACAGAAGCGTTATAACTTAATACATAGTCATCATCTGACAACATATTTAACGCTTCTAAAGACTCTCTCATGCCACTCGTTGGACGACCTGATACTAGGACGACTCGTACTCCTTCTGCTCGTGCAGCGTTAATCGCAGCTTTATTTTCACTAGAGATTTGTTTATCGCTATTGAGTAAGGTGCCATCAAGATCTAAGGCGATTAATTTGTACATATTCACTCCGCTATATTCATACATCTTTATTTGAATAGTTTATTTAAAAGTATTGTTGTTAAAATGCTGTACTTTAAAGTCGTGTTGCTAAAATCTTTATCGCTAGAAAATCAATTATTGATTCTGTATCCAAGCTAAAACATCGGCAAAACGATAACGTTCTAAGGCTGCAAATCCAGAGAGTTGACGTGCTTTAATACGTGTAAAAATCGGTGTTGTCAGACCACAAAAAAAGCGAGCCTGTAATACCTCGCTATTATGCTCACCCAATTTACTTGTAATTTCAGCACTCAATTGAGCAGCATTGTATTGTTGTAGAGGCGTTAAAGCCTCAACCACAGGCATGATTGCGGGGTGTCCAGCACACACGGAACAATGTCCACAGGGCCCCGTTAAATTATTATCAGCAAAATAGTTTGCAAGTTGTAAGTTTAAACATTGGTCACTGGCAAAGAAATCCAACAAATGATGGATACGCTGAATTTCGCTGCTTTCCTTTTGTAAAAATCGCTGCGTTAATTCACCGCGTAATTGTGCACTGATTTGTGTTTTATTAACTTTATACACCTGCGTCATTTGCTTTGTTTGTAACTCGATCAAACCTTGTTGATCTAAATAGTCGATGGCTGTTAACACTCGGCTTCTTTCACTTTGATAAGTTTGCTGCATTTTTTCGAAGTTTAATGTAAACCACGTACGCGCTCTATCTGACGTCGCTAAAATAGTTTGCACAAATTGTGCGCGTTCTCCATTAAAGCGATTAACTAACTCTTGCTCTGGCACTAAGAGTTTGTATTTATATTCAGCATAATAGCTATAGGCCGGTTCTATCACATGCTCTAATTCTAAATACACCAATAAAGTTTTGAGTGCTAACAAACGGATATTAGACTGTGTTGAGAGGCTATTCATAACCACCTCCCAGTTCCCTTCAGTCCGATCTATTTCATTAATAATAAAATCGATCGCCGTCCCTTCTGGTGTATCTGCATAAACAAAGTTTTCTAATACGTTCAAGTTATTTTTGTTGGCTAATACTAAACATTCAGACCTGTTACCATCTCTGCCTGCTCGTCCAATCTCCTGTGCGTAATTTTCAATTGATTTAGGCAAGTCATAATGCACTACAAAACGGATATCACTTTTATCAATACCCATACCAAATGCAATGGTAGCGACGATTAAAGATATCTGCCCCGCCATGAATTGCTGTTGAATCTGTTGTCTTTGTTCATTACCTAAACCCGCATGATAAGCAGTGGCTTGTATCCCTTGTCGTAATAAAGATTCAGCCACCTGTTGCGCGGTTTTTTGTAAAGTCACATACACAATACCTGCAGACTGTTGACGAGTCGTTAACCAAGGCACCAAGGTTGCTAATTTCTGCTCTTCACTTACCCCAGTAACGGCTAGGTTGAGATTGGCGCGATAAGAGCCCGTTAAGGTAATATGATTGAGTGCAATGTTAAACTTAGCGGCCATATCCTCAATCACTTGTTTTGTCGCCGTAGCGGTTAATAACAGCACTTGCGGGATAGCAAATTCTTCACGATAACGCGCTAACTTTAAGTAATCAGGCCTAAAGTTGTGGCCCCACTCACTAATACAATGTGCTTCATCAACCACTAATAATGAAATAGGTACTTTCTTTAAAAATGCCCTAAAACGTTCACTATTAAGGCGCTCAACAGAAATAAACAAGATATCAATCTCTCCGTTTGCAACATTTTTATAAACCTGTGATGATTCTGCGGGACTCTGCATCGATTGAATACTTGCAGCAGCAATGCCTTTACTATGCAAAAAGTCTAATTGATCTTGAATCAAAGCTAATAAAGGAGACACTACCAAGGTAAGATGTGGCAGATGCAATGCAGGTAATTGATAGCATAATGATTTACCTGAACCGGTAGGAAATATTGCCGCTGCACTGTGGCCATTTAATAGCGCTTGTATGACGGGTTCTTGCCCGGGTCTAAATTGCTCAAATCCAAAATATTGCTTTAATGAAGCATGCATAATATAAAACCTAAATAGTATGTTGACGGTTATGACGCACTGATTGGTGAAAAACACGACTCATTATAGCGTTTATGATTTCCAAATTTATGATGTTCGACTCTCATTATGATCTAATACTTTTTGTAACAAACTTTCTAACTGTAAACTTTCATTCTCAGATAAGCCTGCGAGTAACTGCCGCCCTTGCTGCTGTATCGTCGGCATGATCGTTTCAACAAGTTGCTTACCTTTTTGATTAAGCTGTACCAGTTTACTGCGTTTATCATGCGGATTTTCTAATCGCTCAATTAACCCCGCCTCAGCTAATCGTACTAACACTTTTGTTAACCCTCCCGAACTAAAGAACATGCTTTGATATAATTCAGTTGGCGATAAACAATAGGGTAAAGGACTTCGTCTTAATGCTGTTAATACAATAAAATCTGCATGTTGTAACTGAAATTGTTCAATACATTGGTCGATGCCATTATTAAAAAGGTTATGCAATCGTGACACTTTTAATAAAGAAAATGACATCGTCTTAGCACATTCGGGCCAATTCTGTTGCATCCCTAACTCAATTTCTCGCACACTATTTTTCACCGGACTTCCTTTAAACAGAGGTTTTAATAATCTAACACCAATATATCTTGCGAGAAAGATATGATCCACTTATTATCTTACTAGCAAGATATAATAGAGGTCAAAAATGATTCAAACCCAACCAAAAACAGTCAGTATGACATTAGTGATAACACTGTCATCTATTTATGCAGTTTCGCCCTTTGCTATTGATAGTTACCTGCCAGCGATACCGATTATTGCAGAGGAAATGCAAGTCGATATTTCGATGCTGTCTGTTACCGTGAGTTTATACATTTTTGGTCTGGCAATTGGTCAGTTAATTGGTGGCCCGTTATCAGATAGACATGGTCGATTACCGATCATGATTCTAGGTTTAGGTATTTTCGCTTTTGCCAGCATGTTGCTCACTACTAGCTCCCATATTAGTATGTTATGGATATGGCGAATTTTGCAATCAATCGGTGGTGGCATTGCTATTGTCGGGGTACCAGCCACGATTCGAGATAATGCAGAAGGCAAAGAAGCCGCGAAATTGTTTGCCTTAGTTTCATTAATAATGATGATAGCGCCCTCTATCGCACCTACTATCGGTAATTTCATTTTATCTTTACATAATTGGCACGGGGTTTTCTACTTTATGACCGCCTCCTCTTGCTTCGCTATTTTGATGGCTATTAAGTTCGTCCCCCATCAATCATCGAAACGAAAAAAAGAGTTAGCCATCACCATCGAACGTAGAAAAGGGATTCGATTCATTGATGTGTTTAAGCACAAACATGGCATTGGTTACATGATTGCTCAGGGCTTTGCGTTTGCAGTGATGATGACGTTTGTGACCAATTCAGCAATGATTTATATGGGTATTTTTGAAGTAAGCAGTGATGTTTTTTCAATGTTATTTGCGGCTAACATCGCAGGATTAATTGTTATCAATCGCTTGAATACGTTTTTATTAAACCGTTTTGAACCCGCTACTTTATTACGTTGCTTCCTGACTATGCAAGTGTTTGGCGCTCTATTGTTAGTGATATCCAGCCTGTTAGAGACTAAAATTCTAGCCTTTACTGTGGTCGCGTTTGTCATTACGATCAGTGCAAATGGTGGCATCATGGCCAACTCCAATGCCTGCTTTTTGAAACACTTTGGTAAAGATGCCGGAACAGCTTCCGCCGTATTAGGCGCTTTTCAATGTACCATGGGTGCAGCCATTAGTGCCTTTGCCGCTTTTATTAGCATGGGTTATCTACAACCGGTGGTTATCATTATGCTGATATCTTCTGCGACAGCACTGACAGCTGCAATTCACAGTAACAAACAAGCACAGATTGCGGAGGTAACGGACGAAGTTAATTGATGGGCAAAGCCAAATGATGCAAAAAATTCATCTAACTTTGCTTGATGGAGATATCAAGATGAGGAGCAGCTTAAACGAGAGTACTTTTTCTTCAAATCACCTTGTTTTTCAAGTAATTCTGCTTTTTCAAATTTATATTTATAAAAAATTACTGCTAAATGAAGCATACGTTTTATAGTGAATTTTAAAGCTATAGCAAACTTAAAAAATGACCATAATAGATTTTTTCGCCCACCAAGGATTCAATTTCCAGACTGCTCGGAAAAGAGGCCCATTTTTTAGCCGTTGCTTTCACTGCGTCTTGGTTAACCCAAGTTAATTGCCAACAAAGCTGGTCATCTGACTCTGTATTTTGAATAATATCGTAAGAGCTAATCACAATACCCGCTTGGTTTATTTCATCAAACAGTAATAAACTCAATGCCATAACTCTTGGAATATGTTTTTTTTCAACTTTGAAAATAGCCACTTCATAACAAAGGCTCATACACTTCCTTTCTGGTTTAAATACAAGGTTATCAATACTTTTTTAAAGCTATGTGAAGGTATGTAATGTTAAGTAAAGTTATCACATAAGGAAATAAATACTTTCTTTCCTCTATTGTTACTCTCTTTCAACATATTAATTGGCGAAAGTGTTTTATCCAATCCTTCATACCCATTGGTAATTTTATTAATTGCAGCTTGGTCTAGTGATTTAAAAGCCATAGACCAATCTTTAAATGCTCTTTCATGAATTGCACCCTCATAAAAAACACTCACGCGAGTATGTCGAGGATCTTCAACAATAGTATCAAACAAGGCTTGAACAGCACTTTTCTCACCTTCTAAAATTTGCATGACCTCGCGTTGGTGATAAATCATCATACCCGAGATCCCAAGTTGTTTATTTTTGATGCGAGCTTTAGTCAATAACTCTAGCAATTCCTGTTCCGATAAACCTTGCGGGGCAATACTGGTATAAAGTAATTCAAACATATTGGCTTAACCTATTTTCCACCTAATTTATTGATTAATATGGGGTAGTGACTTCGATAAATTGCTCACTCCTTAAAAAAGGATACGAAATTATAAGAAATCATCAGCCATAAATAATACTTTATTCATAAATTTCTAACGGTAACCCATCGGGATCACTGAAAAAAGTATATTTTCTATTGGTATATTCATCAACCCTAACCGGCTCGACCTCAATACCAGCAGCAATTAAATAAGCTTTAACAGACTCTACTGAATCGACACTAAAGGCTAAATGTCTGAGCCCTAATGCTTCAGGATAACTTAGACGTTGTGGCGCATTATTAAAAGAAAACAATTCTATTTGCCCACCATCGGGTAATTGCAAATCAAGTTTATAGGAGTCACGTTGTTCTCGATAATTTTCAGCTACTATTTGTAATTTTAGAATCTCAGTATAGAAACGTTTTGAAACGGCATAATCCGAACAAATAATAGCGGCATGATGAATTGATTTGAGCATTTTAAATCCTATTTTAATATCGTCTAAATGTATAAGCATTGTTGAGGAAGCCAAACGAACGACACAGCTTAATATGAAAAAGATTAACATATTGATAGTTAATAGCATTAGGTTTTCATTTTCTGCAGATGAGATCATATTCTTGAATTCAAGTAATAAAAGATAAGTAGCCCGTGAAAAACTCTCATTTATGATCGAACAACTGAATAAACATAATAATGTAGAACAATGTAAAAATATTGTTTATATCATTAGCCAAGTCACACCAATAACCTCTTTGTCACACCAACCTCTTTTTTTGAGATAAGCATTACTTAATACCCCTCTCACTCATGGCATTCAGTGATACCTAAATAGGTAGCAAAGATAATCACTTAATCAACTTTCAAGACTTACTTAAAGCAGTGCTTACCGCAACCATTGAACGTTAAGAAAAATAAGAGTGCAGCAATGAAACTAACTGATAATGAGTGATAAAATTATCACCAGTTAAAGACACTAATAGATTGATAAAACATATAAAGTAGAACAAAAAACTAAAATAACGTGGCGTTTTTGTTGCAATGTTTTTAAGGTAAAAAAAAGACTGAATTTTCATTAAAATACTCACATAATTAAATTGTGTAAATATTTTATTGCCTGAAACTTAAGATTTGCTTTAGATAAACTGAAGGTTCACTGATTACCTATTTAAATAACTAGATTTTACAAATAAATATACCCATGCCACCTCAAAATGCTTTGTCAGGCGCAACACGAGGTAATGGTTACTCCCTTTTTGATTGTTGCAACGCAGGGCTAATTTTCGAGGTTGCGCCCCTTAGGGTAAGGCAACTTGCACCAATCTGCGTTGTTATAAAATCTCTATGTAGAATAACTATACTTCGATTTTATGCCTAGCATCTCGGTACAATTTGCCTTGCTGACTTTGCATCTTGAGGTAGCATGGGTATATAAACTTTAAAGCACCGGAAAAACTGCTGCTTAGGCATTAAGGTATACAGATTCTCCGGGTAATAGTAATGAATATACTTACCACCACTTTACTATGGTAATCCTTGATAGGAATTCACTCATTTTTGTGATGGTAACTGCTCGCTTTGCGTACGCTTCATTCTTATTAGGGCTAATGTAATGACAGCTACAATAAGCGGTATAAAAGAAACCCAAAGTACAATTTTCCAACCATTTTACAACGAATTACTGGCTATTTGTAAAACTTGCGAACAGCTAGATCGATACTGCACTTTATTGTATTACTCGAAAATTGCACTACACCAAATAGTCAGTACCCCAAAATAGTGAGTAACCATTGTCTCTTGTCTTTATTATTTCCCATACAATGCATATTATTGGTGACACAAAACTTCTTAGAGTAAATAGACCATTTTATGGCCAACAAACTTTAAACTACAAACAGCCTCGCAGCTTTCATTACTAGCTAAGCTATTTTGAGGTGCTTTACTGATCACTAATAAGGTAACTTTTTTGTGCCGTATAATAGTCATTTTTAAAGGCTAAACTTCCCCACATCGCATTAGCATGGGCACGCCTAATGATGGATTGCTGTATCGGCTTTTCACTCAACAAATCTAACTCAGGATCATATAAGTAAGAACTTGCTGCTTTGCCAGGACTAAAAACAACTACCTGATTATCTTCTGTCATCCAAGCAAAATCTTGACCGCGTTGCATCATTACTCGTTGTTTTTCAATAGGCACTTGTTGTGTTAAGTCATGTCCAATGATCGGATTCTGACTATCAATACCCGCTAATGATAATAAAGTAGGCAGCAAATCTAACTGACTTACTAAACGGTTATCAGCACGATGCTCGATACCACCTCCAAAAATAACAGCAGGAATTTTAAAGTGTCCAATGGGCACATTCAACGCTCCACCCGCTCTATTATCGTGGTCGGCAACCACCACAAATACTGTATTGTTCCAATAGGTTGAATTTTTTGCTTTTTCAACAAATTTACCTAACGCATAATCTGCATATTTAACCGCGTTTTCAACAGTTTGTTTAGGCTCATTAAACAACGTAATTTTATCATCAGGGAAATCATAAGGACTATGGTTTGAAGAAGAAAATACCAA
This sequence comes from Psychromonas sp. SA13A, assembly GCF_011378715.1. Taxonomy (GTDB): domain Bacteria; phylum Pseudomonadota; class Gammaproteobacteria; order Enterobacterales; family Psychromonadaceae; genus Psychromonas. The sequence goes on along the minus strand of NZ_WTKU01000002.1, from coordinate 17,245 downwards.
ACTGAAAAATGGCTTATGTTGCGCAGATAATGCAGTAAACTGCTGGTCGGCTTTATCATATAAATCCTCATCGCAAGCACCCCAAGAACCAATAAACGCCGGTGATTTAAAAGTCGCAAGATCTTGCATATCAGCAAAACCATTGCCTAGAAAAAAGCTTTTCATATTATCAAAATGACTTTCTCCGCCGTAAATAAATTGAGTGTGGTATTGCTTCTCTTTTAATAAGTCAGCAATACTAAAAAAGTTAGTTTGGCTTTTACCTAGCTTAACCACAGAGCGAGCAGGCGTTGGAGAAAAACCTGTAGTTACCGCTTCAATACCGCGCACTGAACGAGTACCACAGGCATAAATACGCTCAAACCCCCACCCTTGTTGATAAAGCTTATCTAAATTAGGTGATAAATCCTGACCCCCAAGACTTTTAACATATCGTGCACCGTGGCTTTCTAACAATAATATGACAATATTTTTGGGTTTACCCTGGTACGTTGCCCTATGATTTGCCAACGTCGGCTTAGCATCTGTTACTTTCCCCTCCGTAACAAAAGCAGATTGTTCTATATTCATTGAATCTCGTACTTCTGAAATAATAGTGTCAGGCCCAATACGAGGATAAAAATCTTCAGCGCTTTGTTCACTGGCCATCTGTTTAATAGCAAACATTAAAGAATAAGAAGAGTTTAAAGTTAAATCATTAATCAGAGGATCACTTGAGAATGCTACCATCGCCGGATTTAATGGACGGTGCCCTAAGGTTGAACGGGCTCCCATCACTCCTATTGCAACCACAACAAGCGCAACGAGTGGACGCCATTTCCATTGCGTAACCGTAAGCCCCTGAGTCACCCGACAACTTAACTTCCAACCTAAGGTTAGCGCTGTAATGGAGGCTAGTAATCCGATCAATAGTTCAATTTTATATCCGCCCCAAAGCATTGCTAAGACTTCTTTTGGGTAAATCAAATACTCTATAAATAAACGATTAGGGCGAAGATCATATTCAATGATAAAAGCAGGCGTGACCACTTCCATATAAACAATCAACCAAAGTCCAAAAGTGATCCAACCTCTCAGCCCCCAAATACAGATCCTCCCCATTAAATGTTTACCTGATAGTAAGCTCATCAATAATGCAGGTAATACAAATAGATAACTAATTGAGGCAATATCTATTCTAAGACCACTACTAAGAACACGTAACCATCCGTCGGCTTCACTCACTCTATCGAACTGCCAAATAGACAAACCTAAACGTGACACAGTAAAGATCAGCAATATAATTAAGCTGGTGATCAAAATAGGATAAATTGGGCCTAATTTTGCTTTTAAACGTTGCATTTATTTCTCTTAATTATATTGAGTCGAATTGAAACATCATTTTTTCAAAACAGTAGTTAACCTTAATGAACTGATTTCAAGGATTTAAATCAGTTCAGTTAAAGCGATTTATTTCTTTTTAAAACAACATATTGGAAAGGTAATAGAAGGAAACTCAGATCTAAAAAAAGAGCTTAAACAATGTGATAAAGATACAATAAATGGTTTTAACGACAAATGTATGGAAGCACAAAGCCAAGCAATAGCGGCCAACAACAGCGCGACCATAAACAAAACTAAAACATTGATATAAATGATAAAATAGGTAAGAGATGAGGCAGCTTGAAGTACTTTTATTGACACAAGCTGGAGAGTCATAGGATTCATTGTTTTCATTAAAATATCTGCTCAATTAAATAATGCAGATATCGTATCCCTTGAAACTTAAGGTTTACTTTAGAAAAACTGAAAGTTCACTGAATGTAATTTGAAAGCGCATTGCTCTGGCAAGGAACAACTGCGTTTAACAGAGTTAAAACGCAATAAGCAAAAGGATTAGTAATCAGAGTCGGTGATAAATTGACTGTTCGGTAGATGTTCAAACAGTAGATGCTCAATAAAATATTAGGATTTTTAACTTAAGGTTTTTTAGCTTAGGCTTTTTTAGGTAAGTTAAGTTGATGATAATACTGCCAAAGGAAAAGAGCCCCCGCACTTTGCCAAGGTGACCAATGCTTTACAATTTCACGTGCTTGTTTTGCCGTTGGTTTTTCAGGTAACCCTTTGAGATGTTTCAAGGCCACTAATAAACCTAAATCGTCAGCCGGAAACACATCTTTTCTATCTAAAGAAAACATGAGATATATTTCCGCACTCCAGCGGCCAAACCCCTTAATTTCGGTGATTGCTTTAATCGCATCATCATCGCTCAGCTTACCCAAATTATCTATATCAAACCGATTCGTTGCGATCGCTTCAGCTAGGCCTTTGGCATATTCAACCTTACGCCAAGATAACCCCGCATCTCGAAGGCTCTGATCCGGAATATTAAGAAGGCTTTCAGGAGTGAGATCCTCCATCAAAGCAACAACGCGATCTTTAATGACCATAGCCACCTTCGTCGATAATTGTTGGCTAATGATGGTAGAAAGGAAAGTTTCAAAACCCTCTGGGCTGCTTCTCTCAGCAGGTAACCCAATCTCTGTATACGCCTGTTTAATATCTTCATCAATAAGGCTAAGCGCTTCCATTCCAAGCATCATATTTTCTTTGTTCATCATTACCTCATATAAAACGTGTCGGCTACAAGGAGCTTTAGCGGTGCAAGATGCAGCGGTCTAGGCTAATAAACTAAGTAGCATGCTCAACAAATGAATGCATTTAGCACACATAGCTATTTGTTAAATAGTGCAAGGTTAAAAGTACATGCTTAAAAGTAATTGAGTAAAGGAGCTTGAGTATGGCAGTTAGGTTTTAGAAGTGATTTCCAGAGTCAATCGATTAACTATCTGAAAAAACTTTATTTGAAAATACAACTGTTCTATTTCTCCCATTTTCTTTGGCTTCATAAAGCGCCTTATCCGCTCTATTTAATGCTTCACTTATATGATTATCATCGCGATAGTTAGTGCTCGATATGCCTATACTGATAGTAAATTTTATATTATATCGTTCAATACTTATCGTGTTATTTTCAACTACACGCCTTAACTTCTCAGCTATTGCCAATGCGCCGGTGCTATCAGTGGAGGGTAATAATATTGCAAACTCCTCACCACCGAACCTTGAAACAATATCAGCAGCTCGCGTGTTGTCTATTAATATTGCGGATAATACTTTAATGACTTCATCACCAATGAGGTGCCCGTAGCTATCATTAATACCTTTAAATTTATCGATATCTAGCATAAGGACACTAAAATTATTACTCTCTCTTTTAGCAACTTGTAAAAAGCCCTGTGCAACTTCATTAAAATACCTTCTATTATACAAATTAGTAAGGTAATCATGATTAGCCTGTTCTGTGAGTTTATTTTGTGCTTCTTCAAGTTTTTTATTGGCATTATTTAATTCGTCAATCACAGTATTCGATAAATTAGTGAGCGCATCCAACACGATAAAGTGTTTGTTTTTAAAAACATTCTTCTCTTCATTTTTAACTGTATTTTTTTGCACTGTATGTATGATCTGTTGATTAGTATTTTCAGACAGCCCGAGTATTGTCAGGCTAATATTAAGAAAATTGTTTTTACCGTGCTTATGAAAAATTTCACCGAAAGTAAAAAAACCAGCAATAGGTGCAACACAATTCAGAGGCTCTAACTCCTGCACAATATCAGATTGTAAAAAAGCAATTCTTGACGCACAGCTATAGGTGAAAATAGCTTCAAATTGTAAAAGAGAATATTCTTGAATATTTTTTCTTGCTCTTTGAAGAATTAAATTAACATTCCCAAACGCCAGCCTGACTTTGTCGCCGACCTGTAAGTTTCCAATTGATAGAAGCGATCCATCTTCTTCAAATTTATGGGTAAAGACTCTACATACTTCCATACCATCATCTTCAATTTTTAATAAAGGAAACTCGGTTGCAGAATGCGGTAATCCATCGCCAACTGCATCACCTAAATATTTTTTGTAAATATCACTCACTGAAATATTATCTATTTCGTAAAGATGATTCTTATCAGCCTTCGTCACCGTCATAAACTTACCAATAGGTTGCCAATTTAATTGGTAATCAGTAAATACTTTTAAAACGTCGCTATTAAGGGAAACGACAACAGCGCCTTTGCGGTATACACCTTCATTATTAAATAAAAACGTGTTTTTTAACGCCCCATTTTCTGCCGCCATACCACCAGCGATAGGAATGTTAGAATTGATTGAGGAGATGCCATCAACAACTTCACTTCCATTGGTTAGCAGCCCATCAATAAAGATGATGGCAACTTTTGTATCATTCTTAAAACTTGTCTTTGCGATATTTCTACCAAGCTCATAATCATCATCATGGTGAAAATAATAAGAATTAAAGCCTGTGAATTCAAACTCCATAATAGAAATCGAGATGGTATTTTTAAAAACTTGTCCGTTATGGATCTCTCCTGCCGTCGTTGTACCAATAAATGTAATACCACTGCATTTTTCATTAATAATGGATTGAATTTGTCTCACTTCACTTTCTGTCACCAAGCCACTGAAAACTTGCATTAATGTATTTTTAGAATCGACATGGGATAAATCTAAATTTTGTTTTAAATCAGCTAAGTTTTTATAATTATGGTTAGTGACTCTCATAGATTCCTCTTCAGTACAGTACTTTAAATTACAATTTATACGAAACGTTCATGCTGTTACGACTATTTACAGGAGAAAATAAATACTTTCTTTGATAAACGTTAATATTAGGCTAACTCGACTCACCTTGCCCCAATGTTATTCAAGTAACTTAACTAGCTATCGTGATTGTTATCCCTACTTTCACCAACAAAATAAACTAAGGATTAGAGTAAAAATGGTTTATATAGTGAGTCTACAGATAAGCCCATTGCGATTGCAATCAACAATTCATCCAAATAATTTCACCAAACAATTTAATTAAGCGGCCATAAATAATGATAAAATTATGGTAAAAAATATAATGGCATTACTTACCCAAATGAGAGTATGAACGGTTAGCTATATTTTCAACCTAAGCGACTAATTTATTTGCAGGTAAAATAAGAAGTGGACAAAAAGAGTACAGGTGAAAAGAGTATAAAAAATTGTTAGCCAAAATGAACAAAAGCAACTCGCAAGTCCCTGCTTGCAAAATATAAAGGGTAACCAGTACATAATCAGTCCTAAGCTTTTGAGCATAGTGTCTGTTTGTATTAATATAGCTTTTATTGTGTACTCTTCGAAAAGATGATTGTTCATGAAAAAACGTCTAGATATACCCTCACATTCTTACACTGAAGCGTTTGATAAAGTTCAACGTGCTCTCGAACAATCACACCCATTACTGGACCCACAATTACCTTTCTTAGTAACAAGATTTGAGTTAATGAGTGGCGTTGGCGTGGTTAATTATCCTCACCGTCATGATTGTTATGAGGTGTTATATATCAGCGAAGGTGAAGGGATTCATATTATTGATTTTGTGCCATACCAAATTAAACCACCGATGTTTTTTTTCCTATCAAAAGATCAAGTTCATTTTTGGCAACTGATAAAACCATTAAACGGCTATACCCTTCTTTTTACTGAGGAGTTTCTAGGTTTTTCATCTTCTAATATTATCCGATCTCAGGACTTTTGCATTTTTAATGATACAACTGATAGTCCTTGGCTTTCTGTTGCAGATGAAAAATTGAGTGTGTTTAATGGATTATTTGCCGACATTGAGCAGGAATTTCATCACGAAAATGCCAGAAGTATTTCTGTGTTACGTGCTTATCTACATATCTTGCTTACTAAAATCTATCGATTATATCTCATTGACCATCCCGAAATGGGCTCTGTAACCTCATCATCTTTGGTTCGCCAATTTAAGCAATTAGTATCTGAATATTTTATTACAGAACATGGGGTTCATGATTATGCAAAAAGAATGGGGATTACTACCAGCCATCTTAAAGACACGGTAAAAGCTATTACGGGATCTGCGCCGGGCAGTATTATCCGTCAACAGCTTATTGTTGAAGCGAAACGACTACTTGCTCATAGTAATGTCACTGTTGCTGAAATTGGTTATTGTTTGAACTTCGAAGATGCTTCCTACTTTGGTCGTTTTTTTAAACGCGAAACAGGTATGAGCCCTATTGCTTTTAGACAGCAAGTTAGGAATAAATATCAAATCTCACCAGAATAGATCCCAAGCAAAAATTTAATTTTTTCTCACATCGATAAACTATATTATTGAACCGCGGAAAGTGCCAGAAAATATGCGTTCAGTCTCTTTATAGAACCAGTGCCAAGGCAGAAAATATACTCCTGAATGAAACATACCTGTTGAGAGGCTTTTACTTTTTAGTGATGCCAATCATCGAGTAATACAAAGGAGTATGAACAATGACATTATCAAAAAAAATAACAAAAAAATTGCCAAAAAAATTGCCAAAAAGGTTGTTAAAAATATTGTTACCGAGACGTATGCATAATGTACTAGGTGCATGCGCTATTGTCGCCCTCTCTTCATTATGCGGAAATGTACAAGCCTCGGATAAATTTGATATAGAAGCGGTAAAAACAAAATATAATTCAATAGATTACGTATATACGTCCATACCAGAGCGAGGATACAACTACTACAAGGTTGCTGACAATGCTTACTATATTCATAATGAGTTCGATAGCATGGTCTTTTTTATTACCGATATTGGTGTGGTCGTTTATGATGCAAGACCAGAACTAACACCAGGTGTATTAGATCTCATTCCCAAGCTAACAGATAAAAAAATCACTCATGTAATCTACTCCCATCATCATAGAGATCACGCTGAAGGTATGCACCTTTATGTTGAATCAGGCCTAATGGCAAAAGATGCCAAAATCATTGCACAACGTGAAACAGAAGAATTCTTAAAAATTGCCCATGAAGATTTACCGGCAGAAAGAGCAAATATGCGTCCAATGCCAAACCTTGTCTGGGATGATGAGTATGTACTTGAAACCGGAGGACTGCGCTTAGAATTTAAAAACTATAGCCGAAACTGGCATTCTCATGATGATGCCGTTGTTTATGCACCTAAACAAAAAATCCTATTTGCTACGGATACATTCCACGCGAAATCAGCTCCTTGGATCCATTTTGGTGAAGCAAGCGATCCTATGATGACTTGGAAAATCCCACAAATATTGTTAGATGATTACCCTGATTTTGAATTTGTCATTACCGGACATGAAAAAATAGTTGCGACACACGAAGATCTAGAACAATACAGAGATTTAATTGCAGATATGCAAAAGATCATGTGGGAAGTGGTTAAATCGGATGGCTTCCATGCAACGATGAAAGAAGCTGGACTTCGCTATAAAGATGGTTCTGAGTGGTGGAACTACAGAGAAGGGATTGATCTCGCCGCTGAGTTATGTGCAGCAAAATTTGTTGAACGTTGGGCACCAAAAGTACGTAATGCGAGCTTAAATGCAAAAGAAAACTTTAGCATGATGTTTATGCAAAACATGATCCTTAACCCATAATTATGTATAGGGACCTCGAATAAACTATTTAATTACTCACGGCCAGTTTAAAACTCGCCGTGAGTTATCGTTTTGTTCTTTCATCGCATTCTGTCATCGCAACTGAGCTTTTTTATTAAAATAATTTAACAGCGCATCCACTGCTAACCCTTTTAGAGAGGCTTGTTTTCCGACCATACAAGCCAACTACTCCACAGCCATTCATCAGTTCAAAATGAAAGACAGGCCCCCACTTTCCATTGTTAAACTTCTATATTTTAAAGCAAACACTAACCACATATTATTAACATCAATATCACAACTCTTGTTTGTTTAATCACCACACATTTTAGTTTTCGGTTATAGTCTTTTGATTAGCCGACTATTTTAAATAGTTGTTAAAGCACTTATTTTACAACGTAAATTACATTATTTAGCATTAAAAAATAACGGCTATTCGCTAAATTTTTAGTCTGATCAGCATTACGGCTATCAGGTTTCTTTGATAAGGGAAGTCATATGAAAATTTCAAAAGTGGTTCTAGGTGTTTCATTAGCACTCGGTCTTTCAGTGGCAGCGCAAGCTGCAGAAGTAGAAGTATTGCATTGGTGGACTTCTGGCGGTGAAGCAAAATCTATTGCAGAGCTGAAAACAATGTTAGAAGCGAAAGGCCATGTATGGAAAGACTTTGCTGTTGCTGGCGGTGGCGGTGAAAGTGCCATGACGGTGTTAAAATCTCGTGTCGTTTCTGGTAATCCTCCTGTAGCTGCCCAAATCAAAGGCCCAAGTATTCAAGAGTGGGGTGAAGAAGGCGTATTGGCTGACCTTGATGACCTAGCTAAAACAGAAGATTGGGACAATCTGTTACCTACCGTTGTTTCGAACACAATGAAATATAAAGGTGAATATGTAGCCGTTCCAGTCAATGTCCACCGTGTAAACTGGATGTGGACAAACCCTGAAGTATTTGAAAAAGCGGGTGCGACTGTACCAACAACGTGGGATGAGTTCTTTGTTGCGGCAGACAAAATTAAAGCAGCGGGCATGACAGCTGTTGCCCATGGCGGACAGCCTTGGCAAGACGCAACAACGTTTGAAACAGTTGTATTAGGTACCGCTGGTGCAGAATTTTATAACAAAGCATTCATTGACTTAGATCCTAAATCATTGAATAGCCCTACCATGATTAAGGCCTTGAAGGTTTTTCATAAAATCAAAGACTACACCGATGCAGGTTCACCAGGACGTGATTGGAATCTAGCGACAGCCATGGTGATTAATGGCGAAGCGGGTATGCAATTCATGGGTGATTGGGCAAAAGGTGAATTCACTGCTGCGGGTAAAATGCCGGGTAAAGACTATCTATGTGTAGCTGCACCAGGTACAACCAATGATTACACCTTTAATATCGACAGTTTTGTTATGTTTGAAGTGGATGACAAAGAACTACAAAAAGGCCAAAACGATTTAGCGAGTACTATACTAAGTCCTGCTTTTCAGGAGATATTCAACCTGAATAAAGGCTCAATTCCTGCTCGTTTAAACCTACCTATGGATAAGTTTGATGACTGTGCAAAAATATCAGCAAAAGACTTTGTCAGAACTGCTAAAGCAAACACCTTATTACCTAGTATGGCGCACGGTATGTCTACGTTCTCTTCTACTCAAGGTGCAATCTTCGACACCATTACTGAGTTTTACAACTCAGATTCAATAACGGCAGAAGCCGCAGCTGCAAAACTAGTAAAAGCAGTCGCAGCCGCTCAATAAAGTTTAACCCTTTAGTTCATCCGGATATCAGCTATTTCTAGTTGCTATCCGGCTTTCATTTTAGCTATCTCATTTAGCTATTTAAGAGGATCGATCTTCTTATGAATAAATCCAGCACTCCCCGTCAATCGCTAGGGGAATTATTACCAAAACTAGTCGTAGCGCCAACTTTTGTTGTGGCAGTGATTTTTATCTATGGCTTTATGTTGATGAATGCTTGGTTATCCTTTAGCTCATCCCGTATGTTGCCAAAATATAATTGGGCAGGATTTCTTCAGTATGAAAAGCTGTTTGCCAATGATCGTTGGTGGGTAGCCGCTGAAAACCTATTTATATTCGGTGTTTTATTCATTGTAATTTGCTTAGTACTTGGATTGTTTATGGCGATTTTTCTGGATCAAAAAATTCGTGCGGAAGGCGCTATTCGAACCATCTATTTATACCCGATGGCACTGTCTTTTATTGTTACCGGTACGGCCTGGAAGTGGATATTGAATCCTGAACTGGGGATCCAACGATTAGTGCGCGAAATGGGATTTGAATCATTCACTTTTGATTGGTTAGTCAACACGGATATGGCCATTTATACCGTGGTTATCGCTGGTGTCTGGCAATCATCAGGTTTCGTTATGGCACTGTGCCTTGCTGGTTTACGAGGCGTTGATGACAATATAATTAAAGCAGCTAAGGTTGATGGTGCTTCAATGCCACTTATCTATCGAAAAATAATTATTCCTGGGTTACGCCCAGTATTTTTCAGTGCATTTATAATACTGACCCATATTGCGATTAAGAGCTTCGACCTCATTATTGCCTTAACAGGAGGAGGCCCCGGATTCGCAACCGATGTACCTGCTACCTTTATGTATACCTTTTCCTTTACTCGCGGACAAATCGGATTGGGTTCAGCAGCTTCTATGATGATGTTAATGGCGGTTATTACCATTATCGTCCCGTATCTGTATTCGGAGCTAAGGGAGAAAAATAATGAACATTAAAAGAGTTTTGATTTATAGCATTCTAAGCTTTGCCGCCCTTATATACTTATTGCCTCTCGTAGTTATGGTGATCACTTCGCTTAAAGACTTGGACGAAATCCGTTCAGGCACCCTATTATCAATGCCACAGGCTTTGAACTTCGATTCGTGGGATAAAGCATGGGGCTCTGCCTGTACAGGAGTAACTTGTGAGGGCTTGAAAGGCTACTTCTGGAACTCAGTATTGATCGTAGTCCCTGCCGTCATAATCTCTACGGTAATAGGTGCATTAAATGGATATGTACTGACCAAATGGAAGTTTCGTGGTAGTACTCTATTTTTTGGCATGTTACTGATTGGTACGATGATCCCATTTCAGGTTGTCCTATTGCCAATGGCGCGCATGCTAGGTTTTCTTGGGCTTGCAGGAACCACCTCTGGCTTGATCATGGTACACATCATTTATGGTCTGGCATTTACTACATTATTTTTCCGTAATTATTACATCAGTATTCCTTCAGAATTAGTCAATGCCGCACGTATTGATGGTGCTGGATTTTGGATGATTTTCCACCGTATTATTCTACCTCTTTCAATACCAATTATTGTTGTATCGGTGATTTGGCAGTTTACGCAAATATGGAATGACTTCTTATTTGGCGTAGTTTATTCATCAGGAGATTCACAACCCATTACAGTTGCACTGAATAATCTTGTTAACACGAGTACGGGTGTTAAAGAATATAACGTAGATATGGCAGCTGCCATTATTGCAGCACTACCTACCTTGTTCGTGTATATCGTTGCCGGCAAGTATTTCGTTAAAGGACTCACAGCAGGCGCTGTTAAAGGTTAAGGGACATTATATGCACGCTTTAAAAATACAAAATATTGAAAAAATCTATGGAAAAGTCAAAGTACTCAAGGGCATTGATTTAGAGATACAACCGGGTCAGTTTTTGATTTTAGTGGGTCCATCTGGTTGTGGTAAATCAACCCTGCTTAATATGATTGCCGGTTTAGAGCCTGTCAGTAATGGCAATATTTTTATTGGAGATAGAGACGTCACGCACTTAGATCCAAAAGACCGTGATATTGCGATGGTATTTCAATCCTATGCACTCTATCCAAATATGACCGTTCGTCAGAATATTGAATTTGGTTTAACCATTCGTAAGACGGAAAAATCAGAACAAAAAAAGATTGTAGAAAAAGTGTCAAAGTTATTACAAATAGAATCATTGCTGGACAGAAAACCCAAGCAACTCTCTGGTGGCCAACGGCAACGTGTTGCAATGGGCAGAGCGTTAGCCCGCGATCCTTCGATTTTCTTATTTGACGAACCTCTATCAAATCTTGATGCTAAATTACGTGTTGAGATGCGAGGTGAAATTAAAGAATTACATCAGCGAGAAGGAACCACCATTGTTTATGTTACTCATGATCAAATTGAAGCCATGACATTGGGTGATGTTATCGCAGTGATGAAAGATGGTGAAATACAGCAATTTGGACCACCACAAGAAATTTATGACAATCCGCGTAATCAATTTATTGCCAGCTTCATGGGAAGCCCTTCAATGAATTTCATCCCTTGTCAGGCTGAAAAAGTGGATGGTGATATGCCGACTATGCAAATAACTCTTGAAAGCGGCAATGAGAAAGTGAAGGTGCCAATTAAACAGAATATTAAAGGATTAGAAGCATACGCTGGCAAATCTGTTATTTTGGGTATTCGACCAGAGCAAATTACTCAGCAAGGTGAAGAAAAACCCGATAGCGCCATGTTGAATTGTGATGTCGAACTTATAGAACCAACAGGCCCAGATACCCTAGTGACAGTGAGGATAAATGGTGTAAAAACGGTTTGTCGTATCCACCCAACTGCAGAAAGCAAAGTCGATAAGTTAATGCCATTATTGTTAGATATGTCAAAGGTAGTGTTTTTTGACCCCGATACACAGGAACGTGTGTATTAACGGTTAATTTGCAGGAACGATAAAATCACTCACAGAACTATTTACAGCTTCCCAACAGATTAACCCCTTAATCTGTTGGGTTATAACCGTGTTACTTCAATATGCTTTATCAAGCGCTAGCTTCGATGTCTGCTCAATATTTTCTGCCCATAAATAAGTACGAGGAACACAAGGTGAAATACAGTAATAATAATGTGTATATGATAACGACAATTGAGATTGGCGAGACTGAGTCATAACAACGACCTCTGAGCATTTAAATTGTTCAGCTAAATATTACGATTGGGATTGGTATTATTAGCGTTTGCTACTTTTTTATTTCGTCGACATCGTTCAGAGCAATACAAGACTCTTTCCCAGCAGGATCGCCATTTTTTCCGCCATGCAAAATCCTTTTCACAGGTAAGGCAAGTCTTATGCGCTAAGGTTAATTTTTTATGCATTATCTATTCTTTTTCTTTTTAGCTGATGAAGCTGTGCGCACATGTTTAGCAACGATACGACGCCCTTCACTTTTACTATCAGCCCGTTTTCGAAATCCCCAAAGTAAATCGCGAGCTATTTTTCCTGTTATCTCAATATCAATCATTGGATGTGGGTAATCTTTTCCTAGTTCGAACTGATAAAACTGTTGTTCCATAGGTGATAATAACCAAGGGCTATGGACTATTTCTTTTGGTAATTCAGCTAATTGAGGTAACCATTGACAGATAAACTCAGCATCGGGATCTTTGTCGGTAGACTGCTTAACAGGATTATAAACACGAATAACATTGGTACCGGTCACGCCTGATTGCATCTGAAATTGAGGGTAGTGAATACCAGGTTCAAAATCAAGAAATAAGCTTGCCAAATAAGCAGCGCCTAACCGCCAGTCAACCAGAAGATGATGACATAAGAAACTCACTAGCATGGCCCTCATACGAAAATTAAGGTAACCCGTTTTGATCAAACAAAGCATGCAAGCATCCACCAGCGGATATCCTGTTTGTGCTGTTTTCCATCGTTCTAAACGCACTTCTATGGTTAACATACAATGCACTTCAGGATAAGTTAACTGGCTGTATGCATTATTGACAGGCCGACATTGCATTTGGTGTTCACTTTCAAATTTTTGAATAAAATGGCAATGCCAATGTAATCGAGAAGCCAAAGCATTTATAGGTTTTTGCCAACCTTTCTGCGACCGCTTTAATAAAATTTGTTGGTATAATTGCCTTAAACTGATATTTCCCCAAGCGAGATAAGGCGAAATTCGTGAACAACTTTTACGACTTTGCAAAGGCTTGGAAATATTAAAATGATAATCTTTGCCACGATCAGATAGGAAAGAGAACAGTATTTTTTTCGCCCAACCTTCACCACCTGTTAGCATAAGCTGATTAGGGATAGACCATGACTCTGGAAAGGGGGTTGTTTTTAACATTTGAATCGATTTTAGAGTCAATAAAGACTCAGAGGTTAAAGTAGGTTGCACTAGCTTAGCACTCATTATTTTTTGCCAATTTTCGTCCCAGTTATCTCGGTTTCTCTTGCCACGAATAACACCTCCTGAAGGTGTTTCTTGCCAAACAATCTGTTTTTGCTCGCACCATTTTTTAACCAATTTGTCGCGATTAAAGGTGTTAAGCAAACCTATTTCTTGATGGCTAAATAAATGATTTATCGTGAAGCTTTCATTTATTTCAATTAGCCCCTTTATAGCGTCACCAAAATAGACATACACTTTAGCGTTGAAAGCTAAAAGTTGTTGGTTAATGTCCTCGATAGACTGTAAGACAAATCGCCAATGGCGTTCATCATAATGGGCATCGGCAATCAGCTCAGGTTCAAAAGCGTAATAGAGTAAGGTTTTACCTGATTTTAGCGCATTCGCTAAGGGTTCATGATCACTCAAACGCAGATCTCTTTTAAGCCAAACTACATTTAAATGTTCGGTGTTTTTCAAGACAGTCTGCTCAGTCGCGTTTTTTTCAACCATTGTTTATATTTAATAATGGCCAATCAGCCATATCAACCGAGTCTAACGGCTCATTTAACAGAGCTTTATCTTCAATCCATTTGCTTTGATATAAACCATCAGGATCATAAAGCGCCGTTTGCTTTTGGATATTAAAATGTCGCCCACCTCGAGGATCAACGCCAACACCCGCAATGTATTGCCAATTCCCCCAGTTGACGGCAGCATCATAATCAATCAAATGCTCTTCAAACCAGGCAGCACCAAATCGCCAATCAACACTTAATTCATTGACTAGGCAACTCGCCACAATTTGTCGGCCACGATTACTTAAGTATCCCGTTAGTCTGAGTTCATTCATACATGCATTGACTAAGGGATAAGGCGTGAGCCCCAAACACCATTTAGTAAAACGTTCAGGATAAAAAGAAGTCAGTGGGTAAGATGTTGCAAGTCCCTTAAATTGATAGGTTTTTTCGCCTACCTTGAAATGTAACCATTGGAAATATTCACGCCATAATAGTTCAGCATAAATCCATTGGGTAGAACTGTTTTTTTCACGTTGAAGTTCAAACTGCGTAAGAGTATGAAATACTTGCCGTGGAGAAATACAGCCATAACCTAACCAGGGTGATAGCTTAGTGCTATTTTGAAACCCGTCTAACTCGTTTCTCACTTCCTTATAAGTGAGAGGAGCATCTGATGAAAAATAGCTTTTAAGATGTTCTAAAGCCTCATGCTCTCCTCCATCAAAATAATGCCCCTGTTGGGCTTCCTTATAGGGTTTATTATTTAGCCATTCAGGTCTGTTAATTGTTGGTGCTAACCACTGGTTAAACATGTTAGGCAAGCTATTAATTTCAGATAGTGGCTCAGGTACTATTATGTTACTCATCAATTTTTTAAATTTTGAATAACTGCCAGGTAATTCTTTAATAGCGAAAGGTAGTATGCTCTCTTCAAAAAGAGTGAATTGTTCAACTTGATGTATAGCAACCGATGGCATGTGAGTGGCAAGAGATTCCATCAAACGATTTTCATTAGTACCCGGTAAGCGAGTTTTAATTAAATCAGTAATTTGATATTGCTGACAAAGATCAACCAATACCGACAACGAATCACCATAAACAATATGCAACTGTTGTCCTATAGCTAATAAACTGCGATTAAAATCGCTTAAGCAGCTTTGTAAAAAATGCCAACGATTATCACCCAATGCTTTAGATTGGTATTTACTAGGTTTAAACCATTTCTTATCAACAACAAAAACACAAAGTAATTGCTCACTGTCACTGGCTAATTTGAGTGCTAGGTTATCATTGATTCGAAGGTCTTTAGTGACAAAGTAGAGAGAGCGTTTCATTGAAAAATCCAACAGTTTAAAAATTATTTATACGTTACTCGCTTAAAATAAGATCAAAAATAACAAAGCAATAAGTTGTGCTTTCGATATTGTTATCATAAGGAGGAATTTGGATTTTTACTTCTGTGGAAAAGCTATTGTATTTATCTTCGCCACATAAATAATAACGTGAATTACAGTGGTAATAAGGTGTATCTGATAACGACACTTAAGATTGGCGAGACTGAGTCATAACAACTATCTCTTAGCATGTAAAAGCGACATAACTAAGAGATAGAAGAGTCATTATCAGTAGTCTATTATTGGACTCGATACGCCAGCATACAAGGACAATAAGTTTATCCATCAATATAAAACAACGAGCCGCAACTCGGGATTCGCAGTTAAAACGTTATAAATATGCCTGCAATGCGAGTAATATTTATTTTGTAGATAATTTATTATTTAACTTGTAAGCAACAACATAGTCTCCGATAGTTGTACCGATAGAACCATGCCCACCTGCAACTTGAACCACCATTTGCTCACCGTTACTATTTAAATAAGTCATAGGTGTTGCTTATCCACCAGCAGGCAAACGACCTTTCCATAATTCATGGCCATTAAAATAAAACTTCTAGACAGCCAAAAATAAAACTTCTAGACAGCCAAAAACTTTTATAATTAGTTAATGAGTTAATGATGCACAAAGCTGAGTGAAATATGGTCAAAAAACTGTAGATTCTCGTCAACAGGTGAAAGCTGAAGAGAAATTTCTGAATATAAAATAGATTTTATAGTGTTTTAGACAGGTAAATATTTTAGCTTTCGCTAATAGCTTATTAAGAAAGAAAGAAAGAAAAAAAGCAATAAATTAATGCATATTTCGTCGTAATTCGTTTTTACTGGCAATCCAACGCTTACCGGTATGCGCTGCAAATGCGGCTAATTCATCTAATGAGCCTACCGCGCCTTGGTAGTCTTTTCCAAAACTACTCGCTAGTGATAACCAACTTTCACTGTCAAGTCCAAGTATGTTAAGCAATTTAGGATGATGCCTAACAATTGCACCGCGTTTACCATCTCGTAAAATACGACCGCTCCAATCGACCAACTCGATATAATCAAGCAGTGAGAATGGTATACCCTTCTGACTACTTACAAGAGATTGAGTTTCATGCTCATCACCTATAAAGCCCAATAATGGCTTTTTCTTAAAACTTAACCCGACCAAAGAAGACTCTTTGTTGTTTTCCTCTTTAAAAGCAACACCATGTATGCGCTCATAAGCAGAAGTGTATTCTGACGTTTCAACGCTATTATTCATTTTGGCTCGAATTGGATTAAGGTCGACATAAGCCATGCAAGTTAACAATGCATCTTCATCTAGCAAAGCCTGAGACTTAAATCTACCTTCCCAAAACCGACCAGAGCACTCATCTTCCTTATTCGCTTTACGAGCGATAAACTCATTTAAACAACGCATAAACCAAGATATATCGACTAAACGTTCTCGCCAACCATGAATGATAGTTAATGCCGCTTTATTTTCCGCTACTGAGATGGTTTGTTCACTCAACCACCGCTCTACTAATACAGGCTTAGAATAGAGCTCACACCAACGTTCACAGACCTGTTCATTACTTAGCCCTTCATTAAGCAGTTCATCCACATGCAACACTAAATGATAATGGTTAGACATGATGGCATAGGCACAAATATCGATATTAAA
>NZ_WTKU01000019.1 GCF_011378715.1 Psychromonas sp. SA13A | reverse complement strand
TGCGTGTTGATGACAAATCGGCTAAATCAGTGACTGCTGCTACGATTGCTTTATTGCAACCATACAAAGGTGCGATATTTACGATCACTGCTGATAATGGTAAAGAATTTGCCTATCATGAAGTGATGACCGAATATTTAAATTGTGGTGTTTATTTTGCAGATCCTTATTGTTCGTGGCAAAGAGGTTTGAATGAAAATACGAATGGTTTGTTACGACAATATTGGCCGAAATCAACGGACTTTAAAAAAGTATCGCAATCAGAAGTTGAAGATGTAATCGTTAAATTGAATGATAGGCCAAGAAAGAAACTAAATTACAAAACGCCAGCCAAATTAATGGCTGAACATATGGTAGTTATAGCTGCTTAGTCGTTATGCACTTCAATGTTGAATCCGCCATAGGTAATAATAGATAATTGTTCGAGAAGTCGTATTTTGAATGCAGGGCTTATGTTTAAAATACTGATAGATACTTTGATGGGGAGTGTAAAACAGGAAATTTGGAGCCCTATATTGAATCTGCTAGATAAAAAATACGAGACTAAAAAACACATGACCCCAGCACTTAATAAGCAAGGTCGTTTTATTGAGTTTGGGAGTATTAATAGATTTTTATATAGAAGTAATTTGGAGCGGTACACGAGACTAAAAAAACACATGACCCCAGCACTTAATAAGCAAGGTCGTTTTATTGAGTTTGAGAGTATTAATAGATTTTTGTATGGAAGTAATTTGGAGCGGTACACGAGACTCGAACTCGTGACCCCGACCTTGGCAAGGTCGTGCTCTACCAACTGAGCTAGTACCGCTTCATAATTTAGTTTTAGTTTTATTTTTAAAATGTAGTTTGGAGCGGTACACGAGACTCGAACTCGTGACCCCGACCTTGGCAAGGTCGTGCTCTACCAACTGAGCTAGTACCGCTTCATCTAAAACTAATTGGAAATTATCTTAAAGGTAAATATGATATTCAACTTTAAGATTTGGAGCGGTACACGAGACTCGAACTCGTGACCCCGACCTTGGCAAGGTCGTGCTCTACCAACTGAGCTAGTACCGCATCACATTTTCCTGTAACAAATTTTCTAACAAAATCAGAACTGAGGCATTTGGTGACGCCCCCTTGTTACGAGCCCGAATTATAGAGATGGCGTTAATGATTGCAAGCTTTTTTTAGCTAATTTAAGCTTAACAAAGCTTACATGCAGATTTTTCAACCAAATCATTACTAACTTGCTTGAAAAGCGAACTAATAACTAAAAAAATGCTTTTGATAATGCTGTAATTCAGAAATAGACTCTTTAATATCCTGTAACGCTAAATGTGTTCCAGTTTTTTTATGTGCTTCAACCATCTCAGGAGCCCAACGACGACCTAACTCTTTAATCGTACTAACATCAATATTGCGGTAATGAAAGAAAGCTTCTAAGGTCGGCATATGTTTGACCATAAAACGACGATCTTGGCCAATACTATTACCACATAATGGAGCTGCACCTGCCGGCACCCATTTTTGTAAAAACTCAAGCGTCTCTTTCTCCGCTTGCTCACAACTAATTTTGCTTGCTTTAACACGTGCAGTTAAACCAGAGTTACCATGGTGCTCAGTACACCACTCATCCATGGCATCCAGAGCTTGATCACTCTGATGAATAACAAACTGTGGGCCTTCCGCTAAGATATTCAAATCACTGTCAGTTACAATCGTTGCAATCTCAATAATTTTATCACTATCAGGATTTAATCCTGTCATTTCTAGATCGATCCAGACCAAATTATTTTTGTTCATTTTGTTAACCACCCTTTTCTCTTGATGAATAGCTTTATTATTTAAAAAATATAGTATGATACGCCATTCAAATCACCAGTGGTAGCAAAGGAAGCCTGTGGCTAAGAAGAAAAAACTCAGTAAAAACCAAGTTCGTCGTGTTCAAAGCAATCATAACAAGCGCTTAACACCCAAAAACGATAAACAATGGGATGAATCTGAACTAGGTCCGCAGCTGGAAGGGTTGGTGGTTAGTCGGTTCGGTCAACATGCTGACATTGAAGATCAAGATGGCAAAGTAGAACGTTGTACCCTACGCCGTTCAATTCGTTCATTAGTAACTGGCGACCGCGTTGTATGGCGTGCGGGAAAAGAATCTCACCAAGGTATTAGTGGTGTTATTGAAGCTGTGCATCCTCGTAAAACCGTATTAACACGACCAGATTATTATGATGGTATTAAACCCATCGCAGCTAATATTGACCATATTATTATTGTTAGCTCCATTGCACCTGAGTTTTCTCGTAACATTATTGACCGCTACTTAGTTGCCTGTGAGGATATTGGGATCACACCAATTATCGTTTTAAACAAAGTTGACCTATTAGACACAGAGTCAGCAAAAGTCATTGACCAAGAATTACAGAGTTACCGTAATATTGGCTATCAGGTTTTGTATAGTTCAATGCATGGCGATGGTCTAGACGATTTAAAATCGGTTATGAAAGATAAAATTAATATTTTTGTAGGCCAGTCTGGCGTGGGTAAAACGTCATTACTGAACATGTTATTGCCTGAAGTTGAAGCTGTTACAGGTGAAATTTCAGAAGGTTCTGGTCTTGGTAAACACACTACTACCACAGCCCGTTTATATCACTTCAGCGATGGTGGTGATTTAATAGATAGCCCAGGAATACGTGAGTTTTCATTGTGGCACTTAGAAGCTGAACGCATTGCAAGTGGTTTTATTGAATTTAGAGAGCACCTTGGTGGTTGTCGTTTTCGAGATTGTAAACATCAAGCCGATCCAGGTTGTGCGTTAGTTGCAGCTGTTGAAGAAGGTAAAATTGATAGGGCGCGCTTTAAGAGTTTCCTACGTATCTTAGAAACCATGGATGATGCAAAAAATGCACGTCACCGCGATCCAAATATCTACTAAAATAGACGTTTATAAAAAAGTACAATTGAAAACCGTATTTAAAAAAATTTAAAACGGTAAAAAACAGAGATTAATTAATATTTAAAAGCAGAGAGTTTTACTATGAGCGATAAACTAAAAATTATTGGCCAATACCTTTTACCTAAACACCTTGTTACTTTATTAGCAGGTAAATTAGCGAATGCAAAAATGGGTAAGTTCACGACATTTTTAATTACTAAATTTATTAAGCAATTTAAAATCGACATGAGTGAGGCAAAGTATTCTGAGGCTGCTGACTTTGAGACCTTTAATGACTTTTTTACACGTGAATTAAAAGCAGGTTTACGCCCGATTATTGAAGGCGACAACAACCTAGCAACCCCCGTTGACGGATGTGTTAGCCAACAGGGAGACATTAAAGCGGGACGTATTTTTCAAGCTAAAGGCCATGACTTTAGTTTACGTGAATTATTAGGCGGACGAGATGACGTCGCAGCTCCCTTTGATGACGGAATTTTTTCTACCGTTTATTTAGCACCTAAAGATTATCACCGTATCCATATGCCAATTACGGGTAAATTAGAGCAAATGATTTTTATCCCTGGTGACTTATTTTCAGTTAACCCATTAACTGCGCAAAATGTTCCTAACTTATTTGCTCGAAATGAACGTGCCGTTGCTATTTTCTCAACCGCTATTGGACCAATGGCGATGGTATTAGTGGGTGCAACTATCGTTGGCAGTATTGAAACGGTTTGGGAAGGAACATTGACGCCACAAAAAAATAAAGAGATTCAATATTGGGATTATCAGGATCAAGAGATCATCTTGCAAAAAGGGGCTGAAATGGGTCGCTTTAAACTAGGTAGCACGATTGTTGCGTTATTCCCTAAAGACAGTATTAAATTTAGCGACGCTTTAGCACCTTCAAGCGTGACACGTTTAGGCGAGCTATTTGCAACCGTAAAATCTTAGACCTTAGACCTTAGACCTTAGACCTTAGACCTTAGACCTTAGACTCACAGCATAACAAGGCTTGTCATGACAGTAATATCAAGTGAACAATATTTAAAAAAAATCTTATTAGCCCCTATTTATGAGGCAGCGATTGAAACTAAGCTACAGCCACTAAATAAGCTATCTGTTCGTTTAAATAACCATATTTTATTAAAACGTGAAGATTTACAACCGGTTCACTCTTTTAAATTACGTGGTGCTTATAACAAGCTTTCAAGTCTCAGTGACCAACAAAAGAAAAATGGTGTAATTGCAGCCTCGGCTGGTAACCATGCTCAAGGTTTAGCTTTATCAGCTAAAAAGATGGGTGTTAAAGCCACTATCGTGATGCCTAAAACCACACCAGAGATTAAAGTTAACTCGGTACGCACTTTTGGTGCAACAGTAGTCTTATTTGGTGAGAGTTTTGATGCTGCAAACGCACATTCGTTGGCGCTTGCAAAGGAGCATGGTTACACCTTAATCCATCCTTTTGATGATCCTGATATTATTGCAGGACAAGGCACGGTAGGAAAAGAACTATTACAACAAGATGCACATATCGATAAGATATTTGTACCGGTTGGTGGCGGTGGATTAGCAGCGGGGATCGCCGTTTATATCAAGCAATTATTACCGCATATTCAAATTATTGCCGTGGAACCGGAAGATGCAGCTTGTTTAAAAGCAGCTTTAGCTGCTGGCGGCCCAGTGACATTACCTAAAGTAGGTTTGTTTGCAGACGGTGTAGCAGTAAAAACCATTGGTCGAGAAACGTTCCGTTTATGTCAGCAATATATTGATGATGTGATCACGGTTAGTAGTGATGAGATTTGCGCTGCGGTTAAAGATATTTTTGATGATACGCGTGCAATAGCAGAGCCTGCTGGAGCTTTATCATTAGCCGGATTAAAAAAATATACACAACAACATCAACTAAAAGATCAACGTCTTACCGCTATTTTAAGTGGTGCAAACGTTAACTTTCATAGTCTACGTTATGTTTCTGAACGTTGTGAATTAGGTGAGCAAAATGAAAGTATTTTAGCGGTTACCATTCCCGAAAAACAAGGTGCTTTCTTAGCTTTTTGTAATCAACTAGATGGCAGAGCCATTACTGAATTTAACTATCGTTATAGCGATAGCAAGCAGGCTAATATTTTTGTTGGCGTAAGAACACCTAATGGCTTTGAAGAATTAACTGGTTTAACTGAAAACCTCACCATTGCAGGTTATACGGTTACCGACTTAAGTCACGATGAAACCGCTAAATTACATGTTCGTTACATGGTGGGTGGTGTGCCTTCTCAGCAGTTAACGGAACGTTTATATAGCTTTGTATTTCCAGAACACCCTAATGCCCTGCTTAAGTTTTTAAATTTATTAGGTATGCATGCCAATATCACTTTATTTCATTACCGTAACCATGGTGCGGCATATGGGCAAGTACTCGCAGGGTTTGAAGTCAGCGATGCTCAGGTTGACCAATTTAGTGAACACCTAAATGCGCTAGGCTATAGTTATAAAGATGAAACTGGCAACCCCGCTTATCGTTACTTTTTATCACATACTAATAACGATTAAGGTAACGCGATGCTACCTTTTTTAACGCCACTTAAAATAACCAAAATCATACAAAAGCTAACGCGTAATATGACTTGGCCTGCAATGTTTGGCCTGATCATAATGCAAGCAGCGATTACTTATGTTTTATTTGTTTTTGCTAATGAGAGTGCTCTAACTGAGCACCCGTTGCAGTTTTTTTATTATAATATGGTGGTGGTTTCAACGGTTGGTTTTGGTGACTTTAGTCCGGAAACAAACTTTGGCAAATTGATTGTTGCCTTCTGGCAAATTCCGTCTGGATTAATTGTATTTGCTTCATTTATTGGAAAAACCACCCAATTATTCATTGATATAGCGAGAAAGAATATGAACGGCAGTAATGATTTTTCACACTTAACCGGGCATATACTGCTGTTTTGCTGGGACAAACACTCAACGAAGCAAGTCATACAGTTAATTCTTGGCGATAAAAAACGCCATAATCGTCAAATATTATTATGTGTCACTGAAGATATGGAGAACCCGTTTCCAGAAATTGATGAGGTTTCCTTCGCTAAACTAGACTCGTTTTCCGACACGCAAGAGCTCGATAGAGTTGGCCTAAAAACAGCTCAACGTATTATTATCGACGGCAGTACGGACGATGAAACCTTATCCATAGCCCTCAGTATTGCTACCTTCACTGATAAGAATGCGAATATAACCGCACACTTTTTTGACGAAAGTAAAGCCAAGCTATTAAAGATTCACTGCCCCTATATTGAATGCAGTATCGACAACAGTGCACAAATAATGGTAAGAAGCATGCAAGACCCTGGTTCAAGCCAAGTCACCGAGCGATTGCTTTCAACGTTAAACGGCGCCACCTTATACAGTATTTTAATCCCCGATTTGATCAGCGACACTAGCTTCGGTGAGTTATTTCAGACATTCAAACAACGCTACGATATGATCTTAATAGGCTTTAGCAAAGATAAAAGTGGTAATGATATGAGCTTAAACCCAACCAATGATGCGATAGTTAGCGCAGGTTATCACCTTTATTATATTGCCAATGAACGCCTTTATGTTGAAGATATTGATTGGCAAGATATCAATTAGTATTTGCTCAATATTCGTGAAATATTTGCAGAGTGTTCGTTGAGCGCTCTTTGAATGATCACTCCCTATTTTGTTCATTTTGATGCTAGGACGCAGCGATAATGAGTATAGAAACAAGCGCGACTTCATATCAATCATTAACCTCAATAGTAGCTGAAAACACACCTCTTTGGTTCCAACAAGGTGGGGTAATGGGCATGATTATGTGGTTATTACTGTTGTTATCTTTTGTCACAACTATTGTGACACTAGAGCGCTTGTTCTTTTGGGCTATTTATTATTTTCAACGGGAGCGCTTTACACTACAAGAGTGTTTTGCCGCTTTAAATAAACACCAAAAGACCGACGCCTTATTGGCCTGTCAAAAAACATCGACACCCGCATTAAAAATGTTGGCTCATGGTATTGAAGGGTTACCTACTTCTCCCATAGAAAAAATGCAAGCCTATGCTGCTATACAGATAAATAAGCTCTCACGAGGACAATCGTTATTGCGTACTATCGCCATCATTTCTCCGATGCTAGGGGCGATAGGTGCTTTGCTGTGCTGCATTGCGCTTCTACCGATTATTGCAGAAGAAAATAGCAGCAATAATCAAGGGCTGTTAGTGATGATTTCGCAGGCATTAGTTCCAGTAGCGGCTAGCCTCATTGTGATGATTTTGGCTTTATTACCTTATCACTTGTTTGGTGTTTTTATTAACACAGTACGCTTACATCTAGACACCATACTTGCTCAGTTTAATCACCTTTGCCAACAGCAAAGCTTAATCAATAGCACAACCAACAACTTAGCCAATGAAGCGACGCTGATTGTTAACAATACGCTGCAGACAACTCCTACGGAAAACATTCAAAATGATCCCGTATCAGAACAAACAAGCATGCCTTATCATTATGAATTTTCGAAGGAAACGGGGGAGGTAAATGTAACTATTCATCCTCAAACTGAAGACATCAAACGAGTCAGTCCATCTTCAATTGCTAAAATGTATGATCAAACACTCGATCCTACTGATGCGAATACAGATGAAAAGCCTATACTAAAGAAATAACTTATTGGCATTGTTATCCCCATTAAGTTGTTATGCTCATTAATTTTCAAGGTCCATTAATTTTCAAAGCCAAAACAGACTAACAACTTCAACGGACATTAAGGCACCTAGTATATGAAATCAGCTTATCACTACTTCCCTTTTATTATCATAAGCTTTTTATTATATGCAGTATTTTTCTATTTTCATGAAGATCTATTACCAAGCAATCAAGTTAAGCAGTTAACAACAAAAAAGGTAACGGAAATAACCCAACCGATATTAACAGAAACACCGATAACCAAAGCAGCCTCACCTTTGAAAATATCCGCTTCTACAACAATAATCAAAGAACAAGAAGCGCCCCTTACTAGTAATCGACAGCACATTAATCAACAACGAAGCGACCAAAAACTGCAGATAGCACCGCAATCTAAACAACAGGCAGCATCAATAATTGATAGCATAACCGAACAACAATCGGCATCCATCACAACAGAAGCTTATCTGTTAGAAGTAATCCAACCCGATTATCAACAGGCTAAAACACGCCATCAACACAGTATTAAAAATCATCTGAGTACCGACGATGCGCTATTAAAAGAGTTTATATTTAACCAAAATATGATTAACTTACCTGCTCTAATTCCTAAAAAAATAACTAACAGTAAACCGAGTAAAAAAGTAAAAAATATCAGCTCCTCCTCCGGCGGCCTTAATGACGACGGCCTTAATGACGACGGCCTTAATGAAAATAGGGTTTTAACATCCATTGCTTCGACATTACCGATTAATAATCCAGCACAAATTATTCGTAATAATAAAATTAAAATCATAGCAAAAAAGCCACCAGAGCAGGCTTCAATGTCAAGAAGCGAACCGAAAAAGATCAACGCAAAAAGTATCGATAAACTAACAGCATTACAGGAAGCCGTCGCCATTTCAGGTAAAAAGCCTAAATACCCTCAGCGGGCAGCTTTAAGACAACAAAAAGGACAAGTAAAAGCAACAATGATAGTCATGAAAAATGGACAAACGATGGCGGTAAAATTAACAACATCTAGCGGTCATGAAATGCTTGATAAAGCCGTATTAAACTTTATAGAAAACGAGCGCTTTATGCCCGCGTTGAAAGGGCAAGATAAAATAAGCAGTGAGCAGTCATACTCATTTAGCTATCAATAGCGAGCAGTTAAAAACCAGTTGGAAGCTAATTAAAAAATGATTAACAACCGCAGGTTATCTAAGGGGTAAGGGTATCATTAGAAAGCAGTCATTTTACCTGGCGTATTTCCTCTGTATCAATCGTTCTAATACAGAGGAATAGATGCAAGTTTATGCTTTATTTAGGACAGCTTATGCTTTAAACAACGACAACTTATTCTTTAAACATATCAATCAATTGCAGCCATATCACCACTTGCTTCTAACCACATTTTACGGTCTCCTGCACGTTTTTTAGCGAGCAACATATCCATCATTTCCATCATTTTATCAGCATCATCAATGGTCAATTGTACTAAGCGACGTGTATTCGGATCCATGGTGGTTTCACGCAATTGTAGAGGGTTCATTTCACCCAGACCTTTGAATCGTTGAACGTTAACTTTGCCACGTTTTTTCTCTGCTTTAATGCGATCTAATATGCCATCTTTTTCAGACTCATCTAAAGCATAATAAACTTCTTTACCGATATCGATTCGATATAGAGGTGGCATTGCTACATAGAAGTTACCGGCTTCAACAACAGCTCTAAAATGACGAACAAACAAAGCACAAATTAAGGTCGCAATATGTAATCCATCGGAATCCGCATCGGCAAGAATACAAATTTTTCCATAGCGTAATCCAGACAAGTCTGTAGAGGCAGGGTCAATACCAATTGCTATTGATATATTGTGAATTTCTTCTGAGCTTAAAATGACATCGGACTCATCTTCCCAGGTATTTTTTATTTTACCTCGTAATGGCATAATAGCTTGAAATTCACGGTCTCGAGCTTGTTTCGCACTACCGCCAGCTGAGTCCCCTTCAACTAAAAACAGCTCACCTCGCATTGGGTCTGGTGTGGAACAATCAGTTAATTTACCTGGTAAAGCAGGCCCTTGCGTGATTTTTTTACGTGCGACTTTTTTGCTTTTACGATTACGAGCTTGGGCATTATTAATACAGAATTCAGCTAAGGCTTCCGCCTCATTTACATTTGCGTTTAACCATAAACTAAAGGCATCTTTAACAACACCTGAAACAAAAACTGAACATTGACGAGAAGATAAACGTTCTTTTGTTTGCCCTGCAAATTGTGGCTCTTTAATTTTTACAGACAGTACATAGCTGCACTTATCCCAGATATCTTCCGGACTTAATTTAATACCACGTGGTAGAATATTACGAATATCACAAAATTCGCGCATCGCATCCAACAAGCCTTGTCGGAAACCATTAACATGCGTCCCACCTTGCGAGGTTGGGATCAAGTTAACGTAACTTTCAGTAATAGAGTCGCCGCCTTCTGGCAGCCATACTACGGCCCAGTCAGCCATTTCACTGTTGGCAGAAAACTTACCAACAAAAGGCACAGATGGTAATAATTCGTTCTCTGCAACGGCTTCTAATAAATAATCATTTAGGCCATCTTGATAGCACCATTCATAATTATTTTTATTCACTTTATCTTTAAATTTAATAGTTAAACCCGGACATAGTACGGCTTTAGCTTTTAATAAATGTAATAGGCGTGAAACAGAGAATTTAAAACTATCAAAGTATTTTGGGTCAGGTCTAAAGTGCACGCTAGTACCGGTATTACGCTTTCCACAAACGCCGATTTCACTTAGCTCTTCTACTTTGTCACCATTTTCAAAGGCAATATGAAATATTTTTGCATCACGACGAATTTGTACATCAACACGCGTAGAAAGCGCATTAACTACGGAAATACCAACACCATGCAAACCACCAGATATTTCATAATTTTTACCAGAAAATTTACCGCCGGCGTGTAACTTACAAAAGATTAATTCAACACCTGATATTTTCTCTTCTGGATGCATATCAATCGGCATACCTCGACCATCATCAATAACTTCTAAAGACTGGTCTTCGTGAAGTATCACTTGTATAGAACTTGCATGACCTGCTAATGCTTCATCTACCGAGTTATCAATTACTTCTTGAGCTAAATGATTTGGTCGATTGGTTTCAGTATACATACCAGGTCGATGACGAACGGGATCGAGTCCGTTTAATACTTCAATGGAATCTGAATTATATTGTTCGCTCATGCATGCACCTATGGTTATTCTGTTTAATAATGATGAAGTTTAATGGTTGTTAATTCTGCGCGTAAGTTACCACAGAACAAAACAGTTGATTGTATGTATTTAGTAAAGAAAATGAATTATTTCTGCAACATAACGTTCAAAGCCAATAAAGCTATGATCGCCCCCATTTTCACAGGTTATTTTACATTGTTTATATTTTTTTATTGCATCTCGGTAGTCTAAAACTTCATCTTGCTGTTGTAATAACACCCAAATATTATCTGGATAGTTAATTTGCTCAACATGCAAAGCCTTGAGCTGTTCAATATAATCAGCGTTAATAATGTATTGCTGCTGAAGATAGGGATGAGTCTGATCACCTTGGTAGAAATCTAGCAAAATATTGGGTGTTACTGCAGGGTTAATGAGTACCACTTTTACCGCATATTGCTGAGCCACCTTGGTCGCCAGAAATCCACCTAAAGAACTACCCATAACCCCTATTTCACATCCATCATATTGTTTGAAGATAGATTCAATGACAGACCACATATCTTCAGGGTAGACGGGAAGTTGCGGGCAAACGAAATGAATTTCAGGATATTCTAACAACAAATAATCACGCATTTGTTGTGCTTTAAGTGATGCAGGAGAGCTATGAAAACCATGAAGTGAAAGCAATACTTTGGTTATGTTAGCGGTTGTCATTTTGCCTCTTATTTAACTTCAGGCCAGAGTAATGCAAACAGAAGTTATTTTCGTTTCTATAAGTTAATGAGTTAAATTTCAGTCATTATTGGTTTTGTTCACTGCTATAGGGACGATAAAAGCAATAACGGCTTACTGCAGAATAGTTTAACGAAAAAATAGCTACGCTAGCTTGTTTTACTTATTCCGCATTGAGATTATTTAGTATCCGGTCGCATTCACATCAGTAACAAACTCTCCAATATCAATACGCTCAACTTGGGTGTTTATTTTACCTGATTTTGTAAGTGTTAAATAGCGATACCCAGGTGCTTTATCATCAACAGCAAAATCATCACTTTGTGGTTTAAATTGTACACAGGTAGATGGACTAGTTAGGTAACGTACCCCTTTTTTGGTGACATCAAAAGCTTGGTGAACATGACCAGATAAAACCGCTTTCACATTATTGAACTGACTGATCAGTTCAATAAGCTGCGCATTGTTTTTCAAAATATGTTGGTCTAACCAAGCTGAACCTACTGGCAACACATGGTGATGAATTGCAATCAAGGTATGTTTGTTTGGGTACTGCTTAAGCTTATCTTCTAGGAAAAATAATTGTGACTCACTGAGATGACCGTAAGGTACACCCGAGACTTGAGAGTCCAATAAAATAATTTGCCAATGTTCGCTGATGATTTGTTTGGTTTGCGCAAGTCCTTCGTTCAATAAAGCAGGCAACATCACTTCTTGCATATCATGATTGCCTGGCAACCAATAACAAGGCATTTTTAATGTTTTAATACGCTCACTGAAATCAACATAAGACTGAGTAGAATGATCCTGTGACAAATCACCGGTGCACAAAACTGCAGCACATTTAGCGGTGTATTGCTGGGCATGCTCTATAACAGCATCATAACTATCGACTGTTTTAATGCCTAATAAGTCTTTTTCTCTGTCAGCAAAAAGATGGGTGTCGGTAATTTGTAATAACTTTACCTCCCCCTTGTGATCCGCATTTAGCGTTGCTACCGTCTGAAGTACACCATTCATTTTTATATTATTCACTCTAAGTTTTATAGTTAACACACCACGCTAAATGGTCATTTTTATTAAAATTCAGTTATTTATTTTATCATTCTCACAATAATGAAAAGGAATTAATGATTAAAAATGTCGACAAAACCACATTTTAATAACTCTAAATGTGTAGTGAGTAAAAAAATAAGTAAAAAATTAAATATTTAAGCCATTTTTATAATTTAGTTGCAACCACTGCAATCCAATAATAGTTGCCGCATTATCAATCTTTCCAGATTGCACCCATTGGTAAGCTTGCTCTCTAGGGACCACATGAACTCGAATATCTTCACCCTCTTCAGCTAAGCCAAAAACACCTTCCACATTACGACTATCGACATTCGCTACAAATAAATCGATAGTTTCAGTGGTACCGCCGGGGCTCACAAAATAACTGAGCATAAATTGGCATTGTTCAATGACTAATCCTGCTTCTTCAAATGCTTCTCGCTTTGCCACCTCTTGTGCATCTTCACCTTCATCAATCATGCCGGCAATTAATTCTAACAACCAAGGAGACTGCTTGCTATCCATCGCGCCAAAACGAAACTGTTCAACTAAGATCACCGCATCTTGTGCTTTGTCATAGGCTAATAAAGCCGCCGCTTTACCTCTTTCAAAAAATTCACGTTGAATAGGTTTGCTCCATTCACCAGAAAATAATTTATGCTTTAAAGTGAATTTATTACATTTAAAAAAACCTTTATAAAGTGATTCACAGCCTAATATTTCTACATCATTTTTGTCGTACATTATTTTCCCTTTCATTATTTGTTTAACATATGCAGTAACCTGATATGAGTTGAAATCACTCGTTTAGGGCACGTTTGCAATATCGCTAATGACCTATGATTGAGCGTGTAAATGAAATACTTAAATGCATAAACTGCACCAATAAACGATTTACTCATTTTTTAAAAAGTTATAGGATAAACATTATAATTAATGATTAAAGTTAATGATGACACAGACACACAATTTTTTTAAAATCGCTTTAAAAATCATTTGTATATAGTGAAATCCCTATTATAAAGCAAAAAGAAATGCAATTTAATTCAAATTTTTATTGTATTATTAAGCAACAAGTAATAGTTAAAAATAGGTTTTTATAATACCCTACAATATTAAAAATTAGCCTTTCTTCATATTAGCAAAAACACATTCAACAGGATTTCCATACCATGAATTTAAAACGCCTTTATATTGCAAGCTTACTAGGCTTATCAAGTGTTGCCGTCAATGCTGATACGCTACAACAAGTTTATGAAACAGCCAAATACAAAGATCCCATTATTTTAAAAAGCAAGGCACAATATGATGTGTTTGTTGAGCAAGTATCAGAATCAAAATCGGTTTTATTACCACAAATTGGTTTTGGGTTAGATGCCAACCACGTGCAATCAAGCATTAGTACTAATACCAACACCAACTATGGCGCGAGTCTAGAGCTAACACAGTCACTTTATAATGGCACTTACTGGCAACAAACTGATATAGCAGAGAAACAAGCAACACAATACGCTGCTATTTACGGTTATGCCGCTCAAGATTTATTATTCCGCGCTGCTACTGCATATTTTGATGTATTACGTGCCGACGAATCAGTTAAATCTGTGCAAGCGAACAAGCGTGCTGTTGAGCGTCAACTAGAACAAACTAAACAACGTTTTGATGTGGGTTTAATTGCTATTACCGACGTGCATGAAGCGCAGGCTGAGTACGATAGAACAGTGGCTGATTTAATCACAGCAGAAAATACACTGGCTAATAATTATTACTTGTTACGTGAATTAACTGGTGAAGATGTTAAACAAGTTGCGTACTTAAACACTAAAACATTTGACCCACAGCCACTTGAAGGTGATGTGAAAATTTGGCGTAACAAAGCGTTAGAGTATAATTTAGATTTACATAGCAAACGTATCGCTAAAGAACTGGCTAAAATGAATATAGAATTAGCTGAAGCGGGTCATGAGCCAACGCTCGATTTCACCGCTGGTTTAGGTTACAACGATTATAATTACCATGATTCAAACTCAACATCTTATGATGCAACAGCCGCTACTTTTGGGCTTAGCTTAAATGTGCCTATTTACACGGGTGGCGGTATTACTTCTCGTGTTAAACAAGCACAATTTAACTATGTTGTAGCAAGTGAAGATCTAGTACAAAGCTTCCGTAGTACTGATGCACAAATCAACAGCGGTTATAACAACGTACAAGCTTCTTTAAGTTCTATTCGCGCTTACGAGCAAACGGTTGTTTCATCACAAAGTGCATTAGATGCTGCTGAAGCAAGCTTTGAAGTAGGAACTCGTACTATCGTTGACGTTCTGGATGCTACTCGTAACTTATACAGCTCTGAAAACTTATTAGCCAATGCTCGTTATGATTACATTATTAACATGCTGCAACTAAAACTATCAGCGGGTACATTATCTGAGAAAGATATTTTTGATATCTCTGCAGGATTAACAGATGTATCAATGAGCCCAGATGCGAGTGTTTCTGAGATTTCAAAAGCTAAAAAGTAACAACACTAAAATAGCAATTCATCGACATTGTTATTAACATAAAATACTAAGTTCTAGCATCAAATTAAAAAGTACTAAATTAACTAGTGCTAAGATCAAAAAAGGGAAGCTTCTGCTTCCCTTTTTATTATCGTCAATTTTCAATTAATCTTAACGTTCATTACGAATTGTTTTAATGATCTCGGTTGTTGAGCAGCCATCTTTAAACTGCAGTACTCGTACCTCGCCACCATTGGCAATGACTTCTGCACCGCCAGCTATCTGTTCAGGAGTATAATCTCCACCTTTAACCAGTAGATCAGGTAAAACACCTGCAATCAAACGCTGTGGAGTATCTTCACAGAACTCAACCACCCAATCCACAGCACCTAACCCCGCTAACACAGCCATACGTCGGTCGGCAGTATTAATAGGACGACCTTCCCCTTTTAAATCACGCACAGACTGATCACTATTAACTGCAACAATTAGTCTATCGCCTTGTTCACGAGCAGTATTTAAATAGGAAACATGGCCAGCATGTAAAATATCAAAGCAGCCATTAGTCATGACGACCTTTTCTCCACGATGCTGCGCTAATTTTACTGCTAATTGTAATTGGCTTTCGGTTAGCACACCAAAGCCAATCTCTTGTTGGCTATAGACTGCATTTGCTAACTCAATGGTATTCACTGTTGAAGTACCAATTTTGCCTACCACAACACCTGCACCAGCATTAGCTAGCGCACAAGCATCTTCAAAGCTGCTACCTGCAGCAATTGAGGCCGCTAATACCGCAATCACTGTATCCCCTGCACCGGTCACATCAAAGACTTCTTGAGCTTGAGTCGGTAGGTGAAAAGGTTCTTCATGCTCACGGATCAAAGTCATACCATGCTCACTACGAGTCACTAACAAGGCTTCTAGTTGTAAATCTTTAATTAACTGCCTAGCACGTTCAAATAGTTCTTGATCATTTTTACAATGCCCCACAACCCCTTCAAATTCAGAGAGATTAGGCGTAAGTAGTGTAGCGCCGCGATATTTTTCAAAACTCGTCCCTTTAGGGTCAACCAAGACTTTGACGCCACGACTTTTAGCAAGTTGAATCATTTTTTGTACGTCAGCCAATGATCCTTTATTGTAGTCAGAAAAGACAATCACTGGATTAGACTGATCTAATGCGTTGCTCATCTTATTAATCATTGCTGTACTATCAACATCAGCAAATGATTCTTCAAAATCTAGACGAATTAATTGTTGGTGGCGGCTTAATACGCGTAATTTTGTAATTGTCGGTGCATTAGCAACGGTGACAAAATCTGTTTCTACGTGTACGGAATGCAGGCTATCTTTAATCGATTGTGCGGCTTCATCGTCGCCCACTAAGCCCACTATTTTTGACTTTGCGCCTAATGCAGCAATATTCAGTGCAACGTTTGCCGCTCCACCAGGACGCTCTTCTATTTGTTTAACGTTAACGATAGGCACAGGCGCTTCAGGAGAGATACGTGCTGCAGGACCATGCCAATATCTATCTAGCATGACATCACCGACAACTAATACGTTTGCTTGCTCATATTCAGGTAAGGTTATTTTCATTTTATCTCTCTCTAGGGCGTTTATCGGCTTAGATTATCACAGACCTTATTAAATCACATTTTCAAAACGGACTATTTAATATTTTTGAGCAGATAAAATGCCATAATCAAACACTCATAAAGTAAATTCGACACAAGATATTCACGCAGCTAGAACTCGTGTCGTTAGGACTCAGGTAACTTTTTGATAAAGAGAAGTAAAATAAGCATTATTACGACTAACATTAATTGTAAAAACAGCTGTCCTATCAATAAAAGGATAGAGATCAGGAAACTAATGACAATACTTAAATAAATAATCGGTTTACGTTGTTTATTGATTTTTTTGTGGGCTTGCCAATGTTTTAAATCATCGCCAACAGCAGGTAGATTTAATAACCACTGTTGAAAACGTGGTGAGCTTTTAGAGAATCCAAAGAGTGCCAATATAAAAAAAGGCGTAGCAGGGAGCAAAGGTAAAATAACACCTAGTAGTCCAAGTAATGTTGCGCAGCAGGCAACTGTGAATAAGGTATATTTAATTAAATTTTGTAACATTTAACCTTTCCCCTTATCTTAAAAATTGCCAAAAAAAAGGCCTGCATTAAGCAGACCTTTTTATTATAGCAATTTTGCAACTTACATTTCTCAGCCAATTTTAATTAACTGAGAAAATGAAATTACTTACCTAGCTTCTCTTTAATACGAGCAGCTTTACCAGTAAGTTCACGTAAGTAGTAAAGTTTAGCTTGGCGAACCAGACCGCGACGTTTAACTTCAACGCTTCCTACAAGTGGGCTGTGAGTTTGGAATACACGCTCAACACCTTCACCGTTCGAGATTTTACGAACTGTGAATGCTGAATGTAAACCACGGTTACGCTTAGCAATAACAACACCTTCAAATGCTTGAAGACGCTCTTTTTCACCTTCTTTTACGCGAACACGTACAACAACAGTATCACCTTGAGAGAACTTAGGGATATCTGTACGAAGTTGTTCGTTTTCAATTGCTTCTATAATCTTGCTCATTTTTATACCTTTTTATGCCTAGTTAACTAATAACATCGCTGTCTAGTTGGAGTTGCTTTTCAGAGCAGCAAGCAATTTTGCTTGCTCGTCAGTCAGAGCTAGGTTTTGTAATAAATCGGGTCTTCTTTGTTTCGTGCGCTGTAATGATTGAGTTAATCGCCATTGACGAATTTTCTCGTGATCACCACTTAATAAAACACTTGGCACTTGCTTTCCATCTAACACCTCAGGTCTTGTATAGTGAGGGCAATCAAGCAATCCATCCGCAAATGAATCTTGCTCAGCTGATTGACTATGACCCAAAACACCCGGTACAAAACGCACCACAGCATCCATTAAAATCATTGCCGGCAGCTCACCACCACTTAACACATAATCACCAACAGACCATTCTTCGTCTATTAAGCTTTCGATTATACGTTCGTCTATTCCTTCATAGCGCCCTGCCACTAATATCAAAGCTCGAGAACTTGATAAAGACTGTGCACCTTGATGGTCTAAACGTCGACCTTGAGGAGAAAGGTAAATTACCTTTGCCTCATGCCCTGCTTCTCTTGCGCTCTGTTTTGCTGCGTTGATTGCATCCCGTAAAGGTTGCACCATCATCAGCATCCCAGGCCCGCCACCATAGGGACGATCATCGACCGTTCTATGTTTATCTAATGTGAAATCACGTGGATTCCAACACTCGATAGAGAGCAAGTTATTTTTAATCGCTCGACCTGTTACCCCATTCTCGCTAATGGCCCGAAACATGTCCGGGAAGAGGCTAATAACCCCTAACCACATAACTTTTCTCCTAGGGTAATTAGAAATCAGGTTCCCAATTAACTGTAATTAGTTGGCCTGTAATATCAACATTCAATATTACTTGCTCTTCGATGAACGGAATTAACCGCTCTTTTTGTCCAAAAGCATCATTCGAGTTGGCTTTTACAACAAGCACATCTTTAGAGCCTGTTTCCATCAAATCAGTGACAACACCAAGATGATAACCTTTGTCAGTATTAACCTGACACCCGACTAAATCGCGCCAATAGTAGTCAGCTTCCAACTCTGGAAGACTAGATGGTTCAACAAGAAGGTCAAGGCCAACTAAGGCTTGTACTTCTTCACGAACATCGTAACCGTCTATTTTTGCAACAAAACCTTTATTGTGACGTTTCCATTCAGTGATATTCACTTCACGTAAAGCCCCATTAGATTTCATTAACAATGGCTTGTATTGAAAAATGCTTTCAGGATCATCGGTGTAGGAGTGGACTTTTAACCAGCCTTTGATGCCGTAAACTGCACCAAATTTGCCTATTTCTATTGGTTTTGCTTGTTCGCTCACCTAATATCTCCTTCACCTAACTGCAATTAAGCAGCTACAGCGTTATCTTTTACTAATTTAGCTACACGATCACTTAGCTGTGCGCCAAGACCAACCCAATGGTTGATGCGATCTGTATCTAAACGTAATTTTTCTGATTGACCTTGTGCAGTTGGGTTAAAGAAACCAACTTTTTCAAGGAAACGACCGTCACGTGGGCTACGGCTATCAGTTACTACCACTTGGTAGAATGGGCGTTTTTTAGCGCCACCACGAGCTAAACGAATAGTTACCATATCGTCCTCTATATATATTATTAAACGTCGAAAGTCAGTGAATTCTGACCACCTGCTTCTGTAGAAAGCCGCAAAATTATACTCTTATTTAGAAAAAGAACAATCAAAATCACAGTCAGCAATCAATTCAAACGGCTAAAATATAAAAAAGCCCCGTTGAATAAGATTCACCGGGGCTTTAAACAATCCTAACATTGCGCTTAATTATGTTTTACTTTTTACGGAAACCGCCTAAACCAGGTGGCAATCCAGCGCCTCCCATACCCGGCATACCACCGCCCATACCAGGCATCATGCCTTGCATGCTACTCATCATTTTACGCATGCCACCGCCTTTACCGGCCATTTTCTTCATCATTTTTTGCATTTGCGTAAACTGTTTAAGCAGTTTATTAACATCTTGAATTTGCGTACCAGAACCCGCTGCGATACGACGCTTACGGCCCCCTTTAATAATTTCAGGCTTAGCACGCTCTTTTTTAGTCATTGAATTGATGATCGCTTCCATTTGATTGGTTGCTTTATCATTAACTTGATCTTTCATTGCATCAGGAATATTCGACATACCCGGCAATTTATCCATCATACCCATCATGCCGCCCATGCTTTTCATCTGCACTAATTGGTCACGGAAATCTTCTAGGTCAAAACCTTTACCTTTTTGAACTTTTTTCGCTAACTTAGCTGCTTTATCTTTATCAACTTTAGTTTCAAGCTCTTCGATTAATGAAAGAACATCACCCATTCCTAAGATACGAGAAGCAATACGATCTGGATAGAAAGGTTCTAAAGCATCAATTTTTTCACCCATACCGATAAATTTAATCGGTTTACCAGTTATATGACGAATTGAAAGTGCAGCACCACCACGCGCATCACCATCAGCTTTCGTTAAGATAACACCGGTCAACGGCAAGGCTTCATTAAATGCTTGTGCCGTATTTGCCGCATCTTGGCCGGTCATTGCATCTACAACAAACAATGTCTCAATTGGATTAATCGCTGCATGTAGATCTTTAATTTCATCCATCATCTCGCCGTCAACATGCAAACGACCTGCCGTATCGACAATCACAACATCAATGAATTTCTTTTTCGCATGGGAAATAGCAGCATTAGCAATATCGATTGGTTTTTGCGTGATATCACTTGGGAAAAATTCAACATCAACTTCAGCAGCTAAGGTTTCCAACTGTTTGATCGCGGCAGGACGATAAACGTCGGCACTCACAACCAAAACTGATTTCTTTTCTTTGTTTTTTAATAATAATGATAATTTAGCAACAGAGGTGGTCTTACCCGCACCTTGTAAACCTGCCATTAATAATACTGCTGGCGGCTGGGTCGCTAAATTTAAATTTTCGTTGACTTCACCCATTGCCAATTCAAGTTCGTTTTGTACAACTTTGATAAAGGCTTGGCCTGGGTTTAAACTTTTGGCAACTTCTTGCCCAATCGCACGTTTCTTGATTGCTTTAATAAAGTCACGAACAACCGGTAAAGCTACATCGGCTTCTAACAACGCCATACGTACTTCGCGTAATGTGCCTTTAATGTTGTCTTCTGTTAATCGACCTTTACCACTGATACTTTTCAGTGACTTCGACAATCTGTCCGTTAAATTCTCAAACATGTTTATGTCTCATAGCTATAAATAATTAGGATTTTGTGTATTATACGCATTTATGCTTTTTCAAAATAGTATTAACTTCTCATCCATTCAATAAAGCTTATAATGAAGGTTATTAAAAGCCATTTTTATGAGTAAAGGCAGTAATATATGAGTCAACTGGCAACTATCAGTGTTGTATTTTATTTACTAAGTGGCTTACTTGCTAGCCGCCAATTATTTTCACCTCAAGCAAAGTTAAGCTATCAGATTATTACCTTATCAAGTGTCGCACTATTAAGCCACGCTGCTTGGTTATATGAAAACATCTTTTTAATAAATGGTCAAAATTTGCCTATTTTAAATGTTGTTTCATTGGTGAGTTTTTTAATTGCAGCGCTGTCATTGGCCATCAACAAAAAAATCAATACCGGCGTTCTGTTACCAATCGTGTATGGGTTTAATATTGTCAATTTTATCGCTGTGGTGTATTTACCAAGTCATTACATTACCCACTTGGAAGATAACCCGCAGGTTGGTTCTCATATTATTTTAGCGCTACTCGCTTATGCCATGATGGTCATTGCCAGTTTATTTGCATTGCAATTAGCCTATGTAGATTACCGATTAAAGAAACACAGATCGCCCATCGCAGGTTTGAATTTACCGCCTTTAATGACGCTTGAAAAAAGTTTATTCCAGTTTATTTTAATTGGATTTGTCCTCTTAAGTTGTACATTAGTCACCGGTTTTATGTTTTTAGATGATATGTTTGCAAGTGAAAGTGCACACAAGGCAGTGCTGACTATTGTTGCTTGGGTTATTTATGCAACTTTGTTATGGGGGCATTTCAAGAAAGGATGGCGTGGTCGTTTAGTGATCTATATTACTATTGTTGGCTCTTCAATGTTAACGCTTGCTTACTTTGGCAGTCGCTTTGTAAGAGAAATTATTCTCTGACCCTTTACTCTAAAATATTCAATTCTAAGTGATACCATCTTGTTATGATAAGCAGTTAAAAAAGATAAATAGTTATCTGCACTAAACAAGATGGTTTAATAAAGCAGCCATTCCTTTGCTTAAAAGCAAGCATCTACAGCCCCACACCATAATATTAAAACTAGAGTATTAAAACGAAAGTATTAAAACGAAAGTATTAAAACAATTCATAAAACTCATTTCATTTAAACCGTTTCATTAAACAGTGTGTGGTTAACTAAACTTATTTGAGTTGTATTAGTTGAGTCCTGCAGCTTGGCAACTCTGTTGTACTATTTCGTTATTGTTGCCCTGTACTTTTTGAATACGTTTAGCGCGCTCACATTCCCATGCGTTAACTGGGTAGGTTTTATGCCAAGCGGTCATTAATTGACGCTGTTGACGGCTCATTTTATAACTAGGGTAAATAGTATCCATGTATAAATAAGCACGTGCAATCACACCTCGGCTTTGTACAGGCGGTTCTACTTTACGCTTTTCTATTTTCATTGCGCAGCTACCAAAACTACTTTGAACATTACCTAGCATTACAAAGTTATAATTGCTGCGACTCGCATTAACTGAGCCAATCGCAGGATATAGATTGTACATATCAGCTTGCATATATCGGTATTCTGCATTGGTTTTTTCTGCACAACGTCGCCCTTTATAGGCTTTACCTTTACTCGTTACGCATTGTTTATCGCCACTTCGCCATTCAGTAAAATTACGTCCAAAGTTTTCCGCTGGCACAACATGTTCCCACTCAATGCGCTTTGCTCTTTTTTTGTATTTTTTACTTTCAAAGCCGGAGGTAGCAATTACATTTTTTTTGCTATCAAACTCTGCATCGCAATACAAAGTGTGCCGTTCTTGAGGTACTAGATAGATTTCTTTCTCTAATTTCTTTTTAGCACTTGAAAAGGATTGTATTTGGGTATTTTCGGCATAGGAAGGTAATGACAAAAATAGTATAGAAATAAACAGTAAAGGTTTGATAAGCATGCCCTATTATTCAAAAGGCGGCATTATCAATATTATTCAACACACTGACAAGTGATTAATGTCATAAAATGACCATTATTGAGTTTTAATTGAGCGCATATAGAGTCTCAATAGTTACTTTACAGTTCGCTGTTCAGTAGTAGTTAGCGCTATATAGGCTGGTAAATAGCTAAGTAGGTAATTGAGGATTAGCAGAGCGAGTTTTCAATAATTCACATAATATCGTCAAAATACTTTTTTATAGGGCTTTTTAGAAAATCTACTTTGTTATATTTGCATTTCTTCGATAATATCAAGGCCATCATTTTTAATTTTTTTAAAAGCAACTATCGAGAGCACTCTTGAACGAAATACCCACAAGCGCATTATTTATTAGTTTAGCCGTTTTAATCATCATCTCAGCTTATTTCTCTAGTTCAGAAACCAGCATGATGTCTTTAAACCGTTATCGTTTACGACACTTAGCAGCAGACAAAAACAAAACTGCACTACGTGTTGAAAAACTATTAAACAAACCAGATAAATTGATCGGCTTGATATTAATTGGTAACAACTTAGTTAATATATTGGCTTCTGCGATTGCCACCATTATAGGTCAACGCATGTTTGGTGATGCAGGTATCGCTATTGCGACAGGCGTTCTGACACTAGTAATACTGATTTTTGCTGAGGTTACTCCTAAAACACTCGCGGTTTTATATCCAGAAAAAATTGCTTTCCCTAGCTCGGTCTTATTAGCACCTCTACAAAAAATATTAAGCCCATTAGTTTGGTGTATTAACGGTATTTCTAACGGTTTATTAAGAATATTTGGTATCAGTGTTCATAATCAAAGTGATAATGCATTATCAAGTGACGAATTACGCTCTGTTGTACATGAAGCCGGATCAATGATCCCTGAGCATCACCAACAAATGCTATTAAGTATTCTTGAGTTAGAAAAAGTCACTGTCGATGAAATCATGGTGCCACGTAACGAAATCGCAGCCATTGATATCAACCAAGATTGGGATACGATTTTAAAGCAGTTAAAACATCGTACCCATACTATGACCTTGTTATACCGCGACACCATTGATGATTCTATTGGTTTTTTACACGCACGTGACTCGCTATTGATCCTGTTAAAAGAAGACTTTACTAAAACCACATTGTTAAGAAGTGTACGTGAGTTGTACTTTATTCCAGAAGGTACACCACTTAATACGCAATTGATAAAGTTCCAACAAAATAAAGAACGTATGGGCTTAGTGGTGGACGAATACGGTGATATTCAAGGGTTAGTGACTCTGGCGGATATTCTAGAAGAGATAGTTGGTGACTTTACCACAACCCGAGAGCCACATAGTTCAGAAGAGATCCACAAGCAACAAGATGACAGTTATATTATTGAAGGTAGCTTAGGCATCCGTGACCTCAATAAAGAAATGGGTTGGTCTTTACCTACAGATGGGCCTCGTACTTTAAATGGTTTAATTCTTGAGCATCTTGAAACAATCCCTACCGCCAACATCAGTACACGTATATGTGGTTATCCAATGGAAATCATTGAAGTTGAAAACAATATGGTTAAATTAGTGAAAATTATTCCTCATTTATATAGTGAGGAAAATTAATAACATTAGCTCAATTAATAGCATTAGGTCATCTTGCATAAAAATCATCTAATCTAGCTATTATGAGTGATGAAAAATTAGCTACTTTCTATCAAGCAAACCAATCGGTTTGCTTTTTTTTGCTCTAAATTTAGTGTTTAACAGCATTCCTCCTAACAAACTACCTCTCCACTAAGATAATCATTGCAGATGGTCTGCGCCAACTTGTAATGATTGAAGTAAGTATGTGTTCTTAATTTTTTACAACAGCTACTAAGCATCAATATTTTTGATTCTGAGAATAAAAACTATCAAATATTCTTTAACTAAAAAGGATCGTATTGTTTTTACAACGCATCGATAGCGTTCAATTAATAAGTGTTCAATGAATAGTTGAATTCAATAGGAGATAAACAATGACGACCACTTCATATCATTTTATTGCAGGAGGCTTAGTGATTGCATATGAACCATGCCATTAACCACTTAAATACGAATACGACCCAAGCAGTAGCCAAGTCACATCCTTTAGCAGATGTCAGTAATTATGGCGTACAAAAAGCCAACAAAAGTAAACTTCATTCTTTTGGCTTATCAGTGTTTGCGGGTGTTTTTATCGCCATTGCATTTGTTTTTTACGTTACGGTAACGACCGGCAGTGATGCCTCTTCTTGGGGCCTCACACGTTTAGCGGGAGGCACTGCATTTAGTTTAGGCTTAATACTCGTAGTGGTATGTGGAGCAGAATTATTCACTAGTACCGTATTGAGTAGCGTTGCCTGGGCACAGGGTAAATTAAGTACCCTGCAGTTAATCGGTTGCTGGGTACGTGTTTACCTAGGCAACTTTGTTGGGGCGATGCTGATTTTATTACTGATTTTTGGTGCCAAAATGTACCAACTTGACGGTGGACAATGGGGTATTAATGCACTGCATCTTGCACAGCATAAAATCCACCACACCTGGCTACAAGCCTTTTCCTTAGGCGTGCTATGTAACCTATTGGTGTGTTTAGGTATTTGGATGACATTTAGCAGTAAAGATATGTTAACAAAGTCATTCTTACTGATACTACCGGTTGCCATGTTTGTCAGTAGCGGTTTTGAACATAGTATCGCAAACCTATTTATGGTGCCTTTGGGCATTGTTTTACAACATACCGTACCAGCGGAGTATTTAATCTCATTGGGATATAACGCGAATAGTTTTGCTGACCTAACAGTGAGTCATTTTGTACTCAACAATTTAATCCCCGTTACCCTAGGCAATATTGTCGGAGGAGGCGTAATGGTTGGTTTAGGCTATTGGTTAATTTACCAAGATGTTCCAGTTCCATTAACAAATCCGTCGCCATTAAAAACCGAATCAATAACCCCAACATCGATGACTCAAAAATCAACATCAGACCTCGCTACGACGACTTATTTACCATCACAAGGAACACCAATTATGAACAATACCTTTTTAACTGACCTAACTGTTGCACAGTTAATGGATACAAAAGCTATCACTTTTTCAGGACAACAAACGGCAACCTCTGCTTTATTAGAGTTATCAGCACAACAAGCGCGTGGAGCAGTCGTTATTAATGAGCAAAAAGAACTACTTGGTTTTGTATCAGAGCAAGATTTATTACGTAACTGGTGGGCAAATGATTTTGAGTTAGATCAGCAGTTAAGTGTCGCTGATGTGATGCAAACTGAAGTATTAAGTGTCACTCCAGAGCAAAGTATTGCGGAATTAATTGAATTTATGACCGTCGATAAAAGTATCTTATTCCCAGTTAGCGATTCAGGTGTTTTATTATCAAGCCAATACCTAAGTTACCATCAACGCCTTAATAAAGCGGCCGCTAAACGCCCTTCTATCTATCCAGTGATTGATAATGGTATCGTAGTGGGTACGATCACGCGCCAGCATATTACTCAACATTTACTGTTACAGATGCAGTTTCAAGAAAAAGATGTTTCTGAT
The DNA here is from genome assembly GCF_011378715.1 of Psychromonas sp. SA13A. Classification (GTDB taxonomy): domain Bacteria; phylum Pseudomonadota; class Gammaproteobacteria; order Enterobacterales; family Psychromonadaceae; genus Psychromonas. Next base: position 59,669 of record NZ_WTKU01000019.1, on the reverse strand, counting down.
ATTCAACAAAACACCACATCACATCAAGCGGCTTGATAAAGACGCATAACTTAAGCTATGTAACTCAAATGGCATAACTTAAAATGACACTGCCGAAGGTTACATAGCAACTCAATAAAAATAGAATTAATCGGAAAAGTGATTAATTCTATTTTTTTGTATGCTACGTACTAAACGCTTAGCTTCTGTAATAACACAATCTTTTAATGGGTTTTGCCCTAAATCATCTAACCAAACAAATGATAAACTACGATGCATATCTAACTCAGGAGTATTCAGTATGACTAGTTCACAACGCTCAACTTCTCTTTTTACATCTAACAGAGGTAAGCAGCCGACATAACTGCCATTTTTCACCAATTCTTTAATAACAGGGACACTTTCATATTCTTTCCACACATCAAGATGGTCAATTAAACCATGTACCGCGCTTTCAAAAATACGTCGCGTACCAGCTCCATGTTCCCTTAAAATCCAACGGGCTTGCTCTAACTGTGCGAGGTTAACTACCTTTGAATGTGCGTAAGGGTGATGGGTGTTAGTAAAAATGACTAAATGATCATCAAAAATAGCTTCTTGCATAACACGACTATCATCATTGCGCCCTTCAATAATACCTAATTCAAATTCATGATTTAATAACCCTCGAATCACCTCTTCACTATTTTCAATGGAGAGTTCTATACGTAGTTCAGGGAAGTCACTATCGATATTACTGATTAGTTTTGGCAATATGTGTTCAGCGGCGGTTTGGCTTGCACACAATGATAAGGTACCACTGATTAAATGCTGATCTTTTAAGCCTTGATCAATTTGTTGTGCATTTTGGATCAGTTTTCGCGCCTGCGGTCTTAACCATCGCCCCCAGTGGCTTAAGGTTAAACGGTTGCCATGGCGAATGAACAAAGGTCGGTCAAGTAAGTTTTCTAATTGTGCTAAGGACATACTCACTGCAGATTGTGTCATGCATAAGTGCTCGGCTGCGCGGCTAACACTTTCATTACTCGCGATAGCATTAAAAACTTGTAACTGCTTTAGGGTGTACTTCATGAGAGTCCATTAATGACGTAATTGAGTCCTCAATGTAAAGCATCAGTGTTTTTGATACTTGATATAAAACAATTCACTAAAAAATAAAGCAAAAAAAAGGCTGCAAAGCAGCCTTAATAGTTATCTCAGATTTACAGTTGTTGTAATTGCTCTGCAGACAATGAAATATCATCATTTTTATTGATACCAACACCCGCATCTATAATTGCTTGCGCAATCTCTTTTGCTTCAGCTAATGAGTGCATTGCATAAGTACCACATTGATATTCATTTAGTTCTGGAATTTGGTTTTGGTTTTCTACATTTAACACATCTTGCATTGCCGCTAACCAAGCTTGACCCACTTGTTGTTCTGTTGGTGCACCGATTAAGCTCATGTAAAACCCTGTACGACATCCCATTGGTGAAATATCGATGATTTCAACTTGATCTCCATTGAGATGATCACGCATAAATCCCGCATACAGATGCTCTAATGTATGAATGCCTTTTTCAGATAAAATATCTTTATTAGGCGCAGTGAAACGTAAGTCAAATACTGTAATAGTATCCTTACTTGGTGTTTGCATGGTTTTAGCAATACGTACTGCTGGCGCTTTCATAATAGTATGGTCAACGGTAAAACTATCTAATAATGGCATAGGGTGTTTCCTTATTACTTAATTAATTATCTATTTATTCATTTCAAGGATTGAGTTTGAACGATTGTGTTTAGTATTGCATCTACTAACTAGGCATAAAACAATCGCCATAACCAACTCGAATCCAAATCTTCTTGGCAACCTTTTAACTGTGTTGCATATTTTTTAGCACGTACATCCACTTTACGAGAGACTTTTACTAACCACGCTTTTTTGTTGTAACTCTTGCGTTTGTATCCTGTCCAACCCTCATGATAATTCAAATACTGGCCGTAAGCATCCCACTTCGACACACCGTTTATTTTATGCGTTTTGCTGGTGAACCAGCCCATAAAGTCGATAGCATCATCAAAATCATCACGACTAGACCAGTTATTACCCGTTTCCCGTTGGTAGTCACTCCAAGTCATGTCTCTGGCTTGTGCATAACCATAGGCATCACTCGCTCGACCAATGGGTATAAACCAAAAATATTGCATCGGTGGCGCAGCATCATGTTTAAAACTACTTTCTTGATACATAATAGCAATCGGTACATGAATAGGTGTCCCCCATCGTTCTTGCATTTCTTTGGAAGCACTATACCAGTCTCGATTTTCAAAAAAAATATCACAAATATTTTCAGGATTTTTAGGAGGCGGTGTTGCACAGGCGATTAATGTGATAGGAAAAATTAAAGTGATTATTTTTTTAAATAAGTGCATAGCTTTACTTTAAACCTCTCAGTTAATCACGAATAACGTATCGTTTTCCTATTTTATTGGCGCTAAATGAATAACATCAGAAAACACATTAATAATAACCTAACACGTTATGCAGAGAAATTTTAACAGCACATACAAAGTACGTGCTGTTAGAGATGACCAGCTATATGCTGTTTATACTTTTTTAGCGTTAGTAAAGTAATCGGTTAAAAAATCAGGAAAACTCAATGTGTCAGCAGCTTCAATGGCTTCACGCTTTTCAATTGAAGTTTGCTTTTGCTGTGCAAATATCTGCTCAGACCAAATAGAATAAGGTTGCTCTTGTAGCTCGACTTTATACTGTTTTGCTAAACTCAATGCTAATGTGCCATTATCTCCCGTAGAATCTTTAATGCGTTTTAAAATACGCGCAGAGCTGGTTTGCTCTGGGTCTTCAAAACGAGGACTGATATGTTGCATTGCATTTTGATAGCGATTATCAACGCGCTCTTTATCTAATAACGACGCCATTTCAGACAGTTGTTGATTTAACCACTTTCCCCAACCTGCAACATCTTTAGTTTGCTCAGCGATGGTTAAAGTAAGTTCAGGTTCACGACCTCGTGTTACCATCTCATTAAAGTTATCCGCACAGGCTGCGTATTCTTCCTGTGATAACGTTGGTGATTCAACACTTGCACACCAAGTTAAAAATAGATCTAAGAAGTTCACTTGCTCTTCAGTGATACCTAATTTACAAAATGGATTAACATCTAAAGAACGAATTTCAATATACTCAATACCACGTGCTTTTAATGCTTGTGATGGCGTCTCGTTAGCTTTTTGAACACGTTTAGCACGAATAGAGGCATATAATTCGTTCTCTATTTGCAGAACATTATCATTAAGCTGAACATATTCGCCATCTTTGACCGTTCCCATCGCAGTAAACTTGGACTCTTTTTTAGATAACGCTTTACGCACGCTATCAAGGTAAGTGTTTAGGCTGTTATAGCAGATGTTTAAATCTGATTGAGAGCTATTGGTATAACCTAAATCACTCAAACGCAATGACGTTGCATAGGGTAAATAAATCGTTCCTTTACCTGTAGCTTCAAAGGGAAGTTTTGTTTCTTTACCTTGTAAGAATGATTTACAAATAGCAGGAGAAGCACCAAACAAATAAGGAATAACCCACCCATAACGTAGGTAATTTCGAATTAACCCCATATATCCAGCAGATTGAGCTGCTTGACCGGTTAACGGTGAGTCGTGCAATTCACCCCAATTATCCCAAAACGCAGCAGGTAATGAAAAGTTATAATGCACGCCAGAAATAATCTGCATCATACTGCCGTAACGGTTTTTAAGACCTTGACGATAAGTCGTTTTCATTCTGCCGATATTAGATGAACCATACTGCGCTAATTGCACACTATCTTCACTCATTACATAACAAGGCATACTCATTGGCCAAAGGTATTGCTCCTTAGGCAAGTTCACAACCACATGATGATGAATATCATTAAGATAGTTAAAAAGTTGATCTACGCTAGTTGCAACTGGCGTAATAAACTCTAACAGACTCTCAGCAAAATCAGTGGTGATAGAAGTATGTGTAAGAGCGCTACCGTAAGCACTAGGGTGCCCCTCTTGAGATAGCTTACCATCCTCGTTTACACGTAACGTTTCGCGTTCAATACCACGACCGAATGCAATGAAGCTCTCAGGATGTTCGCTGAGGAAATTAATACGCTGTTGAAAATTCTTAGCCAAGTGTAAACCCCTAGGTGATTTTTTAGAGCGCTAACTCTACCACCTAAATTAGTTGAACTAAATAAGCATTTAATAGAAACAAGAAAGCAGTACTTAGAACAGCAAACAATTGATGTTTTGTTAAGCGTTTTTACTCCCTAATCAAGGGGCTTATGGAAAGATAAAGAATAAAAACATTAGGAACAAATAACGCAAACTTTTACCAATCGCGATATTAATAAAAGCAGGTCCTCTGGAAAGCTTAAGCCATCCAGCAAATAAGCAGATCACATCACCCACAATAGGCAGCCAACTTAATAATAATGCAACATTTCCCCACTTTTGACAGAACAATAATGTTTTGGGGTATTTTAAAGCCGCCTTTGCCTGTCCTAAATTAATATAATAACCGAGTAAGTATGTGACTACTGCGCCTAAACTATTACCTATGGTTACAGCAAAAAAATATTCCCATTTTAAAGATAACTGTTGCTGCAAGTAATAAATAAACAGCACCTCAGATCCACCAGGAAATAATGTTGAAGAGATAAAACCACTGCTAAACAGCAGCCAATAATCATTCATTTATTTTTCTTAAAGATAGCAAAGATAATTCTCTATTTTGCAGGAAAACACTCAAAAATCCTTCCCTCTTTTTTCCTACCCTTACTTTTTAAGAATAAGTATTGCGAAAGCATATAAAAAAGGCCACTAAAAAGTGGCCTCAATCAATAAGTGTAATTGTTATCAGCTTATCTAACCAACAATCGCTAATAATACACCAGCAGCAACCGCACTCCCTAATACACCAGCCACGTTAGGGCCCATTGCATGCATTAGTAAGAAGTTATGTGGATTTGCTTCTAATCCAACTTTGTTAGCAACACGCGCGGCCATCGGTACTGCAGAAACTCCGGCAGCACCAATCAAAGGATTGATAGGACTTTTCGAGAAACGTCCCATTGCTTTAGCCATCAATACACCAGAGGCAGTACCAATCGAGAAAGCAATCGCACCTAATCCTAAAATACCCAATGTTTCTAAGTTCAAGAACTTATCTGCAGATAGTTTAGAACCAACGCCTAAGCCTAAGAAAATCGTAACAATATTAATCAATTCATTTTGTGCAGTTGAACTTAAACGATCAACAACACCAGACTCTCGCATCAAATTACCTAAACAGAACATACCAACCAATGGCGTGGCTGCAGGTAAAAATAAGATAGTCATGAATAACACCGCTAACGGAAAGATAATTTTTTCTTTCTTACTAACTGGGCGTAACTGTTCCATTTTAATTTGACGCTCTTCAGGCGTTGTTAAAGCTCGCATGATCGGCGGTTGAATAATAGGAACCAATGCCATATATGAGTAAGCAGCAACCGCTATTGCACCAAGTAAGTCAGGGGCAAGTTTAGAGGCTAAGAAAATAGCCGTCGGCCCATCTGCTCCACCTATAATGGCAATCGCAGAAGCATCTGCAAGCGTGAATTCAAAACCAGGTACTAAGTTTAATAAAATAGCGCCAAATAACGTCGCAAAAATACCAAACTGAGCAGCTGCACCTAAAAATAAGGTTTTAGGATTAGCAATCAAGGCACCAAAGTCGGTTAATGCTCCTACCCCCATGAAGATAATTAACGGGAATACACCCGTTTCAATACCAATATGGTAGATGTAATAAAGCATGCCACCTTCATCATTAAAACCTGCATTAGGAATATTCGCTAAAATAGCGCCAAAACCAATCGGTAGTAATAATAAGGGCTCAAACTTACGTGCGATCGCTAAATACAATAGCAAACCACCAACGGCCATCATCACTAATTCAGGCCACTGGAAATTTGCAATTCCCGTATCGGCCCATAGTGTCATTAATCCATTCACGTTATCTTCCTTAACCTATTACAAACAGTGAGTCACCGACATTCACAGCATCGCCTTCTCTGATGTTAACGGCTTGCACTGTACCTGATTTTGGAGCACGAATTTCAGTTTCCATTTTCATCGCTTCCATAATCACCAGTACATCACCTTCGTCGACGTGATCACCCTTGTTTACGAGTACTTTAAAGATATTACCCGCTAAAGGTGCCGGTACATCCTCACCTTCGGCGTCAGCAGCTGGTGCTGTAGCTGACGACGCAACTGTTGTGTTCACCTGTGCAGCATTGGCTTTGACTGGAGAAATACCATCGATACTACCTTCTGGACCAACTTGTACGTTAAATAGTTGTCCATCAACCGAAACCGAGTAAGACTCTGGCGCATTTTTAGCTTTAGCAGGAGTGTTAGCAACTTTCATATCATCAGCACTTGGTACAGGCTCAAATGCATCTGGGTTGTTGCGGTTTTCTAAGAATTTAAGTCCGATTTCAGGGAACAACGCATAAATAAGCGCGTCATCAATCTCATTATCAGCAACTTTAACGCCTTTTTCAGCAGCTAGCTTTTTGAACTCAGCTTCGATCGATGCCATTTCTGGTTTAATATTATCCGCTGGACGACAAGTAATTGCTGTCGCGCCATCTAATACTTTAGCTTGTAATTCAGCATTAACAGGTGCCGGAGTTGCTCCATATTCACCTTTTAATACACCCGCCGTTTCTTTAGTGATATTTTTATAACGCTCACCCATCAATACATTGATCACTGCTTGTGTACCAACAATTTGAGAAGTAGGCGTTACCAATGGAATTAAACCAAGATCTTCACGAACACAGGTAATTTCTTTTAATACTTCATCCATCTTATCTGCAGCACCCTGCTGTTTAAGTTGGCTTTCCATATTAGTTAACATACCGCCCGGTACTTGTGCTATCAAAATACGTGGATCAACACCTTTCAATTCGCCTTCAAATTTCACATATTTTTTACGCACTTCGCGGAAGTAAGCAGAAATATCTTCTAATTGATGTAAGTCCAACCCAGTATCACGCGGCGTTCCCTCTACAATAGAAACTAATGTCTCCGTTGGTGAATGACCGTAGGTCATACTCATTGAAGAGATAGCGCTATCAATAATATCAACACCAGCATCAATCGCTTTTTGTTGAGTCGCTAAACTAAGACCGGTTGTTGCATGACAATGCAAGGCTAATGGGATATTGGTGCAAGCTTTAATTTTTGTGACTAACTCTTCTGCAACATAAGGTTTTAATAGACCCGCCATATCTTTAATACAGATAGAGTGAGCCCCCATGTCTTCAAGACGTTTCGCCATATCAACCCAACCATCAATGGTATGGACTGGACTAGTAGTGTAAGAAAGAGCACCTTGAGCATGAGCACCAACTTCAACGGCAGACTTAATCGCCGTCTCAAAATTACGCACGTCATTCATTGCATCGAAAATACGAAATACGTCTACGCCATTAGTGTGTGCACGTTCAACAAACTTCTGGACCACATCATCAGCATAATGACGGTAGCCTAATAGGTTTTGACCTCTTAACAGCATTTGTTGTGGTGTATTTGGCATCGCCGCTTTTAAAGCGCGAATACGATCCCAAGGATCTTCACCTAGATAACGAATACATGAATCGAAAGTAGCACCACCCCAAGTCTCTAAAGACCAATAGCCTACTTTATCTAATTTCTCTGCGATTGGTAACATATCGTCAATACGCATACGTGTTGCAAATAATGATTGGTGTGCATCACGTAAAACAACTTCGGTGATTGCGAGAGGCTTAGACATATTCACTTGCTCCTTTATTGATTCTTTGTCCATTAAACTGTTCGTGCTTTGCGGTATTGTTGCACTGCACTAGTGATTGCAGCGATTACCTGAGGGCTTACTTGTGTTTGACTTGCAGCTTGAGTAGCGACGGGTGCTTTACGCTTAGCTGAAATAACAGGTTTGTCTGCAGGAATATATTTAGCCATTAGATTTATACAAATAAATAATAAACCTAAAAACATATAAACAAATGCCATGCCGAGACCCAATAGCATAAATGCAGTAACTAAAGATCCTGTAATATCCATAAATGTACCCTTTCCTTTTCTAGATACACACTGAAACAGCCATTCAACAGATTAAAAATGAATATTTATTCAAATCTAATAAATATTTAATATGCTGCCAACAGTGGGTATTGAATACTTATCACGATTAAATCCATGTAAATAATAAACATCAACCACCAGAATACTTGATTTAATACGCGTTGAACATATGTATTTTCAGTAAAATAGTGTTTCACAGGGGCTTATTATAGTGGTTTTGGCTAAAAAATGAAAGCAATGGAATTTGACTCAACTTCCATAGTTTGCATTTAACAAAAAATAGTCTAATAAAGATGAAAGCAAGGGAGGTCTAAATCACTATTTAGAAATAAAACAAACTGACTATTTATGCATAATTATGAAGAAAACATGCATTTTTAAAGAAAAAATAAGCATAAAAAAATAAATATAGTCATTTATTATGATTAAATATTCAAATGGACTTGAATTTATAGGGAATAGATAAAATTATATATGGAAATATAAAGAAATGGTGCGGGTGAAGGGATTCGAACCCCTGACCGCCTGGTTCGTAGCCAGGTACTCTATCCAGCTGAGCTACACCCGCATGGTGCTTAATATTATTGGGAATAATATTAATAAGCTCTAAAAACAAAAAAACTTACTTTCGTAAGCTTGTAAAGAATGGTGCGGGTGAAGGGATTCGAACCCCTGACCGCCTGGTTCGTAGCCAGGTACTCTATCCAGCTGAGCTACACCCGCCGCGATATTCTTTATGTTTTTATTTCAATTCTTAAGCTCACCGTCTTTTCGTGCAAATAGAAAGATGGTGCGGGTGAAGGGATTCGAACCCCTGACCGCCTGGTTCGTAGCCAGGTACTCTATCCAGCTGAGCTACACCCGCTTTAAGAATCTACAAGAATGGCGGTGGAGGAGGGATTCGAACCCTCGAACAGGCTATAAACCCGTTACTCCCTTAGCAGGGGAGCGCCTTCGGCCACTCGGCCACCCCACCGTCGTCTTGTTGGCGCACATATTACTGTCTTCTGAAAACAAGTCAAACCTTTTTAGCATAATAATTTACTGCTTGCTTGGTAATTAAACAAACTGCTTGTTTTTTATCTATTATGGTTGAATTTTAGACATAAAAAAAGAGCAATTAAGCTCTTCTTTAAATAACAATTCACTGTCTACTGTGAACTGGCTGCGTTCTTTTCTGCTTGAATACGCATATAAATCTCTTCACGATGCACTGACACATCTTTTGGCGCATTAACACCGACACGTACTTGGTTACCTTTAACACCTAAAACAGTAACGGTCACGTTGTCACCAATCATAAGAGTTTCGCCTACACGGCGCGTTAAAATTAGCATATCCTGCTCCTAAATTATTTTTATTTCATTTCCGTTAACATGAGTATGGCTCACTAAGCACTAAATTCATCTTTTATTTAGTGCCCAGTTCACAATTTCTATTTTTCTTGCTTTGGTTCAGACTCTAGTTCAAATGCTTTATGCAATGCGCGTACAGCCAATTCTAAGTACTTACTATCTACTAACACTGAAATTTTAATCTCAGAAGTAGCAATTTGGTGCATGTTGATCCCTTCTTCACCTAAGGTTTCAAACATTTTTTGTGCCACACCAGGGTGATTCCACATACCCACACCCACAATAGACACTTTAGCAATCTCGTTATTACCTTGTACTGAGTCAGCATTCAACTTAGTACAAACAACTTCTAACAATTTAGTTGCTTCAACATAATCATCACGATGTACAGTAAACGTAAAATCAGTTTTACCATCACCTAATGTATTTTGCACAATCATATCAACGTCGATATTAGCGGCACCAATAGGAGAAAGTATTTGTGCTGCAACAGTCGGTTGATCAGGAACACCTGATAACGTTAGACGCGCTTCGTCACGATTAAATGCGATGCCAGAGATAACAGGAGATTCCATTTTATTTTCCTCATAACTAATTAACGTACCACCACCATCTTTAAAACTAGAAAGTACACGTAGTGGCACGTTGTATTTCCCTGCAAATTCAACAGAACGAATTTGTAACACTTTTGCGCCTAAGCTAGCCATCTCTAACATCTCTTCAAAGGTGATGCTATCAAGACGACGAGCATTAGGCTCAACGCGTGGATCTGTTGTATAAACACCGTCAACGTCGGTGTAGATTTGGCACTCGTCCGCTTTTAATGCAGCAGCAATCGCTACGGCAGACGTATCACTGCCACCACGCCCAAGCGTGGTAATGTCATTATCTTCACTGCGGCCTTGAAAGCCAGCGACAACAACAACACGACCTTGCTTTAAGTGTTTTTGTAGATTTTCAGTTTCGACATCTAATATACGTGCTTTAGAATGGCTGCGATCGGTTTTCAATCGAATTTGATCACCGGTCATGGAAACCGCATCAACACCTAAGTTATGCAACGCCATCGACAATAATGCGATCGTGGTTTGCTCGCCGGTTGTTAATAATACATCCATTTCACGTGCACTTGGTTTCTCAATAAATTCTTTCGCTAAAGCAATTAAACGATTGGTTTCACCAGACATTGCGGATAAAACAACCACAACATCATGGCCCGCTTCTTTTGTAGCTTTTACTTTGTCAGCCACTGCTTTGATTCGCTCCACAGTGCCAACGGAAGTACCGCCATATTTTTGAACTATTAGTGCCATCTTTATTCCTTGCTATACAGTTGGGTATAGACTCTTAATTATTATAAACGTTCAATTAACCAAGGTTCTACTAGTGCCAGTGCATCTTTTAATGCAGCAGGATTATTTCCTCCAGCCATCGCCATATCAGGGCGACCGCCGCCTTTACCACCAACAGGAATGGCAACAACATTAACCAACTCACCCGCTTTGACTTTGTTAGTTAAATCTTTAGTCACACCTGCAATCAAACTAACTTTGTCATCACCGACTGTTGTCGCTAACACCACGATGCCTGATTGTAGTTTGTTTTTCATTTCGTCAACACTGTCGCGTAATGTTTTAGGGTCAATACCTTCCATATAAGCAACAACAACTTTAACGCCATTGATATCAATTGCTTGCTCAGTCAGATTTGAGCCCGCTTCACTTGCTACTTTAGCTTTAAGTTGTGCTAATTCTTTCTCAAGCACTTTATTACGGTCCAGTGTTTGTAGAATTTTTTCACCTAGAGTGAATGAATCACCTTTGACTAAATCACAGGCTTTGTTGAATTGCTCACGCAGGTTTTGCAATACATTGCCAGCAGCATCACCCGCAGCCGCTTCAATACGACGAACACCTGCAGCAGTTCCTGCTTCAGAAGTAATGATAAATAACCCCATATCGCCCGTACGTTGTACATGCGTACCGCCACATAATTCAGTAGAGAAATCGCCCATTTGTACAACACGTACCATATCGCCATATTTCTCACCAAATAATGCCATTGCACCTTGGTTCTTAGCTTCTTCGATATCCATCAATTTAGTCACAACTTCATAGTTGTTACGAATTGCTTGGTTAACAATGTATGTCACTTTATTAAGTGCTTCAGCAGATACTGCCTCAAAGTGAGAGAAATCAAAACGTAACTTCTCAGCATCACATAACGACCCTTTTTGAGTCACATGCTCACCTAACGTTTGGCGTAACGCTTCATGTAATAAATGCGTTGCAGAATGGTGTAATGCAATTGATTTACGACGTTCAGCATCGACTTCAGCTTCAACAGACTCATTCGCTTTGATAGAGCCCATACTCACATAACCAATATGTAAGAAAGCATCAGCAGATTTTTTAGTATCAGTTACAACAAAAATACCATTGCTCAACTTAAGCACACCTGCATCACCAACTTGACCGCCTGACTCCGCATAAAATGGAGTTTCAGCTAGCACTATTTGTGCGTTGTCACCTTCTACTAAACTATCAACAAACTGACCTTCTTTGATCAAGGCTGTCACGGTAGAAGTGCCTGTTAGCGTTTGGTAACCAATAAACTCAGTTTTGTCTTCAATTTTTAATACGTCGTTATAATCTTTACCGAAGTTATTTGCTGCTTGAGCACGTTTACGTTGCTCAGCCATTGCAGAGTCAAACCCATCTTGGTCGATAGTTAGCTCTCGCTCACGCGCAATATCTGCGGTTAAATCAGCAGGGAAACCATAAGTATCGTAAAGTTTGAAAACAACATCACCAGGAATAATAGATCCCTGCAAAGCATCTAATTCATTATCTAGAATTTGTAAACCACGCTCTAGTGTTTTACCAAACTGCTCTTCCTCTAAACGTAAGATTTTTTCAACGAACTCTTGTTGCTGACCTAGTTCAGGGTAAGCATCGCCCATCTGTTTAACTAGCTCTTCATAAATACGGTAAAAGAATACTTCTTTCGCACCTAATTTATGACCGTGGCGAACTGCGCGACGAATAATACGACGTAATACATAACCACGTCCTTCGTTAGACGGCATCACACCATCGCAGATCAAGAAACCACATGAACGAATATGGTCGGCAACAACACGTAATGATTTATCTTGTAAATCTTCTGCGCCGGTTACATCCGCTACTTTTTGGATCAAGCCTTGGAATAGATCGATATCATAGTTTGAATGACCGTTTTGAATAATCGCAGAGATACGCTCTAAGCCCATACCCGTATCAATAGATGGATTAGGTAGGTTTTCCATTGTACCGTCAGCACTACGGTTAAATTGCATGAAAACGATATTCCAGATTTCAATGAAACGGTCGCCATCTTCTTCAGGAGTTCCTGGAGGACCACCCCAAATGTGTTCACCGTGATCGTAGAAAATTTCAGAACATGGACCACAAGGTCCAGTATCGCCCATTGACCAAAAGTTATCAGACTCATATTTTTTATCAGGTGATTTATCACCAATGCGAATTATTTTGTCTTCTGGTACACCGATTTTATTCGCCCATAATGAAAATGCTTCGTCATCACTTTCATAAACAGTAACAAGTAACTTTTCTTTTGGTATTTTCAAAACGTCAGTTAAGTATTCCCACGCAAAACCAATGGCATCTTCTTTAAAGTAATCACCAAAACTGAAGTTACCCAACATTTCAAAAAAAGTATGGTGACGAGCAGTGTAACCAACGTTATCTAGATCGTTGTGTTTACCACCAGCACGAACACAACGTTGGCTTGACGTTGCGCGAGTATAAGCTCTTTTTTCAGTGCCTAAAAAGGTATCTTTAAATTGATTCATACCTGCATTAGTAAATAACAAAGTAGGGTCATTATCAGGGACGAGAGAACTACTGCTCACGGTTTGATGCCCTTTCTTACCAAAGAAATCCATAAATCCTTGGCGAATATCAGCGGTCGATTTAGTCATGACTTATTCCATGTAAAAGTGTCAATTTAGGTATTCTTAAAAAAGTGAGTCTTTAAGGGCTAAATAGATGAAAAAATAAATGGAGGCTAATATATCATGCTGATGGTGTGGGTGAAAGTAGGGATAAATAGAGTGTTGACAATAATTTAGTCATTAATATACCCGTTCCGAATAAGCAAACCTGCGAACTTGCCGTTTATAGGATTTAGATTATACCTGCACGGCTCTTTTTTCATTAAAGTAAGCTTTAAACAAGCTTATTTATCAGCATCAGAACAATCATTTCTATCAATGTTAATGAAAAGATAAAACATTGCTTTTAATAGGTTTTTAATAAGAAAGATTTGTAGGTTATCGAAGGATTATCTAGCACTATAGAAAAAGAGCCGCTATTTTTTGATGCTATCGCAGGATGATAGAGGTATAAATGACTCGTTACAGCCTCCGTCCCCCAAATATACAACTTTATTATATTTATTTACGCCGCAAATAAATGCAGGTAAAAATAACCTTGAATAATTTAATTCGAAGGTGAAAAGTATTGGTTACCCATCGGTAACCAATAAGTGCTTACTCAGCGACTAACGTTTCAATACGGTAAAAACCTTCACCGTTAATGCCTAGTGTTTCCGCTAAAAACGGTAAACTATGTTGCATCTCTTTTTGTAACGTCCAAGGTGGATTAATTACAATCATGCCACTAGAGGTCATGCCTCTCTCTTCTTTATCCGCTTCAATCGCCAATTCATAGAGTTGAATATTTTGAATACCTGACGCTTTTAAGGATCTTTCCATTTTTGAAATTAATTGTCGCTTCACTACTGGGTACCATAATGCATAAGTCCCCGTTGCAAAACGACGATGTGCAGCAATTAGCTTTTCAACCACTTCATCATATTCGGTTTTAATCTCATAGGAAGGATCAATTAATACCAAACCACGGCGCTCTTTAGGTGGCATATTAGCAATCAGTCCTTGTAAACCATCACTATTCGCCATTTTAATGCTGCGATCGCCAGAGAAGTTGCCGCGCATATTAGTAAACTCATTCGGATGTAATTCAAATAAGAACATACGGTCTTCGTCACGACGCATTTGGTTACAAATCATCGGAGAACCAGGATAAGACAATAACGCCCCTTCCCCATTAAATGCTTTCACTTGATCTAAATAACGTGCCACGGGAACCGGTAAATTAGTTAAGTTCCACAATGCACCGATACCATTATTAAACTCACCAGTTTTTAACGATTGCGCAGAGTCTAATTGATAAGCGCCACAACCAGAGTGTGTATCTAAATAACAAAAAGCTTTGTCTTTTTGTAATAAGTAATCAAGGATAGAAGTTAATACAGTATGCTTTAAAACATCTGCAAAATTCCCAGCATGGTATGAATGGCGATAACTCAGCACAAAAACTCCAAAAAAATAAAAAATGACTGCCGTAGTATAAAGAGTTTCGCATTCTATTGCGCTAAAAAAGATAACCGAAAATTAACTACCTATCATTACTCTACTTCGCTCTCTCCTTGTTTTATAAACTAGTATGTTTAAGCAAAAGTTAAGTAAAAAGCAGAAAAACAAACATTTTCATCTGTTTTCAATATTATTAATAACATTCAAAACTACTTGTAATAGCACTCTCTACACAGGTAAATTTTAATGCTTTTAGTTACGTTACTGTTTTTATAAGCTTTAACTTTTTAGAAACGTCTTTAGCAATCTTTCTTCCAATACAAACTTCTTCAGTCAGCAAAGGCAGTGCTATGGGGATCTACAGCACATATCAATTTTCAGGTGAATTTTTCGGTGGTATTATGGGTGGGTTATCCTATAAACTAGCTGCTAGTAGTGGCTTATTTTTATGCTTAACAGGGTTAATGATTGTCTGGTTTATACTGTCTATTGGCATTTGTAACATCCATGACACGAGCAAAATTGGTACTTTTACGTTTGCACTTTTATATTTACATTAAGTATAAAAGATCAACAACAAGCCAATATACTCATTAGCGATTGCTAGCATTAGAGAGCGCGTTAGAAGTTGTTGTTATTGCAAAAGAGCAGATTGTTTATATAGAAGTAAATAGGCAATTTGTATCAAAGCGAATACACAGCGTTTTCAACGACAACAAGCGCAATACATTTTAGGTAATAGTTAAATCACTATTACAATCAAATATTTTACATAAATAAGTCGAAATAGCGGAGCAAAAAACATGTTTAACCGTAGTGTAAACAAAGTAGTCCTAGTAGGTAACCTAGGTAAAGATCCAGAAATGCGTTACACCCAAAATGGTGGCGCAGTGGCAAACTTTTCAATCGCAACCACTGAAAGCTGGAAAAACAAACAAACAGGTGAATACGAAAATAAATCTGAATGGCACAATATTGTTGTATTCGGTAAATTCGGCGAAATGGTCGGCCAGTATCTGAAAAAAGGTGCAAAAGTTTACGTTGAAGGTAAATTACAAACTAACAAGTGGCAAGGTCAAGACGGTCAAGATCGTTACAAGACTGAAATCATTGCTAATGATATCCAAATGTTAGATGCTCGCTCTCAAAACGCAGGTCAAGGTCAGCCATACCAAGGCGGACAGCAGCAACCAAGTGGTTACCAAAACGCACCACAACAACAAGCTGCACCAGCACAATCTTGGGGTAATGCACCACAACAGCCACCAGCACAACAAGCAGCGCCTAGAATGGCACCAGCTTATCAGCCTCAACAAGCGCCGCAACCTTCACAACCTGCTCCGCAACAGGCTCCTGCAGCACAACGCCCTGCTCCAGCGGCAGCACCAGCGCAGCCAAAACAAGCACCTGCAGCGTTTAACGAGCCATCAATGGATTTTGATGACGATATTCCTTTCTAGGGTTGAGTTATCTTTTTAAGATGATTTGTTAAATTGTCGAATAGTAAAAACCTAGCACTGCTAGGTTTTTTTATGTCTGTAATTTGAAGTGTTAGATTCACCTGACTTTATTTGAGTTGATGTTTTCAAATAATCAATAAGTTCATATATATCTCACCTGCAGTATTTGCACTATAAATATTACAATGCCCTACGCTTTTAGATGATTAAAACTTCACAAGTCGACTATACCTCTTTGTTTTGTAGATAAACCAACGTAAAGTGATAATATTTTCATCATTAACTATTGTCGAATTTCCACCGTTAAAATGACATTTTGTGAGTTAATAAAGCTGTTATGCGTTGCTGTTAATTTAGGAGTCAATATGAGCTTTAAATCTTGGCTGAGCTACTCGGGATTTGCTAGTAAAACATCAGCTAGGCCTCAAGATCCACTTGATAATGATTCCCGAGAGTTTTTAGCTTCAATCTTAGATACATGCAAAACCAAAGTAAGAAAACTAAGTGCTGGAACTATTGTATGGCGCGCACAGGCTGGGTCACACAATGTGGCTTCACCAGATTTCCACATTGATGAGCGTGTTCCATACACATTTAAGCGAATGAAGCCTGATGCAGAACATTCATCTGATGGACGAGCAAACACTAAAGGGATTCCCTGTTTATATGTTGCAGCAGATGCTGAGACAGCAATACATGAAATTAGGCCTTGGCCTAGTTTAGTTGTGAGTCTCGGGAAATTGAAGCTGGTAAGAGAGCTCAAATTTATAGATTTTTCAGAGTCATCAGATTCCGAACAGTTCCCATACTTTTTCTTCAATGAGCCTTCTGCTGACGAAATAATAAAGGCAGTATGGGCTGCTATGGACTTTGCTTTTTCTTGGCCTGTGGCGAAATCTGATTCCAAATCAGAATATGTACCGACACAAATAATATCGGAGCTTATCAAATCGAAAGGATATGATGGGATCATTTACAAAAGCTCTATAGCTAAAGGGCGCAATTATGTTCTTTTCAATTTAAATGATGCGGAAGTTGTTCAGTGTGATTTATTTGAAGTAACTAAGGTTAAGTTTGACTTCGAAAAGTTATATTAGAGATCTACTTTGGCTACGGAACTTAGCAACACATAATCGGGTAGTCGGAGGTATCTAACCTCCAGCTCCCACACCACCCTGCATGCGGCTCCGCACAGGGCGGTTCATCTTATGATGAATAGTGAATATTAATCCACAAGTCCTTTAATGAGATCAAACCTTGTCTGGCTAAAAACTCATTACTGATCGCTATATTGATCCCTTTGATTTTCGAACTACGACAAGGTCTTTTACTGGTGCTTTTTATAAATCCACTGGCACAGAAGTAGCCAAACATTCACAGACGACAAGTAACCACGAAGCCGCTACGCTGTACAAAGGTCACGAAGAAAACTCGCAATATTAGTTAATAATAGTAAGGGTTTTGACCTAACCTTCTTCACCCTTCGTGTCTTCGTGGTTAATCGGCTTTTGATTTTAAAAAAACAGAAAAAACCACGAAGCCGCTGCGCTGCATGAAGGACACGAAGAAAAGCTACAATATTAGTTAATAGTAAGGCTTTTGACCTAACCTTCTTCACCCTTCGTGCCTTCGTGGTTAATCGGCTTTTGATTTTAAAAGATGGCAAACAACCACGAAGCCGCTGCACTGAACGAAGGACACGAAGAAAACCCACAATATTAGTTAATAGTAAGGGTTTTGACCTAACCTTATCTCCCCTTCGTGCCTTCGTGGTTAATCGGCTTTTGATTTTAAAGGCAAGAAAATAAAAAAAAGAAATAGGTTAAGAGTAAACCCAGTCTGACACAGGGGGTAACCTAAAAACAAAAAAACGCATGTCTAATTGCTTAGACATGCGTTTATATCATCTAACATATCGTTAGATAAGTTTGTTCTACTTACAAATTAATAACATTAAGCCATTACTAACTTTGCGATCAAAAAACTTAAAGTGCTGTTTCTAAGATTTGACGAGAACGTGCTAAATCTATTGTGCCGTTTTCACCAAGTTTAGTCATTCCATGCGCTTCTAAACTTGCCATTGCAGTATCAATATCTGCTTTAGTTAAGTCGATTTCAGTTAATGATACAGGTGTTTTCATTGCCGAGAAAAAGGCTTTTGTTTTCTCGATAGCTGCATCAATACGTGCATCATCAGAACCTTCTGTAATATTCCAGATACGCTCTGCGTATTGTAATAATTTTGCTTTTTTCTCTTCACGACATACTTGCATAATAGCAGGTAGAACGATGGTTAAACTACGACCGTGGTCTACACCAAAGTTACCTGTTAATTCGTGACCAATCATGTGTGTTGCCCAATCTTGAGGAACACCTACACCGATTAAACCACTTAATGCTTGAGTCGCAGCCCACATTACATTGGTACGCGCTTCCATATCTTGTAAATCAACAATCAGTTTTGGACCTTCTTCAACTAACGTTAATAGGATACCTTCTGCAAAACGATCTTGAATTTTTGCGTTAACTGGGTACGTTAGGTATTGCTCCATTACGTGAACAAAACCATCAACAACACCATTAGATGTTTGGCGTTCAGAAAGGCTTAACGTAGTTTGTGGATCAAGCACGGCAAACTGAGGGCGTACAAGTGGATTACCAAATGCTAATTTTTCTTTACCACGCGTAACAACCGCACCTGAATTCGTTTCAGAACCCGTCGCAGGTAGTGTCAAAATACAGCCTAATGGTAATGCGCTTTCAATTTTGCCTTGTTTAGCAAGAATATCCCATGCTTCTTCACCTTCAAAATTCACTGCAGCGGCAATAAATTTAGTACCGTCAACAACAGAACCACCGCCTACCGCTAATAAGAAATCAAACCCTTCAGCACGAACGCGCTCTACGGCTTTCATTAATGTATCGTATTGTGGGTTTGGCTCAATACCTGAGAATTCATCCCAGTTATGGTCAGCCAGCGCAGTAACAACTTGATCATAAACACCGTTACCTTTGATAGAACCGCCGCCATAGGTCACTAATATTTTTTTGTCTTTTGGAATGCTGTTAGTGATCGCTGCAATTTGACCTTGACCAAAATGGATTGCGGTCGTGTTGTGGTAACTAAAATTGTTCATCTATTACTCCTCTAAAACGATTGTTGAACTCAAGTAATAAGTGCAATCGTTTATTAAAAAAATTTTGTATTGCTGAAACGGAATATTTGAATACATGATATTTGAATATCATCGAATCGACTTTCATAAAAGCCCTATACGCTTCTGCTTTACATTTTGATCAAATATGGAAACAACATGGGCCAAATATTGATCAAATATGGCACATCGAAATAATTATCACTCTAATTAAATTGCGCGCAACTTAATTGTGCGGCAATTATATCTCGCATTGAAACGATAACGCAAGTATATTGTGCACAATGTAATTATTTAACGGATTGAATATGAGTAACGATAAGGTTGATTTGAAAGTGAGTGAAGGTGAAGAAGTTGGTAATAATTTAGTTGGTAATAGTTCAACTAATGATTGCTCAGCTAATAACTGTTCAATAGTAGAACCTGGTTCTAACTTAGCCATTGAAAAGCAACTGTGTTTCTCTTTATACAGCACAGCTAATGCCATTGTTCGTGCGTATCGACCGATGTTAAAAGCGCTAGACTTAACTTATCCTCAGTATCTAGTGATGATTGTGCTTTGGAGCAATAACGGTATCAATATAAAAGATCTTGGACAGATATTACATTTAGACTCAGGTACCTTAACACCTTTATTAAAGCGCCTTGAAAGTAAACAAGTATTAATGCGAAAACGCGGTGAAGACGATGAACGCGTACGAGAAATATTTTTAACTGAGCAAGGTATCAACTTAAAAAAACAAGCTGAAGCCGTTCCAGAACAGATGTTATGTAAAGCAAAATTACCTCTACAGGAATTACTCGAATTAAAAAAAGGCTGTGATAGATTGTTTGAAAATTTAACTGAAGAATGATTGTTACAGTCACTATAAGTAACAGTCTTATTTTCTAACATTGGAAAGAATTTTTATAATAGATAATCTTTTATAATAGGCACTTTTTATCATAAATAACCTTTTATCATAAGCAACCTAAGGTACTCACTTATCTCAGTTTTATCTGTAATGTGAAACAGCAACTAAATGATGAAATAACTAACTATTTTATCACTTAGTTGTCACACACTCACTCTAGACTACTCGTTTTTACATACAGAAGGATAAAGTGAATGAAAGGCTCTATTTCTCGTCGTGACTTCCTCATATTAACAGCAAAAGGTGCAGGTGCAGCCGTTGTATCATACGGTTTAATGGGCTGTGCAACTGATGATGATGACAAGCAAACAAAAAATAGTATTAGCTTCAACCATGGTATTGCCAGTGGTGATCCTTTAACGGATGCCATTATTTTGTGGACACGTATAACACCAAGTAGCGATGGTGAGATAACCGTGTCTTGGGAGATAGCTATAGATCAGGCTTTCACTCAACTAGTTAACACCGGTAATACCACCACCAGTGCAGCAAGAGATTATACAATCAAAGTAGATGCTATCGGTCTTTCGGCTAGCACAACTTATTATTATCGTTTCATCAGTAATGGCACAACATCTTCAATTGGTACCACTAAAACCTTACCTGATGGCTCGCCTGACTCCGTTAAATTAGCTGTATTATCCTGTGCAAACTATCCTGCAGGTTTTTTTAACGTTTATAACTTAGCGGCACAACAAGATGATTTAGATGCCATCTTACATCTCGGTGATTATATTTATGAATATGGCCGAGGTGAGTATGGAAGTGATAATGCGGAGACATTAGATCGTCAAGTACTGCCGACAACTGAGATCTTTAGTTTAAGCGATTATCGTACTCGTTACGCTCAATATCATAGCGATCCTGACTTACAACTCTTACACAGTAAAGTACCTTTTATTACCGTTTGGGATGACCATGAAGTAGCAGATGATACCTGGAGTGAAGGGGCTGCAAATCATAATGAGGATGAAGGCAGTTTTGAAGATCGTAAACTCGCAGCGTTACAAGCTTATTTTGAATGGTTACCTATTCGACCTTGGAGTGAAGGTAATTATGCAGAAATTTACCGTCAATTTTCATTTGGTGATCTCGTTGATTTATATATGTTAGATACACGTGTTCTAGCACGAGAAAAACAACTCGATTACGCTGATTATTTCGATGGTAGTGTTTTGTTTGATGAAGCAACGTTTAACCAAGATCTCTATGAAACTGAAAGAACTATGTTGGGCGCGGAGCAATTACAATGGCTTAATGATAGTGTGAGCGTCAACAATGGGCGCTGGCAATTATTAGGTCAACAAGTATTGATGGGTGCAATGAAGTTGCCGGGTGCAGTTGCATTAAATGCGATGAGTACAACTGATTATGCTGAGTTAGGTACATTAGCTTTGTTAGCTGGGCGCATTAAAGCAGGAGATTCTACCATAACCGCAGATGAGCAGACTTACTATGAAGCTAATGCAGATAAACTCACGGCTGATGCACTTAGTTTATTATCTTTTCCAGAACTGCCATATAACTTAGATGCATGGGATGGGTATGCGACAGAAAGAGATAAAATCTTGGCCATCTTTAATGACGCGTCAAAAAATTTAGTTGTGGTGGCGGGCGATACGCATAATGCGTGGGCAAATGAGTTATCTAATAGCGATGATAAAGTTGTTGGTGTGGAGTTTGCAACGGCTTCTATTTCCTCCCCTGGTCTTGAGTATTATTTAAGTATTAGCGACGATGCAATAGAAAGCACAGAGGATGGTTTTGTGTCTTTGATTGAAGGACTTAAATATTCAAATGCTAAAGATAGAGGCTTTTTAACACTCACCTTCACTCAAGAGAAAGTTAAAAGTCAATGGCATTATGTCGACACAATTCTTAGTTCAGAATACACAGAGCTGACTGATCGACGTAAAGTAGCAACGAGTAATGTTGATCAACCAAGTTTAACCTTCTCATAAAATGAGCTTATACCATTCCGATTAATTTTCGGAATGGTATAAATATGCTACCGGCATTGAGTATTCTCGACTAAAAAAAGACAAATACTATAAAGTAAGCACTAAAAGTTAACTGCTAAACTCAGCAAGTTAAATCAGTCACAAAACAGTTATTTTTCCCAATCTAAAATCACTTTACCTGACTTACCTGAACGCATCATATCGAAGCCTTTTTGGAAATCATCAACACTAAAATGATGTGTAATTACAGGCGTTAAATCTAAGCCCGATTGAATAAGACTGGCCATTTTGTACCACGTTTCAAACATCTCTCGACCGTAGATACCTTTAATCACTAAACCTTTAAATATAACCTGATTCCAATCCACTGCCATCTCTGCAGGTGGAATACCTAATAGAGCGACTTTACCGCCATGGTTCATATTTTTTAACATGCTATTAAACGCAGTTGGGTTACCAGACATTTCCAAACCAACATCAAAACCTTCTGTCATACCCAGTTCAGATATTACATCTTCCAGTTTTTCATCTTTGACATTAATAGCACGTGTTACGCCCATTTTTTTTGCAAGATCTAAACGGTATTGATTAACATCAGTGATCACCACATGACGAGCACCAACATGTTTTGCAACAGCGGCAGCCATAATCCCAATGGGCCCAGCACCTGTGATCAAAACATCTTCACCCACTAAATCAAAGGATAACGCGGTATGAACCGCATTGCCAAAGGGGTCAAAAATAGACGCAAGATCGTCAGATATTTGATCAGGGATCTTAAACGCGTTAAACGCAGGCAATACTAAAAATTCAGAAAAAGCCCCTGTTCTGTTAACGCCCACTCCACTTGTATTACGACAAAGATGAGTACGTCCACAACGGCAATTACGGCAATGTCCGCAAGTTATATGCCCTTCTCCAGAAACCCGATCGCCAATATTAAACCCGCGAACCTCTTGCCCCATGCCAACCACTTCACCTACGTATTCGTGACCAACTACAAGCGGAACAGGTATCGTTTTCTGTGCCCATTCATCCCAATTGTAAATATGGATATCTGTGCCACAAATTGCTGTTTTTTTAATGCGGATAAGCAAGTCATTATGGCCAACTTCAGGCTTATCAACTTGTGTCATCCATATCCCTTGTTCAGACTTTAATTTCGCTAACGCTTTAATTTTCATGACCAATTAACTCCATCTCTTGTCCAACTTTAATGAACGCATTAATCGCAGTATCAAGCTGTTCACGCGAATGTGCCGCTGACATTTGTGTACGAATTCGAGCTTTCCCTTTAGGTACAACAGGAAAAGAGAAAGCAACCACGTAAATACCTAATGCTAAAGCGCGCTCAGCAAACTCCGCTGCAACTTTTGCATCACCTAACATAATAGGAATAATGGCATGATCGGCTCCTCCCATAGTGAAACCGGCGGCCTCCATACGTGTACGGAAGTGCGTTGAGTTTTCCCATAGTTTACTGCGAAGATGCCCAGATTCAGCGAGTAAATCCAGCACTCGAATCGATGCAGAAACAATCGCAGGTGCAACCGAGTTAGAAAACAAGTACGGGCGAGATCGCTGACGTAACCAATCGATTACTTCCTTTTTGCCTGAAGTATAACCACCAGAGGCGCCGCCCATGGCTTTACCTAAAGTGCCGGTAATAATATCAATGCGGTCAATTACATCATGGTATTCATGTGTGCCTGCGCCATTTTCGCCCATGAACCCAACTGCGTGAGAATCATCAACCATTACTAGTGCATCATATTTATCAGCTAAGTCACAAATGGCAGGTAAGTTTGCCACTACGCCATCCATTGAGAACACACCATCCGTCACAATCAATGTATGGCGAGCACCTGCTTCTTTAGCGGCAATCAACTGTTGCTCAAGTTCTGTCATATCGTTGTTGGCATAACGAAAACGCATTGCTTTACACAAACGGACACCGTCGATGATCGAAGCATGGTTTAATGCATCTGAAATAATCGCATCTTCTTTATCTAAAATAGTTTCAAATAAACCCGTATTAGCATCAAAGCAAGAGGTATAAAGAATGGTGTCTTCTTTACCTAAAAAAGTAGACAGTTTTTGCTCTAAGACTTTATGCGAATCTTGTGTACCACAAATGAAACGTACCGATGCCATCCCAAAACCATGCTCATCCATCCCCTCTTTCGCCGCTTGAATAAGCGTTTCATGATTAGCTAAACCTAAATAGTTATTAGCACAGAAATTTAACACTTCTTGTCCTGTAGAGATTGAAACAGAAGCTTTTTGCGCAGAGGTAATGATACGTTCAGACTTGTATAATCCTTCATTCTTCACTGTTTCTATTTGTGTTTTGATTTGTGCATAAAATGTAGAAGACATAAACTTTCCTTCTTTAAGTTGTCATTGCTCAAGTATAAGTGCTTAAGTAATTTTTTATTGTGATGGCTTCAGTCGTTAATCTTTTATATGGAATTTTTCATATAGAACATTGCTATAGAAAACGACATATTAATGTTGCTTATAAAAAGTATAATAAAGCCGAATAAATTGATTCTAATTGAAACCGATTACAACTATTAGCCCCTAAAATGGAAAACCATTGATGAATTATGGTCACAAATAAACTGATTGCATTATTACCTGATCTGGCCACATTTATTGTTGTTGTCAATGAAGGAAGCTTTACAACGGCAGCGAAAAAGTTAGGAGTGACACCTTCTGCTTTAAGCAAATTAATCACACGTTTAGAAAGTGCATTATCGGTCAAGTTGTTTGAGCGAACCACGCGCCGCTTATTGATCACCGATGCGGGTAAAAAAATATATCAGCAATCGACTATCATCGTTGAGGCCGCTCAGCAGGCAATCGATATTTCTAGTTTAGAACATACCGTCCCCTCTGGAACGTTAACGGTTGCCGCACCAAAAGCCTTTTTAACGATTGTATTACAGCCACTAGTCACGCCTTTTTTGACCAAATATCCGAAAATTCAACTAAAACTAAGAGCATCAGACGGTGATATCGATATGATAGCGCAAGGGATTGATGTGGTGTTTCGCTTAACCGATAAACCCACTGAAGGGTTGATTATGAAAGAGATTGGCAAAGTTAATTTAAAGCTTTGTGCAAGCCCTGAATATATCAAAAAAAGAGGTTGTCCGACTCACCCACAACAGCTATCAGTGCATGATTGTTTATATTTAGGTGAAACGGCGATCGACCATATTTGGGAGTTCATGAAAAAAGAGGAAAGACATGTAATTGCTGTGTCTGGACGCTATGCCGTCAATCATTCTCAGATGCGTTTAAACGGTGTAAAAGATGGTTTTGGGATTGGTATATTCCCTGACTTTGTGATTAAAAATGCGTTACAAAATAATGAAGTGATTGAGGTACTTGCAGATTGGGAAATCAAAGGAAACTACGCGGGTGTAATAGCAATGCAATATGCCCAAAATAAATATATGCCCTCTCGTTTAAAAGTGTTTACTGAGTTTGTAACAACACACTTAATGAAAGACACCTTTAATGAAGATGATATTAATGGAAACGTTGTTAATACAGAATAAGAAAGCTAAACAAATAAATAATTAAATAATTAAATAATTAAATAGGAATCTAATAGTAGTCTGTTTAATGTTAATGATTAGTTATGCCTACAACACTAAAAGCTAATTTAGTATCGTAGGCATAGATTGCATATTATATATTTAAGTTAATGATTTAATGGTTTAATGAATGATTAGTTTAATGAACAAATGGCTTAATTAAAACACTAATAAACCAAGTGAAATAATAACGCCAGAGCCGAATAACGCCATGATGCAGTATCCCATCACATCTTTAGCCCCTAATCCTGCAATTGCTAACGCAGGTAATGCCCAAAAAGGTTGGATCATATTCGTCCATGCATCTCCCCATGCAATTGCCATCGCAGTTTTCGCAGCATCAACGCCTAATGCAGCACCTGCTGGCATCATAATAGGTGCTTGAACAGCCCATTGACCACCACCTGATGGTACAAAAAAGTTTACAATCCCAGCACTTAAAAAGGTAAATACAGGGAATGTTGTTTCATTTGAGATTGAAACAAAACCCGCTGAAATAATACCTGCTAATGAATTACCTGAATCGCCCACTGCAGTCATCATACCCATGATACCGGCATAGAATGGAAACTGTAATAATATGCCTGAACAGTTTTTAGCACCTTGTGAAACCGAACTTAATAAACTCTTAGGCGTTCCGTGTAACAAGATTGCAGAGAATAGGAAGGTAAAGTTAACGATATTAAGATTAAGTGCAAAACCATTATTAATAAAATAATAAATAATGTAAGTAAAGCCCATTGCTCCTAGTAACATTGACAACACACGGCTATTTTCCAAACGTTCTGCAGGTGTCATTTTTTCCTGAGAGTCCGTTTCTTGATCGTTTAATGCTTCAGCTTGTAACTCTTTACCTTGAAAATTTCTGCCTTTTGAATCTTTAGCTTGGCCAGTACCCTGCAGTGCAGATTGCTCTTTTAATAATTGCGCATCAATAGTGATAATATCTTTTCCAACGGGATGCATTAAACGATTCAAAATTGGAATAGCAATTAACATCACGGCAAGAATCGTCAAATTCATGGTTGAGAAAATCGTTTCAGATGTTGGAATTGGAGAAGTTACCGCGCCATTCGTCACAGCACTCAAGTTAGTACCACTTGCTAACGCTAATGGGATCGAACCAGATAAGCCCGCATGCCAAAATAAAAAACCACTATAAGCAGAAGCGATTAACAGACGGTAATCCACTCCCCTTACACGAGAAGCAATTTCACGCGCGAAAATAGCACCAACAACGAGGCCAAATCCCCAGTTAATCCAACAGGCAATAGCACTAATAAAGGTCACTAATAAGATGGCTTGATTTGGTGTTTTAGCAATACTAGCTAGTACCGCTAGTTTACTTTTAAAAGCAGGAGCACTGGCCATGGCATGCCCTGTCACAACGACCATCGCCATTTGCATTGAGAAGGTTAATAATTTCCAAAACCCACCAGCCCACGCATCAACAACTTGTATTGGACTTTGCCCTGTACTCGGCATCACCAACACAAAAACCGCTAGGGTTAATACAATCGCAAAAATAAAGGGATCCGGAAGGTAACGTTGAAGTAGAGTCACAAAAAACTTACTGAGTCTTTGTAATACACTGAGTTGTGCTACGTTCGTATTCATAAAATTTCCTTATTATATCGTTGTTGTGATAATTATCTTTTTTCGATAACTATCGGTTTTTTGGTAATCACCGGTTTTGTAATAATTACCGATTTCTAAAAATCACCCGTTTTGTAATAGTGAAGATGCTCACTATCAATGTTGCTTTAATAACGATCCATTAACTAAACGCATTAATAAAAACATCATTATGGTCGTTATAGTGTTGGGATATTTTGCTTGATTTAGTAAAATTTATGCCGTGGTAACCAATGCAATAGTTACCGACAATTGAGTTTAAAACTGATAATTTACAGACCGAAACATTATTTATTTGAGGCCTTATTCACATCAATAAAATGCTAATTAATACGAATAAAACCACTGGCAAAGGTTTAACGAGATAGCAGCATCGCTACGCCCATTCCGCCACCAATACAAAGTGTGGCTAACCCTTTCTTATGTTCGCTGCGCTTCATTTCATGCAATAACGTCACTAAAATACGACAGCCCGATGCACCAATAGGATGCCCTAATGCAATCGCACCACCATTTACATTGACTTTTTTGGTATCAAGCTGAAGCTCTTGATTAACAGTCATCGCTTGCACTGCAAACGCTTCATTAGCTTCAACCACATCTAAATCTTCAACCGTCCACGCAGCTTTTGCTAATGCTTTTTTAGTCGCTTCAATTGGCCCAACGCCCATAATTTCTGGGTCAACGCCGGCACTTGCTGAGGCAACAATAGTGGCCAATACAGGTAAACCTAGCTGTTCTGCTTTTTCTTTAGAGGTAACGATCACCATCGCTGCGCCATCATTAAGCGTCGAAGCATTACCCGCGGTCACTGTACCATTTTTTGTAAAAGCAGGACGCAACCTAGCTAACCCTTCCGCAGTACTGTTAGGGCGTATCTGCTCATCATGCTCAACAATAATGGAGTCGCCTTTACGCTGAGGAATACAGATTGGCACGATCTCTTCAACAAACTGACCTGCGGCTTGTGCTTGAGCAGCTTTTTGCTGCGAATGCGCAGCAAAGGTATCTTGTTGATCGCGAGAAAATGCCCAACGTTCTGCAATATTTTCAGCTGTTTGTCCCATGTGGTAATCATTAAAAGCATCCCATAAACCATCACTGACCATGGAATCAACTAATGACCAATCCCCCATTTTTTTACCATGTCGACTTTGTGGTAAAACATGAGCAGCTTGACTCATACTTTCTTGACCACCCGCCACTACCATTTGCGCATCGCCATTAGCAATCGCTTGTGCGGCTAGTTGAACTGCTTTTAAACCAGAGCCACAGACTTTATTAATGGTCATTGCAGAAACAGCGTGATCAAGGCCTGCGTGAACTGCAGTTTGACGAGCAGGATTTTGTCCACAACCCGCAGTCAATACTTGCCCTAAGATAACTTCATCAATATGTTGCTTGATGATAGGCTGCTTGATTAACATTGATGCTAATACTTGACGGCCTAATTCGACTGCACTTAATGATGACAAACTGCCATTAAAAGAACCAATCGGAGAACGACCCGCAGCAACAATAACAATTTCCATAGTGACCTCTTTATTCGAATAATTACTTAAATCAACTTAGCTATTTACTTAAACATAGCTACTTGGTTATTTACTTAAACATAGCTACTTAGTTATTTAGCTACCTAAACATAACAACCTGGTTAAAACACCATTTCAGGAACATGCTCGGGCACGATCAAACGACCTTGGGTTTTAGCTTTAATTTCTTCAACCGATACACCCGGCGCACGTTCTTTAAGTACAAAGGCATTATTTTCAATCTCTAACCAAGCTAAATCAGTTAATACTTTCTTAATACAACCTTTGCCAGTTAAAGGTAATGAACAAACATCTAATAACTTAGAGTCTCCATTTTTAGAGGCATGTGTCATGGTAACGATGATATTGTCGGCGCCAGCCACTAAATCCATTGCACCACCCATGCCTTTTATTAATTTATTCGGGATCATCCATGAGGCAATGTTGCCACTCACATCCACTTCAAATGCGCCTAATACCGTCAAATCAACATGCCCACCACGGATCATCGCAAATGACTCTGCAGATGAAAAAATAGAACTGCCAGGCACTGCCGTAACTGTTTGTTTACCAGCATTGATCATGTCTGCATCGACGTTTTCAACGCTAGGGAACGCCCCCATTCCTAATAAACCATTTTCCGATTGCAGCATCACTTGCATACCATCGGGTATAAAGTTAGCCACTAAAGTGGGAATGCCTATTCCTAAATTAACGTAATAACCGTCTTGTAATTCACGTGCCACGCGAATCGCCATTTGATCTCGAGAAAGTGCCATAAAATCACCTATAAATATGCATTGAACTAAGCATGTATTGAATTAAGCATGTATTGAATTAAGTATGTATTGAACTAAAAGAAATTATTCGCTGGTAGTACAGTTTTCAATACGCTTTTCGAAGGTACCAACAATAACGCGGTCGACATAAATACCCGGCGTATGAATATGAGCAGGATCAAGCTCCCCCACTTCAACTAACTCTTCTACTTCAACCACGGTAATTTTTCCTGCAGTTGCCGCCATTGGGTTAAAATTTTGTGCCGTATGACGATAAATTACATTACCGTAGCGGTCTGCTTTCCAGCCTTTTACAATTGCAAAATCGCCCGTGATTGCTTCTTCTAGCAGATATTCACGACCATCAAAAAAACGTGTATCTTTACCTTCAGCAACGGGGGTTCCAACACCTGTTGCGGTATAAAATGCGGGAATACCAGCACCACCAGCACGCATTTTTTCAGCTAGAGTTCCCTGTGGAGTTAACTCTACATCCAGCTCTCCATTAAGTAGCTGTTTCTCAAACAAAGCGTTTTCACCAACGTATGATGACACCATTTTGCTGACTTGCTTGTCCTCTAACAAAATGCCTAAACCAAAACCATCGACACCGCAGTTATTCGAGACTATGGTCAGATTTTTTGTTTGTAGCCGCTTAATCTCAGCAATCAGGTTTTCAGGAATACCACATAAACCAAAACCACCAGCGATCACCGTCATGCCATCTTTTAAACCACTAAGAGCATCTTCATATGTTGTCACTACTTTGTCGAAACCAGCCATAGATCCACCTTTAAATACAACGTCATTTTAATTTTCAACAGTGTGCCTCATACTCATTCATTAAATAAATTTATTATTTTTATCTATTAATTTGGTTTTGTTATGAATGTAAAACAACTTCGTATTTTTTTAGCCGTTGCACATACCCAAAGTTTTGCCGAAGCAAGCAAGCTTGTACACATGTCACAACCCGCTGTCAGTTTGTCGATTAAGAGCTTAGAAGACTCCTTAGGAGGACGCTTATTTACTCGTACTACAAGAAGTACTTTGTTAACCGCAGAAGGACAAAAACTACTGTCTATGGCTAAATCCTTAGTCGATGCATGGGATAAGGTAGAAAATGAGCTAAAACAGAGATTTACATTAGACAGAGGTAAAATAGCCGTCGCAGTTATGCCGTCTTTCGCAGCTTCTTTAATGCCCAAAGTATTAATGTATTACCGACAAAAAAACCCTAATATCAGCATCGAAATTCACGATGTATTAACTGATACGGTTGTGGAAATGGTGAGAGCGGGAAATATTGAAATGGGCATCTCCTTTGAGCCAGAAAATACTCAAGATTTAAACTTTCAAGCGTTATTTAATGATCGTTTTATTGCCGTAATGCATCATAATTGTTCGCTCAAAAATGAGAAAGAACTCACATGGAAACAGTTACTTGAATGCGATTTTATTACCTTACAAAAACCTTCAAGTGTTCGTCACTTGATAGAAAGTACTTTATCTAAAGAAGGGATGGAGTTGCACGTGGCTTTTGATGCCCACCAATTAGCAACCGTGGGAAAAATGGTCTCACAGGGCTTAGGTGTCGCTGTAGTACCTGCTTTATGCGAAGCACAAATGCGCGAGCAAGGTGCAATTTGCTTGCCTATTTCAGCACCAATAATTTCTCGTCATGTGGGTATCATCACAAAAGCTAAGGTACCACTTTCCATTGCTGCACAGGAAATGATCGATACCTTAATTGAAACATTTAAAAACATCTCCGTTCACTGAGTGAAGATAGCAGGTTCATAAACAGCAACTGATTCCCAACTTCATAAACTGCAACTACATAAATGACGGCTGAGTAAGCCGCAACTTAGCGAATGAGGATAATGACTAATTAAATGATGTTAATTCACCACGTAAATCAGTAGTTAATAACTCTTTTACTACTTTGTAGGTTAACTTTTGGCTGAGTAAATAATATAACTTAGCAATCACAGATTCTGTGGTCATATCTAAGCCACTAATAACACCTGCTTCGCTTAAAGCATGGCCGGTTGCGTAACCTTCCATGTTGACACTGCCCTTTAGACATTGGCTGCAATTAACAATTAAAATACCGCGATCACTGGCCTCTTTTAAAGTATTTAATAATTGCGGGTCTTGCTGTGCATTCCCTACTCCATAGGTTAATAAAACCAACGCTTGTAACGGGCTTTTTAATAGGTTGTCTAACACTTGCCAATCTAACCCGGGGAACAGGTGCAATATTGCAATCGATTGTTGCTCAATCTTACCAATCGTCAAGCGAGTATTAATCGATTTTTGTTTTTTGCCTGCGACGTTTCTAATCTCAATTCCGGCTTCTAACAGCACCGGGTAGTTAGGCGACACAAATGCGCTAAAACCATCGGCATGTTGTTTGGTGGTGCGGTTACCTCTAAATAATTGATTATTAAAAAATATGCAGACTTCATTAATAGGATGATGGGCAGCAATATACAAAGAGTTTAATAGATTTGCTCTAGCATCTGAACGCAATTGTGAAAGGGGTATTTGTGAACCAGTGATGATCACAGGTTTGCTCAAACTTTCAAAAATAAACGATAATGCAGAGGCCGTATAAGACATAGTATCGGTGCCATGCAAGATAATGAACCCGTCAAAGTCATGGTATTTATTTTGAATATCCGTTGCTAAAACCTGCCATGCCTGTGGTGAAATATCAGCAGAATCAATCAAAGGTTCATATTCATGAATTTCAAATTCAGGCATATCCTGATGATAAAACTCAGGCATATTTTTAATCGTTTCAGATAAATAACCAGCAACGGGAATAAAACCATTTTTAGAAGGTTTCATACCGATAGTGCCACCAGTATAAGCGATATAGATACGTTTTTTTTCAGCCATTAAAATCTCAGTTGTTTATATATAACGATGAGGTAGAAACTAATTAGTTTCGTTCAGATAAGTTTTGCTTGACGATGTCAGAGTCTTTTTGTGCATAAAATTTCACTTCAAATGCTGTGTCATCACTTAAAAATTCTACTTTATGCCAATACTCAGGAGGTGAAATTGCAGATTCTCCAGCAGGAATAATAATCTCTTGCTCTATTAAACCACGTCGTTCACTGAATCCATAAAACTTTAAATGACCGGAAGTAACACATATTTTACCAAACACTCCAGCCTTAGTATTATGTTCAAATAAAAATAGTTTGGGAATATTACTTTTAGTGAATAACGGCGTACTTTTATAATTTATAAAATCATCGGGTATATTCATAACTGCCTTCCTTTTAAATCACAAAACAAATAGCGACAGTAATATAACCTACCACTGTAAATGCTTACTCTTACTGATGTAGGTACTGTATCTGCTTCATAATAAGAATAATAGTGAACATTTTTATGCCCTAACTTAGTCGTACACATGCTTTTTGTTAATGACTACTTCAAATAATCAACTTTCCATATCAAATGTCCATCATTTCGAAAATAACACTTAAAACCAGTTTTCTCACAAGTCACCCGATTGCGCGTGAAGATGAAACAAAGCACCGAGAGCGTAACCATGAGTTTGCAGACTCTTTTGAAAGTAACGACTTACCATCTCATCAAAAATAAAAGAGATGAGAATCATCTTTATATAGGATATCTAGATACTTACTAAAATCAAAGGGATGCTTTATAACATCCCTTTTTTAGTATTCATCATTGTACTTTGACAGCCAGCTTACTTTTTATCAGCTTACTTAGCAGCAAATGCATTCTTTCAGCGAGTTCCCCTTTTTCAATAAGGTTTTTTGCGTATAATCGCAGCCTATCAACAATAGAGTTCATTATGCGAATCCATGCAATTCATTCTTTATACGACCATCGTTTAAGTCAAAGCACACGTCCTTTTCTAGCGCGAGGTGGTAGCATTGCACGCTGTAAACACTGCATGCTACTTCCCTACTTATGTATTTGTTCAATCAAACAAACTGTCAGTAGCCGAAGTGCTTTTTTATTATTGATGTATGATGATGAGATTTTAAAGCCAAGTAATACGGGACGTTTAATCGCAGATCTTATTACGGATACACACGCTTATATCTGGTCTCGTACTGAACCCAATACAAAAATGTTAGCGTTGCTAACAGATCCACAGTGGTGCCCTATTGTTATATTTCCTGCTGAATATGCAGCGCAAGAAAGAGTGTTACCCATAGAGTCATCTATCCCCTCTATCCTCAAAGATAAACGACCTTTGTTTATTTTATTGGATGGCACTTGGGCGCAAGCTAAAAAAATGTTTCGTAAAAGCCCATATCTAGATCAGTTTCCAGTGTTATCTTTTGCACCGGAAAAACTATCACAATATATAATGCGTAAAGCGACTAAAGAGTGTCAACTAGCAACGGCAGAAGTCGCCAGTTTGGTATTGGATAGCTTAGGTGAAACAGACAATGCACATCTGCTAACATTATTATTTTCTACCTTTAAAGAAAACTATCTGCTTGGCAAGTCTCGACAGCATCTACCTGCACAAAACAGCCAACAACTTTTAATTGCTGCATTTGCTAAACAGCAAGACAAAGCTTAACTCTGTCGAAATTAATATTGGCAAAATTAACATTGTCGAAAATTAACTGATTTAAACCTTTGTTGACTAAAGGTTTCTTTAACAAAATGTAGATTCAAATTATAAGTCCGGTGTTTATACAATTTTTACTTAGCCGGCTTGTTATTAGCAACCGCAATCACTTCGTTTAAAATAAACGACACTATCTTTTGTAATTGCGTAAAGTCGAATAAGGGCAAATTACCTGCATCGATAGGTTGGTCGCAAACAATGCCAATTATATTAGCATCTTCTTTATAGAGGAATGGCTTTTGTAGCACGCTACGGTGCAACTCTATTTTAGGAAAAGCTTGGTCTCGATAACCTTCCACCAGCACTAAGTCCAAAGCCTGTGTATTTAATAATGCAAGCTGTTCACTTAGTTGACTATCGTGTGCTTGCTCATGCTCGTGAAAACAAATAGAGCGATGTGTGCCTGCTAAAACGACTTGTGAAGCGCCCGCTTTTCGTAAACGGTAGCTGTCTTTACCAGGCTTATCCATTTCAATATCATGGTGGCTATGCTTCACTAATGCGATCCGTAAGCCTTGTTTAATTAATAATGGAATAAGCTGTTCTATTAATGTTGTTTTACCGGTCCCGCTAAAGGCAGCAAAACCCAACAAAGGTACCGGAAATTGTGTTAAATATGTCATGATTTAACCTTATGAAAATAATTAAAGACACGTTATCATAATCGATTCTTTACTCCCTCAGCAATTAGATTTAAGAGTTAAATATGCCCTACTTTCAAGAATTTATTATGTTAACCATTGTCCACCTTCTAGCAGTCATGAGCCCAGGACCTGATTTTGCGATTGTACTCAGGCAGAGCATAAGTTTTGGCCGCAAAACAGCAATAATAACCAGTTTAGGAATAGGATCTGGTATTTCTGTACATGTTTTATATACATTATTAGGAGTAGGTTTATTAATCTCTCAATCAGCATATCTGATGGCCACCGCTAAAATATTAGGGGCCGCTTATATTACTTACCTAGGCATTAATTTATTACGTAGTAAACCTAACCTAGATCAATCCGCCTCTATTGCCGTGGATAATGATCCTAAGCAGCAAAAAAAAGCATTTATGATTGGTTTTATGACCAATGTATTAAACCCTAAGGCAACGCTTTTTTTCCTCGCTATTTTCACTACCATCGTCAGTGCCAATACACCATTAATAGTACAATCTATATACGGATTATGGATCATCATTTCAACCGCAGCATGGTTTTGCTTAGTCTCATTTTTATTTTCACAACAACGTGTTCGTCAGAAATTTTTAAACCATGGTCATTGGTTTGATAGAGTGATGGGTATTATTTTATTAATATTTGCAGTAAAACTACTCATTGAATTAATATGAATGGTTAAGTGAAGGAAATAAAAAACCAGTGCAATGTAGTTTTTTAAGGCTTTAGCACTGGTTTTAACGTTTTTACTCAATTTGTAGCCTCAACTTATAACACAACAATTTGCGCATAATACTTAAGCGACAATCATTAAGGCTCAGAAGTTAAGGTACTGTATTTAAGATGCTGTATTTAAGGTGCTGTAGTTAATAGACAGAAGCTAAGGCACAGAAAAACCTTTTGAAGCAACCCAGACTCGATACCACTGCTCAGTATTCATTTTTAAAGCTAACGCCGCAACAGCCTCTTTAACTCGTTCGATTTTACCTGAACCTATTAATGCAACAGGGTTTGAAGGATGCTTTAGTACCCAAGCAAAAATCACTTGTGTGATAGACGTTGCACCTAGTTCTTGTGCTAATAGCTCTAAACAAACTCGTAAGCGTTGGGCTTGCTGCGTTTGCGCATTGAAGATAGCCCCACCAGCTAAACAAGACCAAGCCATTGGACGCACGCGCTGTTGCTGTAGCTGATCTAAAACTCCATTTTCAATAACATCAAAATTAATGGGATTGATTTCAACCTGATTGGTGATTAAAGGTTCACTCAAACGGGATTGTAATAGTTCAAATTGGGATGTAGTAAAATTAGACACACCAAAGTGTTTCACTTTTCCCGATTGCTTAAGTTCGCTAAAAGCTTCTGCCACTTGATCCGCATCCATCAAAAAGTCAGGACGATGCACTAATAAGGCATCTAACTGTTCAACACCCAAACGTTGTAATGAGTTTTCCGTTGAGCGAATGATCGCAGCTTTACTACTATCATAATGTGAAACTCGATGCTCACCTTCTGCCGCGGCAATACCATTAATGCCAAACTTAGATACAATTTGAATTTGCTCTCGCATCTCAGGCGCTAATGCCAATGCTTCACCAAATAATACTTCGCTATCACCATAAATAGCAGCATTATCCACCGTAGAAATACCTAACTCTACATGTTGCTTTAAAAAGGTTAAACGCTGTTGCGCTGTCATATCCCAAGCGCCTAAACGCCAATACCCTTGAATTAACTTAGAAAATAAAGGTCCCTCTGGTGCCATCAATACCTTGTCAACTAAACTCATAACAATGCTCATAAAAATACTCACCCCATCATTGGCTATAAAATAAAAGCAGACACTAGACTATCAGCATCGAGTATAAAATATCACCCTTCGGATGTATTAATAAAAAGTCACTTGTGTCGATTGTATAGAAGAAAGGTACGAATGATTGATAACAACAAAAGAGAAGTGAAAAGCAACAATCAAACAATCAATAAAAATAAAGCATCGATATAGGCAAAGGCCTGAAAAATAAGGGAGGAAGTAAATGGGGCTTTATAGAGGAAAAACAAAACTTGGGTTCAGTTATAAGTGAAAGGAAAATGCAGAAATGGTTAAAGAAACAAAAGCACTAAAACGAAAAAACTGCTTACCCAATCAAGTTGAATAAGCAGTTATCTATTTTTATTATGTATTCAGGTATTGAGTCGCCTGATAGACAATAAAATTAGCTTAGAATGATATAGCCATACCTGCAGCATAACCGATTTCTGAATCATCAGTATCATCACCAGCAACTTCTAAATATGCTGTAACACTGCTGTTGAAAGAATAAGCAGCATTTACAAAGTATTTATTAACATCATCAACGCCAGAGCTATCTGTATCAACTAAAGACCAAGCGGCAGAATAAGCCATTTTATCAACCGTATAAACAGCTGCTAAACCAAAGCTAGTTAAATCAGCAACACCAGAGTCATTATCAGTTGAGCCTGCAGAAGCAGCTAATTCTAAGTCTGTAAATGCGTAACGCACTTCTAAAATAACACTTTCAGAATTATAAGGAACAGCCGCTGCAGGAGGAGTAGTTGTAGCAGCAATTTCTGTATCAGCGTTACCGTAATAAACGGTTAAATCAAGACCACCAAAACGTGCACCTAATTTAGCATCAAGAGAGTTAAAATCATCAGCACCTGTATCAGTATTAACTAGGTAAGAGATACCACCGTAGTAGTTACCTTTATCTAATGTATATTTAACAACTTGCTTACCGTCAGTATAACTTTGAGAAGAGTTATCGATACCAAACTCGTAATCGTTACCGATACCTTGGTCATCTGCGATTGTAACTTGTTGACCTGCTGTTAAAGTACCCCATTTAGCAGAGCTTAAACCAACATAAGCGTCATCCATTGTTAGTTTGTTATCATCGTTCTCACCGTCAACTTCAACAACACCAATGGCAGTAACACCGTGACCAATATCGTAACCAACTTTAAAACCGAAGTCAGAATCGTCAATATTAATTGTCTTGTGGGCATTATCTTCAGTGCCTTTTCTGGCTTGAACTTCAACGTCACCGTAAACTTCAAACGTCATGCCGTTTGCATCGTATACTGTTGCACTGTGTGCTGCAGTTGCTGCGAATAAAGAAGTAACTATTGTAGCTAGAATTGTCTTTTTCATTGTCCATCACCTTGTTGCTATTAAAATTAAATTTAAATTAATTGAATCCTTGAATTACTTAATTCTGTCTAAATCCGGTGTAATAACATTATGTTGGTTATTTACACACCACAGATGTTTAAGTGCGGAATAAAATTACCACACAAAACTCAAGGCGGAAACAGCAAACGCAGTTAGATGACGAAATGTCACAAATTTAGGCAAATAAAAGAATAATAATTTGACCTAGATCTCAAAAAATAATGAAACTTAAATTGAAAACATAAGAGAAGTGTCCGTGTTTTTGTTATTTTCATGTTAAAAAACAACAAATCACTAACTTTATTTCTCTGATTTAACGAAATTTAATCTTACTTTTTTTAAAAATTGCAATTTAAAATAGATTAACCCGGTCTACTTATTCCTTTTGTCTAAAAATAATCCTCTAGCAAAGCATCAAAAAACAGAAATATAGGATCTCATTTAAGTTTTTTCTGCTTTTACTTGATTTGTAATTACATTAAATAGACGACAACGTCTCTGATACTGATCTAAGCAACAATTAGCCAATACTGAGTCAACCAACAATCAGCCTATGTTCTTTATATTAATAATGGATAGATATTAATAATGAAAAGCTCTTAATAGTGAATAAACATTGATAGTAAAAAATATGAATAGGGAATATATAGTTATTTATCAAAATGGCTATAGCAGAAATATTTAGCTTACAGAGTAAGCATATTGTTAAAGCTCCTTATTAAATAGTCAGCGCAACAGCCTTATAGATATAGTAGAGGAACAACCTTAATCACCGAGTATTTGAAATAAAGTAGATTTTTATATCTGTTTGGTCCGAGGTACGGCAGCAAAGAAGCGACAGCTTTGTGTCTGAGCAGGCCTTTAAGATTAAAACATTGAAAGAGCGTTTTCAGAGGTTCAGAAACGAAAAAATCCTGCTTAACAACAAAGCTAAGCAGGATTCTTAAATGTGGTCGGTGATAGACGAAGAAGCGCCAGCTTCATCTATGAGCAATCTTTTGAAGCGACAGCTTTGTGTCTGAGCAAGTCTTTAAGATCAAGCCATTGAAAGAATTGTTTTATAAAGCTCTAGAAAGCAAAAGGCCTGTAATACGGTAAAGTATTACAGGCCTTTTTAAGGTGGTCGGTGATAGAGGATTCGAACCTCTGACCCTCTGGTCCCAAACCAGATGCGCTACCAAGCTGCGCTAATCACCGAGATATCTATTT
Organism: Psychromonas sp. SA13A; assembly: GCF_011378715.1. Lineage (GTDB taxonomy): Bacteria > Pseudomonadota > Gammaproteobacteria > Enterobacterales > Psychromonadaceae > Psychromonas. Next base: position 20,029 of record NZ_WTKU01000019.1, on the reverse strand, counting down.
TACATCGAGAAAAGATGGGGCGAATGACGGGGTTTGAACCCGCGACAACCGGAATCACAATCCGGGGCTCTACCAACTGAGCTACATCCGCCACTATAAACTAAAGAACTGTATTAATGTTGCAATCCGAAATATGGCGCACCCGACAGGATTCGAACCTGTGGCCTTTGCCTCCGGAGGGCAACGCTCTATCCAGCTGAGCTACGGGTGCTCACGTCTTTAGCGTGGCGCGGATAATACTGAACACTGGAAAATCTGTCTAGTCTTTTCTGTGTTTTTTTTTATAATATAGGTTTACTTGCTTAATTGATGAACAATTATGCTAAAAAACAAAAAAAACGGGCTTTGCTTTATTAATTCAAAGCTTTTATTCATTTTCAGATATACTTTCATTAATTGCCTTATAAAGAGTTACAACTATGACTTTAGATCCTACTTTAGATCAAGAACCCAAAATTTATGAACATCCTGTCCCTGACCGCGAGTTTATTTTAGCTTTTATCGAAAAACACGGTAAACCGATCACTCGCGATGCATTATTTAATGCTTTCTCTCTCAGCAGTGACGAAGAAGCCGAAGGACTAAGACGTCGCTTAAAAGCGATGGAACGTGATGGACAATTAGTCTGGTGTCGCAATGCAACCTATGGTTTGCCTGACAAACTGAACCTTGCTAAAGGTAAAGTTATTGGCCACAAAGATGGATTTGGTTTCTTAAAAACAGAAGAAGAAGGTAAAGACCTATTTTTACCTAATCACCAAATGCGTTTTTTATTCCACGGCGACACTATATTAGCGCAACCCGTAAAAGTAGATTCACGTGGACGTACTGAAGCGCGTTTTGTACGTTTATTAGAAGCTCGCAAAGAAACAATTGTTGGACGCTACTTTGTTGAAGATGGCGTTTCATCTGTTATTCCAGACGATTCTCGTATTAACCAAGAAATCATTATTCAGAAAGAAAACAATGGCGGTGCTCGCCATGGTCAGATAGTGGTAGTAGAAATTTTACAACGTCCTAAAGCGCGTTTTACTGCAACGGGTAAAATAACAGAAGTGCTTGGCCAAGATATGGAACCGGGCATGGAAGTTGAAATTGCGCTTCGTACGCATGACATTCCGCATGAATGGCCTGAAGGTTTAGATAAAGAGCTGGAACCATTTGGTGAGTTTGTGCCTGAAGAAGCTAAAAAAGGTCGTGTAGATCTTCGTGATTTACCATTAGTGACTATTGATGGTGAAGATGCACGTGACTTTGATGATGCAGTATTCTGTCAAAAAGAACCTGGTGGCGGCTGGCGCTTATGGGTTGCGATTGCCGATGTAAGTTATTACGTTCGCAAAGGGACTATTTTAGATAAAGAAGCGATTAATCGCGGTAACTCTGTTTATTTCCCAGACCAAGTAATTCCGATGTTACCTGAAGTGTTATCTAATGGGTTATGTTCTTTAAACCCTCAGGTTGACCGTTTATGTATGGTTAGTGAAATGGTCATTTCTGAAGCAGGTCATTTAACCGACTATAAATTCTATGAAGCGGTAATGAACTCTCACGCTCGATTTACTTACACTAAAGTCGCGTCGATTTTGAAAGGTGACGAAGCATTATGTGAGCAATACAAACCATTAGTGCCTCACTTACAAGAATTAGAACATCTATATAAAGCCTTTAAAAAAGCACGACATATTCGTGGCGGTATGGAATTTGAAACATTAGAGGTACGTTTCTTATTTAATGAAGCACGTAAAATTGATGCGATAGTGCCGTTAGTGCGTAACGATGCGCATAAGATCATCGAAGAATGTATGATCCAAGCAAATGTTGCTTCAGCTCGATTCATCGGCTCTGCTGATGCAGCCGCTTTATTCCGAGTACATGAAACACCTAGCGAAGAAAAACTAGCTAACTTTCGTTCATTCTTAGGTGAATTAGGCTTGAGTTTAGGAGGCGGTGAGAAACCAGCTCCTCGTGACTATGCTGATTTAGCAGAAACCTTTGCTGAACGTGATGATAAAGAGCTATTGCAAACTATGTTGCTGCGCTCAATGAAGCAGGCAGTTTACCAAGATGAAAACTTAGGTCACTTTGGCTTAGCGCTAGAAGAGTACTCACACTTTACTTCACCTATCCGTCGTTACCCTGATTTAATTTTGCACCGAGCAATTAAGTATTTAGTGGCACATCAAGCGAATAACCAATTAAAAGCTAAATGGACTGAAACCGGTGGTTATAACTATCAACATGATGAAGTAAGCCAATTAGGTGAGCATTGTTCAATGACTGAGCGCCGTGCTGATGATGCTACACGAGATGTAGCTGACGCGCTTAAATGTGAATATATGCAAGACCATATAGGCGACACCATGGTTGGTACTATTGCCGCGGTCACTAATTTTGGTTTCTTCGTACGTTTAAATGATATTCACATTGATGGATTAGTACATGTCACAGGTTTAGTGTCTGATTACTACATTTTTGATGCCGGCAAACAAACCTTAAAAGGTGAGCGTACTGGTCGTGTTTACCGCATTGGTGACGTATTAGAAGTTAAAGTACTTTCCGTTAATTTAGACGATAAAAAAATTGATTTTGAATTAGCCGATGAAGCAGTAGCAGGTCAGCGCAAACGTGGTCGTCAACCTGAAGGTAAAAAGTCGGATCGTCCTATCGACAAACGTGCTCGTAATAAATCAGCAAGCCAAGATGATCAGCAATCCAACCAAGCAACGGATGATGAATCAGCTAAGCAGCCTAAAAAAGCGGTTAAGCGAACAGGTAAAAAACTAACAGAAGAAGAGCTTGCAAAGAGAAAGGCTGCCAATAAGCAAAAGAAAAAACCGCAAAGAAAAGTAGCACAAGGCGAAAAGAATACAGCGTCTTCTAAGAAGAAAAAAACAACGGCAGCCAAAAAAAGTCGTCCTGGGCGTGCAGAACGTACACGTAACAAGGCTAAGAAAGCAGAATAATAACAATCCTGCCTAGGTCGCTAATTTACTTATGGTCAATTAGCGACGATAGAACTTATCCCGATTTAGATATTAAAGATTAGAGAAACAACATGAGTAAAAGTGAAATTATTTACGGTATGCATGCCGTTGATGCACTATTAGAAAAACAACCAGAACGTGTTATTGAAATTTACGCCCTCAAAGGACGTGATGACGAACGTTTAAATGATGTACTTAATAAAGCTAAAGAATGGGGTGTCTCAGTACAATTGATGCAACGTAAAGCATTAGATGACAAGTCTGATGGGGAGCAGCACCAAGGTATTATGGCACGTGTAAAAGCGATGAAAGTATTAACTGACAATGATTTAGAGCCTATTTTAGCGGCGCTAGATGTTCCTCCTTTTTTATTGATTTTAGATGGTGTAACCGACCCGCATAATCTAGGAGCTTGTTTACGAAGTGCGGAAGCCGCTGGTGTGCACGCGGTGATCATTCCTAAAGACAACTCGGCAAGCTTAACACCCGTAGTGCGTAAAGTAGCCTGTGGCGCAGCAGAATCGATTCCATTAATTCATGTTACTAACCTAGCGCGCGCGATGCGTGGTTTACAAGACAAAGGGATCTGGATTTACGGTACAGCCGGTGAAGCAGAACAAAGCCTCTACGATTGTAAGCTGCAAAGTGGTATGGCGTTAGCGATGGGAGCAGAAGGTAAAGGGCTACGCCGTTTAACCCGCGAACATTGTGATGAACTGATTAAATTACCAATGGCTGGCGCTGTTTCAAGCTTAAATGTATCCGTTGCAACGGGTATTTGTTTGTTTGAAGTGGTACGCCAACGCCTTTAATTAAGAAGTAAAAACGAATAACAATCAGCGCTAGAGAGCCATTGATCGCTGTTTAGCGCTGATTGTTAATTAGAATGCATATTGAAGATTAAACCCCGTCGAAACCTCTTTATTTTCAGTATCCTCAGGTACGTTTTGATTATATTTATAGTCAACATCGAAGATTAAATATAACTGCTGGTAAATTCTATTCTGAGCTTTAAACTCCACACCATAAACACTATTAGAGTGCCCTACTTCAAACACTCCTTGTAACGACACTTGCAAGCTTTCACTCACAATCCTTTCATAATTCAGCCGTGTACGTAATATAAATTCATTAATAGAAACAGCATCTTCATCAGCATTCGGCTCAGCGAATTTATAGCCGGGGCCAAACTCAGTATTAAATTTATGGTTATTTTCATTAAAGAAAATATGCCCGTAACCAACGGTAAAGATATCTTCCTGCTCATAAGATGCAAATTTGCTACGTTTAATATCACTACGTACAAAAACTAAGTTCATTGGGTCTAAATTGTAGTTTCCCTGTAACTGCCAGCGAAGCTTTTGTGCGGTTTCTTCACTATCTTCCGATTCAGACTTAAACTCAATATCACTGTTAATATTGTATTGATCAACTTCGTCATAATCTAAGATTAAACGTCCGCGTAAGTTTTGTGTAATTTGATTATCTTGCTCATATTTAAAACCGAATTCAACAGCACCGGTAAAGCGATCAGGTAACTCTATTATCTCTTCATTTGAATCAACAATATCCGTTTTGATACTGTTATTTTCAATCGCAATATCAATGAAGTCTTGGTCCGCAATAGCATTATTTTCTTCGATGCTCCCCTGACCTACCTTTTTATTTTTGAGTAGATCAGGTTGTTGATCGATGGACGTTTTAATACGATTGATCGGCGAACTTAATAAACTGGCATGTTGTAAACGCTCTTTTTTTAATAGTGCCTTAAGTTGCTTTTCTTGTTGCTGACTTTCTACTAAATATGATTCTTGAATATTAACTTGATTATCTAGCGTCGATATTTTGTCAATCAAACGCTGATTTTCAGCTAATACTTGCTCTAGTTTTTTTTGCTGCAGCTGTTGTTTTAACTTCTCTGCCGCTTGTTGTTGCTCTAACTGCAGTGCTAGTTTGGTCGCCTCTTTTTTTGTCGATAGCGTTGTATTCGCCGAACTATTCGGCTTTGCGCCTGCGACACCAGCATCGCTATTAATGGTTCTGTCGCCCGCATTGCCCAGTGCACCATCAGCTTGAATATTTGTCGCGCCAGCATTCGCACCTATTGTCACTTCAGTAGTAGAAGTGATTGCCTGAGGAGTCATGTATAGCCCAACATTCACACCTAGCACGATAAGGTTAATAATTAAGATATAAAGGAAGGCTGATTTAAGCAAAATTAACTCATTTAAATGATTAGGGAACCGAGGTATTTTAGATTGTTAGTGTATAGATGCAAACAATAAGCAAAAGTTCTCATTAACTTTGTATTTATCTTACTTTTGTTGCTTGCGTAAGTTGTCGCCAAACTGTACAATCTGCCGGCTTAAATCAGCCATCCTTTTTGTTCCTTGCTTCTACTTGGTACGGCTGAGCCAAATTATGAAGCTACTAACCCGTAAGGAGCGATTTTTATATGCGTCATTATGAAATCGTATTTATGGTTCACCCAGATCAGAGTGAACAAGTTAATGGTATGATCGAGCGTTACACTACTTCTATTACAGAAGCAGGTGGTACTGTTCATCGTCTAGAAGATTGGGGTCGTCGTCAACTGGCTTACCCAATTAACAAACTACACAAAGCACACTATGTTCTTATGAATATTGAAGCTGAGCAAACAGTAATCGATGATTTGGAAACTGCTTTCCGTTTCAACGACGCTGTGATCCGCAACATGATCATGCGTACTAAATCTGCTGTAACTGAAGCATCTGTAGTGGCTAAAGCAAAAGAAGAACGTGTTGAACGTGCTCCTCGTGCTCCACGTCCAGATTTTGATGCTGCACCAGCTGCGCCTGCTGCAACAGAAGCAGAAGCATAAGAAACTGAGTGACTGATAACTTTTTGCAACTTACAGGTATCGTAACTGAAAAGCCGATACATAAAACAAGCCCAAGTGGCATTGAACACTGTAACCTGACGATAGAACATCGTTCAGTGCAAGAAGAAGCTGGATTACCACGCAATACATATTGTTATATGCCAATTGCAACAAGTGGACCATTAGCAAGTCAGTTGAAAAATAAATTATCGAAAGGTATGCAAATTAAAGTAAGTGGTTTTATCACTTATCATCAAAGCAAGAGTAATCTTGGTAAGTTGGTGTTGCATGCTCAGTACATAGAACAAATTTAAGGAACTACCATGGCTCGTTATTTTCGCCGTCGTAAATTCTGTCGATTCACAGCTGAAAAAGTTGTTGAGATTGATTACAAAGACGTTGTTACATTAAAAAATTACATCACTGAAAGTGGTAAAATTGTACCTAGCCGTATTACTGGCACATGTGCAAAATACCAACGCCAACTAGCGCGCGCTATCAAACGTGCACGTTACTTGTCGCTTTTACCTTACACAGATTTACACAAGTAAATAGGAGCTATAGATTATGGAAATTATTCTACAAGATACAGTTGCTAACCTTGGTAAACTTGGCGATAAAGTGAACGTTAAAGCAGGTTACGCACGTAACTTCCTTTTCCCACAGCAAAAAGCTGTTCCAGCAAACAAAGCAAACTTAGAAGCTTTTGAAGCACGTCGTGCTGAATTAGAAGCTAAGCAAGCTGCTAACCTAGCTGCTGCTCAAGCACGTGGTGAAGCTATCTCTGCATTAGAAGCGGTTGTTATCACTTCTAAAGCTGGTGATGCTGGTAAACTATTCGGTTCAATCGGTACGCGTGATATTGCTGATGCAATCACTGCTGCTGGTGTAGCGGTAGCTAAAAGCGAAGTTCGTCTTCCTGAAGGTGCTTTACGTTTAACAGGTTCTTACGAGATCACTGTTACAGTACATTCTGACGTAACTTCAATTGTAAACCTTGAGATTGTTGAAGCTGAGTAATCAGTAACACTATTTTAATGTTTTAAAATACCTGCCTTGAGCAGGTATTTTTTTGTCTAAAATTTACTTAAGGTACTATTGCCTTAAAGTCTAATTGAGTTAAAAGACAACTTACTAAGGCGCTGTTATCTAGGTACTGCTATCTAAGATGCTATTATCTAAGGTACTACCAAACGATAGCCTGCACCATATACTGATTGGATCATATCTTGTCCTTGGCTAATATCTGCCAGTTTTTTTCTTAACTTTTTAATGTGACTATCAATGGTGCGATTGTTAACAATACGCTCATCTGAGTACATATTTTGCATTAATTGTTGCCGTGTAAAGATACGACCAGGTTGTTTTACAAGTGATCTAAGCAACTCGAATTCAACGGAAGTAAGCGCAATATCGGAAGCATTAAAACTGACAACCAAACGTTGTGGATCAAGTTTCAAAACAGCTTCGACATTGTCTAAGGTAAACTGCTGACTTCTCCTTAACACCGCCTTTACCCTAGCCACCACTTCTTTAGGGCTAAACGGCTTACAGATGTAATCATCCGCTCCTAACTCTAAGCCTAACAACCTATCAATTTCGTCCACTTTGGCAGTAACCATTAAAATAGGTACATTAGAAAACTGACGGATCTCGCTGCACAGAGTGATACCATCTTTACCTGGTAACATTATATCCAACAAAATCACTGTCGGTTGATGTGCTTTGACCCAACTCAACACTTCATCACCATGATGAATTTGATGCGGCTGATACTCAGTTAATTTGAAGTAATCAGCCAACAAATTAGCTAGCTTAACTTCATCTTCTACAATCAATATTGAACTCGACACGTTTTAACCTTATTAAGTAAATCATTTTTAGTCAGTGTAAATGTACACTACCGCAGAATGTAAGATGAATTTAACTTGATTAGTATTGTTGCTTTAATATCATTAACTCAAGGGTAATTCGATAATAATAGCTAATCCACCCAGTGCAGATGTTTGTGCACTGATATGCCCTTGATGTGCAGCAACAATATGAGCGCAGATAGACAAACCAAGACCTGATCCTCCTGTTTTTCGATTCCTGGAATCTTCAACTCGATATAAGTATTCAAATAAATGCAACAAATGTTGTTCAGGTACTCCCACACCATTATCTTCTACAATGACTTTCACTAAGGCCGGAGATGCTTGTTGCTCAACAACCAGCGATATTTTTACTTCGCTTGCTTCGGCATACTTAATACAATTATTGATTAAATTTTCAAACAGTTGACATAAACGAGTGCGATCAGCAAAGACCATTGCAACTGGTGTTTCAATATCGACTTGCAACGTAGTGCCAACAGCCGATAAATAACTACTAAATTTATTCACCTCTGAAGCTAGCCATTGGGATAAATCAATATTGCTTTTGCGATAATGCATACCACCGATATCGGCACTTGTTAACTGGTGTAAATCATCAATAAGAGACTGTAAATGTTTTACTTCATCATTCGCTGAACCTATATTTTTTTTATCCAGCGGACGAACGCCATCTAACATCGCTTCTAACTCACCTCTCAGAATAGACACAGGCGTGCGCAATTCGTGTGATATATTGGCTAGCCAACGTTTACGAGCGTCTTCATTTTCATGCAGTGTTAATGCTAACTCATTAAAGTCTCTACTCAATTCACCAAGTTCATCTTTTCTATTTACATCGATATGTTGAATATAATTACCTTGCGTTAATTGATGCATACCAAAAATTACTTTCTTAATCGGCTCAGCAATGTGGCGTGCTAATGGAAAAGTAATTAAGACCACTAAGCCCATGGTCACTAAGGCGATTATCCACAGGTAACTTTTTTGCTGTTGCATGAAATCTAATTCGTAACCATCGATCATTTTATTACGTTGAGGGATCATTAACCAGCCAACATCTTGCTCATTAACCTTGAGTATCAATTTTTTGTAATCAGCCCGCTTAATATAATGCCCAGCAATCAGATTATCCTCATGGTCAAATAAAGCAAAACCTGGCTTTTGCCTTGGGCTAGGAAAATCACTTCTAGACGGAGGCGGCTCACCAAATTCGGCTCTGGGTGGGTGTCCAAATTCAGGTAGTGGTCGCCCCATTAAGGCTGCACTTTCTATCTCACCATCATTATTTGCAAGGTTCATAATAAGCAAATCACCTAATTTTTTGTGATCACCTTGGATCCCTTTCCAACTGCCCTGTTGTGCATACTCTCGTTCCAGTTCAACGACTAAAGGCTGTAATGCCGCTAGCTGTTTACTGTTAACATACTCAGCGAGACCTTTTCCGATACTCCATTGTATTAACAACATTAAAGCAGTCACAAGTAATAAGCTAAAGCTAAAAAAAACCAGAAAAAGTTTGTTATGAATTTTCATAAGGAAAAATCTCTTATCAACGTGAATAGCGAATACAATTCGATTAGATTTTAAGTAAATGTTGTTTAGTAAAATAGACTATTTTAAGCAACGAGGATGAACAACTATTCAGTAGAATTGTTGTCAATTGTAATATTGGGATGAAGCTTATTGGGTCTCTATTTTTATCTATTGGATTATACTCGTTGTCAATCAATATGCATTGTTCATTATTTAGCGAGAAGGGAAGATAAAGGCTAATATGATCAAAGAATTTATATTGCTTCATACAGGACTTAATAAATATGCTTTAAAATAACGACTAGGAAGCCCAGGGAGGTTAGGGATTAAAGGTTAAATAACAAACGTAAAAAGTGCGATTCATAATTTGAATCCAAGTTCAAATACACAGCGCCACCACAATTTTTTACAGGGTCAAAAAATAACATTCAAATTTATTCTAAAAAACGTTCCGCACAACGCGTACATTAATCGGAACGCTTTAGTCTAGAAAACACTTGCCGTAGCACAATTTAACTTAGAAACATTTATTTTAGAAAGGCTTAGCTTAGAAAGGCTTCACCTATAAAATCTTAACCTAGAAACTTTCGCCTAGAAAAGTAAGGCCAGCTAAGCAGTGGTATCAATCAAAGAATCACCTTCTTCAATGCCGAACTTTTCCATTACCTGTGCATAAACAGAAAATCGTTGTTCTTCACTTAGTTCATCAATGCTTTCTGCCTCACTTGCAGCTACTGTTTCTTCTAATAACTCTTCTAAATAACTGGCCATTGAGCTGATTTCATCTGAACTTTGTGAAGGGGGCGGAGGTGGTGGAGGTGGGCGGTCGCCTTCTACATTGGCTAAGTCACCAATTTCTTGTGCATCAAAACCTAGTTCAGACATAGTTGATTCCATGGCTTTACCTGGTTCAATACCCGCGTCAGAGAATGTCTCTAAAATACTCAAGGCATCAGCAGTGGTTAGGTTATCAGTATCTAACTCAGATAACGTATCTGAAATAAGTGTTAGCTGATCTTCCGTTAAGGCTTTCTCTGAACGAGACGAAGAAGGCATTGTGATTGATGAGCCTGCATTGATTGAACTAATCATATAAAGACTTCCTATTATTGGCGTTGCGGAGGACGAGGAGGCTTATGATCATTAAATTCTTGCTCACTCAGCACACCATTAGCATCAGTATCTATCTCATCAAAAATAGTTTGCGGATCACCATGGGGTAATGTTTGTGCAGAGAATTCATCATAATCAATGTCACTACTATTATCGGTATCAATACTTGAAAAACTAGGACGCTCGCCTTTAGGTCCATTTTGTTGAGAGTCCTGCGCGTAAGCTTGAGTGGTCACTCCTACAACCATTGCGAAACCGATAATTATATGTACACCTTTTTTCATTAAGAAAGTCCTCTATAGTTAGAATTATTTTGTTAGATTAGCAATCGAATGTGCAAAAAATGTGCAAAATAGGTGAAAATAGGATTTTTAATTTAAGATAATGGATATTTTTATCCTCTAACGTTAGCTGTAAAATGAATTGTGCTTGCGTTAACCATAAAAATATTTATTCTCTACTTAATATAACCATCAACTAAGTAGAGCAAAATGAAAACAATAGAAGACTATCAATTACTTACCAAACAAGCTTTAGCATTAATTGAAGGGGAAACAGATTTAACGGCTAACCTTTCAAATATCAGTGCTTTACTGAACATGAATTTAAACAAGATAAATTGGGTCGGTTTTTACTTGCTGAAAGGCGACCAACTTGTCTTGGGTCCATTTCAAGGGAATGTTGCTTGTTATCGTATCGATTTGGATAAAGGTGTGTGTGGCAAAGCCTTTCGCACTAATACAACACAACGTATTGCAGATGTACATGACTTTCCTGGTCATATTGCTTGCGATGCAGCGAGCCAGTCGGAAATTGTTGTGCCTATTAATTGCAATGGAAAAACCGTAGCAGTATTAGATATTGATAGCCCAATAACAGAGCGTTTTAATGAAGTGGATGAAGCGGGTTTAAATCACTTTATTACACAATTAGAAAATAAGCTAAACTTCTAATTGACCAAAACTTATCCCAGTTTCAAGGATAAAGGTTAAAGGTTAAAGGTTAAAGGTTAAAAGGCAGCACATTTTCTAGCGATAAAAAAGCCCCGTGAAAAACGAGGCTTTTATTTAGAAAGCTAACTTCAATAGAAGGTTAACTTAAACTGATTACTTAGCTTGCGGACGCATATGCGGGAATAATAATACGTCACGAATAGTATGGCTATCAGTAAACAACATCACTAAACGGTCGATACCAATACCTTCACCTGCTGTTGGTGGTAAACCATGCTCTAGCGCAGTGATGTAGTCTGCATCGTAGAACATTGCTTCATCATCACCAGATTCTTTCTGTGCAACTTGATCCATAAAGCGTTGTGCTTGGTCTTGTGAATCATTTAACTCAGAGAAACCATTTGCTAGCTCACGACCACCAACGAAGAACTCAAAACGATCTGTTACGTCTGGGTTATCGTCATTACGACGTGCCAATGGAGATACTTCAGCTGGATAAGCAGTAATGAATGTTGGTTGCATTAGTTTATGCTCAGCAGTCTCTTCAAAGATCTCAGTTAATACTTTACCTTCGCCCCAGCTATCTTTTAGGTGGATCTCTAAACGTTTAGCAAGTGCTTGTAAGCCTTCCATGCTATCCAACTCAGAAGCTTCGATACCTTCATTGTATTCAAGGATTGATTCTTTCATGGTTAGACGTACAAAAGGTTTACCGAAATCAAACTCTTCTTCGCCGTATTTAACAATGCTTGAACCTAATACATTTTCAGTAATAGTACGTAACATATCTTCAGTTAAGTTCATTAGATCAATGTAATCAGCGTAAGCTTGGTAAAACTCAATCATAGTGAATTCTGGGTTATGACGCGTTGAAACACCTTCGTTACGGAAACTACGGTTAATTTCGAATACACGTTCAAAACCACCAACCACTAGACGTTTAAGGTTCAATTCTGGTGCAATACGTAAATACATTGGTAAATCTAATGCATTATGAAATGTTTCAAAAGGTTTAGCCGTTGCGCCGCCAGGGATTGCTTGTAACATTGGCGTTTCAACTTCCATGAAGTTACGTTCATTTAGGTAAGTACGGATAGCAGTTACAATTTTATTACGTAAAATAAATGTTTTACGTGATGATTCATTAGCAATTAAATCAAGGTAACGTTGACGGTAACAAGCTTCAGTATCTGATAGGCCATGGAATTTATCAGGTAACGGGCGTAATGCTTTAGTCAAAATGCGAATTTCAGACACTTTAATGCTTAACTCATCTGTTTTAGTTTTAAATAAAACACCTGTTGCACCCACGATATCGCCTAAATCCCATTTTTTGAATTCGGTATTGTAAAAACCTTCAGCTAAATTATCACGTGCAACGTAGACTTGAACTTGACCGCCCATATCTTGAATAGTTGCAAAGCTTGCTTTACCCATAATACGACGCGTCATCATGCGACCGGCAACGCTTACTTCAACGGCTAATTCTTCTAGTTCTTCTTTGCTCTTTTCGTCATAAAGCTTATGCAGTTCATCTGAGATATTTTTACGACGGAAATCATTCGGGAATGCTTGTCCCTTTTCACGCATAGCATCTAATTTTTCTAGGCGTGCGGTTAAAATATCGTTCAACTCTTCTTGTGGTGCTTCTGCTTGGTTTTGCTCTGACATGATAGTTCCTATCGGTTTAGTGTCTTACATAATTTTTTTTAAATGTGCCTTATATAACATACGTAATATAAGGCTCATGCTATTTACTATATCTACAATCCAGATTTCAGACTTGCTTCGATAAATTTATTTAAATCACCATCTAATACAACTTGAGTATTACGGTTTTCAACACCAGTGCGTAAATCTTTAATACGAGAATCATCTAATACGTATGAACGAATCTGACTACCCCAGCCAATATCAGACTTACCATCTTCATTGATCTGCTTCTCTGCATTTTGTAATTGTAATTCGTGCTCATATAATTTGGCACGTAATTGTTTCATCGCTTGGTCTTTATTTTTATGTTGTGAACGGTCATTCTGACACTGCACCACTATATTAGTAGGTACATGAGTAATACGAACCGCAGATTCGGTTGTATTAACGTGCTGACCACCCGCCCCAGAAGCACGATATACATCAATACGTAAATCTGCAGGGTTAATCTGAATATCGATATTGTCATCAATTTCAGGATAAATAAATGCCGATGCAAATGAGGTATGGCGTTTGCCCGATGAGTCAAAAGGTGACTTACGCACTAAACGATGCACACCGGTTTCAGTGCGCAACCAGCCATAGGCATATTCTCCACTAAAACGAATAGTAGCACCTTTAATGCCTGCAACATCACCAGGTGTGGCTTCCATTAATTCGGTTTTGTATCCATTAGCTTCGCCCCAACGTAAATACATACGTAACAGCATATTCGCCCAATCTTGAGCTTCTGTACCACCGGAGCCTGATTGAATATCAAGATAACAAGAGCATGCATCTTGTTTGCCTGAAAACATACGGCGAAACTCTAATACTTCAAGTTGCTTTTCAAGGTCATTGGCTTCTTTAATCGCTTCATCAAAGCTGTCTTGGTCGTTTTCTTCTACGGCCATCTCCACCAGCATTGCAATATCTTCAGTACCTTCTGTTAATGCGTCAATGGTTTTCACCACTAATTCAAGGCCACTACGTTCTTTTCCTAATGCTTGTGCATGCTCTGGATCATTCCATACTTCAGAAGATTCTAGTTCACGGCTAACTTCTTCAAGTCGTTCCACTTTTGCATCATAGTCAAAGGTACCCCCTAAGCATTTCAGCACGCTCAGTCAGGTCTTTAAGTTGATTAAGAATAGGGTTTACTTCAAACATTGAGGCTCACTATTGATATATTCGTAAAAAGAGCCGAATTTTAACCAATTATCGATAAAATAAATAGAGAACAATTAAAATTAATAAGCATCTTGCTGCCGAGAATCTACACATCGCCTCGAACTCACTTTAATTGCAGCAAATTGAATTGATTTTTAAACCCTATAAGCACTCAATCAATATCAATCTTGATAAGCCGACACCTTATTATTTAAATATTATGAATAAGTATAAACACGCTTGTTATCGCTCTAAATACGCTAAATGCTTGTTATTAGTATTTAGCGTATTTTCAAAACCCCTAAGAAACTAAAAAAATAGAAAAAAAATACAATTTTTTACTTTTATTAGATGCATTTTATTTTCATTAACGTAAAGTTAAAGGCTCATTTAAGCAAGGTTCGCTTCTATCCGATACAGGTAGAAAACGACGCAATTAACCGATTGTATAAGGATACAAATTATGGAAATGCTTTCAGGCGCCGAAATGGTAGTGCGTTCACTACAGGACGAAGGTATAGAACATATCTTTGGCTACCCAGGCGGTTCAGTTTTAGATATTTACGACGCCATCTTCCAATCAGACAAAATTGAACATTATCTAGTTCGTCATGAGCAAGCTGCTGTACACATGGCGGATGCTTATTCACGTTCAACAGGTAAAGTCGGTTGTGTGTTAGTAACTGCAGGCCCAGGCGCGACAAACTGTATTACCGGTATTGCAACAGCTTACATGGATTCAATTCCATTAGTTGTGTTATCAGGTCAAGTACCTACTTTCTGGATTGGCGACGATGCTTTCCAAGAAACCGACATGATCGGTGTTTCTCGTCCAATTGTAAAACATAGCTTTTCATGCCGTACCGCTGAAGAAATCCCAATGGCTATCAAAAAGGCATTTTACATTGCTTCAACGGGTCGACCGGGTCCAGTAGTTATCGAACTGCCAAAAGATGTACAAAATCCACTTAACAAATTCCCTTATGAATATCCTGAAAACATTAGCTTACGTTCATATAACCCAACTTTAAGTGGCCATAAAGGGCAAATAAAACGCGCTGTAGCAGCATTAGTAAATGCTAGAAAACCTGTGTTATATGTGGGTGGTGGTGCCATTATTGCTAATGCATCAAAACAAGTATTAGAACTTGCTGAAAAGTTAAACCTACCGGTAACCAATACCTTGATGGGTTTAGGTTCATTTCCTGGTGAGCATAAACAATTTATCGGCATGTTAGGCATGCACGGTACTTACGAAGCAAACAACTCAATGCATAATGCAGATTTGATTTTTTCTTGTGGTGCTCGCTTTGATGACCGTGTAACTAATAATGTAGATAAATTCTGTCCAAACGCAAAAATCATGCATATTGATATCGACCCAACGTCTATTTCAAAAAATATTCACGCAGACTTACCGATTGTAGGTAGTGTTGAAGTGGTATTGCAGCAGATGTTAGATCTAATCGAAGAAACTCAAGCGACTAATGATAGTGAAAGTATTAATGCTTGGTGGGATCAGATTAATAAGTGGCGCGCTAAAGATTGCCTTGCTTACAAAACATCAGATACACATATCAAACCACAACAAGTGATCCAATGTTTATACAAAGTAACGAAAGGTGATGCCATCGTTACTTCTGACGTTGGTCAACATCAAATGGTTGCAGCGCAATATTATCCGTTTAAAGAACCTCGCCAATGGATTAACTCTGGTGGTGCGGGTACCATGGGCTTCGGCTTACCAGCTGCAATGGGTTGTAAAATAGCCTTCCCAGATCGCCCCGTTGTATGTGTAACAGGTGATGGTTCTATTCAAATGAATATTCAAGAACTATCAACATGTATGCAATACAACATTCCTCTGGTTATTCTACTATTGAACAACCGCTCACTAGGAATGGTAAAACAATGGCAAAAAATGTTCTACGGTGGTCGTCAATCTCATTCTTATATGGATAGTGTGCCTGATTTTGTTAAATTATCTGAAGCCTATAACCATATCGGTATTAAAGTTGATAAAATTGAAGAACTTGAGCCTGCATTAATACGTGCATTTGAATTAAAAGATCGTGTTGTCTTTATTGATGTAGCGATTGATCCAGAAGAACATGTTTATCCGATGCAAATAAAATCTGGCAGTATGGAAGATATGTACCTAAGCAAAACGGAGAAAACTGATGCGTAGAATTATAGCTGTTTTACTAGAGAACGAATCAGGCGCATTGTCTCGTGTTGTTGGTCTTTTTTCACAACGAGCTTATAACATTGAATCATTAACCGTATCACCGACTAACGATAAAACGTTATCTCGTATGACTATCACAACAGATGTTGTTAATCATGCGGAGCTTGAGCAGATGATGAAACAATTACACAAATTAGTTGATGTGTTACGTGTTACTGAATTAACTCAAAGTGCACATGTAGAACGTGAATTGTTATTGGTTAAAGTACGTACTGTCGGTAGCGAAGCACGTGAAGAAGTAAAACGTACTTGTGATATATATCGCGGTCAAATTGTTGATATTACTCAGCATCTTTACACCATACAATTAACTGGTGTAGGTTCAAAATTGGATGCTTTTGTAGCAACAATTTCTGACGCGAGTGAAATTGTGGAAGTAGTTAGATCCGGTGTTTGTGGTATTGCACGTGGTGATAAAGCACTACGAGGATAAGTAACAAAACTGAGATGAACTACTTTATGCAAAGTGCAGATCACTGTACTTTGCATTTTTTATTTATAGGAGAATAAAATGTTCGAACTGCTCGCGCTGTTAATGTCAGCATTTGTGCTTTTTATGTTTGGTGTATCGATACTAAGTTTGATGGTTATAGCGGGCATTATGATTGCTAGCTTTATTGTACTGGGTGCCCTTTCCTTCCTATTAAAATTTGGTATTTGGATTTTACTCGCCTACCTCATCTATTATTATTTCTTTCAATATAAAAACAACAAAGACAAGGACGAACTATGAAACGCTTATTACTGCTCGCTTGCGCCTGTTTATTATCCATCAATAGCTTTGCCAGTGATTTAACAGTTAGCGATCAATATATAAGAGCAACACCCCCACATGCCAAAAATAGTGCCTCTTTTTTAACAATTACTAATCATACCAATACCAATATTAAATTAGTTGGTGCTAGCAGTGATATTGCAAAACGTGTTGAATTACATAATCATATTAAAGAAGATGGCATGATGAAAATGCGCCAAGTTGAAGCGGTGAAAATAACGGCGAATAGCAGCACGTCATTACAACCAGGTGGTTACCATATTATGTTTTTAGGACTAAATAATAATTTAACCGAAGGCCAATCCGTTAAAGTTACACTCTATTTTGATAACGGAAATGAATTAAACATTGATGCTCCCGTTAAAAAAATCAATAGCCATAAAAAACAAGGTTCGACAGAAATGTCACACCAAGCGCATCACTAAAACTTAATATAAAAAGGAAGTTAGATCCATGAAAAAACAGGCTTTAGCCGCTGTTATAGCAGCAACAATCAGTATGCCATCAACGGCTGATTTTTTAGGTGTTTATGCTGGTCTTGATTACGCTAGCAACGAAACAAGTTTTAGTAATTCAAATGGTTCAGAAGATGACAATAACCTGTCTGGTTATGTTGCATTTGAACACTTCATTCCACTAGTACCGAATGTTAAATTAAAATATTCAGATTTAAGCAATAGCGATTTAAATAATAATGATAGTTCAGCAATGAACGCAATTTTATATTATGAAGTGCTAGATAATGACTTAGTTGAAATTGATTTAGGTTTAGCATACACCGATACAGAAAGCTTTAATCATGATGCTTCAATTGCACAAGCTTACGGCGCTGCGAAAGTACATGTACCAGGTGTTAGCATGCATGCTTTTGCTGAAGTAATCGGTGGTTCACTTACAGATGATGATGCGTTAGATGCGCAGATTGGCTTAGCTTATACCTTCAACCCTGATTCTTATTTATTAAACGTCGCTGTGCGTGCCGGTTACCGAGTTCAGGAGTTAGAATTTGATAATGTAGCAGGTACACAAGAAGTTGACGGTTTATTTGCAGGTGTAGAAGTCCACTTCTAACTCATCTAAAAAATATTAAATATAAAGGCCACAAATATTTCTATATTTGTGGCTTTTTTTTGTAAAACAGCTTCTGAAATATTCAATTTTATAAACTTTTTCATATCTGATATAGCTAATTAACATCTGCTTGTATAAAGTAATAATGCTTAAGTTTCATAAAATTTATTACGCTTAATTCAAGCCAAAAACTTAAATTAAGCGTAGTGTGGTCATCTCCAGTTAAATATTCATAAGGAAGACTCATGACAGTTCAATCTCATCAAAATCATCGTATCGTTTTAGCTTCTCGCCCTATTGGCGCTCCTATTCAGAACAACTTTCGCCTTGAAGTA
This sequence comes from Psychromonas sp. SA13A, assembly GCF_011378715.1. Lineage (GTDB taxonomy): Bacteria > Pseudomonadota > Gammaproteobacteria > Enterobacterales > Psychromonadaceae > Psychromonas. The sequence goes on along the minus strand of NZ_WTKU01000019.1, from coordinate 1,412 downwards.
GCCGAGAAACCAACACCTGCACAAGGTGAAGTTCTACTGCGCACTATTTATCTTTCATTAGACCCTTATATGAGAGGCCGAATGAGTGATGCCAAGTCTTATGCTGAGCCTGTCGACATCGATCAAGTCATGGTTGGCGGTACAGTTTGTCAAGTGGAACTATCTAACAACTCAGACTTTGAAGTCGGGGAATGGGTAGTTGCGTACACTGGATGGCAAGAGTATGCAGTATCCGACGGTGAAGGATTACTTAAATTAGGTAAAGAGCCTAGCTCACCATCTTATGCGCTTGGTATTATGGGCATGCCCGGTTTTACTGCATATATGGGCTTATTAGATATTGGCGCACCTAAGTCTGGCGAAACTATTGTTGTTGCCGCTGCAACGGGCCCAGTTGGCGCAACCGTTGGCCAGATTGGTAAAATTAAAGGCTGTCATGTAGTTGGTATTGCAGGTGGTGAAGATAAATGTCGACACGCGGTAGAAGAGCTTGGCTTTGACCAATGTATTGACCATAAGGCTGCTGATTTTAAAGAACAATTAGCTAAAGCATGTCATAAAGGTATTGATGTTTATTATGAAAATGTTGGCGGTAAAGTGTTTGATGCCGTATTACCGTTACTAAATACCAGTGCGAGGATCCCTTTATGTGGTTTAGTTTCTCAATACAATGCAACGTCATTACCTGAAGGGCCAGATCGTTTATCACTGCTTATGGGAACCTTGTTAGTTAAACGCATTAAGATGCAGGGATTTATAATTTTTGATGACTATGCACATCGATATGATGAATTTGCAGCCGATATGAGCCAATGGTTAACTGAAGGTAAAGTAAAATATAAAGAACAAATAATAGAAGGATTGGATAATACTGTTGATGCCTTCGCTGGTCTACTTGAAGGTAAGAACTTCGGTAAACTAGTTATTAAAGTAAACCAACCTCTATAATGTAGGAATATCATGATTAAATTACACCATTTAAATAAATCACGTTCTAAACGTATTATTTGGTGGCGGATTCAACATTGAAGTGCATAACGACTAAGCAGCTATAACTACCATATGTTCAGCCATTAATTTGGCTGGCGTTTTGTAATTTAGTTTCTTTCTTGGCCTATCATTCAATTTAACGATTACATCTTCAACTTCTGATTGCGATACTTTTTTAAAGTCCGTTGATTTCGGCCAATATTGTCGTAACAAACCATTCGTATTTTCATTCAAACCTCTTTGCCACGAACAATAAGGATCTGCAAAATAAACACCACAATTTAAATATTCGGTCATCACTTCATGATAGGCAAATTCTTTACCATTATCAGCAGTGATCGTAAATATCGCACCTTTGTATGGTTGCAATAAAGCAATCGTAGCAGCAGTCACTGATTTAGCCGATTTGTCATCAACACGCA
>NZ_WTKU01000018.1 GCF_011378715.1 Psychromonas sp. SA13A | reverse complement strand
TGGGATTGTCGAGATTGCGTCATAACAAACTACCTCCGAGCATGTAAAACTACATGATCAAAAGATAGATTGATAATGACTATTAATCAAAGTTTATGGCTGTCCACTAGTTTAACGCCTTTACTGGCAATCCAACGCTTACCGGTATGCGCTGCAAATGCGGCTAATTCATCTAGCGAGCCTACCGCGCCTTGGTAGTCTTTTCCAAAACTACTAGCTAGCGATAACCAACTTTCACTGTCAAGTCCAAGTGTGTTGAGCAATTTAGGATGATGGCTAACAATTGCACCGCGTTTATCATCTCGTAAAATACGACCGATCCAATCGACCAACTCGATATAATCAAGCAGTGAGAATGGTATACCCTTCTGACTACTTACAAGAGATTGAGCTTCATGCTCATCACCTATAAAACCCAATAATGGCTTTTTCTTAAAACTTAACCCGACCAAAGAAGACTCTTTGTTGTTTTCCTCTTTAAAAGCAACACCATGTATGCGCTCATAAGCAGAAGTATACTCTGACGTTTCAACACTATTATTCATTTTGGCACGAACTGGATTAAGGTCGACATAAGCCATACAAGTTAACAATGCATCTTCATCTAGCAAAGCCTGAGACTTAAATCTACCTTCCCAAAACCGACCAGAGCACTCATCTTCCTTATTCGCTTTACGAGCGATAAACTCATTTAAACAACGCATAAACCAAGATATATCGACTAAACGTTCTCGCCAACCATGAATGATAGTTAATGCCGCTTTATTTTCCGCTACTGAGATGGTTTGTTCACTCAACCACCGCTCTACTAATACAGGCTTAGAATAGAGCTCACACCAACGTTCACAGACCTGTTCATTACTTAGCCCTTCATTAAGCAGTTCATCCACATGCAACACTAAATGATAATGGTTAGACATGATGGCATAGGCACAAATATCGATATTAAATACTGAAGCAAGGTAATGCATGCGCTCAATGACCCATTGACGTCGATGTTCAAAGGACTTGTCAGCATATTTATCTTCACCACATAAATAAGCGCGACGAACACAACGGGAAATGCAATGGTAATAAGGCGTATCGGCAAGCGATACTTGGGATTGTCGAGATTGCGTCATAACAAACTACCTCCGAGCATGTAAAACTACATGATTAAAAAATAGATTGATAATGACTATTAGTCAAAGTTTATGGCTGTCCACTAGTTTGCTCACTAGTTTGCTAGTTTGTTCCCTCAAGCACTTGAATGGTTTGGAGAAAAAGACACGATGATATTTTGTGACTTCATTCAAAAATGGCCCTCACTTGCTAAGGTAAAAAAGGCAAGAAAACAAACGTTATTAGACTTCTTCGATAACCATAACTCACATTACTCAGTGGTGAATAACGCACGAATTATCAGCATTCAGAATGCAATGCCGTTAACTGAGGACAAAGGTATTATTGAACCTAACCAAATGCTAGTAGAGGTACTCATTGCTCAATTTAAAGTGTTGTTAAAAGGTATTGAAAAACTCGATAAAGCAATAAAAGCAACTTATAAAACACAACATGATAAAGTGATATTTGATAGCTTACCTGGTGCAGGCCCACAACTTGCACCACGATTATTAGTCGCATTTGGTAGTGATAGAGAGCGTTATCAAAATGCTTGTGAACTACAACAATATGCGGGTATTGCCCCTGTCATTGAGCGTAGTGGGAAGAAGATGTGGACACATTGGCGTTATAGTTGCCCGACATTTTTAAGACAAACATTTGTTGAATGGGCTGGATTTTCTGTCCGATATTCGTTTTGGACAAAGGCTTATTATGAGCAACAAAAAAGCAAAGGAAAACCACATAACAGCATAATAAGATCGTTAGCGTTCAAGTGGATCAGGATAGTTTTTAAGTGTTGGAAAACCAATACTCCGTACGATGAATCAAGATATTTAGAGGCGCTTAAACGAAGGAATTCACCGCTATTAAAATTTGCAATAAAAAGCTAATTTTTACTAGCGGTCCACCTCAGGGCGTGTTGTTAGCTTACCTCACACCAAGCATTTACTCCCATTTGGCCTACCAAATAGAGTAAAGCAGCAACTGCGGGAGCCAGTAACGTTGCAGCAAAACCTAAGGTAGCACCTATCGCAGAAGAAATCGTAGTAATGCAAAGCCCTTTTACAATATTTGACTCCATCCCTAGTTGTTGGCGTACTTGTTCATACGATTCATGGCCACAAACAAATTTACGAAACTCTTCACAAAAACGGTCATAGAAAGGTTCAGGGTTTCCCCCTCCGCCAAAACCTACGGTGGAATTAGGCCCTTGTGCAGATATACACTGTGTTGTTTGGTTTAATTCGTGGGGGTTTATTCCACCTAGTGATATCCCGCCCCCCTCTGGAACATACGCGCCATTTAACATACCGACAATACGTTGGATCGCGGGAGAATAGATTAGTGAACCTGACTGGCCTGGACGAGACTGAATATTTATTACCGCATATTTACTTTTAATACCATGAGATTGCAATAAGACTTTCGAACCTATTTCAGCACTTTGATAAGTCAATACTCTGCGACCTTCAACACAATGAGGATAACCATAAATATGAACATTTTCAGACACTGATACAGAATCAAAACTTCCCAACTGCGGTAATTTCCCACTAAATGTAATTCCTTGAAGTTGAAGCAAGGCAATATCTTTTATCGGGTCACTCTCAACAATAGTGGCAGGAATACTTTGGCAACTAGTATCACTTGTATCTTGATATTGTGAGAAATTTGTTACATGAGGCATTAATGCAACTAAACCATTGTCACTATCACCAACAACATGCCTAGGAGTTGCGACAATTCCGCTATTACGAACCATAAATCCAGTTCCTAACATGTTAATACCATTAGTCCCAATACGACCAATTACGACTACTATTTGAGTGAATATTTGCACAGCTACTCCGAGTTATATTTGTAAGCTAGCGCCGCATTAAGCGGACAAAAATAGTGGGTTAAAATGTGTAGCGAAGCGAAACGTAACCCACTGTTTTTGTTCTGTTTAAATGCCTTGTTAGCCCTTTGATATTAAAATATAGTGCAATTTGTAATGTTACCAACGGTTTGACAATTGCTACGCTTAACCGAACCATATGCTTTAGCTGCATTGTCATACCCCTTACTCACTGCGTTACCAGCTTCTTGAATTGCATTACTCATATCTTCTCTTGCTTCTTGTTTTTTAAAATTGTGACGGACTAAAGCCCCTCGGCCAAAATTTTTGGCCTCAGAGCATAGTTCTTCTGACACATCCCATCCGTTAGGTATATCTTTCCTTCTAAATTGCTCATCTTTTATCATTTTCCAATATTCAAAATCTTCTTGCATACCTAAATTGAAACAAACATCCAAATTATCCATGTTAGAAATTTCTACTTTCCTACCTTGTTCGATCTCTTGAATTGTTTTACAACCAGACAATAATACCAAAGCAATCAAAATTAATTTTTTCATAAGTTACCATAAAGTAAATGATGTTATTTTACTGTAATACTCAAATAGAGGGCTAACAATATTATTAAACAGAAATATTCCGTATAACTGATGGATATACAGAACACACTATTTTATTTAAATTTGACATGACAATACCAAAATAAACAAGCTAATCATAATGTTAATGACAAAAACTAAAAGCTTCGTCATGTGGATAGACAGAAATATTCCGCATTGTCGACGGAAATACGCAATAGCACATTAACTGTGTATAGACGCACTACTTATAGTTAAAGAAATTAAAATGAAGTCTATATTTTTAAATGCTATTACCAGCAATATGCATTTGAAGTTTTATAGACATAAAAAAACCCGCAAGCTTTTTAATAAGCGTTGCGGGTTTTTCCGTACCTTGGCGGTACTTAATGTGGCGGAGAACAAGAGATTCGAACTCTCGAATGTAACTACGATAAATAAATTAGTTTAAAATCAAACGCTTAACTATATAGCAGGTTATGCTTTTGTACCACTCACTTGTACATATTTTTAATATACTTTCATTGTCTCAAAAAACCTAACTATTATTACCTTTATGTTTTCTTGAAAAGTGTATTTACACTTGGACATTCAAACGATCCAGAATTCATAATATCGTATTTCTGCATACTCCCACACCTTAGCTACAACTTAAATTACACACTATACGTAATCAAGATTAAACTGTGATTTTGGAGACATGTATTTTTACTTTCTGATAGAATCTCACATAGAAATAAACTTATAGGAATACACGTGCAGCTACCCTCTCTAAAGGTTGATGATCAATCTGCCTCATTATCATGGGGTTCTTCAGAGCAAGAAAAAGGTGAAATATTCACTAAACCAACTATCGTGGAGTTCATGCTTAAAACTAGTGGTATATTTAATAATCTATTCAATACCGCAACACGAATTCTTGAACCATCATGCGGACAAGGCGAGTTTGTCATATCAGTAACTACAAAGCTGGTAGATTTAACACAGCAAGGACAAGGGGAATTATCCTATCTTGATACACTTAACCTTATAACTGCTTATGATATCTCTCCTTCAAGTATCGAAATAGCCAAACATAAAACTCAACAAATATTGTGTAAAATCTATTCAAAAAAACAGGCACAGGCGATTGTATCTTCATGGTTCCATCATGGGGACTTCTTATTGACTGAACTTGAATCATCTTTTTCTCATATTATGGGTAATCCTCCTTATATTCGAATTGAAAATATTCCAACCACAATCCTTGCAGCTTACCGTTCTCGATTCTCAACAATGAAAGACAGAGCTGACATCTACATCGCATTTTATCAGAAATGTTTAGAGTCATTATCTGACAAAGGTAAGCTTACATTTATATGCACTGACAGATGGACAAAAAACCTATATGGCTCTTCATTAAGAGCCTTTATATCGAATGGTTATCAATTGGACATGTATGTAGATTTATACGGTAAAGATGCGTTCCAATCTAATGTTCTGGCATACCCAGCTATAACTCAGATTTCCAAACAAAAACAAAAACTTACACTTATAGTACATCAACCAATATTTAATAAAAATTTAGCTGAATCTGTATTAAGAATATTTGAGAATAAAGAGCAACCCTCTGAGAATATGCAGATCAGAAAAGATATTATTGATAATCAAAAACCATGGTTATTTGGTAACGGAGATGAATTAGCTCTAATTAAAAGACTGGAGGATACTTTTCCATCTCTTGTAGACGCAGGATGCCAAGTATTTATTGGTGCTGCCACAGGAAATAATAAAATTTACATAGTTAATGACAATGTTGAATTAGAGCAATGCAGAAAGTTACCTGTCATTACAGCTGCTGATATTCGGACTGGTGAGTTAAAACCTTCAGGTAATTTCATTATCAATACTTACAATGATAATGGAGTAATTAACCTTGAAGACTTCCCGCTCTTACAAATTTATTTAAGAAACCATGAGGATATTCTAAGATCAAGGCATGTAGCAAAAAAGACACCTTTACATTGGTTCAAAACTATAGATAAGGTTCATCCAACCAGAGCAGCCAAAGAAAAACTATTAATCCCTGATATAAAATCGAAATTAATGGCTGTATATGATGCAGGAGAATTCCACCCAAATAATTCAATTTATTATATTGTTACAAATGATTGGGATATTAGAGCATTGCAAGCAGTTCTTATGTCAGGAGTTGGTCAAATGTTTGTTGCTGCATATTCTACAAAAGTTTCTGGTGGTAATCTAAGATTTCAAGCACAGCACTTAAGGCGTATTCGTTTACCTTTATGGCAAGATGTCAGTGCCAGTATGGCAGAAAAGCTTAGACTTGCAGCTATAACAAATGACTTACAAAGAGCTAAGCAATTGACAGCACAACTGTATAACTTTAATGAGCAAGAAACTCAACTATTAGGATAAAATATGACCGAAGTGATAAAAAATGCAGTTAGGCATTTCTGGAATACAAGAAATGGTGGGACAGGTGTATTAGGAGGGAAAACCCTCGATGGCTTTGTCAACTTAGTGCAGCATGTTATTGATGATTCAAATTTAGAGGATTATGAAGTACATACTGGTAAAAATACATCACAGCTTCCTGGATATTTTAGACCTCATAAATCTTGGGATATTGTTGTAGTTTACCAAGGGAAACTTGTAGCTGCAGTAGAGCTTAAATCTCAAGTCGGTTCAATTGGTAATAATTTTAACAACCGAACTGAAGAAGTTCTAGGCAGTGGGTTCGATTTGAGCACTGCAATTGAAGAGGATGCTTTCCCAGCTGGGACACCGCCATTTATGGGATATATTATTTTAGTTGAAGACTCTGAAGCTACTAGACGATCTGCATCAATTAATATGAATTTCTTCCCTGTAATGAATGGGTTTCTAGCTGATGAGGATAAACGTAGTACTGCATATCTACCAGTAAATGGAAAGTACCCTAAAGCAACAGGAATTTCATATCTTGCAAGGTACGAAATACTATGCAGGAAATTAATGCTTAAGAGAGTATATAGTTCAGCTGCATTAATAGCTGCATCTATAGAACACTCATCCACAGGTGATTACCAAAGCTTAAGTGGCATAACTAGTATTGAAGCATTTTTACAAAGATTGAACGACCATTGTAATATGGTTGCTGAATTTGATTAATATACAGAAACTTAGCAATTACAGAGTTGATTTTAACTTACAGTACCCATTAGGTATACCCAAATGACTACGGTCAGATACTGATCAAACAGTACCCGTTAGAGTTGATTTTATTTATTAGGTACATTAACCTTTATCACCTCTAAGAACCAAACGGGTACACTACGTGGCACATATTGCTTATCTTCGAGTCTCTACAGTAGACCAAAATACTAACCGTCAGCTTACTGATACAGGAATACCTTTTGATAAGACCTTCATTGATAAATGCAGTGGAGGTTCAACTAAACGTCCTGCACTAACGGAACTTAAAGACTACGTTAGAGAGGGAGATACTATTCACGCTCATAGCATTGATCGTCTAGCACGTAACTTGGCTGATCTAAAGCAACTGATTAATGAATGGAATAACCAAGGTATTAGCGTGAGGTTTCATAAGGAAAACTTAACCTTCACGGCTAGTGGTAATGACCACATGTCAGAGTTAATGCTAAATATGCTAGGTGCAGTGGCTCAGTTTGAGTTAGCAATTATCCAAGAAAGACGTCAAGAGGGTATAGAGAGAGCTAAAGCAGCAGGTAAATATAAAGGTAGGCCTACTAATAAAGCAAACCACCAGCGTATTCATAAATTAAGAGCGCAAGGAATATCTTTAAGAAAAATAGCAGTATCAGTTGGTGTATCACTATCAACTGTTCAAAGAGCTTTAGATAAGTAAGCAATTGTCTAAAAACTTCACCTATCTGCATGAGGTCTATATGCCCTTATGTTTCGACCCAAAATAACCTCCTACGAAACTAACGACTTATATAATTAGTTGCACTTTATTGACTATTTTGCATTGCTAACTTTTGATAAAATTTTAATATAAATCATTATTATCAATACTTTACAGAAAAATAATCCATTGATAAAATTTCCTACCACCAATCACCTATGAAGTTAAAACACGAGCCTTTAGGCACTAAATTAACAATATTAAATAGATAAGGAATAGCATGACATCAACTCTAAAAGACACTAATAACATCGTACGAGCATATGTAAGTGGATCATGTACTCCGCAAGCTAAATCAGGCGGATGGGGAATAGTGTTGATACGTACTGGAAAACGACTAGAGAAACAAGGTTCAGTGGCACATACAACTAGCAATCAAATGGCTTTAACCGCTGCTATTAATGCTCTTGAAATAATAAAGAAAAATAATTCAGATAAGCAAATAATCGTGACTACGGTTAGTAAATATGTTGTTGATGGTATTACACAGCATATTAAGAGCTGGAAACTTAACGAATGGAAAAATAGTAATAAGAAACCTGTACTAAATAAAGATCTATGGATTCAGTTGGATGAGTTGAACCAGTCTATGGATGTAAATTGGTTAAGAGGTGATAAAACACAAGAGGAGCTTGTAAAAAGTGAATCTTTGGCTAGAGATGCCAGAGCTATAAAGAAACACTAACATTAATGAACCTTTGGACTTTTAGAATATCATTGTGACCCTATAAGCCTTCACACAACGGGCTCTACAGGAAAACCACAACCAACCGTACACATGTGTACACTTGAGAATATATTAGGGTGTACACAACAGTGTAGGCTTTATAAGGCATCTAAAAAATGAACTTTTGTAAAACACGTTTTGGTTAAATATCGTTAAACTAGGCAATCGTCATAGGCGTACCAATGCCCCGCCCCTCCCCCCTGTGTATGAACTACAGCAAGCAACAACCTTAATATTTTTAATTCAGGATCTGGGCACCACCACGGATTCATGCAGGGAGACTATGGAAACTTAACATTTAATTTATAGTTATTATCAGTAGTGGCTGTATCGCTTGGGGATACAAGGAGGGAACCCTAAAAGTAGTCTAATATACATTTAGACTACAACTAAAGAACAAAACAATAAAAATAAAATGGAAAGCAGAAAGATAACCCTATCAGCAATCAATGCAGAAGATAGAAGATACCAAGTGAGAGACCCGAGGACTTCTCCATATGGTGAAAAATCAAATCTAGAACGTGCATCAAAGGAGCACATTAAAGGCATTATTAAGAGCCTTAGTGAGAACAAAAGGGCTAGGCTTGCTCCCATTGAAGTAATAGAAGATCCTAATAACAAAGATAAATATATCATTGTGGATGGGTTCCATAGATACGAGGCTTACTCAAAGATCAAGGAGAGAACCAAAGGAGGTCGTTATAAGCAAATTACAGTAAAGGTATACACTGAAGGCGTACCGCTTAAAAGAGCCCTTACAATCAATACAGAGCACAACGCATTACAGTTAACGAATAACCAACGGGATGAGCTAAAATGGCAGCAATTCCTTAAACTAATGCAGCGGGACAAAGAGCCAAGTAAGAAAGTTACTGTAAAAATATTAGGTCTAGCTGAATCGACCATAGGTACTTGGCGTAAGGTCAGAAGACAAATTATTGAAGCAGGATTCTTTAAGAATGGAAGCAACGTACCCAAGCATCCTATTACAAAGCTACCAATGCTTAAACCAAGCCGTGACGAATTAAAGAAATGCACTGACTGGACAATACCTGAAGATCCCGAGGAGACGGAAGGAGCATTAGCAGAAGAAGACCAAGAGACAGCTTATGAGATATTGAAAAAAGCAAATAAAGCAATTGAGTCAGAGAAACTAGGCAGGTTCATAAAATACTTCTGGGGTAAACCTCTTGATGAAGTAGACCTTACCATGAGCAATGAAGATCTTATAGAAAAAATCAAGGAAGAGGATTTTACAACATAGCTATAATAAACAAACATTAACGCTACAAACCACCAGCAGTAACTCAGAAAGAAATCTAAAGGTTAATAAGCTGGTGGGATATCGCGCTAGGTATTAACTAATAAGTAAGTAGACTAATGAATGGACACAAGCGGACTATCATCAGAATAACAACTTATAATCTAGTTAAATCAAGACGAGGTACTCGGTCAATAACTTTCTTTTTAATAGTTAACTCAACCGTACCATAAGACGCCCCTACACCCTTTGTCTTATGTCCAGTAATAGCATCACTAATAGTGTCAGAAACCTCTAAACTACGCATTATAGTTTTAAAGGTATGCCTAAAGGCATGAAAGGGTTGGTCAATAGAGACCCCTAGTTCCTCTACCACATCGCTCCACCATTTGGATAAACAGGGTGATTTTGACTCATATTTATTTTCTTTAAGGTCTGGAAATAAACGACCTTGAGAAGCTTCCACATATTCAAGAAAACCTAATTCAATAAGGTGTTCAGGAATTGGGAGATGCCTTAAAGAAGAGTCCGTTTTAACACTTTGTCCCTCACCCCTACGAATATTGAAATAATGAATCCCATTTTGATGTTTAACAATATCTGATTTATCAAGCTGTGCCATTTCTTCAATTCTTGCACCAGTATATCTACACATTAATGGAATCCAGTAACAAGCCATTCCATAAGGTTTATGAGCATACGCATCTTTAAATACATCAACACTAAATATCAATTCTACTTCAGCAGCTGTATAGCCTTTATCTTTGTCACACTCTATTTTTTTCTTTGCTTTAGGGGTTTTTACACCTGTAATAGGGTTGGTATTTATTAAAGCTAATTCAACAGCAAAACTAAATACTGGGGATAGTTTCTTCAAGCTATTCTTAACAGTCATAGGTTTAATTGTTTCAAGCCCTTCTTTTTTCACTAACTCAACCTGTTTTAATAAGGGTAGACCTCTAATCGATTGTTTTTTTGACTTCGGTAGTTGTAACAAAGTATCTCTATATTCAACTATATGAGCTCTGTTCAACTCACTCACATCAATATCACCAATAAGCTCAATCAGTCTTTTAACCTGCAATTCGGTTTCATCCAAGGTTTTTCTACTTTTATCCGTTATGATCTCAGAATCTTTATAACGCTGAAACAAATCAGATATTGGGTTATCTACGTTTATGCTCTTTTTAAGCTCTTTTACCTCTTTCAGAGAGATAGATAAGGGCTTTTCAGATATAGGATTGATAATTGGGTTATAACCAAAGTCACGCTTATGACGAGCTCTACATAAGGCTTCTAAACGATGTACATAATGATAGAAAGAAACAGCTAAGCGTCTGAATGAATCACTATTAAAGGAGACTACTAGACCTTCACGGACTAATTGAGCTTGTATAGATTCTTTTAAATCATTTGAAAGTTCTTGAAGCTGAGCAGGAGAAGCAAAATCAATCTCATGACCAGATAGCGAAAGTGTATCAGATAATCCAAACTCATGGATATGACCACCTTTATCACGCTCATATTTAAGGATGCTACTGTAACCGCTTGACGTTTCTATTTGATCTCTAATGTAATCAAACCAACGCTCTGCAATGATAGCGCAGTCTCTCTCGCTAAGCTCAATATCGGATTCTTTTGATAACTGCAACTTAGCTAAAGCAAGCTGTTTGTTAGCTTCTTCAAGATACTTTCCAAAAGACTGCTTTGCTTCAATGAGGTTTTTAGTTCGTAAGGAGGACTTAAAGACTGTTTTTCCAATAAAAGGTATTAACGCTTTTGGAACAGCCATTCTGAAATAATAAACACCAGTTTTAGGATGTTTGTATGGGGATGTCATAATACTCATTTGTACCTACCCTTTGTACCACTAGGTAGTTACACTAACTCTCTTAAGCCCTTGAAATACGCCCCCTCCAGTAAGCAAGGGGGTTTATAAATGTGGCGGAGAACAAGAGATTCGAACTCTCGAAGGGTTGCCCCTTACACACTTTCCAGGCGTGCGCCTTCAGCCACTCGGCCAATTCTCCGTAAATTTTAAAACTGCTCATTAATCATACTGGAAGTGCGTATGTATTAGATAAGCGGAGCGCATGATAGTTAACTCGGTGCTGTAAATCAACTATTAACGCTCATTATTCAGATATTTATGACAATTCTTGTTGTAAATAGACGGCTGCGCCTAATAAACCAGGATTTTCATGGGTAATTAAGTAAGTAGGTACTGTTTTCAAAAAGCCTGCAAAACGCCCTTTAGCTTCAAAAAATGCACGGAACTCACTATTTTGGAAGAAGTCGATAAAGCGAGGCACGATACCACCAGCAATATAAACGCCGCCCTTACAATCTAAGTTCAAAGCTAAGTTGCCGGCAAAACCACCCATTGCTTGGCAAAACAAGGTTAATGTTTGTTCAGCTATTTCGCATTCTGCCGCTAATGCTGATTTGGTAATTTCAGCGGGTTCAAAAAACTCAGGTTGTTTACCAGCAAGACGGCAAAGTGCATGATAAATATTCACTAAACCTTGGCCAGATAATAAGCGCTCATTGGATACATGACCAAACTGCGATTGTAATAATAATAAAACATCGGCTTGTTGTGATGTATTAGGTGCAAAACTAGAATGTCCGCCCTCTCCATCTAAACTCACCCATTTTTGATCGTGTTTAATAAGATGGGATACGCCCAATCCAGTGCCAGGTCCAAATATAGCTTTCACTGCATTGTCGACCACTTCACCACCACCAATTTGAATTTTTTGCTTATCGTCAACAAAAGGGACAGCCAGTGAAATAGCGGTGTAATCATTGATAACATAGAGCGTTTTTAAATCTAGCTTGTGCTGTAACTCACTTTTTGAGAACTGCCAGCTCAAGTTGGTCATGCTGACTAAATCATCTTCAACTGGGCAAGCAATGCCAACACAAAGGTGACTAACGGGATCTGATAAAGTAGCAAAATATTGCGCTAATGCAGATTCTAAAGTGATGAATTGTGCACATGGATACTCTCTTACTTTAGACATTTCACCACTGGCGATGTCTAACACTGCTAAACGTATATTGGTGCCACCGACATCTGCAACAACTGATAACATGGTTCTGCTCCTACACTTTTTAAGTTTCTTTGATCAAGAGGCAGATCAGCCTCTCAGTTTTTTTTATTTTAGCCTTTTTTATTTGATCTAAAACATTGTTTTTATGTAATAAAATGACAAGAAAAGCAGGCTACTTTATAATCCATTTAGAATTTAAACGATTTTTTTGTAGTTTTATTTCATTTCTAGTTACAAAAATTCTTACTAGACACTAATCGCATCGTTACTACTGAGTGAACAATATAATGAATACTTTAGAGTTAATTAAAAAAAATCTCGATACATTTAGTAAATCTGAACGCAAAGTAGCGGAAGCTATTTTGGCGTCTCCACAAACAGCTATTCACTCTAGCATTGCTAATTTAGCAAAAATAGCAGAAGTCAGTGAGCCGACGGTTAACCGCTTTTGTCGTCGCTTAGACACTAAGGGTTTTCCTGATTTTAAACTACATTTAGCACAAAGTTTAGCGAATGGTACCCCATATGTGAACCGTAATGTGAATGAAGATGATGGCCCTGAAGCTTATACTTCGAAAATTTTCGAGTCGACGATGGCTTGTTTGAATGCAGCGAAGAACGGCTTAGATGTAAATTTGATCAATCGTGCCGTGGATGTGCTTACACAAGCAAATAAAATATCTTTCTTTGGTTTAGGTGCTTCTTCATCGGTTGCGCACGATGCACTTAATAAGTTTTTCCGTTTTAACATTCCGGTATCGTGTTTTGATGATGTGGTGATGCAACGCATGAGCTGCATTAACTGCACTGAAGGTGATGTAATTGTTTTGATCTCTCATACTGGGCGCACTAAACCTTTGGTCGAAGTTGCTCAACTTGCACGTGAAAACGATGCCTTTGTAATCGCATTAACAGCGGCTAACTCGCCTTTAGCTGAACAAAGCAATTTAGTGTTATCGCTAGGCGTGCCTGAGGATACTGATATTTATATGCCTATGTCGTCACGTATTGCACAACTGGTATTGATTGATGTATTGACCACTGGATTTACGTTACGCCGTGGCGCTAAATTTAGAGATAATTTAAAACGCGTTAAAGCGGGTATTAAAGATTCTCGTTTTGAAAAAACAGAAGATTAGACATTTTTTATCTTGCAAACGTTCACTCGCTTTAATGTGAGCCGTTTGCAAGTTAGCTTCCCTAACAATTGTTCCCAATACTCACAGCTAATGATCATAGCGAAGAACTATAGTGAAAAACCATAGCTAATAATCGTGATAACATAAGTTGTAATCGAAAGTTCATTAACCCCCTTTATACTTATCTTTTTATTTTTAACAGGAGTTAACATGCCAAGACGTACCAAAATCGTAACCACTTTAGGCCCCGCAACGGATCGTGGTAATAATTTAGAACAGATTATTGCTGCTGGCGCTAATATGGTACGTATGAATTTCTCTCACGGTGAAGCCGCTGATCACGTAAAACGTGCCCAGCAAGTAAGAGAGATCGCGAGTAGATTAGGTAAAGAAGTAGCTATCATGGGGGATCTACAGGGTCCTAAAATTCGCGTATCTACTTTTGAGAACAACAAAATACAATTGACTATTGGTGATAAATTTACACTCGATAGCGATATTGAAAAAGGCCAAGGTAACCAGCAACAAGTTGGCCTTGATTACAAAACATTACCGCAGGAAGTTGATACCGGCGATGTATTGTTATTAGATGATGGCCGCGTTCAACTAAAAGTTGAATCTGTTGAAGGTAATAAAGTACATACGGTTGTTACTATTGGCGGACCTTTATCTAACAATAAAGGAATTAATAAACAAGGTGGTGGTTTATCTGCCGCTGCGTTAACAGAGAAAGATAAAAGAGATATTTTTACTGCTGCTGAAATTGGTTGTGATTACCTTGCCGTTTCATTTCCTCGCAATGGTGCTGATTTACATTACGCACGAAAATTAGCACAGGAAGCAGGCTGTTTTGCAAAAATAGTCGCTAAAGTAGAACGTGCTGAAGCAGTTGAAACTAAAGAAGCTTTAGAAGACATTATTTTAGCGTCTGATGTGGTGATGGTTGCCCGTGGCGATTTAGGTGTTGAAATTGGTGATGCTCGATTAGTGGGTGTTCAAAAAGATATGATCCGTACTGCTCGTCGTTTAAATCGTGTAGTGATCACTGCAACGCAAATGATGGAATCAATGATCAGCGCACCGATGCCAACACGTGCTGAAGTAATGGATGTCGCTAATGCGGTATTAGATGGTACTGATGCGGTTATGTTATCGGGTGAAACCGCTGCGGGTGATTACCCTGTTGAAACGGTTAAAGCAATGAGCGAAGTGTGTATTGGTGCTGAAAAACATCCAAGCATTAACGTTTCTAATCACCGTATCAATTATACCTTTGATGATCCAGGTGAAGCTTTAGCCATGACGACTATGTATGCGGCTAACCATACTAATGGCGTGACAGCGATTGTTGCTTTAACAGCCTCTGGCTCTACCCCATTATTAATGTCACGTTTGAGTTCTGGTCTGCCAATTTATGCATTATCAAGCAATCAACAAACATTAAATTACTGTGCTCTATACCGTGGTGTAACACCGGTTAAGTTTGACTCTACAACGACAAACAGTATTGAGTTCATTGCTAATGCGCTAGAAACGCTTAAGTCATCGGGTTTAATTAAAATTGGCGATCTAATCTTATTAACACACGGTGATAATGTTAAACAAGGTTTCACCAATACTTGTAAGATTATTAAAGTAGAATAACGTTTAATTAAGTTTGTAGTAGTTCAGTTAAGCTTATTAACAACTATAAAAAAATGCTCATAAAAACAATGACCATAAAAAAAGCCGCTTTATTGTTAACCTTATTAGTTAGCAAAAAGCGGCTTTTTTGTTTTTATCGATTGATGAGTCAATTAATAGTTAGCTAAGTAATTGATTCGTTAAACACTCAGTCTTTACCCTACAGGTGCTGTTTCTACAAAGATTGGGTCTGTATTCGCTAGGGTTAATAGATGTTGTAAATTCGGCAGATCCTTTAATGATAAAAGATCTCGGTACGTTGCCCAGTCAAGAAATACGGCTACTCTCATTTCTGCATTGGTTAATGGTAAAGCTTGGCTAAACTTTTTGTTATTCATCGCCACTAACCCTGATTGTGTACGCTGCTGTTGACGTGTTAAATACAGGCTTTTTTCAGGCGTGATGCCATCAAACTTAGCTAACATAAATAAGTTTACGTATGCATCCATCAAGGTATTGGTCATATGGTAGAGCTCAACTTCTTCTACATCTGATAAAAAGTCTTCCCCTGCTACTTCATAGATATGCGTTAAAATCGAGCTAGAGTCTGTTAATTGTAATTCACAATCAACCAATAAAGGTACTTTTTGGGTTGGCGATAACTCTGCGCTTTTGACCATGTCTATTTCAATGAAATCAAAATCTAATGCTGTTTGTAAAAATGCAATACGACATTGGCGTACAAAAGGCGAAGTATAACTACCGTATAATTCCATGAGGATCCCTAAAATATCAGTAAACTAAAAAATAAATGCAGCGTCTCAGCTTTCCATGACTTTGCATCAGTGAGGTGCTACAACATTGAGAACGTTATTAGCACCTTGAAAAACTTACTGTATGGGCAGATTAATGAATAGTCAATAAACACTGTTTATTAAGTTAACTATTTTCAATGCGTTGGCATCTTTGACAGCTAGTCCTATAAATAAAGTTGTAACCAAAACTTCAATTACAGCTTTAAACAAAGCTGTAATTAAAACTATCGTTGTAACTGAAAGCTATCGTTGTATCGAAAAATATAACTGTGGGCAGGGGTTGAGCTTTGGCTTTGCCATGTTCGTTATATTGGTAAAACCCGATTACGACCTAAACGTTTTGCTTTATATAAATAGTCATCGGCCCGTGCGATTAATTCGCTGATGCTTTCACCCGATTTACTTTCAACGACACCAAACGATGCGGTGATGTTATTGATCATTTGTCCTGAACGTTTGTCTTTTAAGGTCAATTTTTCAAATTGTTTTCGTGTGGTTTCGGCAAATTGCCGTGCGATTCGTACATTTGTTTTAGGTAATAACATCACAAACTCTTCACCACCAAATCGATAAGCCGTGCTCCCATTGCGCATAACATCATTGATTTTTCTACCGACTGCTTTTAAGACTTGGTCGCCTAATAAATGTCCCCAGGTATCATTGAATTTTTTAAAATGGTCGATATCACAAAGAATAAGGCATAAACCTTTGGTATCGGCTTTTAAATACGCAGATAACTCAGTATCAAATGCATTGCGATTAAATAATCCAGTTAAAGAGTCATACATAGCCGCATGGCGAGTTTGCACTAACTGTTCTTTTAATGAATCAATTTCACTTTTTGCAACGCTTAAGCTATTACCAAAAAAACGCGTTGCATTACGCATCTGTTTGGCATCTCTTTCTAGATTCTTTAATAACCCGATCACCTCATCGATAGACCAGCCTTCTTCTTCCACTTTACTAATATTAGCGACAGTCTTTTCAAAAGATTGTTGAAATTGATTGGTATCAGAATGGGTATCAATAATTGACTTATCAAGCTGAAGCATCATTTTTTCAATGGAGGTACGGAGCTCTGAGGTTGCATTCTCTTCTTCCGAACGAATATGTTCTCGATACAAGGATTCAGCTTGAATAGGTGGGCAGTTATCATTATCTTTCAATAATTTATCCATTGACTCTTTTAATGCAACATTTTTTTCTGCTGCATAATTATACCAAAGTGCATAATTACTGGGTGTGGTCGGGACTGAATATTTCATCATCAGTGGTAATGCTTTTTTTAAATTTTTTGCTGATTCAACAATTAATTCTCTGCTCATAAGGCTTCTTTCTTATCAAGTCATTGTAAATAGTGATTATAGTGGTTAAGAGTATAGATTGATTTATGAAAATTGATTTATTCAGTATCAATAAGTAAACGTAATGGATCACATTTTTAATCATAACTCGCCTTAATTATCGGCTGAAAAATAGTTTTATAGGTATTAAGCGATAATGCACCATTAACTGTGTCCGTTGCCGTTCAAATTACAGAAGCTAATAAGCAGTTAGCTATCCCCTTACTTTCTATTCACTGATTTAAATTAGCTAACTTACTTTACTAACAGCGAGTTTTGGCCCCCCTTTTTTGCCTTAATTTAACTTTTTCTGATCTGGTTCAGTAAATGTTAGTACATGTCGATTTACAACAGAATATAAAGCAAGTACCCTTGCCGCCTTGCGCGTGATTGCGCTATTAAACTTAGCTTTTAATGCTAATAAACTTAACAAAGGTAGACAGTGTGACAGAAAAAAAATCATTTACATTCGCGACGATTTTGACGTTTATTATTCCCTCTTTAATTGGCTTATTATTATTTATGACGCCTATTAATTACGATAATGCGTTAACTATCCCGATCGCGATTATCTCCAAAGCCCTACAAGCGTTTCTAGGAGATTCTGCCACATTGATCGTAACCTTAGTGGTGCTAACTACTGCGGTTTTAAGTTTATTATGTAAATTTATTAAACCTGCTTTTTTAGTAAATAATGAATTTTTAAATGGATTATTAAACGTCAGCCCTGCTTGGTTGTTGGTACGCGTATTAGGCGCGATTTTTATCACTCTAACCTATTGGCAAGTTGGCCCAGAAATGATCAACTCAGGTAATACAGGGGCCTTAGTGTTGAACGACCTATTACCTATTTTACTTTGTGTATTTATTTTTGCTGGTTTGTTACTACCTTTATTGCTTAATTTTGGTTTGTTAGAATTATTTGGTACCTTATTAACCAAGATTATGCGTCCTGTATTTAACTTACCTGGCCGTAGTGCCATTGACTGTATGGCATCTTGGTTAGGTGACGGCAGTGTTGGTATTCTATTAACCAGTAAACAATATGAATCACGTTTTTATACGCAACGTGAAGCGGCTGTTATTGGTACAACGTTCTCTGCTGTATCCATTACCTTTTCATTGGTGGTGATTGCACAAGTTAAATTAGAGTACTTATTTTTACCTTTTTACCTCTCTGTATGTGCAGCCGGTTTAGTTGCTGCTATCGTAGTGCCTAAATTACCGCCTTTATGCTTTAAAAAAGACACTTATATTGATGGTTCTTCACGTCACGAAAATGATGAAAAAACGCCTGAAGGTCACCATGTTTTATCTTGGGGATTACATCAAGCATTAGAGCGTGCTGAACATTCCAAAGGAATTAAACATACAATAGTAGATGGCTTAAAAAATGTTATTGATATGGTCTTTGGTGTGATCCCAGTGATCATGGCGATTGGTACGGTAGCCTTGGTTATTGCTGAATATACGCCTATTTTTAATTATTTAGGCATGCCATTTATTCCACTACTTGAACTATTACAAATTCCAGAAGCTGAACAAGCATCAACCACTATTGTGGTCGGTTTTGCAGATATGTTTATTCCATCGATTCTAGCGGCTTCTATCGAATCTGATATGACCCGTTTCATCATTGCTGCAATGTCTGTGACTCAATTAATCTATATGAGTGAAGTCGGTGCGTTATTAATAGGCAGTAAAATACCGATTAATATTGTTGAATTATTTATCATTTTTATTCTTCGTACTCTGGTGACTTTGCCTGTGATTGCTGGAATAGCACACCTTATATTTTAAAGCGGTACTGAGATAATAAAATGGACATTACACTATACTTGCACGCTATGACCGGTTTATTGGTTATTATTGACCCCATTGGTTCGGCGCTTATTTTTAATTCACTAACTTCTGGTAGTGATCAAAAATACCGTAACTTAATGGCCATAAAGTCAGTTTTAATAAGTGGTGTAACGCTCATTTTATTTGGTAATTACGGTGAGGCATTGTTTTATCACCTTGGCATTAATATTAACTCCTTACGCATTTCCGGCGGTTTATTACTTTTCTATACCGCCTTTATGATGATCACACAGGAGTTAAAATTTGCTAAGACTGAAAAAGACGCGGATATTTCAGTGTTTCCAATGTCGATTCCCTTATTAGCAGGGCCTGGTACCTTAACTTTAGCTATTTTATTATTTTCTCAAAATACAGAAGGTAATTCAGTGGTCTCGGTTAGCGCTGCCATCATCAGTGTTTTAGTAATAACCTTGTTCGCTATGGTCACATCAAAGTACTTAAAAAAAGTCATAGGTAAAACCGGTGATGAAATCTTACGACGTTTTTTAGGCGTGATCCTCGCTGCGTTAGCGATTCAATTTATTTATGAAGGTATTCGTAACATCTCGATGTGATAATAATTGGCAAGGTATAACTATTTTTACACCTTGCTAATTTTTAGTACCTTCTTATCTTTCGATGCTTTGTTAATTTTTTGTATGCTAAAAACAGCAATGGTTAATTAGCACACTTCAATACTTTATAAATCTAAATTAAGCTGCTTTTCTTGTACTTCAGGTTTTAACATGACACTGAGACCGAGTAGCCTTATCTCTCGACCCTGTTGTCGTTGTAGAATTTCCTGTAGTAACTCGCGAAAATGCGATAAATTTAGCTGCTTTTGCCCATGTTCTATGGTAGTTAATTGAAAATCAGCAAACTTAATTTTAATGCTCTGTTTGGTAATTTTTTTAGAAGGGGAAGCACGTTCTAATCGTTTATCCAATTCATGATAAAGGTGCTGTTCAATGAACTGCCAACATTCATCAAAAGTTGAAATATTGCTTGAAAATGTTCGTTCTACTCCAACCGATTTTCGCTCTCGTTCAGTGATCACTTCCCGTTCATCAATGCCATGGCTGTAATTCCATAACGATAATCCCATGCGACCAAATTTTCTAAGTAATTCACGATAATCAGTATTTTTAATATCTTCACAAAGGTAAAAGTTTTCCTGATGAAGTTTTTTTAAACTGACTTTACCCACACCCGGTATTTTCTCAAGAGGCAGTGTATCGATGACACCTTGAACTTGATCCGGTGGAATAACACATTGGCCATCTGGTTTATTCAGATCAGAAGCGACTTTGGCCAGAAACTTGATGGGAGCAACGCCCGCTGAAGCAGTCAAATTCAATTCATTGCGTATATCATTTCTAATGGCTTCAGCTATTAACGTGGCCGAACCATGTAATTGTCGGCATTCTGTAACATCAAGGAATGCCTCATCTAACGATAACGGTTCTATAAGGTGGGTATAGCGCTCAAAAATAGCTCTTATCTGTTTCGAAACAGCTTTATAAACGTGCATTCGACCAGGTACCACAGTTAATTGCGGACATAACTTCAAAGCCTGAGAGGTTGGCATTGCGGAATGTACGCCATATTGTCGTGCATTATAGTTACAAGTACTGATCACCCCTCGCTGTGAAGTACTTCCTCCAACAGCAAGCGGTATATCTTTATAATTTGGTTGATCACGCATTTCTACCGATGCAAAAAATGAGTCCATATCGATATGTACTATTTTACGCTGCAAAGGTGTTTTAACATTCGCCTCTGTATTCGGATAGCGAGTATCTTTACTCATATCATGACAAACCTTAAATAGAATGATGTGATAAACGATTAGATATAGTTAAATTGCATAGTTAAATCAACTGTTTTTATATCCAGTTGATGATATTGAAATATGCAAAAATTACAAGCGTTAATAAAATGTCTTAATTAGGTTTGACATTACCCTAAGGGTAAGGGTTATGCTTTATGCATCGAAACTATACAGTAAGGCTTTTTAGTCTTTTATGAACAACCTATTACTGGATAAACAATAAGCAGGAGATAACTGATATGACAACAACGCAACAAATAACATTCCCTGTCTATGGTATGAATTGTGCAAGTTGTGCGAGTAAGCTAAGTGCTGCCTTTAATACTCTTGATGGCATAGAGGCGAATGTAAATATCACACTAGAAAAAGCAAGTTTAGACGTCAATAAGTCGCTATTAAATGCCCCGCTTGCGCCACAAATTATGACTATTTTAGAGCAAAAAGGCTATCAAACGGATCATCAACAAGTTATTTTTGAAGCTGAGTGGTCTTGCTCAAGCTGTGTTGAATCAACGGTTACAGCCTTAAAAAAACATCCATTAGTTGTTGATGTTAAAGCTAACTTTGCAACGCAGACTGTGTATATTGAAACCCTAGCCAGCTTTGTCAACGACACATTCATTAGTGAACTTGTCGATTTAAGTCCCTACCCATTAACACAAAAAAAAGCACTAAACTCACAGCAACAACAATTAGCGAAACAACAAAAAGAAGATAAAAAACAGTTACATGAAAAACTCGGTTTAGCTATTGCGCTATTACTAAGCTTGCCATTTTGGTTGGCCATGGTGAGTATGCTATTTAATGATGCCCCGCTATTATCACCTTGGTTAGAGTTTGCCTTGGCGACCCCTTTGCAATTTATTGTCGGCGCTCGTTTCTATAAAGGAGCATGGAGAAGCATTAAAGGACGTTCAGCAAATATGGATGTGCTAGTGGTGTTAGGCACCTCTGCCGCCTACTTTTTTAGCCTGTATATGATATTAACAGGACATGCTGGGCATCTTTATTTTGAAAGCAGTAGTTTAGTGATTGTATTGATCCGTTTAGGGAAGTTTTTGGAGTTTCAGGCTAAACAAGCTAGCTCAAAAGCCGTGAGTGCGCTTAGTAAATTACAAGCTGTTGATGCTTTAGTCAAAAAAGGCAAAGAATTTAAACGCGTGCTGATTGATCAAGTACAAGTGAACGATCTAATACAAATCGCTGCCGGTGATAAAGTACCTGTTGATGGAATTATTTTAGAAGGAAGCAGTTATATTGATGAGTCGTTATTAACCGGTGAAAGTAAACCAATACTCAAGCAAGTAAAAGATACAGCCTTTGCCGGTACCATTAATGGCGATGGTGTTTTATTAATGAAAAGCACCGCTGTTAAAGAACAAACTAAATTGTATCAGATTATCCAATTAGTTGAGTCAGCGCAAATGAGTAAAGCGCCTATATTACAGTTGGTTGATAGAATAAGTGCTATTTTTGTACCGATTGTATTAGCCATTGCGCTGGTCACGTTTAGTGCATGGTGGTTATATAATGGTGATTTTGAACAGGCATTAATCCACAGTGTTGCGGTATTAGTGATCGCCTGCCCCTGTGCGTTAGGTTTAGCGACACCAACGGCTATGGTAGTGGGTACCGGCTTAGCTGCACAAAAAGGTATTTTAATAAAAGATATTAATACGTTACAGCTTGCACATAAACTAACTCACATTGCCTTTGATAAAACAGGTACTTTAACTAAAGGGCAAGTTAGTTTAAATAATATTACTGCCTTTGATAAAGACTTTTTGCCGTTATTATTGGGTTTACAACAGGCAAGCAAGCACCCCATAGCCAAAGCGGTCAGTGCACATTGTCAAACACTTAATGTACAGGCAATGGACGTGAGTGACATTAGTAGTATCCATGGTGAAGGCATTCAAGGTCATTTTAATAACCAAGTCGTGATTGCAGGTAATGCTAAGATATTAGCGCGATTTGATATCGATTTAATACAGCAACTTGCTATTCATGGTGTTAAGCCAGACTCAACAGATAATATTATTTATGTTTGTTATCAACAATATCTGATCGGCTATTTTACTATTGAAGATCAAGTGCGTGCTGAAAGCCAACAAGCTATTTCAGACTTACATGAATTAGGTTTAGCAACCACACTTATCAGTGGAGATAAGGAAAATGTAGTGCAGTCGATGAGCAAGAAGCTGGGTATAAAAAGTTACTTTGCTGAGCAAACGCCTGAACAAAAACTGCAACAGCTGTCGACATTACAACAACAATCACTGGTTGCCATGGTAGGTGATGGTGTTAATGATGCGCCTGCATTAGCAAAAGCAGACGTCAGTATAGCAATGGGAGGGGGCAGTGATGTTGCAAAACAAACTGCTTCAATGACATTAATGCGCGACGATCCTCGTTTGATTGCAGTGGCGATTAAAATATCACGCAGTACTTGGTCAACCATTCGTCAAAACTTATTCTGGGCATTTATCTTTAATAGTTTAGCTATTCCAGCGGCTGCTTTTGGTTATTTAAACCCTACCCTAGCGGCCATTGCGATGACGGCATCAAGTTTAACGGTGTTAAGTAATTCTTTATTGTTAAAACGCATTAAAATCGACATTGATAAATAAGTATAGAAATCACTATTACACGTTAATGTGTAATAGTGACACTAAACAATGATCTTATAAATTATGAACATATAAATCATAATTTTATAACGTATGACTTTAACACTCTGCGACAGGTAGGAGCCGCTATGTATTCAATCAGCCAAGCAGCAAAAGAAACGGGGTTGTCAGTCAAATCGATTCGTCATTATGAATCTATTGGTTTGATTAGCACACCGCCTAGGGGAGAAAATGATTATCGTTTTTACACTCCAAAAATATTAAAACAACTACATTTTATCCATAAAACTAAGTTGGCAGGTTTTAACCTAAAAGAATGTAAAGCATTATTAGTACTCGGTGAGGATGAAAACAGAAGTAGCGCAGATGTAAAAAAGATTGCCTTAGAGAAAATTAAGGAAATCGAGATGCGTATTCAACAGCAGCAAGCGATTGTTAATCAATTAACCAAGATCACACAACAGTGTCACGGCGATCAACATTCGCAATGCAGTATTATCGACGCATTTAGCTAAACCTTTTCAGCTTGTATTGATCCTATTGCAATCTAGGCTTGTACTAAAAGTTAATAGCATAAAAAACCCAGTTCAAACTGGGTTTTTAAACCAATGTAACAAGCCACCAGCTCTGTTATTGCTTGGTTTCGCCTAATTGTACTGACTCATCGATAGCACCTGCATTCGGGTCGTTAAATACATCAATGTCCATCTCTCCTTCTGACTTCGCAACAATACAGGTGACCACACTGTCACCAGTAATGTTAACGGCAGTGCGGATCATATCCAACAATCTATCGACCCCAAGGATCATGGCGATACCTTCAACTGGCAACCCCACTTGATTCAATACCATGGCGAGCATTATTAAACCGACACCAGGTACGCCTGCGGTGCCTACTGAGGCTAAAGTCGCGGTCAGAATAACAGCCCCATAATCTGAAAGACTTAAGTGAATATTAAAAGCCTGTGCAATAAAGACTGTGGCAACACCATGCATGATGGCAGTCCCGTCCATATTAATGGTGGCACCCAGTGGAATGGTAAACGAGGCAACTTTATTATTAACCCCTAGACGCTTGGTTGCTGTTTCTAGGGTTACAGGGATAGTTGCATTTGATGAAGCTGTTGAAAAAGCAAAAGTGATCGAAGTTTCCATCTTTTTGAAAAACGTGATTGGATTTAAACCAGTGAATGTTTTAAAGAAAATACTATAGGTCACAAAAGCATGCAGTAACAAGGTAGCACTTAATACTAAGAAGTAATTGATTAAATTGAATATGGCTTCTAATCCAATTTCGCTAAATAGTTTTGCCATTAAGAAAAACACCCCGTAAGGCGCGATGTTCATCAACATAACAACTAACTTCATAATCACTTTGTTGAAGTCATAAAATAAGCTTGCAATGCGCTCGCCCTCTGGGCCTGAAACACTAATAGCAATACCGAACAAAATTGAAAATACAATAATTTGCAATGTATTACCTTCAGCCATAGAGCTAATAGGATTGGTTGGAAACATGTTAATAATAACGTCTCCCAACGATGGCGCGTCTTTAGTGGAATAGCTGGTTGCCTGCGCTAGATCGACACCTACGCCAGGTTCAAAAATATTAGCCATCAATATAGCAAGTGTTATCGCGATAGCCGTCGTGACTATATAAAATGCTAAGGTTTTTCCACCTAAACGACCTAATGTAGAAAGGTCTTTTAAACTACTTGTTCCACACACTAATGACACAAAAATCAATGGCACTACGAGCATTTTAAGCGTAGCGATAAAAACTTTGCCGCCAACATAAAAGATACCGTTTACAATATAATCTTGAACAAATACAACATCAGCTAATAGACTGCGGATCAAAAAGCCGACCAAAATACCTAAACCCATTCCTATCAATACACGCTTAGTTAATGACATTTTATTTTTGCTTATTGTTGGTGTTACTGCGGGATTTACTGAAGGTGTTATGGTCATATTACTTCCCTGCTTTTCATTACGTAATCCTTTACTTTTCAAAACATTAAAAATTAAAAATTAGGCTTCAATCTATACCTCATCGTTAAGTACACACGCAAGGCAAATTAACTACTCATAGGTTCGCAAAATAAATGTAGTTTAAGCACATAATTACGACCTAAGCAGTTTGTTGAATTTTGCAACTTGAATAGTAATGGGTATAGATCACAATTCTACAGAAATGACGACATTTTAATACTTTTTAATCTTCTAACATAAAATCAATATCAGCCAATTGAACACCATTAACTAGGATAGCAACACTATGTTGGCCACTGTAATATTGTCTTGTAGAGATATTTTTAAAACTGAATGATTTATTAATTAGCTTGTTATCTTTATTGATAACCGCCTCCGAGAGTTGGAATATCTTACGGGCTTGTTGTCCATTTTTTTTCATAAAATCAATGGCAAATTCGATTCTTAATTTATTCAAGGGCAAGGATTTTTGATGGACCAGATGACAAGAGAAAGTAAAAAGCTCTCCCATCGACACTGCTTTATCTGCCTTAAAATTAACTACTTCGATATGTTCTGGTGGTAAAAAACCAAATAACGACAATGCAGTTGGATGGGCTTGTTTTAATAAGCTTCGACATGCGTGTTTTATTAAACGTTTTGTCTCTGTAGTTTTACTTTCAGCTAACCACTGTTGTGCTAAGTTAACCACAATCAAAGGGTGATCCTTGGCAATATCATTGAGATTATTAGCCACACTTCGTCGTACATATTCGCTATCATCATTTTTTAATGCCTCTAATATAGGCAAGATGAAGTTGGGATCTTTTTTGAATTCAGGTAAAGCCATTGCCCAAGGTAATCGAGGTCGGCACCCTTCCGACGCTAAACGACGTATATGACTATCATCACTATTACACCATGTTAATAACACCGCTTGCATCTGTTGCGGGTATTCAACAATAAAAGGCCGTACCGCAAACTCCGCACTGGCAAACTGGGTTATATAAGAGAGAGCCTCAATAGACGCTGAAAATTCATGCAATCCATAGCATTCCACAAAAGCAGGAATAAACATACCTTCGTAACTTGTAAAATGAGGTGCTATTTGTTTAATAATCGCTAAGGTTTGTAAGTAGTCGAGATCAATAAACAGATTTAATTGATGCGCAAGGTGTAAAGTCCGCGCTTTAAGCTCTTTATCTGCCCATTCGTCGTTAAACACCGCTTTGATAAATTGGCTTTTTTGTAATGATGGATAACTTTTTTCAACAACATCAGCAAGGTGCGAAATATAATCTGGGTTATAGACATCTTTTAATAAAGCAGCCATGTTGTTCCTATTTTATTTAGTTAGTTGTTTAGTTGTTTAGTTGTTTAGTTGTTTAGTCGTTTAGTTGGTTAGTTGTTTAATCGGTTAGTTGTTTAATCGGTTGGATGTTAAGTTGGTCCTAGATTAGCATAATAAGTGCAATTTCTTAGATTGGATGTTCAACAGTTTAGTAGCATAAATAATAGAAATGGTGCGGGAATGAGAACGAGGCCATTTTATTCACATCTATGACCTCATAGTGATTACTGATTACTGATTACTGATTACTGATTACAAAATTAACTCACCAAAATGGAAAACACAGAACTGTCCTGTTTCCATCTTGTTCCAGGATTCATCTTTAGTGAGCGGTCGCGTTGCAATCACAGTAACAATATCACTGTCAGAAGTTTCCTCTTGAAAATCAACAATCATGTCTTCATCGATTAACTGTGCTTTACCAAAAGGAGCACGTCGTGTTATCCAGTGTAAATTATTAGTGCAATAACACATCACGTATTGACCATCGCTCAGCAACATATTAAAAACACCTAATGCTCTTAATTGATCTGCATAACTGGCTATTTTTTTAAAGATTAATCGCATATCAGTCGGTTGTTCAGGGAAGTCTTGATGTAGCTTGTGCAAAATCCAACAAAAGGCACGTTCACTGTCTGTTTCTCCAACAGGGCAAGCGTGCCCCATTTCTAAGCTTTCGTATCCAGTAAGTTGTCCATTATGCGCATAAGTCCAATTACGTCCCCATAGCTCACGAATAAAAGGATGTGTATTCTCTAAATTAACACCACCTCGATTTGCTTGACGGATATGGCTGATCACCGATTTACTTTTAATTGGATATTTTTTAACAAGCTCTGCAATTTTAGAGTCACAGCTAGGATTTGGATCTTTAAAACTACGACAGCCTTTGCCTTCATAAAAGGTGATTCCCCACCCATCTTTATGAGGTCCGGTTGCACCGCCTCGTTTCACTAACCCACTAAAGCTAAAACAGATATCAGTTGGGACATTGGCACTCATGCCTAATAATTCACACATTGTTTAACCTAAGCCATTTTCTTTTCAATTAAATAGATCAAAATATGAATGATCTTAATATGTATTTCTTGAATACGATCAGCATAACCAAAGTGTGGTACTCGAATTTCAACATCCGCAAGACCCGCCATTTTTCCACCGTCTTTACCGGTTAATGCGATCACTTTAATGTCTTTACTTTTTGCAACGTCAATGGCCTTTAGAATATTAGTCGAGTTGCCACTGGTCGATAAACAGAATAAGACATCCCCAGCACGTCCAACACCTTCTAAATAGCGCGCAAATATTTGTTCAAAACCATAGTCATTACCGACACAGGAAATATGACTAGCATCTGAAATTGCAATCGCTGGGTATGATGGGCGATGTTCACGGTAACGTCCCGTTAACTCTTCCGCAAAATGCATGGCATCACAATGAGAGCCGCCATTACCACAGGCTAATACTTTGCCATCATTTTTAAAAGCATCAGCTAATAATGAAGCCGCATCTTCAATATTTTGTAAGTTTTGTTGTTCCGATAGAAATGCGGTTAACACCTGTTGAGCTTCTTGTAGCTCATCTTTAATAATCGATAAATTCATAGTACCTACTTAATTGGATTGATTGATAATCATCAGCTCAGAAAACGTAACCATCAATATTTTATTAATTTATATTTATTAACTTATATTGTTCAACTTACAAGTGAGCGCTCGTATTTCTCCATGATACTGTGAGATGTAAAGTCAGCAAGGAAAATCTACAACTTCAGCCGACGCGAGAAGTTTATCCTTAGCTTAAAATGACGAATGGCTATAAATTAATTAAATGTACTTCGTCAGTTTCAGCTGTTTTTGCAAATTGATTTTTTAATACTTTTTTTGATTCCATATAAATTTCACCATTTTGAGCAATGGTGAAATGGTCTGGCTCAACATTAAACTCTTTTTGGTAAGCCATCACCAATTGTAGCGAGTGTGCTTTTTGCTCCTCGGTAAGTGGCGCACCATCTAACCATTTCCCTGTTTCTACGGCTGTTTTTAGCTTTTCATAAAGCTCTGAAGATATATTTTTTGCATACTCATTGATATTTGACACAGACTTTACCCGTAACTAGTTTAGTAATGTGAAGCAAGTATATTTATTTACTTAAAATTATCTAGTGATGATTGCGCAAGCATGAATATTTTTGCCATAGATCGGCTTTTTATAACAAACAGTAGTTGAATGAGAATCATAACAAAAGGGTTTTGAACAATGGACAAACCTAAAAAATAATACAAGGGATAAGCTGAAAGGTGGATATCTTGCGGGGACTTATATTCAATAAAGCGAATACGATTTATCACCATCAAAAACGCCTTAAACTTTTAGTTATCTATTATTAACAATAATTAAGATAAAAAATGTTTAAGGCGTTTTTATAAGTTTTATATTCGCATAAGAAGACTTTATTTTTTAGCTATTAATCTCTTAATTTAGCTTTAAATAATAAAATAGAGTGTGCTTTTGCAAATACAGGGCTGACTACTTTTTTAGGGTCTTCAATCAACTCTCCGCTAGGACAGTTAGTATCCATTACTTCATACCAATCTTTATTGTCAGGTAACTCAGGAAGTTGACAAGCAATTTGATAAGTTGATGCATTCAAGATTAAATGCCAATGTTCACCAGCAGGATCCGCTTCTTTTAACTCTACAGCAAGAGCTTGTGAGTTAGAGGCATGCCAATCAGACTGTCCCATCACATAACCATTTGGATGATACCATTGCACTTGATCACTCACTAACTCATCGTCATTTAATATCAAATCACCAAATAAACGAGAACTTTTACGTAACGCGATCAATTGAGAAGTGAATTTAAATAAGGCTAAATCTGCTTTACTTTGGTCCCAGTTAATCCAACTAATTTGGTTATCTTGACAATAAGCATTATTGTTACCAGATTGATGATTACCCATCTCGTCACCGGATAAAAAATGCGGTGTGCCTTGAGATAAAAATAATGTCGCAATCATATTACGTTTTTGTTGCTGTCTTAATGTGTTGATACGCGCATCTTTAGTTGGCCCTTCACAGCCATAATTAGCTGATAGGTTATGGCCATGACCATCTCGATTGTTTTCACCATTGTCTTGGTTATGACGATCTTGAAAAGACACCATATCATCCAACGTGAACCCATCGTGATAACAAATATAATTAACGCTAGTGGTATTAGTACGTAGTCCAATTGGAAAGAAGTCATGTGACCCTAGAAGACGCATTGCCACTTCAGATACGATCCCGGTATCACCTCGCCAAAAAGAGCGCATTGTATCGCGATAGCGATCGTTACACTCTTTCCATTGTTCAGGGAATGCGCCTAAACGGTATCCTCCCGGTCCAATATCCCAAGGTTCAGCAATCAAAATCACATCACTTAACACAGGATCTTGTAATAATGCTTTGAAAAAGGCACTTCGCTCTGTAAAGCCTTGTGCTTCACGCGCTAAGGTAACCGCCAAGTCAAATCTAAAGCCATCAACTTGCATTTCTGTTACCCAGTAACGTAATGCATCCATAGTGATCTTTAATGACCAACTAAAATCTAAATTAACCGTATTACCACAACCAGAGTGATTACTGTATCGCTGATAATCAAGCCCCAGTTTACTGTTTTCAAAGGTATAATATTGTTTATTATCAAAGCCTTTAAAACTCAGAATTAAACCATCACTACCTGATTCTGCAGTATGATTAAAAACAACATCTAAAATAACTTCAATGTTAGCTGCATGAAGTTCACGCACCATAGTTTTGAACTCAGCAATCGCATCATATTGGGCGTAACGAGTTTCAGGTGCAAAGAAGTTGATTGGGTTATATCCCCAATAATTGGTCAACCCTAGTTTTTTTAAACGTGGTTCACTGACAAAACTAAACACCGGCATGATTTGTAAACTGGTCACGCCAAGAGATTGGTAATGTTTGATGCTTTCAGGGTGTGATAAACCTCGATACTTGCCGCGCATTGGCAAAGGAATATTGGGGTTGGTTCGAGTAAAACCTTTAGTATGCACTTCGTATAAAATACGATGTTGTTCTTCTATTGCAGGTTTTTCTACATTCTGCCAATCAAAATGGTCATCAACCACCACTGATTTAGCTACATAGGTATCATTATAATCGCTTTGTGATTGAACAAAACTGTGTTGAATTTTACTTAGGCATTTGGTGTATGGGTCAATTAATAAGTTTTTATCATTGAATAACAGCCCATTTTTAGGTTGATACTCACCGTAGACACGGTAACCATACATCTGCCCAGCCGTTACACCTTCTAAATAAATATGCCAAAGATGTGAATGAGCAGGTATGAGAAAAAAACTATCAATTTGATTTTCATTTTTATCAAATAGACATAATTCAACACGCTTCCCTTCCTGGCAATGCACTGAGAAGTTGCAACCTTGTTTGTCTAAGGTTGCTCCTAAGGGATAGTTCTTCCCCGTAAAACTAACAAATAGATGCTCTTTAGCATCTATTTGTGTAGCCAATTCCATTTTAGTTCCTGACACTTACGATCCTTTTTTCTTCAAATACACTGTCGATAATGGAGGCAAGTTTAACACAATAGAATGATCTTTACCCTGCCAAGGATAATCTTCACTATTAAAGACACCCATTTGGTCTCCCATTTGGTAATTACTACCCCAATAATATTCACTATCAGTATTTAAAACGACTTCGTACTGGCCGGCTTCATCAACGGGTAGACGGTAACGCTCACGCGGTACAGGAGTAAAGTTACTCACACAGATAACATGTTCTGTTTTATCAATGTTATAACGAATAAACGAAACAACACTATTTTCACCATCACTGTGGTCTAACCAAGCAAATCCCTGTGGCTCATAGTCAGATTCATACATTGCACTGTGACTTTTATAAAAATGGTTCAAGTCACAAATAAGTTGTTTTTGGCCCTTATGTTTATCATAAGATAATAGGTCCCAATCTAAACTTTGGTTATGGTTCCATTCACGAGCTTGCGCGATCTCCCCGCCCATAAAGTTTAGTTTCTTACCAGGGTGGCCGTACATATAACCCATATAGGCACGCAAGTTAGCAGCACCCTGCCATTCATCACCAGGCATTTTTTCTAACATACTTTTCTTACCATGTACGACTTCATCGTGTGATATTGGTAAAACAAAATGTTCATTGTAGTGATAAACCATCGCAAAAGTCATTTCATGGTGATGATATTTACGGTACATAGGATCTTGCTGCATATAACTTAATGTATCGTGCATCCAACCCATATTCCATTTGAAGCCAAATCCAAGTCCGCCATCAAAAGTAGGCTTTGAAACACCAGAGAAAGCTGTCGACTCTTCAGCAATGGTCATTGCGTGAGGATATTGTTTATAAACTTCTTCGTTAAACCATTTTAATAAGCTGATCGCTTCATAGTTATGATTCCCGCCATCAACATTCGGTACCCACTCACCCTCTTCGCGAGAGTAATCCCAATACAACATAGAGGCAACCGCATCAACACGTAATCCATCAACATGGAATTTATCAAGCCAAATCAAAGCACTTGCAACTAAGAATTGACGCACATTGTCACGACCAAAATCATAGATATAAGAGTTCCAATCTGGGTGCCAACCACGACGTGGATCTTCGTATTCATAAAGTGGAGTACCATCGAAGCGTGCTAATCCATGGGGGTCTGATGGGAAATGTGCAGGTACCCAGTCAACAATAACGCCGATGCCAGCTTGGTGACATTGGTCAATAAAGTATTTAAGATCATCTGCATCACCGAAACGACTGGTAGCAGCAAATAAACCTACCGGTTGATATCCCCACGAGCCGTCGAAAGGAAACTCTGAAATAGGCAACACTTCTAAATGTGTATATCCCATCTCAACTAAGTAAGGTAACAAGTCAGACGCCAATTCACGATAGGTGAGCATGCGTTCATGACCATTTTCATTTTTGCGTTTCCACGAGCCTAAGTGCACTTCATAGATACTCATGGCAGCGTAGCGTTTATCACCTAACTGCGAAGCACGCCATGCATCGTCATTCCATTGGTAAGCATCATGGTCAACCACAATTGATGAATGAGAAGGATATAATTCAGCTTGAAAACCAACTGGATCGGCTTTATGCGGTAAACGATTACCTAGTCCATCTTTGAGTTCAAATTTATAAGCACAACCAGCAGCTAAACCAGGGATAAATAACACCCAATGCCCGCACCAACTGCGTTGCATAGGATTACGTTGTCCATCCCAATGATTTTCAGCAGAAATAAGACTGACACTACTTGCATTGGGTGCATATACAATAAACCTAACACCACTAACTTCAACACCGTCAACAGTCACTGTTTTTAATTGAGCGCCTAACGTATGGTAAACATTTTGTGGTGCTTCATGCAAAGTAGATAAACCATCAAATGCAATCTCATGAAACTGATAGGGGTCGATGAATTGATGACTACCACTTTTATATTGAGCATCTAACTGATAAACAAATTTATCGGTTACTTGCGGTAAGTTAATTTCAAATAAACCATCTTCGTATACTTTTAATAATTCACCAGAAATACCGCTATCATCAAGAGCAGAAAATGAAACTGAAGTCGCATCAGGCAGCCAAGCACGTAACAAGAAACCATCACTAATTGGATTTTTAATTAACCCTAATTGCTCAAAAGGATTGGCTAATCGCGCTTCTTTAAGTGATCCTAAAAGTTCATGCTTTAATGGCATCGTTTTAATAGTTGCAGGCACTTTTGCAGCAACTGCTTTTTGA
This sequence comes from Psychromonas sp. SA13A, assembly GCF_011378715.1. Taxonomy (GTDB): domain Bacteria; phylum Pseudomonadota; class Gammaproteobacteria; order Enterobacterales; family Psychromonadaceae; genus Psychromonas. The sequence continues at coordinate 55,634 of NZ_WTKU01000018.1, read as the reverse complement.
TCAGATGTTGCTTTTACCGGTGATTTCTTTGGTGACACTTTCTTTGACGTTGTTTTTTTAGTCATTTTAAATACCTAATCCGAAGTTTATTTAGCCTAATGTCTGATTATTTAGATCTTGCTTCTGTCAAATCTTTCAATAGGCACTGAATAGCTGAGTCAGCAAAAATAGCGTCTAAATTTTTAGATAATTTCCGTTGCCAGTTTTTATATTCATCGCTTGTGCCAGGCACATTAACTGGTTGATCCATTTCTAAAAAATCTTCTAGCTGCAAACTTAACAATGAAGCACTGCCCGCCGCAAGGTGTTTTTGTAACGCAAAGTTCAATACTTGATCCATGCCAGTAGTATTGGCGTCTCGGTTGTAATTTTCAGGTAAACTACCATGCCCATGTAAGCTATCGAGAATCTGTTGCTTGCACTCTACACGGTCACGAAATAGCTTTTCCAACACAGCGGGGTCTGGATATAAACCTAAACTTTTGCCTAAATACAAATCTTCACAATGCCAATATCCTTTAATTGTCGGCATATCATGGGTTGATAACGTAGCCATCGCCTGTTGAATATAATGTGATGGGGATAGAAAACCGCCATCTTCAGCTTGCTCAAAGAAAAACACTTTATAGGAATAAACGCCGGCTTCTTTAAGTAGTTCATCCATACCATCAGGAACGGTCCCTAAATCTTCACCAATAACTAGACATTGATTACGCACACTTTCTAATGCCAATAAATTTAACATGTCATAAATATTGTAATAAATATAAGCACCACAACCAGCAGGTGCACCTTCAGGAACCCACCAAAGTCTTAATAGAGCCATCACATGGTCAATACGTAATGCGCCACAATGACTCATATTTGATTGTAGTAATTCAATAAAAGGTTGATAGCCAGTTTCAAATAACTTATCTGGAGACAGCGGAGGTAGTCCCCAACTTTGACCTAAAGGACCTAAAATATCAGGTGGCGCACCAATACTAATATTTTCATAATAAAGTTCATGATTAGCCCATATTTCACTGCTATTCTTACTCACGCCAACGGCCAGATCACGATAAATACCTAGAGTCATGCCTAATGATTTTGCAAGTTCATCAGCTTCTGCTAATTGCGTTTCTGTGAGCCATTGGCAATAACACCAAAATAAAATTTCAGCTTCATTTTCTAAGCACCATTGTTGGGTTTCAGGTGTAGCGAATGATTGAAAACCTTCCGGCCATACAGGCCATCCCCAAGCTTGCTCGTTTTCAGCCAAAAACTTAAACTGCAGAGCATCGAAAGCAGCTTGCTGCTTTAATGAATCGCCCTTTTCTTCTACAAACTCATTAAGTGCCTGCAAACGTAGATTATTTACCGATTGTCCATCATTTAAGGTTGCAAACAAGTCACGTAATGCACTCAATTTTAATGCAGTAACATTCTCGTAATCTACCCATTCAGTCGCTCGCAGCGAACTTAATTGTTGCTGAAAATCACTGGTTGCTAATTTATCTTTTAACGTTTTGCAATGTTCAAATTCAGGAACCGCATGAATATCGGTATAAAGGATATTTAACCACTTACGTGATGAAGGACTGTAGGGACTTGCATTGTTAGGTTGTGCAGGGCTAAGCGCATGGATTGGGTTTAAGCCGATGAAGTCGCCACCGCTTTGCGCTGTTTTAGTCAATAATGACTTCAAGTCTGAGAAATCACCGATACCCCAGTTATTTTGACTTTTCAAACAATATAGTTGAACACTGGTGCCCCATAGTTTTTTACCTTCTTGCATCGCCTTCGGCGTAAAACAAGCACTTGGAGTAATAATTAAAGCCATATTGGCTAATGGTTCATCATTACCCTGTTCCAATAAATTGAGTTGGTGATAACCGATGGCTAACTCAGTGGGTAAAGTAACTTGATATAGTTGAAATTCAACATCACCTATATCTTTATTACCTAATAATGGGAAATCTGTTGCAGTAATTGTTGTATCTATTTGTTGACCATCTTCCGTGATGATTCTGTAAATAAGAGGATCGGTAACAAAATCAATAGGCAGATGCACCTCAAGTTGATATTCCGATGCCTGCTGTTGCACTGAGACAGGAGCGATTAGTCTCAACCAATGTTGTGTTTCTTGTTCTTCATAATGTGCAGATAGTGCTTGCTCATCCGAAGCATCAAACCCCATATGATTGATAATATTTTTAATACTTTCATCAAGAACAGTTGCAGGCGCCCCCCACGCATCAACAAAATTTGGATCAATCCCTTTCAATTGCATAAACGACTCTAATGCAGAACTATTCATAAAACACCTATGTATGGTTAATTTATCGCTAGATTTTAATATTAAAAATGAATGTGTAACAAAATAGATAAAATTTATAACGAATTCATCAGTGGATAATAACTTAATCAAATAGTTATTTTACTAAAAATATTAAATCTTATGCATGTTTATAATTTACTTTTCAAAACCATATCAAAATTTGTTTCACTTTTATATTAACAAGCTTCGCAAATGATTTAGCTCACTAATTTAAATAAACAATATAGTAGAATGAATAAAACATAACTGAACTTCATACAATTCATGACATAGGGAACAAAAATGATTTCACATTTGAGACTTAACACAACAAAAACTCTCTCTGAACAGGTTTCACTTCAAGTGGACAGTAAAGGCTTTGAGTTTATTATTATTAATCACCCCAAATTTGATGCTGCATTTACCTTACATGGCGCACATTTGATTCACTTCCAAGTAAAACAGCAAGCACCGCTTATTTATTTAAGCAAAACGGCTTTGTTTGATGATAAAAAAGCAATTCGTGGTGGTGTGCCTGTTTGTTGGCCTTGGTTTGGTAATACTGAAGAAAGCCTTAGCAAAAAATTACCAGGGCATGGCTTTGCTCGTACCAGCAAGTGGGCTGTATCAATTATCGATGAGACATCCGATGCAATTGACCTTGAATTCACACTATCAGCTAATGAAGTAACTAAAGCGATTTGGGATCATGATTTTACATTAACGTTGAAAGCTTCTTTGTCTGACCACGTTGAACTGTCACTAATTACCCAAAATACCGGTACCGATACTTTCAAGTATGGTGGTGCTTTGCACTCTTACTTATGTGTTGCTGATATCACTCAATGTACTATTGATGGTTTAGCATCGACTTATTCTGATTCCTTAGATGAAGGAAAACAGAAGAATGCAGAAAAAACATTACCTATAGATGGTCCTATTGATTCAATTTATGCAATCAACGAAGGTGATGTTATTGTTAATGACGCAAATAATGAACGTAAAATAATAGTGACTAACACCGGTAATGACTCTGTGGTAGTTTGGAATCCGTGGATAAAAGGTGCAATTGCATTTGCTGATATGCCAGATGATGGTTACCAAACAATGATGTGTATTGAATCAGCAATTACTTCAAAACAAGGTGTATTAGTTGAATCAGGGCAATCTCACACACTAAAAACCGTGATTAAATAACGCACTGTTATTCATAATAATGAAATTTACTAACAAAAAAAGAATAAAAAGCACCAATATAGTGAAATAAAAGTAATCATATTATTACAGTTAGGTATTGACTTATTGAAATCGCACTTTAATCATGGTTTTTCTTTATTTTCTCTAGAATTGCCCTTAATATGCTCGTGTAATTTAATTACTGTGATACCAGTTCAAAAAAACACACTAATTTTTAATTAAATACTTTAAAAGGTTTAATCAAACAAAAAATGTGTTTTCAGAGCTATAACTTGACTAACATCAAGTCGTTGGCGTTTTTGACGCTTATAATGATGACAAGTTTAAAATCAAACCTCCATAAGGAACAATAAAATGACAATTAAAGTAGGTATTAACGGCTTCGGTCGTATCGGCCGTTTCGTATTCCGTGCATCATGTGAACGTGATGATATTCAAGTTGTTGCAATCAATGACTTAATCGACGTTGAATACATGGCTTACATGCTTAAATATGACTCAACTCACGGACGTTTCAACGGTACTGTTGAAGTTAAAGACGGTAACCTAATCGTAAATGGTAACACTGTACGTGTAACTGCAGAGCGTAACCCTGAAGATCTAAAATGGGATGCTGCTGGCGTTGACGTAGTAGCTGAAGCAACTGGTCTTTTCCTTACTGACGAAACAGCTCGTAAGCACATTACTGCTGGCGCTAAAAAAGTTGTTTTAACTGGTCCTTCTGGTGACGTACCAATGTTCGTTAACGGTGTAAACTTTGCAGCTTACGCTGGTCAAGATATCGTTTCTAACGCTTCTTGTACTACTAACTGTTTAGCACCTGTTGCTAAAGTACTTAACGACAAATGGGGCATTGAATCTGGTCTAATGACGACTGTTCATGCAACAACTGCTACTCAAAAAACTGTTGACGGTCCTTCAATGAAAGACTGGCGCGGTGGTCGTGGTGCTTCTCAAAACATCATTCCATCTTCAACTGGTGCAGCTAAAGCTGTAGGTAAAGTTCTTCCAGAACTAAACGGTCTTCTAACAGGTATGGCTTTCCGTGTACCAACTGCTAACGTTTCTGTTGTTGACTTAACTGTTAACCTTAAAACAGCTGCTACATACGAAGAAATTTGTGCTGCAATGAAAGCTGCTTCTGAAGGCGAAATGGCTGGTGTTCTTGGTTACACTGAAGATGCTGTTGTTTCAACTGACTTCAATGGTGAAACATTGACTTCAATCTTCGACGCTAAAGCTGGTGTTGCACTAACTGACAAATTCGTTAAAGTTGTATCTTGGTACGATAACGAAATCGGTTACTCAAATAAAGTTCTAGACTTAATCGCTCTTATCTCTAAATAAGTTTGTTTAAATAGAATTTATAAAAGCCTGCCTAGTGCAGGTTTTTTTGTATCTGTAATTTATGTTAAAGCTAACTTCTTGTAGTTGGATCTTGCTCCGATTACGAAATCTAACGGTTTAACATTACATAAAAACAAAGTTCTAAACCTAATCTCACTCCTATAGTAAATGACGCTAAATAAGTTTAATTAGTTAGCATTATAAAGCCTACCTAGTGCAGCTTTTTGTATCTGTAATAGTATTAAAAACTAGTTAAAGCTAACCCTCGGTAAGATAACCAAAGCAGTTACTCAAACAAAGTGCCAGATCTAATTTCAGCTCTATATGTAAATACGCTAAATACTCGCTACAAAATTTACGGGATATAATCGTGCTTTTATCGTTTAAAGTTGCTTTTTTTTATCTCTAAATCTAAGTCGTTATTGACGACTAATTCTTGAAATGAACGCATTTAACTTATTCTTAGAATAAAAAATCACTCGAATGACATTCATGACACATTACTGTTTACCCATTATTAAAATGTTTTACATGAAGAAAAATATTTAAAAAGACAAGTTATTCTTAGTGCTTTAGTAACCAAACTGTAATTAATACACTAAAAGATGAAAGTGAGACCATCTAAAGAAACATAAAAATAACATTGAGCAACATTCAATAACATCTAACAACGTCCAATAACAGAACAGTCACTTTTCAGATCAATTCTCACGATTCATCAACAAAACCTTCATATACAAAGAGCATCAGCTTAATTGTATTGAAAAATTATGATTGTTTCGTAAATACTTATTATTCAACCGCATTAAGTTCAATTGATTCGCTTTTTAGGATCAAATTAGCCACAATATAACAACTGAACATTTTGGATATAAGAATATGAATCAAGCATCTCCAAGCCTTTTTTGGCACGATTATGAAACATTTGGATTGAACCCTGGCACTGACCGCCCTTCTCAATTTGCAGGAATTCGAACGGATCTTGATTTAAATATTATTTCAGAACCTTACGAGTGGTATTGCCGCCCACCGAATGATTATTTACCTGCACCAGAGGCCTGTTTAGTGACAGGAATAACGCCTCAACATGCTTTACAACATGGTGAATTTGAAAATCAATTTATATTCAACATATTGCAACAATTCCAACAACCTCAAACCTGTGTTGTTGGTTACAACAATATTCGTTTTGATGATGAAGTTACACGCTTTACTTTGTACCGAAATTTTCACGATCCTTACCAAAGAGAGTGGCAAAATGGCTGCTCACGTTGGGATATTATCGACATGGTACGCGCATGTTATGCCCTTAGGCCGGAAGGTATTGAGTGGGTATTTGATGACAATGATGCACCAAGCTTTAGATTAGAGTTATTAACTAAAGCAAATGAGATAACTCATCAACAAGCACATGATGCAATGTCTGATGTTTATGCCACTATTGCGATGGCAAAACTGATCAAGGACACGCACCCTAAATTATACGAATATTGTTATAGCCTGAGACAAAAAAATAAAGTTTTAGAACAACTTAAGCTCGGCACTTTTACACCATTAGTGCATATTTCCGGCATGTTTTCTGCGCTACAGGGTTGTTGTTCTTATATTCTTCCGATCGCTCAACATCCGACAAATAACAATGCGGTTATTGTGCTTGATTTAAATAAAGATCTTTCACAGTTGGCTGCTTTAACGGTAGAACAATTACAAACCTATTTATATACCGCTACGGATGATTTACCTGAAGGTATTAATAGACCTCCTATAAAGCTTATTCATATTAATAAATGTCCAATCGTCGCTAGTGCAAAAACATTAACCGCAGAAAGAGCTAAAGAATTGGGTGTCGATGCTAAACAATGTCGCCTTTCTATGGACTTTTTCTCGGCAAACAGACAGCTAGTAGAGAAGCTGATATCAGTATTTAATACTGATGCCAAAATTAATAAGGAACAGCAGCCAGAGCAAAAACTCTATTCTGGTGGTTTTCCAACGGCTAATGATAAACAACAAGCAAAAACGATTTGTGCTCTTTCTCCACAGCAAATAATCAATCATGAAGTTAATTTTGACGATCCTAACTTGGCTACACTTTGGTGGCGATATAAAGCGAGAAATTATCCTCAAACGCTGACGATTGAAGAGCAACAAAAGTGGGCTAGACATAGAGAAGCTTATCTGATTGATCATACTAATGACTATGTAGAACGTCTTAATATCTTGGCGATCGAGCATCAACATAGTGCTGAAAAGATAGAGATCTTACAAAAACTGGGACATTATCTAGAGTTTTTGAATGAAAATGGTTAAAAAATAACAAAATTACTCTACAATTAATGATTAACAGCAAAGTGCTGCAATTGTCATACTAGGATTAAGAAGATCAAGGAGCGATCAAGTTGAGTATGTGGTCTGGATTAAAGTTACCTTCAGTAAAATTAACAATATTGGTGCTAAGTTACTTAGTCACTCCAAGTGTTAGTTTTGCTCAAGATAATAACCAAAATCAACTACAACTGGATTACCAGTTAAGCATGAAAAAAGTTAATTTTTTGGAGAAGCCCTTCTCTTCATTTTATTATATTTCAGAAGCAACTTATCACTACCTCGATTCTGCATTCAATGGTTTTTATCAACGCATAACTTTCGACACTTCTATCAAAGACAGTACCTTTAAAAAAAGTAAACAATACGAAATAATTTCAGTTCCGTTCATTTCAAATAACAGCCAATTAGTTCAATTTGAGATATTTGGAAAGTTCTCTGATCCTAGTAACGATAATCATCGAGATATGTCACCAGGCCGTACTTTATATGAATATATTGAAAACTCCGAAGCCCTCGATATTTATAATAGTGAACTATCTCTTGGAGCCGGTATTAGCTTTCAAACATCCCCTTACAGTAAAATCAAAGTATTGATTTCTAATAGAAACCTACCAGGTTACGGTGCAAGCCAAGCTTTAATTGGTTTCGAATCACGCTTTTAACTTATCTTCCCCCTCTAAAATACAACTTATCTCAAAAACCTATATGGTATAACAAAATTTCACTTCCCCATTTACAAACATTAGATATGCTATCAAGAACTAATTATTAAATAACCCAACGGATAGGAACATCATTATGAGTAAGATTTTTAGCGATAATTCACAAACCATCGGTCATACGCCGTTAGTACGTTTAAACAATGTGACTACAGGTAATGTATTTGTAAAGGTTGAAAGTCGTAACCCAAGTTTCAGCGTTAAAGATCGCATCGGCGCTAACATGATTGATGCAGCGGAAAAAGATGGCACATTAACTAAAGGTGTTGAATTAGTTGAAGCAACAAGCGGTAATACTGGTATCGCACTTGCTTTTGTTGCAGCTGCACGTGGTTATAAAATCACCCTAACAATGCCAAATACAATGAGTATTGAGCGTCGTAAATTATTAAAAGCATTAGGCGCAAACTTAGTATTGACTGAAGGCGCACTAGGCATGAAAGGCGCAATCAATAAAGCGGAAGAGCTAGCAGCATCAGCGCCAGGAAAATACTTAGTTTTACGCCAATTTGATAATCCTGCTAACCCGCAAATCCACGAACAAACAACAGGACCTGAAATTTGGAATGATACAGACGGTGAAATAGATGTATTTGTAGCTGGTGTGGGTACTGGTGGTACGATTTCTGGCGTTAGTCGTTACATCAAAGAAACACAAGGCAAAGCAATTATTAGTGTGGCAGTAGAACCGACAGATTCACCGGTTATATCTCAAACATTAGCTGGCGAAGAGATCAAACCGGGTCCACATAAAATACAAGGTATTGGCGCAGGATTTATTCCTAAAAACTTAGATATCTCATTAATTGATAGAGCTGAAGCGGTAAGTAATGAAGATGCAATCTCAATGGCTCGACGCCTAATGGAAGAGGAAGGTATCCTTGCTGGTATTTCTTCAGGAGCAGCGGTTGTTGCCGCAGCACGTTTAGCTGCTCAACCAGAATTCAAAGATAAAAATATTGTCGTAATACTACCTAGTTCAGGTGAGCGTTACTTATCAACGGCATTATTTGCAGGTCTATTTGACGGCGAAAACTTTGCATAAAACGTAGAATAATATGTGACTTTATGATTTTACAAAGGTACTTTTTAGTACCTTTTTTTTTACTTCCAATATCCCTACAGGTCGCATAGTCCAAAAAACATACAAACACACGAATAATACCTTGTTTTCATCACCTATTCAGAGAAAATCATTGACCTTATCTGTCTTATTTAGGATCATGAAATCCAATTTTTTAATTGTTATAATTACAAAAAGCTGAATAAAATTAACAGAAAAGTGAAAGTGAATATTTATTCAAACAAATATTGACCTATGTCTAAACTTTCTTATCGTTTTTTATGTTTAATCAGCTTGTTATTATAATTTACTTCAGCTAATAACTATTTTTTTAATGACATTAAATTAATTGTTATTACCATTTAAACTTAAATAAGGTGCTCTCATGTATCAAAAAACAGTAACTATCACAGCTCCAAATGGCCTTCATACTCGTCCTGCTGCACAATTTGTTAAGGAAGCAAAATCATTTGCATCTGACATTTCTGTTGAAGTTGGCAGCAAGTCTGCAAGTGCTAAAAGCCTTTTCAAACTACAAACTTTAGGTTTAACTCAAGGTACATCTGTAAACATCAAAGCTGAAGGCGCAGACGAACAAAAAGCTGTTGATACTTTAGTTGAATTAATGGCAACTTTAGTTTAATTCAAAACATCTTTTATTAGATCAAATTCAGTAGTTTTTTAAGGATAGGTTATGATATCTGGCATACTTGCATCCCCTGGTATTACGTTTGCAAAAGCGTTGTTATTACAAGAAGACGAAATTTCTCTCAATACTGAGAAAGTAGACAATATTGAACACGAAATTACTCGATTTGTTGATGGCCGAGCAAAAACTTCAGCTCAACTAGAAATAGTCAAGCAAAAAGCGCTTGAAACATTTGGTGAAGAGAAAGAAGCTATCTTTGAAGGGCATATAATGCTCCTTGAAGATGAAGAGCTTGAAGAAGATATCATCGCCTATATGAAAAAAAATAAGTGCACAGCTGATTTCGCAATCAACTCGATTGTGGAAGAGAATGCACAAATGTTACAAGAATTAGATGACCCATATTTACGTGAACGTGCTGCGGATTTCCGTGATATCGGCAATCGTTTACTTAAAAATGTATTAGGCATTGAATTAGTTAATTTAAGTGATATCGCTGAAGAAGTAATTTTAGTAGCTAATGACTTAACGCCTTCTGAGACAGCACAGATTAATCTTGATAAAGTATTAGGTTTTATCACTGATATCGGTGGCCGTACTTCACACACATCAATTATGGCACGCTCATTAGAAATTCCAGCGATTGTTGGTACTAATGATATTACAAAATGTGTGAAAAATGGTGACATGATTATTCTTGATGCCTTGAATAATAAAATCATTATTAATCCAAATAAAGCACAATTGGCTGAAGCTAAATTGGTACGTGATGCCTTCTTAGAAGAAAAAGCTGAACTTGCTAAATTAAAAGACTTACCTGCTATGACTTTAGATGGTCATCAAGTAGAAGTAGGGTCAAATGTTGGTTCGGTAAAAGATACCGATGGCGCTAAACGAAATGGCGCTGAATGTGTTGGTTTATACCGCACAGAATTTTTATTCATGGACCGCGATCAACTACCTACTGAAGATGAGCAATTTGTTGCTTATAAAGATGTAGTTGAAGCAATGGAAGGCAAACCTTGTATTATCCGTACTATGGATATTGGTGGTGATAAGGACTTACCTTACCTAAATCTTCCTGCTGAATTAAACCCATTTTTAGGATGGCGTGCAATTCGAATTTGTTTCGACCGCCCTGAAATAATGAACCCACAATTACGTGCTCTACTTCGTGCTTCTGCATTTGGTAAGATCCGTATCATGTTCCCGATGATCATTTCAGTAGAAGAAGTTCGCAAGCTAAAAGATATTTTAGAATTGTTGAAAACAGAATTGCGTAATGAAAATCTTGCCTTTGATGAAGAAATTGAAATTGGCGTAATGATTGAGACACCAGCAGCAGCTGCGATTGCTCATCATTTAATTAAAGAAGTCGATTTTTTCAGTATCGGTACAAACGATTTAACACAATATACACTTGCTGTAGACCGTGGTAATGAACTAATTTCTGATTTATATAATCCACTTTCACCATCGGTGTTAACGATTATTAAGACCGTTATTGATGCTTCACATGCAGCCGGAAAATGGACGGGTATGTGTGGTGAATTAGCGGGTGACGAGCATGCAACACTATTGCTATTAGGTATGGGATTAGATGAGTTCTCTATGAGTGCTATCTCAATACCAACCGTGAAAAAAATTATTCGCAGCACTAATTTTGCTGATGCTAAAGAACTCGCTGATAAAGCCCTTTCAATGGCAACTGCTGCTGAAATTGAAGCCTTAGTTAACGATTTCAATCGAGCTAAAGGAATTAGTTAACTAATTCATTTTAAAGGTGATATAACATCACCTTTTCTTGCACTTTATCAAATATTCGGAGTTTACTAATATGGGTTTTTTTGATTCTTTAAAAAAAGCAGTAACAGGCAATACACAAACAGCTAGTACTATTAATATCATTGCACCACTTTCAGGTGAAATTGTTGCTATTGAAGATGTGCCAGATGTTGTTTTTGCCGAAAAAATTGTTGGTGACGGTATTGCAATTCGCCCAACAGGCAACAAAATGGTTGCACCTTGTGACGGTGAAATTGGTAAAATTTTTGAAACAAACCACGCATTCTCATTAGAATCAGATACGGGTATTGAGCTATTTGTTCACTTCGGTATTGATACAGTTGAGTTAAAAGGTGAAGGTTTTACTCGTATCGCTCAAGAAGGTCAAAAAGTTAAAGCCGGTGATACTATCATCGAATTTGATTTAGCTTTCTTAACTGCAAAAGCAAAATCAATTTTGACACCTGTTGTGATCTCAAATATGGATGAGATTAAAGAGCTACAAAAAATGTCTGGTACTGTTGAAGTAGCAACTGATGTAGTATTAAAAATAGTTAAATAATCTTTTTAATTATTTTGATATTCTCTTATTAAGAGTCGCTTAGGCGGCTCTTTTGTTATCTCCATCTCTTTAATTACTATACATTATCAAACAACTGACCTTCTCAAATTTTACTTAACGAGTCTTCGTAAACACCCATTGCCATTCAATATGCAAATATCATCCGCATCATAGAAGGTATATTCACAGCTATATATTTTTCTTCTCCTTGCTTACTTGTTACAATCCCCTATCTTTTTTATTCTAATACTTAAGTGCTTCTTATGAATACAATAATGTACGGTATCCCAAATTGCGATACGATTAAAAAAGCCCAAAAATGGCTTAATGAAAATAATATCTCGTTTACTTTCCATGATTATCGTAAAGATGGTTTAGATAACCAATTACTAAAAAAATTTTATCAACTAGCAAGTTGGGATCAATTGCTCAATAAGCGCAGTACTAGTTACCGAGTGTTAACCGAACAACAAAAAGAATCGTTAAATGCCGAGACCATTAGTCCCTATTTTATTGAATCTCCAACATTGATTAAACGTCCATTAGTGCTCCACAATAATGTGGCTATAGTCGGCTTTAATGCTAAGAACTATCAACAATTTTTTGCTGTATAAGGAAATACAATGACTCATTCCCCAGTGGTAAGCCTGTTACAGGATTTAATCAGCCGTCGTTCAGTCACACCTGAAGATGCAGGATGCCAAGACTTATTAATCGCACGTCTTGAAAAACTTGGTTTTGTCTGTGAAACCATGGAATTTGAAGATACGTTAAATCTATGGGCGAGAAGAGGAACTGAAGCTCCTTTATTTTGTTTTGCAGGACATACTGATGTAGTACCAACAGGTCCGGAAAGTAAATGGGCAACACCTCCATTTGAACCAACTATCATCGATGGTATGTTATATGGCCGTGGTGCTGCCGACATGAAAAGTGGTATTGCCTGCTTTATGTTAGGACTTGAAGCTTTCATTGAAGAACATCAAGACCATAAAGGTTCTATTGCATTGCTTATCACCAGTGATGAAGAAGGTCCGTTTATCAACGGGACAACGCGTGTTATTGATGTATTAGAAGCAAGAAATGAAAAAATTGATTACTGCATCGTTGGCGAGCCTTCAAGCACCAATCATGTTGGCGATATAATAAAAAATGGTCGACGTGGTTCGTTAACGGCAGATATTACCTTCAAAGGTACGCAGGGGCATGTTGCTTACCCACACCTAGTTAATAATCCAATTCACCTTGCGACGCCAACCTTAACTGAATTAGTACAAACAGAATGGGATAAAGGTAATCAATACTTCCCTGCGACTAGCTTTCAAATCACTAATTTCAACTCCGGCACAGGTGCCAGCAATGTTGTACCAGGTGATGCAGTTGTGCAGTGTAACTTCCGCTACTCAACAGAGTTAACAGCGGATATGATCACAGAGAAAGTAGAAAAGATCCTTAATAAAGCAGAATTTGAGTACGAAATACACTGGACCTATAACGGACAACCTTTCATCACTGAACCAGGATCGTTAACCGATGCAGTTGCACAAGCTATTTTAGCAACCAACGGTATCACCACTGAACTATCAACCAGTGGTGGAACATCTGACGCACGCTTTATTGCGCCGACAGGTGCACAAGTTGTTGAGTTAGGGCCTATTAATGCCACTATTCATAAAGTTAATGAATCAACCAATGTGCAACAACTTGATGAGCTTGTAGATATTTTTAAACTCACCTTGAAAAATTTATTAGCATGATCTCAAGGTCAATGACACCAATGCAGTTAACCGGACAGGTACAAACTCATCTTGTAGAGTTCGCACCTAACCGATTACTGCACAAACAAGTCATTGCTGATTTTTCTGCGCTCCAACAGGCGGCGAAACGTGATGGGTTTACATTACATATTGCCAGCGCGTTTCGTAGTTTTGAGCGTCAGTTACTTATTTGGAATAAAAAGTATGCAGGCCTCACTCCTATTTTAGATGAACATGAAGTTGCCATACAAAGTGATAAGATCAGTGAAATAGACAAATTATACAAAATCTTACATTGGTCCGCACTACCTTCTGCCAGTCGTCACCATTGGGGTACGGATATAGATGTTTACGACCCCACTTTATTACCCGCTGAACAATCTTTACAACTGCAAAAAAGTGAATATTTAAACGGTGGTTACTTCTCAGAGCTAACCGAATGGCTGGGTAATAATATTGAACAATTTGGTTTTTATCGGCCTTATCAGCATGACCAAGGAGGTGTTGCACAAGAGCCTTGGCATATCAGTTACTTTCCATTGGCCGATGATTTTTTATCACAACTGGATTTAGATCTTATTTCCAACACCTTAAAGCAATATTCTATTCAAGGTGAATCGCTAATTCAGCAAGAGTTGCCTACCATATATAAACAATATATTTGTAATATAAACACACGGTAAGTATCCACTAAAGGAATAATCATGTCTGAACGTCGTAAATTTTCGCGTATAAACTTCCAATGTCATTGCTCACTCATTTTTGATCAAAAGATTGCTACACATGACTTTGATGCTTCACTGGTAGATATCTCACTTAATGGTGCATTAGTGGCTGTTACTGCCCTTTCACCCGATGTAAATCAACAACAGGTTCAGGTTAGTCTGACGCTTCAAGGATCTGACGTACAACTGCTGCTAAACGGCACAGTAAGTCATCAACAAGATCAACTATTAGGTATTCACTTTACTAAAATTGAGTTAGAAACAATGTCACATTTAAAGCGATTGATTGAGCTTAATATAGGCGATCATGATGAAATGCACAGGGAATTCGAACAGTTGATTGAAATGCATATTGCTGAGAGTTAATCTATTCTCTATCTGTAAAAGAGACGGTTAATGATTTATTCTTAATAAGTTAGTAATGATGAATGTTTAGTATGAGTAGCTAATATGAATGTTTAGCCTAGTTGCCCATTCATACTTAACTTTTCATCGACTTGCACTTAAGAAATAAAGGCAGAGGATCAAATTGAAAAGCATAAGAGTAAGAGGGTATAAGTTCAAAGCAGTAAACTAAACACCATTAAATTGCTTAATTTACTGCTTAATCAATAAAAGTTAGTCTTTAAAGTTATTAAATTGAAAGCCCATTCCTAGGTCACACTCTTTTACCAAACGCATTGCTTGTTGCAAATCATCACGTTTTTTACCCGTAACACGAAGTTGTTCACCTTGGATAGAGACTTGCACTTTAATTTTACTGTCTTTAATTAATTTAACTAGTTTCTTTGCAGTAGGTTGGTCAACCCCTACTTTAAACTTAACCGTTTGAGACCAAAATTTACCCGATTGGTCACATTTTTCAGGATCCATAGCACGCGTGTCTACATTACGCTTAACTAAATTAGCACGTAACATGTCGCGTAATGAATTAATTTGCATTTCCGCTTCAGCTTCTAATTTCACAACTTCTTTATTTAGCGTTATAGATGCTTTTACACCACGAAAATCGAAACGAGTACCGAGTTCGCGACTGGTATTATCGACGGCATTTTTAACTTCCACTAAATCAACTTCTGAAACGATATCAAATGAAGGCATTTTTGTTCCTTAATAAAGAATTAAAATAATTAACAGTAAATTTACCAGAAAACCTCGCTAGCATCTATCTCCCTACTGGACTTTGTTAGGTATCTCTTAGGTTGATATCATCTCTTAGACTTAAAGGTACTCTCTGAATCATTTTTTAATCAACTATTGAGTTTTGTACAAGGCTGATTAGTAACGGGTATAATAAGATAAAGTAAGCATAAAATAATGACATGATAGAGGTAAGGGACAAGTATGATTCAAATTATTGGTGCAGGTGCAATTGGCTGTTTATGGCTGGCAAAATTACAACAGTCAGGCAGTGTTTGTCACCTTGTATGTAGGTCAAAAACCACCAAATCTATCTTACAGTTTACCAATTTATCTGGTCAGCAAAGTTTACTCACTATTTCTGTAAGCCAAAAGGTATTAAATACAAGCACAGAGCAAAAAAACAGTACTATTCTGGTTTGTGTCAAAGCACAGCACGTTGTCTCTGCTTTATTAGCACAGCAACAATATATAGATATAAAACAAAAACTTATTCTAATGCATAATGGCTACGGTTGTGCAGAACAAGTACGGAAACACTTCCCCGACAATCCAATCATTTGTGCGACTACAGCAAATGCAAGTTTAGTTAATGCGCCATTGGATGTTATGCACACGGGTATGGGCCCTACTTACCTAGGCGCTTTTATAGATTCAGCTGAAATGGAGGAACTGACAGAGGAAGATAAAGAATCACCAACACAATTACATCATTTTTTAAAGCCCGTTATTGAGCCACTGCAACAGGCAATGCCAGAAGTATATTGGAGTGAAGACATTGTAAAAAAATGTTGGCTAAAGCTGGTCATCAATGCTGTTATTAACCCCCTCACGGCAATTCACCAAATACAAAATGGACAATTGCAATCACCTGAATATGCTGTCGTTATTCAACCTTTAATTTCAGAAATTTTTGCCATTGCAGAAGCAGAGCATATTGATTTTGAATTACTCGCTTTACAGCAAAATATAGATCAAGTGATCCTAGCTACAGCAAAAAACTTTTCATCAATGAATCGAGATATTTTTTATCATCGCCCCACTGAAATCGAATTTATTAATGGTTATTTAATAAAAAAGGCACAACAACATAACATTGAGGTGCCTCTTTTACTTGAGTTATACAATAAAGTTAAAGTGTTGGAGAATCACTCAGCAATTGCTGAAGGTAAGTATTAATATTCTCGTTTAACTTATCTCTTAAACGCAACTGCAATAACTCTGGTTGCTGCGCAGAAACTTTAATCGGCCAACGTTTACGACTCATCACTTTACCATTTTCTGAAAAACTCAGTTCATAACTGCCACGTAGCCAGTACCACTGTTCAAGACGCGTTGGCTTAGTCACATCAATCGAGCTTGATAATTGTAAAGCTGACGTATCAACAACTTTCACACCCAATGTTGATAGTCCTGCTTGTAATAAACTGATATCTGTCTCGCTATCTTCGGCAACACTAACTTCTAAAGAAGCTAAGTTATTACGTATTAACTGTTCAATGTCTTGACTAGAAACTTCATTAGGAATGCCGCGTCCTCTAATATAGGCTAACTGTAAATCAGCCATTTTTCGAGAAACTTGCAGATCTCTCGCATTACGTAATGCGTTAACAGCTAAAATAGAATTAGGTGCGGTGTTTTGACTATACTCTATCAGCTTGAGAGCCTCTTGATCCGCTTCCATAATTGTTTCTGTCAGGTTTTGCGCGGCACTAATTTTATGTAGCACAGCTAACGCATAATATTCACCACTTTGGCTCAACCAAGTCTCTTTTATTTCAACGCCTGCAATGGCTTGATTTGTCTTCGTCGCAATATTACGTTGTAAGCTGCTCGAACTCTCCATGGTGACACCTAAAGCGCTTTCATTTTTGATTGCCTCGGTCAATGTATGTGTTTCAGCTTTAACATTAACGGAAAATATTTCAACTAAATTAGCAACCGCATTTTTACCTGCAAGTGTTCTACTCGATGCCTGTCCCACAGCCGTTAAATAGACATTACTAGGATAAGTTGTCTGCGCATGGTCAATCCAATCTGGTCGTTTCTTTTTATCTTGTTCGATATCACTCGATGATGAACAAGCAGAAATTAACAATATTGATAATAAAATAGGTAACGAGAAGGTTATTTTGTTCATAAAAACTCCATAAAATTTAATCGGTAAAAACGTATGAATAAAAATTTGATTCTATTCTACGAGCTGCAATGTATTCTTTATTATGTATTTTAATCATTGCTCATAATGGAACACTTTATCGGATAATCCTGTACTTAAAATGACATGCTGATTTGGAGCAGCTAATTCCACTACACTATCCCCTTGATGATTGGTTGATACAACAATATTATCAGCATCTGTTTCTAGATAACTAAACTGTATGGTTGCAGGTAACATATTCCAACTTCTCAAATCCGCTACCTCACTAAATATCGTCGCTAAGTTTGCTAATAGCCCCAAGATTGGATCTTTATCCTGTGCTTCCTTAACCAATTGATATTTAGAAATAGCACGCGTCGTGGTTAACAATAAAATGGAGGGATATTCTTTATCTAAATCTTCTCGTACTAGCTTATCTACATTTTCTACTACTTCACTGTTGATTTGCTGCTTATCATCATTAATTTGGTTGTGCTGAGTTCTGCGCTGAATACTTGCGTAAGTTGGCATTGAAACTCTGACAATTTGCTTCCCATTAAAACTAGGAACCGCGAGACTTTGTTGCACCTTATTTGAAACTACCCCGTCAAAATAAAGACCGAAGACTTGGTGCTTTTTCTGCTTTATTTGTTTTTGTTTACTCAGTGCTGGATATTGTTGACTGTAATATTGGTATTGAGTGTCATTGCCCATTTTATCACTCATGCGCAATAGGCCTAATTTCAATCCTTTAGGTAAGCTTATGTTACGTTCCTTGAGTATTTTTTCTGCTAATTGGTAACTAATAAATGCATTAGAACGTTCATCCAACAACTCATAGATAATTGCAGACAACAAATGAGTACTGGCTAATTGACCATTCAATTGATCATTTTCAGCCAGCTTTTTCATTGCTACATCTGCTTGTAACATTTCAACACGTGCATCATCGATGCTGTTGTTAAATAAGTAACCCAATGCCAACATGTTATGCACCATTACACGATCAGTAGGATAACCGCTGTAACGCCTGAACGTTTCATTAACAGTGCCCGCAGCAACATTCTCCGAAATAGAGGTTGCTTGCAATGAAAGCATTTCATTTTTTGCTTTTAATAAAGAATCGATTGATAGTTCAAACTCACCGGAAAGTAGCTGTAAATAACCTAGATTCAAATAGTACTGAGCAAAATCTGATTGATCAGGCTCTGTCTCACTAAGTATCGAGAGGATCTTTTCTGGGGGTTCTTGTTGAAGTTGGTTAGCCAGTTTAATATTGTTATGTTGAGCTGCGCAGCCCGATAATAAGCATAAAAGAACAAACATTATTTTGTGCATAAAGAGACCACTTTCAAATTAAATAAGCGCTAAGCAGAGCTTAATTAGATATACCCGCTATATTCAAACTATAAAATAAGCAAGATTCAAACTCTGAAATGAACAAAGTTAAATATGCACAGTTCCTAGCTAAAAAGTTGAATATGTAACGGGTATATGAATGTCGATTGAATATGCTTAACCGCGTAGTTTGCTGTTTTTAACCAGCTTTTTGATTTTCTTCTCACCAATCCACACTTTACGGTTATCTTTAATGCTGATCAACTCTAGATTAACTTGATAGAAACGAACTTGAGTACTGCCATCAACATCGATAATCGTATTGATTTGACCTTGCATCATAAAGTCAGCACCATATTCTTGGCCCATTTCTTTACGTGTTGCTTCAGAAGCATTTAAGTCTTGATCCGCTCGTTCATCACGAATTTCTTGACGATTAGCAGAACTTGCTACAAATTGTACTTCACCTGAATTGATTAACTCACGCTCCATGTTAGCAATAAACGTATTAGTGTTGATATGCTCATGACTTAAGTTTTTTACACGCCCGACGATCACCGCAGGATCTTTACCTTCACTCTTAACAAATTTAGAAATCCAAGCGCGGGATAAAGAGTCTTCGATCATTTCACGTGCAACTAACTGTGAATCAGTATCATTCCATGCACCACTTAAATCAATTTGTTGTTGTGCATCTAAGCGCTCAACCGATGTTGAACAAGCTGATAAAATCAAACTTGCCATTATTGCTAACCAAAAACTAGATTGTTTTTTCATCGTAAATTCCACCTAAAAAGAATGATTGAAGATAACTGTAAATATTTGTTAACCATGACATAAAAAATTATCTATTTACAGTAATGTAATTAGATTATCTATCTGTAACAGTATAATGAGCTGCTTTGGCTTCTATGCTCCCCATTAAAAGCGAGTACAAAAGGCTAAGAGTAAGCTAATCTATTTTAGCTCACCAATTTTCCCAGAGCTTTGCCACCTAACAAGTGTAAGTGAATATGGTACACTTCCTGTCCACCATCAGCATTACAATTCATAATTAAACGATAACCTGATTCAGCAATCCCCTCTTGCTTCGCCAATTGTTTTGCAACGGTATACATTTTACCAATAAGAAACTCATCTTCTATTTCGATATCATTTGCAGTTGCGATCAATTTATTAGGAATGATCAAAATATGTATAGGAGCCTGTGGAGAAATATCGCGAAACGCAGTCACATATTGATCTTGATATAACGTATCAGACGGAATATCTTTATCGATAATTTTTCTAAATATAGTTTCTTCGGCCATCTTAAATCCTTAAAGCGAGTATTGAATTAATTTCTTAACGGCAGTTAAATATTTGCCGTACCATACAATTAAACAGGTGAACGATTACAACTCGGCAATCGCACCTTTACCGATCCCTTCATAAGCATAAACAATGACATTGTTTTGCCCTTCTTCTTGTTTGATAGTTTCGCATATAAAGCGGGCTAACTCTTCAACCGTTGTGTCATTATTGAGTACTTCACAGCGACTTGCAGGCATCAACAACTCAAAATACCCCTGTGCAGAATGATAAGCAGAACAATGCATTGGCACCGTTGACTCTGAAGGCGTAAAAGATAGTAACGTAGAGTCTAATAAATCTTCGTCGCTTGCTAAATAAATATCAGACCAACGTTGGGCCCATTTTTTAACCCATAGTTCACTATATTGACCATTAATATAAATATCAATTTTTGAACGATGCCCATGGGCAATACGTTGGCAATTACCATCGTGCTTTTTTAATCCATGCGTATAATGATAATAAGGTGTTGAAATTACTTCTGAACGTAACGTAATGGATAATCCGGTTATATTTTTAGGTAACTTAACTAATAATACTTGCTCTAAATATGCCTCTAATAACGGAATGGTTATGCTTTCAGCATCTAACAAGCAATAAGCTTGGTGCGGGCTTTTTAGCTGAATAACACTATGATCTTCAAGTATATAATCTACTTGAGTGCGATCAGCTTGAATCGATACAGAACAATAATCAGCAGACTGTGGCACCAGTAACTTATGATCTACTTCCGCGTCAATAATTGCTTTGATTTGTTTTTTAACTAGTGAAAAATCTAATAACATAGATTGTTCGTTTAATTGTCCATCTAGTACGACGTCTACTTGATAGCTTTCGCCAACAAAACCACGTCTGTGATCTAGATAGGTAGAATCGATGACCGTTAAATCTCGTACAAATAATTTCATGCTTTAATCACTTTTTTAAATTAACAGTCAACCTTAAAAAGGCGCTTTGTCATCGTCAGATATTTGTGCAGACTCAGTTTTACTATCAGTCTCGATTAACGCATCGCGTTTAAGTTGTTCACGAAGATTTGGTGGAATACCTTGGATAGTCAATGTATCTGAAGCTTCATCATAGCTGATTGAAGTACCTAAATGTTTTTGGTCGAAGCTGATGTTCATACCGCCGCCTTGGCCAGTGTACTTGGTTAGCTTTCTCATTAATGTTCGATCAGCAGGAAAGTTCTCTTCTAGTTGATAATCCTCAGTGACAAAATCATAAAAACTACCTTCAAGGCTAGAAGCGCTTTTAAACTCTTCGGATAAACTCGACAGGTCAATATCTTCGCCTTCTTTTAATTGCTCTTTACAATAATTTGAAGTGACTTCACGTACTGTTTGTTTTTGTTCTGTAGGTAAAGCTTGTTTTTCACAAAATTCATCGACCGCTTTTAACAAACCTTGGTTTTGTGCTTTTGCATCAAATCCTTCTTTTGCGCCCATAAAGTCTAAAAAGAAATCGGATACTTTTCTACCCACTCGCCCTTTAATAAATGATATGTAACGATTAGCTTCTGGATCGCGAGCTAATAAAGTGAGGTCAATTCTGGCCACAAGTTGAATTTTACTCGTTTCAATATGCTGACTAACTTGTAGTTCTAAGTTTTCGTTGACGCTAATCGATTGGTTATTTTGTAATAACGCCACCAATAAATAGTCACTAGTTGTCCAACTATACTTAGTAATCAACAACACACCCTCTTCTGCAAAGTCATGCTCTTTTAATTCATCAACCAAACACGTTGCTGCTTGTTGTGAAAAGCTAACAAAGTCTAATTCACCCGATAACTCTTCTTTCAAGGCGCGATGAAATACTTGTGGCTTGTCAGCTTCAGCAGCGAAATAAGCAAATGCTTTATTAGATTTACTTTGATAACCACGGTGTAAGTCCATCACCAGTTGCTCAATAGAAGGGGAAATAGGTAATTCACCTTCGCGCATTTTACAATTTAAAACCCCTTCGCTATTGTAACTAAGCGAATGTAAAATGATGTTAGTAGCAGAAACGTTCATAGATAGAGAGACCTTATTGAAGCAAGTGAACTTAATTGGTAAATTATACACACCACGGCGGATCTTAAAACAGCAAATCGAAGCTTATTGTGCGAATCTAGGTTCGGATTCACTTTCATAATTAACAGACAGATACGCTAAAGAGGATATTATGTTTGGTTAATTATCCGATCAACTTTAAAATTCCAGTCTTTAAGTGATTGGTATAATAATATGAGTGCGGTATCATATCGCAATTATTATCCCTTAATTAGAAGTTTATTATGCCAATTCAATCGAAATACTCTAGCCAAAAAATCGAAACTATTCTTGACCAGGTAATGGAGGTTTTACACGACAATGATGTGTCCGTTGATTTGAGTCTAATGATTCTCGGAAATAGCATTACACATGTTATTAATAGCCAAGTACCAACATCTCAACGTAAAGCCATTAGCGACAAATTTGTAAAAGCATTAAGTGCTTCTATTAATTTGAAAGATAAATAATAACAATGGTAGAAACGGGTCATAAATTCCACGATAACGTAGCCAAGCAAGTAGCTTGGGCTCACTGGTTTACATTTTTCAATATTGTTGCCATCTCTTTAATTAGCCTGCGTTATATCGCCTATTCAGGGTTAGCTGATTCAAGCTTAGGCATTTTTTATCAATTCTTAAGCTTAGTTGGCCATTTCAGTTTCCTTGGGGCGATGGTCTTCGGCATTCTGTTATTTCCGTTAGCTTTTTTAATTTCCCATAATTTGACCTATCGAATAATTTCTATTGTGATCGCAACCACTGCGATCACTTTTTTGATTATTGACACCCAAATTTTTCGGCTTTATGATTTCCATCTAAATCCACTTATTTGGCAATTTTTACAAAAACCGGAACAAGTTGAAGCTATTTATTCAATCAACCTTCACTATATTTCAATACCAATCACATTCTCATTGGAACTGCTTTTTTCCTTTTTATTATGGAAAAAAGTACGAAAAATTCAGTCTAAACACATCGGCAAGCCTATCGCCCTGTTTTTATTCGCGGCTTTTGTGCTCACACATCTTGTTTTTATTTGGGCTGATGCCACGCAATACCGACCAATCACCCATCAAAAGTCACTTTATCCGTTATCCTACCCGATGACTGCACGCACTTTTTTGACTAAACAGGGTTGGTTAAATGAAGACAAATTACAAAAAAATAGTCTGGGTCAAGCAGGAACCAATCAACAACAACTTAATTATCCACTCACGCCGTTAAGCTATGCACAAAAACCAACAATAAATGCCAACAATAACGTGTTGATCATTAATGTAGAGTCTTTGCGTGCTGACATGTTAAACCTTAATAATATGCCTAATTTAGAAGCTTTAAGCGAACAAGGTATGAATTTTAAAAATCATTTTAGTGGCGCTAATAATAGTCGACAAGGTGTATTTAGTTTGTTTTATGGACTACCCAATAGTTATTGGAATGCTGTTACAGAAAACCATATCGCACCAATTTTAATGAACGAAGTGGTGGCACAACAACGCCCTATTGGACTGTTTTCAAGTATTGGATTTGTACACCCAGAGTTTTTACAAAGCAGTTTTAGTCAGTTAAAAACGATACCTGATGTCTATTACTCAAAAGCAGAAAATAACATTCAAGTAGTGCAACAATGGGTAAAATGGGCAGCAACTCAACAGTTGGATAAACCTTGGTTTAGTTATGTCTACTTAGAACAAAAAAATGACCATTTATTTTCTCAAGCTACGCACAGAACAATTCCGGAACAAAGTGAAAATTTGTCTCTATATCAGTCTCAGGTTGCAACTATCGATAACCAGATACAACGTTTAATAGAAACTTTAAAAGAACAAAAACAATACCAAAATACTATTATTGTTATCACTGGAACTCACGGACAATCATTTAAAGGTCAAAATACAAATGATGAGTTAATTAATGGTTCACATGTACCATTAGTCATTATTTGGCCTGATAAAACACCTAAAAACATTTATAGAATGACAAGCCATGTGGATATTATACCGACGTTAATGCAAGATATTTTTGCAGTGACAAACCCTGCAAATTCTTACAGTAGTGGCCAACATTTATTAGATAACAATGTACGGCAGTATGTTTTATCTGGCGATATAGATAATTATATTATTTATGAAACAGATAAAATCACGCAATTCTCAGGAAATGGCGATATTGATAGTATTGACTGGCAAGGTGAAGGTGTTGGTAAAGCGGGTAATGAAAATGAATTTGATATTACCTTACTGATTGACGTGCTATCGAAATTACGTCGCTTTAATTAACACTACGACTGACACTGCAACTAACATTATGACAACAAAAAAGGGCTCAATGCTACTACTTAAAGTAATAGCGTTAAGCCCTTTTTTATTAAATTAATGCTATTGAAAGAAGTAAAAAGCTATTTAGATATTTTTACCGTACTAGGATCAATCCCATATTGACTGGCGAGATATTGCAAATAACCGAGATCTTCACACATACTTTTACCAGGCTCATCAGAAATTTTAGCAACCGGTTTGCCATTAACCGTGATCATTTTAATCACAATACTTAATGGTGTGTTGCCTACATCGTTCATTAAATTCGTACCAATACCAAATGTGACTTTAATACGTCCTCTGAATCGTTTCCATATTTCGATCATACGAGGAAAGTCTAAAGAGTCACTAAATACCAGTGTTTTATTTAGTGGTTCAATGTCCATACTTCGATACAGAGCAATGGCTTTTTCTCCCCATATAAAGGGACAACCACTATCGTGACGAAGGCCATCATACAATTTACCAAAATACGGATCGTCAAAGTCGCGAATAAAAGAATCCATCGAATAACAATCTGTTAATGCAGTACCAAGTCGTCCTCTGTATTCTCTTACCCAACCTTCTAATGCTGCAGTTTGCGCATCCGCCAAGCGGGTTACTGCTTGCCAACTCTGGAACCATTCGTGAGCCATGGTACCGAGCGCGGGTAAACCCAGCGTTCTTGCAAAATGAACACTACTTGTTCCGACAAAGGAATCTGGTAATTCAGCTTTCAAGGTTGTTAATACTTCTTCTTGCCAATCTTTACTGGCTCGACGCCGAGTTCCAAAATCTATAAAACTAAAACCACTTAAATCACCTTCGGCTTTAAGCAGCGCAATTTTTGAAGCTAATTTTTCACGAGCGATAAATAGATCGAAACCACCACAATTAATATAAGTGTGTAATTCACTGATAATGGATAAGGCATAAATTTCAAATAAACTGACGTGTAATAAAGGACCATCAAAACGTAAATTAATATTTTCACCGTCTGAATGTAGATGGATGAATTTCATATTTAATTTAAAAATACGTAGGAATTCAATGTAATCAGGTTTAATAAAAGACAGCTTCGCTAGATAATCTAATTCTTCGTCTGTAAAAGATAGCGTACAAATATGCTCTAGTTGCTTTTGAATTTCTGGAATCAAAGGCGTTAAATCTAAGCCTTCCTTATTTCTACATGCAAATTTCCACTGCACATTAACTAGACGGAACTCCGCTGCATGATAAAAAGCCTGCAACATGGTTATTTTATAAAAATCAATATCCATTAAGCTATTAATCAACCAACGATCTATTTTTGTATTACTCATTACAACTCCAGTTCCTGACTATTATTAATCAGTGTTGCACCTGCCATTTGCATTGTTGTACAGGCTATTTTTGTCGATTCACGGTCAACCCCACGGCAAGCCGCTAAATTAACAATCACTTTAAATCCAGCCCTACATAACTGTAACACCGATGTTTTAACACAATAATCAGTCGCAAGCCCCCCAACAATAACCACTTCAACCCCTTGTTGTTGCAACCATTCAATTGCACCAGTGCTTTCAGTTTCAGCAAGGTCTTGATAACAAGCACCATAGGGGTGTTTAAAAGGCTGCTCACCTTTTTTAACTAATAAATCGTACTCAGTTTCATTAGGTAATCCAGGTATTAAACTATTTCCTTTTGTACCAACCACGCAATGCGCTGGCCATTTAATATCTAAACTAGGGTAATCCCCCTCCACCGGCGTCATCACTTGATCAGCAGATTCCGCGATCCAAGGTGCCTGAGCAGGATGGCAATCTTTACTAACTAATCGATAGTCAGCAAACTTAGCTTGAGCATTTAACTCTGGTGCAATTAAATCCCCTTCAACTATCGGTAACTCATCGGGACACAAAGGAGTAAAACCACATTGAGGGTCGATATCAAAACTGGCCGTTTTCGTTTTTACAATTTTGATCATTAAATACTCCTATTTATTTTTTGATGTTTAACAGTGTACGAGCCGAGTAACTGTAATGCTTCATCAAATGACAGCTTTTAGTCACAACTTTTAATTGAAACCTCTGTTGTTAAGGTATTAATTTAAAATCTTGGCGTATTTGATCTATTAAATTTACACAGAAGAACAGCTTGAGAGATTAAGATTAAAAAAGCATTTAGTTTACTCCTGTACACAATGACTGGCAAGGTAGTGGAAATACAGTGTCATGCTATAGCTATGATCATTAAACTATTTTTTATTTACAAAACACCAATAATTATGATTTAAAAGATTCGAGTCAGCTTTAAACCTGATATATAGAATATTGTTTGCAACACCTTAAAAGTCGATTATTCTGTGCAATATCAATTTCTATAAACCACAGCAATGCTAAGGTATTGCTCATTTCACTGAGTTGCGTGCCATTTTATTGAGCTGAGTATGCTTTCAATAACATAAATTAATTTTTATGATGGTTTATGTAGCCTATAGCCCGAACTTTTATTATTCTTAGGCAATTATTCGCTTAAATTATGTTTTAATACGTTTCTGCTATAAAAATATCTATTTTAATTACATCTCAAGGATTTAAATGAACACTGATACACATGTCTCCAATCGATGGTCAAGTCGATACGCGTACGTTTTAGCTGCAACCGGTGCTGCAGTTGGACTTGGTAATATTTGGAAATTCCCCTACATCATGGGTGAAAATGGTGGTGGTGCATTCGTTTTTGTATACCTTCTATGTATCTTTTTAATCGGTATACCTGTGATGATGGCTGAAGTAGTGATCGGTAAACGTGGTCGTTCAACACCAGCGAATGCTATAGCGCATGTTGCTACCGAATCAGGTCATTCCTCTCATTGGTCAATCATTGGCACTATAGGTGTATTAGCGGGTTTCTTAATACTTAGTTTTTACGCAGTAATTGCAGGTTGGGCAGCAGCTTACGTATTTTTTGCTGGCTCAGGCGAGTTCAGTTCTGCGGCTGCAGTACCTGCAACTAATGCAGACGTAATTGGCGCTTTATTTACTGACTTAATTACTAGTGTTTCACAACTGCTTGTTTGGTCTTCATTAACACTTATTGCCGCTGTTTATGTAATTTCAAAAGGTGTAAAAAATGGTTTAGAAACAGCCATTACTTACTTAATGCCATCTTTATTACTACTATTAGTGGGCATTATGCTTTACTCCGCTGTCGTCGGTGATTTTGCATCTGCATTTAGCTTTATGTTCCATATAGACTTTTCTCAGCTTACTATTGAAGGTGCATTAGTTGCATTAGGCCACGCCTTTTTCACTCTAAGCTTAGCAATGGGTATTATGATGATTTATGGTGCGTACCTGCCAAAAGGTGTATCAATTGTAAAAACATCTATTACTATCGCGATTGCCGATACGGTTGTTGCATTAATTGCAGGCTTAGCTATTTACCCAATCGTATTTGCTAATGGTTTAGAGCCAAGTGCAGGACCTGGTTTATTATTCCAATCGCTTCCACTTGCGTTTGGTTCAATGCCATTTGGTGATTTAGTAGGCACACTATTCTTTATCATGATTGTATTTGCAGCCTTTACTTCTGTAATAGCTTTACTTGAATCCCCTACTGCTTACTTAGCTGAACGTCAAAACATGAGTCGTACTAAAGCGGCTATCATTGCTGGTGTAACAGTTTGGCTTTTAAGTCTATTAACTATTTACTCATTTGCAGGCGCAGAATGGACAAAACTATCATTCGGTATGGGCGGAGACATTTTTGAGTTCTTAGATTACATCACGGCGAATATTCTATTACCGCTTGGTGGTATCTTTATCTCAATTTTTGCTGGCTGGGTGATCAAGCCAGAAATTTTGAAAGAAGAGTTCCAAATGTCAGATACAGCTTTCTCGATTGTATTATTGTTACTACGTTTTGTAGCACCAATCGGTATTTTATTAGTATTTGCCAATGCTATCGGTTTATTTTAAACATAAGCTTATTGCGTAAAATAAGCACAATATACTGATTGTTGTGCTTATCATGTATAACAGAATATAAGCAACTCCTTGAGTTGCTTTTTTTTGCTCTCGAAATAGAATATTGGAACGCTTACTTATTTTGATACTTTATCACTACAGGCGATGGTCTTAACACTTTAAGTTAAAATGCATGGCGGATTCAACATTGTATTATGACAATTCCACTAAATAACTGATCAAGCTTGGTTAGCGAATTCAACATTGAAGATCATCACTTCTGGATTATCAATTTTGCAAGCAGAATAAATGTTTGACGCAATATTTAATCACGCACTTAATAGAGTTAGTATTACAGAGAGGTGTTTAGTTTTTTGATAAATAATGCACTTCAAATAAACGAGTAGAACACTGCTATATATGAAGATTATTCAGTTAATCTATCAATTATTTCAAACATAAATACAAGCAATGATGCAACATGAAAGAATTTAAGGAAAATATATAATGGGATTTTTATCAAGTATCACTTCACTTTTTTCAAGCAACACTTCAGAAGCAACAACAACAGCCGAAGAGGCTGCAAGCGTAACCTATAATGGCTTTATTATTACGCCTGCCCCCATAGCAGAGGGCGGACAATTTCGAGTAGCAGCGACGATCACTAAGGGTGAAGATGAAACATTACAAACGCATCAATTTATACGCTCTGATTTAGTAGGTAGTCGTGACGAATGTATTGAGATCACCATTAGAAAAGCAAAAATGACCGTTGATCAATTGGCAGACTCCCTATTCAATTAACTTATTTCTTCACATTGAAAATTAAAATTTGAATGTTGAATGTTGAATGTAAATTATAAAAGAATTTCATCGCACCTTTTTAATTAAGATCTTGTTTTATTGAGGAGCTTATTTTATTAAATGAGCTCCTCGTTATCATCACTTAAATAATTTCAAATTATTTGTCATTGTCTCACTCACTTTATTAAACACGCGCAGTTCTTCCTGAGATAACCCTTGTAGCATCTGCTGTTTGATTTTTGCTTGTGCCTCATAAAGTTGCGTAGCTAGCACTTTTCCATCTTTTGTCAGTGACAGGATCAAGCTACGTTTATCTTCGGGATTTGCTGTTTTAGTGATCCATTTATGCTCAATCATTTCTTTAATCAATCGCGCTATTTGTGATTTATCTTTGTCAAAAAAACACACAATATCGTGCGCGGTACAGGATTCATTTTTTTTAATAAAAGATAAACATTTTACATGCATCGAATTCAACCCAATTTCATTAGCTTTCAGTTCTGAACGCATCGCTAGACGATAGCAATGAACGATATTGAAAACAGCATCTGAACTAAAGTCATTTTTCATAGAGGGCACCTTTAAAGTTAGTTGACATTGTCAACTTAAATACATTATAGTAGACTTTATCAACTAAAGTAGTTTAATTCAAGGAAAACCCTATGCAACCTAAAAAGCCAAATAAGAATAAGCGATTAACGCATGTTTCACAGGTGATTGACCTTTCACCGCATTTACGTCGCATTGTTGTCACAGGTGATAGCCTTAACGATTTTCCGATTGACCAAGAAGGTTCCTATGTCAAAATTGTAATAGAAAAAGAAGATGAAGTCGTCATGCGTTCATATACGATTCGACTATTTGACCAAGAAAAAAATGAACTATCTTTAGACTTTGTCATTAATCGTCATCAAGGTCCAGCGACTGACTGGGCCCAAAATGCGAAAATAGGTGATAGCGTTGGTATTGCAGGCCCAGGACCAATGAAGATAACAAATTATGATCACCACAGTTATTTACTTGTGGGTGACTTAACCTCGATGAATGCATTAAATGGATATATTCCAAAGTTCAAAAAAGAAGCCGATATTAAAGCCATTATCGCAGTGCCTAATCGTAAAGACATTATAAAAATGGATTATGATGATTCCCTTAACACACACTGGTTTATTGAGGATGAAGCCACAATAACATTAGAAGAAACGGTACTCGAGGCAGCTAAGAATATGGCAAAAGATAGTCATGTATTCCTAGGATTAGAAGCCAGTAGTATCCGCGCGCTACGTCCTGTTTTACAAGAAGAGATAGGTTTTGATCGCTTAAATATCTTTGCCGTGGGCTATTGGAAAAAAGGGGTTAATGCTGATCGTTTTGGAGCAGAAAAGCGTAATAATCCACTATAATAAAAGGCGAGTTCACCGGAGACAATTTGATTAAATTAAAATGTTAATGAGCTAAATAACAATAGTTTAGTATTTTTGACTACCGGTCATAGATATAATTTTCCGTTTACAATGACTTATTTAGCTTTCATTATGCTTTCATTATGCTTTCATTATTTAACATTAAGAATTTAGTATTAAAGAACAAGCACGCCTTTAAATCACAATTTATAAAGGCTGTTGTTCTTAGATCTTTTTTGCCATCGGGAAACAATTCTCATTGAATAGTGCATATCTGCATAAATTATCCTGCATGCTAAATGATCAAAACTTGCTATAGCTTACAGAAACGACTGCCTTTAATTGCAACATCACTAGTAGCGATTAATATGTTATCTCTGTTTCACTCAAATTGCGTTTATTGTTGTTCATATAAGTTAGCCGATGTACTCGTCACTATTCAGATACAAAAAGTTTAACAATAAAAATTTCTGTTAATCAAAGAGTTAAATTACTTATTGAGTACAATTTACTGCAATATGAGTTAAATGTTATTAATCATTATTTGGGGTATTTATGAAATTAGAATCACTTGCGTTACACCATGGTTATGAATCAGAAGCGACCACTAGAGCAGCTGCTGTGCCTATCTATCAAACCACTTCTTATACTTTTGATAATACCCAACACGGTGCTGATCTATTTGATTTAAAAGTACCTGGGAATATCTATACGCGCATAATGAACCCAACGACCGATGTATTAGAAAAGCGTGTAGCTGCAATGGAAGGCGGTATCGCGGCACTAGCAGTCGCATCCGGCATGTCAGCCATTACTTATGCTATTCAATGTATCTGTGAAGTTGGCACCAATATCATCAGTACCAGTCAACTTTACGGTGGGACTTACAATCTATTTGCTCATTCATTACCTAAACAAGGCATTGAAACCAGAATGGTTTCTTATGATGACTTTCAAGGGTTTGAAGATGCAATTGATGAAAATACGCGAGCTATCTTCTGTGAATCAATCGGTAATCCGGCCGGTAATATTGTTGATTTGCAAAAGCTAGCCGATATAGCGCATCGCCATGGATTACCATTAATTGTTGATAATACAGTAGCAACACCAGTGCTTTGTCGCCCTTTTGAGTTTGGTGCGGATATTGTAGTGCATTCTCTGACTAAATATATTGGCGGCCATGGTACCTCCATTGGTGGTGCAATCGTCGATTCAGGCAAATTTGACTGGGTTGCTAACAAACAACGTTTTGCCGTATTAAATGAGCCAGATCCTTCTTATCATGATGTGGTTTACACTGAAGCCTTTGGACCAGCTGCTTTTATAGGTCGTTGCCGCGTAGTACCTTTACGTAATACAGGCGCTGCTATCTCACCGATGAACTCATTCCAAATTATGCAGGGGCTAGAAACGTTGTGTTTACGTATGGAGAGACATTGTGAAAATGCAGAGAAACTTGCCACTTATTTAAGTAACCATGAAAAAGTCGCTTGGGTTAATTACGCCGCACTTGAAAGCAGTGCTTATTACCAAACTTGTCAAAAGATTTGTGGCGGTAAAGCTTCCGGTGTATTAAGTTTTGGCATTAAAGGTGGCGCTGAAGCTGGCGGTAAATTTATTGATGCACTACAAATGATTTTACGTCTTGTGAATATCGGCGATGCAAAATCCCTCGCTTGTCATCCTGCATCCACCACTCACCGTCAACTTAATGCCAATGAGCTAAAAGCGGCAGGTGTGAGTGAGGAATTAATCCGTATTTCAGTAGGGATTGAAAACATTGTTGATATCATTGCTGATGTAGAACAAGCATTAGCGAGTGTTTAAGCATTAATTAGCCAATACCCAGACAGTATAAAAATAATCATCACCTTCATTAAGGTGGTGATTATTTAGCTCAAGCAATTACTCAATCGCTTCTTGTTGTTGTTTTACAAGCTCAGAAACTCGGTCACTTGCCCAACTTTCTAGTCGCCAATTCTTAATAAAAGCACAATGCCCCCCTTTCTCTTGCAACTCTATGGTTAACCAAGGCGAGCTAAATAATTCATCCAATTGATCAGCAGGGATCATAGGATCATCTGCCGCAGCAATAATGGTTGTCGCAATCGCCAATTGACTAAGACTCTCACCCAATATTGAATAAGCATCGAAATATGCTTGAAGACTCTTAAATGGCGTATAACCTAATACAAAAAACTCATTCATTTGATCCAATGTTTTTAATTTTTTTAACTTATCGCCGTAATCAAAATGATCGTGATGTTGTAATTTTTTGAATAATGAATTTTTCCATCTTTTTACAAAATATTGCTCATACACAGGAAAACCCGTATTCAGCTTTTGCATCGTTGTTGTAGGATGTAATAATGGGCAAATGGCAATGGCTTGGTGCAAATTAATATGTTCAACCTTAGCGATATTAGCCACGCGTAAACAAAAATTACCGCCAAGCGAATAACCACACAAAACATTATGCCCCCCTCCAAATCGCTCGCAGAGATATTTAACAGCTTCCACTACTTCTTGCAAACGTGTTGAATTAAACAAATCTTTATTGAGGGACTGCGTACCGCCATGATCGCGAAAATTTAAACGGAAAACATCATAACCATCATTTAATAATTTTTGACCATTGGAGAGTACATATAAAGACTCTGAGCACCCTTCCCACCCATGTAAAATAATGGCGAGGCCTTTGCTAGCAACCTTAGTATGACTTTTTGTTAGAAAGCCCAGTAGTTTTACACCTTGAGGTGTTGTGAGCACATGTCGTTCAGCCGTTTTTAATAATACAGAAGCACGTCGTTTCTCTAATAGCTTTCTCGGCCCAGTGCTGGACAAAATAGATTGTAAATGCTGATTGCTAAGCCCTTTGGCTGGTTTAAATTGACTCAATTTTTTTACCCATATATTTTCACAATAAAAGCGATATACATAAACAGATTTACCCTGATCACAGAAATCAGTAAACTAGCCGACATTATATTCAAATGGAATTGTTATTCATGCCAATACTTATTGCCGTCACCTTTTTATGGGCTTTTTCTTTTAGTTTAATAGGCGTTTACCTAGCCGGACAAGTCGATGCATGGTTTTCAGTGCTAATGCGAGTTGCGTTAGCGACAATAGTCTTTTTACCGTTTTTAAAACTACAACAAATCAGCATAAAAGTCGCGTTACAATTGATGGTCTGCGGTGCATTCCAACTCGGCATTATGTATGGCTTCTATTATCAATCTTTTTTATACCTTTCAGTCCCGGAAGTTTTACTGTTTACCGTAATGACCCCAATTTATATTACGCTGCTGAATGACTTATTAGATCGAAGATTCAATGTCGGTTTTATTATTAGCGCATTATTAGCGGTTATTGGCGCGATTGCTATTCGTTATGAGGGTATTGATCAAGGATTCTTGAAAGGGTTATTAATAGTGCAAGGTGCCAATTTATGTTTTGCAACGGGGCAAGTTGGCTACAAACGTATTATTGCAAAAGAGCGTGAAGATTTGCCACAACGTACAGTCTTTGGATGGTTTTTCATTGGCGCATTAACCGTCGTGATCCCTTGTTATTTAGTACTTGGCGATCCCGATAAATTACCGACAACCACCCTACAATGGTCAATTTTGTTTTACTTAGGTATCGTCGCTTCTGGAATAGGTTACTTTGCTTGGAACAAAGGGGCAACGATGGTTAATATCGGTACATTAGCGGTGGCTAATAATTTATTAATTCCAGCAGGCATTATTGTCAATGTGTTATTTTGGAACCGAGATGCTGATATTTTAAGATTATCCATAGGTGCTGGCATTATCTTATTAGCGTTGGTAGTCAATGATAAATTTAATCAGAAAATTCATAAGCCTAACGTAGAATAACTAAAAAAGAATAGAAAGGGTTAACCATCTCACGGACTATTTTATAAATGCTCACTATAAAAATAGTCCAACACCTCATTTTTCATGCCCACTCTCATAACTAGATGAAGTTAATAGATGAAAATTTGAAAATGTTTATTGCATAGACCAAACAGCTGCATGTAATTCAAACGCATTTTGCCTATTAATGAACCACATTATTCAGCTATTACTCTACAACCTTCATTTAAATCAAATACATATCATATATCTATCTCTTTACAGGTTAATATATTGATCTATGATAACTTTCTTTAGTACACTCCTTTGCAAAAAATAATGCTTGTAACTCACTGTTTTAAAATATTAGTTGCTCTAAAAAACGAGCTGCTTTAAAAGACGAGTTTTGCATTAGATTGAATGTTTAAAGCATAACAAAGGTTTTGATATGAATAATAATATGAAGTTGTTTTATTTGGTTTTAGTGATCACAGGGTTATTTTGTACCGTGGCAGAAACGCTCACTTCACTACAACATAAATCACCTTCTTTGTTTTTACCTGTTGCGATTCTACTGTTTTTTACGGGGATCATTGGCGTATTTAATATTAAGCGAGCAGAGAAAAAAGCAAGGGTCGTTAAATCTGCAAAATAACAGCGTCTGAATCGGAATACCTGCTCAAAATAACCTACTCAAAATAACAACGTCAACAATCAGAATAGCTATCTCAAAAAATAACGATCAGGTGTCAACTCAGCGACACCTTGTTTTGCTAATGGGTAAAACTCACGGTATTGTTTTGATTACTTTAGCGGGATTACCGCCAATCACAACATTGTCAGGAAAAGACTTTGTTACTACAGCTCCTGAAGCAACCACTACATTATGACCTAATGTTACACCTGGATTTATTGTCGCGTGTCCGCCTATCCAGCAGTTATCACCAATTCTTATTGGCTTAGCAAACTCGATTCCACTTACTCGCTCGATAGGGTCAATAGGATGACAAGCAGTATAAATACCGACTTGTGGTCCAAGCATGCAATTGTCACCAATAATAACTTCCGCACAATCCAATATCACACAGGCAAAATTAGCATAAAAATTTTCACCCACTTTGATGTTTTGACCATAATCACAATTAAAATGTGGCTCTATAGCAATGTTTATACCCGTACGTCCAAATAACCCTTTCAGCAGTTTTTCTCTTTCTGCTTTTTGGTCTCGATTAGTCGCATTATATTTAGCGGTAACCTCCCTCACATTGGCACGAATTTGTGACAAGTTATGATCACTAGGGTCATAAACTTCACCCGCCAGCATTTTATCTAATTCATTCATTTTAATGTCCAACTTATGTTCGAAACGTATTATCTAATACTTATGCAGAAACTTATTTATACATTCCCTAGATTTGTTTAATAAACTCACTTCCTAGATTCACACAATAAGTGCAATGTATCAGGATGTTGAATATAAACTATTTATTTCATCTTACATTAACCGTTAATTTAATAAGTCATTTAATTTCAAATAGGCGATGGTTATAGCGATCAGTATAATAATGGTTATACATTATTCATGTCTTAGGTCGGTTTTTTTCTGCAGTTTGAAGTAAAAGTATATTAAGAAGTGACGTTAATTAAATAGATGATAAACATTGAGCCTATTCAGCTTTTCTTTTTACATCTTATAACCTTTGTTTCCCGTACCTTTACAATCAAAAAGGGACGGGAAAAAGGCTATTCCCCCGCTCCTCTGATCGATTGCTCGCTGTTCTCAACAAGTATCGCAGTAGCGGTGTTTTTTAATAGCTCCCACTCGTGATCTTCAACAAAAACCCCTTTATTCCAAGCAGTATCTTGAACTCCACTGAGGTTTTTAGCATCTATATGCTTGCTATAACCCGAGGATAAATTGTCGATATCAAAATCATTAACCGATAGTTCAATGGTCATATCGTTTAACCCATTAACCTCTCGTTGCAGCGTTTCTGCTAAAAATAACTCAGGTAACACACAACCTCTGTTCAAAATATATAGGGTGTGTTTAGGGCTACTTCCATTATCCCATTGTGCTTTACAAGCAATACCTTTACCGGCCAACATCAATAATTCACTATAGGCCAACCAGCGATTGTGGCAGTTTTTTAACGACAGTTTTAAATGCTTATTAGCAATCATTTGTTCAAGTGCATAATCAATAATCACCGGTAAATGGCAAGCGACACTACTGCCATGCAGATCGGCTATTAAATGCCCATCAATGACCTTAATATCAACGGGTTCATCTCTCTCTAAAGAGATGAACTGAGTAGCATTATTAAAATGCTTTACCCCATGCAAACCCACCATTTGTAGATCAGCCACCATATTTGCAATCAAATCAGCTTCACCGCATACACGTCGCATACCCAGGAAAGCCTTATTCGTCACTGTAATTAATTCATTGTGTGTAACAATCATTTACTGCTCTCCTGTACTGCAATTATTGATTTATCTACTGCCGCATCTGTACTTTTATCAACGACTGCTTGCTGAGGTAACACTGGGAATAACCACTCACCATCATGAATCTCATTCAACAAAGGTGCACCTTGAAAGAAGCTAACCCTTACCCAACGATCTGAACGGGGGTCAAATTTAGTCGCCCCAAAAAAAGATAACTTACAGCGTAATAAATGCATTGGTAACGATTGTTTATGCAGCACATTCATTTGAATATCGCCCATTACTTTATTACCTAATGTCCATACTCGACGTGCAATGGCTCTATATTGTGGCTTTTGTAATAGAAACTCAGCCAAGGACATTTCTGGAGAGTAAGCTAATAAAGCATAATATAAACGATATACCTGACGACCAATGTCTAGCGGTAATTCTCGCTCCTCACCTATCTCTTCACCGCGAATACCTAAACGTGGTTCTTCCTTATCCTGCGATCGATACCAAAACCAATAATTATTTTCTGATTTGCTAAAATCAGTCTCAATAGCCCAGCGGTATTTTTCATTTAACAGCAATAATAAATCGTTAACTTTTTTACCCTTTGCTAGGTTTAAACTTTCATGTGTATTGACTTGATCTTGAAAGTTATCAACTAATTCTGGATAAATTTCCATTAAACAAGAAATTAAGATTTCTTGTGTTTCTACACTTAAGTCTTCAGTTGCATTCAGCAAGTCACGCCAAGTGTTACTGGCAGAAATTAAATCTTTTAATTGACCATTAAAACTCTGTAACTCATTAACTGAACAATGATTTAACTGATCTTGATTTTGATTCTGCGTATTCACTTGTTGTAAATGACACACCGCTTTATTAAGTAAAAATAGCAATGATTGATGCTTTTCAGAATCCGCAGGACAGTCTAGTACCAATGTTAATGCCGCTTCACGATTAGACATCCATTGGTCAACAATACAGGGATGATTAATTAAATAAGGTGCCATGCCTAAACCAGTCGCATTACCCACACCAAGATAACGTTTTAGGTCATTACTTAAAGGAGACGCTTTTTCACCACCCTTCTGCTTTGCTAGGTAATCAATCCAATCTAAACTGAATTCACGTAACAAATATACCGCGCACATTTGAGCACTAAAGGATTGTTTAAAATCAGAGTTGTTCTCTAATATTTTAAAATCAGCAATACCAAATTTACCATTACCGTAAACAGCCGTAGTACGAAGAATATACCCCACATCAACCAGTTCATCAGAGGTCGGTTGCTTACCTTCAGCTAAGTGAGAAACAATATGTTCAAACACACGCACACTTTTATTTGCTCTTGCTAATACCAGTACATTAGTTGGATTTCTACCAGCTTCTTGTAAAGGAACATTGGCTTGCAACTGAGCTAATAACTGTTCTGATACGTCTCCATAAACCAGCGCAAAGGTAACGTCCCATTTTTCAGCGATAACACGATCATTACGTTCATCGTCTTCTATTTCATTACAAAAAACGACTAGATGATAAACATGATTAGGTGTCTTAAGTTTATAAATAACATGCCCAAAACCCTGTGGCGATAGTTGCCAGAGATCCTTAGTGACTTGCCATTTCTGTTGTGCCATTTTACGAATTAAAGTACGAACAAAGCTTATTCTATTGGAATGCATAGCACCCAATCTTTGTGGTGCCATAACAACTTCTGGACGACGCATATTGACGTCATTATTTGTTAAACGATGTGCTTCCATACTGCTCACCACCTTTCAGTGTTAATGGTTTATATTTGGGCGCGATTTTAGCGCCCTTCTTGCTTAAATTCTTTATTACGACCTTTAGAAACCCTGTTCTTTTGCCATTTTCATCGCAATTTGAGGTGCATTCCACAAAGATGGTAATAAGATAATCGACACTGGCACAGCAGTTATAATGATGAAGGACTGCAGTGCAGATATTCCCCCTGACCCGATAGATATTAAGATCAATGCAGTCAAGCCCATCATTGCTCCCCAAAATATACGGATCATTGCATTTGGTTCAGTTTCGCCACTGATCACAACACTGATGGTATAGGTCATCGAGTCGCCGGTGGTGACAATGAAAATAGTAGTTAATATCAAAAATAGAATCGAGATCAGCATCGGAAACGGTAGTTGAGTCGTTACAGCTAATAAAGCGCCCGGTAAGTTAAAGCCCTCAAATGCTTTACTCACACTACCAGGTTCTGCTATTTCAAATGCTAACCCTGAACCACCCACTACGGTGAACCAAAAACATGTCACCAACGGCGCTATAATACTGATCGTACACACTAGCTGACGAATACTTCTGCCGCGAGAGATACGGGCAATGAATATCGCCATCATTGGGCCATAACCCAGGAACCATCCCCAAAAGAATACAGTCCACCAGCTTAGCCAACCTTCATCACCACGGAATGTTGCCATCGGAATAAAGTTATTAACTAGACCACCAACGCCTTGAATATAACCATTGATGATAAAATTGGTTGGACCAAAAATTAAAATATAAATCATTAACGCAGAAGCTAAGATCACGTTATAACGGCTTAACATTTGCATTCCACGGTTAAGACCACTTAATGCAGATAACGTATATAAAACAATGGCAAACATGATAATTACAAGCTGAGTTGTAAAACCATCAGGGATCTCAAACAATACGTTTAATGCATAACTAACTTGTAGGCCTAGGAAGCCAATAGGCCCAATAGTGCCGGCGGCAACGGCGACAATACAACACGCATCAATCAATGCACCGGTATGGCCTTTTAGTGCTCGTTCACCAAGTACAGGATAAAGCAGAATACGTGGTTTTAATGGTAAACCTTTATTGTAATGCAGGTGCATCACAACAATAGAGGTTAAACTTCCGACGATAGCCCAAGCAAGGAATCCCCAGTGCATAAATGATTGTGATAATGCATTAAACGCCATTTGTTGCACATCTTCTGACGCCCCATAGATAGGAGGAGGACTAACAAAATGAGCAATTGGCTCTGCAGCCGCCCAAAAAACACCACCACCGGCCAACAAAGTACAAAAGATAATTGCCATCCAACGGAAACCGTCCATTTCAGGTTTATCAATACCACCCAAAATAACTTTACCGGTTCTACCAGCGGCTAAAGCAAGACCAATTAAAAAAGTCAGTAACAACAACACTTGCCAATAAGGACCAAATACATTAACTGCCCATGAAAACCCCGTGTTGACTACACTGGCCAACAGTTCGCCATCGTATAAAGCCAGTAATACAAACAAACAAATAAAACCGCCGCTGTACCAAAAAGTAGGATTACCTAACGCTAACTTGGCAGCCGTCGAGCTATTATCTTTGTTCGAACTTGCATCGGATTGTTGCTTCCCATCAGCTAATTTATTACTTGCAACAAGCGAATTATCGATACCTGTAACTTTCATATTATTAGTTAAATCAGTCATATCTGACTCCTAAAAAGTTTGTCTTGCTAATTTATTAATTAAGCCGTCTATTTGTGCACAAAACAAAACTATCGATTAAAGTCACTAATTGTTCTAAATCTTTGTTCTAAATCTAGAATAGAGAGTTAAAATTATTAATTAGTTACGATAAATAGCTTCACTCAAATCGCTTTTACAAGCGTATGGACAGTTAATTTGTAAATTTGCTTTCACTGCATGCATCAAAGGAGAAACACAATTGGTCACTATCTTCAGGGGGCACTTTTGAAATACACCAGATGTCCAATTGCTCATCACCATTGATACATACTTTATTTACCACCTAAGCAATAATTTTATATTGAGAAGATGACTCCATGTGTGGGGTACTTTGTTGAGAGATTGGTATAAGTCCTTTTTCTAAGAAGTTGCACCAATTACCACCAAGTATTAACCCAGCCTCAGATTCCTTGAACCCATGACTTATTAATCCGTTATAAATATTTTCCATACCAGCACTACCGCAGAACCAAGGTAACGAATCAGGCCACCCGGCATTACCAGCAGAACCTTCACCGTAATCCATGTCTTTTGACCAACGTCCATTACGCATCCATTGCAATACACTTTGTGGTTGATTTAGACATAAATCACTGCCGATGCTTAAGTGTTCAACCCCGACCATATCCGCTGTTTTGGCGACCATTTGGCAAAATTGTTGCAATGTACATTGGCTGCCATTAGGTAAATGGAAGGGATACAAACTAAAACCTAATAAACCACCATTTTCAGCTAATGCTTTAATCACGGTATCTGACTTGTTACGTAAAGCATCGTAAGCAAAACTAGGGTTTGCATGACTAATGCAAATTGGACGAGAAGATAGTTCAATCGCTTCCAGCGTAGAACGCTCGGCACTGTGTGACATATCAATAATCATTCCAACGCGATTCATCTCTTCTATCGCCTGTTTGCCAAAGCGCGTGATGCCTGTATCGTTCTTCTCATAACATCCCGTCGCCAATAAACTTTGGTTGTTATAAGTCAACTGCATAATCAGCAAACCTTGTTGGCGCATTACTTCAATCAAACCTATCTCATCATCAATAGAGGAACAGTTTTGCGCGCCAAAGAAGATACCGACCTTGCCCTGAGCCTTGGCAGTTTTAATGTCTGCCAAAGAGTGGATCGGCATAATTAAATCTGCATTTTGCTCAAACCGTAAATTCCACTCAGCAAAACGACTTAAGGTTTCGCGTGCATTTTCGTGATAAACCAAAGTAGCGTGTACCGCTGTGATACCACTTGCTTGAAGCGTTTGAAAATACTCTCTGCTCCAATTGCAATACTGCAATCCATCAATCACAATTTGTTTTTGATACATAATATTTCCTTACTTTCACTCTTTGTTAATTTGAACTGAGCACTAATCCGTTGTTCACCTATATCTAACTGACCTTAATAAGGACGTTGATAAGTTGTTTTAACCACGGTGTAGAACTCTTTCGCATATTGACCTTGCTCTCTTGGACCAAAACTAGACTCTTTACGCCCGCCAAATGGTACGTGATAATCTGTTCCTGCCGTTGCTAGGTTAACCATTACACAACCTGTTTGAGCTTGTTCTTTGAACATTGCACTGTTACGTAAACTCTGAGTGATGATGCCGCCTGTCAGACCAAAACGAGTGTCATTAACCGTTGCAATACCTTCTTCTAAATCGGCAACACGGATCACACTCGCCATTGGAGCAAACACTTCTTCTTGATTAATTTCCCAGCTATTTTTTGTATCTAACAATAAAGTCGGAGACATG
This sequence comes from Psychromonas sp. SA13A, assembly GCF_011378715.1. Lineage (GTDB taxonomy): Bacteria > Pseudomonadota > Gammaproteobacteria > Enterobacterales > Psychromonadaceae > Psychromonas. The sequence continues at coordinate 13,167 of NZ_WTKU01000018.1, read as the reverse complement.
TAATAACCTTCATGTTCAAGATTTAGTCGCTCACCACCAACCCCTATTTCAGCACCGCTAGTGGTTGCTTTGTTAAGCCATGCAAAGTTTGACTCAAGTTGTTTTGAATCAACTACTGGTCCCATGAAAACGCCTTCTTTTAATGCATGGCCGACGGTTAGTTCACTCATACGTTTGATTAATGCTTCCACATAAACATCGTGTACTTTATCCATAACCACTAAACGTGATGATGCCGTACATTTTTGACCTGAACCTGAAAATGAGCCGGCGATAGTTGCTTCAACAGCAATTTGAATATCTGCATCATCTGCAATTAATAGTGCATTTTTACTGCCCATCTCTAATTGGCTGCGAATGAAGTTTGGCGCCGTTGCCGCGGCTACTTTACGACCAGTATCCACTGAACCGGTAAAGCTCACGCCATTAATCTCTTTACTGTGAATCAAGGCATCACCAACTTCAGAACCACTACCTAAAACAAGGTTAAAGGTGCCTGCCGGTAAACCTTGGCGAGAAATAATTTCAGTTAATGCAACAGCACTAGCAGGTGTTAAATTCGCAGGTTTCCAAATCACACTATTACCAAACGCAAGTGCAGGTGCTATTTTCCAAGCGGCAGTAGCTGTTGGAAAATTCCAAGGAGAGATAATCGCAATCACGCCCACTGCTTCACGCGTGACATCAACAGAAACACCTGGTCTCACTGAATCTGCGTTATCACCAATTTGACGTAATACTTCAGCGGCAAAATATTGGAAAAATTGACCTGCACGGTAAATCTCACCTCTTCCCTCTAAAAAAGGCTTACCTTCTTCACTAGATAATAAACGCCCTAGCTCATCACAACGTGCAATCAGTTCATCACCAATCGCTTGTAATACTGACTGTTTACGCTCAAGAGGTGTTTTTTCCCATTCTGGTTGCGCTTGTTTTGCTGCAGCAATCGCTTGGGCTACCTGTGCTGAACTTGCTTGAGCAAAATGACCTAGTGTTTGACTAATGTCAGACGGGTTAATATTGGCAACTGTGCTTACACCCGCTTGCCATTCTCCAGCAATATAAAGAGACTTTTCTGCTTGAATATTTTGTGCTTGAGCTGTCATGTTTATTTCCTTTTGTATTCGTTAGCGATGATGTTTTTTACATTTATTAACAAACTAGCGCTGTATTCTTTAATAGATAATTTTTAATAAACATTTACTAACAGATAACTGCTAATAAACATTTACTAATAAATAGTTACTGTTCAGATTGAACCGATGCATAGACGACTAATTCCACCAGCATCTCTTCTCTCGCGAGCCCTGCAACAACCACTGCTGCACGGTTTGGATAAGGAGCCTTAAAATACTCGGCATAAATATCATTAACTGTTTTTAGGTATGCTCGATCGGTGACGTAAATTAACACCTGAACCACTGAATCTAAAGATTCTCCTGCCGACTCTAAGGTATGTGCTAGGTTTTCAAGCGTTTGACGTGTTTGTGCTTCGATCCCACCGGGTACAACAACACCACTTTGATCAATAGGTATTTGTGCGGTATATAAAGTGCCATTATTGACAATAGCCCACTCAAGTGGAGCTTTTGACGCAAAAAGCGCTGTTTTAACTGCATATTTGTTGTTCTTAACTGTTACGCTTTGATTCATTTTTTGGCTCTCCTTATAAAGTGAAAATATACTAACCTTTGACTATTGATAAATATAACGGTAAATTTTATCAAAGTGATAAATAAAACTTATCACTTTAAGAGTTAATGCAATGTAACAGACAGTTTGTAATGCTGTTGTCCGCGATAAATTGCTGTTGATAAATAAAAAGCAGCAAATCTTGAATATGTGCGATCAGGAATAAACCATGAGCTTTAAAATCCAACAATTAAAACATTTTATTTTAGTCGTCGAGTCAGGAGGATTTCGCGCTGCAGCGGAACTTGCAAATCGATCACAAGCTGCACTTTCAACATCAATAAAGGAGCTGGAGCGTATTCTAGGGCAGTCTCTTTTTGAAGCAGGTAACAAATCAACATTAACTCCTTATGGAGAAATATGCTTACCAAGAATCAAACAATTTATTAATGTTTACAATACGTTAGAATATGATTTAAAGGCTACAGCAGCGGGGAAAAAAGGCAAAGTTAGAATTGCTAGTGTACCCTCCGTGGCCGCCAAATTGATTCCGAGTGTGCTAGGTGAGTTTTATGAAAAATATCCTAACGTAGAGGTCAGTTTAATTGATGATAATGCGGCAGGTGTAGAGGCACGTTTGCTCTCTGGAGAGGTTGATTTAGCATTAGGTAATTGTTCTTATATTGACGAGCAAAAGATTGCATTTACCCCTTTAATTTCTGATCCAATTGGGGTGGTATGCCTAAAAGATAATCCATTAGCAGCCCAGACTAAAGGTATAGAATGGCAAGCATTGTTAGATCAACCTTTCATTCGAAATGGGACCTGTGTCTTACTTGACCCAACTCCCGCACGACTACTCAGTGAGAAAGCGATTTGCTCCGTCGAGAATATTACCTCTTTATTCTCAGTATTAGAGCTGGGCATAGGCGTAACAACATTACCTAAATTAGCTTTTCCAACACATTCCACACACTTAACTTGGATCCCGCTGATTAATCCACTCATTGAACGACAAATTGGCATTTTCCGTTTAATTGATAAAATAATGTACCCTCAAGCGCTAGCGTTTCATGACCTGTGTATTCAGTATCTTACTAATTCAAAGTAAGTTATGAATGTGACCTCATTTAAAATAATTGAGGGCTATTTGAAGGAGCATGTGAGTTTAATAGTTGGCGGATTGAATATTGAAGGTGCTGTTATTTAACATTTAATAACACGCTTATTCACTTGAAAGGCACCCATAAAAAGTGCCTTCAAGTCACCGTTATGCACTAAAACGAGATGTGAAATTACAACTCATTTAAATACTCATAAAATCCGGCTTCCTCCGCATAATCGTAAGCTGTTTTTCCTTCATTATTTTTTTGTTTTATATTCGTCCATGGTTGCTCCATTAACATTTCAAATATACGACGGTTATCGTGCTTATTTTTAAATAAAAATAGTAATGGGCTATCACCAGTTTCATTTCCATTAATGGCCTGGGCATTATAATAAGCTGGCTGTTGTAACAATAGCTCAACCATATCTGCGTGATTACCTTCTATTGCTAAATGTAAAGCCGTGGATTTAGTTGAATTTGATTCTATTAAAGGATCCACATATTTCTGTTTAAGTAAAAATTTCACAATATTCATATGCCCACGAAAAGCGGCAGTATGAATCGGTGCGTAATAAGATTGTTTTTGTAAGTCTGCGCCATGCTCTGCTAAAAAAGTTAAGACTTCTAATTGATTATTTTTAGCAGCAAGGTAAGCCCCAGTTACTCCCAGATTGGCATCAAAATTAATATTGAAGCCTTCACCGATTAAATATTTTACCATGCCTAACTTGCCTGCTGCTGCCGCCTTAGATAATAACGATGAGCTATCATCGTTAGGGCTGAGTTGATAAATATTGTTCATTCGATTCACTTCACGCTTAAACTGCGTTAAGTTACCGGCTTCAATCGCATCATAAGCAGCAAAACCTCCTTTTGCATTAAACCTTTCAAATATCTCAATCACTTCTTTATTGTTTTTATGCGAAGCCCATTCCCATGCGCTACTTCCCGCATAATCTTCTGCCCATAGTTCAGCGTCATTTTCTAATAACAAGCTAACCATCTCTGTTTGATTATTTTTAGCCGCATAAATTAATGGTGACAATAAATTGGTTGCTATACGTGCATTAACATCAGCCCCCTCTCGGATCAAATAGTTGGCAATGTTGATATAATTTCCTGCTTTATTTTTTCTATTTTCAGATACCGAACTTAATAATGGCGTTTTAGTCTCCGTTCGTACTTTAATATCAGCACCGTTATCAACCAATAAACGTAATATTTCTAAAGACCCATCTTGTGCCGCTTGGTGTGCCGCTGACCAGTTTTTATAGTGTTCATTAATATCTGCCGTTTCCTGCAACACTTTTTTTATACCCTTCATATCTTTAGCATTAACTGCTCTTACGAGTTCTGAATAATCATCGCTTAATACCGTGTAGTCTTGTTGTTCAACTATTTGTTGGGTAATTGCATTTCTTAACACTTTATTTTGCAACTCTAGAAAAACTCGATCTCCTCCTTTTTGTAGGCTATCGTAAATATTTAAAGTCTCTTGGAAATACAACTCATCGCTAAATTCTTGATTTGTACTGTAACGATTATAAAAGGCTGAGAATGCAGGCAATATTTGACCATGAATGACATTATTGATTTGTGTATGTGTCATGCCTTGACCTTGATGCGCTAAGAGAAACAGTTCATTGGCATGATAAGCAGGCTGAAAGTAAGAAAGGTAGGTTTTATAACGATCACTTTTTGCTTGCGATAAAAGCTGCAGAATATTGAATCCTACTAATTTATGTCCTTCATTTAAATAACTGGTTAATTGTTTTTTTAGGCCCTCAAAACTATCTTCAAATAGAAAGTTAATCTCCTTTTCGCCCTCTCCTTCAAGCGACAGATCCTCTTGGACCCGCCAATTTAACTGTTTAGTTTTTGATAATATATACCAGATCTCCGGTTCGATAACGAACTGCTCAAAACCGTTATCGTTAAAGCGTATTATTTTTGCATAATGTAAATTATTGATTAAATCCTTATTCTGGCTCACTAACAATACATATTCAGCAGTTAAAGGTATTGTTTTCCAAGTAATGAAACCAATGTTGTAAGTATTATCTTTGTTTCTATTTAAATAAACTTTCCCCCCTTCATTATCTTCAGCATAAATATCACTTGGCCAATGATTAATGGTTTGTGAATGAAGTTGATTAAATTTATTTTCACTAACAAAAAAGCCGACTTTTTGATCCTTCTGTGCATAGCGACTAGTACTGACATCGCTATTGCTTACTTCGTGCAATACTTCCCTAGCATGTTCATTACTTTTAGAAGATGAAGGATTAGTAGCACAGCTCAATACACTGAATGCCATAACCAATGTAGTTGTATATTTTATGATCTGTTTTTTTATCATGATGCCATCCTTGGTAAATTAGATTGATAACAATATAATAACAATACGCATTAATAATACCAGTTCCATGACATTACTGATTGGCTAGGCAGAGATGATAAAACAATAAAATACTATCCCTCAATATGCCTCAATAAATCATTAAAGACTTAAACATTAGTTACACCGCTAAAATCATGATTAAACAAAACGTACCTCAGCTGAAGATATGCAAATAACGTTTGCATAACACATTTGCTAACGAACATCGGTTTAAGCTGCCACATACAAAAAAGCATCTCATACAATTTTATTTGCTTAAGATCCTAAATTTACAAAAGACAAACTCCCTAAGCGAGTAGATGCAGAAGTTAGCTCAGGTCACTTACCTGCAAAAATGTACGGTAACGTCATGGGTGCTTACGCTTTTGCAGATTGGAATACAGACAAAAATGGATTTATAACCAGCTAAACTCAAAATTGAGTATTCTAGAAATAGCCCAATCAAAATGTAAATACCACCATAAAACGACTTAATTTTTAATTCGCTAAATCAATGTGAGGAGGAGTAAAAGAGGCTTCATTATGCATTCATTCAAATAGACTATTTTCATGATTTTTAAAGCAGAATTGATATGTTTTAAGTAATAAAATAATCAGCTATTGAGTGGTATTGGATAGTATTGCTATAAGCAGAAACGAAAAAGGCTTCTCAATGAGAAGCCTTTTTCTTAATGTGGCGGAGGAGGAGAGATTTGAACTCTCGGAGAGCTATTAACCCTCGCTGGTTTTCAAGACCAGTGCATTCAGCCGCTCTGCCACCCCTCCGCAGAACGAGGCGTATAGTATAGAAATTGAGATAAAAACCAAGTACTTTTTATAAATATCGACAAATTTTAATTTTTTTAAAAAAAATGAGTAAAGATTAAACAAAGCATATTGATTACTCATGGGTATATACCCATGAGACTTCAAAGTGCGAAGCCAACAAGGAAAATTAGTGACAAATGGTAGGCATACAATTTAACTTTAGAAAGATTAACTTCTGGCGCTTCTATCGCTAAAATGATTAAAAGGCCCCATTCTTTTATGGTTATTTTATTTGTTCTACGAGGCACCTACGTAAATACCGATTCAGTGTTGCAATAATCACAAAGGGAAATCATTACCACATATTGTTCTGATATCTGAGCGCGTGCCTGACAAAGCATTATGAAGTAATATAGGTATATGTCATGATCAACTTATAAAATAAAAAAGGGTTAAATTCCATGAAATTAGTGGCTTCAGATTACGATAAAACCTTCCATCGACACGATCAACAAGATTTAGAAACCAACATGAATGCGGTAGCTAAGTGGCGAAATAAAGGCAATATTTTTGCTATTAGTACAGGTCGAGATGTTGCGAGTATGCTCAACGAAAAAAGAATGAGAAATATAGAGTATGACTACATTGTTTCTCTGAATGGCTCATTTGTTGTTGATATAGACAACAATGTATTGTTTAAGCAACCTTTAGAAAATACATTAGCCAGAGATTTAGTGGCGATGTTAAGAGAAAAAATGGGCGATGAAATTAACATCTCCAATGGCTTTGATGGTTTCAATATGACGCATAAAAGTGCCAGCCTCACCAACGCAGTGTCCAAAGAAATATTCGATAGAAATTCAACAATATATACAAAAACCATGCAAGCTGCGCTAGATGACGATGTGCTATTAATTGGTTGTTTAAATGATAATTTTGAACAGGCAGAACAACTCAAAAAAGAAATCCTACTCAAATATGAAAACCAAGTAGAAGTTTTTCTTAATTTAAATTACATAAACATAGTGCCTAAAGGTATCAGTAAAGCCACCGGAGTTGCTGTTCTCATAGAGCATGCCGGTATAGATGAGCAGTTTGTATCTGTTATAGGGGATGATTTAAACGACATTCCGATGATAGAAAGATACAAGGGTTATACGGTAAATAATGCAAGAGATGATGTGAAAGCAGCCTCTGTAAAATCATATAACAGTGTTGCAGAATTAATTGAAGACGTTTATTAAATAATAAAACTATATAGCTTAGATTAGATATAGCTTAGAGACAGGCTAGTTGAGTTTAGAAATAGATGATTAATGGGGTCACAATAATTCATGTGTTCCCATTATTTTTCAATGATAATACGATTTATATGCGGCTAGACTGTAATACCTAGACTGCGTCATAACAAACTACCTCTGAGTTTATAAAACTATTTCACTAAAAGGTAGGTTGATTATGGTTATTGATTGAGATTAATGCCGGCTAATGATTAGTGGTCTTAATTCAGTCAATAAAAACTAATTACATCGCATTTTTACGTTTATCAATGATCTGTTGAGCATGGGTAACCACAGATTCCATAGACAATTCAGTCGCTAGGTATCTAATACGGTAAAGTGAAATGAGAGGTAAATCTTCAATAGGCTGTTCTAGCAATGCTTTAAGTTGATTTTTATCACTGTTTGGATTGCTATCTTGGTTGTTTAAACCCGACATATATAGTTGGTTCCTTATCTTATTAAAATAGTGCCTGTAAGGGCTTTGTGATAGTGTCCTTTAAAATCGCGTAAAGCGCAATATTAATAATACGGCAGTTTTTATATTTTTAATGTTCAGTGCTCTTTTACAGCAAAATAAAAAGTCATCGATTGACAGAATCAACAAAAATTCATATGGCTAACGTTGCATCAATTGTAACGCTTACTTAAAGTTAATGAGTCCGACAAACCAATTAAGCCATTGTATCTAAAAGAAATAAAATATCCAGATAGACTAAAATTATTGATACATTAAGCGAATACGATCCATTCTTTGAGCACCTCAACTAAATATTCACCGCCAATGGAGCACCTAACTTTGTATGACTAATGTAAGCAAATAATTTTTAGCTGCCATAAGCTTTTTAATATCTCGCGTTTATATTTCATTACACTCGACTTAATAGGAATCTTCCTTAAAAGTGAATATATCAATTTATTAGTCGTTTCATCTGTGATTACAAATCAAATATTTCGTGAATTAGAGAAAAAACAGCTAATTAAAAAGGAGCTTGGGGATCCTAGATCAGTGATGGCGTTAATGTAAAATGAGCTGAGGATTACGATAGGTCATCAACTGCTCATTTTTTATGATCAGGCTCTATTCTATGAGCCGCCATTTACTACGATAGTTATTTATTGGTGATTTTACGACGCCAAAATAGCCCTGCGATAGCTAATGCAAAGATAGTTAGAGTAGATGATTCAGGAACCGATGTTGCTTCTTCTTTAAATCCTGTATATCTGACTTGAGATTGAGATGAGTTAAAGAAACCAAAGTTCCCAGAATCATTATTTAAACCTGCAAGACTGAATATATTTTCATCACTAAATGTGCCGCCATTAATAAAAATATCTATCGAGGTATCAGTATAGTTTAAAGTAAAGTCATACGTTGTATTATCAATCCAACCGCGATCATTGCCATAATCAGTATCAAGAACGTCGATACCATTACCAGTATGACCCCATAAAGCATTTAAAGAATTCACATCCGCACCAGCCGATATTTTTGATAAGGTGAATCCTTCTGAACCAGTGTTACCTAAATAATTTTGTTCACTTTGTTTCCAATCAAAAAGGTAAAAGTCATCTAGACCGTTATAACCAAAAACAAACCCTATAAAGTCATCGTCAGATGTCGTTTCAACGCCAAATGTCCCTGTAAATTGATTATTGATAAAAGAATCATTACTTATAAAGAAAGTAGGATTACCGTTAATAGTTTGTAAAACAGAAGTACCGTCAGCAGCAACATTCCAATTTCCATTTGAACTATTACCTGATTGATTCCAAGTATTGAGATCTATAGCACCAGCATAAGCAACACTAGCAGAAAACATTAGCCCTGATGCAATCACATTAATTAATTTCATAAAACATCCTTTTTTTATTTTTAGAGGTCATTTAAGACCTAAGAACGAGGAAACTAGCAAATATCAAGCCAAAACAATCAACACATTACTATCAAGTACTTAAGTGAAATAAAAAAGATAAAAAAAACAAAATGTAAAATAATTCGACACTCTATTGCCATAACATCCATCTTAGGCACTGTAACTTTTTCTAATCTAATCATTATAAAAAGCACTTTTGGACAGCAATAAATTTAAAGAAATCGAAAGTAAAATAGAGCACCGATTGAAATGTAAATCAGGAAATAGAGTAAATTATCGTTTGGATATATAAAAGTACTGCTTAAGGTAATACATCGTGAATTTTAACTGAAAAGAAGTTTTAGTTATCACTAAGTATTTAGGACAACCAATGTTTAGATAGATAATGCTCAAGGAACTAGTGCATATTTCATCGAAACTTATTTTTACTGGCGTTACAACACTTACCAGTATACTCAAAACATGATAATTATTTTAACGCCCCCTGCATCTTGGTAGTACTTACCAAAACTACTCGCGAGTGATAATGGTTCGCCATGGTCGCGTATGCACTAATATTAATGCTGAATATAGGCGCGAGTTGATGAATGCACTCAACCGTCCATTAAATAGGATGCTCAAATGATCGGCCTATATATTTATCTTTACAACACACATAAGTACGGCGAACACAAAAGTGAAAAACACAATGACAATAAATTGCATCATCAAGTAACGCTTAGGACTATCGTGATTACATGAAAATGAAAGGAGGTCGGCAATTAGCCGCTAATTTCTATTAACACATAATATTTTGTTGTGTTTTTCTGTAATTATTAATCATTTTTAATAATTAAAGCTTATCAACAATAAACGCATTTATATTTTTTGTTGAAGCTAAACGTATCGCTTTTGCCTTCGCATAATCAGCATCGTTGTCCCATGCTAGCGCTGCTTCACGACTTGGGAACTGTATAATTACTTTCATTGCAGTCTCAGCTCCATGTAATCTAAGCGCATCATTACTTGCAACAATAATCTCACCGCCATGTTTAGCGACAGTACTCCCGGTTATATGGTTTGAACCAGGATTATATTGCGCATATTGTACAGAGTCGGCGATATCGTAAGTAATAACAAAATAAGCTGTCATGTTTCAATTCCTTGAATATGTTGAAAATTTAGATGAGCCTTCTAATTAATTAATGAAGGCTGGAACCGTAAAAGTTTGGCCTTATCGCTATTTGACCTTATAGATAAGGTATTAACCTGCGAACCTGGGACTATTACGTCAATCGACATATGATAAATATTATCTTAGAAAAGAAAATGATTTAACTCTCCAATCATTATGGAAAAATAGTTCTACAATTTAAAATCTAATTTTCTAAATATATCCACGATCAGCAAATACGAACCTAATTTTAAATCGAGAATTAGAAATCGAGCATTAGAAAATCGAGAATTAGACAGCCATAAACTTTTTAAAGCCAATGATCGGCAGTAAAATAGGGAGCAAAATAGGGAGCAAAACAATAAGTAAAACCAGTAACGAAGCAAAACCAACCTACCCCGCTACTCTCAGCAAAATATTTAAAAATAAAGGTTAATGCTGAGTTCCGTTTACATATTTTTTTTGCGCATGAGCCTTGATGTGATCATATATATGAAAGCACTTTGTAAGAGCAAAGAGAATGCCATAGAGAACTCATACCAATCATAATAAAAAGTTGGAGCGTTGTTGCCCAATACACCTGTCGCTTCAATGATTTTAAGCGGCCAAACACAATATAAGTTTGATAGTTCACCATCCAAAACCATCAATAAAAATAACGTCATAACTGAAAAAACAAATGAAATTGTAAAGACCTTCACTAGCAACACCCCATATTAGCTCGAACAGAAAACAGATTATTAGGCAGAAGAATCCATGTTTACAATGGATAAATAAAGCAATCTAATCTGTTTTAATTTGACCTCACAATAGCAATTTTGATTAACTAATCAAGAAGTTAACAAGCAGAATAAAACCTGAATCATATGTATAAATAGAAAATGTCGATTCACAGCAAAAATATGAAGTAACACGTGTACTGTGCGTAGATATATTTAAACTAAAAATAGGGGAAAGAAATTATAGGTAGCTAGCATTTGTTGGCGGCGATGTTTAAATGATTGACCCGTTTATTTATCTCCACAACACAAATAAGCACGTCGAACATAATAAGAAATACAATGATAATAAAGTGTATGTATCTCAAGTGATGCTTGGAGAAGAATTAAAAAAGCAAAACGCAAGACTTGCTCTCATTATTTCGAGTTTCGTGAGATAGGTCGTCTACGCTCATCCAGTCAGCTTTATTCTTATCAACAGTGTTTTCGCCCTGTCAGCGACGGTAACTGTCAGCTCCTTCGCCATGTACAAGGCTTTCCCCTGCTCAGACTACTATGGGCTGATCTGACTTCCAAAAGATCTTCGTTTGCCTTGCTTTTCACTCAACTTCCCTACCACCTTCCTTGTGGAATACCTTTGGATCTCTCAAGTTCTCAATGCATCTCTACATACATGCCACGGCTTGAAAACTCCGCTGACTCGCCACAATCTCACCACTGCGATTGCTTTGCTTGGACTTCGATGGCGTTGCAAACCTCGTCAGTCAGATCTAATATTTATCGGAGCGATACCAGCACTTCAGGGACACGTCCCCCCTATGGCCTATATGATTCTCTGTGTACGCTTCACCTTTCTTGTTCATCTGGAGCGATAAATCGCAGATAAGTGATACACGAATCCCAGACTCCGCCAAAGGCGCAACACTCGATACAGGTGGTTGGTTAAACCTTACCTGACAGGGACTTACACCCTGCAAGACGCATCAAGCTTAGCTTGACGCACCAACGCCGCACTAAGCGGACTAAAATGGTTGGCTATACTTGTTGAGGCACGAAAAAAGCCAACTTTTTTGTTCCCTTTAATTGCCTTGTTATGTTTTTTATACCATAATCCAATATATATTGGTACTAACTAAAAGGTTTTAATTATGGCTAAAAATACGAGCGTTACTTTAGGTGATCATTTTGATCAGTTTATAAGCCAACAACTTCATTCAGGTCGCTACGGTTCGGCAAGTGAAGTACTTAGAGCAGGCTTGCGAGCATTAGAAGACGAAGAAGCAAAACTACTTAATTTGCGTAATATGCTAGTTCAGGGTGAGCAAAGTGGCACCGTTGATTATAGCTATGACTCATTAATTGCTGAACTCGATAAAGATAGCCATTGATGAATAAATTCGCACTCTCAGCTAAAGCGAAATCAGATTTAATTAAAATTGCAAAATACACCCAATTAACATGGGGGCAAGCACAACGAAATGATTATTTAAAAATATTAGATTACTCATTTCAATTACTAGCAGATGAACCTGAAATCGGAGTCAACTGTGATTATATTAGAGAAGGCTATAGTAAATACCCCCAGGCAAACCATGTAATTTATTACAAAAATCACAAAGTAAATCAAATACTCATTGTCCGAATCCTACATAAAAGCATGGATGTAAACCGCGCACTCTGATAAAAACCTAACAGCGTAATTAAGCAGAAAAATACAGAATGCATTGATTTATTAAAATTGACATAACCATACTCTCATAAGATCCTTGGATTCAGATTATAAGTGCATAACTTGAATTAGTAGAAAAAGCGGTCAGCTGAATATATGCTTATCGCTTTTTCTCCGGCAAGAGATGCAACAATGAAAACATATAAACAACTGACCTATGGGCTAAGATGCCAGATTTATGCTTTAAAGAAAATAGGTCTGAGTCAAAATAAAATTGCGCAACAGTTAAAAGTTAGTCAATCAACTATCAGTAGAGAGCTTTCTCGTAATACAGGTAAGCGAGGATATCGCATTAAACAAGCCCAATCGTTTGCACATCATCGTCGATTACATTCTCGTAAAGCAATTAAAATGACGAGTAGCCTCATTGCATTAATTAACTCAAAGATTCGACTCGAATGGAGTCCCGAGCAAATATCAGGATGGTTGCGAGAAGAACACAAAGTGCGGATTAGCCATGAAACGATTTATCTTTATATTTGGTCTGATAAGAAACGTGGAGGTCAGTTATTTCAATACCT
>NZ_WTKU01000017.1:59051-93431 GCF_011378715.1 Psychromonas sp. SA13A | reverse complement strand
TATTTACATACAACATTGATTGATTTAGAACGATATCTATTAGTTTTCCTAAGAGTGTTTTTTTATTTAGAACCGCCAACGGACATTAACCAAAAGACGTTAATCTCCTCATGGCCGTTGAATAAAAAGACATTCAACGTTTTTATGCTTGACGACAATAGCGCTGTGGTACCACCTGATCCCATGCCGAACTCAGAAGTGAAACGCAGCTGCGCCGATGATAGTGTGGGGTCTCCCCATGCGAAAGTAGGTCATCGCCAAGCGCCTAATACGGAAAAACCCTGTAGACCCTGTCTACAGGGTTTTTTTCGTTTAGGGCTTTTGGTGGTGATGTCCTGCTGAGCAGGGGATAAATAAAGCGCCACGCAGTGGCCATCCTTCAGTGCGAACGTAGGGCGAATATCGCGACAGCGATGGTTAATGAGCAATCTCCACCCATCGCCAAGCGCCTAATTAAACGAACCCTGTTGAGTAATTTCGACAGGGTTTTTTTATGTCTATTGATTGATGACCTACGTAGAAAGTAGGGTGAGTTTGCCGACAGGCAAGGTTTACGAGCGGAGGAGCTCTGCGAAGACCATTCCACCGTCAAGCTTGCATAGTATTCAGGAAAAACCCTGTAGACTCTGTCTACAAGGTTTTTTTCGTTTAGGGCTTTTAGTGGTGATGTCCTGCTTTCACAGGGGATAAATAAAGCGCCACTGAGTTGCCATCTTTTAGAGTGATAGGTAGGGCTGGATTGATACTTCTACACTTTTAAATGAACGACCTTAGTTCTGGATGGTTGAAGTTCTTCATTCAATATTTGATCGATACACATCTTGTCTGCTATCGATTCAATAAAAATCAATTATGAGATCTGACCTTTGTTTTTGATATCTATTTATTCCCTTTGTAAATAGCAATAAGTAAGTGTGATTTAGATAGCTAATTATGATTAATAATAGACCTATTATACCTACCTATTAGTTTGATTTGATTGCCATTGCTTACTTTTTAACGATAACTTTTATCAATTAGCTTTACACTCTTTTCACTCTGTTCACTGATTCCAAATCGCATAAATAAATCTATTTTTATCGGTTTGGCTATTATTTATTAAAGGAGTTTTTATGGGTGAGATCGCACTATCTATTAGCATGTTGTCACTGGTTGCAGTGATCGGCTTATGGATAGGAAGTTGGAAAGTTTATGGCGTCGGGCTTGGTATTGGAGGGGTACTTTTTGGTGGCATTTTTGTGGGCCACTTTAGTACACAATACGGAATTGAACTTGATATGCATACTCTACATTTCATTCAAGAGTTTGGTCTAATCTTATTTGTTTATACTATTGGTATTCAGGTTGGCCCTGGCTTTTTTGCTTCGTTACGTAATTCTGGAATGCGATTAAATGGCTTTGCCGCTTTATTGGTCTTGCTTAGCTGTATTGTCACCGCTGTGTTGTATAAATTATTTGATGTTCCATTACCTATTATTCTAGGTATTTTTTCCGGGGCTGTTACTAATACGCCTTCATTAGGGGCGGGCCAGCAGATTATGGGAGAGCTTGGTGCTACATCCGAATTACTTGGGCAAACAGGTATGGGTTATGCAATAGCATACCCTTTTGGTATCTTAGGTATTTTATTTACAATGTGGATCATACGTTGGTTTTTCCGAGTAAATATTAATGAGGAAGCTGATTCTTTTGATAATCAGACTGGGAAAAAAAATTCTAATCTGAATTCAATTAATGTTGAACTTCATAATATTAATTTAGATGGTTTAATGATTAAGAATATTCCTATCATTAATAGTGGTCGTGTTGTTTGCTCTCGCTTAAAGCATGCTGACGAGTTGTTAATACCGACTGCGGGTACCATTGTTAAAATGGGCGATTTATTAAATTTGGTCGGCGATCAAAAGTCATTAGATGAAGCGCGTTTAATTATCGGTGAAGTGGTTGACGCCTCTCTCTCGACAAAGGGGACAAATTTGCGTTCAGTGCGCGTAGTGGTTACTGCCGATGAAGTCTTAAATAAAAAGATTGGAGAACTAAACTTAATTGAAACTTATGATGTGGTAATTTCAAGGCTTCATCGCAGTGGTATTGAGCTAGTACCCAGTAGTTCAATGTCGTTACAATTTGGGGATATTTTAAATTTAGTGGGGCGCCAAGATGCAATTGATGCAGTAGGGGCTGTTGTTGGTAATGCAGAGCAAAAACTGCAACAGGTACAGATGCTACCTGTGTTTATTGGAATCGGTTTAGGTATGTTAGTTGGTTCAATTCCTATTACTATTCCAGGTTTTCCGGTTGCCTTAAAATTAGGCTTAGCAGGAGGCCCTTTAATTGTTGCACTGATTTTAGCTAGAATTGGCAGTATCGGTAAGCTTTATTGGTTTATGCCGCCAAGTGCTAATCTTGCATTACGTGAAATCGGGATAGTTCTTTTTCTAGCAGTTGTTGGGTTAAAATCAGGCGGACAATTTTTAGAAACACTTACTGAAGGAGATGGACTTATTTGGATGTGTTATGGCATCGCAATTACTTTTATTCCCCTTCTTACTGTAGGTTTTATTGCTCGGATATTTACTAAAATAAATTATCTTAGCTTATGTGGAATGCTCGCTGGTTCAATGACTGATCCTCCAGCATTGGCTTTTGCTAATGGCCTTCACCCAACAAGCGGCGCTTCAGCACTTGCTTACGCAACAGTCTATCCTTTAGTTATGTTCTTGCGGATTTTATCACCGCAAATTATGGCATTATTGCTTTGGGCTGGTTAAAAAACAATGATGTTTAATCGTTAAGTTATATGTTTGTTGTATAAATAATATCGCTGACAGATAAGTTATCCTGTATTCAAAGACCATTAATTATTTAATGGTCTTTGTTTTTTTATAGAGATTGCGCAGCCATCGTATATTTTAATTAGCTTGATTAGTTAACTCGATTAATTGCTCACTTAATTAGTTGGGTTAATCAGTTATTTAAATGATGGTTAGCTAAGACAAAAAGGAAGTTGTATGAGATTTTTACATATTACCAGTTCTATTATTATCTCTTTGCTAGTTACTTTAAATGTATATAGTTCAGAGCCACTGCTTTCTATCAATGCGCCCGTTGTTGATATTCAAAATCAATTAACCACACGAACCACTAACCTTAATCCTAGCTTTGAACAGGATGCAGATTTAATTCGTAGTACCTATGAAGCACGTTTATATACTTTGCCTGCTTTTAAGTCTGGTCATTATGGCTTGAGAATGTACCGACAAACGCTTGATAATAAATATGCAGCTGCAATATGGTCGGACATGGCGCGAGTTGCCAGTCGTTTAAATTTTTTTGCTAACGAAGTGCATACACCGGAGCAGATCAGAAAGTATGCAGAGCAGCGCATTAAAGGCTATTTGGAGGAGGAAAGCGAGCGTAGTCGGTTACGTTATCAAATTACCAAGGAGATGCCAGAGTACCTTTATTTAGGTGTTGATTTACTGGGGTCAATGGCGCGTGCCAATGAGTATGGATTACAGCACCTTGAAAATAATAGATTAAAACAAATTATTCGCCGTTATGATTTTACTAAATATGCAACCAATGAGGCTATGATCAAAGCTTGGGCTGCACAATTAGCCAATCAAGTGTACTGGTTACGACAACTGGGCGAGCAGGATGTTGTAGAGGAGTTTATTACTACCTTTAGAAAGGTGTATCCTGATACGCTGGATAGTAGTTTATCAGAACAGCAATTTGGTAATAAAATTTATGGGTTAACACATATTATCTTCGCGGCATCTGCTTATTATCAGCATTCTGTTAGGGAACAAGATCACCAATGGTTGTTTGATTACTATCGCGATAATATTGATACTATTATTGCTCGAGCAAAAGAAGATGTAGTTGCGGAGGTTGGTATTAACTTCTTATTGGCTGGTTTAGATAATGATCCGGTGGTATTAAAAACTAGAAAAGTTATTCAGCAATCATTAAATCGCGATCAAGGTTTAGTACCTTCTGTAACCGGGGGAGTTGATTTGAAAAAAGGGGAACATCGTAATGTATTAGCTATTATGTTGCTTGACTGGAAAGGAGTGCATGCAGCACCAACAATCAGCCAACAACCCGAACTATTTCGTTCCAAGCCCTATGGTCTAGTAGCAAAGGACTAGTGTCTAAGTACATAGCAAATGAAATGATCCTTGAGTGCAGTGATAAGTACAATCCTTTATTTAAATATTACGTAAATAAACGCTACGCCCCAACTATGATAAGAATGATTATTGGGGCGAAGTGAAAACCTACCTCATTAGACCTTGAATTGCGTTAATTGCTTATCTTGTTCTTGTACTTGCTGTTTCATCAGTTGCGCACATTTAACTTGTTGTAAAGCGCCTTCAGATACATCTTGGCTGATATCTCTAATATTAGTCGTGTTACGATTTATCTCTTCAGTAGTGGCCGACTGTTGTTCTGCTGCCGCTGCTATCTGTAAGTTCATATCGCTAATTTGAGCGATTGAATTACGAATTTTTTCCAGTGCACCATTTGCTTTACTAGCTTCTTCAGAGGTACTTGTCGCGATTTCACGGCTCTCTTTAATATTAACCTCAGCTTTTCGCACACCTGCTTGTAACTGTTCGATCGTGGCGCGTATTTCGCTGGTCGACTCTTGTGTTCTTGAAGCAAGAGAGCGCACTTCATCTGCTACTACTGCAAAACCTCGTCCTGTTTCACCTGCTCGTGCGGCTTCAATTGCAGCGTTTAAAGCAAGTAAGTTTGTTTGTTCTGCAATACCAGTTATTACTGTCAGTATTGATTCTATATTATTACTAAATTGAGCAAGTTCAATGACAGAGCCGACAGCGATATCCATTTGTATCGATAGTTTGTCGATTGACGATGCTGCATTAGAGAATATTTGTACACCTGTGGCAGTTTCTTGATCTGCTATTGTTGTGGACTGAGCTGCTATCTGAGCATTGCCTGCCACTTCCATTGCACTAGAAGCCATTTCATTCATTGCTGTAGCAAGTTGATCTAATTCTGTTAATTGAAGACTTAGCTCTTTTGATGCTTTCTCTGATTCAGAACTTACTTGTTGCGTGCTCTGGTCAATATCCGATGCCAGATCTTTCACATTAACAATAATATTCTGTAAATTACCAATGAAAAGGTTAAATTGGGTGGCTACCTCACCAAACTCGTCACGGGAAATAATCGGTAAACGTTTAGTCAGATCACCATTGCCGCTATTTATCTCAACTAATGATTCAGAAAGGAAGTGTACAGGTTGTAATATTTTTCTCATCATTGCACCTAATAAAAGGATACTCAGTAACACTGATACCGTTCCTCCAATTAAGGTATTCATTTCCATCTTATTAGCGTCGGCCATTATAATACTACGGTCGACTACAACGCCGATATACCAATCCATACCACGTAAACCTTGTAAAGGTGTAAAGCGCACCCAAAGAGTTTTTCCATCAACCTGTATCTCTTGAATCTCTTTATGGAGCGGAAGTGATTTTCCCGCAAATAACTGTTGGTAATTGTTGCCGTTATTTTCAATATTAGGGTGGCTTATGATATTACCGTCTTTAGTTAGTAAAAAAGCATATCCTGCACCATTGAGAGTCAGCGTATTAAGGGAGTCCGATACAGTTTTCAAGCTTAAGTCACCACCAAATGCACCTTTGAACTGACCTTTATCTGTAATATTTGCAGTGACTGATATTAATATCTCTTTTGTTACTGAATCAGGGTAGGGCTCTGTAATTTGTGCCCGGTCCGAGGATTTAGCTAGTGTGTACCAAGGTCTTTTTCGTGCATCCCAATTTTCAGGGGCCCAATTGGGATCATTGGTGAGCCTTTTGCCATCAATTTCTAGCCCACCAAAAATAAGTATGAAAGCCTCTTTTAACAATGGAGCATCAAAGCTTTGTTGGATGGTTTCTGCACTAAAATCAACATCTATTGATTGTGAAGTTAAATCGATTATTTCTAATTTACCATTCAGCCAATTAGTTATTTGCAATGCAAGTGCATTACTGGACTCTTCAATAGCACTGCTTGAGTTATGACGTAATGTATCAGTCATCACTTTGTACTGAAAAATAGAGAGTAAACTGATGGCTACGATTAAAACCAATGAGGATGTAAGCACAACCTTGGCGGAAACTTTCATGGTGACTCCTGTCAAATATAAAATATGCTAATATTCTAGAAGTGATTCCTTGTTTTGCCAGATTCTAAAAAAGAAATATTGGATCTTTTTTGCTGCTATTTTATGGACATACGTACTTAATAAAAACTAGCGAAATAATTTAACGCTAAGTTGTTATCGATAAGTAAAGCGATGACTTTTGTTCAAGTATGTTATAACTTGATATTTCTTTATCTGTTTTAATAGGCAATAAGCTTAGGGTCGATATGAAATTTAGCTTTAATTTTGAAGATGCGAGTCAAATATTTGTAGGTGCTTTTGCGCTGGCGGTACCGATCTCTTTTTCTGAAGAAGCGTGGCGCTTAGGTGAAACTTTACCTCATACTAATCTGCTGATGTTATTAACCTTATCTGTTATATTTTTAACACTTTATACCTATGAAAGTGTTTTCCAAAAAGATATACAATCTAGAAAGTTAGTTTTTGTCTCACGTATTATTATTGCTTATATTATGACGGCTTTAGTGGTTGCATTAGTACTCTTTTGTTTAAATAAGTTGCCCTTCTTCGATGACCCATTGATCGCTATTAAACGCATTATTGTCATTACGATGCCTGCTTCAATGGGGGCAATTGTGGTGGATAGTTTTGATAAGGAGTAGCAGATACCCCTTAGATATAGATACTCTTAAATATAAATATCCGTAAAATATAGATACTTTCTTAATTCCTTCTTATTTAAAGACAATTTCAGTAGCGAACACAATGACAAGTGGTTATTGAACTCTCATCGTTGTTACCATGGTATCGCTTTGCCTTGCCAATCAACAAAACTTGCTTCGCCATCGATGTTAGTATTTTTCACCATTTCTAGAAGCTGTAATGCAACAAACTCACTGCTAAATAATTTATCTTCAGGCACATTTTTTTGGAAAGGTTTAGAAAGAGGTGTGTCGGTGGTGCCCGGGTGAAAAGAGATTAATTTAACGTTTTTAACTGTTCTTGAGAATTCTACGGCTGCGGATTTAATTAACATGTTTAGCGCTGATTTTGATGCACGATAGCTATACCAACCGCCTATATGATTGTCACTAATACTGCCAACTCGCGCACTAAATACAACGATTTTGCAGGCTTGTTTTTGATTCAACTTGTGTTTAAAGGTTGGGATTAAGTTTTTTATCCATAACATAGGAGTAAGCGCATTGGCTGTCATCACTTCATTAAATGCATTTTCTGTTAATCCTTGTAAACGTTTCTCCGGTGTAACTTGTTCACTATGTAATAAACCATGACAAATAAATACCTGTGATAATGGTGCCGTAAGTTTTTTATTTAAGTCTGTTATTGTTTTTTGTATCGTCGATTCCTGATAATCGGCCACTGAGAAAATATCACTATTGTTAAACATATCCTGCTGATAAAAATGACTATCACGGGTTATCACCATTAAATGAGACTGGTTAGTTTTTATTACTTCAACTGCAAGCGCTTTTGCAATACCACTGTTAGCGCCGATGATTAGTGTTGTTTGGTCTTTCATAGCAGGTTCCTTGTTCACATGTGTTGATACCTATTCCAAAGCGACGATGTATAAAGCTAGAAATAGGATAACGATATTTAGCGAGTATTAAGTAAGATGCATTAGCGACTTGCTTTATAACCGGCCATTGCAAGGGAGCAACGAGTCCACCTTTGCCTACCAATGTCCAAGCTCGGTGTGTCACTTCTAAACCTAGTAATAACTTTCCCTGATATTCCCCATGTAAAATAGCGAGTGCTTTAGTTACATTAATATGAGGAAAACGGGCTTCAAAATTATCCTGATGTAGGTCTTCTAAACTGATTTTATCAGTGAGATCTTGTTGCTTTAATCTTTGCATTTCTAAACTACACAATGGACATCTGCCATCGTAAAAAATCGTTAACTCTTTTGAACTCATCTTCTTATCCTTATTATTTGAATCTAAGCTTCTGTCGTCGCCTGTTGTTAATACCATAATAGAAGTGCAGTAACATGTGAAAGAACAACTAAAAGTGTCAATATTAATCTCATTTTTATATAGCTTGCTGTTAATGTTATTTGTTGTTGGAAACGTAGTAGGTATTCTGTGAACAGCAGCCCTACATAAGTAATAGGCAAAATAATTAACGCATAAAAAACGGGCATTAATAAACAAGCAAAGGCAATTAAACAAAATACATTACTGAGCAATTGCAATTTAACCTGTTTTTTCGATGTTTCTTTTTGCCATAACGTGCCGGACATAAAACTTAATATAATGGCACTATAAAAAACAAAAGCCTGTTGTATCGAAACAATAAGAGAGTGAGGTTCTAGTTGCTCGTTATTTACTATTTGGCTAAGCAACAAACAAATATAAAAAGGTAATAATCCTAAATAACCTAAGTAAGTAGATATTTTTTCAACAGCCTTATCTGCTTTGTTTATATCGCTCATAGCTAATCACCGTTAACACTTAATTTGCTACTGTTTTTATTTGGTTTAGCGTAGCTTAAACGAGACAGGCGGTGACTAGTATGATAGCTATCCAGTCCAGATATTGACGTGGTATGTAGTTGTTCAATATCAATATAACCATCTTCTTGAATCGCATCATGAGCACATACAACTAGCTTTATATCACCAATAATAAACTGAGTATTATTAAGTGGAATGGGGATTATTTGCTTCAGCTCAACGGCATATTTTAAAACACTCTCTTTTACAAAAGGTGCTTTTATAGGGGCGATAAAATGTGTCGATAAGCCCGTAGCCTCAAATTCACTTTGATGTTTAGGATAACGAGCAGAGGTTTGATGTGCTTGTTGATAGAAATCAGCAGATACTTGGTTGATTGTATACTCAGAAGTATTGATAATATTATCTAATGTGTGCCTATCGTTATTATCTGGACGCATTACAAACCCTACTAAAGCAGGCGAAGCTCCGAGATGAACGACTGAGCTAAACATCGCGACATTAGTATTGCCTTGTTTATCTTGCGTCGCTATTAGGTTGGCACTTTTAAAGCCTGATAAGCTATTAATAAACCGTGCTCTATCCCTATCTGGCATAGCTTTAAAATCACTGCTATCAAAATATTTAAAAGTGATAAATCTCTCCTTGCAAAGGTAAAGCAAAGTTAAATTTTTGCCTAACCTGAATATTTCATGTTATGAATTTCTTATGTATAGATACGTTAATGTCGCTTACTAAGATCTGCTTTGCTTAAAAATAATTTGATTTATGCTAATTTAATTTTCAATTAGGTTGGTGGTAGCTTTGGTGGTGTCATTGTTACTAAGAATTGTTACAAAGCATTCTTTATGAGGATTGTTGAAAGACCTTATTGAAAGGAATAGCTGAAAGGCATCCTTAAGTAGCGTTGTTAAGTTGGTTAACTATTGGGTGAATCAATACAATTCACTATCCTACCTGTATGGGTTTATTAAGAGTTAAATAGGATTACTCAATGAAAAAAATAATGAAAACAGTCTATGTATTAGCATTTTTTACTTCTTCGCTATTGGCTGCTGCAACCGATACAGAGACACCTTTTACTTCACTAGATTTTGCACAAGTTAGTAATGTAAGGGCAACACAGAGTCAAGATGGTAGTTGGTGCTTTGATACCCAAGTTAGACACAACGACCAAGGTTGGCAGCATTATGCAGATGCTTGGCAAATAGCGGACTTAAAAGGTAATGTATTGGCTATTCGAGAACTGGCACATCCTCATGATAACGAGCAGCCTTTTACACGCAGTTTATGTAATATCAAGTTACCTAAAGCATCAGAGAAGGTAGTGGTGAGCGCAAAATGTAATGTGCATGGCGTTGGCGGTCAATCTGTAGAAGTGGACTTAATGCTTGAAAAAGGTGAGCGATTTAGTATAACCAGAAGAGATTAGTTCAGGCTAAATTAATTATTGGATTGGTTATTGGATTGGTTATTAGACGGGTTATTAGATTTGCTATTAGCCGCTAGTCAGAATGTTAATAGGCTCAAAACCGTCGCAATTACTCTACTACGGTTTTGAGTGTTAACTTGTTAGCAATTTTAATGCGTTGCAATAAACTGTTCTACGATGGCATCTTCTAAACTATAAGCCATGCGCACTTGTTTTTTACCATCAACTAAATAAAGGTCTTTAACTTCCGGTGTGACTCGTAAAGTGCCCGTTATTTTTATTGGCATATAAGGAGAGCCAGCATGAACAGGTGTAGCTGCTTTCACGAATATTAATTGGTTCGCCGGAGGCACTGGTTTGTGTGAGCAAGCCCCAATGGTAGGAACTAGTAAAAACTCCGATACGGTCCCATTATCAAACTCAAGCGCCAACATATAACCAGACATCTGTATTTCTCTATTGGCTAACAAGTCATTAGTAATTAGGGCTGCTTTTTGACGTTTTTTCATAATAATATCGCGCTGCTCAAACATATACTCAATATTAATATTTTCTTTTATTAACTGAGCTTTAGCTTCTTCAGCTTCTTTGAGCATGGCATCAGTTATCTCATATAAAGGATATAAGGTTTTCATCTCTGTAATACGGCCATAAACAGATAGATTAAAAAGTTGATCATCTGTTAAAGCAGCAAAAGGGTCTTGATAAGGTTCAACTTTTCCCTGCAAGTCTTGCCAACCGATCTGCATCGGTTGAGCCTGAACCATAGAGGTTAAGATGATTAAAAATGGTATTAATAAATATTTTTTCATGCTTTTTCCTAAAATTTAATACTCATTCCATCTGATAATGAATATTTGTAGATCAGCCAGCCAGGGATAAGTGCAATTAATAAAGCACTGCATTGGATAACGGTTAAAATAAGTAGATCATTAGACGTTAACATATTGATATCAATATAAAACCCATAATAAGAGGCAAGCGGAGCTTGTAACACTGCAAGTAATAAATAAAGCAATGCCACACCGAGTACTATACCTGCAAAACAAACAAACCCAGCTTCACCAATGATTAAACCAAAGATATGTGCAGGCCTAGCGCCCACTGAGCGTAATATCGCCATCTCTCTGCGACGTTCATTTAAACTCATCAGGATAATACTTAACATACCTAATAGCCCGACTAAGACAACAAATACTGTGACTATGTTCAATGCAATTTCTGCAAGACTAAAGAACTGCCATAGCTCTTGCAGTGCCACAGCTGGAATAATCGCTGATAATGGCTCTTTAGGATAGTTATTAATATAACTCTGCATCCCTAATATGGCTTGTGGTGAAGTTAAACCGACAAAAATAGCATTAATTTTTTCAGGCTTTATTTTTAATAAACGTGCCACGCGTTGATCTTGCGTTTCTCGGTGTTCGCTATGAATTTGATCGTCGTGCTCATGTCCTTCATGCGTTGCTTCATCATGATGCTCATGTCCTTCATGCGTTGCTTCATCATGATGCTCATGTCCTTCATGCGTTGCTTCATCATGATGCTCATGTCCTTCATGCGTTGCTTCATCATGATGCTCATGTCCTTCATGCGTTGCTTCATCATGATGCTCATGTCCTTCATGCGTTGCTTCATCATGATGCTCATGCTCTTCATGCGTTGCTTCGTCGTGATGTTCATGTTCTTCATGTGCTACTTCGTCGTGATGTTCATGCTCTTGATGCGTTGCTTCGTCGTGATGTTCATGGCCTTGATCAGTCGCTAAGGTTTCTTCACCTGGGAGTACGCCAAAATGACCATGATTATCGGTATGCATCGCGGCCATTGCTTCTAAGGAAATAATTAAAGTTTGATCGATAGCAGTAAAAGAGGGGGATAAAATAGCGCTGATATAAAAAGGAATATTGTCGTGGTGATGGCCTTCTATTTCACCACCTCCATGCGTCACAATGACTTCGTCACCAATTGCATAGTTTAATTTATTTGCTACTTCTGCGCCAATTACAACAGCAAACATATCTCCATCTATCTTTCCTGAATGCACCTTAAGATGTTGTTTATTTGCATAGCTAAAATGGTCAAAGAAACTTAAATCAGTCGCCATCACAGTATAACCCTGGTGAGAATCACCTAAAGAAATAGGCACTGCCCATTCAACTGCTGGTGATTTTTGTATCTCCTGATAAGTTGCGTATTGAATGGTGTTTGTTGATTGGCCGATATGAAAGACTGAGCTTAATAATAACTGTGAAGAAGCGCCACGTGAGCCGATAATTAAGTCTGTGCCTGAAATGCTTTTCATAAAACTTGAATTTGTTTCTGTCTTTAGGGTTTGCACGCCTAATAACAGAGTCACGCTGATCGCAATAGAAAAGAGAGTAATAAAAAATGTCAGTTTACGGTTAAGTAAGCTTTTGAATGCGAGAGATAAAATGGCCATTATATTGCCTCCTAGGTTACTAGGTTAGCATTCGCTTTATTAATTTCAGGTAGGCTAATGTGATAATCAAAGTGATTTTTTAAACTGGTATCATGGCTGACAAAAATCAGTGTAATGTCTTCTTTTTTACATTCTTCAAATAATATCTCAATGAAAGCTTGGCGATGATTTGCATCTAATGCTGAAGTAGGTTCGTCGGCGATAATTATTTCTGGGCTACCTAACATTGCTCGTGCTACCGCAACTCGTTGCTGTTGCCCTACACTTAATTGATTCACATTACGTTGTAATAAAGCTGGATCAGTTAACCCTAGAGCGGCTAATAAACGTATTGCTTCAGCATTCAAAGACTCGCTGCGTTTTAACACTTTTGCTTTTCGTAATGCTGAAAAAGTACAGGGTAGGGTGATGTTATCTAAGACGCTGAGATAAGGGATTAAATTAAATTGTTGGAATATAAAGCCGATATGGTTGGATCTAAAACTGTCTTTTTGGCTAGATGACAACTGTTGTAGTGATTGCCCAAGTATTGAAATCGAACCCTGTTGAGGTGTTAATACACCACCTAATAAGTTTAATAGTGTACTTTTCCCACTTCCACTAGGACCTTCAATAAAAAGGTGCTGACCTTTTTCAATGTGTAAGGCTTCAATTTCAATAATTGCTTGTTGGTGCCAGGCAAAAGTTAAATTTGTTAATTTAATCATGATTCATCCGCTGTTTATTATGGGTCAGTATATGATTACTGAATTGTTATAATATAACGTTAATTTGTTATAATGTAACAAATTAAACCGAGCAATACGAGATGCTATTGTATTTTTTAGGTCGATTTTATTCTCAGGTTTTTCTGAACGATTTAAATCTTAAGAAGTATTAACGATTATTTAATAACAATTATCGAAGCTGCTTTTTTTCTTGTTTGCTTTTTGTTTGATTGTTGTTTGTATATTGTTCTCTTTTATACAATTGATATCTATCAAAATCCTGATTAAACAGTTAATTATCACTTTGTTTGCTGTTATAGGACGTTTATACTAATTTTTCAGGGCTCAAGTTTGCACTTACTTGCTGCCATCTTCACCATCAACTTATGAAATCCATTGTGAGAGTATTTTATGTCAGCTACCCCTTTAACTAGTGAGCAAATTAGCGAGCTAGCACATGCACTTTCTAGTGCTCGTAAAGATGTTCGTATTTTAGATAGTTTTCCAGGTCCTATCCCTACTTCATTAAAAGAGGCATATGTTGTTCAAGATGGTTCAATTGAAGCTTCTGACCAAGCGATTGTTGGTTGGAAAGTGGGGATGATTCCTCCTGAGTTGCGTGAAGAATTGGGGGCTGAGCGTGTTATTGGGCCTATTTTTAACAATGTTCATGTGCCTCTAAATGAACAACAATCATCGGGTGAAAAGTTTGAGTTACCTGTATTTGCTGGTGGCTTTATTGCGATTGAAGCAGAATTAGTGATAGAGATTAATCAAGATATCGCTCCTGGTAGCATTAATACTGCTGACGGTGTCGAGCATCTTGTTAAGGATGTTTATGCAGGTATCGAAATTGCGAGTAGCCCTGTTGTTGACCTAAATAGTTATGGTCCAACGGCAATCATTGCAGATATTGGTAACCAATACGGTGTGGTAGTGGGCAGCGTTATTAGTGATTGGAAGAACAGCATTGCTAATATGCAAACGAGTGTCACTATTAATGACCAGCTAATTAATACTGCTCCTACAGATGGTATTTTAAATGGTCCAATGGCAGCATTAGCTTTCATGATTGACTGTTGTGCTGAGCGCGGTATTACCTTACCTGCTGGTTCTTTATGTTGCTCTGGTGCAATCACTGGTGTGCATGAAGTATTAGTCGGTGCTAAGTCTACGGTTAAGTTTGGTGACGTTTGTACAATGGACTTTACCTTGGTTGATATTAATAAATAATTTTTACCAATTCAGTCAAACTTCAAAAGCGATCATTGGTCGCTTTTTTTGTCGCTATTGTAAAGTCACAAAAAAGCTATTCACCACTAAGACGCTTCGCTTACAGAGGGCTCGAAGGAAAATAAGGCTCAATAAATATTAAAACTCGTCGCTGGGCTTGATTTATTTTGGGGCTTTTTACCTTCGTGGTTAATCGCTTTTTATTTTAAAGAAAAAAATCACCACGAAGCCGCTTCGCTACACAGAGCGCACGAAGAAAAATAAGGCTCAATAAACACTAAAATGCTTGGCTAGAGTTGATTTTTGGTGTTTTTATTTATTTCGTGATCTTCGTGCCTTCGTGGTTAATCGCTTTTGATTTTAAATAAAAATACCCACAAAACTGCTTCGCTACACAGAGGGCACGAAGAAAAATAAGGCTCAATAAATATTAAAACTCGTTGCTGGGCTTGATTTATTTGAGGGCTTTTTACCTTCGTGGTTAATCGCTTTTTATTTTAAAGAAAAAAATCACCACGAAGCCGCTTCGCTACAGAGAGCTAACGAAGAAAAATAAGGCTCAATAAACACTAAAATACCTGGTTAGAGTTGATTTTTGGTGTTTTTATTTATTTCGTGAGCTTCGTGAGCTTCGTGAGCTTCGTGAGCTTCGTGCCTTCGTGGTTAATCGCTTTTGATTTTAAAGAAAAAAATCACCACGAAGCCGCTTCGCTACACAGAGGACACGAAGGAAAATAGGGTTCAATAAACATCAAAATTCGTTATTGGCCTTGATTTTTTTGGTGTTTTTATTTATTTCGTGAGCTTCGTGCCTTCGTGGTTAATCGCTTTTGATTTTAAAGAAAAAATAACCACAAAACTGCTTCGCTACAAAGAGGGCACGAAGAAAAATAAGGCTCAATAAATACTAAAATACGTTATTAGCCTTAATGTATTTACTCTGTTTTATTATTCTTCAAATAAAAAAAATTAAACAACAAACTCTTCAACTTCAATGTGTTGTGTTGCCACAACAAAATTTTCGGCCAAAATATTTTCCACTTCAGGTAAACAACTACCACAACCTGTACCTGCACTAGTACATTGTTTAATGCTATCGATCGAGTGGCAGCCTTGCTTCTGAATTGCTTCAGTAATGGTATTGATCCCCACTTGTTTACAAGCACAGATGATCTTACCCTGTGCTAGCTTGCCTTCAACAATTCCTGAAATGAGAGTGAGCTCAATACTACTATCAAGTGGAAGATCTAACACACTTTGTAGCCAATCTAATGACTGTGTGGTTAATTGCTCAGAGGTAATATAAGCATTATTAAGTTGCCCATTTTGTACAAAGGCATAACGATGTATCGCCTGCTGAGATTGATCTGTACTTGAAAATTGTAACGTTTTACCTTGTGTGTTTTGCAATAAACTTTGTATCGCTTGCGCTAATTCGGAAGCAGTGCGGTTATCAGCAATCCGGTACAAATAACCTTTTTCAACTTTTTGTTTTACCCAATAATCAAACCCGCCTAGTGCTAACGGTTGGCGTGTTAATAACATCGCTTCACTATGATAATGCCATTTTTTTAAGCTTACCTGAGTTGATTTAAAACCGGGTTGCCCAGAAATAGGGTCATTATCATCACTGACTAAATTACAAATGTTAGCACTTTTAGCGGTTTGGCTATTCCAGTGAATTGGCGTAAAAAGTTGTCCTTGATTTTGTTGTTTAGTGAGTAATGCTCTCACTAGCATTGCACCTTGAGGGCTATTGATCGCTACCAAATTGTTATCTTTTATCTGTGATTTTTCTGCATCATTTGGGTGTATTGCGACAAAAGGTTCAGTTATATGTGCACCTAAACGACTTGATAAGCCTGTGCGTGTCATCGTATGCCAATGGTCTCGAATACGTCCACTATTTAATATTAAAGGATATTGGGATTGTTTAGGTAGTTCGCTTTTCACATTAAGGCTCGTTGCTAATTGTGAGACTGCAATGAACTGTGCTTTCTTAGAAGCCGTAAAAAATTGCTTATCGGCAAATAAACGTTGGTGCACATTTTTTGTTTGCAAGTGAGTCACTGGCCATTGTTGCGGGGTTAACTGACTGTACCCTTTTGCATCAAGAGTGGTTAATCCAATTAAATTAAGATCACGTGTTAATCCATCTTCATTATCTAACGTAGTCATTTTTGTAAATTCAGAGAAAATTTCACCTTCATGCAGGTAATTAAACGCCTTTTTAAACCCCATGTGTTTAGCGACTTCACTGATG
Source organism: Psychromonas sp. SA13A (assembly GCF_011378715.1). Lineage (GTDB taxonomy): Bacteria > Pseudomonadota > Gammaproteobacteria > Enterobacterales > Psychromonadaceae > Psychromonas. The sequence continues at coordinate 76,717 of NZ_WTKU01000017.1, read as the reverse complement.
ATCCACCAATCTGCTTTGGCTACACCTGGGCTAGGTAATAAACGACGCTGCCTTGAAATGCGTCTTTCAGAGTTTGTCACTGTACCTGATTTTTCACTCCAGCCTTGTGCCGGTAACAGTACATCCGCGTATTGGGTTGTTGCAGTGTCGGCCATACAGTCTGAGACAATCACAGTTGGACATTTTTTTAATGCCGCAATAATTTTATTACTGTTGGGTAAGCTGACCACAGGGTTAGTGGCAATGATCCAAACCGCTTTTATTTTACCTTTATTCATTGCTTCAAATAAATCTACTGCCTTTAATCCTGGGCTGGTGGCTAGTTGCTCTGTTTCCCAGAATTCGCTGATCAGTTGATTCGCTTTTTGATCACCAAATTCCATGTGCGCGGCTAACGTATTGGCAAGTCCTCCAACTTCACGGCCTCCCATTGCATTAGGCTGGCCTGTTATTGAAAAAGGTCCCATTCCAGGTTGTCCGATTCGGCCTGTAGCAATATGGCAGTTGATAATACTGTTTACTTTATTACTTCCCTGAGTTGATTGGTTAACACCTTGGGAGTAAATGGTCAGTGCTTTTTCGGTGTTAGCAAAATGAGCAAAAAACAATGTTAAGTCTTGCTCACTCAACGCTAAATCAGTAGCTAGTTGAGCGATACTGGGGGCATCTTTCTGTGCACTTTTTAATGCGGCTTTAAAACCTTCACTATGTTGTTGAATATAGTCGTTATCAATTTTTTTATGTTCTACAAGATAGGTGAGTAAACCATTAAATAATGCGACGTCGGTTTCTGGTTGAATAGCTAAGTGTAAATCAGCAATAGAGCAGGTATCTGTTTCTCGTGGGTCGATAACGACAATAAATAAATTATCTCGTTTTGCTTTTTCAGCTTTTAAACGTTGGAATAAAACTGGGTGGCACCATGCTAGGTTAGAACCAGTGATCACCACCAATTCAGCAGTATCAAGATCTTCATAACAGCCTGGAACCGTATCACTACCAAAAGCACGTTTATGGCCAACAACACTTGAAGACATGCATAATCGAGAGTTGGTATCGATATTAGCGCTGCCAATAAAGCCTTTCATTAACTTATTGGCAACGTAATAATCTTCAGTAAGGAGTTGTCCTGATACATAAAAAGCAACTGAGTCTGGACCGTGCTCTTCGATGGCTTGTGAAAATTTTGAAGCAACATGTTGTAATGCTTGTGGCCAGTCCGTGTCTACACCATCAATTGAAGGGTGTAACAATCGACCTTCATGGCTAACGGTTTCACCCAGTGCTAATCCTTTAGAGCAGAGGTTTCCATAATTAGCTGGATGTGATTTGTCACCGCGAATGCTTAATTCACCTTTAGCACCGATACTCGCTTCAATGCCACAGCCTACACCACAATATGCGCAGGTTGATTTAGTCCATAAGCTTTTTTCTTGGGTCATGTGGCTCTCTCTACTATTTAATATCCGTTTCTATACTTATATAGGGAGCAAAGAGCACACCAACTATGAAATTATTTAAAAATGATAGTTGATAAATATATTTTGACTTTAAAATCAATGACTAATGTTTTTTTTGCAGTAAATGTATAGAGTAGATCAAAATGAGCTTATCCATTCTTGCGATGAAATCGCACCAAATTAGCGCATTACGCACTGTTTATTCACATTTCTTTAACAATTTACCTTCGGAAATATCAATAAAAAACCTTACTATTTATCTTTTTGTGCCATAACTAATTGAATTTATTTATTTAGTTGTTTTTATTTTTATTGGCTTTTAAATTGGCCTCCCCTTTGCACTGTTTACATCAGATGTTTGTATCTACACCTATATAGATAACTAAACGCAACAAAACAGCAGTTAAAAGGGAATAGCGATTATGAGTAAACAACGCATTATTGTGGTTGGTAACGGCATGGTAGGACATAAATTTATCGATACGATTATCGGTAATGAACAATCAGAATTTGAGGTGATCACCTTCTCTGAAGAGTCTCGCTTAGCTTATGACCGTGTACAATTAAGTTATTTCTTTTCAGGTAAAACTGCTGACGACCTCGCGTTAACGGATGCGGCCTATTACCAAGAGAACGGCATTAAATTTGTTCTTAACGATAAAGTCGTTGAATTAGATTTTGAAAACAAAAATGTAATTACGGCCAGCGGACGCATTGAAAGTTACGATAAATTAGTCCTAGCGACGGGCTCTTTTCCTTTTGTTCCGCCGATTCCAGGTAACGACCAAGAGCATTGTCATGTATACCGTACTATTGATGATTTAGAAGACATTACCAAATCAGGTGATAGCAGTAAAACCGGCGTGGTTATTGGTGGTGGATTGTTAGGGCTAGAAGCCGGCAATGCACTGGTTAATTTAGGTGTTGAAACACACATTGTTGAATTTGCTCCACGCTTAATGGCTGTGCAGTTAGATGATGGTGGTGGTGCTTTATTAAAACGTAAAATAGAAGAGCTAGGTGTGCAAGTGCATACTGAAAAAGCGACCACTGAAATCGTTGCAGGTGAAACCTCTCGCTACCGTATGAACTTTGCGGATGGCACTTTTTTAGAAACGGATATGATTATATTTTCTGCGGGTATTCGCCCTCAAGATGAATTGGCTCGTTTATCCGGCATTCCAATTGGTGAACGTGGTGGCATTGTCATCAATAACCATTGTCAAACAGGTGTTGATGACGTTTACGCCATTGGTGAGTGTGCGCTATGGGATAACTTTATCTTTGGCTTGGTTGCACCGGGTTATCAAATGGCAAAAGTGGCTGCTGCACACATTCATGGTGATGCAGAAACTACTTTTACAGGTGCAGATATGAGTACCAAGTTGAAGTTACTTGGAGTTGATGTTGCCAGTATTGGTGAAGTTCATGGCCAAACACCTGGTGCTCAGTCTTATACTTATCACGATGAAATAGAACAAGTTTATAAACGTTTAATTGTATCAGCCGATGGAACCAAAATGGTTGGCGCTGTATTAGTGGGCGATGTAGATGCTTACGGTACATTATTGCAATTAAAACTAAACGACATGAAATTACCTGCCAACCCAAGTGTGCTTATTTTACCGTCTTCAGGTGGTGAAGAGGCAGCTGGAATGGGCGTTGATGCATTACCAGATACGGCGGCAATTTGTTCTTGTTTTGATGTTTCCAAAGGTGACATTAAGAATGCCGTTGCCGCGGGTTGTTGTAGCATGGGGGAACTTAAGGCATCAACTAAAGCGGCAACTGGTTGTGGAGGCTGTTCTGCACTTGCGAAACAAGTACTTGATAGTGAATTAGCAAGCCTTGGTTTTGAAGTGAAAAAAGATATTTGTGAGCACTTTGCTTACTCTCGTCAAGAATTAACAGACATTATCCGCGTTAAGAAAATTAAAACCTTTTCAGCATTATTGAGCGAATGTGGAAGTGGGCTAGGTTGTGAAATTTGTAAACCTGCTGTGGGAAGCATATTAGCGTCTTACTGGAATGCCTATGTATTAGAAGATGCACATGTTGGCTTGCAAGATACCAATGATAACTACCTAGGTAATATGCAAAAAGATGGCACTTACTCGGTGGTACCACGTATCCCCGGCGGCGAAGTGACTCCCGATGGTTTGATTGTGATTGGGCAAGTCGCTAAAGAATTTAACCTTTATACCAAAATAACCGGCGGCGCCCGTGTTGATCTATTTGGCGCTCAGTTACATGAACTACCTGCTATATGGAAAAAATTAGTCGATGCAGGTTTTGAAACGGGACATGCTTACGGTAAATCCTTACGTACTGTTAAAGCTTGTGTCGGTAACACTTGGTGTCGTTACGGCGTTAAAAATAGCATTGGTTTTGCGATTGATCTTGAGAATCGTTACAAAGGTTTACGCTCGCCACATAAAGTGAAATTTGGTGTGTCCGGTTGTACCCGTGAATGTGCAGAAGCGCAAGGTAAAGACTTTGGATTAATTGCAACAGATGGCGGTTGGAATCTCTACTTTGGTGGTAATGGTGGAATGCGTCCACGTCACGGTGACTTATTTGCCTCTGATTTAACAGATCAGCAGTTACGTACTTATGTCGACCGCATCTACATGTTTTATATTCGCACGGCGGATCGTTTACAACGTACTTCGGTATGGTTAGAGAATTTGGAAGGTGGCATTGAATACTTACGTGATGTGATTATTAATGACTCATTAAACATTAATGCGGAACTAGAAGCAGAAATGGAAAATAACATTGAGAACTATCAATGTGAATGGAAAACAACCATCGAGAGCCCTGAAAAACTTAAACGTTTTAAACACTTTATTAATAGCAAGGAAGAAGATACTGGTCTTGCCTTTAAAGTGATAAGGGGGCAACGCTTCCCTTTAGCAAAAGAAATTGAAATCACTGAATTAGTGTAAAGGAGATAATAAAATGGACATTACATCAACTAATACAAGCTGGACAAATATTTGTGCTGCAAACGATTTAACACCTGATGCAGGTATTTGCGCTCTGTTTAATGAACAGCAAGTGGCGATTTTTTTATGCCAACAAAATAACAGTGTTTATGCTGTTGCTAATTTCGACCCGTTTGGGGGAGCGAATGTGTTATCTCGTGGCATCATTGGTTCGACACAAGATATTACTTATGTTGCCTCTCCTTTATACAAACAGCGTTTTAATTTAGTAACTGGGGAATGTTTAGACTCAGACGAACACCAACTTAAAACCTTTAATGTTCGCATTGAAAATGAGCAAGTTCAGCTTAAAGAAGCAAGTTAAACAAACCTTTATAGTTAACAAACTATCACTAAAAAGCTTAATGTTTCATTAAGCTTTTGTATAAGACACACAGGATATATATGAGTAAAAGTAATTTTAATATTTTTTCTTTTCAGGGAAAAATGAAAACCTTACATTTAAGTTGGATGGCTTTTTTCATCACTTTTGCCGTTTGGTTTAACTTCGCTCCTTTATTGCATGCAGTAAAAGAAACCCTTGGATTAAGCACTGAAGAGATTAAAACGCTGCTGATCCTCAACGTAGCAATCACTATTCCTGCACGTGTTATTATTGGTTCACTAACAGATAAGTATGGCCCTCGAATTGTTTACTCCGCTTTATTGATCCTATGTTCAATTCCTTGTTTTACTTTTGCTTTTTCAGATAACTTTATGCAGGCTGCAATATCGCGTTTTGCACTCGGTTTTATTGGTGCAGGTTTTGTTGTTGGTATTCGTTTGGTTTCTGAATGGTTCCCACACAATGAGCTTGGTACTGCTGAAGGTATTTACGGTGGTTGGGGTAACTTTGGTAGTGCAGCTGCTGCTTTCTCACTGCCTACAATCGCTCTATTATTTGGTGGCGAAGACGGTTGGCGCTATGCAATGGCCGTTACTGGTCTACTTAGTTTAGTATTTGGTTTTATCTTTTATGCCAATGTAACTGATACACCAAAAGGAGCGACTTACTTTAAACCGGCTAATTTAACGGCAATGGAAGTTACTTCTAAAGGTGATTTCTTTCTATTGTTGCTGATGAAAATACCTATGTACGCAGCATTAGCATTATTAGCTTGGAAACTTTCACCTGCTAATGTTGGTATGATCACCGATACAGTTTGTTACAGTATTTACGGTTTGTTATTAGCTTTATACCTGTATGAATGGTCACAGGTATGGAAAGTAAATAAATCTATTTTTACCACGCCAGTACCGGAAATTCATCAATACAAGTTTAAGCAAGTAGCGGTATTAAATATCCTTTATTTTGCTACATTTGGTTCTGAATTAGCCGTTGTTTCAATGTTGCCACTATTCTTTTTAGAAACATTTGAATTAACGCCAGTTGTTGCAGGTATGGTGGCTTCTGCTTATGCCTTCATGAACTTAGCTTCTCGCCCAGGTGGTGGATGGCTTTCAGACAGATTTGGTCGTAAATCTACGCTGATTATTTTAACTGCAGGTTTAGCCTTAGGTTATTTATTGATGGCGCAAATCGATGGTGGTTGGACATTGTGGGTCGCTGTTGCTGCTGCAATGTTATGTTCTTTCTTTGTACAAGCTGGTGAAGGGGCTGTATTTGCTACAGTACCATTAATTAAGCGTCGTATGACGGGGCAAATTGCGGGTATGACTGGAGCTTATGGTAACGTAGGTGCGGTGGTGTACTTAACTATCCTTTCTTTTGTTGATTACCAAACATTTTTCTACGTGATTGCGGTAACCGCATTTATCGGTTTGGTTACACTATTGTTTATGACTGAACCTAAAGGCAAGATTGCAGAAGTGAATGAAGATGGTAGTGTCACACTCATTGATGTTGGAAGTCACTAATCAGGTTATGGCAGTTATTTTTAATGACTGCCAGCACAGATTCATAACTGCTTCATAAGTAGGAATAACAAGTAAGGTCACAATCTGCATGAATAAGAGTCAATCAACGCCAAAGTTGAAAGTGTGCATCGGTGGTTATTCGACAGCGGGTAAGCGTTCGGTCAATCAAGATGCTTTTGCAGTGAAAGACCCTTATTCACCTTTAGAAAAAAGTACTAAAGGTATTGTTGCCTGTGTTGCCGACGGTGTGAGCTGCAGTAATAAAGGCCAACAAGCTAGCCACACCAGTGTTACTCAATTTATCAGTGATTATTACAGTACTAATAAAAACTGGGACGTTAAAGAATCAGCCAGTAAAGTCCTCAATTCACTCAATAGTTGGTTATACCAACATAACCAAGATGACCTTCGCCATAATGGCTTGATCACTACTTTTAGTAGCTTGATTATCAAATCAAATACTGCCCACTTGTTACATATTGGCGATAGTCGTATTTATCGCTTTCGGGCTCAAAAATTAAAACAGTTATCTCATGATCACAGTAGAGCGGTTTATAAACAGAACCCGGTATTAACGCGTGCACTAGGTATGGATTGCCACATTGACATCGACTACCAAGCAATTCCTTTACAAGTTGATGACTTGTTTATGCTGTGTAGCGATGGTGTGCATGATTATTTAGATAACAATACCCTCAGCGGCTACTTAAGCACCTTAAGTCAAGACGCTAATACCAAAGCCTTTGAGCAGCTGGCGCAAACAATTTGTGATGATGCCTTAGCGCAAGGTAGCAGTGACAATATCAGTTGTTTATTAATTAAAATCAGCACGCTTCCTAAAGCTGATTTAAGTGAATTATTTGCTCATTTAAATAGTTTGATTATTCCTCCTGCGCTACAAGTAGGGAATGAGATTGATTGTTTTCGTATTGATAAAATACTGCATCAAGGTGTACGCAGCCATGTTTACCTCGCCACAGATAAAAGTAGCCATAAGTCAGTGGTGCTCAAAATGCCTTCTCTTAACTTTGAAGAAGATTTAAATTATCTATTGGGGTTTTATAAAGAACAGTGGGTAGGGCAATCAATTACACATCCCGCAATCATGTCAATAGCAGCTAACATTAAAAACTCTGTGTTTTTGTATCATATTTGCGAGCTAGTAGAAGGGATTTCCCTAAGGGAGTGGATGCAAAGAAATCCAATCATAGAGCAGCAACAAGCTTATGATATTGTCACCAAAGTTGTAAATGCGGTGCGAGTATTACAACGAGCAGGGATGGTGCATCGTGATTTAAAGCCTGAAAATATTATGATTTCTGATCAGGGGGAAGTGAAGCTCATTGATTTTGGTACGGTTAAAGTAAACGGCTTTGAAGAGATAGAAAAAGAACAGCAAGAAGAACCGCTGGGAGCGGTCGATTATATTGCACCAGAATATTTAAATGAGGGGCAAAGTTCATCATTATCGGATCTATTTTCAATTGCGGTTATTGCCTATGAATTATTAGCAGGTCACTTGCCTTACCCCGGTAATCAAGGACTATCATTAGATAGAGCAAGGCAATATAGCTGGATTTATCAACCGATTAAAACCTATCGACCAGAGTTATCAAGCCGATTAGATAATGTATTGCAGCGAGCATTAGATCCAAAACCTAGCAAGCGTTACAGCTCAATGAGTGAGTTTGTCGCTGAATTAACCACCATCCAAAAAAGACTTGCGTTAAAACAACCCAAAAAACCACTATTAGAACGAGACCCAGTAAAATTCTGGCAATGGTTAGCTTTTATTTTTATTGGAGTGAGCGCTGTTGAACTCTTCATCATGCTAAGAGGCAGTTTCTGATAGCGAGAGTAAAAACATTTCGTAATATCAGGGGCACTCGCTTTAGCCTGCCAGTATGCGAGCTATCGCATACAGCATTAGCGTCGATGAGGAAGCGAATCAAAATATAGTCGATAAACGCTATAGAGTAGCGGCAGCGATTTGACGAAGTCTAATATTCGGGGCGCAGGCTTCAGCCTGCCAGTATGCGAGTTATCGCATACGACTATTAGCGTCGCTGAGTAAAGCGAACCATAAATGACTAGAGCAACAGCAAAACCCAAAGACTAAGGTCAAGGTCAAAACAAGCAGGCTGAAGCCAGCGCCCCAAAGTCAAAGTATGTTTCCAAACAGGCTAAAAAAAGGATTCCAGAGCTCTTCCGCTCATTGCCCTAGCCTACCGGCTAATTCGCCCCTTAAAGATGTTTCGCATACTACTATTAGCGTCGATGAGGAAGCGAATCAATAAACAGTGAACCAGCGTTAAAACTAGAACGCTAAATCAACAGCTAACACAAAACTTCAAAAACTAACCTACACTATTTTCTAACCTCCATTAACAATGGTTAGCCCATGCACATTAAAAGCTTATTGCACATTAATCACCCCAATGCGATTCAGTTTGTCACATTTCGAACACAAGAAAGTCTAAGCTATTATCTACAACACAACAATATCGATACAACAGACAGCGCAGCTAAACAACAACTCGAAATGGATAAAATACTAGACGTTTCAAAAGCAGGCGCAATATTAAACGGATCCGTTATCGAATTGCTTATGCAATATCTATTATCGAAAAACAATTCACTATATCAACTGATAGCAGTATCAATAATGCCAAACCACGTCCATATAATGTTTGAACAGTTAGCTCCTTTAGCTCAAATAATGCAAAACGTTAAAGGCGGCAGTTCACTGCTAATAAATCGGTATCTGGATAAGAGTGGTGTCCTATGGGATAAAAGCTATTACGACAAAATAGTCAGAACAGAAGTGCAATTCAAAATCACTTACGAATACATAAAAAATAACGCATACAAAGCAGAGCTAGCAGATGCACAACATCGATTTTATGGGATATATGAGTGAATATGGTGGAAAATGAATTAAAGAAGTAAAAAAATCACCGCTTCAAAATACTAAAAATCAAAACAAGCAGGCTGAAAAAAAGGAATCGCAGAGCTCTTCCGCTCATTGCCCTAGCCTACCGGCTAATTCGCCCAAGCGCCCCTTAGAGATGTTTCGCAACTTGTGATATTGTTCGTCAATTACGTTATACAAAAACTAAAACCATCGCTCATCGCGACATAGTGCGATAGCTATCAAGCGTAGCTTGATATTCGGGGCGCAGGCTTCAGCCTGCCAGTATGCGAGTTATCGCATACAAGTATTAGCTTCGCTGAGTAAAACTAACCAATAGTAATGAAACACCATAAAGCAAAAAATCAAAACAAGCAGGCTGAAGCCAGCGCCCCAAAGTCAAAGTATGTTTCCAAACAGGCTGAAAAAAGGAATCGCAGAGCTCTTCCGCTCATTGCCCTAGCCTACCGGCTAATTCGCCCAAGCGCCCCTTAGGAGATGTTTCGCAACTTGCGATATTGTTCGTCAATTACGTTATACAAAAACTAAAACCATCGCTCATCGCAACATAGTGCGATAGCTATCAAGCGTAGCTTGATATTCGGGGCGCTGGCTTCAGCCTGCCAGTATGCGAGTTATCGCATACAAGTATTAGCTTCGCTGAGGAAACGAACCATAAATGACTAGAACAACAGCAAAACCCAAAGACTAAGGTCAAGGTCAAAACAAGCAGGCTGAAGCCAGCGCCCCTTAGAGATGTTTCGCATACAAGTATTAGCCACGATGAGGAAACGAACCATAAATGACTAGAACAACAGCAAAACCCAAAGACTAAGGTCAAGGTCAAAACAAGCAGGCTGAAGCCAGCGCCCCTTAAAGATGTATCGCATACAAGTATTAGCTTCGCTGAGTAAAACGAACCAATAGTAATGAAACACTGCAAAGCAAAAAATCAAAAGAAGCAGGCTGAAAAAAGGAATCGCAGAGATCTTCTGCTCATAATACTAGGCTGTCGACTAATTCGCCCTGCGCCCCATAGTCAATGTTACTTACAAAGTGTGTAAATTCTCCTACAAACCCAAGCTAACTCCTAGTAATGACAGTTCTTAAGCCATAGTCTAATATTTTGCCCGTTTGGCTTTTTACACTTAATGTAGTTACTTCTACTTTTTCACCATTACATAACTCATCGGTTATTTCTCGAATGCGTTGTGCATCTAAGCGTGGTGAATATGTATTGGCAATGATAAACCCACCTTTAGCGCGTAATGCTAATGCAGCTTGTATTAATTCTGGAAACTTATTTTCTATTTTCCAACGCTCTTTTTTTGCACCAATCCCAAAAGCTGGTGGATCCATGATTAAACCTTGGTATTGTTTACCTCGTTTAATTTCACGTTGTGCAAATTTAAGTGCATCCTCTAACACCCAATGTACGTCAGTTAAGCCTGAGGACTCCATGTTCTCTTTTCCCCACTTGATGATCTGCTTTACTGAATCACAGTGTAATACTTCAGCGTCTTGATCTCTTGCGACTAATGAGGCGACACCGGTATAAGCAAACAAATTCAAAAAGCGATCACCGGCCTTTAAGTTGTTAGCAATAAAATCCCAGTTAGCACGTTGCTCTGGAAATAATCCTACATGCTTAAATTTAGTTAGGTGCAAGTTGATAGTGATATTATTAAAGGTTATTTGCCAATCATGTGCTAAATCACCCTGTAATGCTTTCCACTCTCCTGCGCTACTGCTGCTTTCAATAAATTCGAAATGTGCTTTCGCTAGCCACTCCTTTTTAGATAAAACAGGTTCAAAATAAGCGTTCATTTCAGGGCGAATAGTGACAACATTTCCCCAACGTTCGAGTTTTTGATTATTACCTGCATCAATTAATTCGTAGTCATGCCATGGTGCAGTAAAGGTACGTTTCATCATAGGATTGTTAGCTTTTATATAAAGTGGATAGAAATTACAGGTTACCGGAAGTTAGCTTTTAAGGAATGTGGCTTCAAAATAAAGCACAAATTAACACTTACCATTAGATATTTTATATTAATGAGAACAGGGTGTCACATTAGTCCTTATAAATCGTGTTAATTGTGACAATCACATCCATTTAAAGATTATTGACTGTTTATCTAAAAACAATAATATATTTTTTGTTGTTAATGGTTAATGGTTAATTTGAAATTGATTTTATTTTACATCGAAACTGAATTTATTGTTATTTGTGCTGTTATAAGAAGTGAATATGAATATGAATATGAATATTTATTTGTTTTAATCTTATTAGAAAAATGTCACGTGTATACTAAATGCTTATATTGCTCAGATGGCTTAGTTTTGCTATTGTTTGCTTCTTTTTTATCAAAAATATCTTTTTTAAATCTCTTTAGGGTTATTATGATTAATTTTTTATCTTCTGGGCATCGTAAATACTTGCTACTTCCAATGGTCTTAGTACTTAGCGCCTGCACTAGCAAACCTAGAGAAGTCTATGCATCTATCCCGTTAGTGACAAATAATGAAGCAAAGCCTAGCACAAAAGAAATACCAGAACCTTTCTCCACCAAACTGAGTAACCCATCTATTACACAATTAACACATGGTAAGTACGCAGTTAAATTATCACCTCTTTATATTTCAGCACTAGGCTACCCGTGTCGCAAACTTATATTTTCTGAGCAAACAGGTGAGCCTAAAAGAAGAGTTGCTTGCGAAATTTCCTACAAAGACAGCGCGAATAAGCTCGTTAAATCATGGTTTTTAGAGAACGCGATTATTGAATCTAGCAATAATATCGATTTATAGAATTACAACTTATTAATATATTGAGTTAAAAAATGGATTTATTAAACATGAACCGCTTTAAAGCTACCTTATTTACAAAGACGAGCATTTTATTACTTTCAAGCTGTTTGCTCGTACCAAATGCGTTTGCTGCTTTTGAACCAAGCTCTATTGATCTTCAAAATGGAACAAGTAACGGTATTCCACAAATAGATGCAAGCGGAGAAGATGCCACTTCAAAAGTCGGTTCTTACCAAAAGCAATCTCGTGCAGGTGTATTATTACCGGGTGAAGTGGATGTGCGTGAATTACTGCCTTCGTCAGGCGAAGATAACCCCCCACCATACGGCGCAAATTTGTTCGCTGGTGGTTATGAAACAGAAAGGGTTGATGGCTTAAATGATAACTATTTAATCGCAGCGGGTGACAAAATTAATATCTGGATATGGGGCGCTGTCACCTACTCGAACGTGGCGACCGTGGATAACCAAGGTAATATTTTTATCCCTAATATCGGCCCAATTAACGTATTGAATGTGTCTGCAAGTAATATTAATAAGCTCGTTCAATCTAAAATAAAACAAACTTACACCAATAACGTAGAAGTCTATGTCAACTTACTAACAGCGACGCCAGTCAGTGTTTATTTATCTGGTGCGATAATACGCCCTGGGCAATATGCAGGCATGGCGTCAGATAGCGTGTTGTATTACTTAAAACGAGCGGGTGGTATTGACTCGGATCGCGGTAGTTACCGTAGTATTCAAATTATTCGTAATAACAAAGTAATAAAAGAAGTCGATTTATATACTTTCATTCAAACGGGTAAATTACCAAATATTACGTTTAAAGATAAAGACGTCATTTTAGTTAAACCGCAAAAATCTGCTGTTAATGTTGCTGGTGGCGTTAAAAATCCCTTTAGATTTGAACTCAAAAATATCCAAACCCAAGGTAGTGAGCTCGCACTGTTTGCTTTGCCACTTGCAAAAATAAGCCATGTTGGTGTGTTTGGTAATCGTGCTTCAGGCCCTTTCTCGGTTTACTTAGAATATAAAGATTTCTTAAACTACACATTACAAGATGGTGATAGCCTAGTATTTAACGACGATACACATGCTCAAGTAATTGATGTTCAAGTGTCTGGTAGTTATTTAGGTCCCTCTTATTTTGCCGTGAAAAAAAGTGCGCGCTTACATGATGTATTAAATGCAATTCCTATTGTGCCGTCATTAACCGATAACAAATCTATTTATATTCTTCGTAAAAGTGTTGCTGAGCGCCAAAAGAAAATTCTAGATGATTCTTTAGACAGACTTGAACGAAGCGTATTTACTGCACCCGCATCTTCGGATGGTGAAGCCTCTATTCGAGCAAAAGAAGCTGAAATGGTGATGCAATTTGTTGAAAAAGCAAGACAAGTTAAACCGTTAGGTAAAGTGATTGTTTCTGACAACGGAACAACCGCTAATATCCTGTTGGAAAAAGGTGACCAAATCGTTATTCCGCATTACACCGACCTAATCAATATTGGTGGCGAAGTACTAATGCCACAAGCGGTTGTGTTTAACCCTAATGCAACAGTTGATGATTATATTGCTTGGGCGGGTGGTTTTACCGATAGGGCTGAAGATGAACGTATTTCAATTGTGCGTGCTAATGGTATCGTTCTTTTTGTTAAAGAAGGTGAAGAAGCAAAACATCTTAAAATACAACGTGGTGACCAAATTCTAGTGTTACCTAAAGTCGACACTAAAATTGTGCAAGCAGTGAAAGATATTACCCAAATAGTTTACCAAATCGCTGTTGCAGCAAACGTGGCGCTCAACTAAAAAATGCTTATTCAAATATCAATGCAATATAAGTTAACTTCCTTCTCAGTCAAGGAGTTAGATTAATGGCTTTAGTTAAAAAACGCTCAACTCTGAAAGTATGGGGCGATGTGATCTTTGCCATTTTTTTGAGGGAAATAAAAAGCCAGTCTACGGATAAAATTGGGTTAATTTGGACTGTCGTTTCGCCATTGATAATGATTGCGGGTATGACTGCAATGAGGACACTCCTTTCAGGAGGGGGCGATACTCACGGAATGCCAACCATGTTTTTTATGGTCTATGGCATGATCTTAATTCAATTCTTTCTAAGTGTATTAGGTAAAGCTAGTGACGCACTTCAAAAAAATAAACCTTTATATGCATTTAGGCAGGTACAGCCAATTAGTTCAATTATTGCCATTGGTTTTTTTGAACTACTGATTAAAATGTCAGTTGTATTAATAGTCGTGTTAATTTGTTTTATTTTACGTATCGATATTGTTGTGCATGATGCTATTTCCGTCATTATTAATTTCTTTAAAGTATGGTTAATGGCAGTAAGCTTAGGCACTATATTTGGATTGTCTTACTGTTTTATCCCTGAACTAAAAAAAGTACAGCAGCTATTAACTCGCCCATTATTCTTCATATCGGGCATATTTTTTAGTCTGCAAGATATCCCTAGAGAATATTGGCATTATTTAGATTGGAACCCTTTACTACACGCTGTCGAACTAACTCGTTTTGCAGCTTATCCAAGTTATGGTCACCAAGGGGTGAGTTATTTCTTTTTAGATATGTGTACTTTAATTAGTGTGTTTTTTGCATTAGCTTGTTACCACATAGGCTGGAAACAAGCGATAAGCCGTTAATCTAATCATAAATGGATGACGGTTTAACTTTTTCAGGCTTTAAGCATAAAGGTTTAAAGCTTTTATTAATTTTCAAGCCTTTAGGTGTTATTACCTATAGCCTTTATAGTTATTTATGTTAGAAAAACGATTTAATGAGTTTAAAGATTCAATAAAACCAATAGAGTTTAATAGTATTGAGTTTTTAAAAAATAAAGCAGAATCATTGAAAGCGTCAGATCCTGAATTATCAGCTCGTATATTAATACGTGTAAAAAATTTGCAGAAACGACCAATGCAAGTTAGCAATAATAAAGGTACTACATCTGATTCGCCTAACAGTCCTAGTAATAGCAATATACCAGTGACTAAAAAAGGTAAACAGCAAATTCCTGTGAAAAAAACAATATCGTCTAAATTACTTACCCTGTCACCTTTTATGGTTTTTGTGATAATTCCCGTGCTGATTTTCTCCGCTTATCAGTTACTTTGGGCTACCGAACGATATGAAAGCCAAGCAAAAGTGATCGTGCAACAACCAGATAGTGCCTCTACCTTAGATTCTGGTATGGCATTACTAACGGGATTAGGTGGTTCAGGAGGAGGATCTGACCCTGAATTAGTAAAAGCCTACATCTACTCTAATGACATGATTGATTACTTAAACAATAAAATCGCATTAAGAGAACATTACTCTCAATCATTTGTTGATTATTTCAGCCGAATTCACGAATCAGATTCCAGAGAAACGTTAGATCAATATTACCAAGATCACATCGAAGTTATTATTGATGATAAATCGGGAGTCATTACTATTAGTGCACAAGCATTCGACAGTGAATATGCACAGTTACTAGCGAATACAGTAGTTGAAAGAGCAGAGTGGTTTATTAACTCGATAGGGCACCAGTTAGCTAATGCACAACTAGATTTTATGCAAGGTGAGCATAAACGTATAGAGCAACGCTTAGCCGACGCACAAAAAGATTTATTAACTTATCAACAAAAATATAACTTACTCGACCCAACAGCAGAAGGTACTGCTAAACAGCAAATTACCTACACACTTGAAGGTAAAATTGCAGTTAAACAAACTGAAATAAAAACATTGAAAGCCATCATGAGTGCAAATTCACCTCAGGTTAAAGGGCTACAGAATGAGTTAAAAGCATTAAATGCACAATTAGAAATTGAAAGAGATAAATTATCTCAATCAGGATTAGATGAAACACCTATTAGTGAACTCTTATCTAAATTTACTGACTATAAAATCAAAATGGATCTCGCATTACAGGCTTACACTTCTTCACAAATTTCATTAGAGAAATCAAGGATAGAGGCCTATCGTCAACTTAAATACTTGATTGTTGTAGAAAAAGCAACATTAAGTGAAGACAGTAAATACCCAGATGTGATTTATAATATCTCATTATTCTTACTACTGTTAAGCCTTGTGTTTGGGATTGGTAAAATAATTATTAGTACAATTAAAGAGTTGAAATGATTTTCGATTTTTACAATATATATGGAAAGGAATGATAATGAATAATAACCCATTAAATCGTAAAGGTATTATCTTAGCTGGAGGGTCTGGTACAAGGCTTTATCCACTGACTAAAGTGGTGAGTAAGCAGTTAATGCCTGTTTATGATAAACCGATGATTTATTATCCGCTGTCAAACTTATTTATGGCTGGTATTACTGAAATATTAATTATTTCGACACCGTTTGAATTACCGCGTTTTAAAGAGCTATTAAAAGATGGTTCACAATGGGGTGTTAAAATTGAATACGTAGTGCAACCAAGCCCAGATGGTTTAGCGCAGGCTTTCTTACTGGCTGAAGAATTTTTAGATGGTTCTCCAGCTGCATTAATTTTAGGTGATAACCTGTTCTATGGCCATGACTTAGCTAAATCACTACAAAAAGCCAATCAACAAGAGAGCGGTGCAACAGTCTTTGGTTATCATGTTTCAAATCCTACATCCTATGGTGTTGTTGAGTTTAATGGTGAAGGAAAGGCAATTTCTATAGAAGAGAAACCTGAAAAACCAAAATCATCATACGCGGTACCTGGTTTATACTTTTTCGATGCAGATGTTGTTGAATGTGCAAAAAATGTAAAACCTTCACCACGTGGTGAATTAGAAATTACTGACGTTATTGAACAATATCTAATTAATGGAACATTAAAAGTCGAAGTAATGGGACGTGGTACTGCTTGGTTAGACACTGGCACATTAGATGATTTGTTGGATGCAGCATTATATATTCGGGCCATCGAAAAACGACAAGGCTTGAAAGTCAGTTGTCCAGGTGAAATAGCTTTCCGTATGGGTTATATAGGGGAAGAAGGTATAAGAAAGTTAGCTGAGCCACTTAAAAAATCAGGCTATGGCGTATACCTCTTAAGTTTATTAGAACACAGGATTTTACCGAGTACGTAAGTTTCGAAACATCTTTAAGGGGCGCTTGTTTCAATCTGCTTGTTTTAGTTTTTGTATGGCGTAATTGACGAACAATATCGCAAGTTGCGAAACATCTTTAAGGGGTGCTAGCTTTAGCCTGCTTGTTTTAGTTTTTGTATAACGTAATTGACGAACAAGATTGTAAGATGTGATACATCTTTAAGGGGCGCTGGCTTCAGCCTGCTTGTTTTAGTTTTTGTATAACGTAATTGACGAACAAGATTGTAAGATGTGATACATCTTTAAGGGGCGCTGGCTTTAGCCTGCTTATTTTGACCTTGTTCTTTTGGTTTTTAGGTTTTTTCGTTATGTATAGGTTCGCGTTGCTCAGCAATGCGAATAACAATATGGGATAACTCGCATACTAGCAGGCTAAAAAAAGGAATCGCAGAGCTCTTCCGCTCATTGCCCTAGCCTGCCGGCTAATTCG
Source organism: Psychromonas sp. SA13A (assembly GCF_011378715.1). Taxonomy (GTDB): domain Bacteria; phylum Pseudomonadota; class Gammaproteobacteria; order Enterobacterales; family Psychromonadaceae; genus Psychromonas. Next base: position 59,128 of record NZ_WTKU01000017.1, on the reverse strand, counting down.
CCCAGCGCCCGAATATCAAGCTAGGCTTGATAGCTATCGCACTGTGTCGCGATGAGTGATGGTTTTAGTTTTTGTAT
>NZ_WTKU01000017.1:0-59009 GCF_011378715.1 Psychromonas sp. SA13A | reverse complement strand
AGCCTGCTTATTTTGACCTTGTTCTTTTGGTTTTTAGGTTTTTTCGTTATGTATAGGTTCGCGTTGCTCAGCAATGCGAATAACAATATGCGATAACTCGCATACTGGCAGGCTAAAAAAAGGAATCGCAGAGCTCTTCCGCTCATTGCCCTAGCCTGACGGCTAATTCGCTCAGCGCCCCGAATATCAAGCTAGGCTTGATAGCTATCGCACTATGCTGCGATGAGTGATGGTTTTAGTTTTTGTATAACGTAATTGACGAACAATATCGCAAGTTGCGAAACATCTTTAAGGGGCGCATGCTTTAGCCTGCTTATTTTGACCTTGTTCTTTTGGTTTTTAGGTTTTTTCGTTATGTATAGGTTCGCGTTGCTCAGCAATGCGAATAACAATATGTGATAACTCGCATACTTGCAGGCTAAAAAAAGGAATCGCAGAGCTCTTCCGCTCATTGCCCTAGCCTGCCGGCTAATTCGCCCAGCGGCCCGAATATCAAGCTAGGCTTGATAGCTATCGCACTGTGTCGCGATGAGTGATGGTTTTAGTTTTTGTATAACGTAATTGACGAACAATAAGCAAGTTGCGAAACATGTTTTGACTTTGGGGCGCTGGCTTCAGCCTGCTTATTTTGACCTTGTTCTTTTGGTTTTTAGGGTTGTTTTCGTTATGTATTGGTTCGCGTTGCTCAGCAATGCGAATAACAATATGCGATAACTCGCATACTAGCAGGCTAAAAAAAGGAATCGCAGAGCTCTTCCGCTCATTGCCCTAGCCTGACGGCTAATTCGCTCAGCGGCCCGAATATCAAGCTAGGCTTGATAGCTATCGCACTATGCTGCGATGAGCAACGATTTTTTTAAAATATTATCTAATTTATAACTGAGTGTATTTATGAAATTTATAGAAACAAATATCCCTGATGTGAAAATTATTGAACCACAGGTTTTTGGTGACGAACGTGGTTTTTTTATGGAAACATTCCGTACAACGTTATTTAACGAAAATTGTGGTGAGCGTGAGTTCGTTCAAGAAAATCACAGTAAATCAAGTCACGGTATTTTACGCGGGTTACATTACCAAACAGAAAACACACAGGGTAAATTAGTTCGTGTAACAAAAGGTGAAGTGTTTGATGTGGCAGTTGATATGCGCAAAGACTCGCCTACTTTTGGTCAGTGGGCTGGAGTATTATTGTCGGCTGAAAACAAGCGTCAACTTTGGGTGCCAGAAGGCTTTGCGCACGGCTTTTATGTAACAACGGATGAAGCAGAGTTTGTATACAAATGTACAGATATCTACAACCCAAGCGCAGAAGTATCAATTAAATGGGATGATCCTGAAATTAATATCGAATGGCCAATCAGCCCAGACCAAAAACCATTATTATCTGCAAAAGACGAAAACGGTTTAAGCTTCTCTGAAGCACCTAAGCTGTAACTAATGCACATATTTATCTCAATAGTATCTCATCGTCATCATGATGTGATTATCAATTTAAGCACCATTAAAACATTATCTAAATACGATGAAATAACCGTTGTGTGTAGAGATAATGTTCCTGTCGGTAAGCTAAAAAAATATTGTGATAAATATGGTGCTCATTATATTGAAAACGCTAATGAACAAGGCTTTTCTGCTAATAATAATGCTAATTATATGCACTGTAAATTTGAACTGGGCATGGAAGAAGACGATTACTTCATTCTATTAAATCCCGATGTATTTATTACCAAGTCAAATATACAAAAATTAATTGAAAATTTAAAAAAAGGCACAACAGATGTAGGTGTTGCTAATCTCTACCTTGATAGAGAAGAGATGGTGCATGACGATAATATCCGTCTATACCCTAAATTTTCTAGCTTCATAAAAACCTACTTACTCAATGATCGCTCTACTATGGTTAATCGCCAACAAGGCTTGCCACCATCTAAAGAGTACTGGGCAAGCTGCGCTTTTATGATTGTTAAAGCAGGTATTTATAATCAGCTTAATGGTCTAGATGAACGTTATTATATGTATTGTGAAGATATCGACTTCAGTTTTAGAGCGAATAAAGCTGGCTTTACACTTGAGTACTTTGAAGATGTAAAAGCAGTTCACTTTAGACGTTGTTCAAGTAAGCAATTTTTAAGTAAATACTTCTTTTGGCACGTACAAAGTGTTTTTAAGTATTCATTCAGTAAAAAGCAAGAGTCAGCATCAAACTCTAGTCTTAAATATCAAAATCGTTATAAAAAATGATTGATATAATCTTAGCGACTTACAATGGCGAAGCTTTTTTAGCGCAGCAGATTAAATCAATACAAAACAATGCCGGATATCATAAATGGGTGAATAAGATCATTGTCACTGACGATGGTTCAACGGATGGAACACAAACTATCATTGCTACATTATCAGCACAAGATAGCAAAATAATTTGGATTAAAAACAGTAGTGGAAGTAAAGGGCCTAAAGCTAACTTTGCTTTTGGGTTAAGTCAAAGCACTGCACAGTACATTATGTTATGTGATCAAGATGATATTTGGTTACCTCATAAAATAGAAACTTCCATTAAACACTTAAAACAAGCTGAAAGCACTTCACTTCCACAAACTCCGCTATTAATTTTTAGTGATAAACAAATCGTAGATGAAAACTTACAACAGATCTGTAGCAGCTACTTCACACTGAAGAACATAAGTAAAGAGTGGCATCTACAGTTTAATCAACTATGCCAACAGAACGTCATTTCAGGCTGCACAATGTTATTTAACCGTGCGTTAATTGATAAAGCCCTACCAATACCAGAAAAAGCGTATATGCACGATTGGTGGTTAGCGTTAGTGGCACACCGTTGTGGTGAAATTGTGTTTATTGATCAAACATTAATTCAGTATCGTCAACATCATGCAAATGTGATTGGTGCCAAGCATCGTGGCCAGCTCTCTTTATGTTTTCAGTTTTTCAAACATTTAAAAGCGTTTAAAGATAGCCAACAAGGGATCATTAATCAAGCTAGTGCTTTTAAAGCTTTTGAACAAAAAAATAAAATGACAGCAGATGCAACAATCAATACGCTAAGCCGTCTGAATTACCTACCAATGCACAAAAAAATATCTTATTTTTGTAAAGGGAATGTGACTCGTTCGCATTTATTAGGTAGACTTGCGCTTTTGATATCGCTTTTAACAAGTAAACGTCACCGGCATTAAATGCACACAGTTAAATGAGTAAGGTTGTTATGAAAGTATTAATTACAGGGAAGGGCGGACAGTTAGCCTGGGAATTAGAAAATAGTGCTCCTAAGAGGGTTGAGATACTAAGTTGTTCATCTCAAGAGTTGGATATTACTAATCAACAGCAAGTTAACGACACTATTGAACAATTTCAACCAGATATCGTCATAAATGCGGCTGCATATACTGCAGTAGATAAAGCTGAAACCGATACAGAAACTGCCTATGCGGTTAATGACCTAGGCAGTGAATATATTGCATTAGCTTGTAAAAAAATATCAGCAAAGTTAATTCATGTCTCAACCGATTTTGTATTTGACGGCACTAAAACAACCCCTTATCAAACAAACGATTCAGTTAATCCTATTAATGTTTACGGTGCATCAAAGCTAGCGGGTGATATTAAAGTAAATGATATATTAGGCGCACAAGCAACCATCATCCGTACCGCTTGGGTGTATTCAGTTAATGGTAATAACTTCGTTAAAACCATGCTACGTTTAATGGCAGAAAAAGAGCAATTAGGCATTGTATACGATCAAGTTGGCACACCTACTTGGGCAAAAGGCCTAGCGAAAATGATTTGGGCGTTAGTAGATAAAAGCCACAAGGAAAAAGGAAAAAGGGAAAACCTTGAACCTTTAAGCGAAGCGCCCTTGGGCCTTGTTTCTGAAACTACCCTGCTCCATTGGACTGATGCAGGTGTTTGTTCATGGTATGACTTTGCTGTCGCGATTCAAGAGTTAGCCATTGAAAAAGGCATGCTTGATAAAGCAATACCAGTACGCCCAATACCTGCAAGTGCTTATCCAACACCAGCCCAACGCCCAAGCTTCAGTGTGATTGACAAAAGCACCGCAGAACAAGCAAGCGGCGTAGAAACCATTCATTGGCGACAACAGCTATCAGCAATGATGGATGAATTGAAGAAAGCATAAGAAACGAGATACGAGATACGAGATGCGAGAAATCTAGCATCTAGTCATCTAGCATCTAGAACCTAGTCTCTAGAACCTAGCATCTAGTATCTAAAACTAACATTAATTATGCGGAGAGTGGGTGATGCTTTATCAAAATTTAGCGGTTTGGATACGAAGTCGAGCACTCTCTATCGATGTTTATCGAACATTAATAAATTGCCGTGATTATGGTTTTAAAGATCAAATCACAAGAAGCGCCCTTTCTGTTCCTAGTAATATTGCAGAAGGGTGTGAAAGAGAAAGCATTAAAGAACGGCATCGTTTTATTAGCATTGCAAAAGGGTCAATGGGCGAATTTAAAACTCAGGCGGATATAGGCACTGAAGTTGGCTTTATTGACCGTGAAAAAGGCTTACAGTGGCAACAAGAAGCTACTGAGCTATCAAAAATGCTCGGTGCCTTATTGAAAAAATTATAATTATATTTAAATGAATACTAGTCATCTAGCACCTAGCATCTAGTCATCTAGCATCTAGTCATCTAGCATCTAGTCATCTAGCATCTAGCACCTAGCATCTAGTCATCTAGCATCTAGTCATCTAGCATCTAGTCATCTAGCATCTAGTCATCTAGCATCTAGCATCTAGTCATCTAGCATCTAGCATCTAGTCATCTAGCACCTAGTATTCAACAACCAAATTAAGGAAAAAAATGACAACTCGAAACTTATTAATAACAGGCGGTGCTGGTTTTATTGGTGCAAACTACGTTTTATATTGGCTAGCGAACAACCCTCAAGATAAAGTAGTGGTGTTAGATGCATTAACTTATGCCGGTAACCGCGAAAGTTTAGCGTCTGTTGAAGATCATCCTAACTTTGTATTTGCTCACGGTGATATTTGCGATACCGCATTAGTAGAAACCTTACTTAAAGAACATAGCATTGATACGTTAGTGCATTTTGCGGCTGAGTCTCATGTTGACCGTTCTATTACGGGCCCTGATGCATTTATCGAAACTAACATCATTGGTACCTATAGCTTATTAAAAGCGGCTAAAAAAGTTTGGATAGATGAACCCAAAGCGAATGGCCAAGCTCCGCTTAAACATCGCTTCCATCATGTATCAACAGATGAAGTTTACGGTGAACTGGGCCCTAATGATCCCGCGTTTACTGAAGAAACAGCGTATGCACCAAACTCGCCTTATTCGGCTTCTAAAGCGGCCTCTGATCATCTAGTGCGAGCTTATCACCATACTTACGGCTTAGAAGTAACTACCTCTAATTGTTCTAATAACTATGGCCCATATCACTTCCCTGAAAAGTTGATTCCATTGATTATTACTAATATCTTATTTGATAAACCATTGCCTGTTTATGGTGATGGTCAACAAATTCGTGATTGGTTATACGTAGAAGATCATGCTCGTGGTATCGAGTTAGTGTTAAATAAAGGTCGTTTAGGTGAAAACTACAATATTGGTGGCCATAATGAATGGGCTAATATTGATATCGTGAAATTAGTGTGTAAATTGTTAAATGAACAGTTTAAAAACAACCCAGAACTAGCGACGGCATATCCATTAGCTAAAGCTGCTTTAGCAAACAAAACTGAAGAGTTAATTACCTTTGTAGAAGACAGGGCTGGGCATGACTGGCGCTATGCTATTGACGCAACTAAAACTAATAATGAATTAGGTTATAAACCTGTAGAGTCTTTTGAGACGGGGATTAGGAAGACGGTTGAGTGGTATTTGGGTAATGAAGATTGGTGGAAAGAGTTACTGAGATGACTCATACGATAGGAGAGTATAATCCTGATGATGACTCAAAATTAAATATTACAACGAAAACCACTAAATTAAAGCGAACGCATATGAAAGAAATAAAAGAAACGATTCAAAATGTAACAGATGAAACTCATATAGAAATTATTGGTGCTTCTGGTCTTATTGATGAAATCTATTATGCAAATAATAATCCAGAGGATAAGCTTGATGATCTCGTTGAAGATTATTATTTTTTGGGCTGCGTGAAAGGGGTGCCCCCTTCTTTCTTATTTAACACTCAATACTATATTATGAATAATCGAGATGTTGTCGAAGCGGATATAAATCCTTTGGTTCATTATATTACAAATGGCGAAGAAGAAGGCCGTGCACCTTGTGATTTTGTTGATTTAGAACACTTAAAAAATCAAATACCAGACAGTATTAATTGTACTTATCTTGCTTATTTCTACAATAATGAAACTGAATTAGGTATTTCTGCACATCCATATTTTGATACGGAATACTACCTTGCTACAAATAATGATGTCGCAGAAGCCGGTATTTCACCTTATCATCACTTTATTGCAAAGGGGGCGTTTGAAGGGCGAAGCCCAAGAATGGATATTGATTTTGCTGATTATTTAGAAAGTAATGTTATTGATACTAATAAAAACCATCCTTTTTTGCATTTTATTCGCTTCAGCAATCATTCTTTAGAAATAGATATGGGTTTATCAAATAGTATTTCTATTTTAGATGGGACTTCTTCAATATCTAACGTTATTCCTCTAACGGAAAAATCAAATGTTTCTGATATGAAGGAAGAAATACCCACAATAGTTCAAGCAGAACAGGAGTTCCAAGAGGTTGAACAAGTTCAGGAAACTATTTTAGAAAAAATTGAAGTACCACAAGATATGTTTGAAGTCATTGGTAAGTCTGAAATATTTGATGTTGATTATTATCTATGTTTTATTAATGATATTGCACCATATGATAACCCCATTCAGCATTACATTGCTGTCGGACATGATCAACTGTTTGATCCGTCACCATTTTTCTCAACCAAATTCTACTTGGCATCAAACCCCGAGGTTAAAGAAAATAAAACCAACAGCCTTTATCATTACGTAACAATCGGCGAAAGTGAAGGGCGTAAACCTAATCCATTATTTGCTCCTCATGAGTACTTAGAACTGAATGAAGACTTGACTGACATAAAACGCTCATTGTTAGGACACTATTGTCATTGTGGTATCTATGAAGGTCGTTCGTTTGCGAAAAATAAATTGTTAAACGAAGCACCAAGTATTGAAGTGGTGACGGAACCTGCTGAGGTCACTGAAGAGAACCCGAAACTAATTTTTGATGCTCACTATTATTTAACAAATAATAATGATGTAAGAGAAGCTGGTATTGATCCTCTGGCGCACTACTTTAATGCTGGTGAAAAAGAGGGGCGCAAACCAAATTCATATTTTGATCCTTTATTTTATTATGCCATTAACCCTGATATACGTATTTTAGGTTTATCTGCATTTGAACACTTTTCTGGATTTGGTTTTTACGAAGGACGAGAGGGGATAGAAACCAAAGTAAATAATCGTAGCCATGCAATAAAACCATTACTTTTTGTTGGGCATGATGGTATTCAAGCTGGTTCTGAAATCGTACTGCTAGAGATTATTAAATGGTTTTATGAGCATACTAATCGCCGTCTAAAAGTTTTATTGCTTTCCCCAGGCCCTGTTGCTAATCAATATGTCAAATATGCAGATGTTCTTGTGTTGCCTGAAAATACGGTAGATGACCCTGAATTATTGAAGCTATTTTTAAAAGAAGACTTTGAGTTTGCTTACTTAAATACTGTGGTCAGTGGGAAAGTCTTCGATATTCTCGATGAATACAAAATAAAATTTTCTGATAATATCATTACCCATATTCATGAAATGGAAAAAGTCATAGCTGAAAACTTGAGCAGCTTTAAACGTTTAGTTAAGCACTCCAAGCATTTTATATCTGCTTCTCCTGCAACCACTGCCACACTAGTAGATAAACATAAATTATTAGAGTCTGACATCACAACAGTGCCTGCTTTTATTAGAATAGTTGACCCTGAGTTAACAAATTTAACTTCGCTTAAATCTTCAATGAGAGCGGAGCTTTCTATTCCTGAAAATGCAATTGTTGTCGGTGGATGCGGTACGGTATATTGGCGTAAAGGCCCGGATATCTTTTTAGAAAGTGCTAGACGTGTCTTAAATGAAGAAAGCCCTGAAATACACTTCGTTTGGATTGGGCCAGGGCCTGACCTTGAAACATTAAAAAGCTCTATTACTGAAGAAGAAGCTAACTATATACATTTTATAGGGGAAAGATCTGATGCGAATAAAGCAATTGCAGTAGCAGATATCTTTTACATGTGTTCTCGTGAAGATCCATTTCCTTTGGTTGTTATGGAATCTGCTCAGCATTGTATTCCAACGATTTGTTTTTCTGAAGCAACAGGAATTACTGCATTTATAAAAGATGATGCAGGAATTTGTTTAGACTTTATTGATGCTCAAAAAGGTGCTGAAGCTATTTTAATGTTAGCTAATGATCGAAATATGCTAAATAAAATGGGTAACGTAGCTAGAGAGCGAGTAACAGGCAATTACACCAGTGAAATACAGTGCTTAAATATTTATAAAGCGTTAGAAGAGTTCACCACTTATCAACCAAGTGTTAGTGTTGTTATACCTATGTATAACCATGAAGATTTTATTGATGAACGGATTCAATCAGTTTTAAATCAAAATATTAAAGATATTGAGGTGATTGTATTAGATGATTGTTCAAAAGATGAATCGATAGTAACGGCTAAAAAATACGAAAATGATTTTCGTCTATCAGTGACCACAAATATTAAAAATACAGGCTCGCCATTTGCGCAATGGAAAAAAGGGCTTATTAAAGCAAAATCAGATGTATTATGGATAGCAGAAGGGGATGATAGTTGCGATGACAACTTTATTTCGACTCTTTTACCCTATTTTGATGATCCGATGGTTAATATTGCTTCTGGTAAGACGGTTATCATGGATGAAAAAGGTACCTTAAACCCTCTTGCATTAGAACCTTATCTAGACCGTGCTTATCAAGATAAGTACAAAAGTAGTTTCATTATTGATGGTTTTGAAGAAGTTAATCAGAACTTTGGTGCCGTATGTACTCTCGTTAATGCAAGTGGATTATTAATCAGAAAAAGTAGTGTTGATTTAAGCATATTAGAAGAAGCTGGCTCTTTTAAAATGTGCGGAGACTGGTTGATATATTTGGCGAGCTTACGAGGTGGTAAGTTAGCCTATGATGTTTCAACACATAACTATTTTAGACGCCATAGCGCATCAGTTGTTAATAAAATAGAAGGCTCTGAAATATACTTTAATGAACGATATAAAATATCAGAGTTTGTATTCAAAAATTTTAATCTATCTAAAAAATTAATTAGAAGAACATTTGAAGCGATTGACGGGGAGTGGGCAAGGTTTAGCTATAAACACGACAGTAAAACATTAAATGACTTATATGATAAAAATAAACTAACAACGCTTGCGACAGAAAATCAGACAGCGAAGCATATTGGTTTATATGTACATGGTATGCTTTTTTCTAAAGGTGGTATCGAGCGTTTAGCCGCAGATTTAGCAAATTATTTTGTTGAGCAAGGTTACAAGGTGACTATTTATGCAAGGAATTGGGGTAACAAAACTACTTCGGTATATTCACTCTATGAAAATGTAGCCGTGAAAGGGATTTTTGATGAAACTCAACAAGAAAGTAGCATCAAGCAGCTAAGAAAATCATTACTCGATGATGATATTGATGTATTTATTCCTATGTTGTCAGAATGGTTGTTTACACCGATTGTTGAAGCAGCTAAACATACAGGTATACCTGTTATCGCTTCTGAACATAACGACCCTTGGAAAATAGAAGAATTATGGTGGAAAAGGTCGGAAAGGTTAAAATGCTTTGAACAAGTGGAATATTTACATTTGTTACTTAATAAATTTAGTGATTCGTTACCAGCTGAATTACAAGGTAAGGTAAGCACTATTCCTAATGGTATTGAATTACCTGAATATGTAGCACCCTATGCACAAAGAGAAAAATTAATTGTCGGCATCGGTCGTTTAGCGGAACAAAAACGTTTTGACCGCTTAATTGATGCAGTTGCACTAATTAAAGATCCCCTTATCGAAGCAGGGTGGCGAGTTGAAATATATGGTGAAGGGCATCTACGTGAAGAGTTACAAACTCAAATAGAAGAGTTAGAGCTTAATGACTTAATTGTTTTAAAAGGCCTCACAAACGATATAAGCGCCATTTTAAATAAAGCTGCGATTAATGTTATGCCTTCTGAATTTGAAGGATTTGGGATCGCTTTGGTAGAAGCGATGGCACATGGACTTCCTTCGATTGCTTTTACCGAATGTAATGGCCCTAATGAAATTATTAGCAGTAAGACAGGAGTACTTGTAGATTCCGTGCCTGCTTTGAGCGAAAATTTAAGATTGCTAATTAGCAATGAAAAAAAACGAACTGTTATGTCAAAGAATGCCGTGTTTTCCGCAAAAAAATATCAGAAAAAAGAAGTATTTCCTTTGTGGATTGAAATGATTAATAAAGTGATAGGATAAGTAAATGAAAGAACTAATAATACACGCAGGAATGCCTAAGAATGGTTCATCTGCATTGCAAGTCATGTTTGCAAAAAATTATAATGCGTTAAAAAAATTATCGTTAGATTATTTCAAAATGGGGGATTTTGACGCTGGGTTAAAAGGTGCAATTACATCGGGTAATGGCGCATTATTATCTAGAAGTTTATTGGGTGAAAAGCACGAAGCATATTTGAATGATCCAGATAAAAAACATTTGAAGGAATTACTTCGATTGGTTAAAAACAGTGATTCCGACATAGGAATCGTTTCTTCCGAGTTTTTTACTAATATACCGACCCCTTCAATTGAATTGTTAAAGCAAGCATGTTCAAAAATTGGTGTTACCGTAAAGTATTTTTATTATGTGCGTCGACAAGATCAATTTTTAATGTCAGGTTATATGCAACGTGTTAAACGTCACCATTGTATTGAATATCCTGAGAAATTTGTGCAAGAATCTTATAAAAATGTTGGATTTTTAAATTATTATTCTTTTTCTGAAGCTATTGCAAAAGTGCTGGGTAAAGAGAATGTAATTGTAAGAAATTTTGATATATGTAAAAAGCATCCAAAAGGATTAGCCATAGATTTTATTGAGACTCTTGGTTGTGATATTAGCGATTTCTCAATTCCAAACGATGTTGTTAATATTAGCCCTACTCCATTGGAAATTAAAACCTTACTTGTTTTAAATAAATATAAGCCTAATTTGTCTCTAACGGATGGAATTGTAAGGGATAGTATTCTTTATGGACGAGGAAGATTAGCGACTCAACATTCGATATTAAAGCCGGCATTGTGTAAAGAAGTTTTGGATTTTTTTAGTAACCAAAATAATCGACTTAATCAAGGGTTTTTAGGCAAGGGTCAACAGCTTGATTTGGCTATAAACGACTCATCTTATATAGATCTTGAAAAGCTTGAATTATCTACAATGGAGTTATTAGATATTGTAGGTTCTATTTTAGTTAGAATGGATAAAAAATAATGAAAACTATATATATTCATATTGGAGACGCCAAAACCGGTTCATCTACTATACAAAGGTTTTTAACTATAAACCGAGAATATAATTTGGGGTTAGGCGTTGATTATGTAAATGTAGGTCTATTAGCTTCTGAAGGAATTGCTCAGCATAAGTTAGCTTTTTCAATCAATAATGATACAAAAAGATACCATAAAGAAAAAAATCAATTATATGGCTCACTAACAAGGCATATAATAAATTCTAAATCTAATAAATATATAATAAGTTCGGAAGGTTTTTGTTCGCTGCGAACTATTGAAGAAATTAAAGATTTAAAAGAACAATTACCAAACAATGTAGAAATTAAAATCATAGCCTATTTGAGGTGCGCAGATAAGTGGATTGAGTCTTGGTATTCACAAGTTGTAAAAAATTTTCCTTTTACACAAGCAAAATTTTCTGATTTCTTAAAAAGGAATCAAGATCCTGCATATAATGTAATATTAAAGTATGCTCAAGTCTTCGGAAATCAAAATGTGATTGTAAGAGCCTTTGATAAAAGAAGTTTTTACCAAAATAGTTTAATTGATGATGTATGCAAAATAATAGGTATTGATGCTTTAAAAAATAGTGAAGTTGATGATGAAAATATCAGCCCAGATGTTCATTGTATAGAGTTATTAAGAGTGCTAAATGAAAAGTTAATAATTAATAATAGTGAAAGAGTTACTTTGTATCAACAAATAATTAAATCTTATAAAAATACTAAAGATAAGAGTTTTTTCTCAGAAGAAGAACGAGAGAATATACGCTTAAAATATAAAGTACAAATTAATGAGATTGAAAAAAATGTTATATTAAAAGAGGGGGCTTTAAGGTTACTATATGATTAAAAATAAATTTACTATTATCGGTAATTGTCAAATAGACAGCATATTGAAGTTTTTGATGCTATCTCCAAAATTTTCAAGTGCTTATGAGTATATTAGGGTGCCTCCTGTACATACAATTCCTACGAATATTCAAGATACTTATTTAGATAAAATAAAATCATTAGACCTTGTTATTCAGCAACCAATTGTCGACGTAAAAAGGTTCCCTTATTTAACAAATAGCGTTATAAATAAAACCCTTTCTGAAAGCTGTAAAATAATAAATATTCCTTCTGCATATTACTCTGGATATTTTCCAACATATGAATCGCTCGATGGAGTTACTGGTGCTATTGGTGGAATCCATAACTATCAATTAATAGACTGTTTCTTAAAAGGAGTAAGCGAATCCGGAGCAGTAGAGATTATTAATAACCTTACTGGGTTAACTTCACAACAAATTGAGAACCAGCATTTTTCTTCTATTCAGAATTTACATAGGCGTGAAATTGAAAATAAATTAGATGTAAAATTATCCGCATTTATAATTGAAAACTTTCAGTCCAAAAGATTATTTTATACATTTAATCATCCCACTGGAGAGACCGTTAAGTATATTGCAGAGCAGATCTTAAAACTTTGCGATATAGATGACAAAGTTATTTGTAATGATACGGATCTTTTAAACCATATTATTTTACCTGTAAACCCAAAAATATCGGCTATATTAGGTTTGAAATTTTCCCAAATAGAAATCATCAAAGATAAAACCATCATTGAATTAGATGAACAAGTATCTCTAGATTATAAAACGTATAGTGGATTAGATATAAAATTTCTTAAACGTATGATTGTTAATAAAAAAAACTTTTTAAATAATATTTAATTTCTAACTCAACAACCACCTACTAAAGTAGGTGGGTTAGTTTTACGTGGTCATCGCGTGGTCATCGGGGTCAAGTCTTGATTTTTGCATGATTAGTTCTTTTATCGATTTTTAGGCTAACCTTATTGCATATTGTTTAACTTGTTAAGGTGCTTTATGAGTCGACCGTTACGCTTAGAGTTTGCTGGTGCGCTTTACCATGTCACTTCACGGGGCAATGGTCGGAATATCATTTATCTTCAAGATGATGATTTTGAATTGTTTTTAGCGATTTTAGCCGATGTCTGTGATCGCTATAATTGGGTTGTTCATGCCTATTGTTTAATGAGCAATCATTATCATCTTTTGGTCGAAACGCCCGATGCAAACCTTAGTAAAGGGATGCGCCACCTAAATGGTGTTTTCACCCAATCAATGAACCGTAGACATGGCCGTGTAGGGCATTTATTTCAAGGTAGGTACAAGGCCATTTTAGTTGATAAAGATGTCTACCTGCTCGAATTATGCCGATACATTGTTTTAAATCCAGTTAGAGCTAAAATGGTTAATTCTCCCGATGAGTGGTTGTGGTCTAGTTGGCATTGCATGCTTGGGAATGCTGATTCGCCAGAATGGTTATCGACAGATGCTTTACTGAAGTTATTTGCCAATAATCGGCGAGATGCTATTCGAGCCTATATTGTTTTTGTTAAAGATGGTGTGGGTAAGTCAGTATGGAATGATTTACAGCATCAAATATTCCTAGGTGATGATGATTTTGTTGCAAAGCATCAAGAAATGCAAAGTGAACGAGAAGGAGATTTACTTGAAATTCCTTTTAAACAGCGAAGTGCAACACCTCTGACACTAAAAGAATACGAATCTAATGCAATAGATAAGCACCAAGCAATACTTAATGCATATCGCTCTGGTGGCTATACGCAAAAGCAGATTGGTGATTATTTTGGCTTACATTACTCTCAAATTAGTCGTATTATTGCAAAATACAAGACTTGACCCCATGAGTGGGATAACAGACCCCATGAGTGGGATAACATGAGTGGGATAATGGGTGATCCCATGAGAAGCTTTTAATTTAAATAACGGGCTATTTAATAATATGTTTAATTTTAGTGCAAACTCTTTTAATAATTTAAACCAAAACGGGCAACATCAGTTTTGTATGAATTATGCAATGCAGATCTTTAATAGTAACGCTATTTACAGTTTTATCCCTAAAAATGGCTGTTCTACACTGCGTTTATCAGTTGCGATTGCTAATGGTTGTATTACGAATATTGAACAGGGAAATTGGATACACCAAAATAACCAAACATTTAAACCGACATTAAGAGATGCGGCTACTGCACAGTATAAGTTTGTTATTTTACGTTGCCCCTTTAGACGGTTAGCGAGTGTATTTTTAGATAAATTTATCGCTAAAGAGCCGGATGCTTGGCAATACCGAGACTTATTGAAACGTGAGGTTAATCTTGATGAGCTAACCTTTGAACAATTTGTTAAGTCGCTTGCTGTACCACCAATGAAAGGGGCTAATATACATTGGAAGCCACAGAGTGCTTTTTTATTGTTTGATGAATATGATGATTATTTTGCACTGGAACATTTTGACGAAGTAATCAATACATTAAAAAATAAAATAGATTTTACTGTTGTGGATGCCCGTTCATTAACTGAGCATGGGACAGATAAGTATCAGTTACTTGATGATGTCGATTATAGTCAGGCTGCAGCCTTTGATATTGCTTTATTGAAGCGTCAAGCACAGTGCCCGAGCCATCAGTCTTTATATACACCAGAGCTTGTTGAAATAGTTAAGTGTTTATATGCTGAAGATATTTCACTCTATAAAAGTAAATGCAATGCCAACGATATGCTGTTTTAATCTAAGATTCTTTATATAGCGTATTATTTTTTAATGCTATCCACTTAATATTAATCAATCTGATGAACGGCTTTAAAAGGCTTGTTGTTATTGTTCGTTAAGCGACACTAGGCTATTTAAAATGAAAAAAACACTGATTGCGACAACGCTGAGAATTATCCCTAAAACACTACAAAATAAAGCGTTATGCAAAGCATTGAATTATGCGCTGGCTAAAGAGAATCTTAGTGCACTTCAGGATCAGATAATAAAGCTTAACGTCAATGACCTTAAACGTAGTTGGTTTGTGACTTATGATGGTATTGCTTTTATCCCCACTAAAAAGCGTAAGACGACCCTTGAAATAAAAACAAAGTTTAATACGGCGATGCAACTCGGTAATAAAGATGTCATTATTAATGCCCTACAACAAGGTGATATTGAACTCATCGGTGAGGGCGAATTAGTTGAGGCAACACATGGTTACCTCTCTCGCCTCGACAGTGATCGCTTAGATAATATTTCATCACACCTTTTTTCATTTCTTAATATTAAAACTAAACCTCGTCTTGATATTAATAGCGTGCAGCTGAATGATTTAAAAAACAATGCTGACGTTGATTTTATTCGAGATGAAGCGCTTAAAATAGAAAAAACAGATCTTAAAAAAGCGCTCTCTTTAATGACGTTAGCGCATCAAGCACGACCTAATGGCCCTTTCATTAAGCAAAAAGTAGCTGAGTATCAAAACAAGTTAAATTAAAAGGTAACTGTCAGTAGTCAATGATTTTTCTCTTGATTACCTAAATCTTTGTATTTTTTCAGATTTAAAAGATCTGCAGCCAAATAAGTTATAGTATTATAATTTACTCGAACGAATACTTATTCCTTTGGTCTGAATGTTAAATGACAAAAAAACTAGTGGCTTACAGATATATAAATGATGCTATTTTTGTGACTTTTTATTACACTATTCATCTTATTTGTTTGAAATAAAACAATCTTAATGGGCTCAACTTATCTTCTAAACGGTATTTATCTTGATGAAATCAAAATTAAAGAATTTTTTAGGGCTTGCTCAAAAACCAACAAACGCTGACCAAGAGCAATTGAATATTATTAATGAATCTGGTTTATTTAATGAAGAGTATTACACAACTACCTATGGCCAATGCGCTCCCTATAAAAGTGCTTTAGATCATTATATTGTTGAAGGTGCTAACAAGTTTTATAACCCTCATCCTCATTTTTCTACCGCTTATTACTTATATGAAAATGCAGATGTTAAAGCATCGAATGTTAACCCTTTATTGCATTATGTTCTTCACGGTGAAGCCGAAGGGCGTAAACCTAACCCTTATTTTTCTCCTTCTGCTTATGTCGCCCAAAACCCTGATTTAGCAGGGTGGGAAGCAAACCTGTTATTACATTTTGTGAATCATGGGTGTGCTGAAAATCGCGCTTACTGTGACTTTAGAAGTGAATCTAATTCAGCTAGCTCTCAATCTTATCAAGAATGGATTAATAACCATGAAGTAGTGACGGCTTCTTTAGCGCTTCAAAATATTAAAGCCTTTGAGCATAAACCGCTTATTTCTATTATTGTGCCTGTATATAATCCTGAAAAGCAGTTGTTGATAGAATGTATTGAATCGGTTATCAAGCAATCTTACAATAATTGGGAACTTTGCTTAGCAGATGATAAGTCGCCAAATAAAGATGTTCGTGAAGTGTTAGAAGAGTACACGGCAAAAGATAAACGTATTAAAGTGGTTTTCCGTGAAAAAAATGGTCATATCTCAGAAGCAAGTAACAGTGCTTTAGAAGTGGCAACAGGTGAATGGTCTGCATTGTTAGACCATGACGATGAGTTACATGTTCATGCTCTGTACCATGTGGTTGAAGCACTTAACCAGCAGCCTAAAACAGAATTGATTTACAGTGATGAAGATAAAATAGATGAAGACGGTGTTCGTAGTGGACCTCACTTTAAAGCCGACTGGAATTTAGATCTTTTATACAGCCAAAACTATGTGTCTCACCTTGGTGTTTATAAAACAGATATCGTTAATAAAATTGGTGGTTTCCGTAAAGGATACGAAGGCAGTCAAGATTTTGATTTATTATTGCGTTACTCTCGTGAAATCGACCAAGCCAATATCGTTCATATTCCTAAAGTACTTTACCATTGGCGTATGGTCGAAGGATCTACCGCACTCGCTTCTGAAGAAAAAACTTACACAACAGATGCAGGCATTAAAGCCTTACAAGACCATTTTAAAGCCTTAAATAAAGAGGTGACGGTCGAAAAGGGCGCTGGTGCAAATATGTATAAGGTTAATTGGCAAATTGCTGAAGAGCCTTTAGTGTCGCTTATTATCCCGACTTACAATGGCTATGATATTACAAAGCAAGCAATTGACTCGATTCTAGAAAAAACAACTTATCAAAATTATGAAATTTTATTAATTGATAATAACTCTAATGACCCTATTGCTTTAGACTACTTTGAAGAACTTGATCAGCATGAAAAAATAACCGTCCTGCGTTACCCTTATCCGTTTAACTATTCTGCTATTAATAACTTTGCCGCTAAACAAGCGAAAGGCGAAATTATTGGCTTGGTTAATAATGATGTTGAAGTAATAACACCCGAATGGCTGACAGAGATGGTGTCTCATGCTCAACGTGAAGATGTGGGTTGTGTTGGGGCTATGTTGTATTTTGACAATGATACTATTCAGCATGCAGGCGTCATTTATGGTTTAGGTGGTGTAGCTGGTCATTCTCATAAGTACTTCCCACGAGACCATCCTGGATACTTTTACCGCCTTAAATTAGTGCAAAACTTGTCTGCGGTAACAGCTGCCTGTTTGCTAGTGCGTAAATCAGTCTTTAATGAAGTAAATGGT
Source organism: Psychromonas sp. SA13A (assembly GCF_011378715.1). Lineage (GTDB taxonomy): Bacteria > Pseudomonadota > Gammaproteobacteria > Enterobacterales > Psychromonadaceae > Psychromonas. The sequence goes on along the minus strand of NZ_WTKU01000017.1, from coordinate 40,885 downwards.
CTGAATGAAGAAGACTTAAAAGTTGCATTTAATGACGTTGATTTTTGTTTGAAAGTACAAGCTGCAGGGTATCGTAACCTCTGGACGCCTTATGCAGAGTTATATCATTATGAGTCAATCAGTCGTGGTGCGGAAGATAACCCTGAAAAAGTAGCGCGGTTTAATAAAGAGATAGATTATATGAAAGATACATGGCATACAGATAAAAAATCTGATCCTTGTTATAGCCCAAATTTAAGTTTAACAAGAGAAGATTTCTCGGTGGGTAACTAATCTAATGAAAAAATTATATATACATATTGGTCTGAGTAAAACAGGCTCATCAGCTATCCAGTCTTGGTTATCTTTAAACTCTGAAGAGCTTAAACGACAAGGGGGAGATTATGCAGATTTAAGTCCTTCTGCTAAAGAAGGAAAAATAACTGCAGGTAATGGTGTTCAGTTATTTCATGCTTGTAATAGTGAAAATTGGGAGGAAGTTGAAAGACTAATTTTAAATGTATATTTCGGCAATAACTTTAAAGCTATTATTAGCAGTGAAACATTACAAAACATATCGCCAATAGCAATTAAAAAAATTAAAAGTATTTGTGATGATAAAAATATAGAAGTAAATATTATTGCATATGTCAGGAGTGTATACGAATTACTCTATTCTAATTACTTGCAAGGTGTTAAAAGGCATGGCTTTACTTTCCGTTTTGGTGAAAAAGAGGGAATGGGTTATAAACCTCAGCGAACCTTTCTAGAAAATTATTTCCGTGTCTTTGGATCTGACTTAAAAGTTTTAAACTATGACTCTTTCAAAAAAGATATTTATCGCTCATTCGCAAGTGTTTTAGAATTAAATGTTGACAAATTTATTGTTAAGAACAGAAGAGTTAATCGCAGTTTAATATTTGGTGAAACGGAAGTTTTAATCGAAATGAACCAATTACATAAAGGTGTGTTTTCTACAGAAATTTCAGATTTTTTGATAGAGCTTTCGCCTGAGTTGCCAACTACCGTTTTCTATAAAACAGATTTATTAGAGAAAACCAGAAAACATGCAATTGATGACCTTAATTGGATAAATGAACACTTAATTCATGATGGTGACTTGATAGAGCTTGATTTTTCAAACAAATTTCAAAGCGTCAAACATTTAGATGATATAGATAATTCTAAAATTTTCCGAGATGTAGCAACATGGGCATTAAATAGAGAGACTCAAACTTACTGTAAAGAATTAGTTGATTTCTTGAGGGATTTTGCAGTTTTTTTTGAAAAAATAGATGTTGAACAGTCTTATAAGTTAATGAAAAAGGCTCTATTACTTAGACCGCAAGGTCCATTTATCCAGAAGAAAGTGAAATATTATGAGAGATTATTAGCTGCTAAATAATGTGATTAGCTGTATATCATTGTTTTCTGCTGTTTACTTAAACTTAGTTCATTATATATGTGATGGTTTATTAATCTTATAAATCAATTGGAGATTACTTGTTTCTCTGCTTTGTTGATATTATACAATCTATATTTTCGGCATGCTTTTGGTAATTATAGCGGTCGTTGTTATTCATCAATTACTTTAAGAGTTTTATGTCATTAGATTCATTAACAAATAAAGGGATGGTTGTTGTTCATCCTGGTAACGAAGAGTTTCAAAAAACGATTGTCGTTGTGGGAGTTGCACGAGGCGGTACGTCTATCGTTGCTGGGGCTTTAAAACACCTTGGTGTACCGATGGGTAATGCCTGTGATCCGGTTTTTGAGGATACACGTTTAAGTTTAGCCTTTGAAAAAAAATCTAAAGAAAAATTTGAGCAAGTGATTACCGATTATAATGAAAAACAGAATGTGTGGGCATGGAAACGCCCATCAACTTTAAATAATTTACCGCGTATTGCTAAAAAATTACGTAATCCTCATTTTATTTTTGTGTTTCGTGATTTATTATCGGTCGCTAACCGCAATACAATATCGATGAAACAAGGCGTCATCGGCGGATTAGATGCCGCTTTTAATGATTATAAAAAAATACTGCGTTTTCTTAATAAATCATCTCATCCTGCTTTATTGGTATCCTCAGAAAAAGCGGTAAAACATAAACAATCATTTATTAACGCTTTAATTGAGTTTGCAGATTTACAGCCTACTGAAGCTCAGTGTCAGCAATCGCTTAATTTTATAACTCCGAATCCCTCAAACTATTTAAAAGTTAGTCGCATTGATAACGTTATTGGTTGGGCTGATAAAAAACAATTGCAGGTTGGACTGTTAACCGGTTGGGCCTATCGTGCGCATAATAAAAAGCAAGTTAATCTTACTGTTTATGTGAATGATAAGGTATTGAAAACCATTTCTGCCTCAGAGTTTAATGCCGCCTTTAAAGGAAATATTCACCCGACTGGGCATTGTGGTTTTTCTATTAACTTACTTGATTGTGATGTTAAACCCAGTGATCATATTCAAGTTAAGGCGGAGGGAGATGAGGTGCCGGTTTCTGGCATTGAACTAAATCTAACACATCTTCAACAATGGTTACTTCCTGGGCAATTGTTTGTTGAGCCGAAGGGGGCTATTAATTTAAGTTTATTACAGACTGGGTTATTAAGAGGTTGGGCTGTTTCTCGCTGTTATGATACACCAGCTCAAATTGGGGTGTATATTAATGGTGAAAATTTTGCGCAACTACCCGCAACTATAAAACGTGAACACCTGCAAAAATCGCAGGTTCATACGACAGGTGCTTGTGGTTTTGATTTTGACTTAAAGCTTTTTGGTATTTCCCCATGCGATGAGTTAGAAGTTAAATTACAAGGCACTGAAATTGTTTTGTATCAGCGTAAAAGTATGTTTCCTGAACTCAATGCATGGCTAACGCTCCAAGAATTAAACCATAAAAATAAGTTGGCACAAAATGCTAATTAAATTTTTGCCTCCACGTTTAAAAGATTATTTAAAAACATTGCCCTACGTACTTAAAAGTTACCTTTTTTTATATCGATTTTTATCGCCCTATTTTAATCATCCCTATAAGCGCTGGATTAAAAATATTGAACCCACATTATGGCAACCAGTGCTTTCAGAGCAAAGTCACTGTTTCTCTATTGTAGTCCCCGTTTATAACCCTCCCATTAAGTTTCTTAAAGCTTGTGTTGAGTCCGTGCAGCAACAAAGCTATCAAAATTGGCAATTAGTATTAGTTAATGATGCATCGACATTTCCTGTCGTTAATAACTACCTTGATCAATTGGGTTTAATTTCAGATAAAATAACGATTGTTACTAATTTCTCTAATTTACATATTAGTGCCTCTACTAATGTAGGAATAAAGGCATCGAGTGGTGATTTTATTGTGTTGTTAGATCATGACGATCGACTCGCACCACAGGCACTCAACGAAGTCGCTTGTTTATTGCTTGAACAACCGGAGCTTGAATGGATCTATAGTGATGAAGACTTTATCAATAAAAATGGTAAACGAGTTGCACCTCATTTTAAATCTGCTTGGAATCCTTATTTGTTGCATGCACATAATTACATCACTCACTTGTCTATTTATAAACGCGATTTTTTGCAACAGCTAGGTGGATGTCGCGTTGGTTTTGAAGGTGCGCAAGATTATGATTTAGCATTAAGAGCTTCTGAAATTTTAAAGCCAAATCAAATTGCCCACATTGCAAAAATATTATACCACTGGCGTATACATGAAGGCTCTACTGCAGCAAACACGGGTGATAAGCCTTATACCGTTAAAGCGGGTCAACATGCTTTGATTGAGCACTTTGAGCGCAGTGAAATTGATGCAAAAATAAATGAAGGAAATTTAGATAATTTCTATCATGTGCAATACATCCCTAAAAATTGGCCTAAAGTTTCAATCATTATACCAACCCGAGATCATAAAAGTGTATTGGAAACATGCGTTTCGAGCTTGTTGGCTAAAACAGATTATGCTGAGTTAGAAATTATTATAATGGATAATCAATCTAAACAAGCGGATGCTTTAGCCTATTTAGCTCAACTTAACCGACATGAAAATATATCGGTAATTAAACACGATAAAGCCTTTAACTATTCAGAAATAAATAACAGGGCAGTTGAGTTGGCATCGGGCGAGGTTATTGTTTTATTAAACAATGATACCGAGGTGATTAATAGTGCTTGGCTTAAAGAACTTGTTGGATTAGCCATGCAAGCAAATGTTGGTTGTGTAGGGGCAAAGTTACTTTACCCCGATCAAACGATTCAACATGCTGGCATCGTTATGGGTTTAGGTGGGTATGCTGCACATTCTCATCGTTGTATTCCTAATGACTCGGGTGGTTATTACAACCGTCTGCACCTTAATCAAGTTGTATCAGGAGTAACTGGAGCATGTTTAGCCATTCGTAAAGAAACTTACTTAGTGGTCGGTGGGTTAGATGAAAGCTATCAAGTTGCCTACAATGATGTTGATTTTTGTTTGAAAGTTAAAAGCATAGGTTTTTATAATGTGTATTGTGCGCATGCACAGCTTTATCATTATGAATCAAAAACGCGCGGTAATGATGCAGAGAACCCTGAAAGAATAAAACGTTTCGATAAAGAAAAAGCGTTGCTACTGGAACGCTGGAAACCTGAGATTGAAAACGATCCCTATTACAGCCCTCATTTGACTAGGGACGCAGAAGATTTTTCTATACGATCGCGTTATTGAATTCTTATTGTGAACTCTACATCAATTTAGACTTCGTAATTTGAATACCGAAGAAAAGAGAATAAAGTGGTTTAATACTTTTTTTAAAAGGTTGCTTTTATGAAAATATTACATCATGGCGCTGTTAATGGTGTGACTGGTTCTTGCCATCAATTGGTGATTGATTCAGCTAATAGTGTGTTGGTTGATTGTGGTTTGTTTCAAGGTGCTGAAACGTCTGGTCGAGGTGACGATGATTTGTTATCTATCGAGTTTGATATTAGTACGGTTCAAGCTTTATTAGTGACGCATTGTCATATTGACCATGTTGGACGTTTGCCTTATTTATTAGCCGCAGGATTTAATGGGCCGATTATTGCCACAGAAGCGACTGCGGCTTTGTTACCAATGGTGATTGAAGATGCGCTTAAGGTTGGCGTCACTCGTAATCAATCGATTATTAAGGCGTGTTTAGCGCGGTTAACTAAGCAACTGGTTGCAGTGCCTTATAAGCAATGGTTTGCATTGGATTTAGTGGGGGATGTTCAAACTAAAGTGAAATTCCAACCGGCAGGCCACATTTTGGGTTCTGCTTATATTGAGATTGATGTTATATCTGTTGCTCAGCCTGCCACGCGTGTTGTTTTTTCTGGTGATCTCGGTGCCACTTATTCTCCTTTGTTAGCTTCCCCTAAAAGCCCTTATAAAGCTGATATTGTGGTGATTGAAAGTACCTATGGCGATAAGAACCATCAAGGACGACGTGATCGTGCTAAGAGTTTAGAAAAGGTATTAATTAAAGCGATTAGTGATAATGGGGTGGTGATTATTCCTGCATTTAGTATTGGGCGAACGCAAGAGTTGTTGTATGAGTTAGAGCAGATCACCGCAAAAGCGAAGTTTAAAAAACTGGCTGATATTGAAGTGATTGTTGATTCGCCGATGGCCGCTAAGTTCACAAAGCATTATCAACATTTTCAGACGTTATGGGATGCTGAAGCTAAAAGACGTGTGAAACAAGGCAGACAGCCTTTAAACTTTGATAGTTTGTATACGGTTGATACACACCAAGAACACATGCAAGTGGTTGAGTATTTAGCAAATCGTAGTAAACCTGCGATTGTGATTGCTGCGAGTGGTATGTGTAGTGGCGGGCGGGTTGTTAATTATTTGAAACGATTTATCACTGAACCGACTGCTGATGTGTTGTTTGTGGGTTATCAAGCTCGTGGTACGTTAGGGCGTCAGATTCAACAGTATGGACCAAGTGGCGGTTATGTGTTTATTGATGGTGAGAAACTAACGGTTAATGCAGGCGTTCATACGATTTCGGGTTACTCAGCCCATGCCGATCAATCTAATTTAGTGAATTTTATTAAACGTATTCGTAAAGGTCCTGAAAAAGTCATTATTGTGCATGGTGATGAGCAAGCGAAAGAAAGTTTGAAAGATAAGTTGTTAGTGCTGGATAAAGGCATGCTTGTTGAAATAGGTAAAGGGTAAAGGGTAAAGGATAGATAATAGCGGCTATGCTTGAGGCAAGCTTCAGTTTGCAAATGTTTTCTGTTTTGTGTTTTTACTTTGGTAGCGAAGGTCAAAAGCATAAACCTAACACCTAAAAGAAGCAGGCTGAAGCCAGCGCCCCTTAAAGATGTTTCGCAACTTGTGATATTGTTCGCCAATTGCTTCATACAAAAAACTAAAAAGCAGGCTGAAAAAAGGAATCGCAGAGCTCTTCCGCTCATTACCCTAGCCTGTCGGCTAATTCGCCCATGCGGCCCTTACAAGATGTATCACATCTTACAATATTGTTCGTCAATTACGTTATACCAAAAATCAAAACCATCACTCATCGCAACATAGTGCGATAGCTATCAAGCATAGCTTGATATTCGGGGCGCTGGCTTCAGCCTGCCAGTATGCGGGTTATCGCGTACAACGATTAGCCTCGATGAGTAAAGCGAACCATAAATGACTAGAACAACAGCAAAACCCAAAGACTAAGGTCAAAAGAAGCAGGCTAAAGCCAGCGCCCCTTAAAGATGTTTCGCATACTACTATTAGCCTCGATGAACGCAGCGAACGAATAGCAATGAAATATCACACAAAGCGAAAAGGTCAAAAGAAGCAGGCTGAAGTATGCGCCCCAAAGTCAAAACATGTTTCCAAGCAGGGTAAAGGCTGCAGCTGGAAGTTCAAAGGTTAAGGTCTTAAATTCAAAAGGGACGATTACAACTAATTCAAATTAAATATTTATTTGTTTTATCGAGGGATCTTGCTCCATTTTGTGAATAAAGATAAGCTCACTGTTCATTTTTTAATAATGCTTTGTATGAAACTATGATCAAATTACAAAATTTAACCAAATATTACCCTTCTGATCTAGGGCATCAATATATATTTCAGGATATTAATTTTGAAATTCCTGAAGGGCATAATATTGGTATTTTAGGCTCGAATGGCGCAGGTAAGTCAACATTATTTAGGATTTTAGCCGGTAGTGAATACCCAAATAAAGGCAAAGTGATTACTGATAAAGCCATTTCTTGGCCAGTGGCTTTAGCCACTGGGATTCACCCTCAAATGACGGGGCGTGAAAATACACGGTTTATTGGTCGTGTTAATGGTGTTGCCGATTTAGATGAATATGAAGAAAAAGTGAAACATTTTGCAGAATTAGGTATTAAGTATGACTTACCCGTTAAAAACTATTCTAGTGGTATGCGTTCTCGTTTAGCTTTTGGCTGCTGTATTGCGATTGATTTTGATGTGTATTTGATTGATGAAGCAACCTCTGTTGGCGATCAAAAATTTCGTAAAAAAGCACGCCAAGCGCTGTTAGATAAAAGTAAAACAGCAAATGTTATTATGGTTAGTCATGACATTAAAGAGATTGAAGAGTTTTGTGATAGTGCGATTATTTTACATCAGGGTGAACTTACTTTTTACGCTAACTTACAACAAGCACTTAAGGTTTATGAGGGGTTATAGCGTTAGCTGCGACTAAGTAAAAACACTGTTTATTAATCGTGCGCGTTGGATTTGAGCAAAAATAATCATTTAAATGAGCGCTAACTCATTAACTATTTAGTTATAAATACTGTTTTAACCTATGGTGTAGGTTTATTTTTATTATTGAAATATTTTAAAATACTTCAAAAGTGTAAGGTTAGGGTGGTATTATCTTTGCTCTCTCAATATGACTACTTTCACAAAGAAGTGAATCATAAGTGAAAAAATAATACAGGTGTGAGTTATGTTTATTTCAATGATGGTAACTGCACTTATGTCTTTCGCTGTTTCCTCTTTTCTTTTTTATTTTTTCCATCCTAAAGCTATTCAATTTGGACTAGTCGATAAAGCTGATCATCGAAAGCTCCATAAAGGTAATATCCCTGTTATTGGCGGACCTGCTCTTTATTGTACGCTTGTTTTTGTTTTATATATGAATCAACAATTCACGCCCGAGGTTCTTTCCTTCGTCCTTTGTGGTGGTTTTTTAATGTTGTTAGGCATGATTGATGACAAGATTAATTTAAAGGTCTCATTACGGTTGTCGTTAATGATTGCGATTACGACGTTTCTTTATTATTTCGCTGAATTCCAAATATCTTCTTTAGGTAACTTATTTTCGTTAGGTGAGGTAGTGTTAAATAGTGCATCGTTAATTTTTACTATTATCGTAGTGATTGGTGTGATCTCCGCCTTTAATATGGTTGATGGTGTCGATGGTTTATTAGGTTGTTTGAGTCTTATTAGTTTTTTAGCGCTTGCCGTTTTGTTTGGCGTCAATGGGAAATTATATTTAGCTTCTACTTGTATTTGCTTTATCGCAGCATTAATTCCATTTTTAATGTGTAACCTTTCTATGCTACCGCGCAACCGTTATAAAGTATTTATGGGCGACTCGGGTAGTTTTTTTATTGGCTTTACTGTTGTTTGTTTATTGATTGCGGGTAGTCAAGAGTCAATGCATATTGATGATGCCATTGTGGATCCTGATTCACCAACAGCTTTTAAACCAGTGACTGCATTGTGGTTAATAGCGGTACCCGTATTGGATATGATTGCGAATATAATTAGGCGCGTAAAAGATAAAAAATCTCCACTTCACGCAGATCGTGGCCATATTCACCATCTTTTGCAAGACATGGGTTTATCTGATAAACAGGTGCTTATTTTACTTTCTGCGTTTGCTATTTTTAGTGCCAGTGTTGGTGTTATTGGCGGGATCTTGCATGTGCCTGAAGTGATTATGTCTAGTTTACTTATTTTATTACTCGCTGTTTATTATTATTTTTACTCCCATAGTGACAAGTTCAGTGGTTTAATTCATCGATTATTTGGTCATCAATTGCCCACTTCATAAGAAGGTTATATTATGCATTATGATATTTTTAATGGAGATGCTGACGGCATTATTTCATTAATACAATTACGTCTATCAAGCCCATTAACGTCTACTTTAGTAACAGGGGTTAAACGTAATATTCAGCTATTAAAAACGATTGATATTAACCCTGAAGATACTTTAACAGTCTTAGATATTTCGATGGAAAAGAATACCAACGAATTAGTGGCTGCATTAGACCAAGGTACTGCGGTTTTTTATGCCGACCATCATCGTTCGGGTGATATTCCTAACCATGATAAGCTGACCGCTTTAATCGATTTAGATGCAAATATGTGCACAGCGTTAATCATTGATGAGTATTTAAAAGGGCAGTTCCATGATTGGGCTATTTGTGCCGCTTATGGCGATAACATGATTAGTAAAGCTGACCAATTAGCGACTGCTGCAGGATATACAACAGAGCAAGCAGACTTATTAAAAGAGCTAGGAACGTTAATTAATTATAATGGTTACGGTGCTGATGTTGCCGATTTACATTTTGACCCTGCAGATTTATATGAAGCGTTAGTTAAATACCCAAGCCCATTTGATGTATTTGAAGATAAGGCATCTCCTTATTATGCGCTACAAGCTGCTTATCAAGCGGATTTAGAAAATGCATTGTCTATCCCAGCTATGCACAGTAGCCAAGTATTAAGTGTGTTTGAGTTGCCGGGTGAAAAATGGTCTCGTCGTATTAGTGGCGTTTATGGGAACTTACTAGCGAATCAGCAACCAAGCAGTGCATTTGCGGTATTAACTAAAAATGAGCAGGGCGGTTACCTTGTCTCTTTACGTGCTCCCTTAGAAAATAAACAAGGTGCTGGTGACGTTTGTAGTCAATTCGATACTGGTGGCGGGCGCGCTGCAGCAGCGGGTATCAATCAGTTACCTGTAGAAATGTTACCTGATTTCATTAAAAAAGTTGAAACTTATTACGCTTAATTAACCATATCTTGCTTTTCTAAGGTATCAGGACGGAGTTCTGTTTTTAAATCGTATTACCACATCATATTGTGGTAATACGAAATAAGTTAAACTTATTAAGCTTTGGCAAATTTATAAGTGCGGTAACCGCCGATTAAGTTGCGTGCTTTGAAGCCGTTATTCACTAACTGACGATAAGCAACATTGCCACGTAAGCCAACCTGACAATAGATGATGATCTCTTTGTCTTTTGGTAATTCATGTAGTCGTTGACGTAGTTCGTCGACTGGAATATTGATAGCCTCCCCAATTTGTCCTAAAACTTCTAGTTCACCTGCAGTACGCACATCCAATAACACTTGTTGGTCAGTTAAGTGATCAACTTCGTCAAAATGTATTGCTTTAGTATCTCCAAGCATAAGGTTATACGCTACAAAGGCTGCTTGGTTGATAACATCTTTAGCACTACCAAATGGTGGTGCGTAAGTGAGTTCGAGGTGTTGTAGTTGTTCTACTGTCATGCCTGCTCGTTGCGCGACGGCCATAATGTCGATTCGTTTGTCGATGCCATCTTTACCTGCGGCTTGGGCACCTAGAATTTTTCCTGTTTGTGGGTCAAATAACATTTTAAATGAGACTATTTCCGCACCTGGATAGTAGCTAGCATGGCTTGCTGTGTGCACAAAGACTTTCTCGTAGTTGATGCCTTTTTGTTTAAGTTGTTTTTCATTTTGACCGGTTGAAGCGATTGCTAAGTCAAATATTTTGCAAATGGCTGTACCCTGAGTGCCTTGATAATCTTGATTGCGGCCAAACATATTATCAGCAGCCATGCGTCCTTGACGGTTTGCAGGGCCTGCTAAAGGGACGATTGTTGGTTTATCGGTTACAAAGTCCTGTTCTTCAATGGCATCGCCAACGGCATAAATAACAGGATCACTGGTTTGTAATTGCAAATTGGTTTTAATACCACCTAATAAACCGATATCCAATCCAGCCTCTTTAGCTAAACTGGTTTCAGGCCGTACACCAATGGCCATAATCAATATGTCCGTGATGAGCTGTTCGCCATTACTTAAACTGAGGTTTAACTCACCTTGTAAATGTTGGTTGTCGATACTTTCACCAATGTCTTGATTGGCGATGTGATCATTTTTAATATATTCAACACCCTGTAATGCAACCCCTAGACGTAAGTCGATACCATGGTCGCGGATCACTTGATGAGCAAATCCTGCCATCTCTTTATCTACTGGTGTCATCACTTGGTCTGCTAATTCCAATAGAGTGGTTTTAATCCCTAATTGATGAAAAGCTTCCATCATCTCTAATCCAATAAAACCACCACCTACCACTGTCGCGTGCTTAGGTTTATTGTATTTAATGGTATTGATGATGTTATCCATATCGGGAATATTACGCAGAGAGTGCGTTAATGGATTATCAATCCCCGGTATATTAGGTACGATCGGAGCGGCCCCTGGACTTAATACTAAAAAGTCATAGCTTTCAGTATATTCACTACCATCATTGACATTTTTAATAGTGATTGTTTTTTCGTTGCGATTAATGCGAATAACTTCTGACAATGGTCGTACATCAACGTTAAAGCGTGCCAAAAAACTTTCAGGCGTTTGTAGTAATAATTGATTACGATCTTCGATATCTCCACCTACATGGTACGGTAATCCACAATTCGCAAAGGAAATAAATGGACCTCGCTCAAGCATAATAATTTGCGCATCTTCACTTAAACGTCTTGCGCGTGCCGCTGCTGATGCGCCTCCGGCAACGCCACCGATAATTACAATTTTTGTCATATCCAATTTACTCCGTATTGCTCATTATTAATTTGATAGTGGGATTTTTTTGATTGTTAATCTTTAATTATTAAGCACTCGCCGTGCTTGAATTTGCAAAAACTATAATTCATTAAATTAGCTTTGTCTAATTTAACTTAGCCTAATTTAGTTAGATCTAAATAAGAATTGACTAATGTTAATGCTGTCAGTATTGTTTGCATAATAAATAAATCATAGAAGGTGAAATTCATGGAACTCGATGAAATGAAGTTACGTGCAGGTGAAGTCGCTGAGTTGTTAAAAACAATGGCTCACCAAGAGCGCCTCATGGTGTTGTGCCAATTAATAGAAGGGGAGGTTGGGGTCTCTCAATTACAAGCTGGTTCTGAATTAAGTCAGTCGGCATTTTCACAACAATTATCGGTATTACGCAAAAATGGTTTAGTTGAAGTGCGTAAAGAGTCGCAGCAGGTATTTTATTCCTTATCAGATCCTCGTATTAAAGCGTTAATCATTAGCTTGCATGGGATTTTTTGTGTTTAAGTAAAACTGGTTTTAATCAACTTAATTGAGAGAGTTATATGTCGTTTTCAATACCTTGGCATGCATTATTGGGTGGAATGTTGTTAGGTTTATCTGCCGCCATTCTGATGTTATTTAGTGGTAAAGTCGCCGGTATTAGTGGCATTGTAAATGGTTTGATACAACCTAAAAAAGGGGACACAGCTTGGCGTGCTGTTTTTATTATTACGATGATTTTGAGTGCAGTTTTTATCGCTCCCTTCGATATCAATTTACCGCTTGTAAGCACTGATAGTTACCTGCTGATAGCGTTAGCGGGTCTACTCGTAGGTGTTGGCACTCGTCTAGGTAATGGTTGTACTAGTGGTCATGGAATTGTTGGTATGGGACGTTTTTCGATGCGTTCTATTGTTGCTACTGTCGTGTTTATGCTTAGTGCAATAGTGGTTGTTTATTTTCGTCAATTATTCGGAGCCATATAAATGCATTATTCATCTTTATTTCGTATTGCAGTAGCAGCCGTAGCGGGTTTGTTGTTTGGCGCTGGCATGGTGATTTCTGAAATGGTTGACCCTAATAAAGTGACTGCTTTTTTAAATGTAACGGGCGCATGGGATCCTAGCCTTGCATTTGTGATGGGAGGAGCGCTATTAGTGTTCACGCCTATCTATCATGGTGTCATTAAAAAACGTCAAACAGCAGTCAGTGGAGAACCTTTACAATTAAGCCATAAGAAAAAAGTAGATGCGCCTTTAATTCTTGGTGCTAGCTTATTTGGCATTGGCTGGGGGCTCGCTGGGTTTTGTCCTGGGCCTGCAGTATCTAGCCTGAGTTCAATGAATCCTGTTATATTAGTGTTTATTGTTTTTATGCTTTTAGGGATGATGCTTGCTAATCAATATTTAGCGGGTAGAGTCTGTTCGTTGTTTTATGTTAAGCGCGGGCATTAATAACAGCCATGCTAAGTGTAAGGTTTGAGGTTAATGTTTCTTAATCATGTTTATTCATAAGCTTCTTAATATAAAACGTAGATTCAAATGATAAGATAAACTACCTCAATACTTTGTTTGATAGAGGCAACTGTTAGGTGATCGTGCAATAGAAAAGTAGCTTGATTGTCTTTTATCAATAAGAATTGTTATTTTTATATATAATCAGGTTACAAAAGACAGAAAAATCCTTATACTTACGTGCTTTATTTTTAGGTGGCGACTTATGCTTAATATAAAAGCAGTCTTTCACCTACTAAACAATCGCTTTAAATAGGTGGTTGTTTTACCTCTTAGCAACTGATGCTAGGGTCGGTATTATTAATTTTAACAGTGGATAAAAAGCGTTATGACAACAGTAAATTCTGAAAACAGCAAAAGCTCATTCGATGGGGTTAAATGGACGATCACCGTTTTATTATTAGCAGCAATCATTGTTGGTAATTATTTATATGGCGAAGAAACGCATGTTGTATTACGTGTAGCAGTACTTTTATTATTAGCTGCTTTAGCCGTTCTTTCTGCTGCATTTACTGAAAAAGGCAAAACGTTTATTGGTTTTGCTAAAGATGCGCGCCTTGAAGTGCGTAAAGTTGTTTGGCCAACTCGCCAAGAAACAGTACAAACTACATTAATCATCTTAGCGGTATCAACCATTGTTGGTTTGATATTGTGGGGTCTTGATGGCATTTTCGTTCGCCTCATCGCGTTTATCACTACCTCTATTTAAGGGTTTATTATGACTGAAGAAGTTCAAAAAAAGAGATGGTATGTAGTCCAAGCCTTTTCTGGGTATGAAGGACGTGTACAAAAAACATTAGTTGAGCACATCCGTTTAAATGAAATGGAAGAGCACTTTGGACAAATCTTAGTCCCAACGGAAGAAGTTGTTGAAATGCGTGCTGGACAAAAACGTAAAAGTGAACGTAAGTTCTTCCCTGGTTACGTTTTAGTTGAAATGGCGATGAATGACGACAGCTGGCATTTAGTAAAAAGCATTGACCGTGTAATGGGCTTTATTGGTGGTACAGCAGAACGTCCTGCTCCTATCTCTCAAAAAGAAGTGGATAATATTCTTAACCGTTTACAAGAGTCTCACGATACTCCTCGTCCACGTACTTTGTTTGAAGCAGGTGAAGTGGTTCGTGTTAGTGATGGTCCATTTGCTGACTTCTCAGGTACAGTTGAAGAAGTTGACTACGATAAGAGCCGCTTAAAAGTATCGGTTTCTATCTTTGGTCGTGCAACGCCAGTTGAACTTGAATTCTCTCAAGTTGAAAAAAGCTAATTAATTTATAACAAATCAGTTATTTGCTAATGCTTATCTAAGCCAATAAGGTCATTCTTATTGGCTTTTTGTTTTTTTAATCATCTGTAATTGTTATTAGGTTAAAAAAACACCAAAAGATCTTGTGAAATGAGGTAGCTTACAGTTATAATTCGCCGCCCATTTTATTTGTGGTGAGAACTTTAGTTAACACGGCAAATTCAATAGGATCGAGTAGGCTGCAATAATGCAGTCACTTATGTATTCATCGGGAAGCTGAGTTTTTTCAGCGTTATACCCAAAAAAAGGTAATATATCATGGCTAAGAAAGTAACCGCATATATCAAGCTGCAAGTTTCAGCTGGTATGGCAAACCCGTCACCACCAGTTGGTCCAGCACTTGGTCAACACGGTGTTAACATCATGGAATTCTGTAAAGCATTCAATGCAAAAACAGAAGCTCAAGAAAAAGGCGCGCCAGTTCCTGTAGTAATTACAGTATATGCTGACCGTTCTTTTACGTTCGAAACTAAGACTCCACCTGCATCTTACTTACTTAAGAAAGCTGCTGGCATCAAATCTGGTTCTGCTGTACCTAACAAAAATAAAGTAGGTAAAGTAACAGTTGCTCAACTTGAAGAAATCGCTAAAGCGAAAGAAGTTGATTTAACGGGTGCCGATCTTGAAGCGATGGTACGTTGTATTGCGGGTTCTGCTCGTTCTATGGGTCTGGAAGTAGAGGGTTAATACAATGGCTAAATTATCTAAACGCATGACAGCTATCCGTGCAGAAGTTGACGGAACTAAAGAATACGACATCAATGAAGCAGTAGCACTTTTACAAAAGTTCGCTACAGCTAAATTCAGCGAAAGCATTGATGTTGCAGTTAACCTAGGTGTTGATCCTCGTCGTAGTGATCAAAACGTACGTGGCGCAACTGTATTACCACATGGTACTGGTCGTGAAGTTCGTGTTGCTGTATTCACACAAGGCGCTAACGCAGAAGCTGCTCTAGCTGCTGGTGCGGATATCGTTGGTATGGACGATCTTGCTGCTAAAGTTAAAGCTGGCGAAATGGATTTTGACGTAGTAATTGCATCACCAGACGCTATGCGTGTTGTTGGTCAATTAGGTCAAATCTTAGGTCCTCGTGGCCTAATGCCTAACCCGAAAGTTGGTACTGTTACACCTAACGTTGCTGATGCAGTTAAAAATGCTAAAGCTGGTCAGGTTCGTTACCGTAACGACAAGAATGGTATTATCCATTCTACAATCGGTAAAGCAACGTTCACTGCTGAACAGATTAAAGAAAACCTAGAAGCTTTGATTATTGCGCTTAAAAAAGGCAAACCATCAGGTGCTAAAGGTCAATTCATTAAGAAAGTTTCTCTATCTACAACTATGGGTGCAGGTCTTAAAGTTGACCAAGCAACTCTAGAAACAGTAGTAGCGTAATTTTTTGTAGTGATTTGATGATTAATCATCAAGTCACTATACAAGGTGGCATATTGTTTGTATAATATGCGACCTTACTTTGGAGGGCCTTAGGTCTCTTCTTAGACCGCAGGTGTTAAATCTCTGATTTGACTTAATTTCCTGCGTAGACGGTACCGGACCCCAGAAAGATTATTCTACTGGATCCGAAACCAAAATAGTGCCTCACCATTAGGTGAGGGTGTTTATCTAGGGTAAAACCTAGTGGAATCCAGGAGTAAAACCAAATGGCATTAAGACTCGAAGACAAACAAGCTATTGTTGCTGAAGTCAACGAAGCTGCTAAAGGCGCTCTGTCTGCTGTTGTCGCTGATTCACGTGGCGTAACAGTAGGTGCAATGACTGAACTTCGTGCAAAAGCACGTGCAAACGGTGTATTTTTACGAGTAATTCGTAATACATTAGCACGTCGTGCAGTTGAAGGTACTGACTATGCATGTCTGGCAGATACGTTTACAGGTCCTACTATCCTTGCTTTTTCAAACGAACATCCAGGTGCAGCAGCACGTCTTTTAAAAGACTTTGCTAAAGCTAATGAAAAGTTTGAAATTAAAGGGCTAGCATTTGAAGGCGAATTTATTGAAGCCGATCAAATCGACCGTTTAGCGACATTACCAACTTACGACGAAGCAATTGCGAAACTGATGGCTACTATGAAAGAAGCTGCAGCGGGCAAACTTGTACGTACTCTGGCTGCAATTCGCGACCAGAAAGAAGAATCTGCAGCGTAATTGCTGTAATACCATTTTATAATCTATATATAGGAATTGACTCATGTCTCTTACTAAAGACCAAATCATTGATGCTGTTGCAGAACTATCTGTAATGGAAGTTGTTGAACTAATCGAAGCAATGGAAGAAAAATTCGGTGTATCTGCTGCTGCTGTTGCTGCAGGTCCTGCTGCTGCAGGCGAAGCTGCTGCTGAGCAAACTGAATTCAACCTTGTACTTACTGCTTTCGGTGAGAACAAAGTTAAAGCAATCAAAGCTGTTCGTGCTATCACAGGTCTAGGCCTGAAAGAAGCGAAAGACGCTGTTGAATCTTGCCCTGCTGTATTGAAAGAAGGCATCTCGAAAGACGAAGCTGAAGCTTTCCAGAAAGAGCTTGCTGAAATCGGTGCAACTGCTGAACTTAAATAAGTTAGATTTTCTAACTTATTAGCCATGAAAATGGCACTGGCTGGTGATTATTTAATCACCGGCCTTTTTGCGCTATAGGATACCGTGATTTATCATTATTTTTTACGGTCATCGGACGCTTAAGGTGATGTTATTGCCATATTGTTTCGAACGATAAAGTCAGCGATATAAGCTGCGCCTTAAAAACAGGCTCAAACAGAAGCAATATAGACATTTAAAACATCATTAACACCAAAATAATGTGCCGCCGTTGTCATGCAACAAGATTCAAACCAAGTAAGACAACTATGACCAATTTAATCAGCGAGCAAAGGAACCACATGGGTTACTCTTATACTGAGAAAAAACGTATTCGTAAGGATTTCGGGAAACGCCCACAAGTAATGGAAAAACCATACTTGTTGGAGATTCAACTAGATTCATTCAAACGATACATTGAAGTCGATCCGACTGGCGAAGTAGGTTTACAAGCTGCTTTTAACAGCATCTTTCCTATCGCGAGTTACTCAGGCACTTCGGAGCTACAATACGTAAGCTACCGCTTAGGTGAACCTGTATTCGATGTAAAAGAATGCCAAATCCGCGGAGTTACATACTCTGCCTCTTTACGTGTAAAACTACGTCTTGTTATTTATGATCGTGACGCGCCAGCAGGCACGGTTAAAGATATCCGTGAACAAGAAGTTTACATGGGTGAAATGCCACTCATGACAGAAAATGGTACCTTTGTAATCAATGGTACTGAGCGTGTTATTGTTTCTCAATTACATCGTTCACCTGGTGTTTTCTTTGATCATGATAAAGGCAAAACACACAGTTCGGGTAAAGTGTTATATAACGCACGTGTTATCCCTTACCGTGGTTCTTGGTTAGATTTTGAGTTTGACCCGAAAGACAACTTATTTGTTCGTATTGACCGTCGTCGTAAATTACCAGCGACTATCATGTTACGTGCACTTGAGTACACGACAGAACAAATCCTAGACATCTTCTTTGATACAACTCAGTTTGTTGTTAAAGATGGTGTTATTACGATGGCATTAATTGCAGACCGTTTACGTGGTGAGCAGTTTAACTTTGACATCGTGAGTAAAGGTACAACTTATGTTGAATCGGGCAAACGTATTACTGCTCGTCATATTCGTCAACTTGAAAAAGACGGCGTACAACACATTGAAGTGCCATTCGAACATCTAGAAGGTAAAGTGTCAGCGAAAGATTACATCAGCAGCGAAACTGGTGAAATCATTGTTAACGCAAATGATATCTTTACGCTTGAATTATTAGCAGAGCTAGCACAGTCTGGTATTAAAAAATTCGAAGCAATTTACACTAATGAATTAGATTGTGGTTCATTTATTTCGGATACATTACGCGTTGACTCTTCAACTAACCGTTTAGAAGCGTTAGTAGAAGTTTACCGTATGATGCGTCCTGGTGAGCCACCAACAAAAGATGCTGCAGAAGGTTTATTCCAAAACTTATTCTTTGCAGAAGAACGTTATGACTTATCTAAAGTAGGTCGTATGAAGTTCAATCGTCGCGTTAATATTGAAGGCGATGTAGGTCCTGGCATTCTATCTAACGAAGATATCTTAAGTGTAATGAAAACACTGATCGATATCCGTAACGGTAATGGCGAAGTTGATGATATCGATCACCTTGGTAACCGTCGTATTCGTTGTGTTGGCGAAATGGCTGAAAACCAATTCCGTGTTGGTTTAGTACGTGTTGAACGTGCTGTTAAAGAGCGTCTATCATTAGGCGATCTTGATGCGACTATGCCGCAAGATCTGATCAATGCAAAACCTATCTCAGCTGCTGTTAAAGAGTTCTTTGGTTCATCACAACTGTCTCAGTTTATGGATCAAAATAACCCGTTATCAGAAGTAACACACAAACGTCGTATCTCTGCATTAGGCCCTGGTGGTTTAACACGTGAACGTGCTGGCTTTGAAGTACGTGACGTACACGTAACGCATTACGGTCGTTTATGTCCTATCGAAACACCTGAGGGACCAAACATCGGTCTTATCAACTCGTTAGCTACTTTCTCTCGTACTAACAGTTACGGTTTCTTAGAAACACCTTACCGTAAAGTGATCGATGGTAAACCTTCTGATCAAGTTGAATATTTATCAGCTATCGAAGAAGGTACATTTGTTATCGCACAGGCATCTGCCGGTCTTGATGAAAATGGCATGCTTAACGAAGATATGATCCAGTGTCGTCATAAAGGTGAAACTACCTTCATGGGACCAAACGACATCGATTACATGGATGTGTCACCACAACAGATCATTTCTGTTGCTGCGTCACTTATCCCGTTCTTAGAACATGATGATGCTAACCGTGCCTTAATGGGGGCAAACATGCAACGTCAAGCTGTACCAACACTACGTGCTGATAAGCCATTAGTAGGTACAGGTATTGAACGTCGTCTAGCGATCGATTCTGGTGTAACCATTATTGCAAAACGTGGCGGAACAATTGATTACGTTGATGCATCTCGTATCGTAGTTAAAGTTGCTGATGATGAATTAGTTGCTGGTGAAGCCGGTATCGACATCTACAACTTAACTAAATACACGCGTTCGAATCAGAATACTTGTATTAACCAAAAACCAACGTGTAAACCTGGCGAGCCAATTGTTCGCGGTGACGTATTAGCCGATGGTCCATCGACTGATATGGGTGATTTAGCACTTGGTCAAAACATGAAGATTGCCTTCATGCCTTGGAATGGTTACAACTTTGAGGATTCAATCCTTATTTCTGAGCGTGTATCTCAAGAAGATCGTTTTACTACGATCCATATCCAAGAGTTCTCATGTATTGCACGTGAAACTAAATTGGGTACTGAAGAGATCACTGCCGATATCCCTAACGTTGGTGAATCTGCACTAAGCAAACTAGATGAGTCTGGTATTGTTTATGTAGGTGCTGAAGTTAAACCTGGTGATATCTTAGTCGGTAAAGTAACACCAAAAGGTGAAACTCAACTTACGCCAGAAGAAAAACTATTACGAGCAATCTTCGGTGAAAAAGCGTCTGATGTTAAAGACAGCTCTTTACGCGTAGCTAACTCAACTTACGCAACAGTAATTGACGTACAAGTCTTTACTCGTGACGGCGTTGAGAAAGACAAACGTGCACTAGAAATTGAAGAAATGCAGTTAAAAGCGGCGAAGAAAGATTTAACTGAGAAGTTTAAACTTTTAGAAGGCTCTATTTACGAAAAAGCATTAAACCTATTAGTTTCTGCTGGTCAAGAAGAAGCGCGTCTACTACAAATGCCTAAGGCTCAGTGGTTTGATATCGTGCTTTCTGATGATGAGAAGCAAACGCTTTTAGATCAAATCAATGCACAACACGACGAAATTAAAGCAAACTACGATAAAGAGTTTGATATTAAACGTCGTAAAATCACACAAGGTGATGATTTAGCACCGGGTGTACAAAAAATTGTTAAAGTTTACTTAGCGGTACGTCGTCGCCTACAACCAGGTGATAAAATGGCCGGCCGTCACGGTAACAAAGGTGTTATTTCAAACATCGTACCTGTAGAAGATATGCCTCACGATGAGTTTGGTGTTCCAGTTGATATCGTACTTAACCCATTGGGTGTACCATCTCGAATGAACATCGGTCAGATTCTTGAAACACATCTAGGTCTAGCGTGTAAAGGTGTTGGTGAGAAACTAGAGCGTATGATCAAAGATCAGCGTGACGTTGAAATCAGCAAAGTACGTGAATATGTACAAAAACTTTACTCATTCGGTGATGCACCGTGTCATGTTGACTTAAATGACTTTGATGATGAAGCTGTATTACGTCTTGCTAAAAACCTATACAAAGGTTTACCAGTTGCGACTCCAGCATTTGATGGCGCACACGAAAGTGAAATCCGTGAATTGTTACGCATGGCTGATTTACCTGAGTCTGGTCAGTTACAATTAACTGATGGCCGTACGGGTATCCCATTTGAACGTCCAGTAACCGTTGGTTACATGTACATGTTAAAACTGAATCACTTAGTTGATGACAAAATGCATGCACGTTCAACAGGTTCTTACAGCTTGGTTACTCAGCAACCACTTGGTGGTAAAGCTCAGTTCGGTGGCCAGCGTTTTGGTGAGATGGAAGTATGGGCACTAGAAGCTTACGGTGCTGCTTACACTCTACAAGAGATGCTGACAGTTAAATCGGATGATGTTAACGGTCGTACTAAGATGTATAAAAACATCGTAGACGGTGACCATAGAATGGAACCAGGCATGCCTGAATCATTCAACGTATTGTTGAAAGAGATCCGTTCATTAAGCATCAATATCGAGCTAGATGAATCTAACTAAAATTCGTTTTAGTTGAAAATATGTGGCGTCTCGTTTTTTTGAGACGCCTAGTTTTAACTCCTATGGGAGAGTAGCGTGAAAGACTTACTCAAGTTTTTAAAGCAACAAAATAAAACCAAAGAATTCGATGGTATTAAAATCGGTTTAGCATCACCAGAAATGATCCGTTCATGGTCTTTTGGTGAAGTTAAAAAACCTGAAACCATTAACTACCGTACATTCAAACCTGAACGTGAAGGTCTGTTCTGTGCACGTATCTTTGGTCCAATCAAAGATTACGAATGTTTATGTGGTAAGTACAAGCGGCTAAAACATCGTGGTGTTATTTGTGAAAAATGTGGTGTTGAGGTAACTCAAGCTAAAGTTCGTCGTGACCGTATGGGACACATCGAATTAGCATCACCTGTTGCACACATTTGGTTCCTTAAATCACTTCCGTCTCGTATCGGCTTAATGCTTGATATGACGTTACGTGATATCGAACGTATCCTATATTTTGAATCATTCGTGGTTGTTGAACCAGGTATGACTGATCTTGAACGTGGTCAAATTCTTCTTGAAGAAGAGTACTTGGACAACCTAGAGCAATGGGGCGATGAGTTTGATGCAATGATGGGCGCTGAAGCCGTTTTTGCACTGCTTAAAGACCTAGATCTAGAACACGAGATCAAAGGCATGCGTGAAGAGTTAGAAACAACTAATTCTGAAACTCGCCGTAAGAAATTAACTAAACGTCTGAAATTGGTAGAATCTTTCCACCAGTCTTCAAACAAACCAGAGTGGATGATCTTAACAGTACTTCCAGTACTACCACCTGATTTACGTCCTCTAGTACCACTAGACGGCGGACGTTTTGCAACGTCTGACTTAAATGACTTATACCG
The DNA here is from genome assembly GCF_011378715.1 of Psychromonas sp. SA13A. Lineage (GTDB taxonomy): Bacteria > Pseudomonadota > Gammaproteobacteria > Enterobacterales > Psychromonadaceae > Psychromonas. The sequence continues at coordinate 18,448 of NZ_WTKU01000017.1, read as the reverse complement.
TCGTGTTATTAACCGTAATAACCGCCTAAAACGTCTTTTAGAACTAGCTGCGCCAGATATCATCGTACGTAACGAAAAACGTATGTTACAAGAGTCTGTTGATGCGTTATTAGATAATGGTCGTCGTGGCCGAGCTATTACTGGTTCGAACAAACGTCCTCTAAAATCGCTTGCAGATATGATCAAAGGTAAGCAAGGTCGTTTCCGTCAAAACTTACTAGGTAAACGTGTTGATTACTCTGGTCGTTCTGTAATTACAGTGGGTCCAACTCTACGTTTACATCAATGTGGTCTTCCGAAGAAGATGGCATTAGAGCTATTCAAACCATTCGTTTACGGTAAGTTAGAAGCATTAGGTCTTGCTACTACTATCAAAGCAGCTAAGAAATTAGTTGACCGTGAAGGTGGTGAAGTTTGGGATATCCTAGAAGGTGTTATCCGTGAACATCCAGTGCTACTTAACCGTGCACCAACACTTCACAGACTAGGTATCCAAGCATTTGAACCTGTATTAATCGAAGGTAAAGCGATTCAATTACACCCATTAGTTTGTGCGGCATACAACGCCGACTTCGATGGTGACCAAATGGCGGTACACGTACCGTTAACAATTGAAGCACAGCTTGAAGCTCGTACGTTAATGATGTCTACGAATAATATCTTATCACCTGCAAATGGTGAGCCGATTATCGTACCTTCACAAGACGTTGTATTAGGTTTGTATTACATGACTCGTACTCGCATTAATGCGCGTGGCGAAGGCATGTACTTCAAAAATGCAAAAGAAGCTGAAAAAGCATACCGTGCTGGTGTTGTAGACTTGCAAGCAATTGTTAAAGTTCGTATGACACAGGTACACATTGCAGAAGATAAATCTCGTACATCAACAACTGGTTTAGTTGAAACGACGATTGGTCGTGCCATCTTATCTTTAATCATGCCTGAAGGTTTACCATTCGAGCATGTTGATTTGAACATGGGCAAAAAAGCAATCTCTAACGTGCTAAATGCTTGTTACCGTTTACTAGGTATTAAAGACACTGTTATTTTTGCTGACCAATTGATGTACACAGGTTTTGAGTACGCAACATTGTCAGGTGCTTCTGTTGGTATCGACGATATGGTTATTCCTGATGCTAAGAAACGCTTAGTTGAAGAAGCTGAAGCTGAAGTACTAGAAATCCAAGAGCAATTCCAAGCTGGTCTTGTTACTGCGGGTGAGCGTTACAATAAAGTTATCGATATTTGGGCAAGTGCGAATGAGCAAGTGGCTAAAGCGATGATGGAAAACCTTTCTAAAGACACAGTCTTAACAGCGAAAGGTGAAGAAGTTCAGCAAGATTCGTTTAACAGCGTTTACATGATGGCCGACTCGGGCGCACGTGGTAGTGCCGCTCAGATTCGTCAGCTAGCGGGTATGCGTGGTCTGATGGCTAAACCGGATGGTTCAATCATCGAAACGCCTATCGTAGCTAACTTCCGTGAAGGTCTAAACGTACTTCAGTACTTTATCTCGACGCATGGTGCACGTAAAGGTCTAGCCGATACCGCACTTAAAACAGCAAACTCGGGTTACCTAACTCGTCGTCTTGTTGATATTGCTCAAGATTTAGTTATTACTGAAGAAGATTGTGGTAGTACTGAAGGTCTGTTAGTTACTCCGTTAATTCAAGGTGGTGACGTTGTTGAACCACTTCGTGAACGTGTACTAGGTCGTGTTGTTGCTCGTGACATCATTAAACCAGGTACAGATAACGAAGTATTAATCGCACGTAACGTATTACTTGATGAAAAATACTGTGACTTAATCGAAGAAGCATCGGTTGACCAAGTATGGGTTCGCTCTGTTATTACTTGTAATACTGACTTTGGTGCTTGTGCACAATGTTACGGTCGTGATTTGGCTCGTGGACACATGGTTGGTCAAGGCGAAGCAGTTGGTGTTATGGCCGCTCAGTCTATCGGTGAACCTGGTACACAGTTAACGATGCGTACGTTCCACATCGGTGGTGCAGCATCGCGTTCTGCATCAGAAAACAATATCCAAGTTAAAAATACCGGTAAAGTTAAATTACATAACGCTAAGTTTGTAATTAACTCTGATGGCAAAGTAGTTGTAACGTCTCGTTCAACTGAGCTAACCGTTATTGATGAATTAGGTCGTACTAAAGAGAATCACCGTCTACCTTATGGTGCTGTTCTTGAGAAGCAAGATGGTGCAGCAATCACTGCTGGCGAAATCATTGCTAACTGGGACCCGCATACACACCCAATTATTACGGAAGTGGAAGGTACGGTTGAGTTCTTAGACTTTATTGAAGGCATTACTATTAATAAACAAACTGATGAACTAACTGGTTTATCAAGTATTGTTATTATTGACCCTGCACAGCGTCCAAGTGCAGGTAAAGAAATGCGTCCAATGGCTAAATTAGTTGATGCTAAAGGTAATGATTTATTCATTCCTGGTACTGAAGTTGCTGCGCAATATGCACTTCCTGCCAAAGCAATCGTTAGCCTTGAAGATGGTGCTCAAGTACGAGTTGGTGATGCGGTTGCTCGTATCCCTCAAGAAAGTTCAAAAACTCGTGATATCACGGGTGGTCTACCTCGCGTAGCTGACTTATTTGAAGCTCGTACACCTAAAGATGCCGCTATTCTTGCTGAAGTATCTGGTACGTTAGCATTTGGTAAAGAAACCAAAGGTAAGCGTCGCCTAGTGATCACTCAAGCAAATGGTGATGTTTACGAAGAGATGATCCCTAAATGGCGTCACCTAAACATCTTCGAAGGTGAGAAGATTGAAAAAGGTGAGGTTATTTCTGACGGTCCTGAGTCTCCTCATGACATCCTTCGTCTACGTGGTATTAGCCCAGTGGCTAACTACATCACTAACGAAGTACAAGAAGTATACCGTTTACAAGGTGTAAAAATTAATGATAAGCATATCGAAGTTATCGTTAACCAAATGCTACGTAAATGTATCATCACTGATGCTGGCGATACGCCATTCTTAGTAGGTGAGCAAGCTGAAGTTGTACGCGTTATCATTGAAAACCGTCGCTTAGAAGCTGAAGGCAAAAACTTAGCTAAGTTTGAGTACCAGTTACTTGGTATTACTAAAGCATCACTAGCAACTGAATCATTTATTTCAGCAGCATCTTTCCAAGAAACAACGCGTGTTCTTACGGAAGCAGCTGTTGCAGGTAAATGTGACCAATTACATGGCTTGAAAGAGAATGTAATCGTAGGTCGCTTGATTCCAGCTGGTACTGGTTTTGCACATCACCGTACTCGTGCCGCAGCTAAAGCTAAAGAGCTTGAACCTGTTAGTGCTGAGCCTATTATCGATGTTGAAGCAGCTGAGCAAAACTTAGCTGACTTACTAAACGCCGTTGATTTTGGTGAATAAGTAGCAAATATAAGCAATTAATTTTGCTTTAGAAAAAAAGGTGCTTCGGCACCTTTTTTTATATCTAAAATTTGAGCTGATTATAGCTTTTCTTCGTGCTCTTCGTGTAGCGCAGCGCTTCGTGGTTATTTTGGTGTTTTAAGGGTTAATATTTTTGTTGGGCTTTTATTTGTACGAGTTTAATTTTTTATCATTTCGCATTGTTTTTATTTTGCTTCTACTTCAATATACAGGCTCGAAATTAACTGATTAGGATAAGCATTAAATGACAACTAAAAAAATTATTAGTACAGAACAATCTCCATCAGCAATTGGTCCATATTCTCAAGCTAATCAACTAGGTAACATGATCTTTACTTCTGGTCAAATCCCATTGGATCCAAAATCAATGGAGATTGTAGAAGGTGGTGTTGCAGAGCAAACTGAACAAGTAATGAAAAACTTATTGGCAGTATTAGAAGCCGCTGGTGCAACAGCACAAACTGTCGTTAAAACGACTTGTTTCATTAAAGATATGAATGACTTTGCTGCTTTCAATGAAGTTTATGGTAAATACTTTGCTGAATTAGCACCTGCTCGTTCATGTGTTGAAGTCGCTCGTTTACCAAAAGACGTACTGGTTGAAGTTGAAGCAATTGCGTACACGGCTTAAGGCTTAGTATGTCTGAATCAGGGGTTGTTAAATTTTCTTTGTTAGTGACGGGTAATCCAGCTAGCAGTCAAAATACCGCATCTGCCTTACAGTTTTGCGAGGCAGTATTAGCTGCTGGGCATAAAATATGTGGTGTTTTTTTCTACTTAGATGGTGTACTAACAGCCAATGATTTAATTAACCCTGCCAGCGATGAGGTTAATATACCTGATCGCTGGGCTGCTTTAGCGACTCAATACAAGTTTGCACTTGAAGTTTGTGTATCGGCATCATTACGGCGCGGTATCGTTAATGAGCGAGAGGCAGCACAATTAGGTTTACAGCATTACAATCTTAAACCCCCTTTTTTACTCAGCGGGTTAGGTCAATTAGCTGAGTTATCTGCTAGTTGTGACCGATTAATACAGTTTTAGGGCATGAACATGGAAAAGAAGATTGGCATCATAAATCGACAAGCTCCCCATGGTTCAAGTACTGCTCGTGAGGCATTAGATTTAACCTTGGCGATTTCTGCTTTTAACGAATCCTTAAGTGTATTTTTTATAGGTGATGGCGTTTATCAATTATTAGCAAAACATCAAGCAGATCTTATTTTGCAAAAAGATTTTCAACCGATGTTACAAATGCTTGAACTTTATGATGTAGAAAATGTTTATGTTTGCCAACAATCACTCGTTGAGCGAAACATTTCAGTAGACCAATTAGTTATTAAAACAACACTGCTAAATACAGAAGAAATTAATGAACATCTTCAGCTACAACACCAATTAATGAGTTTTTAGATGATATTACACACTGTTAGTGGATCTCCTTTTAATAGCTTTGCGCTGAAAGATTGTGTTAGGCAATTGGGTGGTAAAGATCTTTTGTTATTACTTAATGATGCAGTCTCAGCCGTTTCGGCAACAACGGATCAGCACTTACAGCTACTACAGCTAGATCAAAGTAAGCGTTTGTTTGTTTTAGACGTCGATTTACAGGCTCGTGGATTAAAAGCAAATATGGGACAGGTTGTTAGCTATGCAGAGTTTGTTGCGTTAAGTATTCGTTGTCAAAGTCAGTTGGCTTGGTAAGACTCCATCTACAGAGTAGATGGTCCCATTTCACTTTTAAATCATTAAATTAAACATAACGAACCACCTCATTTTACTTTTCTTGTTTTGTGAACAAAAACACAATTGTCTATTTATTGACTCGCCTTTCTATTCAGCGTAAACTCTTGCGACCCTAATCTTTAGGGCTTGATTTTTCACACACACATTAGGAGCTATTTAACAATGGCAACAATTTCACAATTGGTACGCAAACCGCGTAAGGACAAAGTTCAAAAAACTAACGTTCCTGCGCTAGAAGCGTGTCCACAAAAACGTGGTGTATGTACTCGTGTATATACAACTACACCAAAAAAACCTAACTCGGCAATGCGTAAAGTTGCTCGTGTACGTCTAACTAACGGTTTCGAAGTAACTTCGTACATCGGTGGTGAAGGCCATAACTTGCAAGAGCATAGTGTAATCTTGATCCGCGGCGGTCGTGTAAAAGATTTACCGGGTGTTCGTTACCATACAATTCGTGGTGCACTTGATACTTCAGGTGTTTCTGCACGTCGTAACGGTCGTTCTAAGTACGGTGCTAAAAAGCCTAAATCTTAATACTTTCCGTAAGTAAGGCCAAACAAACACTATTTAATTTTAATATGTTTTGGGTAAAATCCTGAAGCGCACGGAGATAATAAGATGCCAAGAAGACGCGTCGTAGCTACTCGTAAAGTACTACCAGATCCTAAGTTTGGATCAGAAGTTCTAACAAAATTCGTTAACGTAGTAATGGTTGACGGAAAAAAATCTATTGCTGAAAAAATCGTTTACGGTGCATTAGCAACTGCTGCTGAAAAAAGCGGCAAAGACCCAATGGAACTTTTTGAAGTTTCATTAGAAAACATCCGCCCAAGCGTCGAAGTTAAATCTCGTCGTGTTGGTGGTTCAACATACCAAGTTCCTGTAGAAGTTCGTCCTTCTCGTCGTAATGCGTTAGCAATGCGTTGGTTAGTTGAAGCTTCTCGTAAGCGTGGTGAAAAATCAATGGCATTACGTCTAGCTGGTGAGCTAGTAGATGCAGCAGATAACAAAGGTTCAGCGGTTAAGAAACGTGAAGACGTTCACCGTATGGCTGATGCAAACAAAGCGTTTGCTCACTACCGTTGGTAGAAAATTCTTAGCACAGGCTTTTGCTTGTGCTTTTTCGTTTCTATTTGCACAAAGCTTTATTTAAAAAGGACATTGCATTGTCACGTACAACTCCTATTGAGCGCTACCGTAATATCGGTATTGTGGCTCATGTCGATGCAGGTAAAACTACTACTACAGAGCGTGTGTTGTTCTACACTGGCGTATCTCACCGAATTGGTGAAGTTCACGACGGCGCAGCAACAATGGACTGGATGGAGCAGGAGCAGGAACGTGGTATTACTATCACATCCGCTGCGACTACTACTTTCTGGCAGGGCATGCAAAACCAGTATGAGCAACACCGCATTAATATCATTGATACCCCTGGACACGTAGATTTCACTATTGAAGTTGAACGTTCTTTACGTGTATTGGATGGTGCTGTAGTTGTATTTTGTGGCTCGTCAGGTGTAGAACCTCAATCAGAAACTGTGTGGCGCCAAGCTAACAAATACCACGTTCCGCGTATTGTATTTGTTAACAAGATGGACCGCACCGGTGCTGATTTTGAATCTGTACTTGAGCAAATTCGAAATCGCTTAGGCGCAACCTGTGTTCCTATTCATTTGAATATTGGAACAGAAGATGAGTTTCGCGGTGTTATCGACCTCATTAAAATGAAAGCGATTAATTGGAACGATGCAGATCAAGGAATGACATTTGAATATTATGACATTCCTGCTGACCTACTAGAGCACGCGCAAGCTTTGCACGAGGAACTAGTAGAAACAGCTGCAGAAGCAAATGATGAACTGATGGAAAAATACCTCGAAGAAGGTGTACTTTCAGAAGAAGAAGTTAAAGCAGGATTACGTATTCGTACGTTAAATAATGAAATCGTATTAGCGACCTGTGGTAGCGCCTTTAAAAATAAAGGTGTGCAAGCAGTGTTAGATGCGGTTATTGATTATTTACCTTCTCCGGTCGAAGTTGAAGCGATTAAAGCTATCAACGGACATAATGACCAAGAGATAGAATGTCCTGCGACAGATGAAGCACCATTTGCTGCACTTGCGTTTAAAGTAGCGACTGACCCATTCGTGGGAACGTTAACCTTTATGCGCGTGTACTCAGGCGTAGTTAAGTCTGGTGAACAAGTATTTATTCCTATTAAAGGCAAAAAAGAGCGTTTAGGACGTATCGTACAGATGCATGCTAACGAACGTAAGGAAGTCAAAGAGGTTCGTGCCGGTGATATCGCCGCTGCGATCGGTCTTAAAGACGTCACTACGGGGGACACGCTTTGTGTTGTTGGACAGAATATTATTCTTGAGCGTATGGATTTCCCTGAACCGGTTATTCAGATCGCGGTTGAACCTAAAACCAAGGTTGACCAAGATAAGCTAACACTAGCACTTGAAAAACTATCTGCCGAAGACCCTTCATTTCGTGTTGAAACCAATGAAGAGTCTGGACAAATACTGATCTCTGGTATGGGTGAACTTCACCTTGATATCATTGTTGACCGTATGCGTCGTGAGTTTTCTGTGAACTGTAACGTGGGTAATCCACAAGTAGCATACCGTGAAACAATCCGTAAAACGGTTGAAGTCGAAGGTAAGTTTATTCGTCAGGGTGAAGGACCTAGCCATTATGGTCATGTCCAATTAAAACTAGAACCGCTTGCAGCGGGCTCTGGCTTTGAGTTTGTAAACCAAATTACTGGTAATGAGATTCCAAAAGAATACATTCCAGCGGTAAGCAAAGGCTGTGAAGAACAAATGAACCAAGGTGTGTTAGCAGGTTACCCAATGCTTGACGTTCGAGTTACTTTACTTCATGGTACATACCATGAGGTTGACTCTAGCGAAATGGCATTTAAAATTGCTGGCATGATGGGTTTTAGAGATGGTGCATTAAAAGCTGATGCAACTATACTTGAACCCGTGATGAAAGTGGAAGTAACTACTCCTGAAGATTGGATGGGCACTGTTGTTGGCGACCTTAATAGTCGTCGTGGTATTATTGAAGGAATGGACGATGGCCCAGGTGGTGTTAAGATCGTTCATGCTAAAGTACCGCTGTCTGAAATGTTCGGTTATGCAACCGCAGTACGTTCAGCAACACAAGGTCGTGCATCTTATTCAATGGAATTTTTAGAATATGCCGATGCGCCTAAAAAAATTGCTAACGCAATTATTGAAGCGAAATAAAAAATAAATTAAACTAACGCCTTTCCATGTGATGGCATGTGGAGAGGTATTTACTGATAAAGAAGGTACACACTGTGTCTAAAGAAAAATTTGAACGTAATAAACCACATGTAAACGTAGGTACAATTGGCCACGTTGACCATGGTAAAACTACTTTAACAGCTGCAATCTCTGCTGTATTAACTAAGAAATTCGGTGGCGACATTCGTGATTTCTCTGCAATCGATAATGCTCCAGAAGAGCGTGAGCGCGGTATTACAATCAATACTTCTCACATCGAATACGATACAGAAACTCGTCACTACGCACACGTAGACTGTCCTGGACATGCCGATTATGTTAAAAACATGATCACTGGTGCTGCTCAAATGGATGGTGGTATCTTAGTTGTTGCTGCAACAGATGGTCCTATGCCACAAACTCGTGAGCACATCCTACTTTCTCGTCAAGTTGGTGTTCCACACTTAGTTGTTTTCTTAAACAAATGTGACATGGTTGATGATGAAGAGCTACTAGAATTAGTAGAAATGGAAGTTCGTGAACTTCTTTCTGAATATGATTTCCCAGGTGATGACCTACCAGTTATCCTTGGTTCAGCGCTTAAAGCTCTTGAAGGCGAAGCTGAATGGGAAGAAAAAATCCTTGAACTTGCTGATGCACTAGATACTTATATCCCTCTTCCAGAGCGTGATATTGACAAACCATTCATTCTACCAATTGAAGATGTATTCTCAATTGCTGGTCGTGGTACTGTTGTTACTGGTCGTGTTGAGCGCGGTATCATCAAAGTTGGTGAGTCTGTAGAAATCGTTGGTCTTAAAGACACAGTTACTACTACTTGTACTGGTGTTGAAATGTTCCGTAAACTGCTTGACGAAGGTCGTGCTGGTGAGAACGTTGGTGTTCTTCTACGTGGTACTAAACGTGAAGACGTTGAACGTGGTCAAGTTCTAGCTAAACCTGGTTCAATCAAACCACATACTAAGTTCGAATCTGAAGTATACGTACTAAGTAAAGATGAAGGTGGCCGTCATACTCCATTCTTCAAAGGTTACCGTCCACAGTTCTACTTCCGTACAACTGACATCACAGGTGCTGTTGAGCTTCCTGAAGGTGTAGAAATGGTAATGCCTGGTGATAACCTTAAGTTCGTTGTTGAACTAATTGGTCCAATCGCTATGGACGAAGGTCTACGTTTCGCTATCCGTGAAGGTGGCCGTACTGTAGGTGCTGGTGTTGTTTCTACTATCATCGCGTAATTTATAATTACACGTTTTAGTTAAACAATATTCAAAAAAGACAGCTTAGGCTGTCTTTTTTTATGCCTGTAGAAAAGTGGATTAAGGTTTGCGCGTTTCGCTACCCGTAAAGGTGGCGCTAATCCAAGTTCAGGTAGGTGCTGGTGTTGTTTCTACTATCATCACTTAATTCCTTTTGGAATAGTTAAGTAATATAGTTTAAAACTACATTCAAAAAAGACAGCTTAGGCTGTCTTTTTTTATGCCTGTTGAAAAGTGGATTAAGGTTTGCGCGTCTCGCTATCCGTAAAGGTGGCGCTAATCCAAGTTCAGGTAGTTACTGGTGTTGTTACTGGTGTTGTTCCTAATATCATTGCTACGTTTTTAGTTAAATAATATTCAGAAAAATGGATTAAGGTTTGGGCATTTCGCTATTCGTGAAGGTGGCATTATATCGAAGTACAAACAGGCTCTGGTTTTGTTTCTATTATCATCGCGTAATTTATAATTATACGTTTTTAGATAAGTAATATTCAAAAAAAGAGAGCTTAGGTGTTTTATGATACTGATAGCTTCTGTAAAGAGTTATAACTTCTTTTACTAAAGCAAGTAATCATAGGGTCGTTTACTATTGCTATGTGGCTGATAGCGGCTTGTATTGATAGGTTGTGATATAGCTAAATAGATATTATAGAAGTGTTTTGATAGAAGCTCCGATGCACAGCTGCACCGGATTGTATTTGGGAATATGATTGTACTTTATCTCCCTGTTATTTCATGATGCTTTTTTATTACGACGTAAGCTAAAGCCTAATAATCCAAAACCTAGTAATGCTAAGGCTGCTGGCTCAGGTATTGCCGTTGTAATGTTAGCTGTAGTTAATGTTTCCCAGTTTGTACCATCGGCGTTAAATCTAATCGAATTAGCACCATTACAACAAGCTTCAGCCCAATATATTTCTAATAGGTTATTGCCTGCTACAATGTCGATAGCGCTGGCTGTGATAACGTCAGAGTTTGACCATGAATTAGCCCACCATAAATCATCTGTTCTATTTTCAACTAAACTTCCATTTACATAAATAGCCGCTCCATAATGAGCATCTAGACCAGCTTGGAATCCCCAGGTTGCAGCATTTTCAGTAGTAAATTCTAGTGAAAATCGGTTAATAGAATTTTGACCTGTTTGATATTGTTCAAATGCATTAACTGTGTTTGTTAGCGTTGATGAGGTTTCAGCAGCCCATGAGCTATTTAAATCATTACTGTCGATTGTTGTTGTGATGGCTTTAGTCTCTATTGTCATTAATGTAGCGTTAGCTGATAGTGACATTGTTGTAGCAAGTACGGCACTTACTACTAGTTTAGTTATATTCATATTATCTTCCTTGTTTATATTTACAAATAGGTATCTACAATTAAGTATAAGCAAGTTCAGTACCATAAAATTATTTTTAATAATGTCATTAAAATCATATGTTTAATTGTTATTTAAATATTGAAGAATATTGATGTAAATTATTTCGACTATATATCTGTGAATGGTAAAAATAAACTGTTTTATATCTTTAAATATATGATTTTAAGTTGAATTTTTCTTAATAAGGTGGGGTTTTTCATATATGTTTCTATTTGTTAATAATAATATGTTTTATTGTTCATCATCATTTATTTTTAATGTAAAGATTTTCGACTAACTAAAGCTGTTATCGATTATCTTACTTCTGAAGGGAATACATTAACGCTACTATTCACTTCATAAACTGAATAATGGAGAATATAAGGAATTTAATATACTCGCTGTTATCTATTAATATGCCCCTAAAGTGGCAACTTTTAAAACACATCGTCCACAAAGTTCGAGTCGCGTAGGTTAAATGAATAAAAAACGGTCGATTTACCTTAATATACAAATCTTACAATAGTGCAATAAAGTAAGTCTACAATGTCAGATATTAGTGAGGCGTTGATCAAAAAGCAGGCTTTGACATTATTGCTCCTGGACATTGTACTCGTGGTTTTAGTAATAGCCGCACTTGTAAAATAGGGCTATCTCACCATAGTGGTATCCCTTATCAGTCTATTTTATATTTAGTCGACGAGGCGAGTCATTAATCGCTAAACATGATTGATTGCGCCTTATTCAAATTACTGAATAGGCGCATTGTTGTATTTCTTGAAAGTTCGTCTCAACATTATATTTGAATGGTCGTGGGTATAGGCTGTTTGTATTTCGTTAATAAGAGGTTGTCTTACCTAAAGGCTATATTAACTAGAAACTGTATTAATGAAAGTCGATTATCTTATCAAATATTGCTTAATTGTTGTATTCACGACGTGCTTTTTTTAATGCAAACTCAGGCATCTTTTTTCCTAAGGCTGCTAATAAACTGTTAGCTTGTTTCTTTTTTGTCGGGTTAGCAATAACGCTATTATATAAAGCACGATAAGCATCCTCAAAATCATAAGGACTTCCATAACCTTGGTTTAATAAAGTGATGTAATTCATTTGCGCGCCTAAATGACCTTGCAGTGCCGCTTCTCGAAAATATCTTAACGCTCTGTCTTTGTCTTGTGTAACTAAGATACCTTTATTGTAATATCGCCCTAATTGCTCGATAGCCGCTAGTAAACCCTGTTGTGCGGATTCTTTGATGTAGTGCATGCCTAACTCTACATCTCGCTCTGTGCAGACGCCCCATGCCAACATATCACCCCATAAATACACATATGAGGGTTCTTGCACTTTTTCCGCATGTGCTTTTATATCTTGAAGTAATTGGCACTCATCGGCCTTAACTCGCTGTAAGTGTTGATTGTTCTTAATTAATACATTGAGTTCGTCCTGCGTGTATAGCTGTATCGTTTCAAAGGTATTTGCATTTGCTTTAACACTGCTTAATAACGTTAATATTAATAGGGTGGGTATCAACTTTTTCATAATAAATCCTTCATCTTGATAATTATGCTATCGGCAGATCGTGCGTTTTCTTAAGTAAAAAAAAGCCTCTATTAAAATGAGAGGCTTTTTTTAAACTTAAAGAGTAGATGAAATTTTGTTAAATACCACTACCTTGTTCTTCAATAGGGTCTTCGTGCAACCCACACTCCCGCTTTAAGCCAAAGAAGCGAGTTTCTTCTTCACTCATCCCTAATTCAAGGGGGCGTGATGTCTGTACATCCCCCACAGATACATAACCTTGTTCCCATAGTGGGTGATAACTTAAGCCGTTCTCTTCTAGGTAATAATGTACTTCTTTATTACTCCAATCGATAATTGGTAAAAATTTAAAGCAGTTATTTTGAATACTTAAAACCGGCAAGTCTTCACGACTTGATGATTGTGAACGACGTAAACCAGAGAACCATGTTTTAGCATTTAATTCTTTCAATGCACGTTTCATTGGCTCAACTTTATTGATCAAATTGTACTTAGTTAAACCATCTACGCCTTGATCCCATAATTTACCATAGCGGGTTTCTTGCCATGCAGGGCTGTGCTCTGCACTGTAAATTTTTAGGTTTAAGTTAAGTTGTTTTGTTAAATCATCAATAAATTGATAGGTCTCAGGAAATAAGTATCCTGTATCCGTCAAAATAATCGGGGTATCTGCTTTCACCGTCGTGATTAAGTGTAAACACACGGCTGCTTGGATCCCAAAGCTTGATGATAAAACAAATTCACTTTTTAGATTATCGACAGCCCATTGAACTCGCTGTGATGCTGTCATTGTTTCTAATAACGTATTTACCCCAGCAAGAGCAACGGTCTGCTCTGCTTTAGAAAGCGTTAATAGATGGTCTAGAACTAAGGTGTTAGGCATAGAAATCCCTAGCCGCAACAACTACTTCAGAAATAATGCCGGCGCGAATAACAAAATCACCAAAATCTTCATCTTGATTACGTTCTATTGCCCAGCGGCCAATTAATTCATCTAATGTATTGACGATTGTTTCTTCATCAATATTTTCAGCGTACATTTTAGGAATACGCGTACCAATTCTATTACCACCTAAGTGCAGATTATAACGACCTGGTGCTTTACCTACTAAACCAATTTCAGCCAACATTGCTCGGCCACAACCATTAGGGCAACCTGTAATGCGTAAAATAATGTGTTCTTTAGGAATATTATGTTTTGCTAATAAACCTTCAACATCATCGGTTAAACCTGGTAAGTATCGCTCCGCTTCAGCCATCGCTAGCGGGCAGGTTGGTAATGAAACACATGCCATTGAATCAAGACGTTGTGCGCTAGTTCCATCGTCAATCAAACCACATTCACGGGCTAGTTTTTCAATGTTGTCTTTTTCTGATTCCGGAATACTTGCAATCACTAAGTTTTGGTTAGCTGTCATGCGGAAAGTACCTTGGTGTACTTTAGCAATCTTCACTAGGCCTGATTTTAATGGTTTACCATCAAAGTCTAGAATACGGCCATTTTCAATGAATACAGTTAAGTGCCATTTGTTATCAATTCCTTTTACCCAACCAATACGGTCGCCGCGCTCTGTAAATTCATAAGCACCTGGTGATGCAAAAGTGATACCTGCGCGTTTCTCAACTTCTTGTTTGAAGGTCTCGATACCGTGTGTTTCTAATGTGTATTTAGTACGAGCATGTGAACGACTAACACGACCACCAAGGTCACGTTGTGTTGTCACCACAGCTTCTGCAACTTCCATCACTTTATCAACAGGGATAAAACCAAAGTCATCACCCAAACGTGGGAATGTTGTTTTATCGCCGTGAGTCATACCTAAACCCGCACCAACCACTACGTTGTAACCAGTGATCTTGTTATCTTCAATAATCGCGATGAAGTTAAGGTCATTACCATGGATATCAACATCATTGTATGGCGGTAATGCCACTGCAATTTTAAATTTACGAGGTAAGAATACATTGTGATAAATTGGCTCTTCTTCCTCGGTATCTAATACTTTTTCACCGTCTAACCAAATCTCTGCGTAAGCATTTGATTTTGGTAAAAAGTGTTCACTGAGTTTTTTAGATAACTCATACACTTCTGTATGTAACTCAGACTGCTCAGGGTTAGAGGTACAAATAGTATTACGGTTAACATCACCAGCAGTAAAGATAGAGTCAATATTCGCTTTGAATTTAAGCTCTTGGAATACTGATTTTAAGTTACGTTTAAAAATACCGTGGTATTGGAAAGTTTGACGGGTAGTAATACGAATACTACCTGCATCAGTTAACTCTTCTGCAATACGGTCAATCTCTAACCATTGCTCAGGCGTTACAACACCACCAGGAAGGCGTGCTCGTAATAAGAACGAGTACAGCGGCTCAAGTTTTTGTTGCTTACGCTCAGCGCGGCGATCACGGTTATCCTGTTGGTATAAACCATGGAATTTAACCAGCTGTACTTCATCAGGGTGGAATGAACCTGTTGTTGTATCGTTGATTCCCTCTACTAAGTTACCGCGAAGAAAATTACTTTGAATTTTAATGCGTTCGTTGTCGTGTAATTTCTGAGTCATTAGTAAACATCCCTTTGGTAGCGTTTTGCTTGGCGTAATTCTGTTAAATATTCTTCTGCATCTTCAAGGCTTAATTTGCCTTGTTTGCTAATAATATCGATTAATGTGCTTTGTACATCTTTGGCCATGCGATTTGCATCACCACAAACGTAGAAATGAGCACCATTTTGTAACCACTCAAAGACCTCTTTAGCATTTTCTTGTAAGCGATCTTGTACATAGATTTTTTGTGCTTGATCACGAGAGAAAGCAAGGTCTAATTTAGTTAATAAACCTGATTTTAAATATGATTGCCATTCAACTTGATATAGGAAATCTTCGTTAAAGGTTTGGTCGCCAAATAATAACCAGTTTTTACCGCTTGCATCACTTGCTTCTCGCTCTTGCATAAATGCACGGAAAGGGGCGATACCAGTACCTGGACCCACCATGATAATCGGTGTTGCTGGGTCTGCAGGCAAACGGAAATTATGATTGTCTTCAATAAAGACTTTTACTTCTTCACCTTCCTGCAAACGGTGCGACAAGAAAGTAGAAGCACTGCCTCCACGTTGCTGTCCTGCTTCATTTTCAAACACAACCGCACCAACTGTTAAGTGCACTTCGTCTTCAACTTCTGTTTGGCTAGAAGCTATCGAATATAAGCGTGGGCTGCTGCGACGTAATAAAGCAATGAAGTTTTCTGCTGTCACATTTTCATTACCTTCCGCTGTCACCACGTCAACAATTTGATTGTTGTTGGCAAAATCACGACAGGCATTTTTATCTTCGGCTAGTTCAAGCAATTGTTTATTTTCAGTTAATGTTGCATAACCTTCTACAAAAGCCGGATGTGTACCCGTTAATTCAAACTCTTCAATTAAAGCATCTTTTAGTGATAACGTTTTATCGCCTAAGGTCACTTCTTTAGCTGCATCTAAGCCTAATTTATTAATCAGCTCATCAACCATTTGTTGATCATTTTTAAACCACACACCCAGTGCATCACCGGCAGTGTAGTGCAAATCAGATCCAGCTAAATCAATTTCAATATGACGCACATCTTTAGCGGATTCTGTTCCAGTAATTTTTTGACTTGTTAATAAACTTGCACTGAAAGGCGCTTGTTTATTATATTTATTCTCAGTCACGATAGTGCCAGTTGCAACCGCTGCGGTTGTTGAGGTGCCGGCTTTTTCAAGTGTTGCTTCAACAGCTGTTAGTGCTTTATCGAACCAAGCTTGTGTGACTTCTTGATAATCTACATCTGCATCTAAACGTTCAGTAATGATTTCGCCACCTAACGCTTGTAAGCGTTGTTCAAAATCTTTACCAGTTTGGCAGAAAAACTCATAGCTTGAGTCACCTAAGCCTAATACAGCAAATTTTAAACCTTCTAGCTTAGGGGCTTTTTTAGACGCTAGAAATGCATGAAGATCAATCGCATCATCAGGTGCTTCACCTTCGCCGTTGGTACTTGCAACAACAATTACATGGCTTTCATCTTTGATTGCTTTAACTTTGTAATCAGCCATTGAGACTAACTTATTAGGAATACCTTTAGCTGTTGCTTGTTCAGCTAACTCTTGTGCGACGCCTTTAGCGTTACCAGTTTGTGAACCGATTAAGATAGTTAAACTTTGACCTGCGCTTTGTGCAAGTGCTGCCGATGTTACTGGACCTTGGCTTACGCCGGCCAAATAACCACTAACCCATGCAGTTTGTACTGCATCTAAGCCTGCTGTCGCTTGTTGCAATTGAGCCAGTTGAGACTCTGATAAAGGCGATGTTAAAGCCGATAAATTGTTAAGTGCCATGAAGTAATTTCCGCTATTACATTAAGATAAACGAAGTTTACGCCAGCTTATGATTAGCACAAAAGAACAAAAGTTACTCTTTTATAACTAAATAGCATTTAAAAATTGAGGTTAATAATTATTATCATTTATAATGGGCGTGTATTTATTTAGGTAGCTGATTTCATCATCTAAGTTACTTTATTTTCAGATCGTTGATTTTTATTATGCAGGTTTAACAAAAAGATAAATATTTTTCATATTATTAGGCTCGAGGTAAACAACAGCCATCTATGTTTTAAAGTTGCACTAAGTACAATACTTGCCCACTTAAATAATTAACTGTTCTCGGGCCCATAGACGGCTGTATTTTGATCAATTCAGTAAAGTTTTATCAACAAACTGATATTAGTAAAAAACTAGACCTTTGCTTCAGCTTTTAATTCTATTTCGTTAGCTCGTATAAAAGCGGGGTGTGTTGCAAGCTGTTCTAAATAAGTTGCTATATTTTTATACTTATCTAGTTCACCATTATTTTGTACTAGCTCAGCTATAAATGACATCATGATATCTGCTCCAGTTAGTTGCTCTGAAACTAAATAGCGTTTTCCTTGTAAAGACTGGTCAAAAAACTGAATCACTTTTGCTGTCTCAATATCTGCATAATCTCCTAAGAAATTAGTTTTACAGCCATCTTTTGCAACAAACATTTTAAGTAATAATGGTAAAATTGCAGAGCTTTCAGCAAAGTGTAACCACTGGGAATATTCAACATATTCTTTGCTACCTCGCACTGGGGCGAATTGCTTATCTCCGTATTTATCAATTAGGTATTCCGTGATAGCACCAGACTCTGCGATGATCAAACCATCGTCTTCAATTACCGGTGATTTACCCAATGGATGAATCGATTTAAGCTCTGGTGGAGCAAGGAAAGTAACGCTATCGCGTAAATAAGGAACAATCTCATATTTGATATTAAGCTCTTCTAATAACCCTTGGATTCAGATTATAAGTGCATAACTTGAATTAGTAGAAAAAGCGGTCAGCTGAATATATGCTTATCGCTTTTTCTCCGGCAAGAGATGCAACAATGAAAACATATAAACAACTGACCTATGGGCTAAGATGCCAGATTTATGCTTTAAAGAAAATAGGTCTGAGTCAAAATAAAATTGCGCAACAGTTAAAAGTTAGTCAATCAACTATCAGTAGAGAGCTTTCTCGTAATACAGGTAAGCGAGGATATCGCATTAAACAAGCCCAATCGTTTGCACATCATCGTCGATTACATTCTCGTAAAGCAATTAAAATGACGAGTAGCCTCATTGCATTAATTAACTCAAAGATTCGACTCGAATGGAGTCCCGAGCAAATATCAGGATGGTTGCGAGAAGAACACAAAGTGCGGATTAGCCATGAAACGATTTATCTTTATATTTGGTCTGATAAGAAACGTGGAGGTCAGTTATTTCAATACCT
>NZ_WTKU01000016.1 GCF_011378715.1 Psychromonas sp. SA13A | reverse complement strand
TTCCGTCCCGTGTCTGTGGATGCGCATTATAGGGATCTTGAAAAGGTAAGCAAGCGTTTTATTGCAAATAAATCATTATTTTTAGTATTTAAAAAAATTTGTTTAAATAACAAACAAACGCATGCCTTTTTGCTTATTATTTACTCACACCAGCGCTTACTTGCTTGGTGATCAATTTTTAAATGGTCCATTACTCTCGCCACCATGAAATCTTGTAACTCTTCAATAGTTGTTGGTTGATGATAAAAACCAGGAGCTAAAGGCATAACAGTGGCTCCTAGTTCAGAAAGAGTGAGCATATTTTTCAAATGTAAGGTGGAAAAAGGCGTTTCTCTTGGCATTACAATTAACTGCCCTCTCTCTTTAAATACAACATCGGCTGCACGTTCTATTAAGTTATTTGATAAACCTTGTGAAATTGAAGCAAGTGTTCCGCAACTACAAGGGCAAACAACCATTTTTTTAGGCGCTGACGATCCTGATGCGACAGGAGAAAACCAGTCTTTTGACGTTAATGCCGTAATTTGTCCTTGTTTACTATTAAAGCGAGTGATCAAAAATTCATTCAACGCTACAATATCGACCGGCCAGTCTTCATCGACTTCGGTTTTTAATACTATTTGTGCCGCTTCAGATAAAATTAAATATACTTTCACGTTTGCATTTACCATTGACTGTAATAAACGTAAAAAATAACCACTGCCAGAAGCCCCCGTTACACCTAAAGTAACGGTATCGTTATATTGCATAGTCATCTATATGTTCATCCTATAATTTGTCTAATAATTTTTGGTGAATATTCGCAAATCCACCATTACTCATGATCAATATATGATCGCTAGGTTTAGCGTGCTTAACTAATTGATCCACTAAGTTATCTATATCAGTTTCAATATTTACTGCTTTACCTTGTTCTGCAAACAACTCTTTCATAGACCACTGAATACTTTTATCTTCAAAACAATAAACACTATCCGCTAAAGCTAATGAGTTAACTAATGCTTCTTTATGTATACCTAATTTCATCGTATTTGAACGTGGCTCTAACACTGCAATAATTCTTTCGTTGCCCACTTTCGCACGAAGACCTGCTAAGGTTGTTTTTACTGCGGTAGGATGATGGGCGAAATCGTCATATACTGTAATATTGTTAATTTTGCCTTTAATTTCCATGCGACGTTTAATACTTTTAAATTCGGCCAATGCTTGAATAGAGATCTCAGGCGTCACGCCAACATGTCTAGCAGCAGCAATCGCAGCTAATGCGTTATCAACATTATGGTCACCCATTAAATTCCAATTCACTTGACCTTGTTTATCTCCGTTTAGGTTTACTTCAAACTGAGTACCGTCTTCTTTGACCTTTTGCGCAGACCAATTTTCACCTAAATATTCTACCTCACTCCAACATCCCATATGTTTAACAGACATTAACGCTTCATCTTTATTGGGAATAAATACACGCCCACTACTAGGCACTGTTCTCATTAGGTGATGGAATTGTTTTTTGATTGCATTCAAATCATCAAATATATCGGCGTGGTCAAATTCAAGATTATTTAAAACTAATGTTCTTGGATGGTAATGCACAAACTTAGAACGTTTATCAAAAAATGCACTATCATATTCATCAGCTTCAATAACAAAAAATGGTGTTTCACCTAGACGAGCAGATAAACCAAAATTCTCTGGCACACCACCAATTAGAAAACCCGGTTGCATATTGGCAAACTCTAAAATCCAAGCGAGCATACTAGAGGTTGATGTTTTTCCATGCGTGCCTGCAACTGCTAATACCCAACGGTCTTTCAAAACATGTTCTAACAACCATTGCGGGCCTGAAATATAAGGTATTTGTTTATCTAATACCGCTTCTACGCAAGGGTTTCCACGGCTCATTGCATTACCAATCACCACAAGATCAGGTTTACAGTCTAATTGGCTTGGGTCAAAGCCTTGAATAAGTTCAATCCCTTGCTCTCCTAACTGCGTGCTCATTGGTGGATAAACATTTTTATCTGAACCAGTGACTTTATAACCTAAGGATTTAGCAAGGATCGCAACACCGCCCATAAATGTGCCGCAAATACCAAGAATATGAATATGCATGTAACCTCAATATTAGAAATAGGAATAATATAAGGGATGTTATCAAATATTAAACTTAAGTGATTGTAAGAAAATTAAAAATTGGCAATAAAAAAGGCGAGACTCATTATGAGACTCGCCTTTCAGCATTCTTTTTAATAAAGTTTAAGCTATATACTTAACCTTCAAATGCAGCTTGTAAGAAAGGAATAATTTGTTTTTTACGACTAACAACACCTGGTAATTCAAACATATGATCGACCACTGTGCTGTTTAAAGCTTTTGCTACTTTTTCTGCATCTTTAGAGATGATTAAAGCAGTTGTATCTAGCTTATTGATATCAGTTAGTAACACAATCGTAGAATGATAACCTTTATCTGCTTGTAATTGCCCCATTTCTATCAACATTTCACCTTTTTTAGAAAATGCTGTTTCTAATGAAGTTAACTCTAATTGACCAATGGCTAACTTCTCACCGGCCATTTCAAATACCTTTTGGTCACGAAGAATAAGATCAGCAGCAGACTCAGCAGTAATATCTGATTTAGCTTCGAATTGTGCTTCAGCAAATGCTTGAATATCACTTACACCAGCAATTTCAGCGAGTTCTTTAGCAGCAACAACATCCATATCAGTACAAGTAGGACCTTGAAAGTTTACCGTATCAGAAATAATTGCGCCCATCATCATTTTGGCAACTGGTGCATCAGGTACTTGGTTATTAAATTTATACATATTGTAAACAATTGTAGCACTACAACCGACAGGCCAAATCCAACATTCTAAAGGTGTCGATGTGGTAATGTCGCCTAATTTATGATGATCAACAATCCCTAAGATCGTTGCTTTTTTCATATCAGCAGTACCTTGGCCCCAATCTGAATAATCAACTATAAAGATCTCTTCGCCCGCTACTTCAGTACGTATTTCAGGTTGTGGTAAACCTGATTGCTGTAATAAGAATAATGCTTCAGGATTGGGCTCACCTTGTAAAGCCGGGGTTGCTGATTTGCCCATTTTATTAAATAAACTTGCAAGGCCGATAGCACTACATAAGCTATCACAATCTGGGTTTTGGTGTCCTAATACAATCATCGGTATATCCACTATGTTATTAAATAAGTTAATTGGGGTTGGTCATTTCAATTATCAGCAGAATACCTGATTCTACTGATAATTTTAAGCATAAATTGTTATCTTGATTTAGTATGGCTTTAATTTCAAGGTTTCGTTTTTAGTTAGCAGCCTATATTTAATAAAGCCATTAAACTCATACCCTCTATAAAACAGTATTTTGCCACACCGATAAATTAAATATTGTTTTTGATACAAAAGACAAACGCTTGGAAGAGAGTATATCCACTGAAAATTATCTAATACCCGTTGCTCTTCTCGTTGTTTATATTCTAATGCTCTTATTTGTTTTTGTTCAAACACTTGGTTGTTAATTAATGTATTACTTTGAGTAATAGAGACTTCACCTGCAAAAATATTAAGGCTAAAGGATGATAAAATCATCATCGCTATTAGCTTATATTTAGATAGAAACCTACAAAATAAAAATATCATGGAGTAATTATACACCGTTCCCATGATTAAAAATATCCGTAATTAGACACTGCCCATATGCAAAGCAGCACTCATGGAACCCTCTAGTACTATAGTAGTAGGTTGTTAATGAGGTGTTCCTTATGATCTTAATCCAAGATATGTTATAACCTACATTATCAGCAAAAAACGTCTCAAATATATTTTTCACTACAATTAACAACATTGGCTCAGGTAATGAAATTGAGTAGACTGATAATCCATTTCACAAATTAATAGCATTACAACACTTAACAACACTATTATGGTTTATTATTAATTACATTTTTTAATAGGAGTTTTATATGCTGCGTTTTATTACCCCACTTTTATTATGTTCCTTTCTATTTGCCTGTACGGCGACTCCAGTGTCTGACTATGCTCTAAGCCATGACTTCTCTCAATATAAAACATTTACTTTTGTTACTTCACCTGAGAAGAGTGTATCAAGCATTGATAGCAAACGAATAGAAAATGAAACCGCAGCCCAACTGAAAGTAAAAGGGCTTAGCCAGACAGAAACACAAAGTGCTGACTTACAAATAAACTATCGGCTAGAAATGACTACAGAGATCGAATCTAATGGTGGTACTTTCGGTTTTGGGATTGGCCTCGGTCGAGCGGGCATTGGTATGAGTACCCCCTCTAGTTACAATGAAAACCACTATAATAAACTAGTACTTGAGTTTATAAACCCTGCTAGCAAATCGATAATATGGCAGTCTATTTCTCAAAATAAATTGACTGAGACAATGTCAGCACAGCAACGAAATGATTTTATTGTTAAAGAAATTACCCTAATGCTCAGCGATTACCCACCACAAACTAAATAATCTTAGTTCAGGGTAATTAAAATAATCTAATAGCTTTTTTGTGCAGTGTTTGGAGTTACTGTAACAACAATACTGTGCAATCAAACCACTTAATCAAAGGTTTTTCCTTTAAATAGTGAGAAGTAAGAAAAATTTACACCAGATAGAAAGCATAAACTGGAAATTTAACGAGTATATTAACGTATACTCTTTAATGTTGCATTCCCCTATAATATTAAATAAAACAACCTAATGCGTACCAATTTAAGCTTTAAATGAGTTGATGCGATCGACATAAAGGAAGTTATTATGAATATTCCAAACTCTATTCCTCAATCTAGATATGGCATGCCAGCTGCAGATCAAATATTAGTAAATCGACATTACATCATTGGATATTCATATTATTTTAGACAAGCAAAATGGGCCCTTGAAATCATCAGCCCTAATAACCCAAGTATCACACGTGTCGACAATTTTCGTCCTGATTTTCGAATTCCAACGTTATTCCGAACCGATCTCATTGACTATCGAGGGTCTGGTTATGACCGAGGACATCTCGTTGCAAGTATGAATCAAAAGGTCGATGAGCTCCAAAACAGTGAGACTTTCCTGTTATCAAATATGTCTCCACAGGCACAACAATTCAATAGAGGGATTTGGAAAAACTTAGAGTCAGATGTGCGAAGGCTTAATGAAAAAGCAAGAATTTTTGAAACCTATGTCATTTGTGGACCCATTTTCTATTTCGACCAACCCGTTCAAAGTATCGGGACCAATGACGACAATAATGTATCGATTCCTATCCCCAATGCTTATTTTAAATCAGTATTAGTTGAAACCAATCGAGGCAGTTTAAATATGTGGTCGTTCATAATACCAAACGTATCAACAGATCAACCAACAGACACTTTCAGAGTACCAACTAGTAAAGTTGAACAATACACTGGCATCAAACTATGGAGTGAATTGCAAGGACGCAATATTGAAAGGGAAAAAGAAAGAGTACGTAAGATGTGGTAACAATTTATCTCTGCAAAATACCAAAAGGCAATGAAACATCATCGTTGTTTTAAAGGTATCACTATAAATAAGTTTAATTTTTGAATATGAGTCAAAGTTAATGACTCTCTCCGACTTTTCTTAATAGATAGCTCAATCCCTCTAACAGCAAGTAATTCTTCAACATCGGAAAGGCTCAATGTAAAACAATGATAAAGTTGTACTGTATGGGCGATTATTTGAACTGGTTCAGATAACAATTACCAAGATGATTTTCCAGCACCAGTGATTCAGAAGATAAGAGAATATTGAAAGTAGATGTACGGTGTCAGACTTAGCCAAAATCGAATAGCTTTATAAAGAAACAGTCTAAAATTTACTAAGTCGGCATGTATCCTAAACGGAGCCAAGAAGCGAAGTCAATAACGCCCCAATAGTGAGTTAAATGCCTAAACCATGTAGCCAAATTTAATTGACTACAACAGTTATGGTTGTTTTATGCCAAAGTATGGTTGTAGCGACAAATATTTCTTAAAATCCAACCTATGAACCTGTACTAGCGACCAATGGCTTGTTTGACATAGACATCGAATCTATTTTTTTTTGTCTTAATGCTCATACTTGGTTTTTTGTCATTCAAAAACGGTGCATAGTCAGGACGCTTCACCACTACTCTATATTTAGCAGCGGCTAAGGCGACATCTAATAAATCATCGGCATCTAAATCAGCACCGACTACACCCTGGAAAACGCGCATCTCTTTTTTGACGAGTGCAGATTTCTTTTTATGAGGGAACATAGGATCTAAGTACACAACATCTGCTTTATGTTGTTGTAAATACTCGTATCCGCTGGCATGGGTTAAGCGCATACGTTGTTGCATCCACTCGCCAATTTCAGCATCTAAATAAGCGCGCTCCAAACCGTCTTCCAATAAAGCAGCCGCAACTGGCGAACGCTCTACCATATCGACTTTACAGCCCAAAGATGCCAATACAAAGGCATCTCTACCTAGACCTGCTGTCGCGTCAATAACATGTAATGTAACACCTGCTTTCATGCCTATCGCTTTTGCAATTGATTGTCCTTTACCGCCGCCAAACTTTCTACGGTGCGCAACAGCGCCAGAAGCAAAGTCAACAAAGACTAACCCTTGTTGTTTGTCATCTAATTGCTCAAGTGCTAAATACTCAGGCAATAAGCGTAATTGAAATGATTCACTTTTAAGCGCTACAAAGCCCCACTTTTCACGTAATTTTTTTGCTTTAGGTGCAAGAATATTCTCGTTACAGACTAATGTGATATCCATTAAAAATCATCCTCATACAATGACTCTGATAATAACGCCATCATATCAATAGGCACAGGTTTGCCTAAGTGGTAGCCCTGCGCAAAATCGACACCAATTTCATTTAATTTTTCGATAATATCTTCACTCTCTACATATTCAGCGATGGTTTTTTTACCAAACAAATGACTCAATTCATGGATCGTTTTAACAATACCAAAATCCTGTTCATCATTTGCCATGTCTTTAACAAACACCCCATCTATTTTCAGGTAATCAACATTCAACCGTTTAAGATAACCAAATGACGATAAGCCAGTACCAAAGTCATCTAATGCTAACTTACAACCTAATTTTTTTAATGAATTAATTAATTTAGCTGCATTACTAAAGTTGCCTATTGCCACGGTTTCTGTGATTTCAAAACAAAGTTTTTCCAACGGTAGTGATGAATGACTTAATAGCGTTACAAGATCTTCAATAAACTTTGGATCACCGAGTGACTGACCAGATAAATTAATAGAACACATATTTAATTTAAATACATGCTCAGGATGATTTTTTAACCAGTTAATGGTTTTAGTGATAATAATCATATCGATTTTATCAGCTAGATTGTAACTCTCAGCTATCGGGATAAATTTTGCAGGCGGAGCAAGTTCACCATTTTCGTCTATCATCCGAGTTAATATTTCATAATGTAGGTAATCGTCGCTGCCACTCACAGGCTTGATCAACTGAGCGTAAAGACAAAATCGAGACTCATCTCGTAACGCATCTTGTACTTTATTAACCCACACGACCTCTTCACGACGAAGTTCTTCTTGTTTATCTTCTTCGTAGATATGGATCCTATTTCGTCCAGATTGTTTTGCGGTATAACATGCGCTATCAACACAACTTAATGCATGTACACCACCACGACCAAGTTCTATAAACTCAGCAAGCCCAATACTAACTCCTAATGAGAAATGATTACCTTCCCATAAAAAATAATGTTTGCCGATTGCTGAGATTATCTTTTCTGCCGATTTATTAGCAACGTCAAGTTCGGTTTGAGGAAAAATAATAGCAAACTCGTCACCACCTAATCGAGCAACCATTGCGTTAGCAGGAACACTTTCATTGAGAATAGTCGCAATTTGTCTTAATACTTCATCGCCGGCGTGATGCCCGCAGGTATCGTTGATAATTTTGAATTTATCCATATCCAAATACATCAAACAACAAGGTGATTTATGCGTGTCTATTTTATCTAAGTTTTTGTCTAATTGACTTTCAAAAAACAATCTATTTTTCAATCCAGTTAAATAGTCATGTGATGCACGATAATTTAACTCTTTAGACAGTTCATAGCGCTCAGTGATATTTTCACACACTAAAAAGTATTGATCATGACCATCGATTTTTCGTACACGTTCATTGATCCAAATTTTACGGCCATTCTTTGTCGAATAAGATACTTCACGAGATAACAACATGCCTTCTTGTTCTTCACATTCTGCTAGGTAATTTTTTAAATCGGTGAGGTTTACTAATTCTGAATACAGGGTGACAAGGTTACGGCCAATTAATTCACCGTCATAATAACCTAACAAATTACAGCCAAATTTATTACAGGATAAAATTAACCCTTGGGCATTGAGCATTAACAACATCGAAGGACTTTCATCTAATAATAAGTTAGAACGCTTGTTCGCTTTTTCAACTTCCTCTTCAACCGCTTTAATACCACTAATGTCCCTAGCTTCTACAATAATTGAGGTTGTTTCGTTGCCATGTAATACTTCATTTTTTACCGGTTGAATAAACACATCGAAAGCATGCTTTAATTTATTTTTATCAATTAATCCACATTCAAAACGCGCTGTTTTACCAACCCTTGCTTGCCCCATGGCAGACTTTAATTTTTTCTTACTCTCAGCATCATTTTGCCACCAAAGAGTGTCCCATAAGAAGCTTCCCGTCACTTCCCCTTCTTGCATTTGTACAAAGTCTAAAGCAGTTTGATTGACCATTTTAATTTCACCAACCAAATCAAGCATAAAAATAAAATCGTAGGAGATATTAAAAATATTGATGACGCGATCGTGTTTAGTTTCAACTAAAGCAGTATTCTGTACTAACTTTAAATATTTACGCCATCCCCAAAAAAATAGACAAAGAAAGCTAAGGATAATAAATGATAGGGTTAACAAACTAAAATCTGCTTTATATTTATTCTCTTTTTTATTAATAATACGATAGCCAATCGGGACATCACTTTCCTGTAATCCCCAACGTAATAGCTCTGGATATTGAATAATATACTTATTACTCAAAATAACTTGGACGGGTAAATGTTCTATCTTAGCACCGAGTTTTATTTGCAATACTTTATCAGCAGCGGCTTGACCTTGTGCAAAGCCACTTGTCACTACACCACCAATGACTCCTTCCATCAAATCATGTTGGTTAATAACAAATAATGGCACTCTTGCCGTAGCTGTTATTGCTTTTAAAACTTCAGTGCGATTAATAAAGAAGCCGTCTTTATCACGAGAAAAGTCATCAAATATAATCACAGAGTCGCTAGCGATATTATTAATTTTATTTAATAAAGATGTTTCACTCTCGTTATTAAGAATGTTTAGGGTGGGTTCTAACCGTAGTGATAATTGTTGAATATCTTGTTCAGAGATTTGACGAGCAAGCGTACGGCCAGTAATAAGGTAGATATCCGTTGTTAGCGGAAATAATTGTGTAGATAGGCGCATTGTTTCAAAAATATTTTCTGATTCTACAATCGCAGAGATTTTGTGTGTAAAAGCGGGTAGTGAAGTATCGCTATTTTTAATACCAGTAAAAACAATGGGCGTGTTAACAAATAACCTTTCCCCGTATTGTTGTACTAGCTTTAATGCATTTTCACCACTAACGATAATCGCATCAAAATTTCTGGTATCAAACTTTCTAGATAAAAAATCGACTTGCTGTATCAGGGCTTGCTCTCCCATCACTTGGTTGCTATCAAGGTATGATACATACAAAGAAATATTGCTATCTTTAAATTTATCTTCAATGCCCTTTTGAATTTCACGGGTTTGTTCATTACCTTGATAACCTGAATGCAATACTAAAACTTCACTAGAAAGCGCATTATCAGCATAAACACATGAGCATAAGAAAATGCCCACAAACATGATTTTTTCAAAGGTAGCTTTAAAGAACGTCAATATAATTTCCAAATCAAAATATATGATCACTGAATGTATTATTTTACTTAAATACTAAATCAGCCTGATAAATTAAAGTAGTCTATAAGTGAATAACTATCCACTTAAAACTATATTACTTGCTGTTTTTATTACACTATTTTGATTAAATACAGATTATTAAGGCAAAAAAAAACCAGTCAAACGACTGGTTTTTTGTAACAAAGTAACTTTAAAGCGGGGTAATTATATATAACAAATCACCGCTTGATACTTGTTGCCCATTTGCATTGATAATGCGCTCTACACGGAACTTAGTTTTTGCATCATAAAGCACTGCATCTTTACGATTAAAGCTTGCTAGCGTTAGAGGTGAGAACATTTTCATTGCTTCCATTAAACCTAATGTTTGTTCAACATTAACAATGTCACCTTCTAATACAAAATCAGGCTCAGCTGGTGAAGACGCTCGGTAGAAAATACCAGCACTTTGTGCAATTACTTTCAGCTCATTACTGCCATCAACTTGGATAGACTCAGCAACACCTTCAAGACCAGAGGCAGCTGACGCTTCCATTTCATCGATCATCACTTGTTGGTCAAGTTTAGCCATGAATTTAGGTAAGTAAGTGGTATCGTATTCACCATTTATGAAAGTGTCATCTTTTAGGATGCGTTTCAATAATGGAATATTAGTCGCGATACCTTTAATACTTACTTTATCTAAGAACTCAAGTAACTTAGCAATAGTATCGTTACGATCTTCACCATGACAAATAAATTGTGCCACTAAACTATCGTAGTATGGAGAAACTTCTTTCCCCGTAGCAATCATAGACATCACTTCAACATCGTCTTGCTCAGGAATGATACATTCAGAAACTTTACCAGGGTAAGGCAATAGCTGCATGATGCCATCAGAATCTAAGCCAGCTTTCTCAGCCGTTACGCGCACTTCAATTGCATAACCTTTTTTCTGTGGCGTCAGCTCAGAAATGTCACAACCAGAAGCAATATCGTACTGTGCTTTTACAATATCAATACATGATGTTGCTTCAGTTACTGGATGCTCTACCTGTAAACGTGTGTTCATTTCCATAAAGTAGATGTCATTTGCATCTAAATCGTAAATAAACTCAACCGTACCTGCGCCCATGTAATCTACTGCATCAGCAAGAGCAGCAGTATGCTTAAGCGCTTCTTTTTCTAATTTTTCAGGCAACATAGTTGAAGCAGACTCTTCAACTACTTTTTGGTTATTACGTTGCACTGAACAATCACGAATACCTAATACTTTAGTATTGCCAAATTTATCACGTAATAATTGCACTTCAATATGACGTAAAGAAGTTATGTATTTCTCTAGGTATAAGTCACCATTACCAAATGCACTTCGAGCTTCAGCAGATACTTGGTTAAAGCCAGCAAACATATCTTCAGCTTTTTCAATAACCAAAATACCTTTACCACCACCACCGTTTACTGCTTTCAATAAAACTGGGTAACCCATATTATTAGCAATATCTAAAGCTTGTTCTGCCCCTGTCAAAATACCGTGAGAACCAGGTACTACAGGTACACCATTAGCTTGTGCTGTTTTAATTGCGTTTGATTTATTACCCATCGTTAGCATGCTGTTCATGCTTGGACCAACAAAGTTGATGTCATGGCTAATACATAAGTCTGCAAAATGTGGGCTTTCAGATAAGAAACCAATGCCTGGATGTAATGCGTCAACTTGTTCGTATTCAGCTACTTTTATTACAGAACTTGCATTTAAGTAACTTTCATCTGAAGTATTACCACCTAAACAAACTAGTTTATCGCCTTCACCTAGCATATCTGCAGGAACAGAAGTCATATCAGGGTCAGAAGCCACTAAAACAACATTAATATTGTTAGCTTTGGCAATACGAATCAATTTAACAGCAGTACAACCACGCGCATGTATTAATACTTTTTTAACGGGATGCATTAACTGACGAGGATCAGATTTAGAGAATTTCTCTTCTTCGATATCACAGACAGGTATAAAGCCAGACAATGCACGGTTAATTGTTTCTTCAACAGTGATAACAGGCATTGGCATGTTTTCATCAATATCACGTAACTTGTCATTCAAGTCATCAGAGAATGGGTTGATAACTAAACCATCCATAGCACCAGGTACACGTGATAAGTAGTTAGATAATGTAGACGTTGATGGCAAATACGCAGGTACAACCATTTGACCAGCAAATGGCATATTAGTACCAGAAAGGTAATAAGTTTGTGCCATTGGGTGAGTTACAAAACTTGCTTGTGCTCCACCAGTACAATCCCCGTAACCAAACATAACAATAGGTAAGTCATTATCACGAATAAAACGCGTAATACGGTCATTAACTACTGACATTGAGAATAGTGCTGCAGCACCTTCTTTAGTTTGCATACCACCAGAACTAATGAAAGCCACAACAGGTAAATGTTGTTTTGCACATTTAACCAATAGTGCACAGAACTTCTCTGCACTGGCCATATCAAAAGCACCCGCTTGGAAAGATAGATTAGAAACAGCAACACCAACACGCTGTGTTTCGCCACTTTCTAATTTAAACTCACCCGTACCCGTGATCAATCCACATGGTTTGATGTTTCTATCTAACGCATCTTCTACAGATAGACGGAAACCAGGGAACTCTAATAGGTTTGCTGTCATTAAGTCAGCACGAGACTCTTTGAAGTTAGTAAAGAATTTCTGAATAATCGCTTCATGAGAATTATTCTTTTTGTTTTTTTCTGAACGTAATACAGCTTGAATCAATAGATCTTGATAACCCATTGTTAAACGGTTCCAGAAATCTTTACGACGTCCTATTCTTACAGGGTTAATTGCACCATTGTAAGAGCTTTCGTCATCACGACTGTTGTAGTATTCAGGTAAAAGTTTTTCGAACAAGTAGGTCAAAATAACAAATAAACTAGAGTTCATTTGTGGAGCACCAATACTCTTCCATTCTTCCACTTTAGCAAGAATTTCACCACGCTCAGACTGCTCAGTGAAGTATTGTAACCATGCATTAAAAGTAACTTTTAATTGCTCGTAATCATCATCACTGACTTTGTTTAGTGCAGTCTTTAATGAACTACGCACTAATGATGAAACCGATTGACGAGAAAGTTCTTTTGTCGCCATTGCTTCTTTAGCAATAGAGGCTAAGTTGCCCATTGTATTGTCATAAAGTGCGTTAAACACCAGCATATGACGACAATGTATAATGAAGCATTCACGCGTTTCAGTGTGTGAAACAACATCAATGATATCAAGCTCTGCTAATTCAGGAAATGAATCCGTCATTGGCATCGTTTTTTCATCTTCTAAATGTTTAATTAGAGAATGAAAGTTATTTTCAGCACTGGTTTTCCAACGGTTATACAATGACCAAGTTAGGTTGATCATTAATGTACTACGTGCGTTATCATAGTTTGCTTTTGGCTCACCTAAGATAAGTTTAGTAATTACGTTACGCTCAACACCTTTATCTTCACGTTTTTGTAGGAATGTTTTCCAATTTTTATTCAGTCTATCATCGTAAATTAACTTATCTGGGTTTTCTAACCAGTTTAAGAATACTTGCTTACGATCTGCTTCAATACGCGCTTTCAAATCACCTTCTGGTACCGTTAATTTAGATAAACGGCCATATTCGTTCTTTTGAATCGCTTTAATACGAGAGCGTAACGTCAAGTAACGCATGTAGCGGTAAGTAGTACCAAATGCATTGTTATGTGACGTTGGGTTTTTAGCTAATAGCTGAGCATCCGTTGCATTTTCTATCGCCAGTAGCTTGCTTGAAGGTTCAAGGTAACGCGAAAGACTACGGTTATAATGTTCTAAAATATCAGGATGCTTACGTACAAATTCAACTGATTTTGACTCAATCGATAAAATACCAGAAATAATCGCTTTCTGAAGGTTGTGTTGACGCTCATCTTGGTCAACAGGCGAGTAATCAACAATACCGTCGATACAGCCCATTTCATAAAGCTCTTCTGGTGATACACCAACAGACTGAGCACATTCCTGCCAAGACAAGTTGTATTTACGCGCAATACTTTGTAAACCTTTAGGTTGAATAGTATTAAAAATACCATCACGTACCGATAACAATATATTAGCCGTTGCTAATGGAATAGCGCCACCAGAATAACCGACACCCACCACTATACCGATAGTAGGAACATCAACATTGGCACTTTCAGTGATCATTTGTGAAATACTGTGCGCTTGGTTTTGACTATTCGCCGCTTCTCCAGCGTCAGCTCCCGGCGTGTCGATTAAGTACACAATCGGTAATGACATATCTGCAAACTTACGGATCGCTTTACTTGCTGCTAGATGGTGTTCAGGCATCCAAGCACCATTATTTGAACTACGCTCCTGTGCAATTAAACCAATACGACGGCTGTAACCGCCAAAGTCCAATTCCATTTCTGCAGAATAAAAGGCTCCGTTTAGTTGTTCGGTAATGATTTTACCGTTAAACCCTTCAATAATAGTTTTTGAACCAGGTCGCTTATTACTCTCAGCCGGTGTTACCGTACGTGCAATATAAGCATCAACATCCAATTTTTTGATAGTAGCCAGATTTGATTTAATACGCTGCTTATCAATAAGACCTTCTACACCATCTGTATTTGACGGTAATGAATTATCTGGAAATAGAGAAAAGTCTTTTGCGATTTGCTCAGCATGAATAAATAGCGGATCTGCAATATTATTCACTTCAAACTGAGAAGATGAAGGTTTTCCTGTCATATAATTACCCTTACAAGAAAGTGATGGAAAAAATAAATGTCGTAATTTACAACTTATTAGCATTTGATTCCACTATTGAACTCTAATCAATATAAATCATTTGCGAATAAGTTGCATATTGTGAAGCTTGAGCTAGATATTAGCTTGAATATATAACTATTCTCTTCTATTGGGTGTAAAAAAACAACAAAATAGGAATCGTTATGTCAAGTTGTGAAGTCAAGCTTAAAGCATATAATCTTCAGGAAGTTCGATTTGTGCGACACCCGTTGCGATAGCAGCACGTGCAACAGCACCAGCAACACTTTTCAATAGACGAGGATCCATAGGTTTAGGAATAATATAATTTTTACCAAAATCGAGTGATTCATAACCACTTGCTTTAAGTACAGACTCTGGTACTGGCAGTTTTGCAATCGCACGAATTGCATTAACAGCAGCGACTTTCATTTCATCATTGATATCCGTTGCACGAACATCTAAAGCACCACGGAAGATGAATGGAAAACAAAGTACATTATTAACTTGGTTAGGATAATCACTGCGTCCTGTCGCCATGATTAAATCATCACGTACTGAGTGTGCTAAATCAGGGTTAATCTCAGGATCTGGATTTGAGCAAGCAAAAATAACTGGATTCGGAGCCATTAGTTTAACATCGTCAGCACCTAATACATTCGGGCCAGATACGCCCACAAATACGTCTGCACCACAAATAACATCTTGCAAAGTGCGTTGGTCAGTATTATTGGCAAAACGTTGTTTATATTCATTGATATCGTCACGACGAGTATGGATAACCCCTTTACGATCCAACATGTAAATCTTTTCACGCAATGCGCCACATTTAATCAATAATTCCATACAAGCAATGGCTGCTGCGCCAGCGCCCATACAGACAATTTTCGACTCTTCAATTTTTTTACCTTGAATGTCTAACGCATTGATCATTGCAGCTGCAGTTACAATTGCAGTACCGTGCTGGTCATCGTGGAAAACAGGAATATTACAGCGTTGCTTTAGCTCTTTTTCAATTTCAAAACACTCAGGTGCTTTAATATCTTCAAGGTTAATACCACCAAAGGTATCTGCGATATTAGCGACAGTATTAATAAACTCTTCTGGTGTGCGATGCTTTACTTCAATATCAACCGCATCAAGGTTCGCAAAGCGTTTAAAGAGTAATGCTTTACCTTCCATTACAGGCTTTGAAGCTAACGGGCCTAAATTACCTAGACCTAAAATAGCAGTACCATTAGTGATCACAGCAACTAAATTACCTTTAGCTGTATATTTATAAACATCATCAGGGTTAGCCGCAATCTCTCTCACCGGCTCGGCAACACCTGGACTATATGCTAATGATAAATCTTCAGCTGTTTCAGCTGAAGTTGTAAGCTCTACGCTAATTTTTCCTGGTTTAGGAAAAGCGTGGTAATCAAGGGCTTGCTGGCGAAAATCTGACATCTATAAATTCCATTCGAATAGGCTAAATTGCTTATAAAAGATAAGCATAAAAATAAAAGTGTGATGATAGTCAAATTTTAACCAAAATCACAGAGCTAATTAGCAGTATTGTAGCAGCTCAAACAGGGTAAGGTTGTATTGGAAGGCAATTTTTAGAAAAAAAGTAAATTTCAGGTTTACAGATACAAAAAAAGCACCCTAAGGTGCTTTTTAAAAACGTGGTAGTTATCTTATTTAGAAGATAAAGCACCGAAACGTTTTTTGAACTTGTCAATACGACCGCCAGTATCAACAACGCGTTGAGTACCAGTGTAGAATGGGTGACAAGCTGAACAAATATCTAAAGTTAACTCTTCTTTACCAAGCGTAGAACCAACTTTAATAACGTTACCACATGAACAAGTAGCAGTAACTAATTTGTATTCTGGGTGAATTTCTTTTCTCATTGGGAAAACCTCTATTTAGGCCGTGTCGCTGCTCAGCTTGAATGAATTATTTCACTCAACAAAGTACCACACGTATTTTCATTAAATTTCAGGTTGCGGATTGTATAGTAATGGATAATAAAAGTACAACTTAAAATAACCAAAAATAACAACTTTATTCCCAGCATTAAAAAAGCTTAATGACATTCATTATTTTCTTATTATTATCATGCAGATACAAAACCATCAAGCCCTTAGGAGAGTACATGGTAGGTATAAACGAGAAGCATAGATTATAGGTATAAAAATAAAATGTAGATAAGTATAAATTGATTAATTTAGAATACTTAAACAGAACCCTTCTCGTAAACAGGTTACAATGTTTAATCCTAATTATGTATTCACTTAAAACAGATCTTCTATGACTCAATTAATAATTTGCAGAGTGGCACTGGCAATTCCTTTACATAAGCAATTTGATTACTTACTTCCAGCCTACCTCTACCCAGAGGACCTCACCTCATTAATTGGCAGTCGTGTGATAGTACCTTTCGGTGGTGGTCATCGGAAACAAGTGGGCGTGATCACTGCGACACCTGCGCAATCTGACTTTGCTATCGAAAAATTAAAATCCATCTCACAGTTATTGGATCAACAAGCACTATTAAGTGATAGCTTATATAAGTTATTAAATTGGGCAGCAGTCTATTATCAGCACCCTTTTGGCGATGTATTCCAACAAGCAATCCCTACTTTATTACGCAAAGGAAAACCCGCCACCTTTAAAGCGCAAGAATATTGGAAATTGAAACAAGGTAATAGTGATATTAGCCAGCTAACAAGAGCAAAAAAGCAATATCAAGCCGCACAACTATTACAAGTATCAGCACTCAGTTATGACCAATTAAAAGAGAACAATGTCAGCCGAGCGACATTAAATAGCCTACAAGAAAAGCAACTGGTCACACGATATGAAGAAATCCCTGCCAGCAATATTGAGTGGGCAGAATCATTACGAGAGCTACAGCAAAAACCTCAGTTAAGCACTGAACAAGCGATTGCGATCACCAGTGTGACGCAACAATTAAACAAATTTAAATGCTATTTGTTAGAAGGGATCACTGGCAGTGGCAAAACAGAAGTTTACCTTAATATATTGAAAGCGGTCTTAGAAAAAGGTCAACAAGCATTAATTATTGTGCCAGAAATTGGCTTAACACCACAGACTATTAAACGCTTCAAAGCGCGCTTTAATGTCCCCATCTATTTGAAACATTCCGCATTAAACGAACAGCAGCAACTAGAAACTTGGCTGCACGCTAAGCAAGGTAGTGCTGCGATTGTGATTGGGACTCGAAGTGCCATTTTTAGTGATTTTAAAAACCTTGGGTTAATTATTTTAGATGAAGAACATGATGCCTCTTTTAAACAACAAGATAGCTTTCGTTATCACGCTCGAGATTTTGCGATAAAACGCGCCTCTCAAGAAAATATTCCTATTATACTCGGGTCGGCGACTCCTGCTTTTGAATCACTTAATAATGCGTTATCAGGGCGTTACCACCATCTGTTTTTGACACATCGCGCAGGCAATGCAACTCCACCTAGAAATGATTTAATTAATCTGACCGGTTTACCGCTTAAATCAGGGTTATCACCACAATTAATCGATCTGATGCAGCAACATCTTGATAAAAACAATCAGGTTATTTTATTTTTAAATCGTCGTGGTTACGCTCCTGTTTTAATGTGTCATGAATGTGGGTGGTTGGCAAAATGTGAGCGTTGTGATGCTTTTTACACTTATCATAAAAGTGCAAACTATCTACATTGTCATCACTGTATGGCGACACATCCAGTACCCGAACAATGCCATGATTGTGGCTCTACCAATTTGCACTCTACCGGTGTAGGGACAGAGCAACTGGAAGAAACATTAACGCAGTTATTTCCAGATCATAAAACAGTAAGAATTGATCGCGATAATACGCGTAAAAAAGATAGCTTTAACGAATATCTCAACGATATTAACAGTGGGAAATATAAAATATTACTGGGTACTCAAATGCTGGCCAAAGGACATCATTTTCCAGATGTTACGTTAGTGGCATTGGTAGATGTCGATGGAGCTCTGTTTAGTAATGATTTTAGAGCGAGTGAAAGGCTTGGCCAGTTATTTACGCAAGTAGCAGGTCGAGCAGGCCGGGCAGAGAAAAAAGGGCAAGTCGTATTACAGACTTTTCACCCTGAACATAACCTATTACAGGAGTTAGTGAATAATGGTTATGGTCACTTTTCTCGCAGCGCTTTACAAGAACGAAAAATGGCACAGTTACCGCCATTTTCATATCAAGCGTTGATTAGAGCTGAATCATTAAATGCAACACAGGCAGAGAACTTTTTAACGCTCTGTAAACAAACATTGAATCAGATTGCACTGAATAATAAGGTCAGTGACCGTTTGTTGATATTAGGTCCGATAGCTGCGTCAATGGAAAGGCGAGCAGGAAAGTATCGTTTTCAATTACTGATACAAAGTGAACAAAGAGTTTTGGTGACTAAAACATTAAATATTGCATTAGCCCATTTTGAAAAAATACCCGAGGGGCGAAAGGTACGTTGGTCAATTGATGTTGATCCGATTGATTTTATTTAAGCCAAGTGTCTATTTATATCAAGAGCTACCATTATTGTATTGGTAATGTGAAGCCTCCTCATTGGCACATTAATACACGATGTTATAGAGATTACTTTCAATAATTCTGATCTGCATTGATCATTTAACTAGTAGCTGCATTTATCTCGTCTGCGCTCGTCGAGTTAGTTTAGTGCTTAAGAGGGCTCTTTCTTCAGCAATTTTAAGCGTCACTTTAAGCTTATTACCTCATGATGGCCTTTCCTGAAGATCATGAGGTAACAGTAAACACCAGACTTCCCATGTTAACCATTTACATTATAAACGATGGGCGTCTGATACATCTTTAAGCTGCTTTAACTTCACTAATAATTTATTAATCTCTTTATTATTTTGCACCTCTAAAGACAGGTCAATAATAGCGGTTAATGTTTTAGTGTTAGTTTGGCTGTGTACACCCAATAAATTTACCTTTTCATTGGATAGTACCGTGGTGATATCTTTTAACAACCCGTTTCTATCGTCTGCAATTAAGCGCAGCGTTAGCGTATAGCCTGATGACTGTGAATCGCCCCAATTGGCACTAATAATACGCTCTGGATGCGCTTCTTCTAGGTCAGCTAATTGCTCACAGTTACTTTTGTGAATAGAAATACCACGCCCTTGCGTTATATAACCGACAATTTCCTCGCCAGGTACAGGTTGGCAACACCTTGCAATGTTATGCATTAAGTTACCCACACCATCAATAATGATATCTTTGCCGGTATTTTTAGGGGCAACTTGTGTCTTGCGGTTTTGTAACTCTAATAACGCGGCAGCATCTTGTTGCTCTAGGGTTTTTTGATGATAAAAGCCATCTAAAAAATGTACCAATTGATTAATACGTAAATCACCATTACCAATACCCGCATAAATATCATCAGCTGTACCCACGTTAAAGCGTGAGATCGCAGGTGTGATATCGGCCAGCTTTAAATTGATCTTAACCAATTCAACTTCTAACAACTCACGTCCTGCAATGATATTTTTATCTCGATCCTGCTTTCTAAACCAAGTCGCTACTTTATGGCGAGCACGTGGTGCGTTAATATAACCAAGCTGTGGATTTAACCAATCTCTACTTGGGTTGGCTTCTTTTTGGGTAAGAATTTCAACTTGGTCACCGGTTTTTAATTGGTAAGTAAATGGCACAATATGATTGGCAATTTTCGCACCGATACAACGATGTCCAATTTGACTGTGAATATAATAAGCGAAATCGAGTGGCGTCGAGCCCGCAGGCATATCAATCACTTCACCTTTTGGTGTAAATACGTACACACGGTCATCAAAGACCTGACTTCGAATTTCCTCAACTAAATCATCACCGTCACTCATATCCTCTTGCCATGCTAAGAGTTTACGCAACCAGGCTATTTTTTCTTCGTAATTACTTGCTGATTTTCCACCAGCACTGCCTTCTTTGTATTTCCAATGCGCGGCAACCCCCATTTCAGAGTCTTCATGCATTTGTTGGGTACGTATTTGTACCTCAACAGGCTTACCGCTATTGCCTAAAACAACCGTATGGATAGATTGGTAACCATTAGGCTTAGGGTTAGCAATATAATCGTCAAATTCACGGGGAATATGTCGCCATTTAGTATGAATAGCGCCTAATGCGGCATAACAATCCTGCAGTTTATCGACCACAACTCGTACAGCCCTGACATCATATAATTCATCAAACTTAAGGTCTTTTTTCTGCATTTTTCGGTAAATACTGTAGATATGCTTAGGTCGCCCATAAGCTGTCCCCGTTATGTTCATCTCTTGTAATGAAGATTTAACGGTTTCAACAAAATCTTGAATATAGTTTTCACGGTCGATACGTTTTTCATCAAGCTGTTTAGCAATATTTTTATAGGTTTCAGCTTGTAGGTAACGGAAAGAGAGATCTTCAAGTTCCCATTTCAACTGCCCTATTCCTAAACGATTTGCTAAAGGAGCGTAAATAGTTGATATTTCGTGAGCAAGTTGTACTTTTGTTTCTTCATCAGCAATTTTAACCTGGCGCAAATAACAAATACGTTCAGCAAGTTTAATCACTACTGCACGAACATCTTCTACCATCGCTAATAACATATGACGCAAGTTATCAACTTGAGACTCAGCACTTTTTTTGCCACCTCTATCTTGTAAAGCGCGGATACCTTCCATTTCCATCGCACCCTTTGCTAATTTAGCAATGCGCTTTGGCCACAATTCATCCACTTTTTCAGTGCTTAAAACATCTTGAGCTAGTAGAGGAAAGATTAATGCTGCATTTAAAGTATCCATGTCCATGTTTAGAGTGACCAATATTTCAACCATTTCACAGCCAAGCTGCAAAGCAACGATTTGCTGTTCAGAGTCACATAATTCACTGACTTTATTATAATTATCAAATAAATTATTTTGATCTTGTTTACTTAAACCAAAGGTTGTCACCCATTTCTCAGGGTCATTTAATGCACTTTGGTAAAAGTGTGTATCACGAACTGAAACCATCTAATACTCCAAAAAATCAACTGTATCTTTCGATTACAAGCAACCAATGAATAGCTAAAACACTGTTAACATGTTCCTTGAAAACTGAGACTTTAAATACTAATTTTAATGCGGCCTCAGTAGAATCTAATAATACTAAAACATACTCAATGATAAAGAGACTGAATCTTCTGCTCTCATTTGATTCAAAACTTTATTACCCTGTAAATATTACTTATTTTTGATAAATAATGCCATCGATTCGACATGTGCAGTTTGTGGGAACATATCGATTAAGCCTAATTTATCGAGTTTATAGCCCTGATCTAAAAGCAACTGGCTATCCCTCGCTAAAGTCACCGGATCACAGGAAACATAGACAATATGCGTAGGTTTTTTATTGGCGACAAACTCCATGCATTCCGCAGCACCTGCTCGCGCAGGATCTAACAATACTTTGTTATAATCTTGCTTTGACCATTGTGCATTTAACGCGTTCAGGTCACTTAAGTCAGCTTGATAAAATTGCGCATTATTTATTTGGCAATGTTTGGCGTTATCGGTGGCACGGTCAACCATTTTTTGAATACCTTCCACTCCAACCACTTGTTTAGCAATTTTTGCAATAGGTAGCGTGAAGTTACCCAACCCACAAAATAAATCCAATACCTGATCAGTTTCTTTTAATGCAAGCCAATTCATTGCTTGCTTGACCATTTTTTCGTTAACCACGGCATTTACTTGCAGAAAATCATCAACGTTAAATCCAAACTGGCAATCTTGCTCTGGTAATGAGTAACATAATTGTTGCTCAGTCGTTAAGCATGTGATTTTAGTTGGGCTGCTTTGAGCATAAAACTGTAATTGAT
This sequence comes from Psychromonas sp. SA13A, assembly GCF_011378715.1. Classification (GTDB taxonomy): domain Bacteria; phylum Pseudomonadota; class Gammaproteobacteria; order Enterobacterales; family Psychromonadaceae; genus Psychromonas. The sequence continues at coordinate 73,067 of NZ_WTKU01000016.1, read as the reverse complement.
GTTGTTCAGAGAAAGCGATAATCAATTGTACATCTTGTTCAGAAAGCGGTTTAAGATGGCGCAATAAAACCGCCACCGTATTTTCTGCTTCTACTAACTCAACATGACCAAGCGCCGCTTTACCTTGTAATTGATTTAACAGGGCTTTAATGGGTAAAATTAATTGCGACAATGCAGGTTTTAATACCGGACAAATTTGTTGATTAATCAGTTCACTACTTTTCGAACGACGAAACCCCATTTGTACTTTTTTAGTTTTTTTATCAAAGAGCACACCAAAACGCGCACAACGGCGATAGGCCCAGGCATCCGATTGCAAAGTTTCTTCTAATTGTTCTGGTTTATATTTAGCAAAACGTTCAAATAAGCTTAATACACCTTGCTGTTTTATCTCTATCTGAGCATTTTGCTCAATATGTTGTAAGTGACAACCGCCACATTCTTGATAGTGTTCACAATGCGGGTTTATACGCAGTTCACTGGCTTTATGTATGTTGAGAATAGTCGCTTTTTTATAACGCTTTTTATCTTCCTCAATGGAAACATCTAATACTTCCCCGATCAATCCACCTGCTACAAACAGAGGTTTGTTTTGATGAAATAACATGCCTCGACCTTGATGATCGAGTTTATCAATCTGACAATGTTTAATTACTTTGTTATTTTGCTTGTTTGTGCGCGATGCTTTGAAGAACTGGGCCATAAATATTTCACAGGTGAAGTAAGCTATGCCATGATAGCGATTACGTTTATCGGTACACTATTGTCACATAAAACATGCAAGCATTCATTACTCCATTGAAATTAGACTTTATCCTATGACTAAATACGGCCTACGCGCACAAGTTATTGCTTATACCATCCTTCCTACTGTATTGATTGGAGGGTTATTAGCCGGTTACTTTTCATTTCATCGCTTTCAACAAGCCGATGAGTTCTTAATTAATCGCGCTCTTAATATTGCAGATGCATTATCGATTGCCAGTGAATATGGAATGCAAGATGAAACAAGAACTATTTTACGCCGTTTAATTGGTGCAACACACCGTAAAAATAGCCCCATGATCAAGAGCATTGCGATATTTACCGCTGACAATGAATTGTTTGTGATCAGTAATTATCACCGAGATTATAAACAATTGAGGTTAGCCGTCGATGAACCTATTCCAGATTTACCGCAGATCAGCACTATCGGTAACAATATTATTATTCATAGTCCCATTATTGATGAAACCAACTTTTTAGAGTACCAATTAACCTTTGATCAACCCCGCAAAGTGGTCGGGTATGTGGCATTAGAGATAAATCGAGACCAAGTTGAATTATTACTATACCGCGATGCTGCAATCTCCTTGCTGGTAGTATTAATGGGCATATTAGGCAGTGTTTATTTAGCCTTCAGACAAGCAAAGCGCATTACCGCCCCTATTTCAGAAATGGCCTCCGTCGTTGAAAAAATCAGTCTTGGGCGTTTAAACTCACGTGTAGAAGGTGAGTACACTGGTGAAATTAGTCTATTGCAACACGGTATCAATGAAATGGCCGTGGCCATGTCTAAACATCACGAAGAGATGCAAGAAAGTATTGATTTAGCCACCAGTGAGTTGCGAGAAACGCTAGATCAAATGGAAGTACAAAATATTGAACTAGATATTACCCGTAAAGAAGCGCAGCAAGCAGCGTCAGTAAAATCTGAATTCTTGGCCAATATGAGCCATGAATTACGTACTCCACTTAATGGAGTGATTGGATTTGCAAGGCAATTACTGAAAACACAACTTACTAATAACCAAGTTGATTACTTACAAACGATTGAACGCTCCGCAGGTAATTTACTTAATATCATTAATGACATTTTAGACTTTTCTAAACTAGAAGCAGGCAAGTTAGACCTCGAAAACATTCCCTTTGATATTCGTGATTGCATTAACGAAACGATGCATCTCTTGGCACAAAGTGCACATGAAAAAAATATTGAACTAAGTATGTATATTGATAGCAATGTACCGCAAGAGTTAATTGGCGACGCAATGCGTTTACAACAAGTGTTAACCAATTTAATAGGTAATGCCGTCAAGTTTACTGAACAAGGTAATATTGACGTTAATATTCAACGTATTGAGGAAGACTGCAGTAAAGAGAACAACATCAAGCTAAAATTTGTTATCTCTGATACGGGGATCGGTATTTCTAAGGAGCAACAAGTACAACTCTTTAAAGCCTTTGGACAGGCAGATAGTAGTATCACTCGTCAATATGGTGGTACCGGTTTAGGATTAGTGATCACACAAAAGCTAGTTCGCCAAATGAAAGGCCATATCGATCTTACGTCCGCACCTGATCAAGGGTCAGTTTTCTGGTTTGTTATTGAAATAGAAAAGAATACAAGAGCCTCATTGGAATCTTTACCATTGACTAGATTATCAAACCGCAGTGTATTAGCCTATGAATCGAATGAATATGCGGCAAGGGCTTGTACACAGTTACTAACGCAATGGAAAACAAACGCCACCCTTACTGAGACCGATCTGCAATGGAAAAAAGCACTCAATAAATGCTATGACAGCGTTGTCATCGGGCACAGCAATAACCAAGATATACGTCCATTATTAAATCATATAGAACAAGCGAAGCAATATACTGACAATATTATAGTGTTACTCAATTCCAGTGATCCCAGTGTATATGAACAATTAATGAATACCGGTATCACCCATTGCTTAAGTAAACCGATTAATCATAAAAACTTTGCCAATGCTTTAGTGTCTAATGAAACGACGCCCACCACATTGCAAGTTTCAGCGCCATTGCAGCGTAAAGACATCAACGTGATGGCCGTTGATGACAACCGAGCCAATTTAAAACTCATTTCAGCGATGCTAAGCGATCGCGTTAATCGAGTCACTACCTGTCATAATGGACGAGAAGCCGTAGAACAAGCACAGAAAATACCTTTTGACATTATCTTCATGGATATCCAGATGCCAGTTTTAGATGGTGTTAGTGCCTGTGCAGAAATCAAAAAGAACTCTTTAAATCAAGAAAGTCCGATTATTGCCGTCACAGCACATGTTTTACCAGGTGAAAAAGAACAGCTGCTACAAAAAGGTATGGATGATTGTTTAGCTAAACCAATTGATGAATTGGCTTTACAGGTAATTATTAATAAGTGGGCGCCGAATGCTAAAGTTATTGATCCTTTATCGGATCAAGAAACATCACCAACACCTCCTCCAACATTGCCTATTATAGAAAAAAAATCATTTGATTGGACACTTGCATTACAGCAATCAGCAGGAAAAACTGATTTAGCCAAAGAGATGTTAAGTATGTTATTGAATGAGTTTGCAGACATCAGAAACGCCGCAAACCTAATTATTGAAGAAGAAGGCGACCATGAGCAGTTTGTTACCATCATTCATAAATTTCATGGCGGTTGTAGCTATAGTGGCGTACCCAAATTAAAGAATATTGCAGGGTTAATCGAAAAAGAGCTTAAGCAAGGGGTTAAAGCACATCATTTAGAACCTGAATTATTAGAGCTACTAGACGAACTTGATAACGTTGAAAAAGAAGCGCAGGCCTATTTAAAATAAGATCAACATAATAGATAAACAATCACATCTGTTATTTGTGAGTATAGTGTGAATAGAGTGAATAGAGTGCATAGAGTGCATAGAGTGCATAGAGTGCATAGAGTGCATAGAGTGCATAGAGTGCATAGTATTTCATTGATAAAGGCAGCTTGCAGCGTTTTTGTTACAGCCTCGTAAGTTAAGAAAATGACCGTTTAAATCTAAACGGTCATTTTTCTTTATTACACCTTTGCCCTATTAACATAGTTTAGCTTTACCACATAGTGTTAGCGTATCGGTAAACCACTCACTATCGCTAGATTTATAGCAAAAGCGAGAAGTCTAAGCTCCTCTATTGGCTATCAAGCAAAACTATTAATTAACAGCCTTATTTCGCCGTTTCAGGCTTCTCATATTTATCGTACTGACTACTTTCGTGCCTATGGTTATCATTAAAAAGCATTTTATGATCGTCTTTATTAAGATGTAGTTGACGAGTAGGGAAAGCAAACTCAGCATCATGCTGTATCACAATATCTGCAACCTTTAATAATACATCCTGCTTAACCTCATGGAATAAAACCCAATTCGTTGTTTTAGTAAACGTATAGATAAAGAAGTCTAGAGACGAGTTATTAAATAAATCAAAGTTAACAATCAATGTTTGAGATTGATCTATATCAGGATGATTTTCCAACATTTCTCTAACCGATTTAATGATATCTTCGATTTGTTTAATATCTTTATAACGTAGGCCAAAGTTCTCTTTAATGCGTCGATTAGTCATACGTGATGGGTTCTCTACAACGATCGTAGTGAATAGACTATTTGGCACATAAATAGGACGTTTATCAAAAGTGCGAATACGCGTTACACGCCAACCGATTTCCTCTACTGTCCCTTCAATAGATTTATCTGGGCTACGTATCCAATCACCAACTTTAAAGGGTTTATCCATATAAACCATGGTCGCACCAAATAGGTTTGATAATAAATCTTTGGCTGCCATACCAACTATTAGTCCACCCATTCCACCAAATGCGAGCACACCAGAAATACTCACCCCTAAGGTTTGAATAATAGATAATGTGATAATAGTAATAATGGAAAGTTTTGCTAATTTAGCCAATGCAGTCACTGTGGTTGTATCTTTTGCATCATCAGCAACGTAGGTATGTTCTGCTTTATAGACTAAGCGCCAGAATATCCACCCCACTATAAAGAGAATTGCCACCTTTTGCACCACAGGTAGGTAGTCAGAGATAACCAATTCTTCACTTTCGGCAACGACCCTTAATGACATAGAGGTGCCCATTAACAAAATCACCCAATTAATGGGTTTATTCACCCCATAAAAAACAATATCGTCCCAATTATTTGAAGTTTTAGAAATTACATTTTCAGTTCTTTTTGCAAAGTAACGCCAAATTAGTTGCAATATCATTGTAAGACATAACATAAAAGCAAAGTTAGCAACCCAGTTACCAATATTTAATGAAAGTAACCAAGTACTTACATAGACTTCAGCCTGTTCAATCATATGACTCCTTAAAAGAAAAAACATTATTATAAATGGTGGTGATAAGGGGATAAAAAATAAGCCCTGATACGACCCTTGATGCGTTGCAATGCACAGTTAACAAAAGAAAACTCACCTTGAGACTCAATTCTGTCTAGATATTAATTAACCAGATATTAAATAGCCAGATATTAATACCTCAATAGGATAACATCTACGAGCGATGAGCATATTAGTCTGCTTGTCTCAAGAACAGTTCAGATTACTTTTTATGTAAATATAGCTGCGCATAAGGAATATCAATTTCGGCACTATATAATGCATTTTTAATGCTTTCAGTTAAAGCAAAACGAACAGACCAATAGTCAGCAGATTTCACCCAAGGACGCACCACTAAGTTAACACTTGAACTGGCAAGGTCAGAGACCGCAACTTGTAAGCCAGGCTCTTTTAATACCTTCTCATTTGCTAGTACTGTTGTTTCCAGTAACTGTTTCACCTGTTTCAAATCGGCCTGATAACTAACACGTATGATTAAATCAATACGACGTTCAGGTTTGCGCGAAACATTGACGATATTACCTTTCAAAATAGCTGAGTTTGGTACAAAAATAAGTTTATTATCCCCAGTTCTTAATACACAATTAAAAAGCTGAATAGATTCAACTGTACCTGCAGTACCAGCAGCTTCAATAAAATTTCCTGCAGTGAAAGGCCTAAGCACCACTAACAGCACCCCAGCAGCAAAATTAGATAATGAACCTTTAAGTGCTAAGCCGATTGCTAAACTAGCGGCACCAATGATCGCGACCAAAGATGCAGTTTGAACACCTAAATGTCCTAAGGCAGCAATCCATGTAAGAATAATTAATGCGTAATAGGTAATTGCGGACAGAAAATCTACGATGGTCATGTCTATTGCTTTGCTTTTTAACCTTTTTGCTAAAAAAACTGACAACCCTCGCGCTATTTTCACCCCCACAATAATAATTAATATTGCGATGACAATATTAGAAATATAACTTATAAACAATTGATGGTGCTCGCTAAACCAGTTAATACTTTGTTCAATAAAGCTAGTTTCTGATTTTAACGAGCCTATCATTGGTTGTTCTTGTAGTGACATGATAACTCCTAAAATGTCATTTAATAATCCAGTAAACACTTACTTCATTAATACTGATAACTATATTAGAAACAACAGCCGAATGACTTTTTTCAAATAGATACTCAACAAAAATGAATGCGATCAAAGCTATAAATGAAAACCGAAGGTAATGTTATGGATAAGGTAAATAAGGTAGGTTTATTGTTACAAAAACAAAAATGACCAATAACCTAGCTTTAATAGCAGACTATTGGTCATTCATTCAATTAATCAGTTAATTATGTGATTAATTATTATTCGTTGACATACACGATGTTTGGATGATCATCCCACTCGTCATCATCATCGTCGTCAATATGCACAGCACCTTCAACAGCGTCAATGGCCGCTTTATGGTAATCATCCCATTGGAATTCAACTTGCTGACGCTCTTCTTCTGGTGTGAATTCTGTAGGTAACTCTTCAAGGTAAGCAACCAACTCTTTACACACGTCATGAGTACCTGTCTTAGAGATAGCAGCTACTTTATAAACAGGTCCATCCCACTGTAACGCGTCTTTAACACGTTGCATCACTTCTTCGGCTTCATCTTCTAATAACAAATCAGTTTTATTAAAGATTAACCAACGTGGCTTTTCTGCTAGTTTAGGGCTGTGTTTTTTTAGCTCTTCTAAGATAACTAAGGCATTCTCAGCCGGATCACTTGCATCAGCCGGTAACAAGTCAATCATGTGTAACAACACACGACAGCGCTCTAGATGACGTAAGAAACGTGTACCTAAACCTGCACCGTCAGAAGCACCTTCAATTAATCCAGGAATATCAGCAATAACAAAACTATTACCATGTCCCATACTCACCACACCTAGGTTAGGTATTAACGTAGTAAATGGATAATCAGCTACTTTAGGTTTTGCAGCAGAAACACTTCGAATAAATGTCGATTTACCGGCATTAGGTAGACCTAGCATGCCTACATCGGCAAGTAATAATAACTCTAATAATAAGTTACGTACTTCACCAGCTGTCCCTTCTGTCTTTTGACGAGGCGCACGGTTAGTCGACGTTTTAAAACGAGCATTACCTAAGCCATGGAAACCGCCTTTAGCGACCATTAGCTTTTGACCATTTTTAGTTAAGTCACCAACAATCTCACCAGTATCATCATCACGACAACGAGTACCGACCGGTACTTTGATGATTTTATCTTTACCACGAGAACCCGTACAGTCAGAAACTTGACCATTTTCACCACGTTCTGCGTTATAAAAACGAACAAAACGGAAATCAATTAAAGTATTTAGGTTTTCATCAGCTTCAAGGTAAACATCACCACCGTCACCACCGTCGCCGCCATTAGGGCCGCCACGAGGAATATATTTTTCAGTACGAAAGCCGACTACACCGTTGCCACCGTCTCCAGCATCAACTTTTATTCTTGCTTCATCAACAAACTTCATTACAACCTCCAAAAAACATATTCGCTACTTAAGTAACGATGATTATACCCATTTCTATTGATCATAGATCACATTTTTTATTTTCAATAGAAATAGATAGACAAAAAAAAACCTCGCATTTGCGAGGCTTTTTAAAATTTGCTTCGAAAAAACTATTCAGCAACAATGCTCACGAATGAACGTAAAGGCATGCCTTTCTTTTCGAATTTAACAGTACCAGTCGCTTTAGCGAATAGTGTGTGGTCTTTACCTAGGCCAACATTTAGACCAGCGTGGAATTTAGTACCACGTTGACGAACTAAAATGTTACCAGCTAAAACAGATTCGCCACCAAAACGTTTAACGCCTAGACGTTTACTTTCTGAGTCGCGACCGTTATTAGTACTACCACCAGCTTTTTTATGTGCCATTTTTAATAACTCCTAATTAAGCGTTAATCGCAGTAATTTTAATTTCAGTAAACCACTGACGATGGCCAGCTTGTTTACGCGAATGTTTACGACGGCGGAATTTAACGATTTTAACTTTTTTACCACGACCGTGAGCTACTACTTCTGCAGTAACTTTACTTCCTTCAACGTATGGAACACCAACTTTAACGTCTTCAGCACTTGCTACTAATAGAACTTTATCAAATTCTACAGTTGCACCAGCTTCAACATCAAGTTTTTCCAAACGAAGAGTTTGTTCAACAGCAACACGGTGTTGCTTGCCACCACTCTGGATAACAGCGTACATGTTTCTTACTCCGTTCAGGCATCTCGTGTTGTTTTATTTCAAACATAACATCGAGAGCGCACTAATTAATCACAATGGACGCGGATTCTACAGAGACATTCGCCCTTTGGCAATCAGTTTTGGCTAAAAAATTACAATTAGTTTATTGCTAAATTTACACGCTCAAAAAAAGCCCAAAAAACCATCAAAAATCAGCAAAATAAAACATTAAAAATCAATTAAATAGTCGTTAAGCATGTCGAACACTAATAAATTACGCTTAAGCCTTTGTTAATCGCCATCGGGTGTTGAGATATGTTCAATAAACGGCAATAATACACGCACTATTTTCAAGACATCCAATGGGACTTTTTACGCATGGATATTAAACAAATTCAGCAGCTTTCTTCAACAAGTATGACTCAGGTGAATCAATTGATTACTGAACAGTTAAGCTCTGATGTTGCGTTAATTAATCAACTCGGCTTCTATATCATTAATAGTGGTGGTAAACGTATTCGCCCACTTATTACTGTATTAGCGGCACAAGCGATTAATGTCTATTCTCCTAACATTACAAAGTTAGCGGCTATTATTGAATTCATCCATACTGCGACGTTATTACACGATGATGTTGTTGATGAGTCAGACCTTCGCCGCGGCGAGAAAACAGCCAACGCTTTATTTGGTAATGCAGCAAGCGTACTCGTCGGGGACTTTCTATATAGCCGTTCTTTTGAAATGATGACAGAGCTTGAGAATTTTAAAGTCATGAATGTTTTAGCCAGCGCGACCAATGTCATTGCTGAAGGAGAAGTATTGCAATTAATGAATTGCAATAATCCCGATACCACTGAAAAAACCTACATGGATGTGATCTACTTTAAAACTGCAAAACTATTCGAAGCGGCTACGCAATTAGTTGCCGTATTAGGCCAACAACCTCAAGCGATAGAAGATGCGTTACTTAATTACGGGACTTACTTAGGCACAGCTTTCCAATTAACTGATGATGTCATGGATTATGCGTCTGATGCGCAGGAGATGGGTAAAAATACAGGTGATGACCTAGCAGAAGGCAAACCAACTCTACCACTACTGTACGCAATGCAACACGGTACAGGGGCTCAAAGTGCTTTGATTAGAGAAGCAATTGAAAAAGCCAATGGTATGCAACACTTTGATTTAATCATGCAAGCGCTGAATGAAACAAAGGCACTTGAATATACCAAAAAACGTGCCATGCAAGAAGCGGATAAAGCCATTAATGCGATTACTATCTTACCTGAAAGCGAATACAAACAAGCATTGATCAGCCTTGCTCATATCGCGGCAAACCGAGTTAGTTGATACTGATTAACATAAATAGTGTGTAGATAATATTTAAGTTAACTTCATCCACAATGCAATAATAAGATAAGTACTGTAATTATCACCCCAACCGCAGTAAAAAAATTGCTACGAGAGACATCTCCCGTAGCAACCTCTTATAAACTTGATCTAAACTTCTCTTATACTTCCTCCAACAACACTAAACTTTCGAAAGGACGTAACGTGATATCTTTACTTAACAAACTATTTATTACTCGTCCATTACTGTCCACTTGTTCGGATTCGCTATAGTTAGCAATAATAACCTTTGTATTTTCCAAACAAAGTGAATCGGGCAAAGCATAAGACACTTGCTCTGAGGAGAAATTATTAATGCATAATAGTTTTTGTTCAGGGGTTGTGCGCTGATAACAGAATAGCAGTTCATGCTCCGGACAAAGATCCTGATAATCCCCCCAACAAATAACATCTAACTGTTTACGTAATATCAATAATTTTTGGTAATGATAAAAGACCGAATTTTGATCTAACAGAGCAGCTTCAACATTAATTTCAAGATAATTACTCGCCACTTCTAACCACGGCTGCACATCACTAAATCCAGCTTGCTCTTTTTTATTCCATTGCATAGGTGTGCGTGAGTTGTCACGTGATTTATTAGCTAAAATAGCCATCACTTGTTGTTCAGTTTTCCCCTGTTCAAGCATGATTCGATGCATATTAATGCTCTCAAGGTCACGATACTGGCTAATTGATTGATACCCAGGGTTGGTCATCGCAATCTCTTCACCTTGGTAGATATAAGGTGTTCCCTGCAGCATATGTAAGGCACTGGCGAGCATTTTAGCCGATTGCACACGATATTGTTTATCATCACCAAATCGACTAACAATACGCGGCTGATCGTGATTACACCAAAAAAGAGCAGACCACCCCTTATTATGCATTCCCTGTTGCCAGTAATTAAATATTTGTTTTAATTGCAACAAGTCTAACGGTGCATTGGTCCACTTATCACCATCCTTATAATCTGTTTTAAGATGATGAAAGTTAAATACCATGGACAGTTCAGTTGCATCGGTTGCAGAATATTGTTGGCAATGCGCAAGGCTAGTTGAAGACATTTCTCCCACGGTAACCGAACCATACTTATTAAAGACAGACTCACTTAATCGCTGCAGATATTCATGCGCACGCGGCCCATCGGTATAAAATTTTCTGCCATCGCTTTCATCCTCGGGAAAAGAGGGTTGCTTAGAAATTAAATTAATCACATCTAAACGAAATCCATCGACACCTTTTTCAGCCCAAAAGCTAATAATATTCTCAACTTCTGCACGTACTTTTGGATTTTCCCAATTCAAGTCTGCTTGCTGTTCAGCAAATAGATGCAAATAATATTGACCACTTTTTTGATCAAACTTCCACGCATTACCGCCAAACTTAGATTGCCAATTATTAGGCTCGGCACCCATTTTTGGATCTTGCCAAATATAGTAATCACGGTAAGGACTGTTTTTATCTGCGAGTGCAGACTGAAACCATTGATGCTCAGTAGAGGTATGATTGACCACTATATCAAGAATAATACGTATCCCTTTTTGGTGAGCAGTAGACAGCAGCATATCAAAATCTGCCATATCACCAAAATCAGGATTAATATTGTAATAATCGGAAATATCGTACCCATTATCAATCATTGGAGAACAATAAATAGGTGTTAACCAAATAGCATCAACGCCTAAAGTCTGTAAATAATCTAATTTACTAATGATACCTTGAATATCGCCTGTTCCTTTGCCGCCACTATCGCAAAAACTTTTAGGATAGATTTGATAAATAGTCGCTTTACGCCACCACTCGTTGTGTAAATTTTTCATAGAGTACTCGTTAAGTGAATGAAAAAATCATCCACTATTATTTGAAATTGCTAATTATTTAAAGAAAAAAGCTAAAGTTGAAGATCAAATCAACCTAAAGAGGAACTATTAAGACACCGCCGCCGCTTCTTCTTGCCCTTCAAGCTTATGGTTTTTCTCAGCTCTTTTATAAAGCACGATGGTTAATATAATTGGCACAATAATGGCCGCTAACATAGCGACAAAGAACACCATCCAGAACTGTGGTTGTATAGACAAAATGCCCGGTAAACCGCCCACACCGATACCGTTAGCCATCACACCCGCACTACCACATATTCCAGCAGCAACCGCAGCACCGATCATCGCGCTCAACATTGGGAATTTATATTTAATATTAATCCCGTACATCGCAGGCTCAGTTACTCCAAGAAAAGCAGAAATAGCAGCAGGTACTGAAATCTCACGTTCATTAGCCTTTTTACTCACCCAAATAATGCCAACAACGGCTGAAGCTTGAGCAATGTTAGATAGTGCAATAAGCGGCCAAATTGGCGTACCACCCATGTCTTGCATTAACTGCAAGTCCACCGCATTAGTGGTGTGATGGATACCAGTGATCACTAAAGGCGCATAGAAGAAAGCAAAAATCATTGAACCTATTACCGCAAAGTCGCCAGTCATCGCTATTTTGGCTGCATAACCAACATAATTACCAATTTCACGGCCGATAGGGCCTATGATTGAATGCGCAAGAATAACCGCGACCAACAAAGAGATAAAAGGCACCACCACAAGATATAAATACGCTGGAATAATACGTTTAAGGTTAACTTCAATATAAGCTAATGCCATCCCTGCAAATATAGCGGGTATGACTTGCGCTTGATAACCCACTTTTTCTATTACAAAGAAACCAAAGTCCCATACATCTGGGACTTGAGCCCCAATATTGTAAGCATTCATTAATTGCGGAGAGACCAGTGTAATACCTAAAACGATTCCTAAAACCGGTGTTCCACCTAGCTTTTTAACCGTTGCCCAACACACAGCAACCGGTAGAAAGTGGAAAATAGCTTCGCCTATTATCCATAAAAAAGAATGTACTGCAGCCCAGAAAGTGCTTATTTCTACTAAGGTTTTCCCATCAAACATACGAATATCACCGATGATATTCCTGAAACCTAAAATTAAACCACCGGTAATAATAGCGGGTAATAAAGGAACAAAAATCTCAGCCATATGCGAGATACTTCGCTCTAACAGGCTCATATTTTGACGAGCAGCGACTTTGCTCTGCTCTTTAGTATCACCACTGTGGCCAATGAGTTTATTTAAAACTTTATAAACATCATCAACTTCTGTCCCGATCACAACCTGAAATTGCCCTGCATTAGTAAAACAACCTTTTACCATTTTTAAGCTTTCAATTTTTTTAATATCCGCAGCATCATTGTTATTTAAAACAAAACGAAGCCTTGTAAGACAGTGACTAACACTAGCGATATTTTCTTTTCCACCTATATACTCAATCAAGGAGGCGATATCTTGTTCTTTAATTTTACTCATAATGATGTCCATTTTAGTAATTAACCATGCAAAATGGGAGCGCTCCCATTAACTGGTCAAATGATAACCAATGAAGAAGGTAAATAAAATAAGAGCCAACTTAGAATGTGGTTATGATCACGAAATAAATGGGAACACTCCCAATATGTGCGAGTGATATCAGTTTATACTATTTATGAGCGTTAATTATTCAGCCTTTAGGCCCATATGTATTGTCGCAGCTTGAACAAGGTGCGTTACCTTCTGTTCCCCAGATAACTGTTTGAATAATAATTCAGCTGCACTTTTTCCTGCTTGAAAATAACCTGGGTCAATGCTGAATGTATTCTCGAAAATAAACGGTAACATATCTGATGCACCTATTCCGGAAACAATCACGTCATAACGCTGAAGTTCTTGTAATCGTTTTGCAACACCAATCGCTAAGGTATCACTAGCGCATACAATGGCTTGGGTTTCAGCAGTTAACACTGCATCAGTCAAATCATAAGCACTATGATGGCTCAGCTCACCGGTCTCATAACGACTAACTAACTGATGCGCTTGGCAATAATCCAAGTAAGCATTAAGTCGCATTAAACCTGTTGTTTTATCTTCAGGGTTCACTCCAAGATAGCTAATGTGTTGCTTTCCTAATTGCTGAAGGTGAATCATTGCTTGCTGGATCATGCCATCATTATCGTAACCAACCGATGAAATAACATCACTATTAACAGCAATGACAATCGCTTTCTGACCTAATAACTCTAATGCTGTTAAATCATAATCACTAAAGCCAAATAAAATAATCCCGTCAACATGGCGTTTCTGAAGAACAAGTAAGTGCTCATCTGTTTTACTTGCACTGAATTGCCCTTCCATGATTAAAGCGTCGTACCCATTCGCATAAATAATGTCTAATAACCCACTTACTACCTGATTTTCAGAGACAGATGATAATCGAGAGACAATGATCCCAATCACCTTACTAGTGCCTCCTCCCATCATTTGTGCGGATTTAGAAGGAATAAACCCAGACTCTTGAATAACACGCTGTACTTTTTCACGTGTACTTACTTTTACTTTAGGATCGTTTGTTAAAACACGTGATACCGTTGATTTTCCAACACCCGCTAGTTTAGCAATATCCATGATAGTTAACTTTTTAACCATGACTGCTATTTCCCTTAATACAAAAAAGCCCTCTATATTTTACAATATAGAGGGCTTTTTAAAACAAATATTGTATTGACTAAATCAATTAGTTAAATGGATTAACTTGAATAATTGTTTCGTTACGATCTGGACCAGTAGAAATAAGATCCATTGGCACGCCAGTAATTTCTTCTAAGCGCTTGATGTAAGCTTTAGCATTCGCTGGTAATGCATCATAAGTTGTCACACCGAATGAAACTTCAGACCAACCAGGCATTGTTTCATAAATAGGTACTGCTTGCTCATAACCGTCTGCACACATAGGCGGTACATCAACTACTTTACCACTAGGCATAGTGTAACCAGTACAAATTTTAATTTCTTCTAAGCCATCTAGAACATCTAGTTTAGTTAAACAAAAACCAGTAATACTGTTTAATTGCACAGCACGTTTAATAGCAACGGCGTCAAACCATCCTGTACGACGTAAACGCCCTGTCGTTGCACCAAACTCATGGCCAATTGTACCCATGTGGTGACCAGCAGGATCTAACTTGTCAATCCCATCGTAAAGCTCTGTAGGGAAAGGGCCAGAACCAACACGAGTGGTATAAGCCTTAACAATACCTAACACATAATCAAGATGTGTTGGGCCAAAACCACTACCAGTAGCAACACCACCTGCAGTCGTGTTTGAAGAAGTTACGTACGGGTAAGTACCATGGTCAATATCAAGTAATGTACCTTGAGCACCTTCAAATAAGATATTCTCACCACGTAAGCGAGCTTTATCTAGTTCGTCTGTCACATCAATAACCATACTAATTAATAGCGGTGCTATTTCAGTCATTTGTGCTAATACATCTTCATAGCTCACTGCTTCTACTTTGTAGTAGTTAACTAATTGGAAGTTATGATATTCAACAACTTCTTTTAATTTAACAGCGAATTTTTCCATGTCGAATAAGTCATCGACGCGTAAACCACGACGAGCAACTTTATCTTCATAAGCAGGACCGATACCACGACCAGTTGTACCAATTGCTTTATTGCCGCGCGCTTTTTCACGTGCTACATCTAATGCTACATGGTAAGGAAGGATTAAAGGACAGCCTTCACTGATTGAAAGACGTTCTTTAGCAGGAATGCCTCTTTCGATAAGCATGTTCATTTCTTTGAACAATGCATCTGGTGCTAATACCACACCATTACCGATGACACATTTTACGTTTTCACGCAAAATGCCTGATGGAATCAGATGAAGTACTGTTTTCTCTCCATCGATTACTAGTGTATGACCCGCATTGTGCCCACCTTGATAGCGAACAACCCATTGCGCTTTGTCTGTAAGTAGATCTACTACTTTACCTTTACCTTCATCACCCCATTGAGTGCCAAGAATTACTACATTTTTTCCCATCAGAATCACATATCTCTAGCGAATTGAACGGGGATTTTAGCAAAGTTTAAACAGTTGAATCAATATCTTTGTTAGTTAATACGCATTTATATATTTAAAAATAAAAAAAGGCCGATAAATCGGCCTTTTTACAATGAGTTATTACTATCTCAATAAGTTTATTAAATCAAATATCTCTTAATAAATGAATCACATCAAAATTTATTTTTGAGAGCCCATGTATTTAAAGAAATCTGAATCAGGGCTTAAAACCATCACGTCTTGTTTGTCTGCAAAGCTTTTTTGGTAAGCTTGCATACTACGCATAAAGGCATAAAACTCAGGATCTTGAGAGAAAGCTTCAGAGTAAATCTTTGATGAATGAGCATCACCTCGACCACGTATCTCCGCAGACTCTTTATTCGCTTGAGCCAACATAATTGATACTTTACGGTCGATGTTTGCGCGGATCACTTCAGACTTCTCTTGACCTTCTGAACGATGCTCTCTTGCAACAGCTTGTCGCTCAGCACGCATACGTTTGTAAATACTGTTACTTACACCATCAGGTAAGTTAATTTTCTTGATGCGAACATCAACAACTTTAATACCTAACTCAGATGAACGCGCCATACGTTTCAGTGCTGTTTCCATCACTTCACCACGTTTACCAGATACAATATCTTTAATCGTATGTGAACCAATCTCGTTACGTAGACCATTATTAATTTTACGTTTTAGTAACGCTTCAGCTTGTAATTTATTACCTCCTGTTGCTAGGTAATAAACAGCCAAATCGTCTATTTGCCACTTCACATAAGAATCGATAATTAAATCTTTCTTCTCTGAGGTTACAAAACGGTCAGGTTGGTCATCAAGTGTTTGAATACGCGTATCCATCACACGAACAGCATCAATAAACGGGACTTTAAAATGTAAACCAGGGCCATATACAACCGGTTTATCTTCACTATCACGCTTCACTTTACTAAATTGTAAAACAATACCGTTTTGACCTTCAGTCACAACAAATGCACTGCTTACAAAAACCAAAAATAGAATGGCTGGCAGTATTAAGAATTTTTTCATGATTAGTCTCTCCCAGTAGTTCGAGTGCCACGCGTAGCACGTTCGCTACTTGTTGCGCGTTCATCGAGATCTGCTTGTTCATCGGCACGAGAACGAGTTTCAATTTCGGTTTCAACCGGTAAACGAGATGAGCCGTTGTCAGGATTACTCATTAACTTATCAAGAGGTAAGAAAGTTAAATTGCCGCCAGCTTGGTTATCAATTAAGACTTTAGAGCTATTACTAAGAACTCTTTCCATCGTTTCAATGTATAAACGCTGACGAGTAACATCAGGGTTAGCTTGATATTCTGGTAATAATTGATTGAATTTTGCTACCGCACCTTGCGCTTGTAATATAATACCTTCTTCATATGAACGAGCTTGTTGTTCGATACGTTTCACTTGACCACGTGCAATCGGTTCTTTCTCACGCTCATAAGCTTCGGCTTCACGGACAAAACGCTCTTCATCTTCTTGTGCTGCAATTGCATCATCAAAGGCATCTTTAACTTGTTCAGGTGGACGCGTTTGTTGTAAGTTAACATCAACAATTTGGATACCTAGATCATAAGGAGCGATGATTTTATCCAACATTTCCCATGTTTCTTGACGAACCACTTCACGACCCGTTGTTAATGCATCATCCATGGTTGAATGACCAATAACGAAACGTAAAGAGCTATCTAACGCTTGTAATAAACTATTATCAGCATTAGTCACACTAAACAGATACTTTTCAGGTGCAACAATTCGGTACTGAATTTCCATTGAAACTTGTACGATGTTTTCATCTTCAGTTAACATGAAACCTGTTGTAGGCATGGTACGGAAAGCCTCAACGTTAATCGGAATAATTTGATCAACAAATTTTGGATTCCAATGTAAACCAGGATCAACTTGAGAGTGGTAAGCACCAAAACGTAACACGACACCTCGATCAGATTCCTTAACCGTATACCAACCGCTTGCAAACCAAACAATAGCGATAATGCTTAAGATAGCAATAGCGATAAATTTTCCGCCATTACCACTGCCACTAGGACCTTGTGTTGATTTATTACCAAACAAACCGCCTAAAACACCAGATATCTTTTGAAAAACAACATCTAGGTCGGGAGGACCTTGTTCATTTTTTTTGCCGTTTTTGTTCCACGGGTCCTGATCTTTTTTATCATCTTTTCCCGGTTCATTCCAAGCCATGTTAGCTCCTGATTTACTCATAAATTGAATTAATAAAATCTGTTTAACTATGAATCATTTAAAAGAATTTACCAAACACTCAAACTGTTACTGCAATGTAACAATGTTCACGCTAATAATAAAGAGTTTATGACATATTAGGTCCACTCTTCCTTATCTAATTCTGCAACAGTTTGGTAATTGCTATCCACTACAAACTCTTCGATATAACTACCTTCCTGTTTGATCAAACGTTGCCAGTCGGTATTATTAAGACGGATATTAATAACACTATTTCCATTTTCTGCATATTCTTCATTTTCAATACACTCTAATTGATAAAATAGAGCGCGTAATTTCCCCTGTGCAGGCGGTATAGATAACTGTAAAGAACGAATTTTTCCAGATAACAACATTGATAATGCATCGAATAACAGATCAACGCCAATATCTTTTTGAGCTGATAACCAAACTCGAATAGGTTGACCTGTTTCGTCGTAATCAATTCTTGGTTCGGCTTGCTCTAATGCATCGATTTTATTCATCACCATTAAGTACGGTACTTCACCGGCATCAATTTCATTTAAAACATGTTCAACGGCATCAATATTCGCTAAATAGTTTTCATCTGAGCAATCCACAACATGTAATAGTAACGTCGCTTCACGAGTTTCTTGCAAAGTGGCTTTAAAAGCAGCAACTAAATCATGCGGTAAGTGACGAATAAACCCTACCGTATCCGCTAAAATACAAGTCCCTACATCATCAACAGAGATCTTTCTCAATGTCGGGTCTAAGGTAGCAAAAAGTTGGTCAGCGGCATACACTTTTGCAGCGGTAATTTGATTAAATAATGTAGATTTACCCGCATTGGTATAACCCACTAATGAAACCGTTGGCACTTCATTGCGTAAGCGAGAACGACGTCCCTGCTCGCGTTGTTTAGATACTTTTTCTAAACGTGACTTGATAGTGGTAATACGCGCGCTTAATAAACGTCTATCACTTTCCAGCTGTGTTTCACCTGGACCGCGCATTCCGACACCACCTTTTTGTTTATCAAGGTGCGACCAACCTCGAATCAGGCGACTCGACATATAATGTAGCTGTGCAAGCTCAACCTGTAACTTACCTTCATAGGTTCTTGCTCGTTGTGCAAAAATATCAAGAATAAGTGCCGTTCTATCGAGCACTAAACATTCGCAAATCTTTTCCATATTACGTAATTGTGCTGGTGTTAAAGCATGATTGAAGATAACAATATCAGCTTCCATTGTGCGTACAGTATCAGCTATTTCTTGTGCTTTACCTGTACCAACAAAAAAACGTGCATGGGGTGACTTACGTGGGCCAGTTACGGTTGCAACTGAATTAACTCCGGCAGAACTGACGAGCAGTTTTAACTCATCAAGATCTTCTTTATTATTTTCATCTGAAAAAGAAACATGGACTAAAACAGCCTGTTCACCGGCTTCGTAACGTTCAAACAATTAACTCTCCAATAGATTAAGTAAGAATTATAAATAGATCTTCATCCTACCACAGCTATAAAATGATTAGATAAAAAAATGGCCTGCCTGCAGGCAAGCCATTATCATAAATGTTACCAAAATTGATAAATTATTCTTCGTGCGCAATGGTAGGAACGGCGCGAGAAGGAACGACAGTTGAAATTGCATGCTTATAAACCATTTGACTCACTGTGTTCTTTAATAGAATAACAAATTGATCAAAAGACTCTATTTGACCTTGTAATTTAATGCCGTTGACTAAATAAATAGCGACCGGAATACGCTCTTTACGCAGAGTGTTCAAGAATGGGTCTTGAAGAGATTGTCCTTTTGCCATGTATAGTCCTTATTATTCTTTTTATTATCACTGAACTGCAGTATAACGAAGGGATCAAAAAAAACCGACTGAAAACCTAAAATTTTGATCCGTACCTCTTTCTATCTCTTTGTTATTTCAATAACTAACGTTTTAATCATGCTTTTCTTATTTGAATCTAAGTTTTAATAAAACCGACTTTATTTTTTCAAAGTTATTCTCATCAGCACTTTCTAACCAAGTAATATCTTGCTTCCAACCTCGCAACCAAGTCATTTGTCTTTTCGCTAATTGTCGCGTCGCTACTACTCCACGAAAACGCATCTCTTCATAATCCATTTTACCTTCAATATACTCCCACATTTGACGATAACCAACGCAACGCATTGAAGGTAAATCTAAATGCAAATCTCCACGCTGATATAAGCTTTGTACTTCTTGTTCAAAGCCCGCTGCGAGCATTAAATCAAAACGCTTTTCAATTCGCTGATGTAGTACTGACTTGTCTAGAGGTGCAATTGCAAACTGTTTAATATTAAAGGGGATAGGATCACTTTTAATGGCCGTCAGCTCAGTCATACTCTTGCCACTAATACGATAAACTTCAATAGCCCTCGCTAAACGCTGTGGGTCATTAACGTGGATCCTTTCAGCTGATACCGGGTCGATGGTACGCAATTCATCATGTAATGCTTGCCAGCTTGTTTCTTTGACTTGCTGCTCTATACCCGCTCGAATTTCAATATCTGCACTAGGCAAAGGAGATAATCCTTCAACTAAGGCTTTATAATAAAGCATGGTTCCACCGACTAATAAAGGCGTATTACCACGCGCGACAATCTCTCCCATCAAACGTAACGCGTCATCACGAAAATTACCGGCGGAATAACTGTCTTTAGGGTCAATGATATCAACTAATAGGTGCGGTGCGAGCGCCTGCTCCTGGGCACTTGGTTTTGCTGTCCCAATATCCATCCCTTTGTAAATTAGTGCAGAATCTACACTGATAATTTCACATTGGCATTGTTGTGCGAGCTTAATAGCTAAATCAGTTTTGCCAGATGCAGTTGGCCCCATTAAAAAAATAGCGAGCGGAAAAGGAGAAATGCTTGTATCGGACATGCTACTGAATACCTTGTAATAACAACGACAAATCGGGTTGTTTGAAACAGCGTTGTAAATGTGTTGCGGATAATGGCATTAACGACGTTAGCAATGTTTCTATTTGCGTTAATGAAGGAGTGATTGCCATTTCATTGGCTACTAATAATGCCCCTAATTGTTGGCAAATTAATTCAACTTGTTGTTGATCATTGTCATCTATCGCTGCTGTATGGCTTTGTTTTAATAAATCAAATAAAGCAGGCAGAATAACCGCAATAGGTGAATGCCTGAAAGGCGCTGGCACCTGACTAACAATCAAAAATTGAGATTGAAATTTATAACTAAAACCAAGTCGATTTAATAAGGTTTCAGCTTGTTGTGCCACTTGTTGCATTGTTTCATCTAATTTAAATCGCACTGGCAATAATAAAGGTTGAGAGATAACTTCACCATTTTGCCAAGCAGTCACTAAATGCTCGCTAACTACGATCTCATTGGCCTGCTTTAATGACATTAATAGCAAACCATTGTTAGATAAGGCCATCAACTCGGGTTGTAACGGTTGTAACAATAAATAATCTGCACCGATCGAGGACACTACATTGGCGACTTTTACATCTACGTTTTTATTCAACGACGAGTTATGCGTTGCAGGAGAAACGATATTTTGTTGGTAAGCTTCAGCAACAAAATCACAGTAGGCCTCTACTTGTTGGTGATCGAGTCCAGGCCTCTGCACTGCAGGTGAGTAATGAGGATTGGCAGCTCCAGTTGATGCCCCTTGGTTGCCCTGCCCAACACGGTTATTCGTACCCGTATCTAAATAATGAGGGTTATTTTGATTGTGATAATTGTTATGACTATTACCGCTATTACTTACACTAGCAGCGTTACTGGTTGCACCTGTGGGTTGAGTATCACTGATACTAGTAGGTACTTGATAGTCATGTCCGGCAGCTGATGTAGTTAAGTCATTCTGATGGCTTAATAACGAGCTATCATTTAGTGTGCTATTCAGCGTACTACTAATAAAATCATGCACCCAACGCGCTTGATGGAACCTGACCTCATGCTTAGCAGGATGGACATTAACATCGACCTCTTTTGCATCACATTTAATATAAATAATATACCCAGGAAACATACCCGGCGGTAAGAAGTGAGCATAAACTTGTTTGATTGCATGGTTAACTAATTTGTCGCGGATCATGCGCCCATTAATATAACAATATTGCACGTCGGCTAAAGGTCTTGGCGATAAACGATCCGATACCCAACCTGAAATTTTTAATGCTTGATCTGCATGTTCAAAAAAAACAGCATGTTGAATAAATTGTTCACTACAAACAGCTGCAATGCGTTTTTCTTGCTGACTTTGTTGCGGAGCGGCACGATATTGTCGTACCATTTTATTGTTGTGTTTCAAACTAATTGCAATATCAAAACGACTAAGCGCAATACGTTTTATTAATTCATCAATATGTTGAAATTCTGTCTTTTCAGTTTTTAAGAAGCGGCGACGAGCAGGAGTGTTAAAAAACAGATCTAATACTTCGACAGTAGTACCTTGAGGATGAGCCGCAGGCTGCACATTTACTTGCATATCTCGACCTTCCGCAATGGCTTGCCAAGCTTGATCTTGATCCGCGGGTTTTGAAGTAAACGTTAAACGAGCCACTGAACTGACACTGGCTAACGCCTCTCCTCTAAAACCTAAACTAACAATCGCTTCTAGGTCGTCAAGGTGGCTTATTTTACTGGTTGCATGTCGACTCAAAGCAAGAGTAAGTTGGTCTTTACTAACCCCATTACCATTATCTTTAATACGAATACATTTAGCACCGCCTTGCTCAATCTCGATTTCAATCCGCGTTGCTCCGGCATCTAAACTATTTTCGACTAACTCTTTAACCACTGAAGCTGGTCGCTCGACCACTTCTCCAGCTGCTATTTGGTTAGCTAAACGTGCCGGTAATATTTGAATAGACATGCTTTTACACTCGCAGTACTAGCTGATAGGGATAGTAAGCACTTGCCCAACGGCCAGTGAATTCGAACGTAGATTATTGGTTGATTTAATGGCAGTCGTCGTGGTGCCATAGCGTTGAGCAATAACCGATAAAGATTCTCCACTTCGCACTTTGTGCTCTGTTTGTTGTACTTTTTGTGTCGGAATTTTTAATACTTGACCAACAAATAAGGTACTTGAGCGTAACTTATTATGCAGTTTCAGTTGCTCTGACGTTGTTCCATATTGATAAGCGATGACAGACAGCGATTCACCACTTTTCACCTTATGCGATTCAGGTACAGATGGAGCAACATAATTCGCACCTGGAATTTTTAACACCTGCCCGACTAATAAACGTGAAGAACTTAAATTGTTATAGACTTCAAATTGCTTTGAAGTACGATCATATTTTTCAGCAATCACAGACAATGATTCACCACTACTGACCTTATGCTGAGTAGGCACTACAACTTTTTTAACAGCAGCCGTCGTCATCGTTCCGGGTACCTTAATTTTTTGTCCCACACGTAAACTACTAGATCTTAATTGATTATAATCTTTTAATGCTTTTGTGCTCATATCATATTGACTTGCAATCACCGATAGCGAGTCACCACTTTTAACACGGTAAATAAGATCCGGTCGTTGAGTAATTTGTTGTTGATTACCAGGAATTTTTATTTTTTGACCAATCAATAAAGACGTACTTTTAAGGTTGTTATATTGTTTTAGTTGCGCCGTTGTGGATGCATATTTTTGTGCGATTGCAGATAAAGACTCACCACGTTTCACTTTGTGTGTTTGCGCTTTTATAACTTTATTTTTTTGTTGTGACTGTTTTCGTTCAGCGACAGCTAATACAGGTTTCTGTTGTTTAGAAAGTTTTAGCTGCTGGCCAACAAACAAGGTGGTCGTTTTTAAGTCGTTATAATCTTTAATTTCAGCAATACTTTTATTGTACTGGTTAGCAATCACAGACAACGACTCACCACGCTGTACTTTATGTATCTCGGGAGTATTAACAATGGGTGCTTGTACACTAGGTGTTGCAGTCGCTGCGACTTCAATATAGACACCGGGTATCTTAATTTTTTGTCCTACTTGTAAAGATGAACGTTGTAACTTGTTATAAGACATTAACTGAGCAATGCTTTTATCATATTGACTAGCAATCACAGACAAAGACTCGCCCCGTTTAACTTGATGAAGTTGCTCTTTTTGTAGCACTCGTTGAGTCATAGGTTTAGACGCATTCACTACGGTGGTTGATGCAACACTAGTTTGAACATCTCCGGGAATGTTAATCTTTTGCCCAATCGCTAAGGTTGTCGAACGCAATTGATTGTATTCGGCTAGTGTTTTTGTGCTTTGTTGGTATTTGGCTGCAATCACAGATAATGATTCACCACGTTTTACAACATGAGTTTGTGCTTTTCTTCTGACCGGCGCTGCATTCTGTTGACTCGTTGGTTCATTTGCAGCAACTTGATAATTAGGTGGAATACTTAACACTTGGCCAATTCGTAATGAATTAGATTTTAAATGATTAAACGATTTAAGTTCATTACTCGTTACGCTATAGCGTCTTGCTAAAACAGATAAAGACTCTCCGCTTCTTACGGTATGTTTAATCGCGCGTTTTTTCTGAGCGAATAGGCTACCTTGGGGTGGTTTATCATTAAAATGCTTATAAATTCCTTTATAAACCGCACTCGCAATTTTATTTTGAAACTCAGCTTGGTTTAATAAACGTTCTTCAGTGCGGTTAGTAATAAAACCGGCTTCTACTAAAATAGAAGGAATGTCTGGCGATTTAAGCACGGCTAAACTTGCATGTACTGGTTTTTTCTTATGCATTTGAGTGACTTTAGAAAGCTCCGTCGTCACTAAGTCACCAATCGTATAACCGACGCCCATGGTATTACCCATCGACATATCCAATAACATTTTATTCAAAAATGGCACACTATCGGAGTCTTGAATAATATCACCAGCACCACCTAACAATTCAGAATGTGCTTCGTGTTTTTCCATCCAACGGCCTAACTCAGTGGTTGCTCTGCGGTTTGATAATACCCATACGGATGCCCCTCTAGGTTGGCTTGAAGTAAAACCATCGGCATGAATAGAAACGAGGAAGTCGGCTTTTCCTTTGCGTGCAATTTCAGACCTTTTATTCAAATTAACAAAATAATCACCCGTCCTAATTAAAAAAGACTGCATCCCTTTTTGTGCATCAATTTTGGTTTTTAAACGTTTAGCAATTTGTAGAGTGACTTTCTTTTCGTAGGTATATTTACCCAATGCACCAGGGTCATCACCACCATGCCCTGCATCAACAGCAATAATAATATCGCGACCATTTGGCACTGCAGCAATACTTTTGGGTACCTTAGTAACAAGAGTGGGCAGGTCGATGACTAAACGATGGCCATAGGGTTTTGCTGGTCGTAAACTAAAAATTTTCGCTTTACTGGCTTTTTTTAAATCAACAACTAGACGGAATGTACCACTTTCACCACTCGCACTTTCACGAATATTCTTGATCAAAACACCTTTATTGCTAATCTTTTTTAAGTTCGCTTTGTTATTAGTAGTTTTTAAGTCCACCACTAGACGGTCTGGGTGCGTCAGATAATGAGTTTCATAGTCGGGTTTTTGAGCAAGATCTAATACAATACGCGTATTATCAGGAGATGGCCAAGTTCGTACCCCTTTGAGCTCATTTTTTTGAGCAGCGAAGGCATTAAAACTAATGCTTTGTAATATAAATACAAAGCACAAAAAACATAACACTGATGTTAACCGTGTTAATCTGATTGAAGACGAGAAAGTCTTAACTGAACCGGGCTTTTTTTCCTGCACTATCATAAATTTTTCAATACTCTTAATCCAATTTCAGTATTCGCTTGTAAAGTGACTTCACGTTGATCATCAATATAGGTCAATGTTAAATCTAAATCTGGAGGCGGCAAAAAACCAATGCCACGCTCAGGCCATTCAACTAGACAATGACTTGAATCACCAAAATAATCTCGAATCCCCATAAACTCTAACTCTTCAGGGTCCGATAAACGATACAAGTCAAAATGATAAACTTGCCAATCTGCCAACTCATAAGGCTCAACTAAAGTATAGGTAGGGCTTTTAACATTACCTTGATGACCTAGGCCTTGAATAAAACCACGCGTTAATGTTGTTTTGCCAGCGCCTAAATCTCCATGTAAATAAATACAGGTAGCGAGTTCACAGGCTTTACTTAAACGCTTACCAAACAAAACCGTTTGCTCTGCATCCTGTAGTTTTTCTTTTAATAAAGTAGACATTTCTTTTTACTGACTTCCAATATAGTTGATAGTTCTCATTATTAACGATCTCTCTAAAAAGAGTCACTTAATAAATAAATGGCATAAAGCTACCGTTTCCAATAGTACCAGAAAGCATATCCCGCATACCACCTCTAGCCACCACAAGCTAAAAAACATTATTATCATAGACTATTTAAGTTCACTTGGTGCTAAACAAAGCTAACTAACATGTCTATTTTTAACTACATTTTCTTCACCGCATCCGCCTTAATTGCATATTCTTTAACGATATTGCTAAGAGCTTTAACAATAATCAGAATAAGGCATTTAAACTCGATAACAGGGCAGGACCCATACATAAAAACTGATAGACACAATTAAGCGCCACATCATTAATATTAATGCAATCTTGCTTATTCAGATAAAGACATTATAAAACAAGACTATAAAATAATAATTAGACGATTTCAAAGTAACCTAAGTGCGCTATCAAAATACTTACCAGAATGTGTTAAACTCACCTTTATACAAAGATTTTAGCCCATCCTTTTCACCTTTTGATTAAAGCTAACCATGAAAAATACTCAACCAAGCGCTTCTTCATCGCAGCCACTCTCAAATGCTATTTCATCGACTCCTTCAGATGACGTTTCCGCGACTAAAAACCCCAAACTTTCTGAAACAGAACTTAGGGCGCTTACTAAAAAAATTAAATCATGGGGGAAGGATTTGGGTTTTCAAAAAGTAGGCATTAGTGATATTGACTTAAAAGATCAAGAAGCTAATTTACAAACTTGGTTAGATAACCAATACCACGGCGAAATGGATTACATGGCCAAACATGGCATGATGCGTGCCCGTCCCGATCAATTATTGCCAGGCACTTTACGCGTTATTTCAGTACGCATGGATTACTTGCCAGAAGAAGCCCAATTTGCCTCAAACTTAGAGAATAAAGATCTCGCTTATATCAGCCGTTACGCTCTAGGCAGAGATTACCATAAGGTGCTACGTAAAAAATTAAAACAACTCGGCGATAAAATACAAAGTGAATTTAGCGGCTTAGGCTTTCGCCCTTTTGTTGATAGCGCACCGATATTAGAAAGGCCATTGGCAGAAAAAGCGGGGCTAGGCTGGACAGGTAAGCACTCACTATTACTTGATAAAGATGCAGGTTCATGGTTTTTTATTGGCGAGCTATTAATTGATTTACCTTTACCTACGGACCAAGCACAAACAGCAGAATGCGGGCAATGTGTCGCCTGCATGACAATCTGCCCGACTCAAGCAATTGTAGCCCCTTACGTCGTTGATGGCAGACGTTGTATCTCTTATCTAACCATTGAATTATATGGTGTAATCCCAGTAGAGTTTCGTAAAGCGATCGGGAATCGTATTTACGGCTGTGATGACTGTCAGTTGATTTGTCCTTGGAATCGCTTTGCAGAAACAACCCAAGAATCGGATTATCAAGCAAAAGACTTTTTACAAAACCAATCACTAATAACCTTATTTAATTGGTCCGAGACTACTTTCTTAAAAAACACGGAAGGGTCGCCAATTCGAAGAATTGGACACCAGCGCTGGTTAAGAAATATCGCAGTTGCTTTAGGTAATGCGCCAAGCAGTATCGAGACTATTACCGCTTTACAAAATAAACTTGAATTAAGTGATGATGAGATAGTTAATGAACATATTCAATGGGCATTAACCGAGCAACAGCAAAACATGCCAATCAATATTGACCGTTTAAATAAACGTTTAATTAATGCGGTAAAAAAAGGGTTACCAAGAGACGCTTAGTCGTTATGCACTTCAATGTTGAATCCGCCTATCACTTGCCCACCCTGAAATGCATAAAACTAGGTTAAATACCTTATTTACTTTTGTTCATTCTGGCCTAAAAGACCAAAGGCTCACCGTTACTTACCTTGGAAGAGGATTAAAATCGCTTTCAAATACAGAGCAAAAGCATGATATTAAACGTGCAGATAGATTGTGTGTAAATATTAACCTTCACGCTGAACGCATTGATTTTTATAGATATATGGCGAACTCCCTCGTTGTTAAGGAGCGTCATCCATTGTTGATTGTTGATTGGTCTCCGATAAATGGAAGTAGTATTTTTCAATTGTTACGTGTCAGTGTTCCGATGGAGGACGTGCTTTAACCATCTATGAAAAAACCTATGAAGAAAGTGAACTTAATACACCCGCAGCCCATCAAGCATTATTAGATAATATTAAATATTGTCTACCAGAAGGTTGCCGGCCAATTATTTTAGCTGATGCTATTTTTAAAACGCCTTGGTTTAAAGCGATTGAAAATATGGGATGGTATTGGGTATGCAGGGTCAGAGGAAACGTTCAATTATCAAAGGATGGTAAAAATTGGCAACAAAGTAGAGAGTGGTTTGTATCAGCGAACAGCAAAGCTGTCAATTTAGGCGATATTTATTTTAGTAAAACAACTCAGCACCCCTGTATTGGAACGCTCTATAAAGGAAGAAAAAAAGGACGAATAAAGAAAAAATTACGAGGAGGAAAATCTCAATGCAGTACCGACAAATACCAGGAAAAGAAAGCAAAAGAGCCTTGGTTGTTGATTATTTGCCTTCCCAAAAGATGGGATAAAAACCCAAAGAAGGTCATGAAATTATACGCGACTAGAATGCAAATCGAAGAAGCATTCAGAGATACAAAGAATGCTAAACTAGGCATGAGTCTTGAGTTCGCTAACTCTCGTAGCCCTGAGCGATTTGATATACTACTTCTCATTGGGGCACTCGTTTTATATATTTTATGGTGTATTGGATTTGCAGCAGAGCAATTAAACTTACATCATTCATTGCAAGCTAACACTGAGAAAAGTAGGCGTGTTTTATCGCACATTTATCTCGGTCGAGAGGTTGTTAACGATGAGCGTTATACTGTAGATGATGAGTTTATTATTTGGGTTCTACATGAGCTACCCAACCTAGTAATACGGTTAGGTAGCTTGTGATTTTTGTGGGGATCCCTCAGATTTTAATCTTCTTTTTTAGTTAAAGAGTGGTGTAGCAAGGCAATAGCGATAGATAACATACCCGCTAATAAAGTTGCTAATACAACAATTAATGCTCGCTTAGGTTTAGCTCGAGCAAGTGGCGCTTCCACACTTTCCAGGTAACGATAAGGTGCAAAGTCATCTTCATCAACATTATCTAATGAATGCAACTCTATTAAAGTCCTTTTCATTTTAGCAATATTAGGATTTAACATATTTAGATCTTTTAGTGACTTAAGTACTTCTAGTTTTGCTTTTAATGCTTTCGCTCCTAAATTAACTTCAAATAAACTATTTTCACTTGATATGCTAGCTGTATAATTAGTTAAATCCGATGTTGAAGCAATTTGATAAGCGTATTCAACCTTTTTAGACAAAAGATCAAGGTCTTGTTTTGCATTCCACTCTGCCATATTTACACTAACTTCCAATTCATTGATCGATGAACCAATAAATAAAGATAACTTAGCCAACTGACTAACTTTTACTTTATTACCAACAAAGTTGATGTATTGATTTAATAATTCAGCAGAGCTGTCTTGTCCATCAGTACGAAAAGATAAAGTGGCTTCTTGAGTTTTGTTGTCTAGAGAGGCACTGATACCATCTCGCCAAACTTTTAACGTTCCTTTATATGCTTGATTAATTAATCTATTTTCAAGTGTTTTGGCATTAGTTGGAATTTGAATTTCATTTTTTTTTAAGAATGTTAAAAATACTTCGTTAGTTTCTAAAAATTGTTTTTTATTAATTGATGAGTTGAATTCATTAATAAAATTAAGAAATAAAGTTTCAGGAATAAATAAATCTTCTAAAGGAGAAATATAACTCGTTTTATCATTCTTATCGTTCTTATCATTTCCTTCACTGGCAAATTTTATCAGTGTTTTTACTTTTTCAGAATGGGCATATAAAACACCAACATTATTTAATTGAGGTTCAATAATTTTACCCTGAGCAACCCACCACTGCTGTGCAGTTAAAGCGTAGATAACAGAACCAACTATCGCTACTGTACACATTAATACAGTTACCCATTTATAAGCCCAAATTACTTTAACTAATTCAAGTAAATCAATCTCATCATTTTGAGGCACTTGTTGATAAACTGGTACATTAAATTTCCCTTCATTAAAGGTGGCATTATTGTTTTGAGACTTCATAACTACTCTCTTTATAAAAATTAAATAAAATATAATTAAAAATTGACGATTAATTGAGCTAGATTAAACATTAACACTCTGCAAATCTTGTAACGGCCAGCGTGGTTTTGCTTTTATTTCCAAACCTTGAGTATGCCCTGCTTTTAAACGCTGCATACCTGCATAAGCAATCATCGCACCATTATCAGTACAAAATTCACTGCGAGGGTAAAACACTTCACCACCTAACTTTTTCATTGTGACTTCTAGTTGCGCTCTTAATTCAGTATTCGCGCTTACTCCACCTGCAACCACTAAACGCTTTAAACCCGTTTGCTTTAACGCACGTTTACATTTAATCGCAATGGTATCAATTACAGCTTCTTGGAAAGCATAGGCAATATCAGCTTGAGTCTGATCATCTTTGCCTTCTCGTGCAATCGTCACCGCAGCAGAAGTTTTTAAACCACTAAAGCTAAAATCTAACCCTGGTCTATCAGTCATAGGACGAGGAAACTTAAACCGCCCCGCTACGCCTTGTTCGGCCATTTTAGCTAAACGAGGTCCACCAGGATAATCCAACCCTAACAATTTAGCGGTTTTATCAAATGCTTCACCCGCAGCATCATCAATACTTTCACCTAATAAGGTGTATTCACCAATCGCATCCACTTGCACTAATAAGGTATGGCCACCTGATACGAGTAATGCGACAAAGGGAAAATCTGGTTTATGTTCTTCTAACATAGGCGCGAGTAAGTGACCTTCCATGTGATGCACTGCTATCGCAGGTTTCCCCCATGCGTAGGCTAAGCTGCGGCCAATACAAGATCCGACTAATAATGCGCCTACTAATCCAGGCCCCGCGGTATAAGCAATGGCATCAATATCATCTTTTGTACAATTAGCGAGTTTCAAAGCATCTTTGATCAGTGGAATTGTTTTACGAACATGGTCGCGTGACGCTAACTCAGGAACAACACCACCATAATCAGCGTGTAATTTCACCTGACTATATAATTGGTGAGATAACAAACCTTGTTGATCGTCATAAACAGCAATACCTGTTTCATCACATGACGTTTCAATGCCTAAAATGCGCATAATAAACAACCTTATAGCTAAAACAATTAGCTCATTAATTAAGCTAATTAAATAAAATAGAGGATATAATAAAAAATTAGACGCATTCTAACGGAAAAGTACATTTAAGATTGCTTTTTTTGTCGATCTTGATTATAAAATGCAGATCTGAGGATCTTTGGGATCTTTATACTTTATTAATTAAAATTAGTGCGGAATTTCTTTACATTATCCCCCAAATAGGATTAAAATCTCGCACCAATTTAAATGCACTGGTCAATTTACGACCGTAACCATAAAGGTAATAGGCATATGCCAGTAATTAAACTTCGTGAAAACGAACCATTTGACGTAGCACTACGTCGTTTTAAACGTTCTTGTGAAAAAGCAGGTATCTTAGCAGAAACACGTAAGCGTGAATTCTTTGAAAAACCTACTACAGTTCGCAAACGTGCTAAAGCAGCAGCTGTTAAACGTCACTTGAAAAAACTTTCTCGTGATAACGCTCGTCGCGTTCGTCTATACTAGAATAGATAAAGGTTTCCGATGTCTATAAAAACAAGATTACAAGAAGAACAAAAGCTTGCAATGCGCGCTAAGGATAAGGTCCGTTTAAAGACTATCCGCTCATTAATTGCTGCTGTGAAACAGATTGAACTCGATGACAAAGTTGAATTGGATAACGACGCTGTAACTGCGGTGGTTGTTAAATCAGTAAAACAGCGTAAAGACTCAATCTCGCAGTTTGAAAAAGCTGACCGTACTGATCTTGTTGATATTGAGAAAATGGAACTTGTTATTTTAGAAGAGTTTTTACCTCAAGCACTCACTTCGGAAGAAGTTGAAGCACATATTAAGCAAGCTATTGCAGCAGTTGATGCACAAGGCATGCAAGATATGGGTAAAGTGATGGGGATACTCCAAAAAGAGATACAAGGAAGAGCGGATATGGGTTCAGTCAGTGGTCTTGTAAGAGCACACTTGAAATAAACCCTATTCATCTTTTTTGATTAAAAAAACCTCAGCTTAATATTTAAGTCTGAGGTTTTTTTGTTTTAACCTGTATTAAATATTAATTCCCCCTATTATTTATTCATCTATTAATTGTAATGAGTATTAACAACTATTGTGTACTTTTAACCACAACGAGTATACTAGCCTCTTTTATCAATAGGACTCACAATGGCCGGCCGCATTCCCAAAAATTTCATTGACGATCTGATTTCTCGCACCGATATCGTTGATGTAATTGATAGCCGTCTTAAATTGAAGAAAAAAGGTAAAAGCTACCGCGCACGCTGCCCCTTTCATAATGGTAATAACGACTCAACTTTTTCTGTAAGTCCAGATCAACAGTTTTACCATTGTTTTAATTGTGGGGTTAGCGGTAATGTCGTTTCCTTCCTTATGGATTATGACGGAATTGAATTTGTCGATGCAGTAGAAGTACTCGCAGAGCAATTGTCCATTGAAGTACCCCGTGAAGAATCAGGGCACACTCAACCAGCAACCACTTATGTCGATAGAAAAGATCTTTATCAACTGATGGCTGACATAACCCGCTTTTATCAACAACAATTACGTACACATAAACACAGTGAAAAAGTCATTAACTACTTAAAAAGTAGAGGCTTGTCGGGTGAAACAACTAAACATTTTCAAATCGGTTATGCCCCCGATGGTTGGGATGAAGTACGTAAAAAATTCGCTATTAACAAGCAATTAGAGCAACAGTTAATTGATGCAGGCATGCTGATCAGTAAAGATAGCGGTGGTAGCTACGACCGTTTCCGCGATCGCTTAATGTTCCCTATTGTAGATAGGCGTGGCCGAGTAATCGGCTTTGGTGGGCGTGTTTTTGATGATACAACACCAAAATATTTAAATTCGCCGGAAACCCCTATTTTCCATAAAGGTAAAGAACTTTATGGTTTGTATCAAGTTAAACAACATGAAAAAGACGTAAAACGCATTTTAGTCGTTGAAGGTTATATGGATGTTGTTGCGCTAGGACAATTTGATATTCACTATGCAGTTGCTTCTTTAGGGACGGCGACCACACCAGATCATATTCAATTATTGTTTAGACAAACTAGCGAAGTTATTTGTTGTTTTGATGGTGATAGCGCGGGACGAACCGCTGCATGGCGTGCTCTTGAAAATGCTCTACCCTCTATTCAAGATGGTCGAACATTACGCTTTATGTTCTTGCCTGACGGTGAAGATCCAGATAGCCTAGTACAAAAAGAAGGCAAAGCATTTTTTGAAAAGCTGGTTGACCAAGCAATGCCATTATCAGATTTTTTATACCAACATCTACTAACACAAGTTGATATGCGTAGTGCCGATAGTAAATCTAAATTAGCACAACTAGCGATTCCATTATTAACAAAACTGCCTGACTCTGTATTTAGACAGATGATGGAAACGCGTTTAATTAGCTTATTAGGCATTGAAAAAGAAGGCTTAAAAAAGCTTTTACCCGCGCCAACAAAGCTTGAAAAAAGACCAACATCAAAAAAAATAACGCCAATGCGTTTAGCTATTTCATTACTACTACAGAACCCGCAAATGGCCTATCAGTTAGATGAAATACCTGAATTTAAAGAAATGCAAATACCCGGCTTAACTCTTTTAAATTCACTACTTGAAATTTGTAGGGACACACCCCATCTCTCTACTGGTCTACTATTAGAACATTGGCGCGAACAGCCACAAGAAAAGCAACTAATTGCTTTAGCAACTTGGAATAATCAAGTACAAGAAGATAAATACGAACAAGTATTTTTCGACATATTAGATAATTTTTTATCATTACACCTGACCCAACGAATTGAGTTTTTAAAACAAAAATCAAGGCAAGGTGAGGTTTTAACAACAGAAGAAACAGTCCAGCTGGCTCAACTTCTAAAAGAACAAAAACAACATTAATGGGATTGGCATAAAATTCATTTTAAGCGTATACTCGAGCGCTTATATTTTTTCCCATTTACACCACATTTCACGACTAATTTTGGATGGTACCTATGGCGCAAACACCTCAATCACAGCTTAAAGAGCTGATCATTAAAGGTAAAGAGAATGGTTTCTTAACCTTCGCAGAAGTGAATGATCACCTTCCGCAAGATATCGTTGAGTCAGAGCAAATTGAAGATATCATTCAGATGATCAACGACATGGGTATCCGAGTTGTTGAAACTGCTCCTGATGCTGATGATCTTATTCTTTCTGGCACTGATAACGATGAACCGGATGAAGATGCGGTAGAAGCCGCAGCACAAGTATTAGCAACGGTTGAGTCAGAAATTGGCCGTACTACCGACCCTGTTCGTATGTACATGCGCGAAATGGGTACAGTAGAACTACTGACACGTGAAGGCGAGATTGTTATCGCTAAACGTATCGAAGAAGGCATTAAAGAAGTACAGAACTCTGTTTCTGAATATCCAGCAACCATTCGTAACCTATTAGATAACTACGATAGCTATGAAGCAGAAGAAATGAAACTAACTGATTTAATCAGTGGTTTTATTGATCCAAATGATGATATGACACAAGCGGTTAGTGCAACTAATATCGGCTCTGAATTATCGGAAGCTGAATTAGATGACGATGCTGATGACAAAGAAGATGACGAAGAAGAGGAAGAAGGTCCTAAAGGCCCTTGCCCAGAAGAAGCGGCAGAAAAATTCACTGAACTACGTCGTTTAAACAACATCGTTGAAAAATCAATTACAAAGAATGGCCGTAAACATGCGGACACCTTAAGTGCGATTGAAGAACAAGCTGAATATTTCCAACAATTTAAACTCATTCCAAAACAGTTTGACCGTATGGTAAAACTGATACGTGGCAACATGAGTGCTGCACGTGTTCAAGAACGTTTAATATTAAAAATCTGTGTTGAACAGTGCAAAATGCCAAAAGCTGAATTCATTAAAATCTTCAAAGGTAATGAAACTAACAGTGCGTGGTTAGAGAAAGTACTCGCTGGCAATCAACCTTATGTTCAAGGTATTAAAGAGTCGGTAGAAGATTTAGAGCGTTGCATCCGTAAAATGCTAGCAATCGAAGTAGAAAGTGCACTAACAATCGCTAACTTGAAAGAAATTTCTCGTGCAATGAGCATTGGTGAAACTAAAGCGCGTCGTGCTAAGAAAGAAATGGTCGAAGCTAACTTACGTCTAGTTATCTCGATTGCTAAAAAATACACCAACCGTGGTTTACAGTTCTTAGATTTAATCCAAGAAGGTAATATCGGTCTAATGAAAGCCGTTGATAAATTTGAATACCGTCGTGGTTACAAGTTCTCAACTTATGCTACATGGTGGATCCGCCAAGCAATCACTCGTTCTATTGCTGACCAAGCACGTACGATCCGTATTCCTGTACACATGATTGAAACGATTAACAAACTTAACCGTATTTCGCGTCAAATGTTACAAGAGATGGGCCGTGAACCACAGCCAGAAGAGCTAGCTGAACGCATGATGATGCCTGAAGATAAAATTCGTAAGGTATTAAAAATTGCTAAAGAGCCAATCTCAATGGAAACCCCAATTGGTGATGATGAAGATTCACACCTAGGTGACTTCATTGAAGATACAACGATTGCACTACCTGTTGATAGCGCAACTAGCGAAAGCCTTAAAAATGCAACTAACGATGTATTAGAAGGGTTAACCGCTCGTGAAGCTAAAGTACTGCGTATGCGTTTTGGTATTGATATGAATACAGACCACACGTTAGAAGAAGTAGGTAAACAGTTTGATGTAACACGTGAACGTATTCGTCAGATTGAAGCTAAAGCACTTCGTAAGCTTCGTCACCCTAGCCGAAGTGAACAACTTCGTAGCTTCTTAGACGAGTAAATACTAGGTAAAGGTCAGATAGTTCTGTTTTCTTATATAAATCTGACCTTTAACGCTGATAAAATAAGCAATCAAACGTAATAGACTAGACACGTAAAAATCTAGCTTATATAATCAGCCCACAAATTTAGGCCCTTTAGCTCAGTTGGTTAGAGCATACGACTCATAATCGTCAGGTCCCCCGTTCGAGTCGGGGAAGGGCCACCACATTTTAAAAGCCGTAATAGATTAATTTCTTTTACGGCTTTTTTGTGCCTGTCTCAACGGTCCAGTAACAAAAATCACTTCAGGTATAGATTAACTCTTTGATATTCACTCTGAAGGAGTTAGTCACTATGAAAATATCTGCAGCATAAGAACTCAAGCTCGTCATTTGATAAAGTGGCAACGAATGGAATGGGTTCACTTGCTGATTTAATCGACACAACACCAAACAATCCTCTTACGCTACTTTATAAAGGGTTTTATTCACTTCGGTTATTGAATTAATAACAAAGCAATGGATCGAGCGTCATTAACAGCGCCTCTGAAAAAAGAAAGTAGTTTGAGGTCACTCGCAAGGTGATCGCTCGAGATCAAATTATTCGCTTAAAAAGCTCGAAAAAATGAAATTAGCTTCCAACAACGATTGATTTTCGCTTGGGAAACGCACCATAAAAGGTATGTAAATAAAAGCAGCAAAAAAATGCCAGTCAATGATTAACTGACTGGCATTAGATAAAAGTACATTTTTACTTGTTACCATTCATATCTAACGGCCTACTGCTTTATCTATTTATATTGTTCTATTTATATTGTTCTATTTATATTGTTTAATTAGGCTATTTTTTCGCGATAACCCATATAGCATGGACAATACCGGGAATGTAGCCAAGTATTGTCAGTAATATGTTAAGGACAAGAGTCCATGAAAATCCGACTTGTAAAAATACACCTACTGGCGGTAGTAAAATAGCGAAAATAATACGAATAATATCCATGATTTAATCCTTAAAATTATTTAATCCAATAAAATGCGTAAGTATTCAAATATTGGTTAGATAAATTTCATTCAAATACTGAGCTTGTTCAATAATTATTGAGCAAACATCACGCCATTATTTAAGCCAAACAAAACACAAGCATAAAGCATTGATTTTAAATAATTTAAATTATTTTTTAGAATGAAATAATGATAAAGGGAAATACTTGAAGATTTCAAACAAGAAAATAATTCTCGGTAGTTGTAAAGTTTACTTATCTACTTATCTACTTATCTACTTATCTACTTATCTACTTATAGAAAATGTTAGAACACTTAAAATTCATGCTTCAAAGTATTTAAGTTAGAACTATTCGATATGCCACGAAGATAATATTTTCAGAAGCACTAAGGGGTTAAAAAGGACTGATATTGAATGATGTTAGCATTAAGGAAAACCAACTTATCTCCCACAATATAACCAGTAGCACACTTCTTCTATCACTGTTGCTATCACTGTAATTAATGGGAGTTAAAAGCTAAACTTTTACAATTTGATTTCTTCCATTGTCTTTGGCTTTATAAAGCGCATTATCTGCGCGTTTAAACCACTCTGTAAAGCTTTCACCTTCCCTATAGGTTGACATGCCAGCACTGAAAGTAACTTGAGGAGCAGGACTAAAATCCATCGTAGCGACCCTTTCACGCATCTCTTCCATATGCTCATAGACCTTATCTGAAGTAGAGGCAGATAATAACACTACAAACTCTTCGCCGCCCCATCGACAGATAATATCCTCTTTACGCATACTTGTAGTCAATTCATTCGCAAAGCGACACAGGACCTTGTCTCCGG
Source organism: Psychromonas sp. SA13A (assembly GCF_011378715.1). Classification (GTDB taxonomy): domain Bacteria; phylum Pseudomonadota; class Gammaproteobacteria; order Enterobacterales; family Psychromonadaceae; genus Psychromonas. The sequence continues at coordinate 34,938 of NZ_WTKU01000016.1, read as the reverse complement.
TGTCATGTCCATATTTGTCGTTAACATTTTTAAAGTGGTCAAGATCGAGGACCGCTAATGCGATACTTACATGATGTCTTTTAGCGCGCGAGAGCTCTTTTTCAACTAACGCATTAAAAGCACGACGATTATATAAATTAGTCAATGAGTCTTTAGAAACTTGCACTTCAAGTTTATCATTCTGTTCATTGAGCAAGCTATTTTTAGATGAAATCTCTTTAGTTCGTTCTCTAACAATCTCTTCCAGCTGAGTGGTATGATGATGAATTTTTTGAAGGCTGCGATGAAACGCTTTAGAAAGTGCGCCAATTTCATCTTTAGAATGAATAATACGTATAAAATTACTTTTAGCGGTTACCGACGCTTTTACATCTTTAGTTAGCCTCACTATAGGGCCTGTAACCTTATTTGATAATTGGCTTATGATAAACAAAAAAACAATCATTAGGATAATTGAAATAGTTAATGCACTGTATACAATGCTGTATATACCTCGAAAAATTTCAACTTCTTGAGTGGTTACAAACAAATTCCACCCGGGTAAATTCTGAATCTTAGAAAAAGTAACTATTTTAGACTCTTGTAATTGTGTGTCGTAATAACGCCCATAACCATTATTTTGTAATTTGGTTTGCCTTGTTATTTTATAAAACCCTGGAAAATCAACGCTATCATCGGTTGAAAGACGAGCGTTCATTACTACACTAGGAGCGGGATGAGCAACCACCAAATCATTAGAATCTGCTAACCACGCATAACTACCATTTGCTAATTTGATTGATGATAATTTATCAATAATGGTTTTTAGTGGCACAGCCACGGCGAGTGTTCCTTGCCATTTATCCTGGTCATTTAACACTGGTACGGCAACGATTATCACTGGTTTTTTTTCAAATAACGTGTTCACTGGCACTGTGATGTTATAGGGTTTATTTTTCCACTCTTCACCTTTCAAAAACAAAGGGTTTGTCACTTTATTTTTATTGCCTGAAGCATCAACTAAGTTTAAATTTTGATCCACGTAAATAGCATTAACAAAGTTACGATTACCTACTTTCATCAGACGTTGCAGTATTTTCTTGATTTTATCTGGGTCATTTTTTTTAAGTTGCGAGTCGTCACTTTGCATTTTTAACATCGCAATATATTGAGCAAATTCTTGGCTCAATATATTGGCGTGCATATTTGAAATTTCACTGGATTTTTTTAATTCTAAATTCAGCACATTTTCTCGTTGATTGATAAAAATAGTCACTAACAATAACGCAGTGAAACAAATCATCACTAATGAAAACAGAGTAATCATTTTGGCTTTTATACTATAAAACATAATCACCTTAGGTGAGGTTATTAAAGGTGATAAAAACATCAACTTTAAAGATGGGTAACAATTATCATTTGTAATACTATACAAAGAAAAAGCAGATAACTATTTCAATCTAAAAACTAATAATATACGAACTCAACATTTATTATGATAAATATTAAAGTGATAAAGTAGTAATAATATGAATTTTTATCACATATGATTAATACTTTGTATTAAAACCTTACAATTCACTTTTTTAAATGTTGTAACGCACAATTTACATACTTGCAACAATAAGTATTATATTAGCATTTTATGTAAATATAATTAGATTAAGTCAATAAATTTTATAAAAAATTTACATTTAAAGTAAAACATTCCACTCTTTTTTAGAGCCCAATATTCTATCGAATTGATACCAGTAATTTTATAATCAATCCTAAAACTAATTCAGTAAGTAATACCGTCAGCGTTAAAGCTAAACATACTCACTCAAATATCTTTTTCTATTATTGAATTCAAGTAATAGTAAAACTCCCCTAGTAAATCAGAATATTTACTTTAAGCTAATCGTTAATTAAATAAGCAATAGATAGGACAACACATGAGTGATTTACCTCCATCACGTATTACTGAAATATTAAAACTCGACCAGCAACAACGCTTTCAATATTTATGTAAAGAAGTAAACAAGCAACAACAAATTTGGTTATTAATAGATGAACATGGTTGCGTTATGCTCAACACAGAAGATGAAGACTGTGTTCCGGTATGGCCAAATAAGGAGTTTGCTGAGGACTGGGCGACAGAAGAATGGTCTCATTGTAAGGCTGAAGCGATTAGCTTGAATAAGTGGCGTGAACGTTGGACACCAGGCTTAGAAGATGATGAACTATCGATTGTTGTTTTCCCAGACAAAGATCTAAAAGGGTTAATTTTCTTCCCTGATGAATTTGAACATGAACTTAACCTTAAAAATAAACAATAAACAATAAACAATAAACAAGTTTACTAATTGTTAATGTGTTGATGAGTTGATGAGTTGATGAGTTGATGACAGTTTCAATTGCGCTTTATCAAAAGTACACTGAAGAAAACTGATACCCGTTACTATGCTTTATAGAAAATATGGTTAAAGCAGGCATAAATGATAAGTCGAATGAGAGCAAGATGAACCGAACAATAAACACCTTAAAACATTTACTACCCATTAAATGGTTACTATTAGCTTGCTTCTCATTCTCTTCTAGTTTGTCTGCACACCCGCACGCATGGGTAGATACAAACACAGCGATTGGAAGTGACAAAACACATATTACCACCTTACACATGACTTGGACCTTTGATGCAGAAACATCAGATTATATGTTACAGGGTGAAGAGATTAGCCCTGAACATATCGATAATACGTTACAGTTATTAGCTACCAGCGTAACCAATAACATGTATAACGAACATTATTTTACCTATTTCTATGTTGGTAATACGCCGATTAAGTTTAAGACAGCACGTTATCCTCAGCTAATACAATATCAAGACAAGTTAGTGCTAACCTTTGATATTCCCTTATCTGAGCCTATCGCGTTTAATAATAAAGACTTTAAACTGTTTATTTACGATTCAACTTATTTTGTTGATATGTCATGGCTTGAGGCACAGGATATTCAACTCACCGAAGACATTAGTAAACACTGTAAATATAAATTACTTGAACCTACAGCCTCAGATGCGCAACGTGCTTATACTTTATCCTTAGCAGATGACGTAGCGCCCAATAATGCACTCGGACAACTCTTTTCTCAGCAGTTCCAGTTACACTGCGACTAATGAATATATGGAGGGGTAGCAAATCCCCCTTCTCTCCCATTTACAGATTTTTCTACCATTAGGAAGTAACTATGCTTTCAATTTTTGATATTTATAAAATAGGTATTGGGCCGTCGAGCTCACATACCAGTGGCCCTATGCTAGCCGCTTATCTGTTTGCCACTGCTAACCAAGAAAATATAGAACGTATTACCAGTATTAAAATTGAACTGTATGGATCTTTGTCGTTAACGGGCAAGGGGCACCATACAGATAGAGCTATCATGTTAGGTTTAATGGGCTTTAAACCAGATACAGTAAAAACCAATACTGCCAATAAATTATTAAAGGAAATTGCAGAAACAAACATGCTGCCGTTTTTAAATACACAGAGCATTGCATTTAATCCAGAGATTGATATTGAGTTTAAACGTGAAAGCTTGCCATTGCATGAAAATGGAATGCGTTTGATGGCTTATGAGCAAGATAAACAAATCGACTCTCACACTTATTACTCAACCGGTGGCGGGTTTATCAGCACAGAAGAGCAATTATTAAACCCCGTTAAAACACCTAAAAATAGCGTACCTTACCCTTTTAATTCAGCAGAAAGCTTACTCAACCAAGCAGACCGAAATGGATTAAGCATTGGTGGCTTGGTATTAAAGAATGAGCTTAGTTTTTGCAGTGAGCAACAACTCGATGAAACGGCTGAGAAGATATGGAAAGTGATCTCACTATGTCTGGAGCGAGGCCTGAAAACAGAAGGCATCCTAGAAGGTGGTTTACAGGTTGTGCGCCGAGCACCCGCTTTATTAAAAACACTACAATCTAGTGAAGGGATTGATAACGACCCAATGAGTATTTTAGATTGGGTTAACCTGTATGCCTTTGCGGTTAGTGAAGAAAATGCAGCTGGCGGGCAAGTGGTCACATCCCCGACCAATGGTGCAGCAGGAGTTATCCCTTCAGTCTTAATGTATTACAACAAATACATACGTGAAATTGATACAGCGAAATTAAAGGACTTTTTAGCCGTATCAGCAGCGATTGGAATGCTATATAAAATGAATGCTTCTATTTCAGGGGCAGAAGTAGGTTGCCAAGGTGAAATTGGCGTTTCATCATCAATGGCAGCAGCAGGTTTAACAGCAATTCGAGGCGGTAGTAATGAGCAAATTTGTATCGCCGCTGAAATAGCAATGGAGCATTCACTAGGTATGACCTGTGACCCGATCGGTGGATTAGTACAAATCCCCTGTATAGAGCGTAATGCAATGGGTGCAATGAAAGCGATTAATGCCTCTAGAATGGCCTTAAAACGTAATAGTAAATCACTCATTTCGTTAGATAAAGTGATCGCTACTATGTTTCAAACTGGTAAAGATATGAATAAAAAATACCGTGAAACATCACAGGGTGGATTGGCTGTGATTCACCTAGCGCCGCCTTGCGAATAAGTTATTATCTACTAACTGAGACTGATTTCTTTTCTGTTAACCGGCACTAACTAATGAATAACAACCTCTTACAATTAAGAGGTTGTTATTATCTAGAAATCGTTATAAGCCAATCAACACACTTTTTACTTTATACGTGTTGTATTTAATAAATGGCTTTATTCAATACATCGCTATATTAGTTTATTTTTAATAACTCAACATCAAAAATCAATAATGACCCGGGGGTAATTTTACCTGCACTTCGATTGCCATAAGCAAGTTTACTCGGAATGAAGAAACGGAATTTATCCCCTTCCACCATCAATTGAACACCTTCCGTCCAACCTGGAATAACTTGATGCAAACCAAAAGAAATAGGCTCACCACGGTCTACTGAGCTGTCAAAAACCGTACCGTCAAGCAATGTGCCATGATAATGAACTTGTACGTTACTTTTTGCGGTTGGGTGTACTGTCCCTTCGCCTTTTTCTAATATCTCATATTGCAGACCGGAATCCGTCATCATCACCCCTTCTTTAGTTGCATTTTCAGTTAAAAACACCTCTCCTTTAGCAATATTTTCTGGCGCATTTTTACCTGCGTTCATAGATTGAAAAATAAAAAATGCGACGACTAGAATTAACGCAATAAGAATAAATTTAATCATACTAACTTCCTGAATTTGTAAAACATAAAATGAAGTGCTGACTGTACTAAATTTTACTGGTTTATTTAACTCTAATTTAAGATACACGCACAATACCGGTCACAGATACCGCTCTAATCATAGCAATCATAAAAAACAGGGCATGGAGCTTAGCTGAAAGCTTATTATGCGGCAGTTCAGTAATGAGACATAAAAGGGAAAAGGACCGCTGAAAATAAACAGACAGTGGATAATAGATAGAGAATGAATAAGCCCTAAACAGTCATGAATATCGGAAAGCAGTGAGAAAACTAATTTTCTCACTGCTTTATTACGTTAAGTTTTCAACCCATCAAGCATTTAACTTAATGGAGAATCGAAATAATACGTTTAATTTCTGCTCTTTGTTGTTTCCATTGCATTCAATCTTAGCTCTTCATTAAGTTGTTTTTCTACGTAACCCGGTGAATGTGTATTACCGGAGATTAAACGGTACATAGCAGGAATAACAAACAAGGTCACCATGGTCGCAAACGCCATTCCAAAAAACACCACCGTTCCCACTGCGATTCGACTCTCAGAGCCTGCACCTGAAGATATAATGAGTGGAATTGAACCCGCCAGCGTAGTGAACGCAGTCATCAAAATAGGTCGTAAACGACGTGCAGAGGCATCAATGATCGCAACTTCTAGCGCAGCGCCTCTATCACGTAATTGATTAGCAAATTCAACAATCAAAATACCATTTTTTGTTACCATACCAATCAACATGATCATGCCAATTTGACTGTAGATATTTAATCCCTGACTCATCACAACCATACCAATAAAGCCACCCAACACCCCCATCGGTACGGTTAACATGACCACTAAAGGGTTGATAAAGCTTTCAAATTGAGCAGCTAGCACTAAATAGGCCACTAATAAAGCAAGTCCAAATACAATTAACACGCTACTACGGTTTTCTTTGTATTCTTTCGACTCACCATTATACGAGACTGAAATGTCACTTGGCAGTAACTCTATTGCTTTTGCGTCCAGGTAATCTAATACTTGCCCCAAAGATTTCCCTTCTGCGGCACTTCCGCCTAAGGTAATTGATTTTTGTTTATTGTAATGAGACAAACGGTTGGCGGAAGCCACCTCTTCGATATCAGCAATAGTATCTAAAGTGATCAATTCACCACGATTGGTGCGCATATAAATCTGACTTAAATCACTGACATTATTGAAGCTGTTTTCATCACCGCGTAAATAAACATCATACTCTTCACCGCGATCGATATAAGTGGTTTCACTACGACCTCCGAGCATCACTTCTAAGGTTTGAGATAGTTCATCCAAACTCACTCCTAATTCCGCCGCTCTCTGTTTGTCTAAGGTCACCACTAATTCCGGTGTTTTTTCTGAATAATCTAAATCACCATTAATGAGTATGCCATCTGCTTCAGCATGTTGCCTTAATAGCTCGGCATACTTGGCTAGCTCAGGGTAATCGGAACCACCAAGTACAAACTCAACTTGGTCACCAGATCCTCCTCTGAAACCTGGTAATAATGGACGCACTTTAATATCAGGTAGATTTTTTAATGCTTTATTAACCAAACCAAGCGCTTGATTGGCCGATACACTTCGCTCATTCCAGTCTTCTAAAATCATAATAACGAAACCGGTTTGGTCACCCGCGTTACCACCAAATGCGGGCGCTTGAGTACTAAAAGACTTGATCACACCTTGACCTAATAGAGGCATCAAACGCGCTTGTACTAAATCCATATTAGCCGACATACGGTTAAAACTAGTGCCTTCGGCTCCTTTCACAAAAGCGAAGATCACCCCTCTATCTTCCTTAGGCGCTAATTGTGAAGGAATTTGTTGCATTAAAAAGTAACTCCCCGCAATACAAGCCAAAATAACTAAGGGGGCCGTTAAACGTAATTTCATTGCATAGACTAAACCACCACGATAAACACTTTCTAAGCGTGAAAACTGTTTATCCACCCAACGGTTAAAACGGTTTTGTTGTTGATGCTCTTTTAACATTTTACTCGCTAATACGGGCGTTAATGTTAAGGCAATAAAGGATGAGAAAATAACCGACATGGCGAGTAATACTGAAAACTCAGTAAATAATAGTCCTACCATGCCGTCCATAAAGGAGATAGGTAAAAAAACCATCACCAACACCATAGTGGTCGCGATAACAGCAAAACCAACTTCTCTGGCGCCCTTATAAGCAGCCATCAAGGGTTTTTCCCCTTTTTCAAGGTGGTGGAAAATATTCTCAACCACCACGATCGCATCATCAACCACCAGCCCTATCGATAAAATTAGCGCCATTAAGGTAATTAAATTGATGGAGAATCCGAAATAATAGGCTGCAATAAAAGCGGAAATTAACGATACAGGTACTGTAATGGCAGGAATGATGGTGGCCCTTGCTTGACCAATAAAAATATACAAGACCAAGATCACCAGCCCACCAGTGATCATTAAGGTGTTATAAACCTCTTCAATAGAACGCTCGATAAATACAGTCGAATCATAATCCACTAACAAGGTCGTATTTTCAGGTAAAAACTGTTGAATATTATCCACTTCTTTGCGCACAGCAGCAGCAACTTGTAATGGGTTAGCATCGGATTGGGCAACAATACCTAAGCTTAGATTAACCACTCCATTACTTTTGAAGGCAGAGTTTTCATTTTCAGCTCCTACATAGACTTTTGCGACATCTTTTAAATAAATAGGAGTCCCATCATTGGCAGTCCGAACCACTAAATAATCAAAATCTTGAGGTTCCGCATATAAGCGTGCTGTTCTAACTGACATCACCGTGGTGTCATTGCGTACTTCACCTCCAGGATTTTCAACATTTTCGGTTTGTAATGCATTAACAATGTCATTTGTGGTCACAGATCGGCCAGCCATCATGTCTGGATATAACTTCACATACATGACCTTGTATAAGCCACCCGATAAATCCACTGAACTCACACCGCTGATCAAACTAAATCGGTCTACCAAAATACGATCTGCATAATCGGTAAGTTGAGTCCTATCCATGGTTGTCGAGTTAAGATTAATATAAAGGGAAGGCTCACCTGAACCGTTATTTTTAGAAACAATAGGCTCATCGGCTTCATCGGGTAAACTTCGTTCTGCTTTAGCTACTGCATCACGAATATCGCTAACGCCTTCGGTTAAGTCCCAACCTAAATCAAATGTCACCGTGATACGTGACATACCATTTCGAGTAACTGACTCAATGTCATCAATACCGCTAATACCTGTAATTTGATCTTCAATAACAGCAGTAACCTGACTCTCCATGATGGTTGCACTTGCTCCTTCATAACGAGTCATGACCGATACAACCGGGCTTTCTATATCCGGCATTTCACGAACAGAGAGCTTACTAAAAGAAACTGCACCAAATACACACAGCAATAAGCTTAATACTATTGCCATTACCGGCCGTTTTACCGACACATCTGATAGCCACATTATTTACGGTCCTTGTCAGTATTTGCTTTCGCATTAACATCTGCTGCTGAACCTTCTTTACCTAAATCATTGATGACTAGACCATCACGCATATTCACCAAACCTTGCACGACAATACGCTCTCCAATTTCCAAACCTGATTCAATTAAAGCTTGGTCACCGATACGCGCACCGAGGGTCACCTCTCTACGTTGTACTTTATTATCATCACCAATCACATACACAAAGCGTTTAGTACCTGAGTACTCCAGCGATTGCACTTCAATAATAGGCTCATTAACAGCGGCAAACACCAGCTGAGACTTCATCATCATACCGGGCTTTAATTGTTGACTTTTATTATCGAAAAGCAAACGAACACGTAGGTTCAAGGTGTCAGGATTGATACGCGAATCAACAGCGGCTACTTTACCTATAAACGAAGTATCGGACCACGCACGGCTAATAGCTGAAACATCCATACCAATTTCGACCATAGATAAATAACGCTCAGGGACAGGTAAATCTAAAGTCATTTCAGAGAGGTCATCTAAGGTCAGTAACGTTTCACCTATGGCTACGGTTTTACCTTCACTAAAGTCCAGTAAACCGATGGTGCCAGCGAAAGGGGCAACAAGACGGTGATTATCAACAAAAACTTGTGCTGCAAGTAAACGCGCTTTAGCAATTGCAACTACCGAGGCTTGTCCATCAAATTCTGTTTGTGTGACGGCCTGCTTTTTTATTAAACGCTGAAAATCTTTTAGCTTCCTTTGTTCATCTCGTAAATAAGCCCTAGCTTCAGCCAATAAAGCTTTTGCTTTAGCATCATCTAATTGAATAAGTAGTTGCCCTTTTTTTACTGTTTGGTTTGCTTCTACCGCTATCCGTGTGACTTTGGCTGTCACTTCTGAGGCAATGCTAACAAATTGTTCGGCTTGTAACTTACCGATCAGGGTTAAGGATTGAGCAACTTCATGCATCGCAACCACATCACTATGAACAGGTACAGCGGGTGCTGGACCACGAGCAGAAGCTAAACTGCTAACGACACTCAATAATAGCCCCGCAAAAATAAAAACCTTCTTTGATTTATTCATTATTTGATCTTCTAGTAGATATGGTTCGAGTAACAAGAAAAAGACAATAGCATTCAACTATTGCTTCTATCATAAAGTAAAAAAAGGCAAAGATTGTGAAGAAAATGTGGAGATATGCTAAAAAAGAGAGAAAATAAATACGCTAAATGCTTAAAAAGCATGAAAATAAAAATAATTTATCGCAAAAATCAAATTAACTCACAGTAAGTAAGATTCAGGCATGGCTATAATAGAAACAATTATCTTTATCGACAACACGAACAAAACAAGTCATTAGGAGTAGTAGTTTATGGTTACTGTATTATTTCGTTGGGAAATAAATCCAGCACATGAAAAAGTATTTAAAGAAGGTTGGACAGAGTTAGTACAACGAAATATTGAAAAATACGGTGCTCTAGGCTCTCGTTTACATAAAACTAAGGATAATCAATGGGTTTCTTACAGTCAGTGGATAAGTGAAGAGCATTATTTGAAAGCACAAGGGTTGGAAGATAAACATGAAGGTGCGCGAGTTAAAATGCTAACTGCAATCATTAGCTCTGCTCAACCATTAGTATTAGTGCCTGTATTAGATCATTTAATCGGCACAAAAATTTAAACATTTATTCATCGTATCGAATATAAACCAAAACCTTAAACTAAAAAAAACAAGCAACTACAACGTTTTTATTACAGTCTCACAAGTATCCCTGTAAATATTTCTGTGTAGTTGCTTGTTTTAAAAGAAAAAATAATACCCTGTAAATAATTCAATATTAAATAACAGTTAATACTTTTTCCATTGTCAGTCTTGATTTAGCCAATTTCGCATTATAATCCTCAGATGGATGATGGTAACCAATTGCTAATGCAACGTCACATTCATATCCACCTAGCTCATCAGCAAAAATTTCACCTATTAGTTGGCTATCGACACCTTCCATCGGAGTTGAATCTACTTTTAAACGCGCTAACGTATGCATTGCATTACCTAATGCAATATAAGTTTGAGATTTAGTCCAGCTTGCATTACGACCTTGCTCATCAGTATTCATATCAGCAAAAGCGTAACCGCCGAATGCTTTTTCTTTATCTTCTAATTTAGTGCGATTATCAACGATACCTTGGTCGACTACTTTTTCATAATCAGCACGCGTGTAAGCTGGGTTATGTGCAAATAAGATAATATGTGAACAAGCAAAAACATGCGGTTGATTAAATTGAAATTTATTAGCAAAAGTATCAAACATTCTTTGTTTAGCGGCATCACTTTCAATCACAATAAATTTCCAAGGTTGTGAGTTGATTGATGAAGGTGAAAGACGTAATGCTTGGTATAAAACATCTAAGTCTTGCTGTGAAACTTTTTTGCTTGAATCATATTTTTTTGCCGTATAACGTTTTTCTAAATCTGTAATAATCTGTTCATGTGTTGTCATGGTCTGACTCTCATTTGTTTGTTGTTGGTAGCGAACACTTTAAAGCGATCTATTTATTCTTGTCGATATGAGCGATAGAGCCTATAGGCTCGATTACGAATAAATACATTGTACACTTGATTCTTTTATTTGATAATCCATCATAAATTTGAATAACTTGATAATTATTTTTGAATATGTATCACTTAAACGATCTTAAATTAGCAATCCGAATTGCAGACTTACAAAACATTTCCGCAGCCAGTCGCGAACTAAACCTAACACCTGCCGCAGCAAGTGCTGCACTCAAGCGCCTAGAGCAAAGATTGAACTGCCAACTATTCGTTCGCTCAACACGAAATATGCAGTTAACCGAAGAAGGTCAATTGTTTATTGAAAGTAGTCGTGAAGCAATAAAAATATTAGAGTTAGCGAGTAACACCTTAAACAATAATAATGACCAATTAAGTGGCGACTTAGGGTTAAGTATGCCCTCTGATTTAGGCAGGAATATTGTGAGTGCTTGGCTGGATGAATTTTTAGCTGCTGCGCCTTCTTTAACGTTAACCTTACATTTAAGCGATCACATGAGTGATTTAATGGATCATAAAATTCAACTGGCATTACGTTATGGACATTTAGCAGATTCAGCACTTAAACGTCGTTACTTAACATCATCACCACGTTATGTGGTTGCTTCTCCTGATTATATTAACGCATTTGGTCAACCTAATAGCCCTGCCGAACTGCAACAACATAAATTATTAAATTGGAATTTAGGTAATAAAAATCATCAACAATGGACCTTTAATAAAGATAACCAACGCATACAAGTGCCAATTTCACCCATTAAAACAACCAATGATGGTGCATTATTAAGAGAGTGGGCTATTGCAGGGCATGGTATTGCTTATAAAAGTTGGATCGATATTGCAGAAGACGTCGAACAAGGTCGTTTGAAAGTTTTGTTAACCGACTATTTAACAGAAGATATTCCTTTGCAATTAGTCTACTTACAAACTGATTACCCTAGAAAGCAATTACGCATGGTGATTGACTTTTTACAACAGAAATTCAGCGAATTCAGCAAGCGCTACCCACCCCCTTAAGGAACGACAATAATGGTTTATTAAGGGGGCGGGTATCAGTAACTGCATAAATAATAGGAGCGATACACTGCACTATAAGTATTCTGATCTTATGTCACCCTATGGTTGTTTACGTATCACTCTAGTAAGCACAACTATTTTCCCTTGAGAGGGGTTAATGCAGAGGAAATATTTTATCCAATTCCACTTTAAGCACTGACCTCATCAACTAAATACAAAATGGACTGATAAGCAATGCCACTGTGTTTTGACAAGCCAATCTCACAGGTACGGCTATTACTATAACCACGCGTACAATGCGCTGGAACTTGTGACTTCAATGGCAATAATGCCGCCGCATTAAGCTCTGGTGTGGTAAACCCTTTATCACCAGCCCACCCGCAACATTCAATATGCTCAGGCACTATCACCTCGCTTGCACAACGTTGTGCAAGTTGTAACATTTGTTTATCTAATGCCTGACGTCGAGTACTGCAGGTGATATGCAACATAATCGTTTCTTGCAACGGTGAAATAGTTAAATAATCTAGTAAATAGTTAAGCACAAATTGGCTTGGCTCTAGTATTTCCATTTGCTGCGAAAATTGTTCAACACTGCGTTTAGCACAGGGACTGGTATCGATCAGCACAGGCCACTTTCCTTGCTCACTGGCTTTCCATAAGGCAGCCTCTAACTGTTGAGATTTTAACTTAGCAACTTCTTTGAATCCCTTACTATCGTGCGGCTGACCACAACATAATTCATTAATCGCGTCAGGAACGATAATGTCAAAACCAGCTTTAATAAGTAAAGAGGTGGTGACTTCCGTTAATGAACGCTGATCTTTATTATCTGCTTGCTGGCCCATGGAACGGCTCGCACATGAAGCAAGGTAAACCACTTTCTTAGCTAGGTTTGGATTAAAAGAGGCCTTTCTTGTCGACTCACTTGTTGATTCACTTACCGGTGCAATAGTCGACTCACTTTTGAGTGAGCTTTCAACATTCGTTGTTTTAAGCTGGTAGCGATTTGCAGTTGGGACTTGTGGTGACCATCGTTGCGCTTTATGGGTGGATAATTGAGCAACCCCTTTACTCACTTTATTGATCCGCTCAGCACCTAACGCTTTTTGCGCTATTTGGTTCACTTTTAACCCTAGATTAAGCAGTTTATTGGTTGTCGTAAAATGATTAGCAGTCCAACGTGCAATAGGAGTGAATTGCTGATATTTGGCTGTTCGCAACTTTTTAACTAAATCGCCTGTATTAATGCCAACAGGGCAGCGATCAGCACATAATCCCGTCGCTGCACAGGTGTCTATTCCCTGATACTGAAATGTTTTAGTTAAGGATTTTGAATATGCCGTCTCGCCTGCTCTTTCGCTGCGTTTAATTTCTCGATAAAGCACGATCCTTTGACGAGGTGATAAGGTCAAGGTACGTGATGGACAAACTGGCTCACAAAAGCCACATTCAATACAACGGTCAACTAACTCATCCGCTTGCGGCATTGGTTTCAGATTATGAATATGTGCTTTTTTATCTTCATTAATGATCACGCCCGGATTCAATAATCCAGTAGGATCAAATATACGTTTAATCTGCTGCATTAACGCATAACCTGCTTTACCCCACTCAAGCTCGACGTAGGGTGCCATATTTCTTCCCGTTCCATGTTCCGCTTTTAAAGAGCCCGAATGTTTCACCGCTACTAGCTGAGTCAATTCATCCATGAAGTCACTGTAACGCTTAACTTCATCAGGAGATTCAAATCCCTGAGTAAACACAAAATGTAAATTACCATCTAATGCGTGACCAAAAATAATCGCTTCAGTGTAATTAAATCGGTCAAAAAGTTGTTGTAAATCTCGTACGCCAGCCGCTAAATGTTCAACTGGAAAAGCAACATCTTCAATGATGACGGTAGTCCCCACCTCTCTCACTGCACCCACTGCTGGAAATAAACCTTTACGGATAGCCCATAATGTTTCTACCACCACTGTATCGCTTGTGAAAGCAATAGACTCACTCACACTATATTTGTGTATTGTTTTCATTACTGTGTTGCATTGCTGATCTAAGGTCTCTAGATCACTAGCTCTAGACTCAATTAATAGGGTTCCAGCCTCAAGGTCTAAGCTTTTAATAAAGTCTGGCATGCCCGGTTTATTAGCAATTGAGCGCATCGCTCTACCGTCCATCATTTCAACTGCAGACACAGGCAAATGAGCCAGTTCTGAAACCACTTTACAGGCTGTTTCAATATCATTAAAAACAATTAATGCAGATGCTTTATGTTTATGCTCTATCACAGTGTTATAGGTAATTTCACTAATGAAACCAAGTGTACCTTCAGAGCCAATCATTAAATGTTTGATGATTTCAATCGGATCTTGATAATCCACCAGTGCATTTAAAGAGTATCCAGTAGTATTTTTAAGGCGATATTTATGTTTAATCAGTGCGCTTAAGGTTGCGTCATTGGCAACTTGCTGTGAAAGTTGCTCTATTCCTTCAATCAGCGCTTTATGCTGTGCTTTAAATGCAATAACACTATCGTTATCTGCAGTATCAAGTTGAGCCGCATCAGCAAAAATTAATTTCATGCTTTCCACTGTACGATAAGAGTTTTGTGCCACACCACAGCACATACCACTGGCATTATTAGCTGCAATCCCACCTATTTTACAGGTATTAATAGAAGCAGGATCAGGCCCTATTTTACGCCCAAAAGGTTGTAAGTATTTATTCGCATCAGCACCAATTACACCGGGCTGTAATTTTATTTGCTGGCCATTATCAATTATTTCATGCCCTCGCCAATCGTCGCTTAAGGTAATAAGGACCGAATCTGAAACCGCCTGCCCAGATAAACTGGTCCCTGCCGCTCTAAAAGTACAAGCAATATTCAATGCCTGACAACTTTTAAGCGTATGAATGACTTCATTAACATTATTTAAGCGCAGCACCATTTTCGGAATTAAACGGTAAAAACTAGCATCAGTTCCATAAGCAAGTCGCTGAGCGGGATCACTATAAATTCGAGCAGGTTCTATACAAGCAAGTAAGGTCTCTTTCAACTGTTGAAATTTTTGCAAATGGCTAGCAGACATCATTTATCCTCATTTAAGTCGATAACGTTCAAGTAATCATCGCAATTACTTTTAAAACATAAGCATTGATATTAAGAGCAGTTTTCTGAGCGTCGATAAAGTTATGATTAAATTGCAATACCGAATGTATTAATTATTAAACAATGTGACCTGAGTGAAATTATTGGGGTGAGTATGGGATAGAACATTAACTAATGAGTGCTTCCCTGATAGGGTAATTCTGCGCTGTGAACGACAAGTTAATGTTTTTCATGTAGAGTTTGTAAAGATTTCCTTAAATGAGCACAATTAAATGTCAGATGATATTAAAAGCACACAAGTAGAATTCGAAAAAATAACCCTCACACTAAATGCCATGCAATTCGCACAATTAACGGCTTTCTCTTTAGGTTTACCACAACTGTACTTTTGCCGTGAATACTTAGCGTTAGATGAAGACACAACTATTAATCACTGTAAACAACGTATTCTGAATTTAATCGCCAATAAAGAAATTTCAATGCAACAGTTAACGCACCTATTAACTGACAAAGACTATTTTGACGCCGATGAAGCACGTCTTCGTTTGGGTCCAGAGTTAGTCTCTTAATAACCTAAGCCCTGGATAAGCAAAGCGATAGAACACCGTTCTTTCCGCGGATTTCTTCGTTAAACTATCTCTCAATAACTCGCCTTGAATTACGTAAAACTAACGGCTCTGTATAGCCCAAAAATATAATTTTATGATTTTAAATATAATTCCTCTTTCATTAATCAGAATTGAGAGCCTGAATCGAGGTTAAATAACAAATTTTGCAGCTTTTATTTTTCAATAAGTTTCGATAAACCTGTTATTAAGTTTCAATAAATAGGTAAGTAAACGTCTTGTTTTACGAGCCTCATCAATATCTAAAAATAGTTATTATAAACAGTCATTTCAGTACACAACATAATGATTTTACACTCAAAAAAACATCTGAATGAGAAACGGCAAGTAAAAGGGATGGGTTATAAGACAACTGCCTCCCGTCATTTAAGTGCACCAAAATAAGCCAATCGCCCCAAATTAGAGCAAAAATCAATTAAGTCATACAATAAAACTAAATAAAAATAGCTGCAACATAAAAGATCTCGAATAGCAAAAATATAACTCTATGTTTTAAATGGCAAAAAAAATTAAATACCTCATGGTGAGTACTTGGTATTTAATTTGCTTATCCTGTTAATAAAATAGTATTAAGGGATATAAAATGGATCTAACCGCTAAAGAAAAACATTGGTTACCATGGCTTGGCGCAACTGGCAAACTTGCATTAGGAAAAGCTTGTTGGTTGAATAAAGATCGTAAAAAAATACTCGAACAAACCTTTACTAGCACTGCTGAAACGCGAGTACACATTTTAACATCATGGGTTAGTACACAATGGAATTTTCTTCATGATGGCGCTTTATACATCTCCTCCCAACCTCAAGCACAATGGGAAACGTCGTTACAAAGCTTATTAACAAGAAACAATGATTTTTCAGAATTATTTATCGTAATGGAAGATGGACAAATTGTAGCCTCTAGTTATCACAATCCTATACAACATAAAATAGACCAAGCAATACTTACAAAAGGGTTACAGGCTCCTTTTTTGCACGGCCCTTATTTAGACTCGCAAACGCAATTAATTGGGCCATCAAGTTCTAACTTTCATGATGCCGTTACATTAATGTTTTACCAACCTATTATAAAGGACAATCAAGTCATAGGCTGTTTGTGCGGACGAGTCCCTAATGATGTAATGGGGGATCTGATTCAACGCGAAGCGGGACACATTTACAGTGAGTCCGGTGATAATTATATTTTTATGGTTAAATCGAACCAAGATCCTACCATTAGCAGCGGTACTGCGCTTTCTCGATCGCGATTTGAAGACAATGCTTTTTCTCATGGTGAAAACCTTAAATCGGGTGTGCACACACAATGGGGAACAGTAAAAATACAACAGCATACGGAGTTTGAAATACGTTTTACCGATCCTGCTACGCAACAATTACACCCAGGAGTCAGAGAAACAATTAAACACGGAGAAAATTTGTATGTTGATTATCCCGGTTATTCTGACTACCGACATATTCCAGTGATTGGAAAAGGGGTGACCTTCCAACTACCCGGATCACCAGATATATGGGGCATGATGTGTGAAGCAGACTTAGAAGAAGTTTATCGTCACCGTTCACTCACTTATACTTTGGGTAAAAAGCTATTATTAAGTATTGCCCTACCCTTTTTTAGTGCCGTCGCATTCTCCTATGTAATGTCCTTAAGTGCCTTACAGAATAGTGTTTTAATTGCAGTTGCATTAATAATAGGGGTAATTGGTTTTTGTAGTTTTGGTTTAAAGCCAATCACGTCGCGTTTAAAGCATATGGTCGACGTTTTACAAATGCTTGCAGAAGGTGATGCAAACCTAAATCAACGCTTTGACACCACTAAGTTTAGTGCAGATGAATCCGGAGATATGGGCCGTTGGATAAACAGTTTTATCGATCGGTTAGATAATATGTTAGGTGAAATGATCCATGCATCTAGTGAAGTCAATACTGTCAGTGAATCGATGTTACGGCACAGTATTAATGTCGATGGAGCAAGTAAAACTACCACGGGCTCCATTGACTCTATGTTGCAACTATCGCACGAGCAGCAAGGTGAAATAGCCAGTGCCACCGCTTCCGCACAAGCAATGAATGAATTGATGTTAGATGTTGTTAGTAAAACGCAACAGGAATATACACAAGCAGTGAATAATACCGCTCAAATTAAAGATATCGTATTAGCCTCAGCTAAAAGCGTGAATGACGTTAATGGTCAGATGAAAGAGATAGAAGCGATAGTGACTTTAATTACGGGGATAACCGAACAAACCAACCTGTTGGCATTAAATGCAGCCATTGAAGCCGCTAGAGCTGGTGAACATGGCCGTGGCTTCTCCGTCGTTGCCGATGAAGTTCGTAACCTTGCCACTAGAACATCAGAAGCAGCCAAGCATATCGGCAATATTATGTCGAAATTAAGTAGCGAATCTGAAATGGCTGTTAAGTATATGCAGCAAGGGGTAACCAATGTTGATCAAAACAGCTTAGCCTTAGATTCAGGAGAAAGAAGCCTCAAATTACAAAGCGCAGTCGAGTCAATGTTCAATACCATGAATCAAATTGCCAGTAATAGTGAGCGACATGGTGCAACAGCACAACAAGCTCACACCACAACCACAGAAATGGAAACGTCCTCACAACAATTAATCCATCAAACCACATTGGTTCAAAATGCCGTATTACGCCTCAACAAATTAGTTGAACGTTTTGAGGTATCTAAACGCGCTGCATAAGCTTTATCGACAATGACGATGATTTCACCTCAACAACCTAACTTCAACGCATTCATTATTCTGTGCTGAAGTTAGGGAGAGAAACATTAAATAGTTAAATGATTTAACACTCGATACCAACCTTACTCACTTCCTTAAATTTATATCGTACCACCCTATTATTATTTCCTTTTTTATAAGCAGCTTTATTTTTTAATAGCCAAATAAAACAGCTGAAAATCAAACAATACCGAGCGTTTAATTAAGCTACGTTATCTCGCTCACATTATTAGTTTAATTGCGCCTGAATTCTGCTAAAATCTGGCGCTGAATTCGTTGGAGAATAATTTATGAAAGACAATAGCCAAACTAAAGTGATCGTCGGTATTTCCGGTGGTGTTGATTCCTCAGTATCTGCTTATTTATTACAGCAGCAAGGCTATCAAGTAGAAGGCTTATTCATGAAGAACTGGGAAGAGGATGATACCGATGAGTATTGTTCAGCTGCTCAGGATCTACAAGATGCACAAGCTGTCTGTGATAAGTTAGGTATTAAGTTACATACCATCAACTTTGCAGCTGAATATTGGGATAATGTATTTGAGCATTTCTTAGAAGAGTACAAAGCCGGACGTACCCCAAATCCAGACATCATGTGTAATAAAGAAATTAAATTTAAAGCCTTTTTAGAATTTGCAGCTGAAGATTTAGGCGCTGATTTTATTGCTACAGGCCATTATTGTCGACGTCGAGATGTAGATGGGCAAGCACAACTGCTACGTGGTGTCGATAATAATAAAGATCAAAGCTACTTTTTATACGCAGTCGGTGGCGAGCAAATCGCAAAAACCTTATTCCCAGTTGGTGAATTAGAAAAACCAGAAGTGCGTCGTATTGCAGAAGAACAAGATTTAGTCACCCATAACAAAAAAGACAGTACTGGTATTTGTTTTATTGGTGAGCGTAAATTCACTGACTTTTTGCAAACTTATTTACCTGCACAGCCTGGCGATATTGTAACGCCAGATAATGAAGTCATTGGTCAACATCAAGGACTGATGTACCACACTTTAGGGCAACGTAAAGGTCTTGGTATTGGCGGTTTACAAAATTCTAATGAAAACCCATGGTATGTAGTGGGTAAAGATATGGAAAATAATCGCTTATTGGTGGCACAAGGTGCTGATCATCCAGCTCTGTTTTCCTATGGTTTGATTGCTAAAAAATGTGATTGGGTTGATAGAACGCCTAAAAAAGAAAGTTTCAGATGTACAGTAAAAACGCGTTACCGCCAAACTGATATTCCATGCACAGTCAATCCGATAGATGATGATACCCTAGAGGTTATTTTCGATCAGCCTCAAGCTGCTGTGACCCCTGGGCAATCAGCCGTATTTTATCTTGATGAAGTGTGTTTAGGTGGTGCGATTATCGACCAACATTTACAGAAGTAACGTTAACTCAGTTGTAAGCATTAAGCGATTAATATTTTCTCGGGTAATGCAACTTTTTAAAAAGAGAAGCAACGGAGTATTCAACAATAACGTACTAAAGGTCGATAGTATTTTGTTCAACAGTTATTCAAATTAGAAGTGTATTCATTATGTCATTCCATACGTTAGAATCTCGAAGCATTGCTTTTGCAGCAATGTGCCAAGCTGCCTACTTAGTTGATAAAATAGCGAACAAAGGTATGTGTCCTGATGCTGTCGCATTTAATGCTTCTTTACGCTCGATTATGCGTACCGATAGCGCAGCACCTTTAGATATTTTTGGTGGGCATGACGCACTAAAATTAGGTTATAAAACAGTGATTGCACAACTCGATAATGCTGATGGTAGCCGTAACATGCAAATCACCAAATACGTAGCAGGCTTAATGGCGTTAGAACGAAAACTCTCTGCAAATTCAGGAGCTTTAAACTTGCTCGGTGAACGTATTAATCAAGTTAATCGCCAATTAGCTCACTTTGAAATTGATGACAGCAGCGTATTAAGCAACTTAGATTCTATCTATAAAGACCTGATAAGTAATTTGGGTCCTAAAATTCAAGTAAACGGTAATCCTGCTTACTTGCAACAAGAACATACACAGCATAAAATTCGCGCTTTATTATTAGCCGGTGTTCGCGCGACTGTATTGTGGCGTCAAATTGGCGGCAAACGTCGTCAATTATTATTATCGCGTAAAGCGTTAGTGCACCAAACAAAACAAAATTTACTACGAACTTAAAACACGAATTGACGTTTCCTAACCGGGGAACAAAGCAACTATTTAAACAACCTACATATCATTAGGAGCAACAAATGGAACTTTCAGGACTAACAGCTGTATCACCAGTTGACGGCCGTTACGGTAGCAAAACTGCAATTTTACGCGATATCTTTAGTGAATTTGGTTTAATCAAATTCCGCGTACAAGTTGAAGTGCGTTGGTTACAAAAACTAGCACAAACAGATGGTATCGCTGAAGTTCCAGCTTTCTCTGCTGAAGCAAATGCTCACCTTGATGCGATTGTTGCAAACTTCTGTGAAGCAGATGCACAACGTGTAAAAGACATCGAAGCAACTACCAATCATGATGTAAAGGCAGTTGAATACTTCCTTAAAGAAAAAGTAGCAGATAATGCAGAGTTAAATGCAGTCTCTGAATTTATTCACTTTGCCTGTACTTCTGAAGACATTAACAATCTATCTCACGCATTAATGCTGGGTACTGCTAAAACAGACGTTATCCTGCCTTACTGTAATCGTATTGTTGATGCTATTAAAGCAAAAGCGATTGAATACAAAGCAATACCAATGATGTCTCGTACACATGGTCAGCCTGCATCACCGACTACACTAGGTAAAGAATTTGCTAACGTTGTTGCACGTCTACAACGTCAAGTTAAACAAATCGAAGCAACTGAGCAACTAGGTAAAACAAACGGTGCTGTTGGTAACTACAATGCTCACCTTAGTGCTTACCCAGAAATTAACTGGCAGGGTTTTGCGGAAGAATTTGTGACTAGCTTGGGGGTGACATTTAACCCGTTCACAACACAAATTGAACCGCATGATTACATTGCAGAGTTGTTTGACGCAATCGCTCGTTTCAATACAATTCTTTTAGACTTTGACCGTGACGTATGGGGTTATATCTGCCTTGGTCACTTCAAACAAAAAACAATTGCAGGCGAAATTGGTTCTTCAACCATGCCGCATAAAGTAAACCCAATTGATTTTGAAAACTCTGAAGGTAACTTAGGCCTAGCGAATGCG
Source organism: Psychromonas sp. SA13A (assembly GCF_011378715.1). Classification (GTDB taxonomy): domain Bacteria; phylum Pseudomonadota; class Gammaproteobacteria; order Enterobacterales; family Psychromonadaceae; genus Psychromonas. Next base: position 12,955 of record NZ_WTKU01000016.1, on the reverse strand, counting down.
ATCTTTGATCACCTAGCAGCGAAACTACCTGTTTCTCGCTGGCAGCGTGACCTAACAGACTCAACGGTATTACGTAACTTAGGTGTTGCTATCGGTTATTCTGTTATCGCTTATGAAGCAAGCTTAAAAGGTATTAGTAAGCTTGAAGCAAACGAAGCAAACATGCTAAAAGATTTGGATTCAAACTGGGAAGTATTAGCAGAGCCGATCCAAACTGTGATGCGTCGTTACGCTATCGAAAAACCATACGAGAAACTAAAAGAGCTAACGCGCGGTAAACGTGTGGATGGACCTGGTATGTCAGAGTTTATCGATACACTTGAATTACCAGAAGCAGTGAAAATAGAGCTTAAAGCAATGACACCCGCGTCTTACATTGGTCAAGCAATTGAATTAGTAGATAAAATGGCATAAATCGTATTGTCATTTAAGCTTACTTGATTGTTGAAAAGTGCTCATTTAAAACATAAACGACGCTTCTCACCTTGCATTAAAGATAAATGACTTAACGATTACTTTGCTTTGAGGCAACCTTCGGGTTGCCTTTTTTATTGCTTTTTAACCAAATTAAAAATGGCTGTAATCCACTATAACAAGCAATACCAAAGGAACACACGAGGATAGAGATAAACATTTGTAATGTCATCACCTGCTCTAAGAAAATCATGGCTAATATAACTGACACAATCGGAACCAAAGCCATGATCGTTGCAGCGGATACCGCTCCTAATTTATTAATAGAGTAAGTCATGCAAAATAATGCAATGATACTCACCACTATGCCTTGATAAATACCTTGAAGTACGATCTCATCAAGTGGTGCACTGCTGATATTACTGGGTAAAAAATACCAAATAGGCGTAAAGAACAAAGCATTAATCAATGGCACGGAAATCATAACGGTCTTCAAGTTCAAGCCCCATACCCTCATAGAAACAGAATAAAAGGCAATCGCAAAAGCCGCTATCAACAGCCATAACAATGCACTGATTGTTGCACCTCCGGTACTGGTGAATAAAAGTACATTGGCTACTAAAATAAGAAAAACGCCAACATATTGCGCATTATTTAAACGGACTTTTTTCCATACAAAAACAATCGCCGCGCACATAATAGGTAACGAGCCATTGATAATTACCCCGGTATTAGCAGCATCAGACATCAGCAACCCAATCAAACTAGCACAGACATAAAACGTTCCACAACATAAACTACAAATGATGATAGGTGCTGTAAACAGGGCTTTAATCGATGTTTTACTGAGTAAGGCGTAAACCAATACAATCATGCCAGCAGTAACGAAACGTACCCCAGTCACATCCCAAACTGTTAATGCACGGGAAAGTCCCCATTTTGAAATAATGATCCAACCATACCAAATCATCACCATCATCAAGCCAGCAAGTAATCCAGTGACTTTATCAAACTTAACCGTGCTATCCATGCTACTTCCTTGCTAGATTTAACTAAGAGAATGTACTTTAACTAAAAAAGACGCTGTTAATGATTTATGAGGAGAGGCGAACCATCTTAAATCGGCCGATCACATTACTAAGCTATTAGCCTTAAAGCAATCTAATTTAAATCCTCTTACAAAGTATAATTTGTATCACTATCGTGCATACAGGTGACCTGTTACACTTCAGATTATTTGAACCACAAAGGCAGTACCCTATGTTTGAACTTAATTTTGAAATTAACCAGTTTTTAGATGACTACTGGCAACAAAAACCAACCTTTATCAAACAAGGTTTTGTGGATTTTCAAGATCCTATTGCACCTGATGAATTAGCTGGTTTGGCCATGGAAGAAGATTTAGAAAGCCGCTTGGTTTATCTTGAAAGCGATCAGTGGCAAGCAGAGTGCGGACCTTTTAAAACCTTTGAACGTTTAGAAGAAGAAGGTGCAACTTTATTAGTACAAGCCGTGGATCATTGGCACCCAGATGCACAGCAGTTAGTACGACCATTTCGCTTTTTACCAAACTGGCGAATCGATGATTTAATGATCAGCTATTCAACGCCTAAAGGTGGCGTCGGCCCCCATATCGACAACTACGATGTGTTTATTATCCAAGGCCAAGGAAAGCGTCATTGGCGTGTTGGTGCACGTCAACCATTACCTGAGTTCGCAGCACACGGCGCGTTGAAACATTGCGGCCCTTTTGAAGCGGCTATTGATGTTGAAATGGAACCAGGCGATATTCTTTATATTCCAAGTGGCTGCCCACATGAAGGTTATGCTATTGAACCTTCACTTAATTACAGTGTTGGTTTCCGTGCACCAGATCAAAATGACTTACTCAGTAGCTTTACTGATTACAATATTGATAACTACGAAAATGCATTACGTTATACTGATATTCCAATGCAAGTACGTGAAAATCCAGGTTGTATCGAACAAGCAGAGTTAGAAAAACTACATCAAGTGATGTTAGAAAATTGCCAAACACCCGAGCATTTAATCCCGTGGTTTGGACGCATGATTAGTGAAGCAAAACATGAATTAGATATCGCAATCCCAGAATATCCGCTTGAAAATGAAGATATTATCGAATTTTTAGAAGACGGTGCGATATTTACACGCTTAGGTGGATTACGCGCGGTGTATTTCGAGCAAACACCTAAACAAGTCTTTATCAACGGAGGTGTTTATGACGTTTCAGGTTTTGTTGAACTTGCCCATTATTTATGCGATCAAGATGAAGCAGCCAGTGAGTTGATAGTATTATTTAAAGATGAGCCGGAAGCATTAACGCTATTTACCAAACTAGTAAACCTCGGTTATTGGTACGCAGAATAGTTTTAATATAATTAAATAGATAGATAAGCAGCTTACCCTTATAAGCTGCTTATTTGAGTCGGAACAAACTCCTCTCAATCAGATGATGACAATCAACTTCTGTGATTAGCCCCTTTTCTAACAGCCTTCACACTCAAGTAACATTAACTCTTCAACAATACTTACAGACTGAATTACAATAGTTTATCGAAACTAAACCACCCCCTATGATATGCTTTGTAGTATTACTTTTTAGTGTGTTTAAACCTTATTCAACTTGATCAGGCTTAAACCCAATATAGGAATACCAACTCACTTTATAAAAAGGAAACAATATGCGTTTTTTACATACCATGGTTAGGGTCAAAGATTTAGAAAAGTCTATGCACTTTTATTGTGATCTTCTTGGGCTGGTTCTAGTTAAAAAAAATGATTACGAAAAAGGTCAGTTTTCATTAATTTATCTGACTGCTCCCGAAAATATTATAGATGGTACTGAGTTAAAAGACTTAGATAGTCCACTTATTGAGCTCACCTATAATTGGGAACCAGAAAGTTACACCGAAGGTAGAAATTTTGGTCACTTAGCGTTTGAGGTCGATGATATTTACGCACTTTGTGAAAGGCTACAAGCAGCAGGCGTTATTATTAACCGTCCACCAAGAGATGGTCATATGGCCTTTGTAAGATCACCTGACAATATTTCTATTGAGTTATTACAGAAAGACAAAAAGTTAGCAGCATCAGAGCCTTGGGCTTCAATGGAAAACACCGGCACTTGGTAAAACAGTTTTAATAGACGACTAAATAATCCATATTGATTGCTAACGGATATATGTCGACGACGATAATTAAATTTATTAACTCATTTAGTTATCGTCATCACCATTCACACTGAAGGTATATATATAATATGTTACTAAATTTTTCAGATTACACTTCTGCACAACGTTATCACTTAATGACGCAAACTATTGTGCCTCGTCCAATCGCTTGGGTATTAACTCAATCGGATAATAACAGCCCAAATAAAGTCTATAATTTAGCCCCCTTCTCATACTTTACAGCCGTATCAAGCGATCCTGCGATACTGATGATTTCACTCGGTAAAAAACCTAATGGCGATAATAAAGACACTTTAACCAATGTATTAAAAAACAAAAAAATGGTGATCCATATTGCCTCTGATGATCAAGCAGGGATCGTCACGCAAACCGCGGCAACACTAGCACATGGAGAATCAGAACTGTTTGCCACAGACTTAACAACAACAGCCTTTGATGACTTTCCACTACCACGTTTAGAACAATGTCATATTGCTTATGGATGTGAACTTTATGAAATTAAAGAGATAGGTGATTTGCCACAAACATTGATCTTTGTTGAAATTAAGTATTTATATATTAATGACCAGGTATTAAATACTGAAAATCCAGACCGAATTAATATTTCAGCAGATAAAGTGAAACCACTAGCACGGCTTGGTGGAGGTGAATATGCATCAATTACTGCCCCATTTAGCTTTAAACGACCAGATTAACTAACTTTTTTATTACTGAAGCAGAAAATTAACCGGATCAGTGTCTTTGATTTTTTGGGCATAGCTTCTTTTCTGATAAAAGGATGTAGGGTCACCGACAAGGCAAAACCAGTTTGAATCAATACCAAGTTGCAGCAACGAGCGTAGACGCTTGATACTTTAAGAGGTTACAACAACTCCACCGTTAAATTTTTCTGTATCAATAACTACCCTAATCATCTCTTCGTCTTTAATGAATAACGCGACGAGATTGCCAATAATGCTTTCGCCAATACGGATTTGAAAGTTTTGATATTTTCACACCTTTACTAGTCGAAACATGAAAGAACTCTCCTTCTCCCATATAAATACCTACATGCCGACTAGAACGGCCAGTTTTAAAGAACACCAAATCACCCACTTTTAATTGGTTCTTTTTAATTGAGAAACCTTTTCTGACTTGATACTCAGTGGTACGCGGTAATTGGATGTTAAAGCTATTCTTAAAGACTTTTTGCACTAAGCTTGAGCAATCAATGCCATGTAGGCTATTACCGCCGTATCGATAGGGGCTGCCTTCCCAATATTCATGCTCATTGAGTAACAATAAATATAATAAATCACCCGTGTGCATATTAGCTGAAGAGGTTTTATTTGAGCTTGAAGTAATAGCAGAAGAGGCACTGTTTGTTATTGAAGAGGTATTAGTACTAATTGAAGTATTATCTTGATGCTCAGGTTTTGATGAACAGGCAGCTAAAAGGCACAATAAAGGTAATAAACTTAACTTATAATTTAACTTGCAGCTTAGTTTATGGCCTAATTTATGGTTTAGTTTATGGTTTAGTTTAGAAATTAGCTCAGATTTGAAATCAGACCTTAATTGAACATTATGACGTTTTAACACCCAAAACATACACCTACTCCACTCGTTTAACTCACATTCTAATAGACTCATCACCGTTATTTTTATCAAAAATAAAAATGGGGCTTACGCCCCAAAGTTTAGTATCTATTTTAAGCTTTGAAAGCTTAACCTAAAATTTCGGCAAGTTCTGCGCTGATCACATCAACAGCTTTAGTACCATCAAACTTATGATGAGCACCGTTACCTTGTGCTGCTTCTTGCTTGTAGTAAGCAATAAGAGGCGCTGTTTGTGTATGGTAAATATCTAAACGTTTACGTACTGTCGCTTCTTCATCATCAGGACGAATAGATAGATCATCACCTGTCACATCATCTTTACCTTCCACTTTTGGTGGATTATAAATAACGTGATAAGTACGGCCAGAGCCAGAATGAACACGACGACCAGCCATACGCTTAACAATTTCTTCGTCAGGCACATCAAATTCAAGTACGAAATCAACGATCACACCCGCTTCTTTCATTGCATCAGCTTGCGGAATAGTGCGAGGGAAACCATCTAGTAAAAAACCTTTTGCACAGTCTTCTTGTGCAATACGTTCTTTAACCAAGCCAATAATTAGCTCATCAGAGACTAATTGACCTGCATCCATTAATTCTTTTGCTTTTAATCCAAGCTCTGTGCCCGCTTTCGCAGCAGCACGTAACATGTCACCCGTAGATATTTGTGGGATTCCATATTTTTCCATCATGAACTGAGCTTGTGTACCTTTACCAGCACCAGGTGCACCTAATAAGATAATGCGCATTTATAGCTTCCTATGTAATTAATAAATTCCAGACCGAAATTTACACGTTTGTGACAATTTTCTCAAGAATATCAACAAAAAAGGCCTGCATAAGCAGGCCTTCGACACATTTATGAGAAGATTATCCTAATAAAAGTTTATTAATTCGAGCTACAAATTCTGATGGGTCATCTAGACTCCCCTTTTCAGAAAGTACTGCTTGTTGTAATAACAACTCAGCCCACTCTGCAAATAATACCTCATCAGTCATATCTGCTAATTTAGTGATCATGACATGTTCAGGGTTAAGCTCAAAAATTGGCTTGCTTTCTGGAACGGGTTGTCCCATTTGCGCCATCAACTTAGCCATTTGCGTACTCATATCATCGTTATCAGCAACAATACAAGATGGTGTAGAAGTTAGGCGCTGTGTTAAGCGCACATCTTTGACTTTATCACCAAGTACTTTTTTAGTACGTTCAATGAAGCTAGCAAATTCAGTGTTTTGTTTTTCTTGCTCTTGTTTCTCTTCTTCAGAGTCAAGTTTACCTAGATCTAAATCGCCCTGAGTTACACTAACAAATGTTTTACCATCGTACTCTGGTAAATGGCTTAATAACCACTCATCAACACGGTCTGATAGTAATAGTACTTCGATACCTTTCTTACGTAAGATCTCTAGATGAGGACTATTTTTAGCAGCATTAAAGCTATCAGCAGTAATGTAGTAAATTTTATCTTGCTCTTCGTTCATGCGCTCAATATACGCATCTAAAGAAACGGTTTGCTCAGCTACATCAGCTTCAGTTGACGCAAAACGGAATAACTTAGCAATTTGCTCTTTATTACTTGGATCTTCAGCAGGACCTTCTTTTAATACTTGACCAAACTCAGCCCAAAATGCGTTGTACTCAGTTTCATTTTTCTTAGCAAACTTAGTTAGCATAGAAAGTGCACGTTTAGTACAAGCACTACGTAGCTTAGTCGTAACGCGTGTATCTTGTAGAATTTCACGAGATACGTTTAATGGTAAATCATTTGAATCCAACACACCTTTAACAAAACGTAAGTAAGTTGGCATGAACTGCTCAGCATCATCCATAATGAAAACACGTTGCACGTATAATTTTAAGCCATGCGCTTTTTCACGGTTCCATAAATCATAAGGAGCACGTTTAGGAATGTACAATAAGCTAGTATATTCTTGCTCACCTTCAACTTTATTATGAGACCACGTTAGTGGATCTTCGAAGTCATTAGCGATGTGCTTGTAGAACTCTTTGTATTCTTCGTCTTTTAAATCACTTTTTGAACAATTCCATAAAGCCGTTGCTTTATTAATTGATTCCCAAGCGGCTTCAACAGCAGGCACTTTCTCGCCATCAGGACCTTCAGATTCAGGCACTGCATCTTTAAACATTTGCACAGGAATACTGATATGATCTGAATATTTAGACACGACTGTACGTAATTTATAGTCATTCAAGAATTCAGTTTCATCATCACGTAAATGTAGAATTATTTCAGTACCACGATCTGCTTTTTCAATATCAGCAACCGTGTAATCAGCTTCACCAGCAGATTCCCAACATGTACCTTGAGAAGCATCATCACCCGCTTTACGTGTATTAACGGTTACTTTATCTGCAACAATAAATGCAGAATAAAAACCAACACCAAATTGACCGATTAGTTGTGAGTCTTTAGCTTGGTCACCAGATAATTGCTCAAAAAAGTCACTAGTACCAGACTTAGCAATGGTGCCTAAATGCTCAATGACTTCATCACGCGTCATACCAATACCATTATCGCTAATAGTGATGGTTTTTGCTTCTTCATCAAAGCTTAAACGAACACGTAAATCAGCATCGTTTTCAAACAAGCTACCATCGGATAATGCTTTGAAACGTAGTTTGTCCGCGGCATCAGCTGCATTTGAAACAAGTTCACGTAGGAAAATTTCTTTATTTGAATATAAAGAGTGGATCATTAATTTAAGAAGTTTACCAGTATCAGCACTGAACGCATGATTTTGTTGATGTTCCATATTTCTATTTCTCTCTTAAACAAGTGGTTATTGGTCTTACTTAGATATTTAAGAGATGGAGACACTTAGACTGATTTCAAGAGCTAAAGTAAATTTTTTTAAAAGTTATGCACTACCCAAACGAATTTTGAGTTCTTAGGTTAATCAATGTATTTCATCACCTACTCAAAACTAAAAAGTATCCCCTCATGCAGCAAACCTAGATCGGGAATAGCGTCTCCCTTTTTAAGGCAAAAAAAACGCGGCTAATAAGCCGCGTAATATAATAATCAAGTAAATAGAAACATAAGTTATAAAAGATTATTTAACTTTTTGAAACGAATTTTTTTAATACGTTTAAATTTAGAATGACTACGGATTTTAGTCGTTATCTTCCAAATATTTGAAAGTAATAACGTATAAATAATAAAGGTTAAAATAAACCCGTAAAACATGACTGGTGCAGGTATTTCTGCTAGTTCGCCATAAATGCCAATAAGAGCAAATAAGCTAGCAATAAAACAGATAGATAGTAAAGTTTGTGTTGGATTTAAACCTAAGCGCTGACAGATGTGATGTAAATGTTCTCTATCAGGTTTAAACGGGCTATCACCACGTCGTATACGGCGAATCATAATAGCGGCCATATCATTTAAAGGTAAACCAATAATCCATAACGCAGTTACTGCGCGCATTGCAGTTTGCTCTGAAGTATCACCAGCAGCCGACTGTGAGGCTAATAATAATAACCAAATAACAGTAAATCCAATTAACATACTGCCCGCATCACCCATAAACACTTTACGAGTACGCCCAAACGCACCAAGATTAAATAAAACATATGGCAACATTGCAACAATAAATACTGCACATAAATAAGCTAAATTTGCCTCTCCGTGCAGATAGAAAACAACTCCTAAGGCAGCAAAGGTTACCGATGCAAGCCCACCTAATAAACCATCAATTCCATCAACCATATTAAAAGCATTAATAGCACCAATCACAGCGAATATGGTAATTATCTGCGCGATTGCACTTGGTAATAATATCTCTCCAAATCCAAACATATTGCCAAGGTTTGTAAGCAACTCCCCAGCAAAGTGAATCATCAATAAGGCTAAACCAGCCTGTACTATTAAACGTAATCTAAAACTGATATCCCATCGATCGTCTGCGACCCCAACAGTAACTAAAATACTCATACAAAGTGCATAGATGTGCGAATAAGGAAGCATTTCTGGGTTGTTGTATAAAAAGTATAATATGGAGAGGCAAATAGATAAACCTCCAACCAGAGGAATAGTGCCTTTATGGAACTTTCTTTCATTCGGTTTATCAACTAAACTTATATACTTGGCAAACTTCCGCAAAGCAAATAGCGTTGTCATTGAAAAAACAAATATAAATGCTAAATCAATTGATATATTTATCATAAAAACCAACTTAAAAAGGAAAAATAATGTGAGCCTAATACTGACAACTTAAATCTCTAAAATTCATTATAGACAAGTAACTAATTAAAACTAAATTACTTCAAAATAAATTCATTGTTGAATAGAGTAAAATTTATTAAATAATCAATAACACTTTTTATACCGCTTTAACGGCATCAGCAATATGGTTCGCCCATGTTTCAGCTAACGTTTGCGACTCAGCTTCAACCATTACACGAATTAAAGGCTCAGTACCTGATTTACGCAGTAAAATACGCCCTTTAGGTGTGCTACTGCCCACTAATAAAGCTTTTTCAGCTTCGATAACAGCCGTTTTCACTAAATCACTTTCTAAAGGTTGATTATCGCCCGCAAAGCGCACGTTAATTAAGATTTGCGGCATCATCGTCATATCATCAAGTAATTGTTCAAGTGTTTTTTCACTTTGCTTGATCACAGCTAATACTTGTAATGCGGCAACAATAGCATCACCGGTGGTCACTAAATGACGACAAATAACGTGCCCAGAGTTTTCTCCACCTAACCACCATTCACGTTTTAGTAATTGCTCCATCACGTAACGATCACCAACACCAGCGCGTACAAATGGAATGCCTAGTTTAGCAAGCGCCACTTCAAGCCCCATATTTGACATCAATGTACCTACTACGCCACCTTTAAGTTGGCCATTAATAAGTGCCTGCTTTGCTAGGATATAAAGCAACTGATCACCATCTGCAATATTACCTCGGCTATCAACCATCATGATTCGGTCACTATCACCATCAAGCGCGATACCTAAATCAGCCTTGTTTTCAAGTACCGTTTTTTGTAATAGCCCAAGAGATGTCGCACCACACTTATCATTGATATTAAAACCATCAGGTTTGTTACCGATAGCAATAACTTCGGCACCTAATTCACCAAAAACAGAAGGTGCTATATGGTAAGCAGCCCCATTTGCACAATCAACAACTAATTTAAGGCCAGTTAATGATAATGCATAAGGAAATGTGCCTTTACAAAACTCAATATAACGATCCGCTGCACCATCCATTCTTGATGCTTTTCCAAGTAATTCAGAACTGACACAGCCCATTGGCTTATCCAGTTCAGCTTCAATCGCTAATTCAACTTCATCTGACAATTTTTCACCAGATGCTGAAAAGAATTTGATCCCATTATCATAATAGGGATTATGTGATGCACTGATCACTACGCCAGCTTCTGCGCGGAATGTTTTAGTTAAGTAAGCGACAGCAGGTGTTGGCAACGGGCCTGTTAATACCGCACTAATACCCGCAGCAGACAAACCAGCTTCTAAAGCAGACTCAAGCATATAGCCAGAAATACGCGTATCTTTACCAATAATTACTTTTTTTGTACCAAGGCGAGATAATACTCTCCCCGCAGCCCAGCCAAGTTTTAACGCAAAATCAGGAGTAATTGGATACTCTCCTACCTTGCCACGGACACCATCAGTGCCAAAATATTTTCTAGTCATTGTTATAATCCATTATTCGGTTTATTAATAAGTTGGTTTAAATAAGTTAGGTTCAAATAAATTAGGTGTAAAAAGTCAGCAACCTTTAATCAGACCCAAATAAATCTCGCGTATAAACTTTATCGGCCACATCATCTAACTCATCACTCATGCGATTAGAGACAATTACATCCGCGATATTTTTAAATTCGGCTAAATCTTTATAGACCGTGGAATTGAAAAAAGCATCTTCCTCAAAAACTGGTTCATAAATGACCACCTCAATCCCTTTCGCTTTAATGCGTTTCATGATCCCTTGAATTGAAGATGCACGGAAGTTATCAGATCCAGATTTCATGATCAGTCTATAAATACCGACTACTTTAGGGTTTTTAGCGATAATCGAATCCGCAACAAAATCTTTACGGGTGGTATTGGCATCAACAATTGCGCCGATCAAGTTATTCGGTACAGCGGCAAAGTTAGCACGTAGTTGTTTGGTATCTTTTGGTAAACAGTATCCACCATAACCAAAAGAAGGATTATTATAGTGATTACCAATACGCGGATCTAAACTTACTCCCTCAATAATCTGGCGAGAGTTTAACCCATGCGATTCCGCATAAGTATCCAATTCATTAAAGTAGGCAACACGCAAAGCAAGGTAAGTATTAGAAAATAGTTTTACCGCTTCCGCTTCGGTTGAGTCAGTAAATAATACATCGATATTTTCTTTTATCGCACCTTGTACTAATAAGTTTGCAAATACCTTTGCACGCTCACTTTGTTCACCGACTATGATACGAGATGGATGTAAATTATCGTATAAAGCGCGCCCTTCACGTAAAAACTCAGGAGAGAATAATATATTATCACACCCCATTGTTTGTTTAATTCCTTGCGTGTAACCAACTGGAACCGTCGACTTAATAATCATGATAGCGTTAGGATTAATGCTCATTACATCTTTAATCACCGCTTCTACAGAAGAGGTATTAAAATAGTTAGTTGCAACATCGTAATCGGTTGGCGTAGCAATGATAACGAACTCAGCGTGTTCATAAGCGGCTTGCTTATCAAGTGTCGCTGTAAAGTTAAGTGATTTATTTTGTAAAAAATCTTCTATCTCAACATCAGCAATAGGCGACTGCTTATTGTTTAAGAGGGCTATCTTTTCTGCAACAATATCAACTGCAATCACTTCGTTGTGTTGTGCTAAAAGCATTGCATTTGAAAGACCTACATAACCCGTACCCGCGATGGCAATTTTCATATTTTAATAATTCCTACAAAAAAAGACATTCATAAAAATGAATGCCTTAAAATAGATATAAATGCCTATTTGGGCATAAACTAGCTCGCCTTTAATTATTAGCGATGAATGAGAGTGAAATTGCGAAATAGTATAAGACGATAAAAACATTGCGCTGATTATCTCAACAAAAATGTCAATTTAAGGTTTATTGTAAAATTTTTTATAGCAAAATACTAATTTATTGACTGCAAATGCAAATAATAGAACAAACCATCAAAGGAATAACAACAAACGCACGGAGACAGAGACAACTAATCACTTGGGGCTTAAGAGAAAGATCCCAAAAACTATAGAAAAAAAATATTAAAATAAATAGTTAGTTAGTACAAATTTAACAGCAGAGGCGGATTCAACATTGAAGTGCATAACGACTAAGCAGCTATAACTACCATATGTTCAGCCATTAATTTGGCTGGCGTTTTGTAATTTAGTTTCTTTCTTGGCCTATCATTCAATTTAACGATTACATCTTCAACTTCTGATTGCGATACTTTTTTAAAGTCCGTTGATTTCGGCCAATATTGTCGTAACAAACCATTCGTATTTTCATTCAAACCTCTTTGCCACGAACAATAAGGATCTGCAAAATAAACACCACAATTTAAATATTCGGTCATCACTTCATGATAGGCAAATTCTTTACCATTATCAGCAGTGATCGTAAATATCGCACCTTTGTATGGTTGCAATAAAGCAATCGTAGCAGCAGTCACTGATTTAGCCGATTTGTCATCAACACGCA
>NZ_WTKU01000015.1 GCF_011378715.1 Psychromonas sp. SA13A | reverse complement strand
GCACCGTTTAAGCCAACGTATTTGTACCAGTAATCAGCAATACCTGCTTCAATTGCTACACGTTTAGTTACCGCTGCTGGTAGTACTGACTCTTTATATTCAGCTGATTGAAGCTCAAACTGCTCTGTACAAGGAATTGATACAACACGTACCGCTTTACCTTGAGCTGTTAATTCTGCAGCACCTTGCATTGCTAACTCAACCTCAGAGCCTGTCGCAATTAAGATGATTTCAGCAGGTGTTTCAGAGTCAAGCAATACATAACCACCTTTTGCCACATCCGCTAATTGCTGTGTATCACGCGCTTGTGGTTTCAGGTTTTGACGGCTAAAGATAAGTGATGACGGTGCATCAACAGATTCAATCGCAAATTTCCAAGCAACAGCAGATTCAACGCTGTCACATGGACGCCATGTGTTCATGTTCGGTGTTAAACGTAAACTTGCAATTTGCTCGACAGGTTGGTGTGTTGGACCATCTTCACCTAGACCAATTGAGTCATGCGTAAACACTTGAATAGAACGTTGCTTCATTATTGCAGACATACGTAGTGCGTTACGTGCGTATTCCATAAACATTAAGAATGTTGCGCCGTAAGGAACAAAACCTTTATGTAATGCAATACCATTGATAATGGCAGCCATTGCAAACTCACGTACGCCGTAATGTAAGTAGTTACCCGTAGCGTCATCAGCAGTAATGGCTTTAGTACCAGACCACATGGTTAAGTTAGATGGCGCTAAATCAGCAGAACCACCTAATAGCTCTGGTAACATTGCACCAAATGCTTCGATACAGTTTTGTGAGGCTTTACGTGTTGCAATATTGCCTTGGTTAGCTTGTAAATCAACAATGTAAGCAGAAGATTTAGCTTCCCATTCAGCAGGCAATTCGTTATTAACACGACGTTTATATTCAGCTGCTAATTCAGGGTAAGCCGCAGCGTAGGCTGCGAATTTTTCATCCCAAGATTGCTCTGCGGCTTGGCCTTGTGTTTTGTTATCCCAACCTGCATAAATATCGGCAGGGATTTCAAATGGACCGTGGTTCCAACCTAATGCTTTACGCGTTGCAGCGATTTCATCGTGACCTAATGGTGCACCGTGACAATCGTGTGTACCTTGCTTAGCAGGTGAGCCAAAACCAATAATTGTTTTACAACAAATCATCGTTGGTTTAGTCGTTTCTGCTTTTGCAGAGATGATAGCCGCTTTAATTTCTTCAGGGTTATGCCCATCAACAGAAATAACTTGCCATCCGTAAGCTTCAAAACGCTTAGGTGTATCATCAGTGAACCAACCTTCTACGTCACCATCGATTGAAATACCGTTGTCATCCCAGAATGCAATCAGTTTACCTAGGCCTAAGGTTCCCGCTAAAGAACAAGCTTCATGAGAAATACCTTCCATTAAACAACCATCACCTAGGAAAGTGTAAGTATGGTGGTCAACAATATCGTGGCCTTCTTTGTTAAAAGAAGCCGCTAAAGAGCGTTCAGCAATCGCCATACCAACGGCATTAGTAATACCTTGGCCTAATGGGCCTGTTGTTGTTTCGACACCTGGTGCGTAACCATATTCCGGATGACCCGGTGTTTTTGAATGTAATTGGCGGAAGCTCTTAAGATCTTCAATTGAAAGGTCGTAACCTGTTAAATGCAATAGAGAATAGATAAGCATTGAACCATGGCCGTTAGACAAAATAAAGCGGTCGCGATCAGCCCAGTTTGGGTTAGTCGGGTTATGCTTTAAAAAGTCAGTCCATAAGACCTGCGCAATATCAGCCATACCCATTGGTGCGCCTGGGTGACCTGAATTGGCTTTTTGGACAGCATCCATACTAAGGGCGCGTATTGCGTTAGCTAACTCTTGACGAGAAGGCATCTGTTTCTCCTGATTACATTTTGAATTAATGAAAAGTGCGGACATATGAGGCGCGGATTATCCCAAATACCCAGAGCAGGGGCAATGGTAAAGTTAAAATTTGATCACATATTTAAACAAAATAAAGATCAATCTAAGGAGGAGAACCTGAAGGGAATGAATTCCAGATAAGGATAAACTAAGGCATCTTATCTGGGATAGAGCAAGCTTAACTATGTTGTTCCGCGTAGCCTGCATTTTTATTCGGACCAAAAACAAAGATAATGCCTTTGTCTAAAAGAATTTGAGTGGTTTTATCAAAAAAGGTAATCGCTTGATCTGTAGGCATATGCTTGAGGATTAATTCAATAGCTATATCAAATCCTTCAGCATCTGGAAAAGCATTAACTAATTCACCTGATTCAATGAAATACAGATACGTATTAATTTTTTCTTGTAACGTAAACAGATGAACGTCGTCATGATCCCACACTAATGAATCAATAATACTTAAAAAGACTCTTTTGGCTTCTTTCTCCATACCAATTGCATCAATGCTATCTGTATCTACTACACTCATAAATAACCTTTATTTTTATCTTTTCTATTTAACTGGATCACTCAGGAATACGAATAATCTATTTTATATATCAACGCGATTGTCCTATGCCATCAGCTTATGTCATTAAACCATGCTATTAAGCCTTTAGTTTATTGGGAATAATTGACGCCACATAGCCATCCCACCTTCGACACTGTAAGTATCTTCATAACCTTGTTCAGCTAAATATTGAGCCACTCCTTTACTACTATTACCACGGTAACAAACCACAAAAACTGGCGTATCAAACTCAACTTTATCGAAAAATGCTTTCAGTGTGTCATTGTTTAAATTGAATGCACCTTCAACATGATCCGCTGTATAAGATTGAAGATCGCGAGTATCCACAAGAATAGCTTCTTCATTTTGTAACCGCTGCTTCGTTTCAGCTATTTCTATTAACTTGAATGTGGGCATACTTTTTCCTTATAATTTGAACGCAAAATACTTTATTTTTATTAGATTACAGATAAAATAATGATATCTCTTTTAACTCAGTTTAACTATGCGTATCATGCCCTAAAATAGTGCTTTTGCAAATTCCATATAGAACCTGAACAATCGATATACCGACCAATCATTTCGATAAAAAATTCAATATAACTCTGACATTACATATGTAAGTCTATTTAATTCACATATTTTTAGGGATAAATTTCCACTTGGAAATTTATCCCTAAAAATATAAACAACTTTAATAAAGAGCCATTTAATGAACACTAAGCATTTAACTTTACTCACTTCTTTGTTAACTTTCCTATACTCTTTAACCATACTTATGTCAGGCAAAAGTTATTCTTATATTGCTATTTTATTATGTATTATTTCTTTGTTAATTTTACCTATAACCTTAAAAAACAGATTACCTTCTGAGTTTTATAAAATTGGATTTTCTTTCATTTGCTATGCATTGGTTACCGCTTTATCACTATTAATATTAGGCGGTAAACTTAGTAACTTAGATATGCCTAGTCGAACGTTTTTCATCCTTCCAGTCTTTATTCTTCTATTGAATTTCCCTCCGAAAAAGGAGTGGGTTTTTATAGGGATTTTAACAGGCTCTTTCATCAGTGGATTGATTGCACTGTATCATTATCAAGTTTTAGGTATACGCGCATTTGATGATTTTGGATATATGGTAATTCAATCCGGTGATATTGCCATGTCGCTAGGCATTTTTTCTTTAACTATTGCAATTCAACACCTAAAAGACAAAAAAATTGCATGGACAATAATAGCATTAACATGTGCATTTTTTGGTGTGTTAGCAAGTATGTTATCAGGTGCTCGTGGCGGGTGGATAATTGCGCCCTTTGTGATTATTTGGCTGTTAATAATTAACCGCGAGTTAATCTCTGTAAAAGTAGGTGTAACCTTAGCGATAATACTTATAAGTAGTAGTCTAATTTCTCATAACATTGTAGATAAACGCATTAAGAAAGCACTTCAAGATATAACTCAGTTTACTGAACAAAATAATAGCAACTCATCTCTTGGCGCACGTATAGAGATGTGGAAAAGTGGCATTTATAATTTCATTGAAAATCCAATCTTTGGTACGGGTTACAAGGACAGACAAAAATATAACCAAACTCTAGTTGACAAGAAGTTAGTTGCCCCTATTGTCCTTAAATTTGGTAGGCTGCATAATAGCTACATTGAAGAACTATCTATAAAAGGAGTTATTGGCTTAACAACATTAATGCTGTTCTTTTGTTTACCGTTATACTTTTTCATATTCAAAAGAGATGTTAAAAACAGTGTTTTTGCACAGCTCGGCGTTGCACATATTACACTTGTGATGGGATATTGTATGACTCAAAACTACATAAATCATCATTCTGGAATGCTGCATTATTTAATGTATACAATAATATTTTACGCGATGTTTCTTCATACCAACCAAACATCAGTTCCTGAAAAGAAAGGGGTAGTACGATGAAAATTCTCGTTTGCAGCTCATATAAGCATGCTTGGAACAGTGTAAGACCTGAGGCTGAAATGTTTATTGAAATGGTCAATCAAGGGCACCGTGTAACAGTAATGACACAAGGAGATAGCCCTTATAAACAGAGGTTCCTGGACTGTGGAGTTGATGTCATTGATGGTTACCCCACAAAAAAAATATGCATTACTACGATCAAAAAAATTCGTAAAGTTTTACAAGAAAACAACATTGATATTTGTTATGCATTTAATTCTAAAACAATCCCTAACGCTGCATTTGCATGTATTGGGAGTAAAGCTAAATTAGTTGTCTATCGGGGCACGACAGGCGGCTTGTATCGTCATGACCCATCGGCTTACTTAACTCAGTTACACCCTCGCGTTGACGGTATTGTATGTGTATCAAAAGCAGTTGAAAGAGATGTTGTTCAACGAGTTTGGAAAAACAAAGATAATGTAGTAACTATTTATAAAGGTCACAAGCTAGAGTGGTATCAAGTTGCACCTACTCTACGCAGTGAATTTGGTTTAACAGATGAGCATATTATTGCTGTTTGTGCCGCACATGTAAGGCCCAGCAAAGGTATTTCTCTTTTATTACAAGCGACCCATTCGATTACAAACCCAGATTTTCATTTGATTTTAGCTGGTAGTGGATTTGAACCGTATTTTGATGAGATCAAAGCAAGTCCAATGAGTGAACGTATTCACTATATTGGGCATAGAACAGATATTCCGTCATTAATGACAATGGCAGATTTTCAGGTTCAACCATCAATCAGTGGCGAGGGTTTACCTAGAACCATTATTGAAGCAATGGCAAATGCGACTCCATCCGTCGCAACAACAACAGGAGGCTCACCTGAACTTGTTGTGGATGGTAAAACTGGCTTCATAGCGGAAGCCGGAAATGTTCAAGAGTTTGCAGATGCAATGAATAAGCTAATTAATAATAAAGAACTAATTCAATCAATGAGTATTGCCGCACAAAAGCGCTTAGCACAAAAGTTTAACGAGAAAAATACTGTTAAAGAACACTTATTGTTCTTTAACAGACTACTTAATTGAGTGATGTACAAAATAGACGTAGTTCTATCATTTGGTGCTTCTTTTGCATTGTATGAAAATAAGTTTTTATAATTAAAGAGATAAACATGAAGAATAAAATTTATACCGATATTAGTGTTGTGGTTCAAGGGCCAGTCCAAAGTTTAGGCAATAGAGGACAAGAAGAAGGTATAACTAAAAAATGTCTCAATTCAGTTAGAATGCATTTACCTGGGGCAAAAATAATTTTATCTACATGGCACAATCAAAATTTAGATGGTCTAGATTATGATGAATTAGTTTTATGTGAGGATCCAGGTCAGAATATTCGTAAATACAATAAAGATGGGTCACCTAAATATTATAATAATAATAGACAAATTGTTTCAACTTTAGAAGGTCTTAAACGAGTAACAACCAAGTATGCGATCAAATTAAGAAGTGATAATTATCTAACATCTAATAACTTTATATCATTACAAACGCAGTTCCCTGCTCGAAGTAATAAATATAGATACCTCAAAGAAAGAGTTGTTACAGCGAACGCATTTACTAGAAAGTACGCTAAAGGGCAAAAAGTAGCTTTTCATCTAAGCGATTTTTTTTATTTCGGTTTGACTGGTGATTTACTCACGTTATGGGATCTACCTTTAGTCAAAGATTATAAAAAGAAATCTGAACACGATTTTAGTCCATCACACCCTAATTATATAACTGATTGTACTCAATTATTTTGGTTACAAGCATTACAAAAATTTGAACCTTCAATTACACTTGAACACTTATTAGACAATAGTACAGAAAAATCTAAGCAATCTGATATCTGCTATGCGAATAATTTAATTATTTCTTCTCCCGAAGAGATCGGACTTAATTTAGGCGAGAAATTTTCTAACGGGAAAGTCAGAATATCAAGAGAAAGAGGAAAGTGTGCTCATATCTACTTTCATGAGTGGCAAGATCTTTACAAAAAATATTGTGACCCAACTTTTAATATAGAACCTACATACATACTTAGATTTAAGTTGTTTATTAATCGTCTAAAATACATCTTTCCCATTTATTTTGAAGCAAAGATCCGTCAGTTAAAACGAAAAAAGTATAACGTATCTTAATGTTATAGAGTTACTTTTAAGTAACTCTAGCTATTCCAGCAAAGCAAACGATTCATTTTTTATTCATGTGTATTTTAAAAAATTGACTGACTGTAAGTAGCCAACAACATCTTTGACTTCAATTGATGTAAATTATCTAAAGATATTGATACTATTGGCTCGTCCAGAACTATATTAAATTTCACCCGATTATATTTATTTAAAAATCAATTTAAGATCAGTATAAAGTTTACTAATAGGTAGTTTAAAAAATCTTCTTATCGATAGCCCTAGCTGTGCTTTTGAAAAAGGGATTTTTTGTTTTTTGTTACAATATTTCTGATAGAGCTTCAACCAATCTAAATGGCTATATTCATTGGCTCTTTTTTTTCTACGAATAGACGTATCCCTTAAGCCTAAACCTATAAACTCTGGATCGGAAATAATAATATTATTTGCTAAAAATTCATCCCAAAACTTTACATCCTGTATAGTAGAATCATAACGATGTTTCAATAACGGAGCATCTTTAGTTAATCTCCTCAACCATATTTGACAGTAGACCTGCTCTGCTTCTAAAGATTGACTTCCTTTTTCACGTAATATACTTTTCTTTAATAACTCTTGGGCAAAAGGTTGATCTTCAAAAAGAGGTTGTTCCCAGATCAACTTTAAATCAGTAGTTAAACCATAATAGAAAAAATCACTCGCATTGAAAACTACTTTATGACCGTGGGAAGTCCGACGAAATAAATTACTATTGATGACGACTTTCTCAGTAAGAAGTTTATATTTATTCGAGTTTTTGGGGAATGCTTTTTGAATTTTGACAAACTCATTTCCAATTAAGAAGTTATCGCTTCTTAATTTCATCGCATAAGGCGTTGTCACAACTGCCAGACCAGCTTTTGTAGAAAGGACCTGGCGATGGTAATTAAGAGGGCAATAAGCATCTTCATTTTGTCCTGGGTCGTCACTTAGTACTAATTTATCATACTCTAAGTGACTAATATCCTGCCCTTTCCACGTCGAAAGGATAATAGTGGCACCCGGTAAATGTTGGCGAATACTTAACAAACACTTTTCAGTTATGCCTTCTTGTTGCTTTCGAGCTTTAGAAGACTGTACTGGTCCTTGTACAACAACACTGATTTTTTGGAATACTAGATCCACACTCAATCCTTTTTCAAAAATAATAAATATTCATCTGGAACACCACAAAAAATAACTTCATCACGCTTGATTAGGTGATAATGAACTTCATTTTTTTGATTAATAAGGTAATTGTATAAAGGCGCGATGTAAAGTTCACCTTTTTCCCATTGACTTTCAGGTTTAGCAATATAATCACAATAACTAAGGTTGAATAATGAAATACTCCTAAAATAATATAAACCTGTACTACACAAGTTTGAAATAGCTCGTTTTTCTGCTGTTTCAATAACTTTAGTGCTGTTGCTAGACTCTGGCTTTGCAAATGACCAATTATCACCTTCCCCTTCAAATACCTCTAAATAACCATTCCAACGTTCGATATTCTCAGGGTAACGAAATGCAGGTCTAAAGGTGTCAATATTAAAAATAGTAATTGTTTCTTCACTATTAGATATTGATTGCAAACCAAGGTAGACAGTTTCTGCTTGCCCTTTTGTCTCTTTATCCAAAATAAAAATATGTGCTTCTTTTATTCCTAAAACAGCGATCTCTTTTTTGATGAAATCAACCGTCCCTAAAATATCACGAACGATAAATAAAAAACTTTCTGTTTGAAAATATTCAGAAAAGCTATTTACAGCATGTGCAAAAAGAGACTTTCCATGAGCTTCAAGCATATATTTTGGTTTTGTATATCCAGCTTTAAAGAAACGAGAACTTAATCCAGCCATTGGGATAACGATCATTGTTTAACCTCTTTAATTATTTTGTATAACCTAAATGCATTGGCCATTAATGCTTGTTGCCTTTTTTTATCGTCACTATGTAGAGGTAACATCGATAAAAATAGCTGTATTTGCATTGCGTATAAAGCATTACTTGTTAGATTAAACTTATCATTCACTAATGTTAAAAATAAGGATTGGATACCTTTAATTGAATTTGGCACGTCGAGTGTAAATTGAATACTATTCTGCTTAATATCAACTTCATAATATTCAGCTATGATCCAATCATATAACCCTAATATTGAATGGCTAAGTTTAGCTACATCATAAAGACCATCACCAAAAATAGTGAAATTTTCATTTAAATCGATCCCTCGAGGATCAATTGTTTTTATATTATTGGTTCTAAAATCATACAATATATTACTAAAGCAAAAGTCACCATGAACTACGCTATTATGGTGACTTGAGGGGGGTAAAAATTGTTCACTACATTGTAGTAAATCAGAAAATGAAGCGTTTAGATTTTGATTGTACAACCATTTAGTCTCCAGAGTACAGCCAATTCCCTGACAATACTCATTAAGTCTAACTGTAGTTTTATCTTGAAACATGTCCTTTAAATCAACACCTGCAGATTGATTAGGTGCTTTATATTTATGGCATTCCTCTATAAAAAACAAGCAATTACTAAGTATTTTTTTCCATACAATTTCAGGAAGAACAGAAAAAACATACAGTTCATTGAGCGCAGTATAATGAAGGTACTCTAATTGATAAGAAGCACTTTCTTTAGTGATAATTGAACCAAGGTATTGGGGCAAAAATATTCTTAATTGAGCAGGTACATTTTCAAACCAGTTAGCTTCTGCAGAGATTTTTTCAATTTTATGACTAGATTTTCTAATCCAACGAGGCGTAATCTCAAGGTTATTAAAAGCACGTTGAGTAGTAAATTTTGCTTTGGATCTATAATAAGTATTTAGGTGTCCAAAATCTAACCAATTGTCAACCTCGAGTACGCTTAGATTACACTTTTTATGATAATAATTAAGGCTCTCGATAAAATCCCAATGTGCCATAACTAAAGCCCTAACAAGTTGTTTAGGTTGATTGAAATTAAAATAACCACATACTACGTTATGCTTGTCTAACTCCTCCCCCCCCTCACTAGTGTTTAGCCAAATACTATTATCATTATTAACAACAGCCCAATGGTAACTACTATCGACTTGAGAAATAGAAATAATATTTTCATTACTTGGCAAATTAGGTAATAACGTATCGCCAAAAAGAATACTTAATGAGATCTGATTATCATATTCGGCTAAATTTAATGCAGATACTAAAGACTCGCCTAGTGATAAGCCTTCAGGAATTTTTAGAATAGTAACACGGTGTAGAGCAAGCCAAGTTAAATCATGGTTATCAGGAGTAAAACCTTCGGGTAGACTCAGAAATATTTTTTTATCTTCAGGCGCTGATTTGACTTGATGTTGAAATAAACGCCTATTACCTAATGGCAAAAATGATGGAGGAATTTTACCAAATTCTGAGCGTAATTCTTGAGTGATATAATCACCCGACATAATCAAGAACATTACTTTTCCTTAGCCAATAGCTCTTCTATTTCATCAATGCTTAAAGCAGAAAATTCAGATGGACGAATAGCACGATCATCGATATAAAACCCATCATGTCCACACCAAGGCTTACCAACTAATATTTCATCGAATGGTACTTGGTGTTTTTCTAACCAAGCAGTAATAATAGGTAAGGTAAATATATTAATCTTTCCTACATTACCTTTATAGGTACGCATGTTTCGAGCGGTATGAATAGTTATGCTATAACCTAATTCCTTATAATGACGAAGCTGTTTAATAACCGCTAAATTAGGTGAAACATTAATGTAGTCATTTGTATCTGCTTTAGTAATAGTGCCATCTAAATCGACAATAAGTTTTTTCATTAAGACATATCCACTTTCTGGATTAAAAAGGTAAGTTCAACTGCGATTATTTTCTAATAACCATAATCCAACATATTTATTGAAATTTACTTGAGCATAAGTCATCGCCATAATAAAACCAATGCTACCATCTAAAAATCCACGACGTATTACATAGATTAAAAAGAAAGTCCAAGTAGCTCTCAAAAGAGCGAAAAATAAGCCATTAGACTTTTTATTTTTACGAAAATACTTTTGAGACCCCAACCAAGCATAGTCACATGCTTTATCTAAACCATGTTTATAGTCTCTATGTGTATAATGTAATAACAATCCATTTAATACGCCGTATTTTTTTCCTGATGGAACAATAGTTTCATGTACTTCATCGAGTGTAAAGTATGCACCATCCCGTTTAAACAAGCGTAAAACTGCTCTAGCGCTACGCCCATATTTTAATGTTTTCCCATATATGGTAACTCCCCAGGGAAGTTTGAATGCATCTTGTTCTATCACACTTTGTGATAATAATTTCTTAAGTGCATTTTGCATTTTTGTATCAAGTGCTTCATCTGCATCAATAGATAAGACCCATTCACATGTTGCTTTATCTAAGGCGCGCTGCTTTTGTTTTCCAAATCCAGGCCAATCAGTCACGAACACATGATTTGTATAGTTTTCACATATTGAAACAGTTGAGTCGGTCGAACCACTATCTAAAACAATAATCTCATCGGCAAGTTCTGATACCGATTTCAAACAACGCTCAACACGATCTCCTTCATTTTTAGTAATTAAAATTACTGATAATGTATTCTTCTTCATTGTTTTTCCTTTTTAACTAAAGTTTTTAGCTGGTATATTTAAAAAATACACAAAACAGGGTTACATAATCCAATATATAAACACCAACTAAGTTAAATTTGATTACAATACTTTAAAGTATTGAACTTCAATAATTCATAAAATTCTATTTAAAACTTCCAATACTTTAGCTGTTTGCGAATTTTAATATTCCTTAAAAGATTCATCGGTTTTTTATCCATCCAATTACTTTTTAACATATGATCCACAGCATTCAATACCCTTAGAGATGACCGCCCATCTAAAAAAGGAGTAACAGAAGGACCGTACTCTTTAATGGACTGTAACAGTTCAGGTGAAGCATTTAATGCATCTAAAATAGCTGACTCTAAGTTTTTAGGATTATTTATATTAATAAAAGAAGCTAAAGGTTGACGATTATTTATTGTTACGACAGGTTTATTTAACAATAAGAACTCTTGAAAAATTGAAGAATTATCACACACCATGACATCTGCTCGGTGCATGCATTTAATCACTTTATTGTTGTCCATAAACATTAAATTCTCATTTTCTAATTTTTTATATTTTTCTACTGTCGCTGACGACATTTTGGGGTGTAATGTTACTAGCCACTGCCATTTTGAATTTTTACTTAATCGCCTAATTTCCTCGTAAGCTAATTCTGCACATGAAAGTGATGGGCTAAAAGTAGATGAAAATAATATTTGGGGACGTTCATATTGTTTTGATGATTGATAATTTAAAAGACTGTCTAATTTAATCCAACCTGTTTCAACAACATTAAAGTACCCTTTTTTTATTGATTCTTTAGTCAATGAAGAAGTTCTTTCAGGACCTTCAGTGCAATACAAATCGAATAACCCCCTTTCAGGATAAACGTTGCCTCGTTTACTTTCATTTAGTCCATGGAACACTTCAACTTTAAGTCCAGGAATAAAGCGAGGCACTCTATCGCCAGGAACAAAAACCGCATCTGGCTGATACTTAATAGCTAAATCAAACGTCTTAATTTGAACTTCGTCAACATTAAGAAAAGAAGGGTTTACATCTTTCCCTATTAATAACCAACAAACTTGATGGCCTTTTTCTAAAGCTTCTGCTTGAAGAGGTCGTAAGATATCAAATGAATAGTTTTGCTCTACATAAAACAAAAACTTATATTTAATAGGTATATCTGAATTCTTCATAATTTAGCCTTTTAAAGTATATTTCTATCTAAAAATAAAATTAGTGTAAACTATATAAATATTTAGATAGCAAACTAACTGATACCACATGCGAATATTATATACATTACTGCTTATATTAGTGTCACCTTTTTTCTTTTACTCTCTCTATAAATCAAAGCCTAACAAGCCTAAGTTTGGTGTACGTTGGAAGGAGCACTTCGGGTTTACACCTCAGTTACAGCATGCGATAAATGCGCCGATCTGGATCCATGCGGTTTCTGTTGGAGAGGTATTAGCCGTTACACCTTTAATCAAAACATTCAAAAAACTAAATCCTACAGTATCAATTATCATTACTACCACCACCAGCACAGGTGCTGCAGAAGCAGAAAAACTTGGAGGTTTAGTTGAACACCGTTATACGCCTGTCGACTTTTCATTTGCAGTTAATGGATTTATTAGCGCTATTCAACCGCAAGCGCTGTTTATTATGGAAACAGAACTGTGGCCTAATACCTTACACTGCTGCCAAGTAAATAACATTCCCGTCACTATTATTAATGCTCGTCTTTCTGCACGCTCTGAAGCTCGCTATAAAAAATTCCCCTTTGTTTTCAGTTTATTGCTTAAAAATATTAATTATATTTTGGCGCAGACAAAACAAGATGCACAGCGTTTTATGAACTTGGGATTAAAAACAGAGCAAGTCAGTGTTACAGGTTCAATTAAGTTTGATATTAAGGTGAATAACGAACAGCTAACACAAGCTTCATTATTGCGTCATTCGCTAGGACAAGACAGACCTATATGGATTGCCGCCAGTACGCATAAAGGTGAAGATGAACAACTTATAAAAGCTCACCAACAGCTATTATCGAAGAAACCTAACGCATTATTAATCCTAGTCCCTCGTCATCCGGAGCGCTTTTTATCGGTGCAAATATTGGCAGAGCAAACTGGTTTATCAGTGACCACTCGCAGTAGTCAACAAGCAATTACTGAGAATACTCAGGTCTATTTAGGTGACTCAATGGGCGAAATGATGGTTTTATTAGGAGCCGCTGATGTTTGTTTTATCGCCGGTAGTTTAATTGGGGATAAAGTGGGTGGACATAACTTGTTAGAGCCCGCAGCACTTAAAAAGCCAATTTTAACTGGTCCAAGTTATTTTAACTTTAAGCAAATAACCGAGCAGTTAGTCGAGCTTGGCGCTTGTACGGTCTGCAATGATAGTAGTGAAATAACACATTCTTTAATGCAATTATTTGATAATAAAAAAATGCGCCTTGAACAAGGCGAGATAGCGTTTAGTTTTGTACAGCAGAATCAAGGGGCATTGCAGAAAACTATTGATAAGATGTAAACCGATAAGATTCAAACTATCGACAAAATGAAAACCAAAGGCGCGAGGTAAACTAAAAGCGCAATGCAAACTAAAGACGCGGTGCAAACTAAATAAACTAAGCATGTTGATAAGCGTTAAATAAGCACTGCCAATCATTCTGAGTCCATTTTATCTGGCGTTTATTAAGCTCTTTATTAAAGGATCTTAATAAGCGTTGAAGGTTTGCTTCTTTCCAAGCCTCTCCCTGTTGCTGATAACATTTATCAAAATCAATGATCCAAGCTTTCCCATCATTATCTAAAAGAATATTATGAATGTTTAAGTCCGTATGATTTACCTGAGCTTGATGCATTTTTTTTATTTGTATCGCAATCGCGCTATATTCCGTTTCAGTTAATGGACGTTGCTGTAACACCGCCACTAAATCCTGTGCATTTGGTATTTTTTCTGACAGCAGATCCGCCTGATAACAAAAATTTCTTTTAATCACTCGCGCCGCAATGGGTTTAGGCACATTTACATCATGTTGCTTTAAGGTTTGTAACAAATGAAATTCAGCCACTGAGCGTGTTTTTTGCCAACCATTAAATAAATAATGGTCTGATATTATCTTGCCAAATAAGCCACCTCGTCGATAATGACGTAGCGCAGCTTGCATTTTTGCCAATTGAACAAACCATGTTGTACCTCGCCCCGTCGCAGAGCCGACTACTTTATCTTGTTCAAGCCAGAATTGAGCATCAAAACAACGTTCAATATCATCGCTAATTAAGCTATCATCGAATATTATATAGTGTTTATTTTGCTCAACTGTTTTCAACATGACTCTAATCCATTTACTTTAAAGATAAGATATTAACATGCCTCTATTTACAACTGCACCAAAATCTATCTGTCTACTGCGCCTCTCAGCTATTGGTGATGTATGCCATGCAGTCGCGATGGTGCAAGCAATTCAAAAACAATGGCCGACCACTAAGATAACGTGGATCATGGGTAAAATTGAAGCGCAATTGTTGCATGACTTACCCGATGTAGAGGTGATCGTTTTCGATAAAAAAACTGGCTTCTCGGGAATGAAGGCAATTTGGAAGCAACTGTCTGGCAGAAAATTTGATGCCTTATTGCATATGCAATTAGCACTACGAGCGAGTGCACTAACACTGGGTATTAAAGCTAAATACAAAGTAGGATTTAACCGTAAACGCGCTAAAGAAGGGCAATGGTTATTTACCAATAAAAAGATCCCAGATACGGCCTCACAACATGTGTTAGATAGCTTTTTTGAGTTTGCCTACTTTCTAGGTATTGATAAAACAACACCGACTTGGAATATTCCACTTAGTGATGCAGATATTGAATTTGCAAATCAAGTTAGTCATTTAAACCGACCTTTGTTTGTGATCAGCCCCGCTGCCAGTAAAGACGAACGAAACTGGTTGATTCCTCGCTATGCTATGGTCGCGGACTATGCAGCTAAAACAGGTTTTGCAGTGGTGTTATGTGGTTCACCGACCCCAAGAGAACAAAAACTCGGTGAAGCTATAGAGAGAAAAATGCATCAGCCGGTCATTAATCTAATTGGTAAAACATCGTTAAAACAATTAACCGCCGTATTAAAAGAAGCTTCACTGGTATTAGCCCCAGACTCTGGTCCTGCCCATATAGCAACAACACAAGGAACACGAGTGATAGGTTTATATGGTCATAGTAATCCTAAACGAACAGGCCCTTACCTAAGTAAAGATAGTGTTGTTAGCGTTTATGAAAAACATGTACAAGAACAACATAAAAAACCTTTGCAAGACCTACCTTGGAGTGCGCGCGCTAAGGGTGATCATATTATGCAGGATATAAGTACAGGTCAAGTGATAGAGCAGTTTAATAAATCAACCGACTCGCTAATTTAACGCAGTCAAACTGCTCTTCTACACTAATATCAATTTAGCACTGATGTCAATTTAGCACTGATGTCAATTTAGCATTTATGCTTAAGCAATAAAAAAGGGCTAATACAATTAGCCCTAACACTTAACCATTTTAGCCAAGCTTATGGGAGGATTGTAAAGTTACTTTTGGTAAAATTCTTTATACCATTTAACAAATTCAGCAACACCTTCTTTAACAGTAACCGCCGGCGTATAACCGATAGCCTTAAATAAGTCACTGGTATCTGCATAGGTTTGATAGACATCACCAGCTTGCATTTCTCGAAAGTTTTTCTTCGCTTCAATACCTAATTCACTTTCAATCGCTTGCACAAAGTTCATCAAACTAATCGGAGAGCCGTGGCCAATATTGTAAACAGCATAAGGTGCTGAGCTCGTTGCAGGGCTTCCGGCTTCAACGGTCCAATCTGGGTTTTTGACAGGTTCAACGTCTGCAATACGAATAACACCTTCTACAATGTCATCGATATAAGTGAAATCACGCCACATATCGCCATTGTTATTGATATCGATTGTTTCACCTTCCAGAATCTTTTTAGTGAAGATGAACGGTGCCATATCAGGACGTCCCCAAGGACCATAAACAGTAAAGAAACGTAAGCCTGTCGTAGGAATATCGTAAAGATGAGAGTATGTATGTGCCATTAACTCATTAGATTTTTTAGTGGCTGCATAAAGAGAAATGGGATGGTCGACCGAATCGTTAGTGGAGAAAGGAACTTTAGCATTGAGACCATAAACAGAACTTGAAGAAGCATAAATTAAATGCCCAACTTGATTCTGACGACAACCTTCAAGAATATTTACATGGCCTACTAGATTACTATCAGCGTAAGCAAGTGGATTTTCGATAGAGTAGCGAACGCCTGCTTGTGCACCTAGATGTATGACTCGATCAAATTGCTGCTGTGCAAATATAGCTTTAATGCCGTCACGGTCAGCGAGGTCTAATTTAATAAACTCAAACAGTTCATGCTCAATACGTTGTAATCTCGCTTCTTTTAATGCGATATCGTAATAATCATTAATATTATCAATACCAATGACTTGATGCCCTGCTGCTGTTAAACGTTCCACTACTACACTACCAATAAAACCAGCGGCACCCGTTACAAGATATTTCATATTAACTCCTAAATGTAGGTCATTGTATTTTTCTTTTTATTTTTTAGAATGACTAATTCAACTAGCTCAGACATTGCAGCTATAATTGCAGCTATAGTAGTGATTTATCAATGCGGAGTAAAATGCCTCTCATGCAAAACAAAAAAGCGCCTAAATATAACCAATAACTTCGATTACATTAAGACGCCCATAGCAGCTCAAAATTAACAATAAAAATTAGTTATTCATGTTTATTTCCAAGCTTTCTTATTTCCAAGCTTTCCAAGCATTAATTAAACCATTGGTTGAACAGTCGTGGCTATTCACATTATCGTCATTACTCAACTCAGGTAAAATTTGTCCTGCTAGTTGTTTCCCTAACTCAACACCCCATTGATCAAATGTGAAGATATTCCAGATAACCCCTTGAGTGAAAATCTTTTGCTCATACATTGCAATTAATTGACCAAGTGTACTTGGTGTGATTTTTTTCACTAGAATTGAGTTAGTTGGTTTATTACCTTCAAACACTTTATAAGGGACTAAATCAGCCACTTCTTCAGCAGATTTACCCGCAGTAGTAAACTCAGATTCCACTTGCATTTTGCTTTTACCAAAAGCTAATGCTTCAGTTTGAGCAAAGAAGTTAGATAATAATTTAGCATGGTGATCACCAGCCGGATTATGGCTTACAGCAGGAGCAATAAAGTCACAAGGAATTAATTTGGTTCCTTGATGAATCAATTGATAGAAAGCATGTTGACCATTAGTACCAGGTTCACCCCAAATAATTGGACCTGTTTGGTAATCAACTGGGTCACCATTACGGTCTGTACATTTACCGTTAGACTCCATATTTCCTTGTTGGAAATAAGCAGGGAAACGATGCATATATTGGTCATAAGGAAGAATAGCTTCTGACTCAGCGCCATAGAAGTTATTATACCAAATCCCAATTACCGCTAATAACACAGGAATATTATGTTCAAATTCTGTAGTGGCAAAATGCTTATCCATATCATGAGCACCAGCCAGTAACTCTTCGTAATTTTCAAAGCCAATGGTTAATGCAATCGATAAACCAATCGCTGACCAAATTGAGTAACGACCGCCAACCCAATCCCAGAACTCAAACATATTTGCAGTATCAATACCAAACTCAGTTACGGCATCCGCATTCGTTGATAACGCTGCAAAGTGCTTAGCAACAAATGCTTCATCTTGCGCAAAGTTTAAGAACCAATCACGCGCACTATGTGCATTGGTCATAGTTTCCTGTGTAGTAAATGTTTTAGATGCGATTAAAAACAACGTCGTTTCTGGATCTACTTTTGTTAACGTTTCAACAATATGCGTACCATCAACATTAGATACAAAATGAGTTTCAATACCTTCTACTTTATAAGGACGTAATGCTTCAGTAACCATGAATGGACCTAAATCAGAACCACCGATTCCGATATTCACCACATCTGTAATACGTTTACCGGTATAACCCAGCCACTCACCAGAATGCACTTTTTCACAGAATGTTTTCATCTGAGCTAACACTTGGTTGATTTTAGGCATCACATCTTCGCCATCAACCATCACCGGCGTATTACTACGGTTACGTAATGCCGTATGTAAAACTGCACGTCCTTCTGTAATATTTATTTTTTCACCAGAAAACTGCGCTTTGATAGCCGACGCTAAATCTACTTCTTTAGCGAGATCAATCAAACTCGCTAGTATTTCTTCAGTTATTAAATTTTTAGAGAAATCGAGTAAAAAATCTTCATTAAATTGACGAGAGAATGTTTCAAAACGTTCTGGGTTTTCAGCAAATAATTGAGATATTTGCATATCAGCATGATCATCAAATAAGTTTTGTAAGGTTGACCAAGCAGCGGTTTGTGTAGGTTGGATATTTTTCAACATATGGGGTTCCCAAGTTTATGATATTAAATTGTATCTACTCATGTGTGCTCGCCAGTCAATCAAAGCGGCACAGAGTCATGTAATATTTATAACTAGCATGTAAAAGCAGTAAAGATGGCATACAGCCATGGTAATTAGTTATTCTTTTAATTTGATAATATCGGCAATTTCACAGTATTTCTGTGATAAAGCGTAACATTAAAAACAAAAGAAAATAAGCTACTTAAATCAATAAAAGAGCAAACAATAAAGATCCAATTACAAAGGAAAATTGCTATCATAGTGTCATATTTATACTTGAATGACAGAAGATGTAGATTTAGCTTTTTATAAAACGGCAGTATGAAAGTACAGGCATTATAATTTTGAAAGCATTGATTTTAAATACAGAAATCAAACTGCTTTAATTAAAACTGTATTAATGTGTGCCTTGCTGAACTTAATATCTTCAGGTAGTTTGAGCATAATACCCAATAATTTTATCCTTAAGGTAAAGAGATAACCATGCAAGAAAAGCCAGACAATACGACTCATTTTGGTTTTAAAACCGTTGAAGAAGATAAAAAAGTGGAACTAGTTGCAGACGTTTTCCACTCTGTTGCTGCTAAATATGACATTATGAACGATGTCTTATCAATGGGTATCCATCGAATTTGGAAGCGTTTTACTATTGATTGTTCAGGTGTACGCCAAGGTCAAAAAGTATTAGACCTTGCAGGTGGAACTGGCGATTTAACAGCAAAATTTTCTCGTATTGTAGGCCCTAAAGGTAATGTGGTTTTAGCTGATATTAATGATTCCATGTTGAAAGTTGGCCGTACAAAGTTACGCGACATGGGTATTGAAGGCAATGTGAGTTATGTGCAAGCGAATGCAGAAGAACTGCCCTTCCCTGATAATCACTTTGATTTAATTACCATTGCTTTTGGATTACGTAATGTAACGGATAAAGATAAAGCGCTCGCTTCTATCTACCGAGTTTTAAAACCAGGTGGACGTTTATTAGTGTTAGAGTTTTCAAAACCTATTTATACACCGGTTAAAAAATTCTATGACTTCTATTCTTTTAATATTCTACCAAAATTAGGTAAATTAATTGCTAATGATAGCGAAAGTTACCAATATCTTGCGGAAAGTATTCGTATGCACCCAGGACAAGAGGCGCTAAAAGAGATGATGGAAAATGTTGGGTTTGAAGGAACTGAATACTTTAATTTAAGCGCTGGTATTGTGGCTTTACACCGTGGTTATAAATATTAAGCGTGTTATTCAAAAAACTAATAACAGATAAAATCTATTACAACGAGACTCAATATGCCATTAAATAACTTGCTTTGCGGTTTATTAGAAACAGGTGTAAATCAATTACATCAATTAGATAGCAGCGCTGTCATAAAACGGAAACAACTTAATGGCACTATTATTGGGGTTAGTTTAAAAGAGCTTAATTTCCCTTTGTATTTTGTTATCTCATCGCAACAGGTTGATATACTCAATAAGTTCTCCGGCGATCCTGATTGCTTTATTCGCGTCAGTGTTAGTGCGTTACCTAAATTACAAGATAATCATCAATTAACTCACTTGATTAAAACCGGACAATTAGAAGTTGAAGGTGATATTCAATTAGTGCAACAGTTTGCACAACTATTAACAGATATGGAGATAGATTGGGAAGAGCACTTATCGCATAAAGTCGGTGATGTGATTGCTCATAAGTTTTGTTACCACGCGAAAAAAATACAGCAAAATGTTCAGCAGCAGTTAATGAATGTAGAAAAACAAACGGCGCTCTATATTACCGAAGAGGTTAAACTTGCGCCTAGTGGCTTAGAAGTTGCCTATTTTTGTGAGCAAGTAAAAACGTTAGATAAGCAAGCAGAGAAACTGTTGGTGAAGTTAAACCAGTACACAAATAAATAAAGTAAATTAAATTAAATTAACCATATGCTAACAAGTTAGCTGGAAGATAGATGATCAAAATAAAAGAATTATCGCGTTTGTACCAAATTAATAAGACCTTTATTGAGTACGGTTTAATTGAATTAGTTCCAAAAGCGCAAATCCCTAAAAGTTACTGGTTATTACGTCTGTGTTTATTTTGGTTACGAAACCAACATCAAGACATGGATTTACCTGAACGCCTGCGTTTAAGTTTACAATCACTCGGTCCTATCTACATAAAATTAGGACAAATGCTATCAACCCGTCGTGATTTGTTAGCGCCAATTTATGCCGATCAACTGGCGCATTTACAAGACAATGTTCCAGCTTTTTGTGGTGATTTAGCAATCAAACAAATAGAAAAATCATTTCAATGTCCAATCGATGAGATTTTTGATGATTTTGATAAAGTCGCATTAGCATCAGCTTCCATTGCCCAAGTTCATACGGCTATTTTAAAAGAAGATGGCAGAGAAGTAGTTATTAAAGTGACACGCCCTGGCATTAAAAAAACTATTGCCGCTGATATTCAATTAATGAAATGGCTAGCAGCATTAGTTCAGCGTTTTGTTAAAGATGCAAGACGCCTGCGCCCTGTTGAAGTGATCAAAGAATACGAAAAAACTATTATTGATGAATTGGATTTAATGCGTGAAGGCGCCAATGCAATCCAATTAAGACGAAACTTTCTAAACTCTAAAGTATTGTATGTACCTGAAATATATTCAGACTACTGTACAAAAGACGCATTAGTAATGGAACGAATCTATGGTATTCCCGTTTCAGATATTGATGCATTAAAAGCACAAAATACTAACCTTAAATTACTCGCAGAGCGCGGGGTTGAAGCTTTCTTTACCCAGGTATTTAGAGATAGTTTTTTTCATGCGGATATGCACCCAGGTAATGTATTTGTTTCCTACGAACATCCAGAAGACCCATTATGGATAGGCATAGATTGCGGCATTGTTGGGACATTAACCAATGAAGATAAACGCTATTTAGCAGAGAATTTTTTAGCCTTCTTTAACCGTGATTATAGACAAGTTGCACAACTGCATATTGATTCTGGTTGGGTACCGGCAGACACACCAGTAGAAGAGTTTGAATTTGCTATTCGCGCCGTCTGCGAACCTATTTTTGAGAAACCACTTTCAGAAATTTCATTTGCTCAAGTATTGATCAATCTTTTCAATACAGCTCGACGCTTTAACATGCAGGTCCAACCGCAATTAGTGTTATTGCAAAAAACCTTACTTTATATCGAAGGATTAGGCCGTCAGTTATATCCACAACTAGATTTATGGGATACAGCAAAACCCTTCTTAGAAAACTGGATGCGTGAACAGGTAAGTCCTAAAACACTGCTCAATAAAATTAAATTAAAAGCGCCGTTCTGGTTAGAGAAACTACCTGATATTCCAGAGTTGGTTTATCACAATTTAGCGCAAAGCAAACAAATCCAACAACAACAGCAATTATTAATGCAACGCTTTAATGATCAGCAACAAAAAAATAACAAAAACCAAGTGGTAACATCACTGGCAATAACGTTGAGTATCATCACTGCACTTTTCTATTTACAATCAGAGGGTAGGTTTAACTTGTATTTTGCCTTACCCGCAGTAATATCATGGGTAATTGCGTGGCGTTTTAGCAACAAATCTTAATATTTTTAATAGCAGATAAAGAGGCTATTGATTAATTTATATTATTTTTAACGATTTTTTAATCACTTTATTTTTAACAACATCATTACATATAGGAAATAGATTATGGGCGGTATCGGAATTTGGCAGTTAATTATTATTGCTGTGATTGTTATTGTTTTATTCGGCACAAAAAAATTACGCGGTATTGGTGGTGATCTTGGTGGTGCAATCAAAGGTTTTAAAAAAGCGATTAAAGACGAAGATACAACACCGACTGAGTTAGAAAAAAAACCAGACGCAAATTTAAAATCTGAGCAGAAGAAAACTGAAACAGAAAAAAGTGACTAAAATATTAATCGGTTGATAGGTTGATAGGTTGATAGGTTGATAAATTAATAAATTAATAAATTAATAAATTAATAAATTAATAAATTAATAAATTAATAAATTAATAGGTTAATAGGTTAATAGGTTAACTTTCAATATTTTTCTGCCGCTGTTTAATGGGCTTATTATCTAATAGTTGATTAGGTATGTTAAATATCGTCGCTCATACTTTTTAGTGATAGAAAATATGTTTGACGATAGATTAGATATTTAATGATAGATGATATGTTTGGCCACAAGTAATGTGTTCGGCTATTAATCTAAATGAGTCATTAAACAATAACTCATTAAACAATGATTCAGTCACGCAAGTAAGTCTGTAGAAGTTTATTACAGCCGCTAAATTGCTCAGTAAAAGGTACTTTAATTAATGTTTGATATTGGCTTTTGGGAGATCATGTTGATCTCTATAATTGGATTAGTAGTATTAGGCCCACAACGTTTACCTATTGCCATTCGTACGGTAATGAAATGGGTCAATACAGCCAAAAGTATGGCTAATTCGGTGAAAAATGAGATTTCACAAGAGCTTGAATTACATGAAATGAATGAAAATATGATCAAAGCAAGCAAACAAGGGCTGGATAAACTAGATCCTGATTTAAAAGCTTCCATTGATGAAATGAAAAATAGTGTTAGTGAATTAACCCATCCCTATAAAAATAATGTAGATGACTTAATTAATGCACAAGCCACGACTAAAAAAGATAGCACCGATGCTAAAAATCCGGCAATAGAGCCAGCGAATGCATCCGCTCAAGATAAAACCACGGAAGAGAACCTACAATCACAACACACTCCATCAGATGATAATAGGTTCGATAATGGTTTCGATAAGAGCTCAGCTACTAAAGTGCCAGTAACTGAAGCAGAGCAATCAGACCACGCATCTTCAAGCCACGTTTCTCAGCAGGATAAATAACTCATGAGCGAGCAATCGTCAGATCAAACGCAACATAGCTTGCCTTTAATTACTCATCTTTTAGAGTTAAGAGATCGCATTCTTAAAGTGGTGATCGTGGTGTTAGTGATATTTTTTAGCTTAGTTTATTTTGCTAACGATATTTATCACTATATTGCCATCCCACTAACTAGCCAATTACCTATTGGCTCAAGCATGATTGCAACAGGGGTCGCTACGCCCTTTTTCACACCAATTAAACTAACTATCGTATTATCTATTTTTGTCGCAATACCGGCTATTTTGCACCAAGTATGGGCTTTTATTGCCCCCGGCTTATACAAGCATGAGCGCCGACTTATTGCGCCCTTGGTGATCAGTAGCGCGCTTTTGTTTTATCTAGGCATGATGTTTGCGTATTATGTAGTATTTCCTTTGGCCTTCTCCTTCTTTACTAGCACCGCTCCAGAAGGTGTGACAATTGCCACCGATATAAGTAGCTATTTGGACTTTGTATTAAAACTCTTTTTTGCCTTTGGCTTAGCCTTTGAAATACCCGTTGCCACTTTAGTTTTATGTTGGACAGGCGCAACTACACCTGAAGCATTAAGAGCAAAACGCCCTTATATTGTGGTCGCCGCGTTTGTCTTTGGCATGTTATTAACTCCGCCCGATGTTATTTCACAAACACTCTTAGCTGTACCCATGTTGATTTTATTTGAACTAGGGTTATTGTTTGCTCGTTTTTATGTGAAAAAGCCAGAAGACGATGAAGAGGTAGAAAACACAATCCACAAACAATCGAAACAGAGTGATTAACCGTTATGATTGATATCGGCATTAATCTAACTAATAAGCGCTTTGACAAAGATCTAGAGTCGGTAATTAGCAACGCCAAGCAAGTAGGTGTGAAGCAACTTATTGTAACCGGCACCAATATCACAGAAAGTGAGCAAGCACTTACCTTAGCAAAGGCATACCCTGACTTTATTTATAGTACTGCAGGCATCCATCCGCACGATGCTAGCCACTTTACAGAACAAAGCTTAACACAACTGAAAAAGTTAGCTGCGCAACCTCAGGTGAAAGCTATTGGAGAATGTGGATTAGACTTTAACCGCAACTTTTCAACACCAGCAGAGCAAGAAAAAGCATTTGTGCAACAACTAGAGCTAGCCGTTGAATGCCAGTTACCTGTATTCATGCATGAGCGAGACGCAAACCAGCGTTTTTTAGCGTTACTAAAGCCTTATATTAATCAATTACCTAATGCAGTATTACACTGTTTTACTGGTGATCAAAAAGAGCTAGAACGTTGTTTAGCACTTGATTTACATATTGGTATAACCGGTTGGATATGTGATGAGCGCAGAGGCCAACACTTGCTTGAGTTAGTGAAACTAATACCAGATAATCGGTTAATGATTGAAACAGATAGCCCCTATTTATTGCCTCGTTCAATGCGCCCTAAGCCAAAATCTAGCCGAAATGAGCCAAAATACTTACCCTATATTGCGAAGGTCATTGCGCATGCTCGTCAGCAAGAGTTACAATATTTTCTCGATAACACAGAAAAAACAACCCGCTCTTTTTTTAATTTAACTTAACTTTTCGCTTTTATTAAGCCTCTATTTTTACGCATTATTAAGTCCTTAAAATAGACCGCTTAAAAAGGCTACAGGAATTATTATGACCGTTTCTCAAAGCTTTCCTGCTCGTCGTTTACGCAGATTACGTAAACACGATTTTTCGCGTCGTTTAGTACAAGAAAACCGTCTTACTGTAGACGATTTAATTTACCCAATGTTTGTAGTTGAAGGCACAAATCGCCGTGAAACAATTCCTTCAATGCCAGGTATCGAACGCTTATCAATC
Organism: Psychromonas sp. SA13A; assembly: GCF_011378715.1. Lineage (GTDB taxonomy): Bacteria > Pseudomonadota > Gammaproteobacteria > Enterobacterales > Psychromonadaceae > Psychromonas. The sequence continues at coordinate 78,620 of NZ_WTKU01000015.1, read as the reverse complement.
GATTTATTAGAAATTGAAGTCAAAGAATTGGCCGCATTAGGTATTCCTGCTGTTGCACTATTTCCAGTCACTCCGAGTGAAATTAAAACAGAGATGGCTGAAGAGGCCTATAACGAGAATGGACTCGCGCAACGTGCAGTAATGCGTATTAAAGAAGCTTGCCCAGAGCTAGGAGTGATCACCGACGTTGCTTTAGACCCTTTCACCACACATGGGCAAGATGGCATTATCGATAGTGAAGGTTATGTATTAAATGACATCACGACTGAAATTTTAGTAAAACAAGCCCTTTCGCACGCCCAAGCGGGTGCTGACATTGTTGCGCCATCAGATATGATGGATGGCCGAATCGGCGCAATCCGTGAAGCGCTTGAAAATGCAGGCTTTATTAACACTCAAATCATGGCCTACAGCGCAAAATATGCATCTACTTATTATGGCCCTTTTCGAGATGCAGTCGGCAGTGCTGGTAACTTAAAAGGCGCGAACAAATTTACTTATCAAATGGATCCTGCGAACAGCGACGAAGCTATCCATGAAGTTGCCTTAGATATTCAAGAAGGTGCAGATATGGTGATGGTTAAACCAGGTATGCCATATTTAGATATTGTACGCCGCGTTAAAACTGAGTTAAAAGTACCAACATTTGCCTATCAAGTAAGTGGAGAATATGCGATGCATAAAGCAGCCATTGATAACGGTTGGTTAAAAGAAAGAGAATGTGTTTTAGAATCTTTATTATGCTTTAAACGCGCTGGAGCAAATGGTATTTTGACCTACTTTGCGAAGCAAGTAGCGCAATGGCTAAAAGAAGAAAAAAATAATTAACCTTTAAAAGCAAAAGCCATTTAACCACGAAGGCACGAAGTGAAAAGAAGATTAGGTCAAAACAGACTTTAAATTTTTATCTTTTACCTTAGTGTTCTTCGTGAAGCGCAGCGCTTCGTGGTTAATACTGTTTTTTAAAACAAAAAGCTGATTAACCACAAAGACCTAAATAACAAAGAAAATAAGATAAAAACAGACTTTAAATTTTTATCTTTTACCTTAGTGTTCTTCGTGAAGCGCAGCGCTTCGTGGTTAATACTGTTTTTTAAAGCCAAAAGCTGATTAACCACGAAGAAAAAAGAAGGTTAGGTCAAAACAAGTTTTAAATATTGTATTGATTTTCTTTCTGTTTTTCATGAAGAGCGCTCTGTGGTTAAAACTGTTTTTTTAAAACCAAAAATTGATTAAGGTAATAACAGGTCTTTTTCGATAGGATGAAATACGGTACACGCATCTATTAATGCTTTAGCTGTTAACTTTGGCACTCCGTAAGCTTCTGTCGTAACTTGATAGACATCTTTTACTTTATCCAACAAAATAGCAAAATCACCATCACCCGTTAATAAAATGATCGTATCAACGGAAGCAGCAACTTCCATCACATCAATAGTAATACCCACATCCCAATCACCTTTAGCAGAGCCATCGCTGCGTTGTATATAAGGTTTAAGCTTAACTTGAAAACCTATATGCTTTAACACCTCTTGAAACTTTTGCTGTTGGTTATCGCCGCGGTCAATAGCATAAGCTAATGCACACACAATCTCACCTTGCTGTGAAATCTGCTGCCATAATTTACGGTAATTAAATTGTTTGCCATAAGCTTGGCGAGTGGTGTAGTAAATATTCTGAACATCAGCAAAAACAGCAATTTTTTTCATAGCAAGTAACCTTGTGCAACCTTGGTAGGTGATCTTTGGTTGCAGTGTAGCACTTTGAATAAGTGACGTATTTAGACTTTTGAGGTTGAAAGTGAGAGTGCTGGAAAGCCGATGGCTGAAATCAACGATATCAATTGGCTACGCTAAAATTTTGTTAAATATGGCGACATCCATCCCCACCGTTGAGCTTTCCAAAAAGATGGTCGCCGACAGGGCGAAAACACTTCATGCAATAATAAAGATAATGCAACGAGCGCAGACGAGTTAACTCCCCTGTATAACCAGACAAACAGTAGATACAAAAAAGCCCCTATTATCATTCCAGTAATCACGTACTGAACAAATAATAAGGGCTTAAATCACGCTAAATTTTTGCGTAATTAAAAATCTAACCTTCTAACCGCCTACAAAATTATTTCTTGGGCCGTTTTGTTTCTTAGCACTACCCGTTCTTGCACCTGAACGAACGCCATCCTTATGCGGAACTTTTGGCGCTTTAGGCTTCTTGATTTGCTTCTCGTGTGTACCTAATACAGAAGGCTGTAATGGCTCACCAGGTTCAAAACCTTCAAATACTTTGCGAGGGATAACCTTTTTAATAAGACGTTCAATATCTTTTAATAACTTGAACTCTTCTTGGCAAACTAGTGAAACAGCTAAACCTTCATTACCAGCACGACCAGTACGACCGATACGATGCACATAATCTTCGCTTACATTAGGTAAATCGAAGTTAACAACATTAGGTAGTTGGTCGATATCGATACCACGAGCGGCAATATCTGTTGCCACTAACACTTGAATTTGGCTATCTTTAAATTGTGCTAACGCTTTAGTACGTGCACCTTGGCTTTTATTACCATGGATAGCTGCACTACGAATCCCACGAGCATCCAAGTTTTTAACCAATCGGTTTGCTCCGTGTTTAGTTTTTACAAACACTAAAACTTGTCGCCATTTATTATCAAGAATTAACTGACTTAATAAAGCAGTCTTTTTAGTCTTATCAACTTCATATAACGTCTGTTCGATTTTCTCAACCGTTGTATTACGCGGGCTAACTGAAATTTCAACAGGATTATTAACCAGACCTTTAGCTAATGAGCGAATTTCATCGGAGAAAGTAGCAGAAAATAGTAAGTTTTGACGTTTAGGCGGTAACGCTTTTAGGATCTTTTTAATATCGTGAATAAAACCCATATCTAACATACGGTCAGCTTCATCTAATATTAAGACTTCTAACTGTTGAAAACGCACTGCATTTTGTTGGTAGAGGTCTAATAAACGACCAGGCGTAGCAACCAAAATATCAATGCCACCACGTAACATTTGCATTTGCGGGTTAATTTTCACACCACCGTACACAACCATGCTGCGTAATGGCATGTTTTGGCCATATTTTTGTACGCTTGCTTGTACTTGAGCCGCTAGCTCACGTGTTGGTGTTAATATTAATGCACGAACTTGATTCGGTTTAGCACGTTCACCTTTTTCTAGCATTGCTAATAATGGCAATGTAAACCCAGCAGTTTTCCCGGTACCTGTTTGCGCAGCGGCCATGACATCTTTACCTGCTAATACGGCAGGAATAGCCTGTTCTTGGATAGGGGAAGGCGTTTCATAGCCAGCATTTTTCACTGCTTCTACTAACGACGCGGGTAAACCTAGGGAATCAAAACTCATATAAAATCTCATTAAAATACGGCATATGCCTTAAGACGCGTAGCTTACCTTAAGGAACCTTTTCACGCTATCAGTTAGTTTCAACGGCGATGCATAAAATTCATACAATTCTAACGTGATTAACCTCGCATAATATGTATAATACCCCCCTTAAAAATGCCCATAAAAGCAAGACTCCAACAATTTAGGAATAAGCCGTGTTAAGTACAAATAACATCACCATGCAATTTGGTGCAAAACCACTTTTTGAAAACATTTCTGTAAAATTTGGTACTGGAAACCGTTATGGTTTAATCGGTGCAAATGGTTGTGGTAAATCAACTTTCATGAAAATATTAACCGGTGACCTTGAGCCTAGTGCAGGTAATGTGACCAGAGATCCTAACGAACGTATTGCTAAACTACATCAAGACCAGTTTGCTTTTGAAGAGCATACAGTACTCGATACGGTATTGATGGGCCACAAAGAGATGTGGGAAGTAATGAACGAGCGTAATCGTATTTACTCATTACCTGAAATGACTGAAGCTGAAGGAATGCATGTTGGCGATTTGGAAAATCAATTCGCAGAAATGGACGGTTACACTGCCGATTCGCGTGCAGGGGAAATATTGTTAAGCGTTGGAATTCCACTTGATCAACATTACGGCCCAATGTCAGACATTGCGCCGGGTTGGAAACTACGTGTATTACTAGCACAGGTACTTTTCTCTAATCCAGATATTATGTTACTCGATGAGCCAACCAATAACTTGGACATTGATACTATTCGTTGGTTAGAAACGGAATTAAAAGCACGTCAATGTACGATGGTAATCATCTCGCATGACCGTCATTTCTTAAACTCAGTCTGTTCACACATGGCAGATATCGATTATGGTGAACTACGTCTTTTCCCTGGTAACTACGACGAGTACATGACGGCGGCAACGCAAACTCGTGAACGTCTACTGTCTGAAAATGCGAAGAAAAAAGCACAACTATCTGAGCTACAAGACTTTGTAAGTCGTTTCTCTGCAAATGCATCAAAAGCTAAGCAAGCGACATCACGTGCGAAGCAGATGGATAAGATTGAACTAGCAGAAGTTAAAGCTTCTAGCCGTGTAAATCCTTACATCGTATTCAAACAAGAGAAAAAACTGTTCCGTAATGCATTAGAAACAGTATCGATGACAAAAAGCTTCGATGAGAATACCTTATTCAAAGACTTAAACCTGATGATTGAAGTAGGCGAACGTGTTGCTATCATTGGTCAGAATGGTGTTGGTAAAACAACGTTATTACGCACTTTAATGGGCGAAGTTGAATTATCTTCTGGTGAATACAAATGGTCTGAAAATGCACAGTTAGGTTATTACGCACAGGATCATTCATCAGACTTTGAAAAAGACCAAAATCTAATGGACTGGATGGGTCAATGGATGCAAGAAGGTGATGACGAGCAAGCTGTTCGCGGAACTTTAGGGCGTTTATTATTTGGTGCAAATGACATCACTAAATCTGTCAAAATAATTTCAGGTGGTGAGCAAGGCCGTATGTTATTTGGTAAGTTGATGATGAACAAACCAAATATTCTATTAATGGATGAACCAACCAATCACTTGGATATGGAATCTATTGAGTCATTAAACTTAGCCTTAGAAAACTACGAAGGTACATTACTGTTTGTCAGCCATGACCGTGAATTTGTATCTTCACTAGCAACTCGTATTATTGAAATCAAACAAGATAAAGTTATTGATTTCCATGGTACTTATGATGAATATCTAAAAAGCCAAGGTGTTTAATCAAAAAAGTTAGTGATCACTTACTTGCTTTAAGTGTTTAGCGATCTAGTCCCTTAAGACTGACTACTTTAGAATCCGATGCCCACAAGGCATCGGATTTTTTTATGCCTTTTATTTGCCGCTGTAACCACAAAGGCCAAAGAGTGCATAAGATTAGGTCAAAAGCTAATTAACCACGAAGGCACGAAGTAAAAAGAAGGTTAGGTCAAAACAAGCTTTAAATTTTTCATTTTTTACCTTCGTGTTCTTCGTGAAGCGAAGCGCTTCGTGGTTAATATCGGTTTTTAAAAATAAAAGTCAATTAACCACAAGGCACGAAGTAAAAAGAAGTTAGGTCAAAACAAGCTTTAAATTTTTCATTTTTTACCTTCGTGTTCTTCGTGAAGCGAAGCGCTTCGTGGTTAATATCGTTTTCAAAATAAAAAGCCGGTTAACCACGAAGGCACGAAGTGAAAAGAAGGCTAGATAAAAACATGCTTTAAATTTTTTATCTTTTACCTTCGTGTTCTTCGTGAAGCGTAGCGCTTCGTGGTTAATATTGTTTTTTAAAACCAAAAACTAAGTAACCACAAAGCACGAAATGGAAAAAAGGTTAGCTCAAAACATGCTTTAAATTTTTTATCTTTTACCTTCGTGTTCTTCGTGAAGCGAAGCGCTTCGTGGTTAATATCGGTTTTTAAAATAAAACGTTGGTTATTCATGGAAGAATTAAATAAACCCTAACATTGCCCCTGCGGTCGCAAATAACAACACTAAAAACATAATTGGGCACTTTAGGCACTTCAATAAATAAAGCCCTAACAATACCAACGCCATATCTAGCCCATTAAAAACAGCACTTATAAATACTGGTTGATAAAGCGCACTCACCAACAACCCAACTACAGCGGCATTAACACCATTAATAGCAGCAGCAAGATTGGGTATTTTTGATAAGCGCTGCCAATGGCTCAAACAACTTAATAGCAATAAAAACCCCGGTAAAAACACAGCAATAGTCGCAACCAAAGCACCTAAAATAGGCGAGTTAGGTAAAATAAAATAGCCAATGTAAGTAGCAAGAGTAAACATCGGACCGGGTACAGCTTGTGCAATCGCATACCCCGTTAAAAACTGATCTGGACTAACTTGTCCCTCGACAATATTCTGCAGTAAAGGTAATACCACATGCCCTCCGCCAAACACTAAGCTACCCGCCTGAAAGAAGTCAGAAAACACAGAAAAGGCCAGTGGCATAGAGGGGAGTAATGCAGTCACAGTAGGTAGAAAAAATAAAAACAGCAAAAATAAGATCAAAGGGACATGGTTGATTGAAGAGGTCAACACTTTGATTGTATTTTGAGGATCCTTTTCAAGCGTTTCGGTTGGATTATCCTTTAATAAAAATATGCCCACCAGCGCGGCAATAACTAAAACTAAAATTTGACTTAATAACCCCGGTATTACTAATAAAGTGGTTGCTGTTAATAGGCATAAAAAAATGCGCATATTATCTTTACAGAAATTTTTATACATCATTAAGACTGCATCAAAAACCACCACCACGGCTAATAACTTAAGACCATGTATTACGGACTGGAAAAGATGATGACCAACTAATTGCCCCGCACTTATCACCAGTAATAACATGATAATAATGGAAGGTAAGGTAAAGCCTAGAAAAGCACAACAAGCTCCCGTTAATCCCGCACGATGATAGCCAATAGCAAAACCAACTTGGCTTGAACCAGGGCCGGGTAAAAACTGACTTAACGCTACAAAGTCTGCATATTGCTTTTCGCTTAACCAAGCTAAGCGTTGTACAAAGGTTTCTCTAAAGTAGCCAATATGCGCAGCTGGACCGCCAAAACTGATACAGCCTAAGACAAAAAAGGTTTTGAATATTTCCCACATACTTCCATATCCTGATACAAAGGGACAGTAATTACTGATAATTTAAAATAGCCGAAAATACAGAGCGAATATTACAAGAGGATGACACCAAGGTAACTAGGTAAATAGGTAAATAGATAAATAGATAAATAGTTAAATAGTTAAATAGTTAAATAGTTAAATAGTTAAATAGTTAAATAGTTAAATAGTTTTTATTACAGTCTCTACACAGGTTTCCTTTCTAACCTTTTTTTAATGACAAGTGTAAATACTGCAAGTCATTACTCCATAACTGCAAAAATTTACGTGATTTATCTTTATTAGTCAGACATTTTGCAAATAGAATAATATTGGCGCCAATCAAATCACTACTTTTCTGTATTGCATATTGTTTTAGCAACGTCTGCTGAAAAGGCTTAATTGGAATGGCAAGATCCTTAGCCTCTGCAGCATTCAGCCATAAAAGTTCTTTATCAGCGTGACTTATTGTTCCCCAGTACATTCGAGGTGCAAAATTTTCTAATACTTCAGCTTTAGTTAAGGACACAAACAAATTCTTTGCCCTCCACTTATGCTTATCACTGGTATAGACCCAAACATCAGAGGTAGCTAAAGAGCTGTTATTTAATAAGCTCTTTAATAACTTAGGTAATGTTTGTTTAATACTTTTTTTAGCGACTATATTCGACGATAAATTCAAGTCAGTCGCACCTTCTAAATCATTTTCTAACTCACATTCAGCTTCAATTATTGTGGTTGATTTTAAGCTATCATTTTTACTTGTTTGATTGTGAAGAGGCGCTGTATTGGCGGAAATCCGAGTGCTAAACCTGGTCGAGAAATCAATTTTAAATCCATCCTTAAACTCAACACTTTGTTGTGCCTTTTGTTGCGGTTCATGTTTATTGACAGATTGAGCCTTGTCTTTATCATTTTCTGGTAAGTTTTTTTTAGGTCGGCTATTTAAAGCAGAGCAGGTTGGTAAATGATAGCGGGAGCCAAAACAAGCTTGTTTACCATCTTTAGAAGAGCGTCTAAAATAGGCACTCTGTAAACATTCAGGGCAAAATAATGAATGTCGGTATAATGCTATTTTTTCAGACGACAGCAATTTAAATTCAAAAATAGAGAAAGTAGTTTGCGTTTGAGCTTCGCCTTCTATCCGCTGAGTATCACCTTCAGCGCTGTCTTTTTTCGGCAAAATACAGATGGCATCTAACATCAACTTCTCTCTATAAACGTTATAAAATAAAGCACTAACAAAAGCACAACTGTAAAACGACAATAATCACTATCTTAGCAAGATATCTTATCAATAAGCTTTGCTAACGTGTATCAAATGAAGGTGACCTTCAATTCAGTACTATTTAAATCAATGGGCTTTAATGCATAGCTTTAAGCCAAACCACAACGATTAACAATACGAGTAAATAAAAACGTTTATGTATTGCATCCAACTGATTAAACACGATAATGTGACACTAATTCTAATCTAATGATAACGTTGGTTTTTTATGTCTTTTATTAATGAAAATAAATATACGTTTTATGGCGTTATTGCGATCCTTCTTTGGAGCTCTGTCACCGCTTTGATTAGAGACTTATCAGAGTTGTTCAGTCCTATCGCAGGCGCAGCCATGATGTATAGTGTTAGTGCTATTTTTTTAATGTCCGTCATGGGTGTACCAAAAATAAAAGACTATCCGATACGTTATGTGTTAATTGGCGGCAGTTTATTTGTTACCTATGAAATCTGCTTAGCATTGTCTTTGGGTATGGCAAATAGTCGACACCAAGCAATGGAAATGTCTATTATCAATTACCTATGGCCTGCGTTGACCATATTATTGAGTGTGCTAATCAGCCCTAAAAAAGTAAACATATTAGTATACCCAAGTATTCTTATTGCATTTACTGGCGTCGGATGGTGTATTGCCGGTGACCAAGGCATCTCAATCAACACTTTAATGAATAATATTTCAGATAACCCAATAACCTACTTAATGGCTTTTTCAGCAGCCTTCATTTGGGCATTCTATTGTGTAATTACCAAAAGAATTAGCAACGGTAAAAATGCTATTGTACTATTTTTTGCTGCTACGGCGATAACGTTATGGGTAAAGTACTTTTTCAGTAATGAACCTAGCTTGCATTTCACACTGCCTTCAACGGTAACATTAATCATTTCAGGTATAGTAATCGGCACTGGTTATGCTTTATGGAATCAAGCGGTAATAGGTGGGAATATCATTTTATTAGGCACCATCTCCTACTTCACCCCCGTATTTTCTACGCTTTTTGCTTCTGTTTATTTATCAATTTCTCTAACCAATTCCTTCTGGAAAGGTGTAGCTTTGGTAACGCTAGGATCATTGATCTGTTTTTTCGTGACAAGAACAAAATCTAAGCCTAACAAAGTACCGGTGAAAAGTTAAACCCGTCCATTAAGTAATAACTTAGTGATAGCTTAGTAACAGGAAACTCTCTTTTATCGATAACTCGGGACGTATAATTGGTGATGTTTTAACTATTTATACGAGTCCATATTTAAGATGAAAAAATTAGCAAGTTTTCAGATTGTAGAATTACAGGTACAGGTGAACAGATCCTAGGCGTAAAGTGAGGCTCTAACGGGTTATAGCTGTAAAAGCCTTAAAAACACAAAATAAAAAACTAATACTTAATATTCTTCACACCTAAAAAAGAATATTCAATACGTAATAAGGAATACTTAATCACGTTCAACGTGACATAAAAGCCACTTACTCAAAACGTGATAATAATTTAAAATCTGCAGAGCAATCAAAAAAGCGAACTATTTACAGTTCGCTTTGGGTTGTTTAGAGTTTCCAACTTAATTTGTCGGTTTCCAACTTAATTGATCCTGTTTCCAACTTAATTGTCGCTGATCAGCTGTTAACCAATAACACTACCTAATTGGAATATAGGTAGATACATGGCGACTATAAGCCCCCCTACCACCACTCCTAACACCACCATGATCATGGGCTCTAATAAACTAGTGAGGCCATCAACGGCATCGTCAACTTGTTGCTCATAAATATCGGCTACCTTACTCAACATACCATCTAGATCACCAGATTCTTCACCTATCATTACCATTTGTGAGACCATATCAGGGAATGCAGCAGTGGTTTTCATAGCAACGTTAATTTGCATACCACCCATCACTTCTGAACGCATGGTATTTACAGCAGTACGGTAAACATAGTTGCCCGAGGCACCAGCAGCAGAGACCAATGCATCCACTAAAGGAATACCAGCAGCTGAAGTCGTAGATAACGTACGTGCAAAACGTGCTACTGCGGCTTTATTGAGAATCGTTTTAATAACAGGAATTTTAAGTACAAATTTATCTGTATTATTACGTACTTTTTCATTACTGCGATGCGCCCTTTTAAACAAAAATACCGCCAACATACAAGCGCCAATAATGACATACCAATAGCTTTGTACAAAATCAGAAATACCTAGTACAAATAAAGTAAATGCAGGTAACTCGGCACCAAACCCAGCAAAAATATCTTGGAATTGGGGAATAACAAATAGTAGTAGAAGCAACGTAACAACTCCAGCAACCACTAAAACAGCAATGGGATAAAACATGGCTTTTTTAATTTTTGATTTTAACGCTTCTGACTTTTCTTTATAGGTAGAGATTCGGTCGTAGATGGTATCTAAGGAACCAGACTGTTCACCTGCATCAACTAAGTCACAATATAAATCATCGAAATTTCTCGGGAAGGCACGCAAAGCTTGAGAAAGTGGAGTCCCCGTGGAAACGTCATTAGCGATTGAGGTCATTAACGTTCTCAAGGAAGCCTTTTCATTACTTTTTGCTATCAGCTCTAAGCTTTGAACTAGAGGTACGCCCGCACTCAACATGGTAGCTATTTGTCGAGAGACAACAGCGATATCCATAGGTTGAATTTTATCACCAAAAGAAAACAGCGATTTCGCTTTCTTTTGCGTTTTCGTGACACTCACGCCCTGTTTGCGTAACTCAGACTTTATTTCAATCGCGCTTTCAGCTTGTAATTCACCTGATAATTTTGCCCCTTTACGGTTAATTCCCTGCCAGGTAAAGGTATGTATATCGGCCACTGTTTTTTTCTTCGCCATTAAAAATCCTTTAATAATTATTTAACTGCTACCAACGTTTTTGAGTGGAAACAACATAAACCTATTAGCACCATAAGCGACTGTTGTTATTGAATTAATCTAAAAAATACAGCTCTATTAAAAATAGGAGTGTTAATTAATGCTATCAATTAGTTTTAATGTTAAGTGACGCGTGTGACTTCATTTAAACTGGTGACACCATTTAGCGCTTGCTTAATCGCAGATTGACGTAGGGTGTGCATACCTTCATCAACGGCAGCATCGCCTATTTGCATGGCATTACCGTCATTTAATATAATCCGTCCCAATTCATCTGACATTTCCATCACCTCATAAATACCCACACGACCTTTATAACCATCTGTGCATTTATTACAGCCTACGGGTTTACACAAATGTTGTTTTTCAGCCAAATGCTCAGGTTTAAAACCCAATTCAACCAACTCAGGATCAGACATTTGCAACGGTACTTTACAGTACTCGCATAAACGACGTGCTAAACGTTGGGCAATAATCAATGATACAGAAGAAGCAATATTAAAAGCAGGTACGCCCATATTTAATAAACGTGTCAAGGTTTCTGCTGCTGAATTGGTATGCAAAGTAGATAAAACTAAATGCCCAGTTTGAGCCGCTTTAATACCTATTTCAGCGGTTTCTAAATCTCGAATCTCACCGACCATTACAATATCGGGATCTTGACGTAAAAAAGAGCGTAAGGCAGAGGCAAAGGTCAGCCCTGCTTTGTTATTAATTTGTACCTGATTGATACCAGTTAAATTAATTTCTACCGGATCTTCGGCTGTAGAAATATTACGTTCGACGGTGTTTAGAATATTCAACCCCGTATAAAGCGAAACTGTTTTACCACTCCCTGTGGGACCAGTAATCAATATCATGCCCTGTGGTTTAGATAAGGCATTCATATATTTAGCTTTTTGCTCATCCGTATAACCGAGTTTATCAATATCTAAACTGGCGGCAGAGGAGTCCAAAATACGCATTACAATTTTTTCACCCCACATAGTGGGTAGCGTACTAACACGTAAATCAATATTACGTTTATTAGATATTTTTAATTTAATACGGCCATCTTGTGGCAAACGTCTTTCTGCAATATCTAATTTAGACATTACTTTTAAACGCGCTGAAAAACGGTTGGCTAAATTAACCGGTGGAGAAGCCACTTCATGCAAAATACCATCTACGCGAAAACGAATGCGGTATTTTTTTTCATAGGGTTCAAAATGCAAATCCGATGCACCTTTTTTTACTGCGTCACCCAATATGCCATTAATATACTTAACAATCGGCGCATCATCATCAACGGCTTGTGCTTGGTCAAGGCGAGATTCTGTTTCATCAATTTCAATATCATCAATGCTGCCCATATCTTCTAATGAGCTAGTGCCATCGTCTAATAACGTTTCTATGGCTTCATTAAGCTTACTTTCTTCCACCAATAATGCTTCAGTGTGCATACTAAAGCTAAAGCCAAAATCTTCAAGGGCGGACACATTGGTGGGGTCTGACATGGCAATATAGAGTGTATTTTGCTGCATATACACGGGCAGGGCATGATGTTTCTCTATTAGTTTTTGGTTAATAAACTTTTCAGGAATATTATCCAGCTCTAATGCATCGCTATCTAATAGAGGAATACCATATTCAGCTTCACAGAACTCTGCTAAGGCTAAACTTGCAATAAAATTATTTTCAACTAGGTAAGATACTAACGCTTTCTGTTCAGAAGCAGCCGAGATGCAGATTTGTTGTAGTTTATCTTGCTCAAGTAAACCACGAGCGGCTAGGCTAGAAGCCAAGCCGCTAATATTATGGATTGCCATTAGGTATTAACAAAGACCTGCACCGGTACATGTACCGCCAGATGCAACCCAAGTCATTTGACCTGAGGAATAAGTACCAATAAGAATATAAGTCGCTTCCGCACCGCTTATTTTGCGAATACCTCGAGATGTCGCAGTAATTTTAGCGTCAGATGCACTTTTATCAATTTTTACGAACTTAACATAGTTACCCGATGTGCCAACATTATTAACTCCATTCGTACCATCAGACGTACAATTAGTTATACCTGAATTTATCTGTGCACAAATATCAACAGCAGATTTCATTGGAGATGTAGCCAATACAACTTCAGAAAATTTAGCTTTTTCAGTGTATGTATTATAAGCAGGCAATGCTACCGCTGCTAGAATACCAATGATCGCGATTACGATTAATAGTTCGATTAATGTAAAACCTTGTTGTACTTTTTTCATTTTTTTATCCTTAACTTTGTTAAATCATTGTTTGTTTTTAGTAGGGGTAAACAATCATTTTTATGAACATACATTTTCTAACCATTCAGTTTTACATTAGCACCAGCATCTGCGTTGACAAGAATGATAGCAATATAAGTTGAGCGAGACAGGCTGTTATCAGCCGCCTTATTTAATTACCTCATTTAGAGTAGTTCTTTTATAATAAAAGAAAAGAAATAAACGCAACTTTTTTAAAAAAACCTTTCAAAGCGCATGAAATGGCAAGTAAATTATAAAAACATAAATAAAAATAGATTTTATATTGACCTTTAATTTCATTATTCTTTCATTTTTCAAAAACTAACTTTTAGCTTAGCTTTGCAGTTAATAGTAGACCTAAATTAATTTTGCACTTAACGATTAACAGTTACTTTTTAGTAAAAGTAACTGGCATCTCGCATTAGATCACACCATTGAAGCTATTGTAAGTTAAACAACTCATAAAAAATATACATTTATAGGTATTAAGTTAAGCTATCCTTGACCTAGATTAAATATGGTTTAATTAAAATAAACGGCATTAAACCAAAGATGCGTGTAAATACTGGCGATATAACCTAATGCAATCACGGGTGCCCACTTTAGATGCACACCAAAGGTATAAATTCCTCGTGCTTGTCCCATTAATGCAACCCCTGCTGCACTACCAATGGATAACATGCTACCTCCAACACCTGCCGTTAATGTTACCAATAACCATTGTCCAGTATTCATATCTGGTTCCATGCTTAATACCGCAAACATCACCGGAATATTATCTACAATCGCTGACAACACTCCCACGGTAATATTGGCATAAGTGGCATCCCAGTTACTGTACATGGCTTCGGAAATCATGCCCAAGTAACCAATAAAGCCCAAACCTCCCACACATAATACAACCCCGTAAAAGAATAATAACGTATCCCATTCTGCTTTAGCCACTTTATGAAATATATCAAAGGGAGCACCGTCTCCTAGACCACGTAGACGTTCATGCTCCTTTTTATCCACAGTATGCTCAAGCGCAAACTCATAATGGTTCTTTTGTGTTTTACGTAAAAAGAAAGCAAAGAACTGTAGAACCCCTAATCCTGTCATCATGCCTAATACAGGAGGCATGCCTAAGAATGAATGCCCAGCTACCGCAAAGAAAATAGTCACTAAAAACAAACCAACGATACGTCTAGCACCGCGCTTCATGTGTACGATTTCGCCATCTCCCTGAGCCACTTCTTTGGAGATAAAGAAACTCATGATCACAGCGGGGATCAAGAAATTAACTGCGGAAGGAACAAATAACGCAAAGAAAGTGGTGAACTCAACCATGCCTTTTTGCCAAACCATTAGCGTTGTAATATCACCAAACGGGCTAAATGCGCCACCAGCATTAGCGGCTACAACAATGTTAATACAAGCTAATGCGATAAATTTTGTATTTTTACCACCCACTTTCATGACAATCGCACACATTAATAATGCGGTGGTTAAGTTGTCTGCAATAGGTGAGATGAAAAAAGCGAGGATACCCGTTAACCAAAAAATCAAACGTAACGTAAAGCCTTTATTAACCATCCACGCACGTAGAGAATCAAATAACTTACGCTCCTCCATGGCGTTAATATAAGTCATCGCTACTAATAGGAAGAAAAACAACTCTGCGTATTCTAATAAATTATGACGAAATGCCGCTTCAGCCTCATGACTCATGCCATTTTGAGAATAATAAAAACCAATCATGCCCCAAATAATACCCGCAGCGACTAACACCGGTTTGGACTTACGAAGGTGGATCACATCTTCCAACATTACTAAGCAGTAGGCGATAGCAAAAAATAAAACAGCTGCATAACCAATACCATGTGAGGTGAGATCAATATGCTCGCCAGTACTCGCTAATAAGGAGGAAGAAAATAGGACAGTACAAAGCGTCAATATGACACTTAAGACCTTAGGCAGCTTTAACATTACGTTTTCCTTAAAGTAATTAATAAATTGAAGCGATAAATTTTGGCGCGATTCTAACATATGCCCCACTCAGCCAACCTATAGTTAGCAAAGCTTTAACACAAAAGTTTGAAGGCTGAAGCAAGATGACATAAAAAGTCTCTGCATTTAAGTCATCGTAAGTTCTAATAAGCACTCATAATCATTAATTTTATTACTTGCTCAATAACATCCGAAGAAGATAAAGCATTTAAAACTGACGGTTAATACCAATACAACGAGATAATGCGTTTTGGTTGGGGAAAAGATTAAGACTAGAGACACTCATTTTATCTATTTGTAATGTTAATGAATGCTGTAAAGGGATTTGTAAAAAATCAGATAAAATAGAGCGAATAACACCAGCATGACAAATAATGATCACCTGTTGTGTTTGAGTTTGCTCTGCGAGTTGTTGCTGTAATGCTTGCCATGCGTTTATGACACGTCGGTCAAAACTACGCGCACTTTCACCATCTGGAAAAGTAAAATGCAGTAAATCATTATTCCACTCTTCTATGTTTTTTTGGCCAATGGATTGCCAGCTTTGCCCTTCCCATTGTCCAAAGTTGATCTCTTTAAAATTTTGGTTTATTTGTACTGAAATTTTAGATACTGAGTCTTTGAGCGCAGACCCTTTTGAAGCTGAACCTTTTGAAGTTAGGTCTTTTGTTCCAGAATAATTGTTATCAAAATAAGTTTGCAACCCTTGAGCTAATTGAGCACAACGTTGTAATGGACTAGTTATAATTATTGGCAGGTCTAGCTTTTGATCCTTATGATGTGGGTGTTGGAGTTGTTGCGGATGATCCGAAAACAAGCAATGGGTTTGAAAATAATCAATTAGCTTTTGTAGATCTTTATTAAATGAAGACGTGACTGCGCAATCTAGCTGCCCGTAACAAACACCAGACGGGACATCAACATCACCATGACGCACAAGAAAGATACGATGATTGATTGTTGTAACATTTGTAATGGCATTGGAAGTAGAAGTTAGAGCATGATCAGAAGATGGTGATAAATCTGAAGTTAGGACTTCAGGCGTTAGTGATTGCTTACTGTCTTTTTCTATTACCATCCTCAGCTACCCTCTATTTATTACTCTCTATTAAACACGTATTTTTGTGGAATACTTTGATCATCTTACATTCAGGCGTAGCTTATTTAAATCATGTAAAAACAGCTTACTTAGAAACAAACAACTTAAACATAAGCCACCAGCATTAATAAAATAAGTAGTTCATTTAATTGTTGCACAAACCCTAGACAATCTCCCGTATAACCTTGTATCTTTTGTTGAAAATAGGTGCGACATAAGATGGTGCTAATGACAACCACGGTAAAAACAAATAATAAGCAAAAAAACGACATCCATAATATTGAAATAGATCCCATCAATAAAGCAGCAAGTAAGTATTGTTGAGGCAGACGTTGTGACGATCGCGTTGATTTACTACTCGATTCTTCGCGCGCATAGTCTGTACTTTGCATTAAACACAGCACGCTACATCGACTTAATACCGCCGCACTTATAACGCTCAACGCAAAAAAACTAACGCCATGATTAATAAGCTGGCTTAACACATGGATCTTCAATGCTAATAACAGGATTAACCCTATAACGCCGTAGGTACCAATTTGGCTATCTTTCATAATTGCTAGACGTTGTTGCTTGTTATAACCGCCACCAAAACCATCGCAGCTATCGGCAAAACCATCTTCATGGAAACCACCTGTTAATAATACGCCTGTTAGCAACATTAAAATAATGCTGATACTAGGGTCAAACACTAACTGGCACAGGGTATACACAAGCAAGCAAATAAGTGCATAAATCAACCCTATAATGGGTAAATACACATTGCCAAGATGAAAAGGATAAGCAGTAAAATCCAATTTTTTAGGGATAGGTAAACGAGAAAAAAATGATAGCGCATAACAAAATAAAACCCATTGTTTTTTAAAAAATTGCGTCATACTTTTCTCATCTGCATGTTAGATTGCTTCTCTGTATATTAGATTAATTGTGTAATTCTATTAACTGCGATTACTCACTATCACTGACACCCGCATCGGCAAAAGAGGCCATCTCATTTAAAAAAGTTAACGCGGATACTAATAACGGGTAAGCAACCGCCACACCGGAACCTTCGCCTAAACGCATTCCCAAATGTAATAAAGGCGTCGCGCCCATTTCAGTTAATAATAGTTGATGTGCTTGTTCTTCTGATTGATGGCAAAATTGTGTGTATTGTAAAAAGTCATCGTGCATTTCACTAGCAACTAAGGCAGCGCTTGAGGCAATAAACCCATCAACAAGCACTAACATAGAAAGCTCTGCTGCTTTTAACATCGCCCCCACCATCATCGCTATTTCAAAACCACCAACACTTTGTAATACGGTTAATGGATCGGCATCATTTAATTGATATTTAGCAACAGCATGGTCAATGACCTTTGCTTTCATCGCGATGGTTTCCTGATCAATCCCCGTACCTTTGCCTGCGCATTGTTGTCCCGTTAAATTAAGAATAGCAGCCATAATAGCAGCGGCAGAGGTAGTATTAGCAATCCCCATTTCACCAAAGCCAATGACATTACAACCTTGCTTATGTTGTAACTTAACAAGCTCGGCACCTTGATTGATTGCTTGTAAACATTGCTCTTTGGTCATGGCCGCTTGTTGTGAGAAATCTTTGGTGCCTAACGCTATCGGAGCATTCACAAAATGCGGAGATGTTATATGTGAAAAGTCTGCTTTAACTCCCGCATTTACAATCTTTAATTCAATATCATGTTGTGCTGAAAAACAGTTGATTGCGGCGCCGCCCTGTAAAAAGTTTAATACCATTTGCTCAGTCACTACCTGCGGAAATAAACTCACGCCTTGCTCAGCAATACCATGGTCGGCGGCAAAAATAATGATACTCGGTTTGGTAAAAATGGGTGTTAAACTTTGCTGTAATAAAGCGACTTTAAATGCGATCGATTCTAATAAACCTAAACTGCCCTGTGGTTTGGTTTTAAAATCAATTTTTTCTTGCAGTGTATTAACAAATTCAGAGGTGACTTTATCTAGCGGAGCAATAATATTAAACACTGACAATCCTTACCGTAATTTAAAAGAAAACAAACAATTCAAATGGCGCTTATAGCTAGACTTATGCCTAAACCTATAACAGCGCTTATAAAAGTACTTATTAAAAAGTTAAAGCTTACACTGTTTTTACGTCAGTCTCGCTAAGTTTGATAATAATAATAAACTGCTATTTATAATATTAGCTTTAAATTGCACCGACCATGATCAACCAACTATGTTAATGAAACATAAAAAGGCAACATCAGCTTAAGAAAGTGACTAATACCTTGAATTCAAGCTCCAATACAGTGACATTTTATTCAATTAGCTTCACTTCCCTGCTGACATAACACATGAATTCAACTAATAAGTTAATTAATAGACAATTTCCCCCCTAAACATGATCTTTGCTTTATAATGCGCTTTTTGTTTTATTGTATTGGAAGTATTCATGTCATTTGCATCACTCGAGCTTGATCAGCATTTATTAAACGCCGTTGCTAAGATGGGGCACACACGCCCTACTAGTATCCAGAAGTTGGTTATTCCACCAGCAATGGATGAACGAGATATCATGGCGAGTGCACCTACAGGTACGGGTAAAACCTTAGCCTTTTTATTACCTGCGATACAACGCTTAATTGACTACCCACGTCGTAAAGGTGGCTCAGCACGTATTCTTGTTTTAACGCCAACTCGTGAGTTAGCAGTACAGATCAGTGAAGTTGCAGAGCAATTAATCGCAGGTACACAACTGGTTGCAGGCAATATTATTGGTGGCATTTCATACCAAGATCAAGAAGATATCATTATGGGTTCTGTGGATATTGTCATTGCCACGCCGGGACGCCTAATGGAATACATTGATGCTGAAGCATTTGATTGTCGTGAAGTTGAATGTTTGATCCTTGATGAAGCAGACAGAATGTTAGACATGGGGTTCATTGCAGAAATGGACCGCATTGCTGGTGAAGCACGCTGGCGTAAAATGACCGCTTTATTTTCAGCAACACTTGAAGGTAAAGGTTTACGTGAATTCGCCCGTGATGTATTAAATAATCCAGTGCAATTAAATGCAGAAGTGACACGTAGAGAAAGTGGCAAGATTTTACAATATATCCACCTTGCTGATAATCCTGAGCACAAACTACAAATATTAGCGGCACTATTACAACAAGAGCCAGAGCACGAACAAATTCACAAGATGATTGTTTTTGTAAAAACACGTGACCGCCTTGCGCAATTAGTAGCTCAACTGGCTGAATTAAATATTCCTTGTAACTATTTACGTGGTGAAATGGATCAAGAAAAGCGTAACCTTTCATTGCGTCAATTTAAAGAGGGTACAACCAATATCCTGATTGCAACGGACGTTGCGGCTCGTGGTATTGATGTGCCAGATATTACTCATGTAATCAACTACGATATGCCACGTAGTGCCGACATTTATGTACATCGCATTGGGCGTACAGCTCGAGGTGGTAAAAAAGGTACCGCAGTTTCAATTATCGAAGCACATGATATTGATATTTTGGCAAAAGTTGAACGTTATACCGACCAAATCTTAAAACGCCGAGTGATCAAAGGTTTACGCCCACAAAATAAAGAAGCGAAAGCGAGTGTACGTAAGACTAAAAAACCAATCACTAAAAAAGGCAAAGCTCGCGA
Source organism: Psychromonas sp. SA13A (assembly GCF_011378715.1). GTDB lineage: Bacteria > Pseudomonadota > Gammaproteobacteria > Enterobacterales > Psychromonadaceae > Psychromonas. The sequence continues at coordinate 58,387 of NZ_WTKU01000015.1, read as the reverse complement.
AGAAGAAGTAAAACGCCAGCAAAAAGAAAGACGCCAAAAGAAAAAACTAGAAATGGGTAAACAACGTCATCGCACTATCAAAGGCAAGGGTAAACCAAGCTGGGCCGGTAAGGGTAAAAAAGAAGACGACACCTCTGCCTCTTCTAATGAATAAATTGCTAAGTTAGTAAGCTAAGAGTTAGTAGTTTGCCTTAGGGCTATTTAACTGCGACTCTTACCTTCACTAACGACCTCAATTGATTTTTTAGCACTCGGTAATTAACTTTTCTATAAAATGCGAAGTTAATTAAAGAGTGCCGCTAACATCCTGTTATAGTATGCATTATTTATTTTTATTAGCAGATGCTGCCAGAGGTCAATTATGCGTTTTTTCCAGTCTTTATTTTTTACCGCTCCTTTTGCGCTCATTTTATCTGCATGTACTATTACTCAGCCGCAATCGCAAAACAAACCTCAAACAAGCACACCGCAACTTACAAAGGAAGTGGTTCATAAAGCATTTTCAAGCATATTAGAGAATAGTTTTAGGGGACAACTGACTACAGAGAATAATCAATTTTATTTTCAAGCCTGCGAAGATGATCAGCAATATACTATTGTCACAGATACTGAATTAGCGACCATCTATAAAAAAATAAGTAACAATGCACAACAGCCCGTTTATATTGAATTTGCAGGTGAAATCAACTTTACGACCAACAAACGAGCTAAAAATCCCGTAGCATTACGTGTTGATAGAATTCATCATATGGCTTTAGCACAATCCTCATTACAATGCGCTAAACCACTTAATACCTTTCGTTTTAAAGCAAAAGGAGAAGATCCCTACTGGCGTATTAATATGCACGACAACCAGTTATTTTTTGCGACAAAAGCCAGTAATCAATCTTACCTATTAGGCAACGCTAACTTCGAAGCAACACAAATTAACCACTTAAAAAGCAGCAATGCTGAAGGCCAACAGTTAGCTTTAAATATTCAACCTGGGCATTGTTATATGTCTGACGATAAAGAATATTGGGGATATATCACTGAAGCAGAAACCGTTTATGGACACTTTAGCGGCTGTGGCCAACCTGGTTGGTTAGAAACTTCTACTACCTTTGCAGGTTACTACTTAAAAGCAGCAACCAATCAATCCCCAGCAATTAATTTGACCTTAAATGAAAATCATAGCGCCGAATATGTACAAGGTAATAAACCTTACCAAATTATAAAAACAGGTTATTGGAAAAGTAATACACCAGACAATGTTGTCGTCATGCTCGCGCAGCAAGGTGATCAACCGATACAAGAAGAAATCATCTTCAAACAAAGTGGTTTAAGTATTTCAAGCAATGCGATTAATATAAGTAATATACAAACTTCATTTGCTACTCCTTTAACCTTTAAAAAAATGAATTTACAGGCTGGTTTATCTGAAGATGAAACTGTACAAATTACGCGTCAGTTTACCGCTCAAAACATTGCGCCTAAAATGCAAATAGATACGGAAGTACAAGCAGCATTACGTCAATATTTTAAAATTCATAGAACCGACCCTAAACAGACTAAATTTAGTTCAGTTAGGTTCGATTTAAATGGAGATGGGCAAGATGAAGCTATCGCCTTTTTAGATTGGTGCTCTAGTACTGGCTGTGAAATGATAGTGTTTGAATCAAAAGACGATAACCTTGTTTTTTCAAGCCGTATATCAAGAGTTTACGCACCGATCACGGTTGCTAAAAGCCAGCATTTTTCATGGCAAAGCTTAGCCTCGAAAAAAGGTCAACAGTGGTCACAGTTAGAATTTGACGGTTTAAGCTATCCATTGAAAATACATAAAATAGCAAGTTCAGAACAGTTACCAGAACCCACTGGTGTGGTTTTATTCAGCCAAGGTAAACCCAATAAGTGGTTCCCAATTAAATAGCTTGAATGGATTACTCAATGCAGATGATTGAGTAATCCACAATATAAAAACTTCACACATTAATCTAAAATGCGCTCAAAAAAGGCTTTTTCAAATAAATACACAGACGCTTTTTGATGGCGAGGAATATTAGCGTCCACGGAGCTATTTTCTGGATTATATCCGTTAAGCATTAGCACAAATAATCTGTCCCCTGCTTCACCTTTCACAAGTCCGACTAAATTAGCAACGCCCTTTAAGGAACCTGTTTTAGCAATCACCTTACCTTTAAGTGCAGCTGTATTAACGCCACGGTGATACTTTAAAGTGCCATCGATACCGGCAATGGCAAAACTATTGATTAACCCTAATTGCTTATCCTGCGTATAAACAAACTTCATCACAGACATAAATAATTCGGCGCTCATTAAGTTGTGTCTAGATAAACCAGAGCCATCTGCTATATAAGCATTTTCAAGGTCAATACCATGTTCTTTAAGGATCGCTTTCATCGCCTGAGAGCCATTACGAAAGTTACCAGGTTGGTGAAAATAATGAGCACCAATAGTTTTAAATAAGCTATCAGCAATTAAGTTATCGGACTCTTTCATCATTTGTTGCAATAACACATCTAATAAAGGCGATTGATAAAGCGCTAACGTCGATGCAGGATCTAGTTTTAGCTCGGGTGTTATCGGCTGTGAATCAATTTTTACTGTCCCCGCTAACGAGATCCCTACTTGCTGTAGTTCACTTGTAATGATTCGCTGTGCATAAGTATTAGGATCAGTAACTGCAAAGGCTAAAGGAAAAGCACGTTTTCTCGGCACCATACAGCCCCAAAGGTGATAATTATTATTGCTGTTGCGAGTCACTTCTAGCGCACAAAATTGCTCTGCACGTTGTGCTTTAGACACAACAGACACATCACTACTAATCTCCACTGGCTCATAACTTGGAATAAACAGGGTTGCTTTGGTGGCATCAGCACTGGCTAAACTTAAATTACCTAACACACAGTTTCTATTAACAATGATGGCATTAGCTGGTGCTGTATAACATACACCTAAGTCGTTCCATGCTTGACCATCACTCCACTGATAACCATTAAATTGACTGTTATTGAGTAAGAAGTTTCCCTTAATACGATTGATCCCTTGTGCTTTAAGAGCGCGTAATAATTTACGGATATGCTGCCGCGTTAAAGTTGGGTCTCCACTAAAATATAAACTAATGTCACCTTGATACTGGCCTTTCTTAATCGCTTTTTTATCGCCTTTAATAACCGTTTGATAACGATATTTTTCACCCAAATACAACTTAGCGGTAGTCGCCGTCAGTAGCTTTTGAACGCTAGCTGGTGTTCTTAATGACTCTTCTTGAAAAGAAGCGACTTTAATTTTTGTTTTAGCATCGATAACTAAATATGAAACCTGAGTACCCTTTGGCAATAATGCCTGTAAATCCTGCCATTCTCGCGCGATGACACCTGTACAAAAAATACTACTTATTATTAATAAACAAACTTTTAACATCTCAAACCACTCAACCAGAAAATCAATTTTGAGGATAACCTTTATCAGCAACCCATGCGATCAAAATTTAGTAGGATTAATAACAACAAAAGCAATTGATAGTGATATAATTTTTGCCATTATCTGCTTCACTTATCCGAATAACATGGCCGACAACATGAGTGTGAAAAAATGAATAATCCGTTATACCAAAAAAATATTATCTCCATTGCTGATTTATCACGTTCAGACCTAGAACTAATCCTTCAAACTGCCCACTCCTTAAAACAAACTCCACAACCTGAACTGTTAAAAAACAAAGTGATAGCAAGTTGCTTTTTTGAAGCCTCAACGCGAACTCGTTTATCCTTTGAAACAGCAGTACAACGTTTAGGTGGCAGCGTCATTGGATTTGATAGTGGTGGTAATACATCATTGGCACAAAAAGGTGAAACACTGGCCGATTCGGTAAAAATTATTGCGTCCTATGCGGATGCTTTTTTTATGCGTCATCCACAGGAAGGAGCAGCGCGTTTAGCTTCTGAGTTTACTGAAATCCCAGTAATTAATGGCGGTGATGGTTCTAACCAACATCCCACGCAAACTCTCTTGGATTTGTTCACCATTTATGAAACACAGGCAACCTTAGATAATCTAAATATTGCCTTTGTTGGCGACCTTAAATATGGGCGAACCGTGCATTCTTTAGCGCAAGCTTTATCCTTATTTAATTGTAACTTCTACTTTATTTCGCCCGAAGCGTTAGCTATGCCTGATTATATTATCGAAGAGCTGAATGAACGTAATATCAATTTTTCTCTGCACAGCAGCATTGAAGAAGTGGTCGATGAACTGGATATTTTATATATGACCAGGGTGCAAAAAGAACGCTTTGATGAAACAGAATACCAGCATATGAAGTCAGCTTTTTTATTAAATGCCAGCATGCTAGGTAATGTTAGAGACAACCTGAAAGTCTTACACCCTTTGCCACGCGTTGATGAAATCAATATAGATGTCGACGACACGCCCTATGCGTATTATTTTCAGCAAGCGCAAAATGGGGTGTATGCACGCCAAGCATTACTTGCTTTATTATTAAGCAATCATTTTCAAGCAAACGCTTAAGGTTTTATGATGCAAAAAAAATTACAAGTAGAAGCAATTGAACACGGTTCGGTGATTGACCATATTCCAGCACAGCAGGGTGTAAAAATACTAAAATTTTTTAAATTTACACAGACCAATGAAAAAATAACCATCGGTTTAAACCTTGCAACACATAATGGTCAGGGTAAAGATTTAATTAAAATCGAAAATACATTCTTTAATGATCAACAAGCGAATCAATTAGCTTTATTTGCACCTAATGCAACCATTAATCAAATTAAAGATTTTAAAGTGGTTAATAAATTTCAGGTGCAATTACCAAGCTCATTTATTGGTGTTCTTGCCTGCCCTAATAGCAATTGTATTAGCCATAATGAACCGGTTCAAACACGCTTTTATGTTAAACAAAAAAGCACCTTAAAACTAAAGTGTCACTACTGTGAGAAGTCCTTTGAACGCAGTACTTTTGACGAATTAGACTAACTTAAAAGATTGCTCTAATTTTCGACAAATATCAGAGAATAAGATTGAAATAGAGTGTGTTACGTTTATACTGAACTTATACTTCATCATTAAAAGTGAGCATGCATATGCAATACAATACCTCTGTTTTATGTGATATCTACGCGGATACCATTGACGTCGCAGAACCACTATTAACTAATTTTGGTGGGCGTAACTCCTTTGCGGGGGAAGTGGTAACCATTAAATGCTTTGAGTCTGTTGGTTTAATATATAAAGCATTAGAAGAAAATGGTGCAGGTAAAGTATTACTGATTGATGGTGGCGGCTCTTTACGTCGTGCCCTAATTAATGCACATATTGCCGATTTAGCCGTGGAAAATGGTTGGGAAGGTATTGTAGTTAACGGTTGTGTACGTGAAGTAGACACACTAGAAGAATTAGATATTGGCATTCAAGCGATTACTGCAATGCCAGTCGGTGCAGATGATAACGAAGTGGGTGAAATTAACTCACCGGTGAATTTTGCTGGGGTGACTTTTTTACCTGAAGACTTTTTATATGCCGATAGTACAGGTATCGTTATTTCTCCAGAGCCTTTAGTTTTAGAAACTGAAGATGCCGATGAAGAAGATGTGTTCTAGCGTTTTTAGTTAGTGGTATTGGCGACTCATAGAATCACTCCAAACAATGAGCATAGCCTTTACATTAATTAACCTTTGCATTAAGTAGCAATGTAATTAACCTTCGCATTAAGTAGCAATGTAATAGACACAAAAAAGCCCAATTTAATTGGGCTTTTTTAATGCTTCTTTTTAACGTTTAACTTGTGATCAGTTATTTAATCAAACAATTATTCGTTTTAAAATAGAGTCCAAAAAATCGATTATCAATTATTCAACATTCTCTTCAGCTTGTTCAATCTTACCCACTAAAGCGCTTAAACGATCTTGCCATTGTTGATGCTCAGCATTCAAACGTTCGTTGTCAGATTGTAATTGTTCAGTTTTGTTTGCTAGATTAACTTTATCTTCTTTAAGTTCTTCAATTTCCATTTGCAGTAGTGCAATTGTCTCTACAGCTTGGTTGATTTTGTTTTCTAATTTTTCTAATAGCTCAAATGTCATTTGGAGTCCCTTAATACAAAGTAGTTGTTAACTGGAATGCAACGAGAATAAGCATTCCAAGACGCTTATTCAACCTTTGTTTTGATTTTTATGGAAAAAACCGCCAATTCCTCTTTAAAGTTGAAGTATGTTAGTCTAATCTGCAATTTTTTTAATTTTTTAGGTAATAAAATGTCAAAACAATTACAAATGGGTAAATACCAACATTATAAAGGCAGCTTTTATCAAGTTGAAGGAATAGCTTTTCACAGTGAAACTGAAGAAGAAATGGTCATTTACCGACCTTTATATGGACAAGGCGATTTATGGGTAAGACCCTTAGCAATGTTTGTAGAAAATGTCGAAATAGAGGGGAAAAGCCAACCACGCTTTGCGTATGTTGACTCAGAATAATTAGTATTTAAGCAATTTAGGATTTAAGCAACTCAAGATTGAATTTGCCAAGCCCGTTATTTATAACGGGCAAGCGAGCTATTCACAAACACTGTTCCATGGATAACGACGGCATATCACAAGATGGTCTACCAACAATTTTAGCCGGTACACCTGCTACGGTAGTATGAGCCGGCACAGCCTCTAGAACGACACTACCCGCACCTATTTTTGCTCCGATACCGATTTCGATATTACCCAATACTTTTGCACCCGCGCCAATCATAACTCCTTGGCGAATTTTAGGATGACGATCACCGCTCTCCTTACCTGTGCCTCCTAAGGTAACACCTTGTAAGATTGAAACGTTATCTTCAATAACCGCGGTTTCACCCACCACCACGCCAGTAGCATGGTCAAACATAATACCTTTACCAATAGTCGCTGCAGGATGTACATCTACACCAAAGATAACTGAGCTGCGATTTTGTAAATACAATGCTAATGCAATACGATTTTGTTGCCATAACCAATGTGCTACACGATGGATTTGAATCGCATGAAAGCCCTTTAGATATAATAACGGAATAGAATAGTCTTCCACGGCAGGGTCACGCTCTTGTACAGCAAGAATATCGGCCATCGCACTTTCTAAAATACTTGGATCATGCTCAAAGGCTTCATCAATCACTTCTCGTACTAATATACCCGGCATAGTACGGCTATCTAAGCGATTAGCTAATTGGTAACTTAATGCTGATGATAAGTTTTTATGGTTTAAAATGGTAGAGTGAAAAAAGCTAGCCAAAATAGGCTCACTAGACGAACTTGCCCATGCTTCTTCCCTGATTTTTTTCCATAGATCTTTAATTTTGTCTTCCATTTTTTACCCTTAAACTTTCAAATCAATGTTATACGGTTCTATATTTATCTTATATCTGTACTAGACCGGTGCGTCGATGTTTACTGCTTCATTTCGTTTCTCTATCGGTACCACAGAAATAGGGTCAAGATGAATCAATATATCTGCACCGGGAAAAGCGGCTTGTAAGCCAAACTCAAGCTTGTCTGCTTTGTTATGCGCATCATATAAGCTTTGTCCATCATCTAACTCTAGATGTAATTGTATAAATTTAATGTAACCGGAAGAACGTGTTCTTAAATCATGCACACCACGCACGCCCTCTACTTTATAAGCCAATTTAAGGATCAGCTCATTATCTTCTTGAGGGAGTTGTTTATCCATCAAAGCATCAATTGATTGGCTGCCGATTTCCCATGCACCGTGTAAAATATAAAGGCTCACTGCAATGGCAAACACACCATCAGCCCACCCCCAACCATAGCCAGCTAAAACAATAGCCAATAACACCGCACCATTCAGCACAATATCAGTTCGGTAATGTAAAGAATCGGCTTTTATCGCCATGCTGTTGGTTTTTTTCACCACATAACTTTGAAAGAAAACTAATGCAAGCGTCACAACTAAGGATAAGATCATCACCGAGATCCCTAAATTAGTAGCAACGATTTGATGATTGTTAATCACCGCTGAAATACCATTGATCATCAGGAAAACAGAAGACCCAGAAATAAACGCGGCTTGTACTAATCCGGCTAAGCTTTCTGCTTTGCCATGACCAAAACGGTGCTCTTTATCGGCAGGCTGTAGGGCAACCTTAATTGCAAAAAGGTTAATAATAGAAGTGGTTACATCCATTAATGAATCCGTCAACGCAGCAAGGATACTTGATGATCCGGTCACCATCCAAGCAACAAGCTTCACAATAATCAATAAAGAGGCGGCAATAATAGCTGCTTGACCTGCTCGTTTTACTAAGTATGCATATTCTTCAGGTTGTTGTGTTTTTTTCACAAGATTACAGCTCTAAAAAGTGTTGGTTGGCTATTATACCCGTTAAGATTTAATAAACAAAACGCAGTGACAACACAATGAAAAGGCAGTACACATAACTCAATTTAAACGATTAACTTGAAGTCTTGCGGTTTTAACTTCAGGTATTACGTTTTTAACTTCAGATATTGCGCTTTTAACTTCAAGTATTGCACTTAATTCGAACCGATAAAAAATCATGGTTAAGCAGGCACATTAACAAATAGAAAATATTGTAGTTTATTAAACTCCCCCTATTTATCAGTGCAATTATGTTGACCTACTTCAATAGATTATCATTTATTCAATCATTTACGTGCAAGATATAAAATAGAGACCTACAATATACCTCTTTATAGGGTATAGTGTAGTCAATCTATTGAATTCATTGATTTACTTAAATATGCAGAGCCAAGTTTAAGATTCATTTTTACAAAAATCTTAATAAATAAAACGCTAAACATAGCTTACTTTTCCCTGAAATAACAATAATGCCACTTCAAGCAGACTCGCTACTTGATATTGCTATTCACACGATTTACATAGGCTATACAATGAAAAATTTATTATTAATCGATGATGATAAAGAGTTAGTTTCCTTACTCGATAAAAACTTAACTTCCGAAGGTTTCATTGTTGAAACAGCCTACGATGGCGAGGAAGGCTTAAATAAATTCTTAATAAAAGATTACGATTTGATCATATTAGATGGGGTAATGCCACGTATGTCTGGCTTTGAGATGCTAAAACTAATAAGACAAAAAACGGATACCCCAGTATTAATGCTGACAGCAGAAAATGATCAAACCGAACAAGTGATCAGCTTAGGAATGGGAGCAGATGATTATTTAACCAAACCTTTTAGTGAGCGTGATTTATCCGGTCGAATTAAAGTGATGTTACGACGAATTCAATACAAAAAAGGCAATGCAGATAATAAAATATCACATTTAGATATTGAGTTATTTCCTAGTCAACAACAAGCCTTGTGCCAAGAACGTACCATTGAGCTTACTAATACTGAATTATTGTTATTAGAAAAATTCTTAACCAATCCCGGTCAGTTATTGGAAAAATCAGCATTAAGTGAACAGGTTTTAGGTAAAAAATTACAAAAATTTGACCGCAGTATTGATATGCATTTAAGTAACTTACGTCGTAAATTACCTACTCGTTTAGATGGTCAAATTAGGGTAAAAAACTTTCGTGGCAGAGGTTATATGTGGTTAGATAATGACGCACCTTCAGTAAATGAACATTAATATAATCACCCCATGCAATACTCTGTATCAAAGTCGTCATTACATCATATTGTAACTGCGCGAATACCAGTGAGGGCAAAGTTGCCCTTGTTGCGATATAGCAGTTATGGTTCAACAAAAATCTTTTATTAATCCTATCTGATTATCCTCAGTAAAGTGGTACACTTTTTATTTGAATTCAAGTTTAGATAAATAGCGCTCTTATGCATTTATCATTGCTCATAAAATTCCATTACGTTAAGAAGTGATCACCAATAGACGGTAAAAATAGTTAGCAGCAAGTAGAGAGTCTTTAAACATGACTCCCTATTTTTTATGGCATTTTGTGAAGGTTCCTCAAAATCCTAGACTATTTTTTCAAATAAATTGATCAGTTATTTATTGGCGTTAATATCAATAACAGTAGAGTAAAAAAATGATTGAAGTTGCATTGTACGAACCAGAGATCCCACCTAATACTGGTAATATTATTCGCCTATGTGCCAATACAGGATGTGTATTGCATTTAATTGAACCGCTCGGTTTTGACTTAGATGAAAAAAAAGTAAGACGTGCAGGGTTAGATTATCACGAGTTGACCAATGTACATTTGCATAAAGATTTTGATAGTTTCTTAAAAGTAATAGAAGGTAAACGTTTACTGGCTTGTACAACCAAAACAACTACCTACCATCATAATGCAAATTTTCAAGATGGTGATGTTTTGTTATTTGGCCCAGAAACACGAGGATTACCAGCATCGATATTAGATGCTTTACCCTTACAGCAAAAATTACGTATTCCAATGAAAGCCGATAGCCGTTCTATGAATCTATCCAATGCGGTGTCTGTTTTTGTTTATGAAGCGTGGCGCCAACTAGATTTTCCGGGCGCAGTATAATAGTAAGTTAGCACTTAATATTTGAATCTAAATAATGTTGTAATAGTCATGTAATAATAGTGTAATAATTGTGTAATAATCAAAAGGTGATGACTTACCTTTTGATTATCGTCTCTTAAACCCTGTTAAATGTCATTTAAATTAGTGCTGCTATTATTCTGGTCATTTTGGTTGTAACAATTGTACTAATAACTGCACAGTTCTCTGCCCTCTAAATTCATTAACATCTAAACTATAAACACAAAAAACCTCTTTTACTGACAAATCAGGCCAAGCTTCAGGGTCAATGTTAAAGGCAATGGCGTCAATTAATTTATCCCCCTGCTGTAACACCATTTTTAAATGTTTTTGCCCTACAATTCGCTGTTGCTTTAATGCAAAGACTCCATCAAAAATAGGCGCGGGGAACCCTTGTCCCCACGGTCCTGCATCACGCAACTCTTGAGCAATACTCAAGTCAAACTGCTCAGAGGATAATTGTCCGTCTGATAAAATAACGTTATTTAATAAATCCTCATCCACTTGCGCTTTTAAAATGGCATTTAGCGTATCATTAAACAGATCAAAATCTTTTTCTAACATACTCAATCCTGCAGCCATAGCATGACCACCAAACTTTAAAATAACGCCGGGCAGAGTTTTATCAACTAAGTCCAGCATATCGCGAATATGTACGCCAGGAATAGAACGAGCAGAACCTTTGATCTCACCGCCATTTGCACGGGCAAAAGCAAAGGTAGGACGGTAATATTTTTCTTTGATGCGAGAAGCCACCAGACCAATAACACCTTGATGCCAGTCAGCCTCAAACAAACATAATGCCAAGGGTAAGTTATTTTGATCAATCGATAATTTTTGCAAGCTCAGCATCGCTTCCTGCTGCATGCTTTGTTCTATCTCTCTGCGTGAGAGATTTAGTGCATCTAACTCAGAAGCCAACGTATTCGCACGTAAATAATCATCGCATAACAGCAATTCAACGCCATGACTCATTTCATCCAAACGTCCCGCCGCGTTAAGTCTAGGCCCTAATGAAAAACCTAAATCCGTAGCAACTAATTGTTGTTGATTACGTTTTGCCACTTGAATAAGCGCACTAATACCCGGTCGGCAGAACCCAGCACGAATACGTGCTAACCCTTGATGCACTAAAGTTCGATTATTTGCATCTAATTTAACCACATCAGCAACGGTGCCTAACGCAACAATATCTAGAAAGTTAGCTAAATTAGGCGCAGCAAAATCGGTGAAACAGCCCTTTTCCTGCATCAAAGAGCGCAACGCCAACATGACATAAAAAGCAACTCCCACACCTGCTAAGTTTTTACTGGGGAACTGACAACCGATTTGATTCGGATTAACAATAGCATCGGCAACCGGTGTTTCCTCCCCAGGAAGATGATGGTCAGTCACTAATACTTCAATGCCTAAATCTTTAGCATGAGCCACACCACTAATACTCGAAATACCGTTATCCACTGTCATCAACAATTGAGCACCTTGCTGTGCAGCTAAATCTACAATTTCAGGGCTTAAACCATAGCCATAATCGAAACGGTTAGGAATTAAATAATCAACATGTTGAAACCCTAAAGCACGAAGCGATAAAACGCTCAAGGCGGTGCTAGTTGCACCATCGGCATCAAAATCGCCCACAATAATTATTTTTTTACTATCTAAATAAGCTTGATATAACAACTCACAAGCAGTCGCCATACCTTTCAATTGATTAGCATGAATGAGTGTTTTGGTGCTGTTATCTAACTCGCTGTCGGCAGTAATGCCACGGTTAGCATAAAGCTTAGTTAATAATGGAGAGCAAGATAATGATAGCAGGCTAGTATCATGCTGAAGGCGTTGTTGAACTTGTGTTTTTGGTGTTTCTGAAGACATAAAAAAACTGCACGATATTGGATTATCAATGCAGTTTATTATGAAACAGACAATAGCAGAAGTATTAGTCTAAATTTTTTCTTGTATTGCTTGAAGTAAACGGTCTGCAGGTAAGTAACCTGGCATCGCAGTACCATCTTCTAAAAACAAAGTAGGTGTACCAGTAATGCCTAGTGAAACACCTAAATTGTATTGATCAATTACAGTATTGTCGCAAGATAATGATTTAATTGAGCGATTACTTTTTTCATCGTCCATTGCTGACTTAGGGTCATCAGCACACCAGATTGAAACCATCTTACGGTAAGCATTAGATCTTTCTCCTCCACGAGGAAAAGCTAAGTAACGGATAGTGATACCTAATTTATTATAATCGGCAATCTCTGCGTGCAATTTTTGGCAATATGGACAACTTGTATCGGTAAATGCCGTAACAACATATTTTTCGTTAGCCGCTTTATAGACAATCATGTCTTTTTCGAAGCTTTTAATCTCTGCAAATTGCTCAGCTGAATTTTCGCGGCGAATGTCAGATACTTTGGTAGCAGTAATATTTTTCATTCCATTATTAGTATCGTAAATACTACCGCTGATTAAAAACTGTCCGTCTTCACTTAAATAATAGATAGCCCCTTCACTCACTACCTCATAAAGCCCCTTAATAGGCGACTCAGTAATCGATTGTGCATCGACTTGTAATGATTCTAGCTTTTTAGTTAATAAATCATGGACTTGATTTGAAACGGCAGCAAAGCTACTGGCACTTAACAACATGCTCACTACGAATGTGATTACACTTTTTTTAGCCTTTAATATGGACATTATAAATTCCCGAAAATAAAATTATAGTACTCGATTATGCCTATCTTAAAACATAAAGTGAATGTTAATTACAGCCATTCTTATTATGTATATTAAGTTATGAGACTAAGCGCGAGGGTGATGTTCACTATGTAAACTTTTTAGTCTATCTTTTGCTATATGAGTATAAATTTGAGTAGTTGATAGGTCACTATGCCCCAATAGCATCTGTACGACCCGTAAGTCAGCTCCATAGTTCAATAAATGTGTTGCGAATGCATGGCGTAAAACATGTGGCGACAACGCCTCTTTATCAATTCCCGCTAGCTGTGCATAATACTTAATACGGTGCCAAAAGGTTTGTCTAACCATTTGCGTTCCACGACGGCTAGGAAACAAGACATCGCTACTTTGGCCTGATAATAAAGTCGGTCGCATCTCTTCAATATAACGTTCTAGCCAATAAACAGACTCCTCTCCTAATGGCACTAAGCGTGTTTTATTACCTTTACCAGTGACTCTTATCACTCCCTGTTGTAAGTTAATTTCTTCCATGGTCAAGCCCACTAATTCAGTAACACGCAACCCCGTTGCATATAAAACTTCTAACATGGCTTTATCACGAAATTGCACAGGGTCGTTCAGCTCCGGGGCGGAAAGTAATGCATCAACTTCAGATTCAGATAATGATTTAGGCAGGGGTTTGACAATTTTAGGACTTTCTAGTTTTGCACTTGGGTCATCTTCGCGCATTTTTTCACGGCATAAATATTGATAATAACGCCTAACCGCACTCATTAATCGTGCCGTAGAGGTATTCTTATAATCAATTTCACCCTGTAAACGTGCATCAAAATAATCACTCAAATCAATAGCGCTGGCCTCACTTAAGGTGATTTCTTGTTTTTGTAAATATCCCTCCACCAAACTTAAATCATGGCGGTAAGAGTCTAGCGTATTTTTTGATAGACCACGCTCTAACCAAAGTGAATCTAAAAATTGTTCGATGCTTAATACTTCCATTCCAACGGCCTTAACGGTAAATTAGCGCCTCTTATATTTTTATTCAAAGGTCACTTATGAAAATCGGTTTATTTTATGGTTCTAGTACTTGTTATACAGAAATTGCTGCAGAAAAGATTCAAGCAGAGCTAGGTGAATCATTAGTAGACATATTTAACATAAAAGATGACGGTTTAAGCAAGATAAATGATTATGACATTGTTATTTTAGGCATTTCTACTTGGGATTATGGTGAACTTCAAGAGGATTGGGGTAAGTTATGGGATCAAATCGACGGCCTTAATGTTAATGGCAAAATAGTTGCGCTATTCGGATTGGGTGACCAAAATGGTTACAGTGAGTGGTTTATTGATGCAGTTGGTATGTTGCACGACAAATTATTACCCCAACATCCTAAATTCATCGGTTATTGGCCCATTGAAGGATATGACTTTGAGGCATCAAAAGCATTAACCGAAGATAAACAATATTTTGTCGGATTAGCGATTGATGAAGATACTCAATATGAACTAAGTGACCAACGTATCAGTGATTGGTGCTTACAAATACTAGAAGAGATGCAAGATCTACTATAGCCAACTTCTAAATATAACTTGAAATATAATTCCGGAGCTATGCCCTAGAATATAGGCTCTGAACATCAATCTATAAGCAAGTATAGAAGTTATTAAAGCCAACATTTTTTTATAACTTCTATTATGCATTTCGAGTTTTACACCTATATTTCTTACACCTTTCCTCTATCATGTAAGTTAAATACGCAATTAATTATCAAAAATACGGCTATAAGTAAGTTATTAGCGGGGTATTAATGGAAATACCTCATTTTTTTGTAATTTAATTTCAGCATGAGAACTCTTCTGATCCAGATCAAGCGATTTTTTACTCACTTTGGTTAAGCTAAGCTATATTAAATTATCGATGCATAATTAACCCATTCCATAACCGCTGACAAAATGATATCAGCGCTTATTTAGCACTAAATTAACGAATTTTAAATTTAACCAGAGTAAGGGAGTACCTCCTCAATGCCAACTGATAAACAAACTAAAAGCTATAGCGAGCTGCATAAACCCGCAAGCGAGTTTGCAACACGGTCTGATTATTTGGATCACGAATTACAGATAATGAAACCTCGCCGTTACGGGTTAAATCTACCCGGCCGAGATTTCCGCTTCGAATGGGAAGATTTAGTACCCGCTGTAGCAGGTACCATCGGCATCATCGCAATGTACTCTGCGGTAATGATGTCTTGGGCTGATGGTTTAACAGAGCAATGGGCGCACATCACTTTAGGTAAAGATTTTGCTATCGAAGTGGCGCGAGTTGAAATGCTTATCCCCGCCTTTTTATTTTGTATTGTTGCTTCGGGCTTTGTTAACCCTAAAGCCAACCTAGCGGGTAACCATGGTCCAATGATCCCGTTAATCGGTGCAATTGCATTAGCGGGTGCTCACCCACTTGCTTTAGCTATCTTACTCGGTGTATTTGGTTTATTGCTCAGCTACTTTAAAGGTGGATCTAAACTGGTTAATTTAACCGGAGAAGGCGTAGCAGGTGGGTTACTGGTGTTCCTTGGGTTTACTGGTGCATTCAGTCAAATAGGTCAAGTTCAAGACTGGGCTAAAGGGTTACAATCTGCAGATGTTGCAGCAGGTAGTATGGGATATGTTGGCTTAGTTGTATTAGCAACAAATATCATTCTTTATGCTTTCCTTGCAAAAATTAACAAACGTTGGTTAGCTATTCCAGCTTGTGCAATTACAGGGTTATTGATCGCGCTAGCACTCGGGGCAGGCTTTAACCTAACCTTCGAAACAGAAATGGGACTACCTAATTTAAACCCTGTTTACTGGTGGGGAAGCACTACTGAAGGTTGGATGTTAGGTTTACCAAACCTTGAACACTTCATTGCCTCATTACCTTTTGCAATTTTAGCCGTAGCGATGTGGTCACCGGACTTCTTAGGACACCGTATTTTTCAAGAATTAAACTACCCAAAAAAGACTGAAAATGTATTAATGGATGTGGACGATACGATGACCATGTGTTCAGTCCGTCAAATGGTTGGTACTGCAGTGGGTGGTGGTAACATCACCTCTTCATGGGGAACTTATATGATCCCTGCGGCGATTGCTAAACGCCCTATTCCAGCGGGTTCAATTATATTAGGCAGCTTAGTAATGTTAATTGCATTTCTAGGCTTCCCAATGGACATCGCAGTATGGCCACCAGTAATGCGTATTGCTTTATTAGTTGGTGTTTTTTTACCCTTACTAGAAGCTGGTATGCAAATGATTAAAAACACCAAAGACTCACAAGCTGCTGGTATTTGCATCTTTACTGCTGCAGTATTTAATCCTGTACTTGCTTGGGCATTAACCATGTTATTGGATAACAACGGTTTAATTGGAGATAAGGAACGCGCTAAACGTCTATCATTTTTAGATAAGATTATTATACCGGGTTCAGTATTAGTGGTTTGTTTTATTGCTATGTTAGCAGTAGGTATGTTCGAGAAACAATACGGCCTACCATCTTTATTATAAGTAATATTAGACGCTGATAGGATTAGTATTTATTAAACATAATAACTTTATTTAACCTACTAGCTTTGTTAAAAGATGAAACAAAAAGGGCGCTATTGATAGCGCCCTTTTTTATGCCTAAAATTTATATAACCACTTAGATTTGCATGACCAACCTATATTTATATAACCAATCTAGACTCGCATAAAAATACAACTTCAGCTTTAAGGTTATTTATAAGCCTTTAATATCGATAATGAGATCGTTAGATATCTCTTGTAATGAGGCAATCAACAGGTTCTGGTCAAAGGCATCGGACACAGCTATTTCAAAGTGGCTCGTAAACACTGTACCACCAATGTCAGGCACACCAATTCTGTTGCACTCCATATTTTCAACCTTAACGCTATTTTCACTTAACACTTGTGAAATATCATTCACTAAACCTGCACGATCTCTCGCATCAATTGATAAATTTAAATGATTAGGCTTTTCTTTCGGTAAGCGCTTCAGTTCAACCCAATCGATATGAAGAGGTAAGGTTTTAAAACCATTTAAAAGTGTTTCAACTTTTTCTGGCTCTAATTCAATCTTAATTAATCCAGCCATATACCCTTCTATATGGTTAATTTTGCTGGTTAACCATTTACCGTTTAATGCATGTGTTTTTTCTGCAAGGCATTTAACTAAATCAGGTTGGTAAATACCAGTGATCGTAATTAATATTTGTACGTTCATAAACTAACTCCTTCTAGAGAGATATAAATTAGTGAAATTCTATTAAAAATAATTATACCTTAACTGACTTATCCTTTGGCTAAAAACCATACAAAAACATGGGTTATATACTATTTTTTGTATTTATTAGAGGCATCTAAAAAAGATAACAAAAATATATTTAAGATTCATTTGACTAAGTTATAATCGAACATTAATAAAAATAAATAGTTGAGTTAAATTTCAATAAATATTCAGCAGTTTATTTATGTAATATTTTTTAATAAGCTATTAATTTTCTTAAGATAACATCTTCTTATGGCAAGAGTGTTCGAGAGGAAGTTGAAATTAAATTACCTTTTCAAGGTTAAATTTAAACAATTTAGTGAATAAGAGTGATATTTATATCACTTTAATCGGTACATTATTCAAGCAAAAAAGGCTTTTTAAAATAAAAATGTAATTTTATTACGAGATCGCTGTGCAACTTGATATGAATCAATTTTTGTACAAAAGCATTTGTTAAACTAAGCACTAATCCATCACGGGGTAACTTCTAAGATGCAAATAGACAATAGCGTTAACGAGTATTTAGCTTACCAAATACCAAGCCAAAGCAATCGTATTGCTAACAGTAAAATAAGCAAAACTATTTTGCCTGTGTCTCTTCTTTCAAACAATACAAGCATACTTATTGCACTCCGTATTATTTTCTATTTTGTTATTGCCCCACCTGCGCTTATCGCATTTTCAACACTACTAAGTGCGCATGCATTAAGTGCGGTACATAGGATGTACCAAACATATTCACAAACAACTAATTTATACACATTTTTTAATCACTAACGGTAAAGGTAAATCTTTATGACTAAATTAAACGAAGCATTTGCATCAGCATGGGAAGGTTTTGCTGGCGACACTTGGAAAACAGAAGTTAATGTTCGTGACTTCATCCAAAAAAACTACACCCCTTTTGATGGCGATGAAAGTTTCCTAGCTGACGCGACTAAAGCGACTGACGAGCTATGGGAAAATGTAATGGTCGGTATCAAACAGGAAAACGCAACGCATGCACCTGTTGATTTTGATACTGATGTGGTTTCGACTATTACTGCACATGATGCAGGTTACATCAACAAAGACTTAGAAACGATTGTTGGTCTACAAACAGAAAAACCATTAAAACGTGCGCTTATCCCTAACGGTGGTATTCGTATGATCGATGGTTCTTGTAAAGTTTACGGTAAAGAATTAGATCCAACTATCCGTAAAACTTACTCTGAATACCGTAAAACACATAACCAAGGTGTATTCGACGTTTACACTGGCGACATTCTTAAATGTCGTAAATCAGGTGTATTAACAGGTTTACCTGATGCTTACGGTCGTGGTCGTATTATTGGTGATTACCGCCGTGTTGCTTTATACGGTATCGACTACCTAATGACTGAAAAAGCAGCTCAGCATAAAAGTTTAGAAGCTGAATTAATCGCAGGTACTTCATTAGAAGATACAATGAAATTGCGAGAAGAGATTTTTGAGCAATATCGTGCGCTTGACCAAATGAAAGTGATGGCAGCGAAATACGGTTATGATATTTCTGGACCAGCATCAAACGCTAAAGAAGCAATCCAATGGACTTACTTTGGTTACTTAGCGGCAATTAAATCACAAAATGGCGCTGCAATGTCATTTGGCCGTACCGCTTCTTTCTTAGATATCTACATTGAAAAAGATCTAAAAGCAGGTCTAATCACTGAAACTGAAGCACAGGAACTAATCGACCACTTAGTAATGAAACTACGTATGGTTCGTTTCCTACGTACACCTGAATATGATGACCTATTCTCTGGTGACCCTATCTGGGCTACAGAGTCTATCGGTGGTATGGGTGTTGATGGACGTACGCTAGTAACCAAAAACAGCTTCCGTTTCTTACACACACAATACACTATGGGCCCTTCTCCAGAGCCAAACATTACTGTTTTATGGTCTGAAGCTTTACCAATTAACTTCAAAAAATACTGTGCAAAAGTATCTATCGATACTTCATCTATCCAGTATGAAAATGATGACTTAATGCGTACTGATTTCGATAACGATGATTATGCTATCGCTTGTTGTGTATCGCCAATGATTGTTGGTAAACAGATGCAATTCTTTGGTGCACGCGCCAACTTAGCAAAAACATTATTGTACTCCATCAATGGTGGTGTTGATGAAAAATCAAAAATGCAAGTAGGCCCTAAAACTTTACCAGCAATTACTAGTGAAGTATTAGATTACGAAGAAGTTTACGCAAACCTTGATCACTTCATGGATTGGTTAGCAGAGCAATATGTCACAGCACTTAACTGTATTCACTACATGCATGACAAATACAGCTACGAAGCTTCATTAATGGCACTTCATGACCGTGATGTGGAACGTACAATGGCCTGTGGTATTGCCGGTCTTTCAATTGCAGCGGATTCATTAGCAGCAATTAAATACGCAAAAGTTCGTCCTATTCGTGATGAAGATGGTATTGCGACTGACTTTGAAATTGAAGGTGATTACCCTAAATTTGGTAATAATGATCCACGTGTTGATGATATTGCTTGTGAACTAGTTGAAACGTTCATGAAGAAAATAAAATCACGCCCTATGTACCGTAATGCACGTGCTACACAGTCAATTCTTACTATTACATCTAACGTTGTATACGGTAAGAAAACAGGTAACACACCAGACGGTCGTCGTGCAGGTATGCCATTTGCACCAGGTGCAAACCCAATGCATGGACGTGATGAAAAAGGTGCAGTAGCATCATTAACATCAGTATCTAAACTACCGTTTGCTTACGCACAGGATGGTATTTCTTACACATTCTCAATCGTACCAAATGCACTAGGCAAAACAGATGATTCTCAAAAATCTAACTTGGCTGGTCTAATGGATGGTTACTTCAAGCACACGCCAGATATTGAAGGTGGTCAACACTTAAACGTTAATGTAATGAACCGTGAGACATTATTAGATGCAATGGACCACCCTGAGAAATACCCTCAGTTAACAATCCGAGTCTCTGGTTATGCAGTACGTTTTAACTCATTAACTAAAGAACAACAAAGTGATGTTATTACACGTACTTTTACAGCAACACTATAAAAAATAGACGATAACAGGTTCACTTTTATATTAGCCTGCTATAATAAAAAAGGTTTCATTCTTCGGGATGAAACCTTTATTTTTATCACAACAAAAGTAATTATTTTTATCAGTTGTTATGGCACTGTATCCATTGTTATAACGCAGTCATGTTCAATTAATAGTTGATACAAATAATTAGTTTTTATGAGGTTATAAGATGTCAGTTACTGGACGAGTACACTCAGTAGAAACCTGTGGCACCGTTGATGGGCCAGGGATCCGCTTTATTATCTTCTTACAAGGCTGTTTAATGCGCTGTCAGTATTGCCATAACCGCGATACTTGGGATACTGAAGGCGGTAAAGAGATGACCGTTGATGAATTAATGAAAGAGATGCTGCAATACCGCCATTATATGGACGCGTCCGGCGGTGGTATTACTATTTCTGGTGGCGAAGCAATGCTACAACCTGAATTTGTGCTGGCGATGTTTGAAGCCTGCCGTGCAGAAGGCATTCATACTTGTTTAGATACCAATGGTTTTGTACGAAAAATTGACCAAACAACTCAAAATATTCTTAAACATACTGACCTAGTCTTATTAGATATTAAGCAGATGGACAATAAAAAGCATATCGACTTAACCCATGTTAGTAATAAATATACTCTAGAGTTTGCAAAGTATTTAGCTGAGCATGATCAAGCGATCTATCTACGCTATGTTGTTGTTCCAGGTATCACCGATAGCCTTAAAGACGCCCATTCGTTAGGTCAATTTATTCAACCAATGAAAAATATTGAAAAGATTGAAATGCTACCCTATCACGAGCTTGGAAAACATAAGTGGACAGCAATGGGAGAAATATACCCTCTTGATGGCGTTCACCCACCATCAAGAGATACTATGCTTGCTGTGCAAAAGGTACTTCTTGAATACCATGACAATGTTATTTTTTAATACCTTTGTTCAGTGAAACCTTCTCAATAAGCACTTAGCTAAGTATACTTTGCTTAGTTTATTGTCCTCAATTCTTAATAAAGACAGTTTTTACTGTCTTTATTTTTACTTCTTACTAAATAGCAGCTTCTATGACTCCTTTTATTTGCCCGCTTTGCCAAACTTCATTTAATCAAATCAATAACACCCAAGTGTGTGAAAATAATCATCATTTTGATATTGCTAAGGAAGGATATTTAAATTTATTACCGGTGCAATCAAAAAGCTCTAAAAATCCAGGTGATAATCAAGAGATGATGGCAGCTAGGCGAGCATTTTTAAATACTAGCGGCTACTTACCACTCGCAGAAAAAGTAGCACAAATAAGTAAACAATATTTAGCTGATACCGAACAAGCACAGATCCTAGACTTAGGCTGTGGAGAGGGTTATTACACCGATATTATCAATCAACAATTGCCACAACATCGTATCTGCGGCATTGATATTTCTAAAGTGGCTGTTCGTTATGCCGCTAAACGCTATAAAAAAATTGATTTTTGTGTCGCCAGCGCCTATCAAGTTCCATTAAATGCACAAAGTATTGACCTAATGATACGTATCTATGCACCATCAAAAGCGGAGGAGTTGTTACGTCTAATTAAGCAAAACTGTTATTTAATTACAGTAACACCTGCGCCACGTCACTTATTTCAATTAAGAGAGTGCATTTACGAACAAGTAAATGAGCATGCGCAGGAGAATGAGGCAGTCGAAGGTTTCAGTAAAGTGGAGCAAGTAAATCTCAGTTATGAACTAGATATTGATTCATCTCAGCAGTTAAAAGACCTCATTAACATGACCCCTTTTGCTTGGAAGTTTACACCAGAAAAACTAGCTAAATTACTTAGCCAGCCACACTGGAAAATTGAATGTGATTTTAATATTGAAGTATTTCAAAAAAGCTAACTTATATTAGTTCATTGTTATATAAAAAGTTATCCCCTCCTTTTTTGAAACCTTTATTCAACAACTTAGCAAGGTCGATAAAGCGCAACTGATCGACCATGGTTCGTTGCCCATTGTCTTTTCCATGTAAGGCTTCACTTACCTCAAGATACCAATTAAATAGCGCAGGTGAGAGCGTTTGTTGCGAACGTTTTCCTAACCATAATAAACAATGCGCAGGTAATCCGATTAAAAATAAAATAAATGTAGCGGTACTTGGCCAAGAAAAATAAGTTGGAAAAAACATGTACAAGGAAGCAACAAGCACAATAAAAATCGGGAATACTTTAATTAATAATTGTGTATAACAGACCATTTTACTTTCAATAAATAAAGAATACAGACAGTTTTGTTTTGGCCATATTTTTAAATAATGGTCGCCTTTTTTTAATAGCTCAAAAAAATTAAACAAATAAATTCTCCTTTAAAATTGATAACTCAATCACAACAATACAAATCATGCCTAATTTATGGAAATGTTCCAACTAAAATTGATTTCGAATAATTTTTATCAATTTGATATTTGTAATTTTATTACATAAAGGTAAAATTGATAATATAGCTTAATATGGACAATGTTGCCAAACGCTACGTTCTTATTCAGTTATATCTCACTATTATACCCTAGCTTAATATCAAAAATTAGAATTGATATTTATATACTTATTATTTACTGACTGGAATTTTTTCATGAGCAATAAATTAGTCCTTGTACTTAACTGTGGTAGTTCTTCGCTTAAATTCGCTGTAATCAATGCAAACAATGGAGATGAAATAATCAGTGGTTTAGCTGAATGTTTTAATCTTCCCGATGCTCGTATTAAATGGAAGTTTGACGGTAAGAAAGAGTCAACTAACTTGCCTGAAAATAGTGCTCACTCTGCAGCCATTTCATTCATTGTAGAAGATATTATTAAAAAAGTTGAGGGTCTTGAGTCTCAACTTATTGCTATAGGCCATCGAATTGTTCATGGCGGTGAAAAATTTACTAAGTCAGTTATTATTGATGAAGAAGTGCTTGAAGGCATTGAGGAATGTGCTTCACTTGCACCATTACATAATCCTGCACATATTTTAGGTATTAAAGCAGCACAAAAAGCGTTCCCATCATTAACACAAGTTGTCGTGTTTGATACTGCTTTCCACCAAACTATGCCAGCAAAAGCTTTCCTATATGCGTTGCCATATAATTTATACAAACAATCTCATATTCGTCGTTACGGCATGCACGGCACCAGCCACTTATTTGTTACCAATGAAGCAGCTAAAGCATTGGGCCAAAAAGTAGAAGAAACAAATATCATCTCTGCTCATTTAGGTAATGGAGCATCGGTTGCAGCGATTAAAAACGGCCAATCAGTTGATACAAGTATGGGTATGACTCCGCTTGCCGGCTTAGTAATGGGTACTCGCTGTGGTGATATAGATCCAAGTATTATTGATCACCTTGTGGAACGTGAAGGCTATAGCCTGAAAGGTGTAATGGACATGCTACAAAAACAAAGTGGCCTATTAGGTATATCTGGTATTTCAAGTGATTTCCGAGATATCGAAGAAAACTACCAAAAAGGTCACCAAGGCGCTATCCTTGCAATTGAGATGTTTGCCTACCGTTTAGCTAAGTATATTGCATCCTACGCCGTACCACTTGGTCGTATTGATGCGATAGTATTTACGGGCGGTATTGGCGAGAACTCTGAACGTATTCGTACGAAAGTATTAGAAAACTTAACTATCTTTGGATACCAAGTAGATGCAGAGAAAAACAAAGCTGCAAGACTAGGTAATTCAGGCGTGATCACTACCGATAACTCCCCAATTGCAATGGTTATACCAACCAATGAAGAATGGGTTATCGCGCAAGATTCTGCTGCACTTGTTGGTGCGTAACTTATAATAATTTTTTTGAGGGAGTATTTACTCCCTTTTGTCATCTATTAAAAAGGAATAGTCATGGCTCGTACAATAATGCTGATCCCTATTGGCGCTGGTGTTGGTGTCACTTCGGTTAGTCTCGGAATGGTTCGTGCAATGGAACGCCAAGGTGTTGCCGTTAATTTTTTCAAACCAATTGCACAACCACGCCCAGGCGATGCAGGTACAGAACGCTCAACAACAACATTACGCAATTCAAGTAACATCCTTCCTCCAGAACCTTTTGCTATGAAATATGCCGAAACGCTTATTTCATCAGGACGTACTTCTGAGTTACTAGAAAATATCGTAGAGCGTTTCCGTGAAGGTACTAAAGACAGTGATGTGATCATTGTTGAAGGTTTAGTCCCTACCGATAAGCATCAATTTGCTAATAACATCAACTACAGTATCGCTAAAGCATTAAGTGCTGATATGGTATTTGTTACGCATCCAAGTAACGATACGTCACAACAATTAAAAGAGCGCATGGAAATTGCTATCTCTTCATTTGGTGGCAAAGAAAATAAACATATTGCTGGCTGTATTATTAATAAAGTGGGCGCACCTGTTGATGAGAATGATAAAACGGGTACCGATTTAACTGAAATGTTTGATATTCCTGAAGGTAGTATTAATAACAACCTTGAAGTATTACAAATGTTCAGCAAAAGCCCATTACCAATTTTAGGCTGTATTCCATGGAGTGCTGACCTGATCGCACCACGTGTTAAAGATCTAGCGATCCATTTAGAAGCTAAGATCCTTAACAAAGGTGACCTTGATAACCGCCGTTTACAATCAGTAACTTTCTGTGCTCGTTCAATCCCTAACATGGTTGAGCACTTTAAAGCTGGTTCAATGTTAGTAACATCGGGTGATAGAAGTGATGTGATCATTGCCGCTTGTTTAGCTGTAATGAACGGTATGAAAATCGGTTGTTTATTATTAACCGGCGACTACCCACCTGAAGATGAAGTGATGAAGCTTTGTAAAAGTGCAATGGACGCAGGATTACCAGTGCTACTGATCAAAAGTAACACGTGGCATACAGCGCAACGTTTACAAAACTTCAACATGGAAATCCCTGTTGATGATTTAGAGCGTATTGAAAAAGTACAAGAGTACATTGCCAGCCATATCGACAAGCATTGGTTAAACACGTTAACACAAGATTCTTCATTATCGCGTCGTTTATCGCCACCAGCATTCCGTTACCACTTAACGGAATTAGCACGTAAAGCAAACCAACGTATCGTATTACCTGAAGGTGAAGAGCCTCGTACTATTCAAGCTGCAGTTATTTGTGCAGAACGTGGTATCGCTAAACCAGTATTATTAGGTAATCCTGAAGAGATCCACCGTGTTGCAACGCAGCAAGGTATTGTTTTGACTGATGAAGTTGAAATTGTTAATCCTGTTGATGTGATAGAGCAATACGTAGCACCAATGGTTGCTCTTCGTAAAGGTAAAGGCTTAACAGAAGTTGTTGCACGTGAGCACCTACAAGATACCGTTGTATTAGGTACTATGATGCTAGCTGAAAATGAAGTAGCCGGTCTAGTTTCTGGTGCAGTTCACACTACTGCTAATACTATTCGTCCTGCATTACAGTTAATTAAAACAGCACCAGGTGCAAGTTTAGTTTCTTCAATCTTCTTTATGTTATTGCCAGACCAAGTATTAGTTTACGGTGACTGTGCAATTAACCCAGACCCAACGGCTGATCAACTAGCAGATATCGCAATTCAGTCTGCTGATTCTGCGATTGCTTTTGGTATTGACCCTAAAGTAGCAATGATCAGTTACTCTACTGGTGATTCAGGTGCGGGTTCAGATGTTGAGAAAGTACGTGAAGCGACTAAAATTGCACAACAACGTCGTCCTGACTTATTAATCGACGGTCCATTACAGTACGATGCAGCGGTAATGGAAAATGTAGCGAAGAGTAAAGCACCAGACTCGAAAGTAGCAGGTCAAGCAACTGTGTTTATCTTCCCAGATTTAAACACAGGTAACACCACTTACAAAGCGGTACAACGTAGTGCAAACTTGATCAGTATTGGTCCAATGCTACAAGGTATGCGCAAACCTGTTAATGACTTGTCACGTGGCGCACTAGTAGACGATATCGTTTACACCATCGCGTTAACAGCAATTCAAGCAACACAAGCAGCAGAGCAATTAGCATTAAAAGGTTAATCTTTTAAACTAACTAATTACTGCATTAAAAAAGCCCTACTTGACTTAATTTTAGTCATCTAGGGCTTTTTTTGTATCTTCTATTTATGATTTTATTGGCTTAAATACTGACCAATACACATTTTAAGCCTTTATCTCGGTCACTATTAGTAAACTCAATTGGCGGCTCAATAACATTGATTACTTTTGCCGTAGGGCAATGCTCAGCTAATGCATCGTAGATAAACTGAAAATCAAGATCGGGGCTATTCAAACATAAAAGCGCTTGCCCACCTGGTTTTAATAACTCCGGCAAACGACGCATGATCTTAGGATAATCACGTTGGATATTAACACTCCCTTTTTGTAATGATGGCGGATCAGCAATCACAATATCATAGGGTCCTAAACGTTTAACTTTACCCCATGATTTAAAAAGATCATGCCCAAGATACTTAACTTTATCTAAATCATGGCCATTAAGCCGATGATTATCACGCCCTACTGCTAACGCCGCTTTGCTCATATCGAGATTAACGACTTGTTCAGCTCCACCAGCAATAGCAGCATTAGAAAAGGCACAGGTATATGAGAATAAATTTAATACACGTTTTTGTTGGCTATTTTTTCTTAACCAAGCACGGCCATTTTTCATATCTAAGAAAATACCGTAGTTTTGATTTTTACCTAGGTTTATTTTATAAGCGAGCCCATTTTCACAAGCGATAAAATCATTAACCTGTTCGCCATATAACAATTCCGTAGGCGCAAGCTCTCGGCAACGAAACTGCACTTGAATACTATCAACAACAAAGCCTCTTTCAGTCATTTCTGCGAGTAGAAAATCACTCAAATTAGCCAGCCATTGTGCATCTTCCTCTTTGTACAAAACAATCAACACCACCGGTGCTAACCAATCTATATTGATATGCTGGTATTCTGGATAAAAGAATCCACGGCCATGAAATAAGCGCGCTATTTCTTTATTTGACTCGTTAGCAACTGTTGAGCTTTGTTCTGCTGTCGATAATGTCGAATTGTCAGGAAAATGCATTTTTTCTAATAAAGCTGTAAACATATTATTTTTCTTCTTTGCTATTCAATGAAACTGAAACCGTATCTTCAGTCTCGTTATTTGTATCTTTGCTTGCTAGTAATTCGCTTACTCATAAAGCCAACTAATAAAGCTAATTACTAAATGGTTAACTAATCGATCATCGCAGTTACTCAGTCTCGTTCGACTGAGTATTTTTCGATGAAGCTTCTTTATCAGCTTCATGCGCCTTTGATTTTTCTATATTAGTTTGTTCAAATGCAGAGACTTCCTGATCAGAACTTAATAAAATAGCAAACCAACGCCCATCTTCACTATTTTCTAAAGCAATTTTTAAGATCATCGTCAGCGGAACCGATAACAGCATACCGACGACACCTAATAACCATCCCCAGAAAATTAAAGATAAAAACACGACTAGCGTTGATAACCCTAAACTAC
The DNA here is from genome assembly GCF_011378715.1 of Psychromonas sp. SA13A. Lineage (GTDB taxonomy): Bacteria > Pseudomonadota > Gammaproteobacteria > Enterobacterales > Psychromonadaceae > Psychromonas. The sequence continues at coordinate 30,246 of NZ_WTKU01000015.1, read as the reverse complement.
GCCCCATGAAACGCGGCTCAACAACATTACCCATGATCATATTAACACTCACAAATAACCCAACAACCACCGCTGCATACCCAGGACCTAATTGTAAAAAAGTCAGAATCACTGCCGGTACTGCTGAAATAATGGAGCCGATATTAGGGATATAATTTAATAGGAAAGCGAGTAATGCCCATAACACGTAAAATTGTACTCCCATTGCCCACAGCACCGAGCCAATAACAATACCAGTACCTAAGCTAACCATAGTTTTAATCGCCATATAACGATTCACCATGCTTAAAAAATGGTCTAACTTTTTCTCTGTTTGCTCAGAATCATCAAATGCTATATGCAGTTTCTTAGGGAAAACTTGTCCTTCCGCTAACATAAATACAACCGTTAATAACAACAGGAAAATATTACCCAACACACTACTGAACCCAGATAAGGTCGTCGTCACTAAATTCATCACCTTAGCAGGGTCAAAATAACCACGCACTTCATCCATTGACAACCTAATATCATGTTTTCCTAACCATTCAATTAACCAGGTTAGCTGTTCTGATAGTTGTTCCTCATAGGTGGGTATTGCTTTACTAAAATCATTAACAGCAGCGCCAACGACACCACCTAACACAATAAATAAAGAGAAAATAACCACGATAACAAAAGCAATCGCAAGCCCTCTAGGTAAGCGTTTACGCTCTAAATAATTAATCGCTGGATTACAGATAATAGCCACAAATAATGACAATAAAAAAGGAACAACAATCGGTGCAGCTTCTTTTATCCCTGCTAACGAAATGACTAAAGCAGAAAAGTACAACGCTGTACGGCCCGCCGTGGATACACTTACCATGTTTATTTTCCTTTAAGTGAAACAGTCGCTTTGTATACCTCAACAGAGGTTAAATAAAAACAAGAAATGACAGTATAAATGATTGCCATAGATTAATGAAAATTAGATCTCAAGCTGTAGACTCTTGTTGTCTAATGGACATACAATGATTTCGATTTATTTTGACTCAATAAGTCTTCACAACTGATTTTAACGATTATTAAGAGAGAATGAGAAACCACAAAAAAGTGATTTAAATCACACTAAATAATCGTAGCACATTCACTTTATAGTGATCTCGATCAATACGAGAAAGAGTGTTATTTCTATAATGACTGTGAAAGTTTTTTACTAAGTCCATTTTTAATAGCCAGTTTTGATAAAGAGATACGATTTAATAGAACATTTTTAAAACTTTTAAATTTATTAAACTTTTGGAGAAATATATGACGGTAAGTAATGTCACTGAACTAAATGCAATGGTTGCACGTGTAAAAGCGGCGCAAAAAGAATTTGCAACTTACTCACAGGAGCAAGTTGATAAAATATTCCGTGCCGCATCATTAGCAGCATCTACAGCACGTATCGAACTTGCAAAAATGGCAGCCAACGAGTCTGGCATGGGCATCATGGAAGACAAAGTAATCAAAAACCACTTTGCATCTGAATTCATTTACAACAAATACAAAGACGAACTAACTTGTGGTGTTATTGACCGCAATGATGAAGGCGGCACTATCACTATTGCTGAGCCTGTAGGTATCGTTTGTGCCATCGTCCCAACAACAAACCCAACTTCAACTGCGATTTTTAAAGCGCTAATCTGCCTTAAAACACGTAATGGCTGTATCTTCTCTCCACATCCACGTGCTAAAAATGCAACAAACTATGCAGCAAAAGTTGTATTAGATGCAGCAATCAAAGCAGGTGCACCAAAAGATATTATTGGTTGGATTGACGTACCATCAGTTGAACTTTCAAATGCATTAATGAAACATGATGATATCAACCTTATCCTTGCAACTGGCGGTCCAGGCATGGTTAAAGCAGCTTACTCTTCAGGTAAACCAGCAATCGGTGTTGGCGCGGGTAACACACCTGTAGTTATCGACGAAACCGCTGATATCAAACGTGCAGTTTCTTCAATCTTAATGTCTAAAACTTTCGATAACGGTGTAATTTGTGCTTCTGAACAAGCAGCAATTGTTGTTGAATCAATTTACGACGAAGTAAAAGCACGTTTTGCAAAATATGGCGCAGCAGTATTAAGCCAAGCAGACGCAGACAAAGTACGTAAAGTGATGATCATCGATGGCGCATTGAACGCTAAAATCGTAGGTCAACCAGCTTACAAAATTGCCGCATTAGCCGGTGTTAAAGTACCAACGTCTACTAAAATCCTGATCGGAGAAGGTTTAGAAGCTTCTTGGGATGACGAATTTGCACATGAAAAACTATCTCCAACATTAGGTTTATTTAAAGCAAAAGACTTTGAAGATGCAGTACGCCAAGCAGGTATCGTGTTAGATATAGGTGGTGTTGGCCATACATCAGTACTTTACACAGACCAAGATGCAAACGCTGAACGTATCGCTTACTTTGGCGACAAAATGAAAACAGCGCGTATTCTTATCAATACACCAGCATCTCACGGCGGTATCGGTGACCTTTACAACTTTGAGTTAGCACCTTCTTTAACATTAGGTTGTGGTTCATGGGGTGGTAACGCTATCTCTGAAAACGTAGGTCCAAAACACCTTATCAATAAGAAAATTGTTGCGAAGCGAGCTGAAAATATGTTGTGGCATAAACTACCAAAATCAATCTACTTCCGCCGCGGCTGTTTACCAGTTGCAATGACTGACCTTGAAGGTAAAAAACGTGCATTAATCGTGACTGACCGTTTCTTATTCAACAATGGTTACATCGATGACCTGCGCTCTATCCTGAAAGAAAAAGGCATGGAAGTTGAAGTGTTCCATGAAGTAGAAGCAGATCCAACATTAGCAGTCGTAAAAGCAGGTGCAGCAGCATGTTTAAGCTACCAACCTGATGTGATTCTAGCAGTTGGTGGTGGTTCACCAATGGATGCAGCGAAAATCATGTGGGTAATGTATGAGCACCCAGAAACAGATTTTGAAGACTTATCAATGCGCTTTATGGATATCCGTAAACGTATCTACAAATTCCCGAAAATGGGTTCTAAAGCAGAGTTAGTATGTATTACTACAACCTCTGGTACAGGTTCTGAAGTAACACCATTTGCTGTTGTTACAGATGAAAAAACTGGTCAAAAATACCCATTAGCAGATTACGAGCTAACACCAAACATGGCGATTGTAGATGCAAACCTTGTTATGGATATGCCTAAATCTTTATGTGCTTTCGGTGGTTACGATGCAGTAACTCACGCAATGGAAGCTTACGTTTCTGTATTAGCGAATGAATACTCAGACGGCCATGCACTACAAGCGCTTAAAATGCTTAAAGAGTACTTACCAAGCTCATATGCTAACGGTAAAAAAGACCCAATCGCACGTGAAAAAGTACATAACGCAGCCACTATCGCTGGTATGTCTTTTGCTAATGCATTCTTAGGTGTTTGTCACTCAATGGCGCACAAACTAGGTGCTGAATTCCACGTCCCACATGGTTTAGCAAATGCACTATTAATTGCAAATACTATTCGTTTCAACGCAACGAATAACCCAACTAAGCAAACTGCATTCTCACAGTACGATCGCCCTAAAGCACGTGCTCGTTATGCAGAAATAGCGGCACACTTAGGTTTCACAACAGGTAACACTGAAGACAAACTTAACGCGCTATTAAACTGGTTAGAAGAGTTAAAAGTAGCATTGAATATTCCACTATCAATCCAAGCTGCAGGTGTTGATGAAGCTGCATTCATGGCAAAAGTTGATAAACTTGCTGAAGATGCGTTCGATGACCAATGTACAGGTGCAAACCCACGTTACCCATTAATCGCTGAGCTTAAAGAAGTATTAATCGCTTCTTACTACGGCACGGCTTACGCTGACGTAATGGATGTACCAGAAGTGGAAGTTAAAGCAGAACCAAAAGAAGAGAAAAAAGCTAAATAGTTTATAATTTAGTACCCCACTTTTAGCCTGCTTTATGCAGGCTTTTTTGTGTTTGGAATTTGGTAAATAAACGACAAACCTAAAAAAGGATTAACCACGAAGCGCTGCGCTTCACAGAGGGCACCAAGAAGTAAGCGTAAACATGAGGGGGGTTTGAATAAGATTAAACGTCATGAGTATTCAGAACTTCAATATGGGATATGATAAATAAACGGCAAGCCTAAAAAGAGAATTAACCACGAAGCGCTGCGCTACACAGAGGACACGAAGAGTTGAACATAAAAGATAAATGGTTTGAAAAATTAAACGTTATGAGTATTCATAACTTCGATGAGGATGCGGTAAATAAACGACAAACCTAAAAAGAGCATTAACCACGAAGCGCTTCGCTACACAGAGGTCACGAAGGGTTAATCGTAAAAGATAAATAACCTTGAAAAAATTAAACCTCATGAATATTCATAATTTCAATTTGGATATGATAAATAAACGGCAAACCTAAAAAGAGAATTAACCACGAAGCGCTGCGCTACACAGAGGTCACGAAGGGTTGTTAGTAAAACGCAAGTTACTTTTTAAAGAGGTTACCTTTTAAATAAGTTACTTTTTAAATATGATTAAACGTTATTTTTCCGGTACCTTGCTTTCAATGACTAAAAAGTAAAAGGTCAAAGCAAAAACCAAGATTCCCCGTCATCCCCCTAAAACTATTTAACTCTCATTAAGCTATGCAAACTGTTTTCCAATTCTATTTTAATCGCTTGAGAGCGTTGCATATTATTCACATCATTAATTATTTCAGGCTGATATCCCTGCTTTTCCATCCATTGCATTGGCTTATCAAAACTGTCCTCACTGACCACAAAAGTATCGTTAAATAAATTGCTCTTTTGCCCTGTTTTTTGCTGAATACTAACTATCCAAACTCGATCTTGAAACTGCTGTGTCTGAGAACAAAGCAGAGTAAATTTTTGCCAGTTTATCGATAAAAACGTAGCCATTTTATTGAATAGATTCATTAGTATTATTTACCTGTTAGATATGCACATTAGATAACAAATGATCCGATGCAGTGCCGGCGAGATCCGCTAAAAAAAACTTATTAAGGTCACGTAAAATATCGCTATTGCATTATTACTTTAATATTAAAGATTTTAACATTAAAAATAGATCCCAAGAAGCACAGCGAGATATACAGAGGTAATAGAGTGTATCCGCAAGTAACACTTGGGATTGTCGAAATGCGTCATAACAAGCTATCTCAGAGCCTTTAAAACAGTATGGACAAAGGTAGTTTGAATGTGAATTCAGGGTAAAATTAGTGGTTGTTCTGAACCATCATTTCCGAGCTAAACGAGTATTAATTACTTCTTATTACAGTAATGCTTAAGTTGACGTAATAGATGTATCAGAAGTAGAACCAAAAGAAGAGAAAAACTATTTAAAAAATCACTTTATTTATTAAGGCTAGTATTTTGTCGATATATTTTACATGTTTTTTATTTAAGCTATTTTTGGGGATTTTATAACACTTTCAAAATCTCTTTTTGTTAACAATTGCTTGATATAAATATGCTTTATTTAGTTGGAATATTTTATGCTTATTATTTAATCGAAATAGCAATTAAGCTTTTTTATTAATAGAAATCAACATAAGGATATAAAATGAAATCTATAATTTATGCAATAAGCGGAGCAATGATTTTATCGGCAAGCTCAGCTCATGCCACATTTATTGGTGCAGCTAATGGCAATCTATATGATTATAATATTTCCACTAACAGCTCTACTTTAATTGGTAATACAGGGATTATGTTTGATATCGCACTAAGTACTTCAAACATATTATATGGTGTAACAAGTGGTAGCCAACTTTATTCTATCGACCAAACTACAGCCGCTAGGACTTTAATCGGAAATACTGGTGCAAGTGTAAATGGTTTAACATTCGCCAGTAATGGAATATTGTATGGCAGTGGTGGTAATGGTTTATATTCAATCGATACAACTACCGGTAATGCCTCTTTAATAGGCACAGGATCATATAATTCATCTGGTGATATTTCTTTTGATGATTTAGGCAACCTTTACCTATCATCTACAACTGGTGGAAACGGCGACAGTCTTTGGTCACTGAATACGGCAGATGGTAGTGGGACATTGATTGGTTCAACTGGTTACTCTTCAGTTTATGGTTTGAATTACTTTAATAATACTTTGTATGGTTTTACTTACTCCGGTGCAACGCTTTCTCTGGATACAACCACTGGGACAGGTACCTTTGTGTCTCAAAACAATATTAACACTAATGGCGCAGATGGTGGTGGAGCAGTGGTTAATGTACCTGAACCAGCATCAATACTTTTATTTGGATTAAGTTTAGTTGGTTTGAGCTTTTATCGTAAAAAACCAAAAGTTTAATATTTATTTGAATAAAACATCACATAATTAAAGATATTTTTAACTGTGTGGTGTCCGCCTACTGCATTTCTTTCTCCCCTGAAAAAAGTTTACGAATGTTCATCTCCTATCGATAAGAACTAATCACGGGAAAAACAAGAAAAACTCGACAGCCAAGTGTTTAAAATCCCAAAATAATACACATTTGAACATAAACCGTGAATTATGCCCACGCTAACGATTAGCTATCGCTAATTATATTTTTATTAAGGAATTTTTAAGAAAGGTTAATGAGCTTGTCGTCGTAACTGGTTTTTACTCGCTATCCAGCATTTACCTGTGTGCTCTGCAAATGAAGCTATCTCCTCTAAAGAGCCGACAGCACCTTGATAGTCTTTACCAAATCGACTGGCTAACGTTAACCAAGTGGCTTCATCAAGCCCAATCTTGCTGAGTAATTTAGAATGATGGCCAGCGCACCTAGCTTATCTTCTCGTAAGATACGTCCGCTCCAATAAACTAACTCTAGGTAATCTAATAATGAAAAAGCAATGCCTTGAGCACTATCACTTTTATCGCATTCATAAACACCACCAGTGAAACCAAATAAAGTTTTTTTATTGAAAAGATATTCTGATGGATTATCTTGTGGCTGAGCTATGCCAACTTTTTTGCAGGGGATCTTCTCGATGTGGAATACGGTAGATAAATGACAAGCCTAAAAGAAAATTAACCACGAAGCGCTGCGCTACACAGAGGGCACGAAGAATTATATGCAGAGGTGTTCTTTTAAATATACTAAAAATCATTGCTTGTCTAAAACATGGTTTTTAGTGCAGTGAGAGATCACAAAAAAGAAGGTAAAATGTTATTTTTAGAGAAATTCTACAACTTCAACGCCGTTTTAAGTTGAAATTTACAGTGGGATATAATCGCGAAGCGATGGCCCGCTGTAATTTTTCAACTTGAAAACTCTTGTTATACAACATTTTTAGATAGAGTTTAACTTTTCTAAAAAAGTGTACACATCATTGCCATTAGGCAATTTAACTCGAGTATCTGAAGTTGTTGTAGGATCTTCAATCAAATCTATAATTTCTTGAATAAATATAACAATATTTTCTAAGTCTGCTACCTCGAATTTCAGCTCAAAATCTAATTGCCCCATTGCAGCTTTTAAGTCTGTATGAGCTAAAACTTTATTGCGCCACTTTTTAATACCTGTTGACTCATAGAATGACTCTAATTCGATAACTAAGCTGTTTAGCTCATTACTATTGCAAAGTTCAGTGAACCTTCTTAAAGTCATATTCTTATTTACACCATCTCGACCACTTGTTGCAGGATCAAGGAGACAGGCAATTTTCAAACAAATTCTTTCCAAATAGGATGATTGCAATCGACCGAAAATTACAGGACTAAATTCATTTAATATTTGAATAGAATTGACGTCAGAAAATAATTGTTTATAAATTGTTAGATCTGTACACAAAGCTACAAAATAATTTTTAAACAAACCAATTTCATTTATATCAATTTTTGAACGGTCTATTTTAGGTTGATTTGGCATTTCAAGATCCATTCTTTTAAAAAAGTCTTCCTGAGTAGAAATTCTGCCAATTTTATTATTCTCACTCATGATTACACTACCCTGATGTTGTATAACATCGTAATTAAGCAGAACTATTCCGTATTTCCGGTGGATAGATAGAACGCGATTATTTATTTAAATTTGACGTCAGAATAACAAGCTGAATAAACTAATCAACAAGTTAAAAATAAAACTGAAACCTTAGTCATGTAGATAGACAGAATAATCCCACACTTATGGTGGAAATGCAGAACCAAATAGATTATGTGAAAAATAGATTATAGTTTTGCCTCGCTGAATAAAATAAGCAGTTAACATTGCCTATCATGGACGGACAATCTCACCGTTGAGTTTTCCCAAATCATCAATGGCTTTTAGTAAAACCAAACAAGATGTTTGGGTTAGGCTCGTTTGGCACATCGATGTGCCGTAAGAGCCGGTGCGTTATAAAAGCCATTTATATTATTTGGGTTTGAAAACGATTCAGCGTCAGTTCTTTTGACTTTTCTGGGTACTGGTTTCTTTTCTGATAAAAGAAAGACGTGTCGCCAACAGGGTGAAACCACTGACAATAAATATCAAGCTTGCTCGATGAGCACAGACGAACCTAACTCAAAGCCAACCCATCCAAAGCATTAGCTTCAATAAAATGCATAAAAATATTGCTCAATGTGGACGGACAATCTCACCGTTGAGTTTTCCCAAATCATCAATGGCTTTTAGCAAAGCCAAACAGGATGTTTGGGTTAGGCTCGTTTGGCACATGGATGTGCCGTAAGAGCCGGTGCGTTATAAAAGCCATTTATTATTTGGATCAGAAAACGACTCGGTGTCAGTTTCTTTGCCGCCTTTCTTTTCTGATAAAAGAAAGACGTGTCGCCGACAGGGCGAAACCACTGATAATAAATATCAAGTAGACCGGATGAGCGCAGACGAAATCACTCTAAGCAGTAACTCTAGCTTCAACAAAAAGCATAAAACATTACTCAATGTGGACGAATAACCCCACCGTTAAGTTTTCCCAAATAATTAATCGCTTTTAGTAAAGCCAAACAGAATGTTTGGGTTAGGCTCGTTTGGCGCATGGATGTACCGTAAGCGCAGATCGGTAATAAAACAAAATCGAGACATTTATTTTTAAATGCGTGTGACATAGTGACTAAAATCGTAAAGCTTTAAATTTGAGGTTATTTCCTTAATATTTACTGACACGTATCAATTAAGTATCAATAAAAACAAGGTGAAACAATTTATAACTGCTATATTCGATGATACATAATATAACCTTTGAAATTGCTAACGAACAATGACTCAATATTCAATTGCGGAAAACTTTAATCAATTCTTCAAAATACGATTTGCTGATACAAAAGAACTCAGACAAGAAGCATTCAAAATCAGATACGGTGTTTATAGTTCTGAATTAGGCTGGGAACCCGAAAATGAGCAAGAAATGGAATCTGATGAATGCGACGACTACGCATATCATTGCTTATTAGAACATAGACGCACAGGCGTCTTTGCAGGGTGTATCCGCTTAATAATCCCTCCAACCGATGTTCCTAACAAACAATTACCTTTTGAGACGAATTGTCTACACAGCGCAAGAAAAGAAGTGTTTGATACCAGCACCTTACCTCGTGGTAGTTTTGGTGAAATATCACGCTTAGCTGTGCTTGCTTCGTTTAGACGTCGTGAAAAAGAAAAAAATGTACCTTATGTACTTAATAACATTAATCCAGAAACCATCTATTCAGAAGAAGAACGTCGAAACTTTCCTAATATCGCGATGGGGTTGTACTTAGGCGGCATTGCATTAGCAAGTTTATGTCAACACCAAGGCATGGTGGTGATGATGGAGCCAAGGCTGAATAGACGCTTGAAGCGTTTTGGACTACCTTTCCAACAAATTGGTGATGAAACCGATTATCATGGCCAACGCGCCATGTTTTATTTAGCGGCAAATGATTTTCATAAAGATCTCACTGAACAACTTGAAGCTTTATATGCCATTATTTATAAAGAAATGGCCGAGCAAATAGCACTAAAACAATATAATAACGAACCCTTTAAAATTCCAAGTACCGATGTAACTGATAGATAGAGAGCCTTATAATGAGCGATGCTTTTAGCTATGACCTTGCCTTTTCTCGAAATCTTGGCTGGTTTACTGAAGATGAACAAGCAATTCTAAAAACCAAAAGAATAGCCATAGCTGGAATGGGTGGAGTGGGAGGTTCACATTTACTCACCTTAGTTCGCGTAGGTATTTCAAAATTTAACCTGTCTGATTTTGATGAATTTGGTTGCGAAAATACTAATCGACAAGCCGGTGCAAATACCAACACTTACGATAGAAAAAAATTAGATGTTATGGTCGAAATGGCCAAATCTATTAATCCTAACGTTGAGATTAACGTATTTCCTGAAGGCATTAATCACGACAATACTGATGCATTTTTAGAAGATGTTGATTGCTACGTTGACTCATTAGACTTTTTTGCCATCGAAGCCAGAAAACATGTTTTTAAGCTATGTGCTGAAAAAGGTATTCCCGCTACGACTGCAGCCCCGATAGGTATGGGTACCGCCTATTTAAACTTTCTTCCCGGAAAAATGACTTTTGAAGAGTATTTTCGTTTAGAAGGTTACACTGAAAATGAACAATACTTACGCTTTTTCCTCGGTTTAACACCCGCAGCATTACAACAAGCTTATTTAGTCGATCCTACGCGATTAGATCTTGGTAACAAAAAAGGCCCTTCTACCATGATGGGTTGCCAATTAGCATCAGGTGTTGCCGGCACTCAAGTTGTTAAAATATTACTTAATCGCGGCAAAGTACTTAATGTACCTTGGGGATTACATTTTGACGCCTATACCAATCGTTTCAAAAAAACGTGGCGTCCCGGTGGAAACAATAACATTATTCAACGTATCGCATTTGCTATTGGCAAAAAGAAATTACTTAGCAAGCTGCCAACAACTCCACAGCAAGAACCAGTAGAACTAACGCCTATAGAAAAAATTCTCGATTATGCACGTTGGGCGCCAAGTGGCGATAATATGCAAACATGGCAGTTTGAAATTATCGACGACACATCCTTTGTTATTCATGGCACCGATACCAGAGAACATTGTGTTTACGACCTAGACGGCCACTCAAGCCATTTAGCACATGGAATCTTACTTGAAACTATTGTTATTGCAGCTGCCCAATTTGGTTTTTCCCTTCAAACGACTAACGATTTTAGTGATGACAAACACATTAAAATGACAGTTAATCTGACTGCAGATGACATTGTGAATGACAGTGAGAATGACAAAGTGAGTAGCAGTGACTTATTTCCATTTATAAAAATTAGAGCTGTTCAACGTAGAGCGATGGGCACAAGAGCTTTGACCAGTAGCGAAAAAACAGAATTAGAAAGTGCCTTGCCAGCAGGATATAGCCTAACGTGGTTTGAATCCTTTGATGACCGCTTGAAATTAGCAAAACTTAATTTTTGCAATGCCAAAACGCGCTTAACCATGAAAGAGGCCTTTTATACCCACAGAGACATTATTGATTGGCATAAACAGTTTAGTGAAACTAAAATCCCAGAAAAAGCACTTGGTGTAGACTGGGCAACAGCTAGACTAATGCAATGGTTATTTAAAAGCTGGGATCGCATTGAGTTTATGAATAAATATTTTGCCGGAACGCTTTTACCTCGCATCCAATTAGATTTTATTCCTAGTTTAAAAAGTTGTGCTCACTTTGCCATACAAACCGACAACCAAACTAAATCCGTTGAAGACTATGTTGCAGCAGGACGAGCGCTACAACGTTTTTGGTTAACAACAGCAAAACTAGGCCTTGGCTTTCAACCCGAACAAACACCTGTAATTTTTTCTAAATATTTAAGGCAAGATATTAAATTTACAGAAAATGAAGCGGTCGTGCTTAATGCCGAAAAAGGTCGAGCTATGTTTGAAGCTTTAGTACCTAATACTGAGAACACCTTATTTTTAGGTCGATTAGGAAGAGGTCAATTACCTACGTCTCGTTCAATAAGAAAACCTTTAAAAGATTTAATGCTAAAACCATAGGTCTTTTTTTCGGTATTACCCCGAACGACAATACTTTTATTGGCACAACTAGTCTGACACAGGGGGCCTGCATTCATGGATGTTTGAAGTAAGCTCATTTGGCACATGGATGTGCCGTAAGATCTGCCGCGATATCAAAGCGAATAAACATCAAACGGGCAGAATGAACGCAGACGAACTATAAATAAAATACAAAAAATCAGACTAAAGCCGAAGCCCTAAAATATCAATGCTCAAATGCGATGATAAAATGTCGGCGTTCAATATCGATTATTTTTTGCTTTTATTTAAAAAATCTGCTTGACTCTGTACCTAGGTACAGAGTGTAGGATAGGAGCTATCGATGAATGAGAATAAACCAATTACTATTGGCGTGCTGGCTAAAGCAGCAAATGTTGGCGTAGAAACAATTCGTTTTTATCAACGTAAAGCCATTATTGAGCAACCACCAAAAATCAATGGATTTCGTCATTATTCTAATGAGGATATTCGCTCGATTCGTTTGGTGAAAAAGCTTCAAGGTGTTGGCTTTTCCTTAGATGAAATTAAGGAGTTTCTCATTTTCGATCATTGTTGTAGTCAATCACGATCAGTCGTTAAGCATAAATCGTTAACAAAAATCGAAGAAATTAAAACACAGATTTCTGAATTACAGGCAACGGTTAAAGCATTAGAAGTATTTTCAAATTCTTGTGGTTCAAGCAAGAGCGCTGAGACTGGTTGTCATTTACTAGATTGTTTTGAAAATCATTGGCAGTGCTGTAGTACTGACAACGATCCTAACCTAACTGGAGAGTAAGCATGAGTGAAGTATGTAAATGTTGTGAAGACAAAAAAAATCCGAGCTGTTGTTGTAATACAGATAGCTGTAAGTGTGCAGAAAGTTGTGCTTGTGGTGACTGCTGCACTAATTCAGATTGCTGCTAAACCCTTTAACATCTGAATAAGAACTGCCTATCTATTATAGTTTGCTCTTTACTGAGCCTGAGATAGGCAGCTTTTTAACAAACAAGCTCAAAGTTTGAGGAGTCTCATTTTTTTGCCTTTCATCGCTATTCAGCTCATTTCAACTTTTATTTTTAGCATTCTCTTTTTAAGCTCTTTTTGAAGAATAGTGATGTTATATGGCGTCATTGATTTCCATTTTTGACATTCATTTTTCGTCCTGCCACATCCCGAACACCACCCTTTACTACCTGAAAAATCACACTGTTCAATACAAGGGCTTTTTCTTTTCTTCATTTCTGATATCTCGCTTTATAGTGCTTTTACACTCAAAAAAACACTTTATTCAATTTTAAGCAACACTTGATTGATGCTTTCTTCTAATAGACGAAGACGATTAAACTCTTCAAATAAACGTTGTTCTAGGTTTTTAAAATTAAGGGGCAATGTGCGTTGGCAAATACCATAGCTACTTTCGAGCTTTTTATACCCATTCCAACTTTTTATACGTTTCTCTTCCAGAGCCATAAATTGAAGGATGAATTCAGCCTGAGAAGGACAATCTTCTTCCACATGCATGCAGATAGGAAAGGACTTTTGCTTAATCTGCGGCCCTTCTATAAAGGTTTCAAAGTGAATACCACCTTGGTTTTGGTTAAACCAATTATGTTTGGAGAGTTGCATGTAATTGCCACGATTATAAATTTCCCAGCCATCATCAAACCAACTCGCTTTCTGGAGCATTTTTTCGAGATTACGGAATACACTTTTTACATCTTTCATTAAATTTATTCTCATCCATTGCGACGTAAACTTGCACAAGTTCTACTTTGCTAATAAGAGTACCAGAAATTTAGCAAGTAAATAAGCAAGCTGAAAAAGAGGTCGTGTATTGTCATTATCATCGAACACTCTTAATTAATGAGCAATATTAAATACCAAAACTGACAGGTTAAGGTACTCAAATGCGATAATAAAACCCCACCGTTGGGCTTTCTAAAATCATCAAATTGACTGGAAGAGCTCAGACGAACTCACTCTAAGCAGTAACTCTAGCTTCAATAAAAAGTATAAAAACATTGCCCAATGTGGACGAACAACCCCACCGTTGAGTTTTCCCAAATCATCAATGGCTTTTAGCAAAGCCAAACAGGATGTTTGGGTTAGGCTCGTTTGGCACATGGATGTGCCGTAAGAGCCGATGCGTTATAAAAGCCATTTATTATTTGGATCAGAAAACGATCCGGTGTCAGTTTCTTTGCCTTTTCTAGGCACTGGTTTCTTTTCCGGTAAAAAAGACGTGTCGCCGACAGGGCGAAAGCACTATAAATAAGTACTAACCAGACTGGACGAGCGCAGACGAGTGTTAAAGCAATAAACTAAAGTCTATACTCAAGCTACAACAACGGGCTAAATAAATAGATAATGCTTTCTAATAAACGTTTGAAAAAAGATCGTTGTCGCCATTTCACCAAACTCACTTGCCTAGACGCTAACGTATAATGCATCTGTGCTGTTAACAACTCACCTGCAAACTTCGCATTATCAATCAACATCGTCATCTCAAAATTCAACCAGAAACTACGGCGATCTAAATTTACCGTACCAATTAAAGCAATTTTTTCATCAATCACAATACTCTTAGTATGCAATAAACCACCATAAAACTGATGAATCTCCACACCTGCACTTAGCAAGTCTTCAAAAAAAGCACGAGAGGCGTATTTCACCATCAGCGAATCATTTTTTGCCGGCAATATAATCTTCACATCGACACCACGCATTGCGGCTACCTGCAAAGCGGTTAATAAACTTTCATCGGGCACAAAATAAGGCGTGGTTAACACTAAACTGTATTTGGCTTCATAAATCGCCGTCAGTAATACTTGATGAATGCCTACTTTGCCAAACTCAGGTCCCGAGGGGATCAATTGAGAGTTTTCATCTCCTTCAATGCAAAATAGATCATTATTCGCAGGTGGTAGGTTAAGCACATGCTCTGTTTCTAAACACCAATCCCATACAAATAAGCCCTGCATATGTTGTACGATCGGGCCTTCACAACGCACCATCACATCGACCCACTCGCCAATGCCTTTATGTACATTAAAAAAAGCAGGGTCAACTAAATTCATACTGCCGGTATAGGCAATATGGTCATCGATACACACTAATTTTCGATGTAACCTTAGATCTTGTCTTTGAAATAATAAGCGCAACGCACCCACTGGCAGACCTTCAACCACTTCTACACCGGCTTTACGTAATTGAGCAGGTATTGCAGAGTTAAAAAAATCATGACTGCCTACTGAATCTAAGAGTAATTGGCATCTCACTCCTCTAGCTGCGGCGGCTTTTAATTCATTCAACAGTTGATTAATAAGCCCGCCTTCGTTGCAGATATAAAACATTAAATAACAATGTTTTTGTGAGGCTTTTATTTCTTTGATCAGTTCCAACAATATCTGATCCGTATCGGTGAGCAATGTGTGTTTATTGCCTTTAACCATCGGCATATTGGTATAGGATTCGACAAAGGCTTGCATTGAATGCGCATTGGCACTGATCTTATCTTTACTTTGCTTATGGGTGGTGGCTTGCTGTTGTATCCAGTTTAAAAACTCTCCTGCTAATAGCTTACGTTGCTTACTGCGCTTTGCACCTAGGGTTAACTCTCCGAAAATAAAATATCCCACCATTCCCACTAAAGGCAGTGCAAAAATAAGTAATAACCACGCTAATGACACACCAATTTGATTACGCGTTAATACCACTCGAAATGAGACAATAGTTAGCAGGCCAAAATAGAGTGTTGCGGAAAGTACAATATATATTTCACTCTCTAGCCACGTCATATGCGGTATAAAACGATCCATAAATTTCCCATTAAAATGATTAAAACCTATCTGTAGTATTTACTGGTTAACAATATAGAAAGATAAAAAACAGTACAGCTTTATTCGAATAAGCAATTGATGCCCAGTGATATACTCGTCAGCGCTTCATCTTTATACCTAGAATATTTTCACCTTGCGACAAGCTGATTTTTTACATCTTGAGTGATGAAGGATATGAATACGCTCAGAACATTAGTAATACTACGAATAAAGCGAGAAAGAGACAAAAAAGTTAATAATAACAAATATTTATCGACTCAATTATTTATTTTAAATAGCTTTCTTATAAATAATTTTCTTATAAGTAACTTTCTATAAGTAAACAATCGAGTCTATAAATTAAGAAGCAGAGTAAAGACAATAATGGAGAGCAAAACTAGTGCTTAGTCGTTATGTACTTATGTTCTGAATCCAAGTGTCTTTAATGGCGCTTATAACACCTCAAATAAAAAGTGGCTTCAGTCGCACTCATCGCTTCCTTTGGCTGATGGTTTTTCTCATTACCAAGTGTTTTATCACAAACAGCATTATCTTGAGACTGACTATCGATACAATCACCAACCACGTCAATACCTAATGAGTGAGCTAAAACAAACAGGGATTTTAACATTGCTTCACCTGCTAAATAACCAGGCACACCTTGAATGAAGTGTTTAGAAATTTTAAATTTTTCAATATTTAATTTATCGATCGAATATAAAACAGACCGCTCTGCACCAAAACCATCTACGGTTAATGAAATACCTAAACGACTTAAATTCAGTAAATTTTCTTGTAGCGTCGGTAAGGTACTACTAAATAAACTTTCATCAATTTCAAATTCAAACCATCTTGCCTCACAGCCCGTATCTAATAACACCTGTTGAATTGAGCCAATTAAAGTTACCTGTGACAGTTCTAGTTTTGATATATTAATCGCAATGCGACCAAAATTAATACCTGACTGATGCCACTTTGCAGCTTGCTTCGCTGATTTAGTAAAAGTTCTCAAGCCGAGTTCAATCAATAGACCAGATTGCTCTGCTAATATTGTAAAACAGCTTTGAGATAACACCCCTTGCTTTGGGTGATTCCAGCGTAAAAGAGATTCCACAGCCACTATTTGGCGTTTATTAAGGTCATACTGAGGTAAATAACAAATTTCGAATTGGTCTTCTTCAAAGCCTTTTTTTAACTCATTTTCTAATTCAAGCTGATGTGCAGAATGCACGGTTAACTCATTCGTATAGAAGTGATAAGTGCTACTTTGGTCTTTTTTACAACGTAACATGGCACTTTCTGCGTTAGAAAGGATCGAGTTTAGATCCATACCATCATCGGGAGAAATACTGATCCCAATAGATGAGGATAAATTAACCGGCATATCATCGATAATAAGATTTTCTGACAGTTGTTGATTAATTTTTTGTGCAATTAATGCCGCAACTTGCTCGTTGTCTAACTCTTCAATAACTAATACAAACTGATCATCACTAATACGAGCAATGATATCTCGGTTAGAGACACACTGCTGTAAACGTTTAGCCACGGTTTTAAGCACCCAATCACCTTTGTTATGACCATAACGTTCATTAATCAGTCTAAAGTCTTTAATTTCAACAAACAAAACGGCAATAGAAGTTGATTTATGAGCAGAACGAGCAATCGCTGCCTCTAAGTGGTTAAACAAAGCAATTCGATTATGTAATCCGGTCAAAGAGTCATGTCGAGATAAATACTTTATTTTTTCTTCGTTATGTTTAGTTTTTGTAAGGTCAGTAAAAGAATAAACACGATTTTCTGCTTTTATCCCTTGTTGCTTAATTTGATACACTTCTAACCAAAAATAACTTAAGTCACCATTTTTGGTATGAAAAACAGCATTACCTTGCCATTTACCTTCTTTTTTCAATCCACGTTCAATATCAACAAACAAACGACGGTAATCTCTACCGTAGGCAAAACTACTGATTTTTTTATCCAATAACTCATGTTTGGAATAGCCAGATATTTTTACGCAGGCATCATTCACACTGTCAACAACACCTGTTCCATCGGTCACTAATATACAGTCGCGACTGTTTTCAAAGACTAACATAGCGAGTTCAAGCTGTTTTTTTATCAAACTTTTTTCAGTGATATCTCGACCAATAGCAACTAAACCTTGTACCTTGCCATGTTTATCTTTAAGCGGTACTTTCTGCATGTAGATGTAATGTTGCTCACCATTGTTATAGGTCAAATATTCGTTATTATTGTATGTTTCATCATTAGCAATTACTTGTGCATCTTGGGCTTGGCACATTCTTGCTTGATTTAATTCAAATAATTGGTCATCTTTTTTGCCCACAATATCAGCTTCAGAACAACCCACAAATATTTCAAATTGCTTATTACAACCAATAAAGCGGCTCTCTAAATCTTTAAAGAAAATAAGATCTGAAGATAGATCGGCTGTAGCGCGCAACATCACACGTTCTTTTTCGATTTCGTATTTAGCAGCATTCATGTCAGACACATCAAATAGCATACCTATTTGCAGCTCACTACCATCAGCGACTTCTTCGCGAATTAAAAATTCACGTTTAATACCAGTTACATCGCGGATTTCACATTCAAGTAAATCGACTTGATGATCGTTAAACATACTTAATTTAGATGGGCGAACCTTTTTCGCGAGACCGTTCGGTAAAACGCTTTCTAAGGTTTGATTGATCAAGTTTTCAGGCAACAAACCAAACACTTGAGAGAAGTAGGTATTGCAGGCAATAATCTTACCCTGCATATTTTTGTAATAGATTGGGATACTAATACAGTCTAATGCGGCTTCCACCTCTGCTGAGACTAATAGAGCCTTACTGGAATCTTCTTCCATATTTACTTCACTAGACACTTCACTTTCAAGGCTAGTGTTAGCGGGACAAGTATTACCAAGGTAACTGTTATCAAGGTAAGTACAATCTAAGTGAGTAAATTTTTCAGCAATACGGGCTTTCACTGCAGCGTTTATAGGTAGCTCAGAAATTAAATATTGGTAGTGATCTGCTGCAATGACCTGTTCCAAGTTATCAGTCGACAACAAATGAATAAGATCAAATTGCACTAAAGAAGAATTTAATGAAAGTAAGGTTTTAGCTAACTTTATATTAGCCCCTATATATAACACCTTATTTACCGTAATAGACAAGACTCACTCCTTTACTCTCATATTTATATTTTCATTTAAAATTAGCCGCAGACTAAATGTAAATGAAAATATAAAAAAGGGGATATCAGATCCCCTTTTATTTAACTATATTTATTTACTTTACTACGTTTATTAACCTAATTGCTTACGCACATTTCTAAACATACGCATCCAAGGGCTATCCTCTTTCCATTCATCAGGATGCCATGAATTAGCAACTGTTCTAAATACACGCTCAGGATGCGGCATCATGATAGTTACTCGGCCATCTTTTGAGGTTAAACCTGTAATACCATTTGGCGAACCATTTGGATTAGCAGGGTAAGCTTCAGTATTGTTGCCGTAGTTATCGATAAAACGCAACGCCACAGAACCGCTTGCTTCAATCGCTGCAAGGTGAGCACTATCAGCAACTTCTACACGACCTTCGCCATGTGAAACAGCAATAGGCATATGTGAGCCAGCCATGTCATTTAAGAACAATGAATTAGACTTTTGCACTTCAACTAAACTAAAACGCGCTTCAAAACGTTCAGAGTTATTGCGAACAAAACGTGGCCATAAGTCTGAACCTGGAATTAATTCATTCAGGTTTGATAGCATTTGACAGCCATTACACACACCTAATGCAAATGAATTCTCACGCTCAAAGAAAGTTTGGAATTGGTTACGCGCTTGTTCATTAAACAAGATTGACTTAGCCCAACCTTCACCAGCGCCTAATACGTCACCGTAAGAGAAACCACCACAAGCGACTAAACCAGCAAAGTCTTTCAATTGAACATCACCTGATAAGACATCACTCATGTGAACATCAATTGCAGAGAAACCAGCGCGATTAAAGGCTGCGGCCATCTCTTGTTGAGAGTTTACACCTTGTTCACGCAGAATAGCCATGCGCGGTTGAACACCTTTAGCAATATAAGGCGCAGCAACATCTTCATTAAGATCAAAAGTTAACTTAGTTGATAGGCCTGGATCTTTATCATCTAATTTAAGATCAAACTCTTGCTGTGCACATTCAGAATTATCACGTAACGATTGCATTTTAAGCGTTGTTTCAGCCCAAATACCACGGAACTCACTACGTTTTGCAGTTAAGACTTCTTCACCATCACGAATAAATTCGATTTGGTCAGTTTCATTTAATGAACCAATCACTAATGAACTTGACGATAAACCGTGTCCAGCAAGTGTATTTAATACTGCTTCTTTGTCTTCACGTTTAACTTGGATAACCGCGCCTAACTCTTCAGAGTAAAGGGCAGCAAAGTCATCACTTCCCACTTGGTCAAGTTTAACAGTCACACCGCAATGTCCAGCAAAGGCCATTTCAGTAATAGTAGAAAATAAACCGCCATCACTTCTATCGTGATAAGCCAGTAATTTTTGATCAGCAACTAAAGTTTGCACGGCATTAAAGAAGCCTCTTAATAGTTCAGGGCTATCTAAATCTGGTGTCGTTTCACCTAATTGCTTATAAACTTGCGCAAGTGATGAACCACCTAAACGGTTTTTACCATTACCTAAGTCAATCAGAATTAAATCAGTTTCACCTTGGTCTGTACGCAACTGCGGTGTCACCGTATTACGGATATCACGCACTGCGCCAAATGCGGTAATAATTAAAGATAGCGGAGAAATAACTTCTTTATCACTGCCATCTTCTTGCTGCCAACGTGTTTTCATTGACATTGAATCTTTACCAACAGGGATAGTCAGTTCTAATTCAGGACATAACTCCTCACCTACGGCTTTAACTGCTTCATACAAACCAGCATCTTCGCCAGGGTGACCCGTTGCAGACATCCAGTTAGCAGATAGTTTAATACGTTTGAAATCACCAATATCAGAACATGCGATATTAGTAATTGATTCAGCCACAGCCAAACGAGCAGAAGCACCAAAGTTAAGCAATGCAACAGGCGTACGTTCACCCAATGCCATCGACTCACCGAAGTACGTATCGTAACTTGCAGCTGTTACCGCACAATCGGCAACAGGCACTTGCCAAGGGCCAACCATTTGGTCACGCGCAACAAGACCGGTTACTGTTCTGTCACCAATCGTAATAAGGAAGGTTTTTTCAGCAATAGACGGTAAACGTAATAAACGCTCAGCAGCCCCCCTAACGGTTGCACCAGAAAGATCTAACTTCTTACCTGTTGCTGTTTGCGTTTTAACATCGCGATGCATTTTAGGTGCTTTACCTAATAATACTTCTAACGGCATATCGATCGGTTTGTTATCAAATTCAGGATCGTTAAGTGTTAAATGCATCTCTTCTGTTGCTTCACCGATCACTGCATATAGTGCACGTTCACGCTTACAGATAGCTTCAAAAGTAGCTAAGTTTTCAGGCTTAACGGCCATTACATAACGTTCTTGAGATTCATTACACCAGATTTCATGCGGTGCCATGCTTTTCTCATCATTTGGAATAGCACGCAAATCGAAAATACCACCACGACCGCCATCATTCACAAGCTCAGGCATTGCATTTGATAAACCACCCGCCCCTACATCGTGAATAAATTGGATTGGGTTATCTTCACCCATCTGCCAACAACGGTCGATCACTTCTTGACAACGACGTTCCATTTCTGGGTTTTCACGCTGTACAGAAGCAAAGTCTAGATCTTCAGATGAAGCACCAGAGTCCATTGATGATGCAGCACCACCGCCTAGACCGATGTTCATTGCAGGGCCGCCTAATACGATTAACTTAGCGCCTACTGGAATTTCTTTTTTCTGAACATGTTCACGGCGAATATTACCTAACCCACCAGCCAACATGATTGGTTTGTGGTAACCACGGATTTCATTGCCGTTATGACTTTCTACTTGTTCTTCATAAGTACGGAAGTAACCAAGAATATTAGGGCGACCAAATTCATTATTAAAGGCTGCGCCACCTAATGGCGCTTCTAGCATAATATCTAACGCAGAAACGATGCGGCTTGGTTTACCAAAGTCCGTTTCCCATGGTTGTTCAAAGCTTGGAATACGTAAATTAGAAACAGAGAAACCGACTAAACCAGCTTTAGGCTTAGAACCAATACCGGTTGCGCCTTCATCACGAATTTCACCACCAGAGCCCGTTGCAGCACCAGGGAAAGGCGAAATAGCCGTTGGGTGGTTATGGGTTTCTACTTTCATCAAGATATCAATATCTTCATGGTGGTAACCAAATTCTCTGTCATCAACGCTTGGGAAGAAACGCCCTGCTTGATAACCTTCCATCACTGCCGCGTTATCTTTGTATGCTGATAATACATATTCAGGATGTAGTTCATGTGTATTTCGAATCATTTTAAACAATGATTTAGGCTGTTTTTGGCCATCAATTGTCCAATCCGCATTGAATATCTTATGACGACAATGCTCTGAGTTTGCCTGTGCAAACATCATTAATTCGATATCGTTAGGGTTACGACCTAACTTAATAAAGTTTTCAACTAAGTAATCTATTTCATCATCTGCTAGTGCTAAACCTAAACTCACATTGGCAGCTTCTAATGCGCTTCGGCCTTGGCCTATCACATCAATGCTTGTCATTTCACCCGCTTTACCGTGAACAAATAATGTCGCCGCATCATCCAATGACGTTAAAACTACTTCCATCATTCGATCATGTAACAATTCTGTTAATGCTTTGATTTGTTCTGGATTCAGTTCAGCACTGGTTTCAACATAATAAGCGATACCTCGCTCTAGGCGCTTCACTTTGGTTAAACCACAGTTTTTAGCAATGTCCGTTGCTTTTGAGGACCAAGGCGAAATGGTGCCAGGGCGTGGTGTCACAAAGAGTAGTATCCCTACAGGATCATGCTCTGCTATTTTCGGTCCGTAAGTTAATAGCTTTTTTAATACAGCTAACTCTTGGTCATTTAAAGAATCAGATAAATCTGCGGCATGCATAAATTCAGCATATAGGCCTGTCACAGGTAAATCTAACGCTTCACAGTTTTTCAACAACTGATTAACACGAAATGTCGATAAGGCAGGTGCCCCTCGCAAAATTTCCATAGGTTATTACTCTCGTTGGATAAATAAATGAACTTGGGTTTAGCTCTATATTATAAAAGAAAAGCATTTTTTATTAAATAGAAACACTCTATAGTCTGTGATAAATAAACCCGTTAATTGGTAAATAAATGGATATTTAAATCCTTTATTGGATAATGTGACCACTCGACTAACTGGATTGATACAACTGTCTATGAATAAACCTGTCTCTTTTACTCTTATTTCTTCTCGCTTAAAGATTTTTTTATCCATTATTTTGGTGTCTTTTATCAGCGCCTGTAACCCGTTTGTACACACTACAGACCTACAAGAAATGCAAAAACGCCGCACATTAATAATGGGCACCACCAACAGTTCATTAACTTATAACTATGATGGTGAGAATTACAGCGGTCTAGATTATGAACTTGGAAAGAAGTTTGCTAATTATTTAAAAGTAAAATTAGTAGTCAAAGAGTTCGAAAACTTAGACGATTTATTTTCTGCACTAGATAATAACGACATTGATTTTGCCGGGGCGGGATTAACGCTAACGCCTAATCGAGCAGAAAAATACCGTAGTTCCCCGCCATACTATTACCTCACTCAAAAACTTGTTTACCACAAAGGTACCTATCGCCCGCGAGAAATGGCAGACATTAATGGCCCCGTGAGTGTGTTAAAAGGCAGTAGCCACGAAGAAAACATTAGTAAATCACAACAAGAATACCCAGACCTAGTGATCAATGTATTAGAGAACGAAGATCAAGAGTCCTTATTACGAAAAATAGCAGAAAAAGAGATCAAATTTGCGATCGTAGACAGTACCACTTTGGCACAAAAACAACGCTACTACCCCGCACTAGCAGAAGCATTTACTATCAATGAAAAGCAGCCTGTAGCTTGGTTAATTCGAAAAGCTCCTGACGATACTTTGTATTCAGCAATGATTGAATTTATGGGCAATCAATACAAATTAGGCACCATTGCAAAAATAGAAGAAAAGTACTTTGGTCATGTTGGACACTTCGATTATGTGGATACGCGTACCTTTTTAAAACGCATTACAAGCAAATTGCCAAAATACGAAACCTTATTTAAAAAATACGCGACACCAGATGTAGATTGGTTATTACTTGCCTCCGTAAGTTATCAAGAGTCACATTGGAACCCTAAGGCTCGATCTCCTACGGGTGTGCGAGGCATGATGATGTTGACCCTAGATACAGCCAAGTTTATCGGTGTCAAAAACCGACTCAATGCAGAACAAAGTATTGAGGGCGGAGCTAAATATCTGACTCAACTGATAAAAAGATTACCTGAAAGCATCCCAGAAGATGAGAAAATTTGGTTTGCATTAGCTTCCTATAATATAGGTTTAGGTCATTTATTAGATGTACGCCGAATTACTAAAATGCGTAAACAAAACCCCAATTCATGGGCCGATGTAAAAGATAACTTACCTCTATTGCATCAACGGAAATGGTACACAAAAACTCGCTATGGTTATGCACGTGGGCGCGAAGCACAACATTACGTAGATAATATTCGCCAATATTTGAAAACCTTGACTTGGCATGTACAAGAACAAGAAAAAGCACAAAGAATAGAAGCAGAAAAGCAAGCTGAAATAGAACGACTAGCAGCAATTGAAGCCGCAGAGAAACAAGCTGAAATAGATCGGTTAGCGGCAATCGAAGCGGCAGAAAAGCAAGCGGAAATAGATCGATTAGCGGCTATTGAAGCAGCAAAACAAGCGGAGATAGATCGTTTAGCGGCCATCGAAGCAGAGAAACAGGCCGAAGTCACACGTTTAGCTAACATCGAAGCAGAAAAACAAGATGAAATTAAACGCTTGGCGGCGATCGCTGCCGCTAAAGAACAAGCCGAGTTAGATCGTTTAGCAGCGATTGAAGTCGCTAAGCAGCAAGCGAAAATAGATCGTTTGGCGGCGATTAAAGCAGAGAAAGAAAAAGCATTGAAAAAGGAAGCTGCGGAAAAGGCTGCTAAAAAAGCACTTGAAGCAGCATCCAGCGCGGCAATAAAAACACAAACGGATGCAACTTCAACAGACAAAAAATAAACATAAGCTCCCCGCAGTGAGCCGGCTTTGCTCACTGCTTTAATTATGTTTTCTAAGTTTGTTTTTTAAGTCTGTTTTTAATCACACATTTAAGCTGCGACCTTTTAATCAAGGCCTTTAATTTGGTCTTAATTGGGGCTACTCACTTATCGCTGCTATCATTCAAGATGCAAAAATTAGCAAGGTATGAAGGTAACTGTTTCTAAACATAAACCTTCGTTTAATACTATGTTTTCAATTTAATACGTTACATCTAAATTATGTACATCTATGTTAATTTAATATCCTAAACAGCCACGATCTGCCATTATTACTACTATACCGACACTATTACCATTACGGCATAAAATAGCTTAAAACTATCAAACCAATAAAAACAATCGATTTTAACTATCGAAATTATTGCAGTATTATCCTTACATCAAACAGAAACTAAATAAGCTAACTGATTAAGGTAATAAAATGAGCAAGCAAACGGTACAACAAATTATGCAAAAACAACCTCTTAGCGTGCAGTGTCAAACACCGTTGGCAGAGATTATTAAAGTATTGATAAGTAGTCAACAGGCACAATTACCCGTGATAAATAGTAGTCAGCAACTCATTGGTATGGTGTCGCTCATTGACTGCCAAAAAGCATTAATGATCAGCGCTTACCATTGTGATAAACCAGTTCGAGTAAACGATATAATGGCTAAAGAGTTTACTTTTTTAAAGGCCGATGAGGACCTTTCAGAAGTCGCGATTAAAACGCAAAAATACACAGAGAATATTTTCCCTGTACTTAATGAAGGGAAATTGATCGGAATAATGAAACGGGTTGATTTGTTAGTTCACCTACAACACAACTTAGCGCTTTGCTCACAGGCTCAATAAATCTAATTACTTATACTTGCTTACTTAATGACTTGAATTCAGGCCTTATAAAAAGAGCGATGTTGGAATCCAAGTGTTTCAACATCGTAATATCCAAGCTTTCAAACATCGTGGTGTAAGAGGGATTAAGTAATTAGTCCTTCTTTTCTATAGTAACTTGTATATTTTTGCTATTTCCAGCAAACCACTTTTGCACATATAAACTACCAACAATAGGCGCTTGCCCTTCTTCTGGTACTTCTTTGTAACGTACGCTATTTTTAGTCTCTTTTTCAATTTCAAAATTAATCACTTTACTAGACATTGCCTTTCTCTCCTTTGTTTGCCTGTTTAAGCGCCTTTTTCTCTTTGCGGCGACGCCTGAAAAAATCACTTATTTTATTCGCACACTGTTCAGCATAAATACCCGATGTCACTTCAATCTGATGATTTAAATGTTCATTACGTACTAAATCAAAAACACTGCCCGCAGCCCCCGTTTTATAATCACCCGCGCCATACACTAACCTTTTGATACGAGCGTGTACCAAAGCCCCCGCACACATAGGACAAGGCTCTAGTGTCACATATAGCGTACAATCAATAAGACGATAATTTTTTAATACTTTACCTGCATTAGTGATCGCGATAATTTCTGCGTGCGCACAGGCATTATGCTCAACAATAGAAAGATTCCAACCTTCTGCAATCACTTCATTATTTTTCACTAATACAGCACCAACGGGTATCTCACCGACGGCTTCTGCTTTATCTGCCAATGCGAGTGCATACAGCATCCAATCTTGGTCGTTATAGTCTGTAGTGTTTTGACTATTAAACTGGGCTTTTGGGCTATTTACAATAGGTGATTGTTCTCGCGATACGGAGCAAGGTGTCATAGGAATATTATTCTCAGCCATAGGTACATCACCGCTAGGCGAGGAGGAGCTATAGCCTTCTATAGAACCACTACAGTCTGCCATAAAATCACTACAGTCAAACTGTTGAAGTGTATCTTGATTTGATTTTTTACACATATCTTGATGCTATTAAGCTATAAAATAAGAGAATAATATAATGTTGTTAGTTCAACACCATATATGAGATAAACCCAGCCAGCGATTGCCAAATAAGGTCCAAAAGGTAATGGTCGACTTTGTTTATCTTTAGAGGCGGCAATCACAGCAATACCGATGATTGCACCTGCAAATGAAGATAATAGAATAATCAGCGGTAATGCCTGCCAACCAAACCAAGCTCCTAGTGCAGCCAGTAATTTAAAATCACCGTAACCCATCCCTTCTTTACCGGTGAGTAATTTAAACCCCCAGTAAATAGACCACAGGCTCAAATAACCAAATACAGCACCGAGCAAAGCATCTTCTAGCCCAGTAAAAATACCGGACATATTCACCAATAATCCTAGCCAAATTAATGGCAACGTGAGTTGGTCAGGTAACAGCATGGTATCGAAATCGATAAAAGTAAGGCAGATCAATACCCAAGTAAAAATCAAGGCAAATAAAGCGGGCCAACCAAAGGGAACAAAATAAGCAACCGCAACGGACATTACCCCTGTCAGCAACTCTATGCTTGGGTAACGCGCTGATATCTTGCAATCGCAATGCTTACAACGGCCTTTTTGAACTAACCAACTAATCAGCGGAATATTTTCAAGAGAGCCAATAAGGTGGCTACATTGAGGGCAACGCGAACGTGGCAATACGAGATTAAAAGGTGTTTCGTCTAGGTCAATATTGGCTTCAGGGAAAGCATCTTTGCATTCGGCTTTCCAACTGCGCTCCATCATCACCGGTAAGCGATAAATAACAACATTCAAAAATGAACCAATCAATAGTCCTAAGATTAAAACAGTTCCAAAATAATAACTTGGAACTTGCTCCATTAGCATGATCACTTCATTCATAATTGCCTTAACTTTATCTATTAATTAATTGTGGATAATACCGTTTGTATTGAGTATGTGCTCTATATGATTACGATTGGCATAATAT
This sequence comes from Psychromonas sp. SA13A, assembly GCF_011378715.1. Classification (GTDB taxonomy): domain Bacteria; phylum Pseudomonadota; class Gammaproteobacteria; order Enterobacterales; family Psychromonadaceae; genus Psychromonas. The sequence continues at coordinate 2,264 of NZ_WTKU01000015.1, read as the reverse complement.
CCTAATGATACTTTGAGATACAAAGTCAGCAAGGAAAATTTATGCAATGGATACATTTCAAGGTAAGTTTCATGCCTCTTAACCAGAAAGCGTAAACTATGGGATCAATTCAGCATTGCTATAATCACCAAGGAAGCATCACTACTTGATATGGCACCTCACTATTTGATATGACAGATGGTTGTGACAAGCAAGCTAGTTTTTAACAAAGCATTTGAAGTAGCGTGAGGATAAAAAACTACTTGAACCTATGAGAACAAGTAGTTTTAAGAAAGCGCATTTGTAAATAGAATAAATTAATTAGCTGTAGGCAAGCAAATTTCATCATCAGTGAAGAAGTAAGCAATCTCACGAGAAGCAGATTCAGGACTATCTGAACCGTGCACAGCGTTATAACGAGTCGAATCAGCATAATCTGCACGAATAGTACCTGCAGCTGCTTGAGTAGGGTCTGTTTTACCAATTAATTCACGGTAAGTAGGGATCACGTTCTCGCCTTGTAAAACCTGAACCATAATTGGACCTGAAGTCATAAACTCAACCAGTGGTTCGTAAAATTCTCTGCCTTTATGTTCTGCGTAAAAACCTTCTGCTTGTTCACGAGTTAATTGCATCATTTTTGCAGCAACAATCGTAAAATGAGCATTCTCAAAACGCTGTAAGATAGCGCCAATTAGGTGTTTACCGACAGCATCTGGTTTAATAATGGAAAGTGTTCTTTCTAATGGCATAATAGCTTCTTAAATCGAGTTAATAGGAAGTGCAATATAACCCGTATAGATAGTAGCTATCAATGACAACATAACTATAGGGGAATTAATATCACATTTCATTTAGGCAGATGTTTATTTATCAAGCAACTTATAGTCGTTACCATTCAAGGAAATTCAACATTAAAATTCATCTTCGCAAACGAATCTTAACCAAGAAAATTATCTTTGGTATTTTACTATTACTGACGGCTGTCTTTGGCTGGAGTTTTTTACCAAGTAGTCCAGGGAAAATGACATTAATTGATCAGCAATATCGCCAGTACTCTACAACTTGTCCTGCGCTCATTAATGTAAAAAGTACAGCGCCCACCGATGCGCTCAATAGTACGTTTTCTTTATTAAACTGGAATATTTATAAACAGCAGCATCAACAATGGTCTAATAAGTTAAATGAATGGGCAAATCAAGCGGATCTAATCACTTTGCAGGAAGCTAAATATGACCAAGACTTGATCCATTTTAGCCAACAACAAAAACTGTCCTATTATCAAAACATTGCCTTTAATTACCAAAAACAAAATTATGGCGTTAATACATTTAGTCGCGTTCAAGCACAACAAGCCTGCGGAACGCGTTATTCTGAACCTTGGACCCTAGTTCCTAAAACAGGTATAGCAACTACCTATGCATTTAAAGACACAACACAATCATTATTATTGGTGAATTTACACGGTGTGAACTTCACTTTTACGGCTGAACCACTTAAAGAGCAAGTTGCACCTTATATCCAACTTATTGAACAACATCAGGGTCCAATTATTATTAGTGGGGACTTTAATACTTGGAGTGAGGCAAGGACGAAAGAGATCATCGGTACACTTGTAAAAGCAGGCTTTAATGAAACACAGTTCTCTAAAGATCAGCGTCTGACTATTCTTGGCCTACCCTTAGATCATATATTTTTTAGAGATTTAGAAATGATTAATGCTAAAAGTATTGCAACGATTGCCTCTGACCATACGCCACAATTAGTCACCTTTAGTTTATTAACGAAAAATTAATAATACTTGGATTCAGATTATAAGTGCATAACTTGAATTAGTAGAAAAAGCGGTCAGCTGAATATATGCTTATCGCTTTTTCTCCGGCAAGAGATGCAACAATGAAAACATATAAACAACTGACCTATGGGCTAAGATGCCAGATTTATGCTTTAAAGAAAATAGGTCTGAGTCAAAATAAAATTGCGCAACAGTTAAAAGTTAGTCAATCAACTATCAGTAGAGAGCTTTCTCGTAATACAGGTAAGCGAGGATATCGCATTAAACAAGCCCAATCGTTTGCACATCATCGTCGATTACATTCTCGTAAAGCAATTAAAATGACGAGTAGCCTCATTGCATTAATTAACTCAAAGATTCGACTCGAATGGAGTCCCGAGCAAATATCAGGATGGTTGCGAGAAGAACACAAAGTGCGGATTAGCCATGAAACGATTTATCTTTATATTTGGTCTGATAAGAAACGTGGAGGTCAGTTATTTCAATACCT
>NZ_WTKU01000014.1 GCF_011378715.1 Psychromonas sp. SA13A | reverse complement strand
TATTCTGGTCTAATTGAACTGGACACTTTAATTTTGGATAATACTATCCACTAAAGAGGTGAACATGAATACGAGAAGACAATACAAAACTTATACCAGTGAATTTAAAACTGAAGCATTGGCATTAGTCAGTGAACAAGGCTATAGCGTTCAAGAAGCTGCTTCTGCTTTAAACATCACGACTAGCTTGCTTTACAGTTGGAAACAAAAAGCAGAGCAACATGCTAACTCAACTGTAGATTCAGATGAACGTGCTGAATTACTTGCCTTACGCAAAGAAGTTAAACGACTGCGTATGGAGAAAGAAATATTAAAAAAGGCCAGTGCCTTCTTCGCAAAAGAAATGAAGTAAAGTATCGGTATATTCGAGCGAGTCGCTCTAAATATCCCATAAAATTGCTTTGTAATGCATTACAAGTGAGTCGTAGTGCATTTTATGATTGGCTTGAACGCCCCGCTAAAGTCATCCGTGAAGAAGAGCTGAACATGTATCGAGCAGCACGACAGTTATTCAAGCGAAGTCGCGGTAGCCTGGGCTCTCGCCAGTTATGCAAGAAATTAAGAGAAGCGGGCTTTAAGGTGGGTCGTTATCGTACACGTAGTATCATGCGCAAGCTAAAGCTTGTCGTCGTACAGCGCCAAGCATATAAGGTAACAACAAAGCGTAAACATACAGATAGTGTTGCTGATAACCTATTGGGTCAGCAGTTTAACCCTAAACAAGAGAATCTAGTGTGGGCTGGCGACGTCACCTATTTGAGGACCAATCAAGGTTGGATGTATTTAGCCATTGTCATGGATTTATACTCTCGTCGGGTTATTGGCTGGTCTATATCTGGCCGCATGACGGTTGATTTAGTTGAACGCGCATTGCAAATGTCGATTAATATCAGGCAACCTAAAGCGGGTTTGATGTTCCACAGCGATCGTGGTTCTCAATATACTAGTGGGCGATTTAATCGATTATTGAGTAAGCATAAAATAATAGCCTCAATGAGTAGCGTGGGAGCTTGTTTAGATAATGCAGTTGTTGAGCGGTTCTTCGGCAGTCTTAAGAATGAATGGTTATTAAATATTGTTCACTTAACGCGTGAAACGATGAAGTTAGATGTTGAAGAATATATCCGCTATTACAACCATGAACGGCTTCATACAACACTCGGAGATCTAACTCCGATTAACTATGAAAAATTACAAAGTCAGGTGTCCAGTTGTGCTTGACCAGAATACTCCAATCAAAAATAAACAAGGCGAAGTTTTTGAGTATCAATCTATCAGAACGAAACCAGATCGAGAAGTTGTCGACCGTGCTGAGCAGGTTTATAAAAAAATTAATCAGGGTAAATTGCCTTTCCTTTTAAAATTCACTATTGACCTTACGCTATGGTTTCAAGTCTTTTTTATCGCCTTCTTCCTATACTCTTTATATATAGTCGCTTTAACTGAAATCAGCTCACTTATTAGCCTGCCAATGTTATGTATTTCAGGCATATTAACAGCGCTTTTTTATAATTGGCGTAAAAAATTCAAAAAGTTAATCCAACAAGCCAAAAGTGTTTTTGACAATCCCTTAATGAGCTACATTTATGCAGGCAATAATAATGCAATCAGTGCAATTACATTGGCATTAAACATGCGAGAAGCTGAACTGAAAGCGATTGTAGGAAGAGTTTGTGATGTTTCAGATGAAATTACTAAAACGGCCAAAGAATCAGAACAATCAGGCGCCAATATTTCAAAAATATTATCGCAGCAAAATAATGAAACAGAGCAAGTCGCTACGGCGATGAATGAAATGTCTGCAACGATACAAGATTTGGCTTTGGTCATAGATCATTCTGCTCAATCTGCAAAGCAAGGACTAGCAAGTAGTCATCAAGGGCAACAAATAGTTGAAGAAAATATCAATGCGAATGATTTGCTAGCGAAGCAGTTGAATGAAGTAGATCGAGCGATATTAAGGTTAGTTAATGCATCACAATCTATTGAAACAGTATTGAATGAAATTAGTGGCATTGCCGATCAAACAAATTTATTGGCACTCAATGCAGCAATTGAAGCTGCTCGAGCAGGTGAACACGGACGAGGTTTTGCAGTGGTGGCTGATGAAGTGAGAGCACTTGCAATGCGTACCCAACAATCAACATCTGAAATTAATAAATTGTTAGGACAATTACAATCAGAATCTAAACTTGCAAATACGGCAATGAAAAAAGGAGCCTTACTCTCAGATAATTGCGTGCAACTTTATGGTAAAACGGGCGAAGCATTAGAAAATATAACGTCGCAAGTCAATGAGCTATCTAACTTAAATATACAAATTGCAACAGCGATAGAAGAACAATCTTTAGTTTCTGAAGAAATAAATCGCAACATCGTGGCCATTTCTGACATGTCCAGAAATACCGAAATAGAAGGCCAAAAGTCTGTACAACTATCGACTAGACTATTACTTAAACTTGAGCAACAACAGGTTCTAGTGACTCAATTTATTTAAAACGGTAGCATTACGATCCAAATAAAAGTTTATTTTTATCATATGAATAAGCTTTTGCTAATTTAATATCTATCTCGTAAATGACATAGAATGGTTAGTTACAATTGAATTAACTGGGTTATGGTTGTGGGTTGTGGGTTGTGGGTTGTGGGTTATGGGTAAGGTTAAAGTGAAAATTAAGTGATATAAACTTGAACCTAATCACTCGTTTATTACACACCAGCATTAGCAAAATAAGTTTGATAATTATAATGTTATTCAAAACATTGTTTGAATAACATGATCAGGGTTAACGATCTCCATATACAACACAGCTCGTTATTAATAACTCTTTCTTTGGGGATCTGTTCCCTCACGAAATTCATCGGATAGTTCTGTTAATAACGTTTGGTCAGCAAGCCCTTCTGAACGAATCGCTAACAACTGTGGCCAAGCCCTTGAACGGCTATGTCCATCAAATAATGCAGCCATCTTCTCATCTCTTTTTTGTAGCAACTTATAGATCAACAAGTACTTGTTATGTGCACTTTCATCTTGCTTCGATATTACCGTTTGTGATTCCTCTAAGACTAAGTTGCAATATTTTTCAATAGCAATCTCTTTAATAGATTTGAATATTTCCCAGTCAGATTCTTTCAAATTACAGTCCCATATTATAAATATGCCGATTCAATAATTGTACAGAATAATTTCACCTTAACAGTAAAAATCCACAATAGAATAACTGTAATTTGAACTCGGTTATGACTTATTCAATTCCACTACAACAACTTACTCTCTATTTGATTAAACACTAAAAAAAATAAGTCATTGTTTTAAAGGGAAATAATAACTTAATTTAAAAATATTGTTAATTAACACCATAAAAACCATAAGCACCATTTATTCGTGACGTTAAATAGCTTCTGCTCACACTTACTTATTAAACCGATCAGTATGCTTACAACCTCAGTTAATTCAGTTAACAAATAACACACACTTTATTAACACAGAAATAAAGCAGAGGTTTTATAAACCCTGCTCTGAGAAAGAAAATAAAGCCGGAATGGGCAGCTACTAGCTCAATACTTATTCTATTTAAGAAGCAAGGAAGGATGTAAGTTAATGATGAAATTAAAAAAACTATTCACTGGCGCAGTAGTTGCGACCGCAGTACTTATCTCAACTAATTCTGCTATTGCAGCAGATTATCCACCTCATACTATTAATATGGTAGCGCCTTCAGGTGCAGGTGGTGGTTGGGATTTAACTATTCGTACCGTGGCTAAAACATTAAAAGATACCGGTATTGTAGAGTCCAACATGCCTGTAGTGAATCGCCCTGGTGGCGGTGGTGCTGTGAACTTAGCTTACATGCAAACGCAAAAAGGAAAAGGCGATCTTATTTCAGTTTATTCGCCACCTATTTTATTAACTAACTTAACGGGTTTAACTCAATACAGTTATAAAGATACAACCCCTATTGCACGTTTAATCACTGATTATGCGGCTTTTGTTGTGCCAGAAAATTCAAAATACAAATCGATTAAACAGATAATGGACGCACTTAAAGCAGATCCTAAATCAGTCAAAATTGGGGGTGCTTCTGCTGCGGGTTCAATGGACCACATTCAATTTTTATTAGTGGCTAAAGCTGCGGGTGTTGAGAACCTTCGTCAAATTGATTATATCTCTTTTCAGGATGGTAGCTTAATTGCGCAAGCTTTAGGTGGCCACGTTGACATCATTTCAACAGGTTTAGGCGATGTTGCAGGACTTGTTGAGAGTGGAAAATTACACGCATTAGCACAAACTGCCGACAAACGAATTGGCACTGGCTTAATCGCTGAGATTCCAACTGTGAAGGAAGAAGGCATTGATGTCACCTTTGAAAACTGGCGTGGTCTATTTGGTCCAAAAGATATGCCTGAAGAAGCTGTAAATTACTGGCGTGATGCGTTACAAAAAATGGTCGAAACGACAGAATGGAAAGCAGCATTAAAACGTAATGGTTGGGACAATGCTTATCAAGATAACCAACAATTCACTACCTTCTTAGCAGATACTAACGAGCAATATAAAACCTTAATTAAGGAAGTATTTGGTCGATAACTGCTGCACTTAAATTCTGTATTTTCAATTAGGTACTTAAGCACCGTGTTTAAGTGCCTAGTTTAAGTACCAAGTTTAGTTATTAAGCTTAAGTAATAAGTGAAAGCAATAAGTTTAAATACAGGGCTAAATCAATCGCAGCCTCGCTTTAAAATATAATGAAGCTTTGTGTAAAACGCAAAGCTTACTCCCTTAAGATTATGCACATAAACAAAACCATAATAGGCAACATTATTGGTTAAAAAGCATAACTTAATCACTCGATTTTTTAGGTGTCATATGTCAAATATAAAATACAATTGGGATGGCCTTACAGGGTTATTTAGCATCGTATTTGGGCTTGCCTACGGTGGGTATGCATATAGTTTACCTCAACCAATGTTTGGCAATCCATTAGAAGCCATCTTTCTACCACTTGCCGTTTCAGCTATTTCTATTTTTATTGGTGTACTACTTATCCTCACCAGTGGTTTCACGCCTTCACTATTAGCTATTAAAGCGTTATTAAATGAAAGCCCACAACGTAAAAGTGATCGCAGAAAAATAGCTATTACATGTATCATTTGTGTCCTTTATGCAATGTTATTTGAACATGCCGGATACGTAATCAGTACTTTCCTATTCATGTTTTCCATGCTGACAGTGACATGCGGTAAAACATTCTGGAAAAAAAGCGCTTTAATTTCAATCATTTTTGCGGGTGGTATTTTCATTACTTTTAATGAAATGCTGTCAGTTAATCTTCCTCCATTCCCATTTTTTAATTAAAAGAGCTCATTACCATGGATATTTTAACGAATTTAATGAATGGCTTTGGCGTCGCTCTTCAGCCTTATTACTTATTTTTAATCTTAGTTGGCGGTATTTTAGGGACGGTTATTGGCATGCTTCCCGGCCTAGGGCCTGCAACTGGAGTCGCCATTTTATTACCCATGACCTTTTCAATGGGCCCAACAGCGTCACTTATCATCATGATGGGGGTTTATATTGGCGCCATGTTTGGCGGATCACGTAGCTCAATTTTAATCAATACCCCAGGTGATGGTGCAGCACTTGCCGCCACTTTTGACGGCTACCCCATGGCAATGAAAGGCCGTGCTGAAGCGGCGCTCGCGATCTCTGCAATTGCTTCATTAATCGGCGGCACCATTGCTGCAGTATTAATGACATTAATGGCCGAGCCAGTTGCTGGGTTAGCAATCAAATTTGGTCCTGCTGAATACTTTCTATTAATGGTCGCAGCACTTTCTATGACCGTTTCTATGTCCAAAGGTAATATGCTAAAAGGCTTTTTATCGATGTGTATCGGTTTAGCGATATCGACCGTTGGAATTGATGGACAATCGGGCTTACAACGCTTTACTTTTGGTGTATTAGAACTGCAAACTGGAATCGATTTCTTAGTCGTCATTATCGGTATTTACGCATTAGGTGAAGTATTTAAAAGTTTCCGTACATTGAGTGAAGGCACTAAAAAAGCACAAACTAAATTTAAGAAGATTTGGATAAGTAAAGAAGATTGGCAACGTTCAAAATGGCCAATCCTTCGCAGTGCGCCAATTGGCTTTATCATTGGTGCACTTCCTGGCGCCGGTGGCACCATGGCATCGCTTATGTGTTATAACAATGAAAAGCAATTATCTAAAAATAAAAGTGAATTTGGGCATGGTGCCATTGAAGGATTAGCAGCACCAGAGTCAGCCAATAATGCAGCATCTATTGGCGCGATGATCCCAATGCTATCACTTGGTGTACCAGGGTCAGGTACTACAGCTGTAATGATGGGTGCGTTATTGATGCTAGGTATTCAACCAGGTCCTTTATTATTCGCTCAACACCCAGATACAGCTTGGGGCTTAATCGCGAGTATGTTTGTTGCCAATGTGGTACTTGCTATTGTTAATATTCCACTTGCTGGTGTGCTGGTGCGCTTATTAGCCATTCCGCCTAAAGTACTTTATCCAATTGTGCTTAGCTTAGCTTTTGTCGGTTGTTATGCGATAAGTGCTTCCGTTGTTGATTTCTATATATTGATAATTTTAGGTGTTGCAGGTGTGATCATGGCTCGTGTAGACATCCCTACTTCGCCAATGATTTTAGCGGCTATTGTCGGTGGACAAATGGAACAGTCATTCCGTCAGGGATATAGAATTTCGAATCAAGATTTAAGTACTTTTATGGATTCTAGTATCGCTCAAGGGTTACTAGTGGTTACATTACTGTCGGTACTGTTACCTATTATTGGTGCGATTCGCGCTAAAAGAATCGAAAAGAAAATCGTGACTCCTTAAATTAATCATTCAGCGCTCATCACTCATCTGTATAAAAGGTATAAGATAAAAGATGAGAGATGAGATATGTCTGTTATTAAATAATGCTCTATGAAAAAGAGTACTCTGCAGCATATTTCACCATCATGATTCTTTAATCCCAAATAATGTAAGTTACAATGGCTTGCGTTATTTGGGTTGTTTCATTATAGACTCCTAAATTATTGGCTACGTAACAAATTCAATGCCTTCTTTTACCAACAAAAAAGACCTAATGCTAATCAAGCGGATGCTCTCAATGCTTAATTTATAGGAAATAAAACACCATCAACTCTTTACACGCAAATCGACTAGCCTTTATGAAAAGAAACCTTTCTTCTTTATCTAAATTAACCTTTCGTATAAAAGTATTCTTATTACTGTTTGGGCTGTTAATGCTGCAAATGTCTGTCATGGTATGGCATTTCGACAGCACATTATACGAATCGATTAAGCATCAAGTTGGCACTCGGGCGCTCGTTCAGGCTAAAGAAATTGCCAGTGATCCCGTACTAATCAAACAAATTCAAGTAAAAGATCTTGCTTCCTTAAAAATAAATATCGATCGATTATCCACCATATCCGATGCCAGTTTTATTGTGATCGGTGATAAAAATGGCATTCGATTAACACATCCAGTAGAAGAACGTATCGGCCTGCCCATGACAGGCGGTGATAATGCCGGAGTATTAGAACGTGGCGAATCTTATGTCTCGTTAAGGGAAGGCAGCTTAGGTTATGGCGTGCGAGGCAAAACGCCTATTTTTGACAGTAATCATAATGTTATTGGGGTTGTCTCGGTTGGTTATTTATTGAATCGTTTTCAACAATGGCTTGATGTGTATATGACACCGCTTCTTATCGAAGTATTTAGTATTGTTGTACTGACTTTGTTTGCTGCATGGGGGTTCTCTCGCCATATTCAAAAACAAATGAATGACATGGAACCAGAGCAAATTGCACTTGCGCTTAACTTACAAAAATCGATTTTAAGTTCAGTTTACGAAGGCTTAATTGCCATCGACCGTGAAGGTTATTTTCTGACCATTAACAAATCGGCACTTCAACTATTAGGTATTGAACATCAAATTAAGTACCTAAAAACTAGGCAAATTATTGAATTTGTTTCAAACTCAGAGTTCTTTTTTCGCCACCCTCTGAATGAAAATATCAAAGATGAAATGATCCGTTTGAATGAACACGCTTTAATCGCCAATCGAATTGCTATTTTCAAAGAGGATCAACTCATTGGCTGGGTTGTTAGTTTTCGACAAAAAAGTGATATTGACTCCCTCACCACCGAGCTTACCCAAGTTCAACAACACAGCGAAAGCCTACGTGTATTACAGCATGAATTTTCTAATCGCTTAGCGACTATTTCGGGGCTAATTGAAATGGGCAGATTAGATGAAGTTAAACAACTTATTGCGCAAGAAAATAACAGCAAACAAGAATTATTAGATTTTATCCACCAGCATATTCACTTGTCTCAAATCGCGGGATTATTGCTGGGTAAATCTTTACGCGCCAAAGAGTTGAATATATCATTGCGTTTTGATCCTACTTGCCAGTTACATCGACTTAATTCAACACTAAGCGAAACTGAACTTTGTGCAATACTCGGCAATTTAATTGATAATGCCTTTGATGCAACTCAGCAGAACCTTTCTAGCAATCGTATTATTGAAGTTTTAATTACTGACTCAGGAGACGATTTAGTGATTGAAGTAACTGATAACGGCACCGGTATAAAGCCTCACTTAATCGATGACATATGGAAAAAAGGCATTACCAATAAACAAGACAGCCACAATCATGGTATTGGCTTATATTTAGTTCAGCGCTATGTCACTCATGCCAATGGCTTTATCATCGTCGATAATACTGAACCTCAAGGTTGTATTTTCTCTGTTTTTATCCCCAATAAACGTTAAAGGTAAATAAAATGGACTTAATTGATGTATTAATTGTTGAAGATGATGCAAAAATTGCACAGATTCACAGCCAAATTTTACGCCAAACTCCGCGTTTTAATCCCATTGGGATAGCAGAAAACCTGCAAATGGCTAGAACCATGGTAAAAGTACATAAACCAAAGCTAATCATTTTAGATAACTATCTACCAGATGGCACCGGTATCGATTTATTCCGAGAGATAATTGCCGATAAAACGAGCCACAAAACAAATGTTGTATTAATTACTGCTTCAGATGAAATTGAAACCGTTAAAACTGCAATGAAACTGGGATGTTTTGATTACCTACTTAAACCCGTTTCATACGAACGATTACAACAAACACTTAATCGTTATTTAACCCTTAATACAGCGATGAATGCATACGATAATCTTGAGCAAAAACACATTGATGAACTCTTTAATATTCAACTGCGTGACAAGTACCAGCAATTACTACCCAAAGGTATAGAGAGCATCACTTTAGAAACGATTAAACGTGTGTTTTCTCAAAATGTGGGTGTCAAATTTACTGTTGATCGTTTAGTCCAAGAGACAGGTATTAGCAAAACAACCGCTCGTCGCTATTTAGAATACTGCTCAGCCAATGGTCTATTAAGAGCAGAAAATGAATATGGAAAGGTCGGACGACCAGAAAGAGTGTATGTGAAGTGATTGACAGAGTGTGGATAATCATAATCACCAGCGCCACTTTCAACCTAACAGCCCTATTTCAGGGCCGCACTTAAAGCTGAAGGTTAAACCTTATATCAATTCACAATCTGCAATCACTTCAATCACTTCAATCACTGAAAACAACAACGTCCAATTACGTTAAAACCTAACGCTTTGTAAGCCCTTTTTTATTCAAATATGGCAGGATATGTGGGCGTGACTCTTTCGATAATTGTCCAGTGACTTGCTCAGACCAAGTACTTTGCTTTTGGTTACTCGAACGGCTTGCATAATAATCATGTATCACCTGGTCATAATCTTTAATATCATCCATCTTCAGTGGCTGATATTGATTTTCGTGCATAATAACATGAGCAGGTAAACGGGGTTTAATTTCAGGGTCTTGCGCTGGGTAACCTAAACACATGCCAAATAATACCGATGTATTTTGAGGTAATTCAAGTAACTCATCCACCAATTGTATTTGATTACGTAATCCACCAATATATACACCACCTAATCCTAATGATTCAGCGGCTAATAAACAGTTTTGTGCCATGATGCCACTATCAACTGCACCAATAAGCGTAAGCTCAGTAAAGTCGGCTTGCACATCTGGATTAATCGTCGCATGGCGTTGATAGTCAATACAAAATACTAAAAATTCAGGCGCGTTTTCAACGTAGGGTTGATTACCCGCATACTCAGCTAGTAATTTACGTTTACTTTTATCTGTCACCCTAATGATAGAGACAACCTGTAGCATACTCGAGGAAGAAGCGGCTAATCCAGCTTGAATAATACTGTCGAGTTGGTTTTTCTGTATCGGCTGTTGCGTATATTGACGAATCGAACGATGGTTTAACATCGTCTCAATAGTTTTGTTCATAAATCAGTAATCCTTGTCGCTATAATTGAAGTTATAAGATGCAATATAAGATTGTAATATGAGGTTGTAATAAAAGATGCAATGTACTCTTAATGGATCGAGTAAAACATTAAAATACAGATAATAGAATACCATTAAGTATCAAAACACTAACCGCCCATTAATAATTATTTTGCTGTAGGCAGCTTGAATGATTTACTTTATCATCTAGCATGAAATTTTTCGGCTTAATAATCGAGAAATAAAATGCTAAATTTACATAAATTGTATAAGCGATAAAAAATGATTCAAATAGTTATTCGATTTTTAGGCTTTCAAAGTAGCGTAGTTAATTCTGAAAAGACGGTGGCAACAATTGGTGGAATGTTAGCCATTTTTTGTTGTTTTTATACAACAATCTATTTTACTGGTGCCGCAGGTTCTGTGGCTATCTTACCCTCAATGGGTGCTGCAGCGGTATTGCTCTTTGCCGTTCCCCACGGTCAGCTTTCCACGCCTTGGGCTTTTTTAGCAGGAAACCTTTTCTCAGCGATTGTAGGTGTAACCTGTGCAAAATTTATAGACGCTACCTTTTTAGCTGCCTCATTAGCCGTCGCTTTATCTATTTTGGTCATGCATCTCACGCGAAGCTTACACCCTCCAGGTGGTGCAACAGCCTTAGCGGCTGTAATAGGAGGACCCGCCATACATGACTTAGGTTATTGGTATGTGATTACGCCAACATTAATTAATTGCGCTATATTGCTTTCCGTGGCGATGCTTTTTAATAATCTATTCCACTGGAGGCGTTACCCACAAAGCTTTATGCACTATCAAAGTGTGGGGTATCATCCAGATACTCGCCGTATCAAGATGCAGCATATCCATGAAGCAATAAGGCGTTCAGATCTGGTTATTGATGCAAGTGATGAAAAAATAAAGCATATTGTTGATTTAGCCGACGCTATTTATCACGAAGAATTAATCACGCAGTTTGTGCTCGAACTCGGTGCTTTCTATACAAATAGCAAACCAGGAAGACAGTGGTCTGTACGTCAAGTCATCGACCAACGTGAACATGCAGATCCTTCTCTGCATCTAGTCATATATCGCATTGCAGATGGTGAAAGAAAAGGCTCGACAGATAGTTGCACTTTACAAGAATTTGCAGAGTGGGCGAATGAAAAAATGCGACCTAAACAAAAAATACTCTCAAAGAATGTTTGAGAGCTATAGAACACAATAACACTTACCTACTAATTCCTTGTGAAGAGTAATATTTCAATAGTAGCTTTTGGCAGTACTGCTTTAGAAAATAGTACATTTAATAAAGGTAGCATTTAGAATTTTTGTATAAATGCTACTCAGACTTACACCACCAATGCGAGAAATGTTTAAATTTCTGCAACTACTTTATTTTACCGGCACTTCTTTCTAAGGTGAGATTAATACGTATAAACATGCCTTTAATCGCGTCTATTTGAGCAGAATCATGCCCTTCAGCAACAAGCTCTTGGTGCAATAAATCAGAAGCTTGTTTAAAATCGTCATTACACTTGCCTTGGCTCGCTAATAAAAAAGCATCTGCTAATTTGTATTGCCATTTTTTAAGATACTTTAATTTTTTGCCTACTAATCTTTCGTTCACTAAGTTTTTTCTGACTGATTTTTTGCCCACTAAGTTTTCACATATTGATTGCACTCGAACCATTGCATGACCTAAATTAAGCCCAGTTAAAGCAAGATCGGTAATGGCACGAGAATGAGATCCTTGATCGTAATTAATTAACCTTAACAATCTATCTGACATTCGACGGTTGTACCATATGGCTGGCATTTTCTGATTATCTATCTCCATTAAATCTTTATGCGTCGCTTTAAAAACTCGGCTAACTAATAACTGAATGCTCGGCCCTGTAAATAAGTGAAAAATCCAAAACAAAATACTAACACCAGCAAAAATAGCCATCGCAGCACTTAATGTATAATCGATTGTAAAAGCTAAGCTCATGTCAGTGCTGGGGCGAACTAAAATTGAAAATGGAATGCAAAACCCTAAACCGTAAGGTAGTGTTTCGCGATCAGCGATTAGCAAAAGCCCTAAAAAGTAGGGTCCAGCTAACACCAATAATAATATTTCTAACTGCCCACCGCTCTGCGCGAGTAAATTAAGAGCGTAAAAGATAGTGACCACAGAAGCGGCAACTACCCCAACTAACAAGCGTTTTATAACCACACGTAAAATAGCCAAAGGTATTCGCGCTAACATAATAGAAAATATGACGGGTAAAATCATGATCATCAATGCCGCCGATGAACCTGTACTTATCCAAATACAGGCACCAATCACAAACACTAATGAAGTTCTAAAGCCAACAATAATACCCGCTAATGGGTCTCGGTAAGTCAACATACTCGGCGCATTCAACAAGGTTTTATCACGCTCTTGTAAGGCTTTGTAGGCACGCAATAAAATGGTTAAGTCCCCTGTTATGTCTAAAGCAACATTAAACATGTGAGATTCAAAAGGGGCTTCAAAGGCATTATTTACTCGCCATTCTGTCAGTTCCCTACGAAAGGCTTTAACCTCCTCAGCACAAAACGCATAGTTGTCAGATGCAGCAATATTAGCTAGCACCTGTTTTAATCGGTTAAACAATTGTGCTAAATCAGCAGTGATGAGATCAGAGTGATTACGTTGCAAACGACCAAATATTTGAATTAAAGCCAGTAACGACAATACTTTTTGCGCAAGTTGATTTGCCGCTCTTGATCGCCCTGGACCTTTTGGGCCTTCGTAACGCACAGCACTTGAATCATCATTGATAACCCCTAAGGTAACCATTACGCCATCTATTTGTGTATGGCGTTTTTCATGTGTTCCTTTAGTGTCTAGCTCAGACACTAAATAATCTAAGGTTTGGTTGATCACCGATCTAGCTTGAATTTGTAACGAGTTTTTTATTTTTACTGGCCAGAATAGATGGCTGACAATCCCAGCACAAATAGACCCGATGATAATCTCACTCATGCGCGCTTGTGCTATTTCAAATATACCTGCACTACTAACAGTTGTAGGACTCACCATCACTAGAAGAACAATAATTTCCGCAGTCACAGCAGCCATTGCAAAGGCATAAACAAAGTTTGCTTGTCGTACCATAGCGGATAAAGCAGAATTTAAGCCTAACCAAATGGCCAATACACCTAATGCTAAATAAGGATATGACATCAACTGGCTTAATAATAATATGCCAAATAAACCACCGATAATGGTGCCTACTATTTGGCAAAGCGCTTTTTCAATCACCAGACCACTTTCTGGGCGCAACTGTAAAAAAATAGCAGAAACTAATGCCCAATACGGACGGTCAAGGTTCAGCGCCATTGCAATCGATAATGCCATCGACATCGCAATCACACCTTTTATCGCAAAAATAACGGCCTGTTTTTTAGGAAAAAACAAATTACGTAGCACCACGCCCAAGTTATTCCCCTTAGTCTGTCGTGAGATGAATAGTCACTGTCATACCGGCACTCAGCTGAATATCTTTTGGTAATGTGTCTAATTGAATATCAATGGGAATACGTTGTGACAAACGTACCCAATTAAACGTTTGTTGAACTTGCGGTAAAAGTTGGCTGTTACTTTGTGTATTGGTATTAGCAATCGCTTTGCCCACACTCACAACATGACCAGTTAGTTTTTTGCCACCACTGAGCAATGCTATTTGGGCTTCTTGATTTTCATAGATAAGCGGCACTTTAGTTTCTTCAAAATAACCTGTCACATAAAATGAATCAGATTTTACAATCGCAAAAACAGATACTCCCTGTCCGATATAATTTCCCTGACGTAAATTTAAATTAATGACTTGGCCTGATACTGGAGCAACAACTTCTGTTCTATCAACGTTTAATTGCGCTAAAGCTTGCTCTGTTTTAGCCAAGTCATAATTCGCTTTGGCAATATTTCTATTGATACGCGTTAGCTCTAACCCTTCTTCACTAATTGCTTTTTGATTGTTTAATGCTTCGCGGCGATTGTATTTATGCTTAGCTAGTTCCCACGCTAACAATGCACCTTCGGTGTTCGCTTTGCTTTTTTCTAAAGCAGCTTGGTAACGTTTGTTATCAACACTAAACAGTAATTGGCCTTTTTTAACTAATTGACCATCTTTAACATTGAGTGTTGTTACCCACCCTGAAACATCAGCTGCGACGGTAACAATATCAGCTCGAACACGTCCATCGCGAGTCCAAGGTGTATGCATATAATCAGTCCAAACCCAACGCCCTGCAAATACCGCCATGATCACAACAACAAGGGTAAAAAGAATACGTAGATATTTTGTCATAATGTTTATCTTCCACTCAGTAAATATACAGTTAAGGCGAAATAGCATACAAAAAGAGATACTTCAAACCAGGCGACTTTCCAAATACGATCATGCCAATCTAGACGGTGTAAAACAAAACGAGTTAATGCAGATAAGATAAAAGCAATCGGAATATAGATAACCAAAGGGCTAAACTCCATTCCACCTAACACTACAGTTTGAAGCATAAATAAATACCCTATTATCACATTGATTAAGTATTAAATTGGTTAAGTACTAAATTGGTTAAGTATTAAATTGGTTAAGTATTAAATTGGTTAAGTATTAAATTGGTTAAGTATTACATTGATTAAAAAGACTATCGTAAAAATGAAGACCTGAATAGTTTATTAGCAAGACAGTTTAAAAACATCACTCCTTGATTCGCACAAAGTTTGATAAAACCCTCCCCCAAATGAAATTGTTCGTTACCAACAATTTAAATCAAGTTTACTAATAAATAGCCTCATTTAAAAGTATCTAAATACGTTTTAGTTTTAAATAGACACCCGTTTTAAGTACGGTTTTTTCATACAAATACTACCTTTAAACCTTTGATCTGTATAAATAAATAACGTATTTTTTATTTATAAAAAAATTTGAAATTTAAACGTATATTCAGTGGTCTGTTGGTGACGGCCTTTACTTTTTCTTTTTGTGTGTAAAACCGTTTTCGTTTATTAAGGGGCTATAGGCCCAGTTATAGACTCAGTTATAAACTTCTTAGATTCAAATAAGAAGTGCATAACTTTAACAATTTAACTTTACAGGTATTTTATAATGATTCGCTTTAAAAATTTTATGATTGGCTTACTAATATCAATGAGCTTAACGTCAACTTTTGCATACTCTCAAGATTCAGTCTCAAATCAACCAATAAAACCAAAGGTCATTTTCTTTGATGTTAACGAAACACTCCTAGACTTAGGTAATGTAGGTAAATCAGTTTCTAAAGCCTTAGGTGGACGAGATGAACTAGTCCCTTATTGGTTTACTACCATGCTACATTACTCTTTAGTTGGCAATGTGACAGGTGAATATAATAGTTTTGCTGAAATAGGCATCGCATCATTAGAAATGATTGCAAACCAACAAAATATTAAACTAACACCTGAACAAGCGCGTACAGCTGTACTAACCCCCTTTAGAGACCTAGCACCACATAAGGATGTAGTTGAAGGCTTGAAAAAGATACGTGCTCTGGGTTATACCATGATCACATTAACCAACTCCTCTGATGCAGGCATTGCAGCTCAACTTAAAAACTCAAATCTAGCACAATATTTTGATGGATCATTAACCGTTCAAAACTTAAAAACCTTTAAACCGGATTTAAAAGTGTATGACTGGGCACAAAAAGAAATGAAAGTTGCACCTGAAGATGCGATGTTAATAGCCGCACACGCATGGGATTTAGCAGGAGCAGATAAAGCAGGTTGGAAAACCGCATTTATTATGCGTCCAGGTAAAGCGCTCTACCCTCTTGCCGCGAAGCCAGATTTAATTGGCCGAGATCTTATTGAGATAGCAAACCAGTTAGAGGCAAATGCTAAGTAGACTTTGTATTTAGCATTTAACCTTTAACCTTAACCTTAACCTTTAATGAGTATTGGTTAGGTTTGGGTGTTGTTGATCTTTTATAAACACAAAAGGCAGCCGAAGCTGCCTTTTTTATATCACTTTTTAAAAGTCATAAACTATTTCATGAATTTTTTAAACGGTGCATCAACTGGAGTATCTGCAAGGTGGTTTGTATAGTTACTCATTACTTTTTGAGATAAACCAACAATAATTTCCAGTAGTTGCTGCTTGCCATAACCTGCAGCAAAGAACTTCTCGATTTGCTCATCACTAATAACACCGCGGTCACGCGCCATAGCCAATGTAGTTTCACGTAGCGTTTCTAACTTAGGATTAGCAAGCTCTGTTTTGTTCACAAGCGCATCAACAATATCTTGGTCTACTTTCATTGAAGCCGCAATTGCACTGTGTGCCGGAACGCAGTAGTGACATTCGTGCTCAACGTTAATTGATTGCCATACCACTGTTAACTCTTCAGCGTTAAACGATGTTTTTTGGAATAGGTCATGCAGTACTTGATAGCCCTTTAGTAAAGTTGGTGCTTCAGCCATTACTGCGTGTAAGTTAGGTAGCATGCCAAATGCGGCTACTGAATCAGCCATTAAAGGTTTTGATTCTTCAGGTGCGTTTTCTGCTGTGTATAAAGTAAATTCTGTCATGTTTAGCTCCAATAAATAATGGGTTTTAAGTAACTTCAGGACACATACTAGTTGATTTTGAGCGATTGCTCAAGCTAAAATTGAGCAAGTGTTCAAATAAATTGAGAAATAACATGGCTAACAAAATAAAGTTTGAGCGAGAGTCGGTTGTGCGCCTTGCAAGTCAGCTCTTTTGGCAAAAAGGTTTTCATGCAACCTCAACCCGTGACTTACAAGAAGCTATTAACATGAGACCGGGCAGCATTTACTCTGCATTTGGATCTAAAGAAGGGCTATACAGCGAATCGTTAAAAGATTACACCTTACAAATGAAAGCCCAAATAGAAAGCTTTTTATCAAACGCGGATAGCGTATTAGAAGGTTTACATGCCTTTGTGGAACATGTGATCATTGAAACAAAAGATTGCAGCCCCAGTGCTATCTGTATGTTGGTTAAAGCAAACAGTGAATTTGCCGAAAAGGATGCTAATTTATATGAGTTAAGTTTAAATCAAGCAGCTGAATTTGAAGTTTATTTAACACAATTATTTGAGCAAGCAATAAATAATGGTGAATTAAATAGTTCGCTGACTGCTCTTGAATATGCACGTTTTTTTCAAGTTCAATTTACCGGTTTACGCGGTTACTTTAACCGCCCCGACGTAACACAACTAGCTCAACCAATGATCGAGCAAATGTTTTTGCTGATCAAAAAACTATAAAGATAGATTATCGTTCGTCCTCAAATAGTTATCTAATCGAGCACTGAATAGAGAAAACCACACGATTAAAAGGAACTTTGGTGATAATTATTAGTCAAGGTTGTTGGGTGGTAAGAACTGGTTCAATCAGAACAAGGTCTATCAAGTTTTCTGCGTAAAACACTGCCCCTTTTTTAGAAATTAATAGGTTAACGTCTCTGTAATAACGTGATTGCCAGTTATTATTCTTTTTTATTTTTTATTTTTTATCTTCATAAGGCCTTGCTGTGCTTCATAAATACATGTCTATTCGTCAACTACCCGTGGCTAAGCCAACGGGCTTGAGATGTGAGTATCGAGATAGGTCTTCGGACTGAATAGGTGATTAGTCTAAGTTCTTCGAGAACTACGTTGTTTAAGTGACGATACCAGTGAATGCCTCCCAAGTTTGCTGCCCTATCGCTTAGTATTAAAAGACCTCAACGGGTCGGTGTGCTAAGTGTAAAAAGCTTTTACAACATTGACGATGGGAATCAACCTCGTGAGAGGATTA
Source organism: Psychromonas sp. SA13A (assembly GCF_011378715.1). Lineage (GTDB taxonomy): Bacteria > Pseudomonadota > Gammaproteobacteria > Enterobacterales > Psychromonadaceae > Psychromonas. The sequence goes on along the minus strand of NZ_WTKU01000014.1, from coordinate 88,353 downwards.
GTTAATTTTACTAACTAAATATGTTAAGGATATTATGCGCGTTTTTGTCATTAATAAGCATGGTGAATCATTGATGCCATGCCGCCCAAGAAAAGCAAAGATACTGATCAGAGAAGGCAAAGCAACGGTTATTAAACGCAATCCGTTTACCATACAGCTAAAATTTGGATCTGCGGGCTATAAACAGCCGCTGACGCTTGGCGTTGATACAGGTCACGGCGAAGTCGGTATATCTGTCCTCTCAGATACGAAAGAGGTTTTTTCGGCTATTGCGACTATGCGCAATGACATTTCAGACAAAATGACGACACGCAAAATGTACCGCAGACAGAAGCGCAACAAGTTACGTTACAGAGCGCCACGCTTTTTAAATCGAGCAGCTAGTACCAGAAAAGGCCGACTAGCCCCATCCGTACAATGGAAAGTGGACGCTCATGTAAGATTAATTAATCAGTGCAGATCATTAATGCCGGTCACTAAAACTGTTTTGGAAACGGGTACGTTTGATATGGTAAAGATGAACAATCCTAATATTTCAAATGAACAGTATCAACAAGGTGTTCAGTATGGTTTTGAGAATGTTAAAGCCTATGTATTAGCGCGTGATAACTACAAATGCCAGAGCGGCAAAAAAGGCTGCTGTGATAAGCTTGAAGTTCACCATGTAATATATCGTTCACAAAGCGGCTCTGATGCGCCAAGCAACCTAAAAACGCTTTGTAGTAAGCATCATAAAGCACTGCATGATAATAAGTGGTCGTTAACGAGTACAAAGCAAAAGAGCTTAAAACCTGCCACAACTATGAATATTATACGCGCTCAATTACTAAGCATTTTTCCTGACGCGATAGAAACTTTTGGCTACGTGACCAAGGCAAACCGCTATCACCACAATATTGAAAAATCGCACAGTAATGATGCATTTGTGATCGCAGGTGGGTCAAACCAAGAGCGGAGTACTGAGCGTAAAATAACATTTAAACGTAAGAATAATAGAGCATTACAAAAGAATCGAAATGGCTTTGCGCCATCTATTCGTAAACAGCGCTATACGATACAACCACAAGATATTATTGAGTGGAACGGTATTAAGTGCATCGCCAAAGGAATACAAAACAAAGGCGCATATCTTGCTTTTATGCACGGTACTAAGCGATTAGTTAAAAACATCAAAACAATCAGATTAGTATTTCAAAACAAAGGTATTGTGTATGCGTAACAAAAACGATGAAATTCATCCCTCCGCTAAAGCACAGGGTATTCTTTCACCAAAGGGTGATAAAAGTAAACTATGGACTGCATTATTAATATTAATAATGATCGCTGTCGGTATTCTCATCTACTTAGATTCCATCGTTAATTCGACTTTTAAAGATAAACAGTGGTCAGTTGCATCAACTGTTTACGCGCGACCTCTAGAGATATACGAAGGATTGCCACTCTCATTGACTGATTTACGTGAAGAAATGACCATGCTTGGATATCAGTTTGTGGGCAACGTTAATAATCCCGGTGAGGCATTAATTGAACAAAATAAAGTAACCATTTTCATCCCTCAATTTCAGTTCAGTGACGAATTAGCCGCAGCACAAAAAATAAAAATCACCCTAAATAATGGCTTTGTATCAAAGCTAGAAAGTAAAGATAATAAAGCGTTAGTACGTTTACAGCCCTTGGTGATAGGCGGTATTTATCCTTCCCACAATGAGGATAGATTATTAGTTCAACTTGCTGAAACGCCAGTTTCTTTACAAGCAATGCTGGTTGCTGTTGAAGATAAGAACTTTTACGGCCATTTTGGTATTTCGCTACGCGGTATCGGGCGAGCAATGGTTACCAACATTAAAGATGGTGGCTTCTCACAGGGAGCGTCGACACTGACACAGCAATTGATTAAAAATTATTACCTCACGCCGGAGCGAACATTAATTCGTAAAGCGCAGGAAGCGTTGATGGCGGTGCTATTGGAGTTACATGCAAGCAAAGCTGATATTTTAGAAGGATACATGAATGAAATATACCTTGGTCAAGATGGACCACGGGCTATTCATGGCTTTGGTTTAGCAAGTCAGTATTATTTCAAAAAAAATATTATGGACTTATCGCTGTCGCAACAAGCACTGTTAGTTGCACTAGTGCGCGGTGCCAGTTATTACAATCCATGGCGTAACCCTGAACGTGCATTAAAACGCCGCAATTTAGTATTAGATATTGCAGTCAGAGAAAAACAACTTGATGCAGACCTTGCTGAATTAGCTAAGCAAGAACCACTAAAAGTGGGTGAGCGCAGCGTTAGCAGTGGTAAACGTTATCCTGCTTATTTAGACCTTGTGCGCAGGCAATTACAAAATGATTACAAAGCTGAAGACTTAAGCTCCGATGGCCTGTCTATTTTTACCCATTTTAATCCGTTAATTCAACAAACTGCTGAGACTAGCTTGGTTAAAATGATGGCTAGTAATAAAAAATCTGAGCCTAATGCGAATTTGCAGGGAGCGATAATTGTTACGCAACCGAATACAGGCGCAGTAACGGCTATTGTTGGCGGTAGCGACACGCGATATGCGGGATTTAACCGCGCAATTGATGCCCGTCGACAAATCGGCTCGTTAATGAAACCCGCCGTATATTTAACAGCCTTAGAAAAAAGTGAACAATATACGTTAGCGACTTTAATAAGCGATGCAGCCTACGAAAAAAAATTAGATAACGGCGATACTTGGGCCCCTAAAAACTACGATTTACAAGATCATGGCGATGTACTTTTATATAGAGCATTAGCACGTTCATACAATCAGGCAACGGCGCGTTTAGGTAATGACTTAGGCTTAGATAATATCTTATCAACAGTAAAACGACTTGGCGTTGATAGTGACATTCCAGCACTCCCTGCGATCACTTTAGGCGCAGCGGAATTGAGTCCGCTTGAAGTAGCTCAAATGTATCAAACCATTTCCTCAGGTGGATTTTATACACCGTTATTGGCGATCCGCTCCGTTGTCGATCCGCGCGGAGAAGTACTAACAAGTTATCCTATTGATATTGAAAAACGCTTTAGTTCTAGTTCGATTTATACGTTACGCCATGCTTTACAAGCTGTTACGCACGAAGGTTCAGCTAAAGCATTACAATGGTTATTACCTGATTTTGCTGTTGCAGGAAAAACCGGAACAACCAATGATTTGCGAGACAGTTGGTTTGCAGGTTTTTCAGATGATATGCAAGCGGTTGTTTGGCTTGGTCGTGATGATAATAAAACAACAGGATTGACCGGTTCAAGCGGTGCACTTCGAGTCTGGGCTGATATTTTTAAAGCGCGAGCTCAGCAACCTTTGCAGAACTTTCCACCAAAAAACATCACCCTAAGTTGGGTTGACAGCGAATCAGGCATCGGTAGCCAAGATCGCTGTGATAATACAATACAATTGCCTTTTGTGAGCGGTACTGAGCCAAAGGAAGAAATACGTTGCGGTACAACTGATAAAGTCATCGATTGGTTCCGTAATTTAACCAACTAAACCAACTAAAGAGATCATCATAATGAATCATTATAAAATTGCTGTTGTTTGTTTATCTAGTTTTTTATGGGCCTGTAGTACAAAACCTGTTACATCGCCAACGACTGAGCCCACCACTCCAAGTTCAGTTAGCACGCCAACTGACGATATTGATAATACAGTGAAGGGAAGCGCTGCCTTAGACTCATTATTTAGTCTTGCTGAGCAGCAAGAAAGCAAGGGTAACTTGCGCGGTGCAACGGGGATTTTAGAACGTGCGATCAGGATATCTCCACGTAATCCTGAAATCTATTTACGCCTAGCAGAGTTGAATTACCGCCAAGGTAAAAATGCACAGGCACAGTCTTTTGCTGAGAAAGCACTTAGTTTAAATCCGAATAAAGCAATAACGGGTCAAGCTGAATTATTACTAAAAAAGCTGTATTAGAAATTTTAATTAGGAAACTGCATTAGAAAAGCTTCCCTTCAAAGAACAGGTTAACCGCTTCATTAAGTAAAGTTTTTATTGAGGGGAATTGCAGTGTATCAATCAATACAATTTATCGGGTCAACACTTTCTCATCGGTATTAATAAAGTTGATTGAGGCTAGAAGCTTTAAAAGGTCATCGGGATGTTGATGACCTTTCATTTAATCTTTATTTAGCTAAAAATCCAACTTTTGATTTTTTAGCTATTTTTAATGTTCTTTTTTCTTTTGCAGTCAAAATCGGTTTTTTCTTACCGTCTTTTTTGCTGTCTTGGCCTTTACTCACGATGCTTTCCTTTATTAAGATAAACAACTAATAACCCTATGACTAACGTTACACTATGACTTTAAATGATCTGGTAACAGCGAGATTATGTTCCTAAGAATTAATAATAGATAGCAATATTTATCGTAAAATTGAAAATAATTTAATCCCAATTTAGAGCATAAATTCAGGTGATAAAAAGTAGAATTAAAAGGATGAGTAGCAAAGACTTAGTGCCTAAAGTAGCCTAGATTGAATCATAATAATTCAGCACAGAATAGTGTAAAAGGTACTACTTAAAAGCTACAGAGCCCTGCTTTTTCAAATAAGCTTGCACCAAGTAAGATAACCTGTTTCCGCACAAAGTTTACAACCCTTGGCACTTTTTCAAATATTATTTTTGTTTAAAATGATTTTTTACATTTACTATATGATTTTTATAGGTTTGCATTTACCCTAATAATATATTTATCGTTGCTATTGATAAGCAATTACTCGAGCGACAAAGTTTTTAAGGAAGGTTAAATTGGATAATACAACCGATAGAGTTATTACCATTCACCCTAATTCAAAACGTTATACGCATACATTTATATGGCTTGGATGTATCTCGCTATTTGTTTTTTGGATTTTGAGCTTATTCCTTTGGCAAATCTTTAAAATTCAATTAATTTTCCTCATATCAGCTACGTTAGTGCTTATTTTAATAGGTGTACTTAAGTATTTAGAGCCCGGAACCAGCCTTTTTATCACCCCAAAAACGATTAGATATTGTCATCGCCATGGTCAGTGGGCACTACCATGGCAAGATATTATACGTTTTGGTGAACTTAAAGCAGATGTCCAAGGTGAGCATATACAATTACCCTATGTCGGCATCAAACTAAATAATTTAGACCATATAGCTAAAAGTATATCACCAAGATTAGCGAACAAATTAATTCACGAACAACAAGAATTGCTCATTTTAGCGATCGCTAATAAAGAAGTTGATTTTGAAGGTAGTCTGATTAATTTTGAGCCCTATACGTTAAATGAAGTTATATATAAAGGCCCAATCGCAGCATGGTTACATCGTAGTGAACAACTCGCCAAGGCATATGGTTATCACCTCTTTTTACCCGAAAGCAGTCTGGATCGAAATCTAAACAGCTTTTTAAAATTATTAAAAAAATGCCATGATTACACCATTGTAAATGGACCTAATTAGGCTGATGCCAATCAGTTAAAAAACCTCGTTTTTTTCTTATTTTTTCTGCATACCTTTAGCTTAGCCTTAACTACCCTAGAAAAATTCCTTTCTCACCGTTGCAGTAATACAAGTGTACCGAGATCTTTAGGCCATATATTTAGCTGTTGGGCATCCATAAACGATAAGGGATCCTTTTATTTTAATGATAAGAGTTCATACCAGTTCACCCTTACTATTAACTGTTTCACCCTTAGTTACTTCATTTTTATGTGACTTAAAGGCGATAGTTTGTTTTTTAAAAAAGAGATTTTGGCTGAACACTTGAATAACTCATTTTTTGCCTATATGGTGGATTTTTAGTCATTTATAAGTTACTGGCTTGATTGTAGTTATTAATTTATGTTGCTTGTTAATTCATGTGACTTATTAGTTTTAATTGCCCTTTAAGAGACTAACAAAAATCCACCTATATTTATGACCGGTTCAATTAACTACAACATATAATCAGTTAAAGAGTTCAATCAGCTAAAAAATTCAATGCTAGATTTAACAACAATTATTTCAATGATCATTTAGTAATAATACAAGGAATCAGTAATGCGACTAACCAAGATTGGTACTAAATTATTTATCTTAATTGGAATATTTACAGTTAGTGCTTGTGCGACTCGAGAGCAAGTAGCATTAGATGATGCCTTGTTAACTCAGTATGCATCTACTGGCAATTTACCAATAAAATCCGCCACGGTGATCACCGATAATGATCAAGCCTTTGCCAGTAAACTGGCTTTGATAAATGCAGCTGACACCCACATTGATCTTGCTTATTATATTTTTTCTGACGACCACACCTCTTCCGTATTAGCCCAAGCTCTTATAAACGCTGCAAAACGAGGCGTAAAAGTCAGGTTATTATTAGATTACCTCAGCACCTACAAAGATTTAGACCGCCTCAGTTATTTGCAACAAGCAGGAGGCGGCTACATTCAAGTTAGGCTGTACGGAAGACCTAGTCAAAATATCGTTAAAGATGCAGTCTATTTAACCTTAGGCTGTGGTCAATCAAGCAAAGCAGACGCCGCTTGTAATCAAGACAAGTATGCTGAAATTGAACAACTCTTTGATAATGAAAAAATCAATAATCGCTTAGCTTCAGACATTGGTATTTCTAATTTATCGACTCCTATGTCTGCTCTTTTCCTGTCTGGCTTATATGCCAAAAACCCCGAGTTAATGGCTTTTTCCCTTGAACATGGCCAGTCAATAGATGTAGCTGCATTATCCGCTTCAACGGATGCTGACAGTGCGGATACCCAAGCTCAGTTAAAAAAATTAGGTAAATTATATTATCAAGCTAATTACCAAGGTGGGTTAGCATCGTTAACAGCAAAAATAAAATTAGCGACAGCTACATTAGTATTAGGCGATCAAATTAACCCAGTATTAAATTCCGTTAATAGCTTTTTACCGACCAATCGAGAAAACAACTCCATTGCCCGCAGAGATTGGGATTATCTCACTGAATTTTTACATCATAAATTACTCTTAGTTGATCAACAGACCATGCAATTAGGCGGTCGTAATGTTGAAAACTCTTATCACATGAACCCGAGCCCCTTAGCCAGTAAATACATTTTTATGGATACCGATGTACGATTAGAATTTAATGCGCCTGATCCACAAGTAACCTCTACTTTTGACCGACTCTGGAACTTTACTACAATGGTGGCCTCGCTTGATGAAACCCGCGAACATGCTCCCAATGACTTTTTAATGAATTTGGATATTTACAAACAATCACAAAAATTTTGTACTAACCAAAGTACCAACAATCCAACTTGTGTTGACCAATATTATCAACAACACTTTGTTAGTTTAGATCAGCGCTTAATAAAAGTTGAGCAATCCATGACTGAAATGATTGCTAGTTATAACAACAACTATCTTCCATCGACCAAGGGAGTCAGCCAATCTTTTGCTTTAGATGATTCAGCTCAAGTTTACTACATAGAAAACCTGCCCTTCTTTGAAAGTAAAAGAGGTTATGGGTCTATTGATGGCAAAGAAGCTGATTATGGAAAAGCGATTCACGCAACTTGGCTAGCGTCCTTGAAAAAGACCTGTGAACAGGCAACTGCAAATGACCCACAGCAAGTTATCATCCATAATGCTTACTTCTTTATGCCCGGCAACCTACTCGCCGCTCTAGGTGCGATGGTTGACGGCAGTTGGGACTGTACACATGTAAGCTTGCAAATCATCACCAACTCTATTGAAACCACCGATTTAAATGTAGTGAATCTACTTGCAATGTGGCAAATGAAAGCATTTGAAGACTATAGAGCGGAACAAACGGCAACAACAGCTGCAACGTTTAACTACAGTGAATATCAACAAGCGAATGAGAACGACACCAGCACCTTATCTTTACACTCAAAAGTTATGCTGTTTGGCGATGATTTATTTATTGGTTCAGCAAACGCGGATGTTCGTAGTTACATGCTGGACACCAATAATGGGTTAATGATCATCAATGCACCCAACTTTGTGAACCAGTATAAACAATGGCTAGCGGCTGAGATTGATGCGAGACCAAGCATCGCCGAAAGAACCCAACAAATAGGCATTTCCCAACAAAAACTTAAAGTTAAAATGAATCATGTAATGGATTTATTACTAGCTAAATACGACAAAAATAATCGAATTGATCATCAACAAGCTGAAAATTTTAAAGAAAAAGTTCAAGGCGTTACACAGCGTATTTATAATTTATCAACTAAGATTTTAAATGGTGATAACAAAGCCCAAAACGAATTTAATAGTTTGTTTAAAACCATTTAATACTTTAATGCAGTTGATTACATCGTCAACTCGCTTTTACGTTTTAATTACTCTTTTGTTTTTATAACAGAGAAATAAAAAGCGTATGAAATACAGTTATTTTATACGCTTTTTAAAAAATTATATTTAACCTATTTATATTTAACGGATAGTTTTGGCCACTTTACCAATAGAAGGACAAAACTTTCCAAGTTGAACGGGTATTGTAGGAGTTCTGTTATAGAACAGTGGGCAACTTGGACAAACGAGAACTTAAAATAGTAGGTGTCCAAAACTCGCTTCCTTGCAATCGACGATGATGACTTTCATAACCTCAATGGTGATATTTCCTTCCAACCATCATTTTCCTTCGTCGCTAATGCAAACTTAAAAGCATAATCTAACTCGCCTGTTTTCATTCTCAGGTCTGTTGCGACTAATTGGCCTTCAAACTCTTCTAAACGAATAAAACCATTTGTAAACCAATCAAGTGAAGTGAATGCAGGCGGATAAACATCTAGATGATTATGCCCTAAATCTTTTTTTACCGACAACACCAAGCTATTTGTCAGTACATTGATTTTTACATCGTAATAAACGCCTTTATCAATAACGATAGCCCACCACCAATTAAGACTGGGATAAAGTGGAGAAATAAATAGTTTATCCTGAGCGATATTGTTCATTTGTAAAACAGACTCAACTTTTTTTTGCATCTGCATTTGTAAGAGCAAACCTAATAATAGATAACCGCTGCTCAGTATCAAGCCAATATTGTTAACCTTTCTTGCCTTATATTTTTTATCATCTTCACTGTTTCGCCATAGATACACGCAACCAATTAACAAAGGTAATGTGTATAAAGGATCAACGGCAAAAATTGAAGCGATTGAAATTGGAGGAATAGCTAACGGCCAAAATAATTGCGTACCATAACTAGTAAAGGCATCAAGCATTGGATGTGTTACTAAGGGCAAACAACACAACCAAAATAAACGCTGATTAGAGATAACTTCTGTGCTTAACTTCACTTTAAAACAGTATCTTAAAAGAGCAAAGCAGATAAGAGCAAAGGGAAATAAAACAAACAAAGAGTGAGAAAAACTACGGTGTTCAGTAAAACGAGTAACAGCATCTGTTGCTGATAGAAAAACATCTAAATCAGGTAATGTAGCCAATACACCGCCAATGGCTAATGTACTACGGCCAAGTTGCTTATGCGCAATAGCAGCAGCAATGGCACTACCTAATACAAGTTGAGTCACTGAATCCATAAATATTCTTTTGCCATACGAGGGATAAAACGAATAAGAAGCCGTTTTGATCTTCAGTGTTTTACTAAAAACACATTGATAGAGGGAGAAAAAGAATACCTCTAACAAATAACGATATAAAAACTGTATAAAAAGACCGACAGTCCCCAATAAAAATTTCGTAAGCTAAAGAAGTGTAGAGCTCAATCTTAAAGATTGAACAAGGTAAAGGTTGAGCAAGGTAATGCTAAAGAGAGATGTGAGTTGATACATGCGCTCAACCATCCCTTGACGGTAATGTTCAAACGATTGGCTTGTATATTATCTTCACCACACAAATAAGCGCGGCGAACACAACGGGAAATACAGTGATAGTAAGGTGTATCAGATAACGATACCTGGGATTGGCGAGACTGTGTCATAACAACTATCTCTTAGCATGTAAAAATCACATAACTAAAAGATAGAAGAGTAATTATGACTCGTCAAAGATGATGGGTGTCCTCGATCTTTCCTATTAACTATTAATGTCACGCCGTTTAATGCTTTCTAGCCTCTTGATAACGCCTCAACAGGATTTAACCTTGCCGCATTACGAGCAGGTAAGAAACCAAATAAGACGCCAATAGCAGTAGAGAAAGCAAAAGCAGCAATAATAGACGCTAATGAATAAACCATGGTTAAACTACTGCCCGCTGCAGAAAGAATAATACCAATTAAATACGCAAAACTAATGCCTAATGTGCCACCTAAAATACAAATCAAGACCGCTTCAATTAAGAATTGTTTTAAGATATCGGATTGTCTTGCACCAACGGCCATGCGAATACCAATTTCTCTAGTACGCTCAGTGACTGAAACCAGCATAATATTCATCACGCCAATCCCGCCAACAACAAGAGAAATAAAAGCAATAGCAGAGATAAGCAAAGTCATCGTCGATGATGTTTTTTCAATATTTTCTTTCACTGTATCGGTATTAATCGTAAAGAAGTCTTCAACACCATGGCGCATTTTTATTAAGTTAATAATCGCTTGTTCTGCTGCTGTACTTGATACCGTATCGCTGACACGTACCGTAATATCATCAACGTTATTTTGACTATAAATACGTGCATTCACAGTGCTGTATGGTAACCAAACATTTAATGAATCACTATTACCAAAGGCCATTTCTCGGGGTGCCGTCACCCCTATAATCCGAACCGGTAAACGCCCTAGAAAAATAACTTTACCCAGCGCATCTCCACTAGGGAATAAGTCTTTGAGCGTATTATTGTCAATAACGGCTACTTGCTCTAAATCTGTCACACTATCTTCTTCAAATAACTGCCCTTGAGCTAATTCAAAGCCACCCACTCTAAAATAATCCGGGCCAACACCTTGTATTTCAGCGGTCACGGCTTCGTTGCCATAACGCACTGCGACATTAACGCGTACCGTTGGGGTAACACTATCCACAAAAGAGAGACTACTCAATGCTGTTGCATCATCTGCGGTTAAGGTTTGTACTCGTCCCGCTCTCCTATCACCATAACCAGATCCCGGTTTTATCACTATGCTATTGGTCCCCATTGAAGCCATACTTTTTAACACAGATTCCTGAGAGCCATTACCGATAGCCACTACTGAAACAACAGAGGCGATACCAATAATAATGCCCAACATGGTTAAAAATGTTCTTAATCGATGACTTGCCATCGACTCTATTGCCATTTTTAAGGTTTCGCTAAAACTAAACCAAGCACTGATCTTTTTTTGTTTTTTAGGATCTAAGCGATTACCTTCTGTTAGCTGTTTTTCTTCTGATATCGCAGAAGATTGGCTCGAAGGTTTATCGCTAATAATATTGCCATCAGCAATTTCGATGATACGATCAGCCGTTGCAGCAATTTTAGGATCATGGGTAACAAGGATGATCGTATGCCCCTGCTGATGTAACTCCCTTAATAAAGCCATCATTTCATGGCCACTTTGGCTATCCAACGCTCCAGTCGGTTCATCCGCTAAGATGATATTCCCGCCATTAATTAATGCACGCGCCACACTTACACGTTGTTGCTGACCACCACTCAACTGGCTTGGTTTATGATCTAATCGGTCGCCTAACCCCAATCTTTCTAACAGACTTTGCGCCCTTGCTTGACGAGAAGCTTTATTTTCCGCTGAATAAAGTGCTGGTATTTCTACATTCTTAAGCGCGGTTAAATCTTCTAACAAATGATAGCGTTGAAAAATAAAACCAAAATAATTACGACGTAATTGAGCTAATTGTTCAGGCCCCATAAGCGCAGTGTCTTCACCATTAACTTGATAACTCCCTTCACTGGGTTTATCCAAACACCCTAATATATTCATGAGTGTTGACTTACCTGATCCAGATGCCCCAATAATGGCAACCATTTCCCCTCGGCGAATGGTTAAATCAATATTGTTAAGTACCGTTAACTGTTGATCACCTGCAGGAAAATGACGACTTAACTGATTAACTTTTAAGAGTATATCTTGCATTATGGACGTCTGCCTCCACCGGGTTGTTTATCATTTGATTGAAGTGCAGATCGGGTTCTCACCTCTTTGACACTTGATTGCCCAACAATGACTTGATCACCTTCGTTTAAGCCACTTAATACCTGTGCTTGCACTTTATTATTGATGCCAATCTCAACCTTTCTTTTTTCTACTTTTCCATCCACTAAAATAGACACTCTATATTGATCATTTCTTTCTGATTTACTGGTCAGCACTTGTGAAGGAATTAATAATGCCTCTTCCGCAGAACCTAAAACAATAGAGACTTGTGCTGTCATGCCAACACGTAATAAATTCTGCTTATTTTCAACATCAAATAACGCGTTGTAATAAATTGCATCACTATCCCCAATAGCGAGTTTACTATCGTCACCCGTTAACAAGGTTGGGCCAGGCTCAATAGAGCGAAGTACCCCCTCAAACTTTTTATTAGGGGCGCCTAAAATGGAGAAATACACTTTTTTCCCAGCTTGTACATTAATAATATCCGCTTCAGAAATTTGCGCTTTAACCGTCATTACATCTAACTGTGCAACTTCAATAATCGAAGGAGTTGATTGATTGGTGTTCACGGTTTGCCCTTCTTCAACAGAAACGTAAATAACCGTGCCATCAATCGGTGAAGAGATGGTTGTATAACCAAGATCTATCTCGGCATTGTTAACACTAATTAATGCTTTCTCTTTTTCTGCTAACAGTTGCTCTAACTCCGCTTTATAAACTAACAGCGCAGCTTCAGCAATATCATAATCAGCCTGTGAACTAAGCTTTTGCTTGAGCATTTTCGCTTGGCGTTCAAATGCTAAGTTTGACTCATGTATTTGAGCTTGTTTTGCACGGTATTGCGCATTAATGTTATTAAGAGAAGCTTGCGCTTCTTGAAGTAGATTTTTTTGCGTCAGGTTATCAATTTGCGCAATCAAATCACCTTGTTTGATCGTATCCCCAAGATTAACTGCAATTTTTTGTAGCTTCCCCGATACCTGAGCCCCAACATTAACCATTTTATAGGGATATAAAACGCCGTTGCTTAATACAGTATTTTCAATATTTCCAGTCACCACAGGTTGAGTCGAAAAAGTGACCTCAGGCTCTGAGTTTTTAACATAAAAATAGGTGGAGGCTCCTGCTATCAAGACGATAACAAGTACAATACTCAATGTTAGCTTTAAGTTTTTCATTATGATGTTTTACCTTTATTTTTAACTTATTGGATCATAACGAATAAATGTGTAGAAAATTTGAAGAAAACAAAAATAAAAGAAATTTAATTTACTGAATGATAGGTAAATGAGTAAGGAGTTGATGAGTGGTTCTAATATGGCACATTAAATTATCGAAAAAAGTAAAAGGCTGTTGATTTAAAGTCATCAAATCAAGGTTACATAGAATTATTTACAGAGTCATCAAGCATTAACAGTCTCATACTTGCTTAATAATGTTGTTTTAAAAAGTGGATAATATCTCGAGACTCATACAACCACTGAGCACTTTTACCCTTTTCACAAATCAATAGACAAGGTACTTGGACTTTACCGCCGCCCGCCATTAACTCGTTTGCAAAATGGGCAATGCCCCATGTGATAAAGGGTTAGTTCCATGATACTTCCTTTCAAATAAGTGAGTGTTTAACATGACTTAAACAGGGATTAATTAGAATATAAATTCTTGTTAGAAATGATGACCAAAGAGAATATCAACTTAGTTTATTAACCAAATGAAATGGCTAAGTTCAATGCTTGAGTGTCCATAATTTATCGACACTGACGTCGATGCTCAAAAGACTTTTCTGTGTATTTATCCTGACCACACAAATAAGCGCGGCGAACACAACGGGAAATACAGTGATAATAAGGTGTATCTGATAACGATACCTGAGATTGGCGAGACTGTGTCATAAAAACTATCTCTTAGCATGTAAAAACCACATAACTAAAAGATAGAATAATAATTATGACTCATCAAAATTGATGGGTGTCCACGATCTCAACCACGGGTTAAAATCATAGCAAAACTAAACGTAACCCACTGTTTTAGTTCTGTTTAAATGCATTGTCAAATGCCTAACGAGAATTTTATATTAGGTGGCGAATAATCTTTTATTGAAGATATAAACTCTTGCTTATCTAAGCCAAAATCATTTTTTATAAATTGTGCAACCATATCTATTTCAGGAAATAGTTTTGCTTTTGAAATTCCAATGCTAGCTAATTGTTTTAGTATTTTTGGCTTATCCGCAGACTTTATAATTATTCGAGATTCATTAACCCTTACGACCCAGTTTTCTGGAATTTTAGCAGGATTATGTTTATTGCCATCAATGCCGAATAATAAAAATACTCCCTCTTGCCTTATTATTCTTGGATTGTCTAATTGAGGCTTTACACAAACAACTGACTGTATATGTTCTGGCTTTATTCTTTCTCTAAAGTGAGGTTTTTCTTGTCGAATATCATGCATAAGTTTTTGTGCATGAATATTATTTTCTTTATGGAAGGTTTTCTCAGTATCAAATGGTTTCTTAATTTCGAAATCTGGTTTTGCCCATGCAACATTTGACACAACACTTACTGTATCACTGTCGAAATATCGTATTTCTTTTTTAGGGATTTTAAAGAAAATTATTTCCCCATCATTTCCTTTATCACTTTCACCAACACATGCAAAATAAAGTGCTACAAGTGGATTTTCAGTTAAGTCTAATAATCTTGTAGGTAAATCGTAATGTTGCATTTTTACAAGCTTTTCAAAACAAGTTTTCATACTACTGAAATCGGAGGGACATCTAATGAGTATTTCCCGTATCATTTTATCTTCATTGCTATACCAACTTTCATCTCGATATAATGAAGGATCTAGTAAATATTTTTTATTTGCATGACCTCGAAAAAAGATCGAATGGTCTTCAACACTCAATTCTGATATTTTTTTTAATAGTGTATTCACACTGCCACATTGAGATTCTTTAATTTCCATTATATTACAAACTCCGAATGGCATTTAACGCCCGCATAAACTGCGGAACATGTTGGACGCTTTTTTGCGTCATTTTTTTAAGAAAAAAATCGGACGATATGTGACGTCAGATTTGATGCGCTTGTTATGTTTTTGTACCAAAATAAGGACCAAGGAACTGCCACACAACAAGTATAAATACGCCGGCTATAAAAGATGAAATTATAGGATGTTCAAAAAAGATGGTTATAAAACCTTTTGATGATTTACCAGTAGCCCCACCTAAAACACTCTGTAAATGTGATATTGCATCTTCAACTTTTTGAGGTGTTCCAGATTGCTGGCTTACAGTCTTAGATTTGAAATATAAAAAGCCTTCAAGCAATTCTTTTGCACGATTTTTTGATAACTCAGGATCATAAGCCTCTTCTAAACACTTCCAATACTGATCCGTTTTTTCAATTTTAAATCCCACTAGATACTCCAATTACCCCGAGAAACATAACATCTTATTAGATGACAAAAAGTCATATTCCCAGCGGAAAGATGGCAAACATCTAATGATTAATAATAGACTTAGACTACTGTAATTATTATTTTAATCAATAATTTAAAATAAAAGATGAAATATAAATCATGTAGAAATATGACAAAATGCAGTATTTACGACGGAAAGATTGCAAAATCCTAGAGGAGAAAAGTATGGGACATATATGGTCACTCCTTGTAAATCAAGGTTAAACTGTTTTTTCTTTATTTTTTAATAATTGATATCGTGCAAAAGTACGTCGCCACTTAAATACAAAGGGCTAAATTTTCTGGTTAAACGTGTTTTGCTCTTTATCGTTTTATTCGATAGTTCACCTTTCCTGAACTGCTTTTAACACTAGTGAGATAACGGTTTCTTGACATATATCCGGCGTCTTAATGACTCTTTATGGGGAGTCGCGCCCTCCTGAATTCCAGAAGAAGTCTTACTCGCCTTTGCACCCATTATGCCTTGATGGCAGAAGTCCAGCGGAGGTTCCAAGTAAGACAAACCGTTTTAAATCATCAATGCATATTACCGTTTAGGGTTGTAGTTTGATTCTTTCATGACTAACATTTCCATTTTTTTGCTGCTTATGCACAGGCTTTAGCAATATTAAAAGGTTGTTTACTTGAGAGTACCGACCAAATTATCCGTGCTAATTTATTGGCTAATGCAACCACTGCTTTGCATCCATGCATGCGTTCTTTGAGTTTTTTTAGCCAGCAGCTTAAGACATCATCTTTTTTGTCACACCAATTTAATACGGTGCGGGCGCCATGGATTAGATACTTTCTGAGCGTGCTATTTCCTCGTTTGGTAATTTTACCCATTCGATTGATTTCTCCACTAGCGTATTGAGAAGGCGTAAGTCCAATCCAAGCAGCAAGTTGTCTGCCATTTTTAAAGGCGTTTGCATCACCGACTGCGGCCATTAATGCAGCGGCAATGACGGGTCCAACACCTGGTACTGTTAATAGTAATTTGTACTCATCCTTATCTTTCACTAGCGCGTTTAGTTGCGTTTTTATTTCATCAATCTGTATGGTAGTTCTTTGTATATTACGATATAAACGACGAACAAAAGTACGTGCAGTGGCGGTTAACTCATTGCTTGCATCTTCAATAATATCGGGAATTGCTTTCATTAACGTAGGAACACCAAGCCCCACAACCGTGCCATATTCAGATAATAATCCTCTTAGTTGGTTAACGTCACCCGTTCTGACTTTTATCATACGTTCGGCAATGCGTTGCAATGATTGAATATCTTGTTGCTCATTTGATTTCACTGCAACAAAACGCACTTTAGGCCTTAATGACGCTTCTGCAATCGCCAGTGCATCGTTGGCATCATTTTTATTACCAATCACAAATGGCTTCACAACAAAGGGCGGAATAAGCCTCACTTCATGGCCTAATTTTTCGATTCGTCTACCCCATGGATTAGAGCTGTAACAAGCTTCCATCACCACTAGAGAAGGTTCAAACTGTCTTAATTCATGAATTAGCTCTGAACGCTTAACTTTCTTGTTAAAGAGTACTTGGCGCATTTCATCTAATGCACAAATTTGGAATATATTCTTTGCTAGGTCGATGCTAATTACGTTACATTTCATATTGGTCACTCCATTTGTTAGATTGATTTGCTGAACACTTATCCAATCTTGGCACATTTTGATGCCTTCGTGGAGTGACCATCTCAGCACCCAATAGTTGAAATTAATAAAAAAGTATGGGACACCCAATAGTTGAAATTAATAATATCAATTAGTTAAGATAAAACCTTACCCAATGCGGCTACCCCCTCACCGTAGAGCTTTCCCAACAAATTAAGAACTTTCAGCAACAGCAAACAGGACGTTTGCTGTAAGTTCATTTAGCACATGGATGTGCGTATGAACTGGTGCGTTCAGAAAGTTATTGGTTGGTTGGATTAGAAAGCGATTCGCTATGCCTTTTTCTTTCATGAGTTTCTTTTAACAAAAAGTAAGTGACTTACTATAAGAGAAAAACAATATAAGTAATTAATTAAAAATACATTAACTAATATAAAAAATAACGATAAACTGAGCTGTTAACAGTAGTAATTTACTAAGAACCTAAATTGTCATTAGCGCTTAAAGATATTTCTGTATAATAAATTGTTAGCTTTACGCTATAATCAACTTTAATATTAGAGGTAATTATGAATAAAAAAATTGAAAGATATGGTGTAAATGCTGTTGAAAGACCTTCAATTAAAGCGACGAAAAACCTTGATTTATCGGGTGTATATGGTCAGCAAATTGTAAAATCTGAAACTAAACTAGCACTTAGAACACATAAAAAAACCTTTCAAAAGTTGGCTAATATGTAATGGATATTATTTGCTTTCCATTTGAAAGAGTAATTGAAATCAACAATATCATTTTATCAACCGAGATGTAGCTAAGTTACAAGGTGCACTTGGACGCGTAGATAACGCAATTGTTTACCAAGGTCTTGATGATATTTTTGAAATAGCTGCCAAGTACACTGTTAGTATTTCTATTTCCCATGCCCTTCCCGATGCAAATAAACGAACAGGTCTAGCTGTAGCGCTAGAATTCTTATCTCTCAATGATTATGAACTCACTACTGATAATGACCTTTTTGCTGAAGCGGTCCGAGATTTAGTTATTGATGAGTTAACTGAACTAGAGTTTGCTGACCTTTTATATTCCCAATATATAAGCGAGCAATAATCTTAAGCGCATCACTATAGATATGTAGTAAGTCATCTTTTTTCTCTAGATATTCTCTTCAGACATAAAAAAAGCAAGCCGAGGCTTGCTTAATAATATCTAGATAGAGCTTAGAAAAAGTTACTCAGCTGCTGGAGCTGCTTCAACTTTATCTGCTGCTTCTTTCATAGAAAGACGTACGCGACCTTGGCGACTTATTTTAAAACCATGGCTTCTAGTACTTTAACTTTAACAACTGACCTTCTTTATTTTAAATAAATAAGAAGCTGCTAATAATGAGTAACCGAAACGTAGTTTCGCAGTGCGAAGAAGGAACTGATACTTTTTGAACACGCTCTTCACCATTATTTGAGGCATAGGTGAGATGTGAACTAAGCCGTCTTTTTCTTACCGGTATAAAAAAAGCAAGCCGAAGCTTGCTTATAAAGTTAGCGCTAAAGTGTCTTAGTCTTAAAGAAAAGACACCTTAGAAAAAGTTACTCAGCTGCTGGTGCTGCTTCCACTTTATCTGCTGCTTCTTTCATAGAAAGACGTACGCGACCTTGGCGCTTATTTTAAAACCATGGCTTCTAGTACTTTAACTTTAACAACTGACCTTCTTTATTTTAAATAAATAAGAAGCTGCTAATAATGAGTAACCGAAACGTAGTTTCGCAGTGCGAAGAAGGAACTGATACTTTTTGAACACGCTATTCACCATTATTTGAGGCATAGGTGGGATGTGAACTAAGCCGTCTTTTTCTTTATCAAACAATTTTCTTACAGGTATAAAAAAAGCAAGCCGAAGCTTGCTTAATAATATCTAGATAGAGCTTAGAAAAAGTTACTCAGCTGCTGGCGCTGCTTCAACTTTATCTGCAGCTTCTTTCATAGAAAGACGTACGCGACCTTGGCGATCTACTTCTAGTACTTTAACTTTAACTTCTTGACCTTCTTTCAAGTAATCAGATACTTTTTGAACACGCTCTTCACAGATTTGTGAGATGTGAACTAAGCCGTCTTTACCAGGAAGAATATTAACGAAAGCACCGAAGTCAGCTAGACGTACAACTTTACCGTGGTAGATAGTACCTACTTCAACTTCAGCTGTAAGTGCTTTAATGCGGTTGATTGCATCTTCAGCTTGCTCGCCAGAAGTTGCAGCAATTTTAACTGTACCGTCATCTTCGATTTCAATAGTTGTACCTGTTTCTTCACAAAGAGCACGGATAACTGCGCCGCCTTTACCGATAACATCACGGATTTTATCAGTGTTGATTTTCAGTGTGTGAATACGTGGAGCAAACTGAGAAATGTCAGAACGACCTTCAGAAATAGCTTCATCCATAACAGTAAGAATGTGTAAACGTGCAGCTTTTGCTTGGTTTAAAGCAATTTGCATGATTTCACGTGTGATACCTTCGATTTTGATATCCATTTGTAAAGCAGTGATACCGTTAGTTGTACCTGCTACTTTAAAGTCCATATCACCAAGATGATCTTCATCACCTAAGATATCAGAAAGAACAACGAACTCTTCGCCTTCTTTAACTAGACCCATCGCGATACCCGCAACAGATGCTTTAAGTGGAACACCAGCATCCATAAGCGCTAGAGAAGAACCACAAACAGAAGCCATTGAAGATGAACCGTTAGATTCAGTGATTTCTGATACTACACGTACTGTGTATGGGAATTCTTCAACAGAAGGCATTACCGCTAATACACCACGTTTAGCTAGACGACCGTGACCAATTTCACGACGTTTAGGTGAACCAACAAAACCAGTTTCGCCTACACAGTATGGAGGGAAGTTGTAATGTAATAAGAAGTGATCTTTCTTCTCACCCATTAGGCTGTCGATGATTTGTGCATCACGTTGTGTACCAAGCGTAGCTGTAACTAATGCTTGAGTTTCACCACGTGTAAATAGAGCAGAACCGTGAGTACGTGGTAAAACACCAGTACGTACGTCAAGTGCACGAATGCTTTCAGGATCACGACCATCGATACGTGGCTCACCTTTAATGATGCGCGTACGTACAACAGTTTTTTCTAAATCATGTAGGTATTCGCCTACTTGTTTAGCTACTAATGCTTCGTCTTCAGCTAATAATTTTTCTTTAACTTCAGTAGTGATAGCTTTGATTGCGTCGTAACGCTCGCCTTTATCACTGATTTGGTAAGCTTGTTCAAAACGCGCTTGTGCTTCAGTTGCAATCGCAGCATCTAATGCTTCGTTACGAACTGGTGCAGACCAATCCCATTTAGGACGTGCAACTTCTGCAGCGAACTCTTTGATTGCTTCAACAACTACTTGTTGCTCATCGTGACCGTATACTACAGCGCCTAACATTACGTCTTCGCTTAGGATAGCGGCTTCTGATTCAACCATTAATACTGCGTTGTCAGTACCAGATACTACAAGGTTAAGATCACTTGTTTCTAATTCTGTTTTAGTTGGGTTAAGTAGGTATTGACCTTCTTTGTAACCAACACGAGCACAACCGATAGGACCGTTAAAAGGCATACCAGAGATAGACAGTGCCGCAGATGTTGCGATCATAGCAACGATATCTGGGTTAACTTCTGGGTTGATTGAAACAACAGTTGCAATCACTTGTACTTCGTTTTTGAAACCAGCTGGGAAAAGAGGACGTACTGGACGGTCAATAAGACGTGCAATTAACGTTTCTTCTTCTGATGGGCGGCCTTCACGTTTGAAGAATCCACCTGGAATTTTACCAGCAGCGTATGTTTTTTCTTGGTAGTTAACAGTCAGAGGGAAGAAATCACGCTCTTGATCATCAGCATTTTTACCAACAACAGAAACGAATACACACGTATCGTCCATGCTACACATTACAGCCGCAGTTGCTTGACGTGCAATTACGCCGGTTTCTAGTGTTACCGTATGTTCGCCATACTGGAAACTTTTTACAATAGGAGTCATTTTTTTTCCTTTAATAGTATTATTTTCATTTTGCTTTTTATCGCGCCGACAGTATACGTCAAGCAACGCGCTTTTAAAATTTTTTAGATGAATATTTTAAGATAAACAAACCTATAGAATCAAAAATTAACAGACACGGATTAAATGTATTAAAAAGTGTACAAATAAGTGAATACAACACCGACTTTATTTTTCGATACTAGCTCAGCTAACAGAGTACAGGTAATATATGACCAATTTACGTCTGTTTAATTGAGCCTATTAATGACCACACAATTATCCAACATGCCGATACTTTATTCACTGCAACATTGCCCTTATGCAATGCGTGCACGTATTGCGATTTTTAAATCCAAACAACCAGTATTGATACGCGCGATTAAATTAAACAACAAACCACCTGAAATGCTCGCACTATCAACTAAAGGCACCGTGCCGATGTTGGTTTCTCAAGTAGATGGAATAGACACAGAAGTAGTCGAAGAAAGTCTCGATATTATGTTGAAGGTACTAAAGGACAACGACCCAAATCATTTATTATCCTCTCAAGGTAACGAGCCTCTTGCAGAAGTTATTACAATTATTAATGACTTTGAAAAACACTTTTTTGTAGCGGTTGAAGCCTATAAATGTGCCAAACGTTATCAAGAAACCAATATCATTGAACGCCGACAAGCCTGTGAAGTGTATCTTCAAAAATTAGAAGTACGTTTATCTCAACACGCTTTTTTAAGCTCTGAGCACGAAGGTTTATTAGATATTGCCTTGATGCCTTTTGTTCGCCAGTTTTCGAAAGTAGAACGTCAATGGTATCAACAATCACCCTACCCCAAACTTCGCGCTTGGTTAAATCAATATTTACAAAGCCCGATGTTTACCAAAGTAATGGCAAAGCATGAGTTATGGGTTGATGGCCGTCGAGATATTATTTTTGGTGATGTGAAGAAGTAAAAGCTCACTATCAATATTTGGACATTGAGCTTAATGTAAAGTGTAAGACCAACACACCTAGACTATGTATTGGTGGCTATTGTTGATAGCTATTGTTGATGACTGTTTTTTGATGACTATTATTGAAAATAATTATAGATAGCTATTATTTATAGCAAGCATCAAAAAACTGTTTTTCTAATAACACCGCTTGTTGAAAGTAATCTTGCATTGTTTGTTGTTGCTCTACATCTACATTATTAAATGCTGTATCTAGTTGAGAACGTAAATGCTCAACTACCGATTCAAAATATTCACCAGAATGTAAGGCAACCCATTCTCCAAAATAGAAGGGTAATGTTTTAATCAATTCAGCATAATCTGTACGTTCAAAAACAGGTTGTGCCCAACTTAAGTACACCCACTCGGCAACACACAATACTGCGATCATATTTCCGTATTCACCACTGTTAGCCGCTTTTAGCATTAACGCTTGAAAATCACGGGTTGGTTTTAATAATTCAGGCGTGACTCGTTCAGATTGAGCCACCTCCAACATATCAAATGAACGTTGAAAATAGGTATTCTCCGGACCTGCGATATTCCCTAGAAAATGGGCTAATGGCAAACGGTCAGGAAGAGTTGGAGCATGGTGAATAGCAGAAGCCGCTAAGCGTACAAAGTTATCAATGAAAGTATAATCTTGAGCTAAATAAATTTTCATTTTATCTAATGGCAGACTGTCATCTGCAAGTTCAGCACAAAAAGCATGGTTTGTTGCTGCTGACCAATCGTCAATACACGTTTGTTTTAATTGTTCACTTGGGCGCATTACTCTTCCTAATTCAATTTATAATGATTAAAAGAAACAATATTACTAGTTTCAATTGATTATGTTCATATTATATTTAATCCATTACCTATAACGTCATTACCTATAAAGTCTAGAAATTGAATTTTTGTCGTCACCCTCTCTTTAAACCAGCCTAAGTTTACATAAAGTATATCCCTTGCTTGTTAGCCCTTGTTCGCTGTTAGCCTTTGTTGGTTATTATTCAGGTTATCCATTACGCTAATTTTTTAGAAAGTAAATTATCACTAAGGAGAAAAGTATGTCCATGAATCCTGTCGGTTGGTTTGAAATTTATGTCGATGATTTAACCAGAGCTAAAACATTTTATGAGGCTGTGTTTGAGGTTAATTTAGAAGTACTAGGTGATCCTGATGACTCAAGCATTCAGATGCTGGCTTTCCCTTCTGATATGGAAAAATATGGTGCTACTGGCGCATTAGTTAAAATGGAACATGTTATTGCAGGCGGAGGAGGCACCCTTGTTTATTTTGCGTGTGATGATTGTGCTATTGAGGCTGAAAGAGCAAAAGCCGCAGGCGGTTCGATACAACGGCCTAAAATGGATATAGGTGAGTACGGGTTTATTTGTTTAGTGCTAGATTCTGAAGGTAATATGATTGGTTTACATTCAATGACGTAATTCGAATCTAGGTTATGGAAATCTAGGATTGGTAAACTATTTTCCTATAAAAAAAGAGCCCTTAGGCTCTTTTTACGTTACTGGAGTTCAGAGAACTTAAGCGCCTAACAATAATTTATCATCATCTAACTCTTCGCCATCTGTACGTGCTTGGGCAAATAGATTTAATAAATCTTTCACTTCGTAATTAGCGCGTTGCTCACCGGCTAAATCAAAGATAATTTTGCCTTCATGCAACATGATTGTACGAGAACCGTGGTCTAACGCTTGACGCATTGAATGGGTTACCATCATCACGGTTAATTGCTTTTCAGCAATGATTTGTGAGGTGATATCCATGATTAATGCCGCTGTTTTTGGATCTAATGCTGCGGTGTGTTCGTCTAATAACAGAATAGTGCTTGGCTGTAGAGCCGACATCAATAAGCTCACCGATTGACGTTGACCACCAGATAATAACCCCATCTGACTTTCTAGACGGTCTTCAATGCCTAAATTCAAACGCGCTAACTGTTCACGAAAAATTTCTCGTGTTTTAGTGTTTAGTGCAGGTGAAAGACGTCCTCTTTTGCCGCGGCCATAAGCTAATGCCATGTTTTCTTCAACGGTTAAATCACCACAAGTTCCTGCTAATGGATCTTGAAAAACACGTGCAATATCTGCAGTTCTTCCCGTTGCAGGTACTTTAGTTACATCACGCTCACCAAATAGAATTTGCCCTTTGGTACTATTGATATCACCAGCAATTGTATTTAACAGTGTTGATTTACCAGCACCGTTAGAACCAATAACAGTAACAAATTCACCTTGCGGTATGGTTAAGTCAATACCACGTAATGCTAACTTTTCAGTGGGTAAACCACGATTAAACGTAACGTGTAACTCTTTACAACTAATCATGCTTCTTTCCTCGCTGCTTGTTTAGCTTTCCATTCATTACGTAGCTTAGGAAAGATCAATGCCAAGGCAACTAGTACTGCCGTGATCAAGTTTAAATCTGACGCACTAAAACCTAAGAAATCAGCATTAAGTGCCATAGAAACAGCTAGTCGATACAATACAGAACCAACAATACAGCTTAATACGATCACATACATTGAACGACTAGCAAACAATGATTGACCAATTATTACTGCGGCTAAACCAACCACGATGGTACCAATACCCATAGTAGAATCGGCAAAGCCATTGGTTTGAGCAAACAATGCGCCAGCTAATCCCACTAATCCGTTGGAAAGTGCTAATCCAGCATAAACTTTTTGCTTGACCACAATACCATTGGCTTGTGCCATACGCTTATTAGAGCCTACAGCGCGCATTGCTAATCCATATTGTGTTTTTAAGAACCAAGCGACTAATAACCCGCCAATCAACGCACAAACAGCTACAAATATAACGCGCATATACATATCAGGCAGACCAAATATGCCTTCGAAAGGCGTTAAAATGGTCGGTTCCATGATTAATGCTACGTTTGGTTTCCCCATTACTCGTAGGTTAATCGTATACAGAGCTGTCATGGTTAAAATACTGGCTAACAAATGTAGAATGTCAAAACGTAAGTTTAACCATGCAGTGACTAACCCTGCACATGCGGCTGCGATGGTGCCAGCAACAGTTGCTAAAAAAACATTAACGCCCATTACAATCAGGGTTGCTGTCACAGCAGCCCCGAGTGTAAAACTACCGTCAACCGTTAGATCTGGAAAATCTAAGATACGAAAAGTAAGGTAAACCCCAATAGCGACTAAGCCATAAATGAGGCCAATTTCTAACGTACCTAAAAATGAAAAAAGTGACATATTGTTCCGTTCTTATTTAATAACTTTAGTTGCACGAGCAAGTACAGCAGCAGGTACTTCTATACCCATTTTTGCGGCCATTTTAGGGTTAACATAAAGGTCAGTTCCTTGCGCCATTTTGACATCAATTGAGCCGGCTTTTTCACCTTTCAGAATACGCACAACGATATCACCCGTTTGACGACCTAAATCGAAGTAGTTGTAACCAACAGCGGCAACAGCACCACGCGCTACGGTATCTGTATCACCTGCAAACACAGGGATTTGCGCATCGATACCCACTTTAATAACGGATTCAACAGCACTAATGATTGTATTGTCGATTGGGCAGTAAATAGCATCTACTTTACCAACCAGTTGTTTTGTTGCGATCATTACGTCCGCAGATTTTGGCGCTGCAGATTCAATCACTTCAATGCCCATTTCCGCTGCTGCAATTTTTAATGCAGCGACACTTGATACTGAATTTGCTTCACCTGGATTGTAAGGTACACCGACTGTTTTTAAGTTAGGCACAAACTCTTTGATCAAGGCTAAATGTTGTCTCACATTCACCATGTCAGATAAACCCGTAACATTACTGCCAGGCTGTTTTAAAGTAGGTACTAATTTAGCACCAATCGGATCCGTTACAGCAGAAAATACAACAGGGATATTACGACTTACACTCACAGCTGCTTGCGCTGAAGGCGTTGCAATAGCGACAATCACATCAGGTTCATCACCGACCATTTTACGAGCAATTTGTGCAGCAATAGCAGGTTGACCCTGAGCACTTTCGTAAGTGAATTTTAATTCGTCACCCGTATAGCCATTTTCTTCTAATACTAATTTAACACCGTCTCGAACTGCATCTAGTGCAGGGTGTTCAACAATCGCTGTGGTTGCAACATAAACAGGTTTAGCTTGCAAACCTGTAGAGATGACTGCAGCAGCCAGTAAAGTACTTTTAATAATTGAATTTAGCTTCATAATTTAATCCCTTAGGTAATAGCAACCATAATAAATAAGTATTCTATTTATGACTAGAATCACGAATTTAATATAATCGATATAAGCTTTGTGTATAGAAGAGTTGATGTCATACCAATCAATAAACTTAAGATATTTATTTTCATTTGGCGTTAATATATTGAGCTTAACGGTACCAGTTAACTTCAATATTACCAAGTACCTATTGAAATACCTATGGGTAAAATGGTTAGTAGATCACTGTAATATTCTAATGTTCTTGTTAAGGCTAAGTCGACCGTTTTATTGTCTTAATTTAAGATCAAAAATATCTATGTTGATCATAAAAAATAGGACTTAAATTTTATTTATTTGATAACAGATAAATTTATCTATCAATTTACCTGAACACAAACAAAAAAAGAGCCCTTAGGCTCTTTTTGAAATCAGTGTTTAAGTCGAAATTAACGACGTAGACCTAATTCTGCGATTAATGCTGTGTAAGCTGCAACATTTTTACGCTTTAAGTAGTCAAGTAATTTACGACGTTGACTAACCATGCGTAATAGACCACGACGGCTGTGGTGATCATGGATGTGCTCTTTGAAATGGCCTTGAAGGTGGTTGATTTGTACTGTGTACAATGCAACTTGAACTTCAGGTGAACCAGTATCGCCTTCTGCGCGACCAAATTTTGCTACAATCTCAGCTTTCTGTTCTGCACTTAGTGACATAACGTACTCCGATATTTTGTGGTTATGTGAATAACCTATTTTAATTATTACTGCCGATCACTAATTCAGCAGTAAAGTGAAGGCCGAAGTTTACGGACTTTTCAACTTAGGTGCAACTATAAAACACGCTTATTTTAGTGCAATGATCCTTTATTAAAAAATAACTTCAACTCAATACAATGAAAGCCCTTCATGAGATTAATTTTTGCCGTATTGCTAGAAAAAATGTGCAACTAATCAGCAGCCGACTGGTAGCCAGCGATGATTTTTCTCAGTAATACTTGTACAAATAGCCACGCTGTAAATATAACCACACTATAACGCTCATAATGTGGCTATATATTGCACGCTAAACCTATCTTAAAGGTTTCAATAGCTCTTTAATCACTGTACTTAAACTTAAAAATACAATTAATACCGCTAAAAGAGGAAGAGTTAACCACATACTCGGATGGAGTTGTATCGGTAATTCAAATCCCCAGGTCATTAAACTTGCTAATATAATCTCTGCAGCAATAGCGGCGACAAAACCAGCACTAACCGCTAACAAACCATACTCAGCCCATAAGGTATGGCTAATGCGTTTTTTGCTTGCGCCTAATGTACGATATAAGGTGATCTCTCTTTTACGTTCGCTCAAGCTTAGACGCAATAAGGTAAAGATTAATAAGATCCCCGCCATCACGCCTAAAGCAGCAAGGCCAGTTAAAGACCATGAGATTTGTCTTAATAACCCCTGTATTTTATCGGCCATGGTACGCAGATCTAATAACGTCACCGTTGGGTATGAACGTGCAAGTTCATTAACTAATGGCGTTTGATCTTGTCCGGCTCTAAAGCTCACCATCCACGTAGTTGGCAAATCAGCAATCACGTCTTCGCTAAAAATAAACACAAAGTTAGGTTTTAAACTTTGCCACTCCACCGCACGAATAGAATTAACCGTCGCCGTAAAGGGTTGGCTATTTACTTCAAAAGTAAGCTTATCACCTAAGGTAACCCCTAATTCACTGGCAACCTCCTGTTCAATAGAAACGGTTTTTTCTCCCGTCCATTCTCCAGCAATCACTTCGTTATAGACCGGTAACTGTTTCGCCCAAGTAAAATTAATTTCACGTTTTAGAATACGCACATCTTTATTTTGGTAAATAGCGAGCTCGGTAGTGCTGACTTCGTTGATATCCGTAATTCGGCCTCTAATAATTGCAAAAGCTTCACTACGTGGTAATTGCAGTTGATCGATCTGTTGTAAGTAACCTTGCTGTTGTTCAGGGCTAATGTTAATAGCAAATACATTGGGTGCATCGGCAGCTAAAGTCTGCTCCCAGTCCCCTAATAGGTCACTTTTAATTAACCAGATTAATGCCACCAGCATCAATGAACCCGATAAAGCAGCCAATTGCATCATGCTATTTTTAGGTGAACGGTTGATACGACTTAACGCTAAACTAAATGCAGCACGCCATTTCAATTTACCTAGCGCTTTTAATAACCCGTAACTGAGTGATGCGAGTAAAACAAATAACACCAATAAACCAATTAACACCATCCATACTAATTTATTACTACCGTAAAATACCACCAAGGCTGTGATCGGTAATAGTAGTAACCACCAACTCGTTTTTGAATAACGTGTGGTCACCTGTTGTTGAATAACATTAATTGCAGGTGCATCTAACAGACGAGTTAAAGGGATCAATAATGCAGGTAAACCAATACAGAGTGCCACACCGATAGCAAACATAAATGGTTGTAGACCAACAGTTGGTAATTGTTTAGGTAAAATATCAACCAATGGTAGGCGTAATAAGAACTCTAATAATAATCCAGCAGCACTACCAACAACAAAAGCAACAACAAACATGATCAGCACTTGTGTACTTAACCACACTCGTAACCAAGCGCGACTAGCCCCCATACTTTTTAACATGGAGACGGTTTCGCTACGATTTCGAGCATAATGTAAACAAGTTAGGATCAAGGTAACGGCAGCCATTAAGATCACCATCAAGATGGTTAATGATAAATACTGCTTAGCTTTTTCCATTAATCCGGCAGCACGACTTTCTTTACTCTGATCAACCCAAGATTCACCCGCTTGTAATTCATAATCCTGTTGCAATTTGGCTAGTGTGGTTAAGTCTCCGTTAATAAATAACCGGTAGCGTACACGGCTCCCGACCTGCACTGCGCCCGTTTTATCCAAATCGCTGGCATGAATAAATAGATTAGGAATGCTGTTAAAAGGGTTATAAGCTAATTCAGGCTCATCTTTAATTAATCCGGTAATAGTTAAATCTGCATCACCAATGGCTAAGGTATCACCTATTTCAGCATCTAAAAGAGACAGTAAACGTGGCGCGATCCATAATTCTCCAGGGTTCACATGATGCGAGATATCATTACTTTTATTGGATAAATTTAATACTCCTCGTAGTGGATAACTAGCTTCAACACTTTTAACTGTTACCAGCTGCATTTTCAGATCACTAAATGCCATAGTCTGGAATCGACTTTGCGATGAAACCGTTAATCCTGCTTGATTGGCCTGTTCTACCAAGGTATCGGGAATAGGATTAGAGGAACGAAATACGAGATCTGCAGCTAATAAAGAGCGACCTTGGTTAGTCATCACTTTTTCAACACGTAGCGCCAGTGTTGATAAAGCAACCACACAGGCAATAATGAGTGTTAATGCGACCATTACTGGCCATAATTGCCCAAACCAGATCTCTCGCCAGCTCCAGCTTATTATCATTTTATTGGTTTTCATGCACTTTCCTGACATTGCCCATCGTTAATAATCAGCGTGCGTTGGCAACGCTTAGCGAGGTTTGCATCGTGGGTCACTAAAATCAGTGTTGTCCCCTGCTCTTGATTCATTTTAAACAACAGCTCAATAATATTTTGTGCGGTTTGTTGATCTAAATTGCCCGTAGGTTCATCGGCAAAAAGAACTTTAGGCTCCGTGACAAAAGCACGCGCCAAAGCTACACGCTGTTGCTCTCCACCTGAAAGCTGTGTGGGTAAGTGAGTTTCACGACCTGTTAAGCCAACTTCTTTTAAAAGTTGTTTGGCTTTCTGATTATTACTGCTTTCATCTTCACTACCACGTAATACCATGGGTAGAGTGACATTTTGTAATGCATTCAAAGAGGGAATGAGTAAGAAGTTCTGAAACACAAAACCAATTGATTCACTGCGAATTTTAGCTCTTTGTTCATCGTCCATAGCTGAAATTTCTGAATCTAATAGAGTAATTGAACCTGATGTAGGTTGGTCTAGCCCTGCAAGTAAACTCATCAAAGTTGACTTACCTGCACCCGAGGTTCCCATAATAGCAACCGATTCACCGGCATTGATGTTAAAGGAAATCCCCTTTAGGATAGATAGTTCGTTATCATTACTTATTACTGATTTAGTAATATTCTTAACACTTATAATGGATTGACTCATGATTAAACTCGTTTCCTTATTATTCTCATTGCTATTTTCGTCTTTGGTTTACAGTAACACGTTACTGATTGTAGGAGATAGCCTAAGTGCCGGTTACCAAATGCCAGTGGAGAAAAGCTGGCCAGTGTTATTACCTGAACAATTAAAACAAAAAAATCAAGAAATTACCGTTGTAAATGCCAGTATTTCTGGAGATACAAGCGGTAATGGATTAGCACGTATACCGGCTTTATTAAAAAAGCATCAACCTGATTTTGTTTTAATTGAATTGGGAGCAAATGATGGATTACGTGGTTTTTCACCCACTATTGTTAGTAATAATTTAAGCATTATTATTGATAATATCCAAGCACAAAATGCACAACCCATTTTAATGCAAATTCGAGTCCCAACTAATTACGGCAAACGCTATAGTGAGGCTTTTTCTAGTATTTATCCTGCCTTAAGCGAACAGAAAAATGTACCTCTGATGCCCTTCTTTTTAGAGGATGTGATCACTAAACCTGAATGGATGATGCGTGATGGTTTACACCCAAAAGTGATTGCTCAACCTTGGATAGCAGAATTTATTGCAACCGAACTAGGCAAAATCATTAAATAATACTCAGCTAGCTAACAATAAGATCACTTAGCTAGCGATATTACTATACCCGTTATCATCCAAGGTGAAAAAATCAGCAAGCCCAAATGTAAAGGTATTATAAATTTGAAAAGAAGTGGTAACGGATCTTAATAAATAAGTGAAAACATTTGACTAATCAAAGCACTAAATAAAAGTAACAATAATTTAACAAAAAAGTGTTCAAAATCACAAGGTTGATTTTAAGTTATTCAAAAGTTTAGTTTTTTAAAGTAAAAGTAATTTGAAATTAAAATGAGGCGGGAATAAAAACTTTCAAATTAAAGTCTCTCCGTATTAATACCATCAAATGTCTAACAGAGGCATCCCATAGAGTAACCCGCCATGATCAAAAACCAAAAAACCGCCACGCTATTTGCGCTACTTGCAGTATTAATGTGGTCGACAGTTGCCACTGCGTTTAAGATAACTTTAACTTACTTTAGTGCATTACAAATGCTACTTGTAGCCAGCTTGGTCAGTAGCTTAGTTTTGCTGTTTATTTGTTATCGACAACATAAAATCACTTTACTTAAAACGAGTTTTTTTAAAAGACCCTATTTCTATCTTTTAATGGGTGCAATTAATCCATTTTTATATTATTTACTGCTTTTCCAAGCCTATGATTTATTGCCTGCGCAACAAGCACAATCACTAAATTATACTTGGGCGATCACCCTCTCGTTATTAGCCGTGCCAGTACTAGGGCAAAAATTACGTAGAAATGACATTATCGCCATTACCTTAGGGTATTTAGGAGCATTGGTTATTGCCACCAAAGGCAATCTATTAGCGCTTGATTTTGAAAGCCCTACAGGTGTTGTTTTGGCTTTATTAAGCACTATACTGTGGGCCTGTTATTGGATATTTAATAGTAAGAATGATGCTGACCCGATGATTGCTTTATTATTATGCTTTTTATGCAGTTTACCCATGGTATTACTAACAGTAATAATATTCGATGATATTAATATCACTGCTTGGCAAGGTTGGTTAGGGGCAACTTACATCGGTCTATTTGAAATGGGTCTGGCTTTTGTGGCTTGGTTAACCGCACTTAAATACGCAGAAAGCACTAGTAAAATAAGTAATTTAATTTTTATCTCGCCCTTTGTTTCTTTACTGCTATTAAGTCAAATCATTGGAGAAACTATCTATCCTGCAACTATCATTGGGTTAGTCTTGATAATCACAGGGCTACTGATCCAGAAAAAGGCTTAGCCGCGCAAATACATCGCAAAAACTAAGTTTATGTTATGTCTGCAATTAATGTTTTTTTAAGAAACCTCAACACAAAAGAAAAACGAGCTAAAACAAAAAAAGCACCAATCACAAGGATTGATGCTTTTTTAAAAGGCTATTTTATTAAACGACTTAATTACATTAGCTAATAATATCTAATAGTAATAATACCTAAAAATCGATCTAGGTATTGATTAAACATTATTTTTTCGCTTTACGTGATAATGAAAAACCAACTAACGCTAAGCCGAGAATAGCAATAGTGCTTGGTGCAGGCACATCAACAACTAATGATGCGTTATTAAATCCAGCGCCTTGGAAAACAGGCTCTTCACCAAAAAGAACAAAACCATTGTTTTCTGAGTCGCCGTTTACCCAACCTTGGATAATACTAGTAACATCAACACTGTAAGTGCCAAATGAATCTGTTTTAACGTTACCTAGAGCAACAGATTGGCTAGTTGATGAATTTGCGTATTCAAACAAAGGTAAAGAACCAGAAGCATCGCTCCATGCACTTTCAACTTGTCCTAATAAAACACTTAAGTCATTAATAGTGTTAAGACGAGAAACAAAATCAATTTCAAACAATGCAGAGAACGTTGAAGCATTAACGATATCTGACGTTAAATTACTTAAATCAAAATCAATAAAAGTCGCAATACGTAAGCCTTCTTGAGATTCATCAGCTCGTTCACGTGAAATAATTTCAGTATTAGATAATGAACCACTATTAACAGAACCAGCAGAATTAAGGTCACCGTCTAATGAAACACTAACGATAGTATCTGGTGTTGAAGTAATCAAAGAAGCTTGTGCCGTTGTCGATATTAATGCTGACATTAAGCAAAAACTAGTTGTTACAGCAATCAATAATCTTTTTGAAGTTAACATATTATATTATCCTTTTAATTATTACCGTCATAAGTAGGTAATGCATACACTATTTATTAGGTATCTCTAAAAGAGTATTATGCATAATTCGTGCCGTTATATATATCTGTTTATTTTCAATAAGATAATTAAATCAACTCGTTGAGATTAACTTATATAGTAAAATAATCCGACACCTATTTCGGGCTATTTTTCAATTTTATGCAATAAAAACTATATTAAACCTGTTTTAATGTAAAAATAATCGACACTATGTGACTAGATAAAGCAACTGATTAACTACCAACTTACCTTCCAAGCGCTAAAGCCTTGCAAAAAAACATATTGCCAATAACTTACTTAATAAAGTGAACAAAACTGCTTGAGATCTATTTAAATAACCCAATCAGGGCATTTAAACCAACAACAACGAATTGAGTTAGATTGATGAGTTATTAATATTATTTAAGGAGCTCAAAATAAGGAAGAGAGTAAAAAAGACAATAAATTAGGAGCTTGAATTTTAGATAAAGAAGAAGCTTAAATTTTAGATATAGAAAAATTAGCTTTAAGCTTGTTCTTTTATGAAAATTCTTTCTTGGAATGGACTTGAACCGTCATGACCAGAATTAGATGCGGGGATTTTAATATCAAAGAGCCTATATATTAGAGACTCAAATTTTAGATATAGAAAAATTAGCTTTAAGCTTGTTCTTTTATGAAAATTCTTTCTTGGAATGGACTTGAACCGTCACGACCAGAATTAGATGCGGGGATTTTAATATCAAAGAGCCGATATATTAGAGACTCAAATTTTAGATATAAAAAAACCAGCTATAAGCTGGTTCTTTTATGAAATTGGTGCCCGGAGACCGACTTGAACCGTCACGACCAGAATTAGATGCGGGGATTTTAATATCAAAGAGCCGATATATTAGAGACTCAAATTTTAGATATAAAAAAACCAGCTATAAGCTGGTTCTTTTATGAAATTGGTGCCCGGAGACGGACTTGAACCGTCACGACCATAAGTCGAGGGATTTTAAATCCCTTGTGTCTACCGATTTCACCACCCGGGCAAAGATTGTAATGGAGGCGGAACCCGGAGTCGAACCGAGGTGGATGGATTTGCAATCCACTGCATGGCCACTCTGCCATTCCGCCAAAACATTTGGAGCGGTACACGAGACTCGAACTCGTGACCCCGACCTTGGCAAGGTCGTGCTCTACCAACTGAGCTAGTACCGCATCACTATGTTTATCTCAAGAAGAAGCAGTAACTGTTTCCCCTCTCGATGTGTGCGCATTCTAATGATTCTTCACAATGAGTCAATAGATATTATCGACTTTTTTACTTCTTTTAGGTTGTTCGACGTTTTTTTAGACGAAGCGTTTAGATATTCAGCAATTTACAGCTCATTACTCTTTTTTAATAAAGGCCATGCCGCTGCAAGATAAACAATCATCGACCATAGCGTTAATGCCGTTGCCACATATAAGAAAGTAAAGCCTACCCATTCCATTTCTATCGAGTGTTGCCAAATTAACAAAAATAACGCTAACATTTGCGATGCGGTTTTAATTTTACCAATAGATGAAACAGCAACACTTGCTCGCTCACCCAATTCAGCCATCCATTCACGTAATGCAGAAATAATAATTTCGCGGCCAATCATAATCATTGCAGGCACCGTTATCCAAATAACTGAGTAGTGCTCAACAATCATCACTAACGCAACGGACACCATGATTTTGTCTGCAACGGGATCTAAAAATGCGCCAAAGGGGGTTTGTTGATTTAAACGACGCGCTAAATAACCATCTAACCAATCTGTTACGCCTGCGAGCCAAAAAATAAAGGTGGCAAGGGGGGCTGACCAAGATATTGGTAGATAAAAGATAACTACAAATACAGGGATCAGAAGAATTCGAAAACAGGTTAATAAATTGGGAATGTTGAGCATTAAAATATCCTTTAAGGTAAGCCTGCTTATTTTTGCATTTTATGGTTTACATTTGCAAATGCTTAACTCATAAAGTAGGCAATTAATAGCAATATATTTCAGCTTACAAAATGAATCACCTTCATCTGCATTGATAAAGAGAGATAGATCAAAAAATACGGTGCATTAAATACATTACAGTAATAATGAAGCTCGCACTTCATATAGGAAATCAATCCCAGTATTTTCATTGGAGTGTATCGCGATGATGTTGCAAAATGATGTTCAAAAGTTAAAAGCTCTTGATTAATAGTTAAGAGCTAAGCCTACTTAATCTAAAACCTTTAATGCTTCTGCCCCTCATCAAAATTCACTATTAAACAATCAATACTAATGATGCAAAACATCATGAATCGTTTCGGCCAAACTTTTGCTTATTCCATTTAACTTAGCTAACTCATCAATACTCGCAGATTTCACTCCCTGTAAACCGCCGAAATGCTGAATTAAACCATATAGTTTGGCATTTGGCGGCGTTTCACAGCTATTTACGAATCATGCCTAATGATGCAAAACTTCATGAATCGTTTCGGCCAAACTTTTGCTTATTCCATTTAACTTAGCTAACTCATCAATACTCGCAGATTTCACTCCCTGTAAGCCACCGAAATGATTGAGTAACATTTGGCGTCGTTTAGCGCCTACGCCAGCAATTCCTTCTAGCGTACTCGTACGCCTTACTTTATCTCGTTGCTGACGATGCCCCATGATAGCAAAGCGATGAGATTCATCTCGAATCTGTTGAATCAGGTGTAAGGCAGGAGAAGTACTGTCTATCTCTAATATTTCATGGCTATCAGCCAAAATAAGTGTTTCTTCACCCGCTTTACGTGCAACACCTTTAGCGATACCGATCAACAGCGGATATTTATCGGGGAAGTTATGCTCCAGTGAGCTAACAATTGTTTCAGCTTGGCTCAATTGCCCTAAACCACCATCAATAAAAATAACATCAGGCGTTGTTTCTGCACTTTGTAAATCTTTAAAGCGACGTGCTAATACTTGCCCCATTGCCGCATAATCATCCCCAGGAGTGATCCCAGTAATATTAAAGCGACGGTAATCAGATTTTTTAGCACCTTCACGGTTAAAGACAACACAGGAAGCCACTGTTTTTTCGCCCATCATATGTGAAATATCGTAACATTCCATACGTTGAATAGGTTCGGTCAGTTCTAGTTTTTCTTCGAGCAAGTTATAACGTTGTAAGATAGATTTTTGCTGACTCAAGTGCGTGCTTAAGGCCACATTCGCATTGGTTTTAGCTAATTTAGTAAAGCGTAAGCGCTCACCACGCATCACTATTTTAAGTTTAGTTTTATAACCACTATGCTCTGAGAACAGTTCTTCAAAAATTTCGCGGTCACTAAAATCATCACTTAATAATATTTCACGGGGAATAGCACGACCATTTTGCCCAGATAGGTAAAATTGACTCAAAAAGCTACTAAGCACTTCTTCTTCAGAGCTATTTTTGGGCACTTTAGGAAAGTAATTACGACTACCTAATACACGCCCCTGTCGAACGAATAACATATGAATACTGGCAACACCATGCTGATAGCTAAAACCTAATACATCTAATTGTTCAACTTCACCGCTCACCCACTGTTGCTCTTGTACTTTTTTCAGGGATTGAATTTGGTCGCGTCTTACGGCGGCTTTTTCAAACTCTAGTGTTTGGCTCGCAGTCTCCATCTCATTCACTAATTCTTCAATTACATGCTGACTTTTACCCTGTAGAAAAGCGGTCGCTAAATCGACCTGATGCGCATATTCCTGCTCAGGCATCGCATTCACACAGGGCCCTAAACAACGCTTTAATTGGTATTGTAAACAAGGTCGAGAACGGTTTTTATAATAGCTATCTTCACATTGACGGATCGGAAATAACTTTTGCATTAAATGCAAACTTTCTCGTACCGCCCCACCACTTGGATAAGGACCGAAGTAAGTACCTTTGCGCTTTTTATTTTGCGAACGCACTAGGGTTAACTGCGGGTGTTTATGGTCACTTAAAAATAGATAGGGATAAGATTTATCATCACGCAGCAACACGTTATATTTAGGTTTATGCTGTTTGATGAAGTTATGCTCAAGGATCAACGCTTCCGTTTCGGTATGCGTGATAGTGACTTCAATACGAACAATATGACTCACTAAAGCCAATGTTTTAGGGTGTTTTTGAGTTAAGCTAAAATAACTGTTTAAACGTTTTTTAAGATTTTTAGCTTTACCAATGTAGATGATTTGATCTTTATCATCGAACATACGGTACACGCCAGGCTCAGTGGTCACTGTTTTTAAAAATGCATCTGAATTAAATTTGCTCATAAGCAGAATGTGGCTCACCGGTAAAGTTTAGTCGCTGATTAAGTGTAAACTGAGGATATAAAAAAGCACCTTATATTAAGGTGCTTTTTGAATTTTTTAACAAAGTATCTGTTTATAGTGTATCCGCATCCAGCATTCCATAACGAATAGCCAAATGAGTCAACTCTACATCTCCATGTACTCCTAATTTATCAAATAGACGATAGCGATAACTATTGATAGTTTTAGGGCTGAGACTTAATTGCTCAGAGATATCAACAACACGTTGTCCCTTGGTGATCATGATCATGATCTGTAGTTCGCGTTCAGACAACACACGAAATGGATCTTCATCATTAGGTGACAACTGTGATAATGCCATTTGTTGTGCGATTTCAGGCGTTAAATAACGCTGTCCTGAATGCACGATACGAATTGCATTTAACACTTCTTCAGGGCAAGCCCCCTTACTTAAATAACCAGCTGCACCTGCTTGCATTACTTTGGTTGGAAATGGATTTTCAGTATGCATGGTTAACATAATGATTTTAATATCTTCATTGATGCGCAAAATTTTATGCATCGCATCAAGTCCGCCAATACCTGGCATATTAATATCCATTAAAATTACATCTGGTTCATTACTACGGCACCACTTAACAGCGTCTTCTCCGCTTTCAGCTTCGCCAATTACTTTCATGCCTCGAACATCATCAATGATACGGCTTATCCCTGTACGAACTAATTCATGGTCATCGACCAGCAGGATATTTATCACTAAACTTCTCCGTATGAGTAAAGAATTACTCATGATACTAATATGAGCTAATACTAATTGTAATAATTAAACGTGCTATTTTAGTTGTTAAAATAGCTTACTTTTTGGTGGTAAGTTAAATAAAGGAAATAACCCTTTATAGCAACCTACACCGCAAACTAAACTATCTTTCCGCATAAAATTTAAAACACATACTTAATGCAATCGGCATAACACTGATTTAACGTGCGTCATATTACCCAAGCTAAAACATATCGTATAAATAAAATGTACGATTTGTTAACCACTTAACAATTGTTACAATAGACAAGTGGCATTCGCTGCATTATATCAAACGATTTAAAGACTTAACCTGATCTTGCACCATTATGTATGCAGTTATTTTTGTCACTTGATTATTCATCTTTAGGTTAAGGAATAAAACCTAGCGCAAAAATAAACAATCAAAATAGCGAACATTATTACAGTCTTTAAATCGAATGGTAGCCAATACTACTAGCATAAGATCGCTAAATAAAGCGCTTACCATTTGCTACTTTTTGCTAAAAACCAGCACTTTTTCTGTTAGATAATTTATTATCAGGAAAAAAAAAGGCCGCTCGAAAGCGACCTATCCTATCATAAAATAGGTTATTTACTTATATCGTCAAAAAATGTTTTTAAGCTATTCAAAAAACCTTCAGACTTAGGCTGGTGCTTTTTACTACTACCTGAACCCAATGAGTTTTCAAACTCTTTTAATAATTCACGCTGTTTGCTTGATAATTTAACTGGTGTTTCAATAGTCACTTTACACATTAAATCACCTGTAGAGTGACTACGCACTGATTTAACGCCTTTATTACGCATACGGAACATACGTCCTGTTTGCGTTTCTGCAGGTATTTTTAGTTTCACGCGGCCATCTAAAGTAGGGACTTCAATTTCCCCGCCTAATGCAGCTTCAGTAAAGCTAATTGGCACTTCACAATATAAATCATTACCGTCGCGCTCAAACACATCATGCGGACGTACATTCATCTGTACATACAAGTCACCAGCAGGTGCACCTTGCTCTCCCGCTTCACCTTCGCCGCTTAAACGGATACGGTCGCCAGTATCAACGCCGGCTGGAATTTTAACTGATAAAGTTTTACTGCGCTCGTAACGGCCTTCACCGTGACACTTGTTACATGGGTCAGTGATAATCTTACCTTTACCACGACAAGTAGGACACGTTTGATTAACTGCAAAGAAACCTTGACGCATTTGCACCTGGCCTTGGCCATGACAAGTGCCACAAGTCTTAGTATCTGTGCCTTTCTTAGCGCCAGAACCATTACACTGTTCACAATGTACTAATGTTGGAATTTGGATTTCTTTAGAGATACCTTTAACGGCCTCTTCTAATGTTAGCTCCATGTTGTAGCGTAGGTCTGAACCTTGTTGAGGACGCTGCGCTCCGCCACGGCGGCCACCACCAAAAATATCTCCGAAGATATCGTCAAAACCGCCACCGCCGAAACCACCACCGCCTTGACCTTGCTGATTAACACCATCGTGACCATATTGATCAAATGCGGCTTTCTTTTGGGGATCGCTAAGAATTTCGTAAGCTTCTTTTACTTCTTTGAATTTTTCTTCTAGCGCATCATCACCTTTAGTACGATCTGGGTGGTACTTCATCGCTAAGCGTTTATAAGCTTTTTTAACTTCTTTCTCTGACGCATCTCGGCTTAAACCAAGTACCTCATAACAATCTCGTTTAGACATGGTTATTTCTCAAATCTCTGTTTATTGAAAACAAACACGCGGATTATAGATAAATCCATAACCCGCGAGTTGAAACGATCTTACTTATTTAGGGGTTACCTAATTATTTTTTCTCGTCTTTTACTTCTTCAAACTCAGCATCAACGATGTCATCATCTTGCTTAGCTTGTGCTTCTGGTTGTTCTGCACCGGCTTCACCAGCTTGTGCTTTTTGTTGAGCAACTTCAGCTAGTTTTTGTGATGCTTCAGCTAGCGCTTGAGTTTTAGTTTCAATTGCTTCTTTGTCTTCGCTTTTAATTGCAGCTTCTAGTTCAGTTAACGCAGCTTCGATTTTTTCTTTATCATCAGCTGGTAGTGCGTCGCCTGCTTCTTCAATTTGTTTGCGAGTGCTGTGTACTAATGCATCACCTTGGTTACGTGCAGTTACCATTTCTTCGAACTTTTTATCAGCATCAGCATTTGCTTCTGCGTCATTTACCATTTTTTCAATCTCTTCGTCAGATAGACCTGAGCTTGATTTAATCGTAATTTTTTGTTCTTGGTTTGTATCTTTATCTTTAGCAGATACATGCAAGATACCATCAGCATCCATATCGAATGTTACTTCGATTTGTGGTGCACCACGAGATGCAGCACGAATACCTTCTAGGTTGAATTGACCTAAAGATTTGTTATCCGCAGCACGTTTACGCTCACCTTGAAGAATGTGGATAGTTACCGCACTTTGGTTATCTTCAGCAGTTGAGAATGTTTGTGACTGTTTAGTTGGGATAGTTGTATTTTTATCAATAACTTTCGTTAATACGCCACCCATTGTTTCGATACCTAAAGATAACGGTGTAACGTCTAATAATAATACGTCAGTTTTGTCACCTGAAAGTACAGCACCTTGAATCGCCGCGCCCATTGCAACTGCTTCATCAGGGTTAACATCTTTACGTGCTGCTTTACCAAAGAACTCAGCAACTGCTGCTTGTACTAAAGGCATACGAGTTTGACCACCAACTAAGATAACATCATCGATGTCACCAACAGATAAGTCAGCATCTTTAAGTGCAATACGTAATGGCTCAAGTGTTGCTTTAACCATATCTTCAACTAAAGACTCTAATTTAGAACGAGTTACTTTAATGTTTAAATGTTTAGGACCTGATGCATCTGCAGTGATGTATGGCAGGTTGATATCAGTTTGTTGTGCAGAAGAAAGCTCTATTTTTGCTTTTTCAGCAGCTT
Source organism: Psychromonas sp. SA13A (assembly GCF_011378715.1). Taxonomy (GTDB): domain Bacteria; phylum Pseudomonadota; class Gammaproteobacteria; order Enterobacterales; family Psychromonadaceae; genus Psychromonas. Next base: position 46,985 of record NZ_WTKU01000014.1, on the reverse strand, counting down.
CTTTAACACGTTGCATCGCTAGTGGATCTTTAGTTAGATCGAAGTTTTGCTCTTTTTGGAACTCTTTAACTAAGAAGTTGATTAGACGGTTATCGAAATCTTCACCACCTAAGTGCGTATCACCATTAGTTGCTAATACTTCAAATGTTTTTTCGCCATCTACTTCGTCGATTTCAATGATTGAAATATCGAAAGTACCACCACCTAAGTCGTATACAGCAACAACGCTGTCGCCTTTAGAATTGTTAACACCGTAAGCAAATGCAGCAGCCGTTGGCTCATTGATGATACGTTTAACATCTAGACCCGCGATACGGCCAGCATCTTTAGTTGCTTGACGTTGAGCATCGTTAAAGTAAGCAGGTACAGTAATTACAGCGCCAGATACTTTTTCACCTAGGTAATCTTCTGCTGTTTTTTTCATTTTTTTCAAAACTTCAGCAGAGATTTGTGGAGGCGCCATTTTATTGCCGCGTGCTTCAACCCATGCATCACCGTTATCAGCTTTTACAATTTTGTAAGGCATGATTTTAATATCGCGTTGTACTTCTTCATCTTCAAAGCGACGACCGATAAGACGTTTGATAGCAAATAAAGTATTTGTTGGGTTAGTTACAGATTGACGTTTAGCAGGTTGACCTACTAAGATTTCGCCATCTTCTGCATAAGCAATGATTGAAGGAGTAGTACGTTCGCCTTCTGCATTTTCAATGATTTTAGCTACATCGCCATCCAGTACAGAAACACATGAATTCGTAGTACCTAAATCAATACCGATAATTTTACCCATTTTAACTCTCTCCACACTTGTTAATGTTGTTACTTGTTTAGTTGACTAACTGCACGCTGGCAGTGTCTGTTCGATACTTTATATATAAGGGGCTATTTTTTTGTTTCAAGGGCTACAAGCAAAAAAAATGACTTTTTTTTAAATAATGCTTATTGCAGTAAATCACTAAGCTGCTCTATTGCTTAAAATCAATGATTAAAGCGCTACATTTTTATAAAGCAACAAACAACCGCTCACTTGTCTCTAGGCACAATATTGAGTTAATCAAAATTATTTAAAGCAATGCCTTTAACCGCCCCTGCCTAACATTTAATAGTTAGGGCGATGTAGTCATAAAAAAAGGTGCTAAAGCACCTTTTTATTCATTTTTATTTTAGCCAATACTTTTACAAGCTTTTAGCTTTCAAAAAATTTATTCTGCAGCTTTTGAAACCACAACCATTGCTGGACGAATAACTTGACCGCCATTTAACTCATAACCTTTTTGCATAACAGCAACAACTTGGTTAGGCGCAACACCTTCAACCACTTGCATACTCATTGCTTGATGCTTTTCAGGGTTTAATGTTTCACCAATTGGATCGATTTGTTGAATACCGATGCTTGCAATCGCTTTCAATAGTTCAGTTAAAGTCATTTCAACGCCATCAACCATAGGTTTTAAGGTTTCATTCTCTTTATCTGCGTGTTGAATTGCTAGTTCTAAGTGATCAACAACTGGCGTTAATGCATTAGCAAATGTTCTTAAAACAGATTTACGACGGTTTTCAGCGTCAATACCTGCTTTACGGATTTCATTTTGAGAGAAAGCTTGAGCACGGATCACAAGATCTTTTTGCTCTGATAATGCTTCTTCAGCCAACGCTAATTTTTTAGTTAACGTTTCAATTTGAAGAGCTTGCTCATCAACAACTTCGACAGCAACATCTTCAGTTATTGTTTCTGCATTTTGCTCGGCAGCTTCTTCGCCTAAAACGGTTTCAATTGCTTCTTCAACAGTCTTTTTTTGTTCTTCGCTCATAATTCAATCCTACTTAATATTATTTGGGTCAGTTTTATAAGCTCTATTATGGGGATAGTAATAATAGTTTCAAGCCTGTTAATAAAAACATTTATAACAGGTATACTGAAAGTCATCGTTTTTTCGCAAGTAGGCATTCTATGAGTCTGGATAATCAGCAACAATCTGAATTTAAAACCATTGGGTTAATCGGCAAACCACAACACAGTGAAGCGCTACAGACACTAACTAGCCTGTATTATTTTTTAGAAGCTCGTGGTCATTCAATCATTGTTGACCTGCGTTTAGCAGATGATTTAGAGCTACCACAAATACGCTATGAAGATTTAGTGGGGATTGGCCAAAAATGCGATTTAGCGATAGTCGTCGGTGGCGATGGATATATGTTAGGGGCTGCTAGAGTGCTAGCACGATTCGATATTTCAGTGATTGGTGTAAATAGGGGTAATTTAGGTTTTTTAACAGATTTAGACCCTGATAACTTTGAACAACCACTTAGTGAGGTATTAGAAGGTAACTATCAAACTGAACATCGTTTTTTATTAGAAGCACAAGTGCATAGCCACGGCCATATGAAAAGCAGTAGCACAGCGGTTAATGAAGCAGTGTTACATCCCGATAAAATTGCACATATGATCGAATTTGAAGTATATGTTAATGATAACTTTATGATCAACCAACGTGCAGATGGTTTGATCCTATCTACTCCAACCGGTTCAACAGCTTATTCTCTGTCAGGAGGCGGCCCAATTTTAACGCCAAAACTGGATGCGATTAGTTTATTACCGATGTTTCCTCACACCCTTAACAGCCGCCCTATTGTTATTGATGCCAATAGTATTGTGCGATTAAAAATGGCACAGTCTAATACGATAGAAATGCAAATCAGCTGCGACAGTCATGTTAATTTATCAGTGTTACCTGGCGATGAAGTCATTATTAAAAAGACGCAGCATAAATTGCACTTGGTGCACCCTCATAATTACAACTACTTTAACGTGCTTCAAACTAAATTTGGCTGGGGTAATAAACTGTTTTAATATATTTAACTGACTAAAAACCAGTACAGACTACCCAAGGTTTGTATTGGTTTAAGTGTTCCCCTAACCATTACCATTCAATCTCCCCTTTCAACACGTATTTGTTATTAACCAAAACAACATTTCTATATCAATAAGAAAATGAACAGTATTAATAAATTAACGAAAATTAGACAAACAGCACTTTACTGTTTAAAAAAACAGTATTAAACTGCAATCATAAACTGTTTATTTAAACAGTACTTTTAAAACGAGTGTTTTAAACTACTGCTTTTAACTAATGGTCATTTCGTTGTTAATATAATCGTTAAGATAATCATAGGATATCTATTTTATGCTAAGCCAATTAACTGTTCAGAACTTTGCAATTGTGAAATTTCTAGAGCTTGATTTTCACCAAGGTATGACCACAATCACAGGTGAAACAGGTGCAGGTAAATCAATTGCTATCGATGCATTAGGCCTATGTCTTGGTGACCGCGCGGATGCAAGCATGATCCGCCAAGGTACAGATAAAGCAGAAGTGAGCGCTCGCTTTAACCTGAGTGACACACCAAATGCACTTGCATGGTTAAGTAATAATGATTTAGAAAATAGCCTGAGCGATAACCCTAACGAATGTTTATTACGCCGAATTATTACTAAAGAAGGACGTTCGCGTGCTTACGTTAATGCAACCCCTGTACCGCTTTCTCAGTTAAAAAGTTTAGGCCAGCTATTAGTTAACATTCACGGTCAACATGCACACCAAAGTTTATTACGTCCTGATATACAGCTATCGATTATTGATGAATATGCCAACCATCAACAACTAGTACAAAAAGTAAAAGACACTTACCAAGGCTGCCACTTTCTAAAAAAACAATTACAGCAACAACAGTTAAGTCAGCAAGAAAAACAAGCACGTAAACAGTTATTGGAATACCAAATCATTGAATTAGATGAGTTTGCATTAGCAGAGGACGAGTTTACAGAAATAGAGTCCGAGCATAAAAAATTAGCCAACAGTGGCGCGCTCTTAGAGAACACACAAATCAGTTTAAGTTTATTAACGGATTCAGACGACGTTGATGCACTAACACTATTACAGAAAAGTATTTCATTACTTGAATCACAAGTTCAGCACGATAGTAAGCTTGAAAGCATTGTCACTTCGTTACAAGAAGCCGTGATTCAAATTGAAGAAGCAGGCTACGAATTACGCCAATACAGTGAACAACTAGAACTGGACCCAGAACAATTTGAGCAATTGGAATCACGTTTAAGCCAAGCGCTGACATTAGCAAGAAAGCACCAAGTTCAACCAGAAATGTTATATACGTTCCACCAAAAACTTAGCAAAGAATATCAACAACTTAATAATAGCGAAGCACAAATAGAGAAACTGACGATTGATCTTGATAGCGCAAAACAAGACTATATTAAACATGCACAAAAACTCAGTCAAAGCCGTCAGCGTTACGCAAAAGAATTAAGCAAAAAGATTACTCAAAGCATCCAGAAACTTAATATGGAAGATGGTCAATTTGAAGTTGCAATGACTCAACACGGTGCTGATAGCCTTAGCCCTCTTGGTATTGATGGCATCGAATTCCAAGTTGCAGCAAATGCAGGGCAAGGGTTACAAAATTTAGGTAAAGTTGCGTCGGGTGGGGAATTATCACGTATCAGCTTAGCGATTCAAGTGATCATCAGCCAACGCGTTTCAACACCAACGTTAATTTTTGATGAAGTTGATGTAGGTATCAGTGGGGCAACGGCGGCAGTGGTTGGTAACTTATTACGTCAACTTGGTGAAAGTACACAAATATTTTGTGTTACGCATTTACCGCAAGTAGCAGGTAACGGTCATCAACATATGATTGTTAATAAACATAGTGACGGTAAAAGTACCAATACTAATATGCAATTATTAGATGAATCAGAACGTATTCATGAACTCGCAAGGTTATTAGGCGGAGATAGTATTACCGAACATACATTAGCTAACGCAAAAGAATTGTTAATTTCATAAATGAGTTAATTGGTTAATTTCATAAATGAGTTAATTGGTTAATTGGTTAATTGGTTAATTGGTTAATTGGTTAATTGGTTAATTGGTTAATTGCCCGCCCCCATTATCAATCAAAATGCATTACTCATTCAAGGTAATGCATTACCTACCACCTAACTATTAAGCCTTGTTCCGCCTTAACCTATTTTTTGCAATAAAAACTGATTAAGTCCAGCTTGTAGGTAATATCAATTCTCACGCTGATCATGGAAACTAGGTGTAATGATACTGCGCAGAATAACGAAACCACGCAAAGCAATAACCTACCTCACAAAACAAAGCGGCGCTAAATAATCTATTAAATGTTTAATGCGGTTAGTGAGACAAAACCAAAAGAACAAAGCGGTCACTAAAATAGTTTGATATATTAAAACCACTTTTCTCGACTGGCTTTAGCAATGAAAAAATTACTTTCACTGATATTTATTATTACCCTCTCTGGTTGTTCTCAATTTAATAACTCAGATTCTGAAGACAATACGCTATTAACAAATCAGACTTGGGAACAGCAACAGCAAGCATTACAACAACTTGATCACTGGACACTCACCGGTAAGCTGGCTATTTTCCTTGAGTCGGATCGCCAAAGTGCCAATATTTATTGGCAACAACAAGGTGATGATTATTCAATTCAATTAACTACTTTTATTGGTACTCGTATTCTACAAGTCACTAAAAATGAACAAGGAGTTGAGATTATCAACAATGATGATGAAGTGTTTACAGGACAAGATGCCAACACTTTAATTAAACAACTCTCCCCTGGTTTAGATCTTCCTATTGCTGCCTTACAACAATGGATCAAAGGTAATCCTGCGAATGCCTCTTACCAACTCAATGATCAACAGCAAGTCAGTGAACTAGTGGGTTTAGATGCAAGCCAAAATATTTGGGAAGTTGACTTCCAACAATACCAAGTTTTCTCTGGCACCCTTTTACCCACCAAAGTAAATCTTAAGCGCGATGATATCCGCGTCAAAATAGCTATTAATCAATGGAAAGTAACAAACTAATCGAGTTTATTATGCAAACTGAATCTATTCGCTGGCCTGCACCTGCGAAGTTAAACCTTTTTTTATATATCACCGGACAACGTGCCGATGGTTACCACGAATTACAAACCTTATTTCAGTTTATTGATCGCTGTGATCACCTCACCATAACTGCGAATAACAGTGGCAATATTAGCATCAGTCCTGCTATTGAAGGTGTGCCACTGGAAAGTAATCTTATCTATAAAGCTGCGATGTTATTAAAACAACATACAGGTTGCTCATTGGGTGCGCATATTGATTTAGAGAAAAACCTCCCGATGGGTGGTGGCTTAGGCGGCGGTTCATCGGATGCAGCGACAACACTAGTCGCACTCAATTACCATTGGGATTTAGATTTAAGTGAACAGACCTTAGCTGAGCTAGGTAAATCATTGGGCGCAGACGTACCTATTTTTATTCATGGAAAAGCTGCAATTGCAGAAGGCGTGGGCGAAATTTTGCATTCCGTTCAGCCGAAACAAGCTCATTATTTAGTAGCGGTACCAGATTGCCATATTTCTACCCCTGAAGTCTTTAAAAATCCATATTTAAAAAGGGATACAAAAAAGCTTCAACATGAGCAACTTATGAGCAACAAATGGACAAATGATTGCGAACCTTGCGTCAAAAAACACTATCCGGTGGTTGCTAATACCATCGACTGGTTGCTAGAATACGCCCCGACTCAAATGACTGGGACAGGGGCATGTGTGTTTAGCACATTTGACCATGCTAATGAAGCTGAGTTATTAGCACAACAAACGCCAGAATGGTTGAATTGCTTCACCGCGGAAGGCTTAAATACTTCACCTCTACGTGAATTATTATCTACAAAAAAATCAGACTAATTAGTTGAAATTTCAATTAATTACACTTGTTAATGACATTGCGTCATTGACTAAATCAACAGGATGAAAGAGGTCCTCAAAGTGCCAAACATGAAACTATTTGCAGGTAACGCAACACCCGATCTAGCTCAGAAAATAGCAGATCGTCTTTTCATCAAATTAGGAAGCGCAGACGTAGGTCGTTTTAGTGATGGCGAAATTCACGTGCAAATTAATGAGAATGTTCGTGGTGATGATATTTTCATCGTGCAATCTACTTGTGCACCAACGAACGACAACTTAATGGAATTGATTGTAATGATCGATGCACTTCGTCGCGCATCAGCTGGTCGTATTACAGCTGTAATCCCATACTTTGGTTACGCTCGCCAAGATCGCCGTGTTCGCTCAAGCCGTGTTCCAATTACTGCTAAAGTAGTTGCTGACTTCCTTTCAAATGTTGGCGTTGACCGTGTAATGACTGTTGATTTACATGCTGAACAAATTCAAGGTTTCTTCGATGTACCTGTTGATAACGTATTTGGTAGCTCAGTGCTATTAGAAGATATGTTAGAGAAAAAACTAGAAAACCCAATGATTGTTTCTCCAGATATCGGTGGTGTAGTTCGTGCACGTGCACACGCTAAACTATTAGATGATGCTGATCTAGCAATCATTGACAAACGTCGCCCTAAAGCAAATGTTGCTCAAGTTATGCATTTGATTGGTGATGTTGAAGGCCGTAACTGTATTATCGTTGATGACATGATCGATACCGGTGGTACATTATGTCAAGCAGCTGTTGCTCTTAAAGAACGTGGCGCATTATCAGTTTATGCTTATGCAACACATGCTGTTTTCTCTGGTTCAGCACTAGAGAACATTAAAAACTCTGTAATTGATGAGTTTATCGTAACGGATTCTATCCCATTAACAGATGAAATCCTTGCGACTGGTAAAGTTAAGCAACTGACTTTAAGCGGAATGTTAGCTGAAGCTATTCGCCGCGTGAGCAACGAAGAATCAATTTCTGCGATGTTCCATTACTAGGTTTCATGTTTTACTTTTATAACTAAGGAAACAACGAGATAGTTACCCTCTCTTTGTGTTCTATTTTGAGAAGCGCTTATTTGTTATAAATAAGCGCTTTTTTTATGCATTTAATTTGTACAAAAGCGTTTACTGAGTTACTATGGCGCGCCTTTTTTATACACCCTAACGGGGAAAAAGGCGGTTATCGCTGGTCGCAAACGATAATCTATTTTAATTTGAAAAGACATTTTGTTTTTTCAACAATGGAGTTTTACCATGTCAATTACATTAGTAGCAACAAGCCGTACAGATTTAGGGAAAGGTGCGAGCCGCCGCCTACGTCACACAAACCAAACACCTGGTGTTGTATACGGTTCAGGAAAAGATCCTGTATCTCTTACTTTCGAACACAAAGAATTAATGAAAGTTGAATCTATTGAAGCTTTTTACTCTTCAGTATTGAACTTAGAAATTGATGGTGTTTCTGAGCAAGTATTGCTTAAAGCTATTCAACGTCACTCTTTCAAAGAGCGTATCCAACATTTAGATCTTTTACGTGTTGATGCAACACATAAATTACAAACAACTGTACCGCTGCACTTCTTAAACGAAGAAACTGCTACAGCTGTTAAAAATGGTGGCGTTATTGCTCACTTAGCAAATGAGTTAGAAGTAACTTGTTTACCAGCTGATTTACCTGCGTTCATCGAAGTTGATATCGCAAATGTTGAAATTGGTGGAACAGTTCACATCTCTGATATCACATTACCTAAAGGTGTTGAGTCTGCTGAGCTTGCTAAAGGCGAAGAGCATGATTTACCAGTACTAGCTATCACAGCTAAGAAAGTAGCTGCTGAAGGCGAAGAAGAAGAAGCAACAGAAGCAGCTGACGCTGCTGAGTAATCGTGTCAACTACGATTAAATTGCTTGTGGGCCTGGCTAATCCAGGCCCCGAATATGCAAATACTCGACACAATGCCGGACAATGGTACATACAACAACTCGCCTCACAAGAAAACATTCAGCTAAAACCTGAAGCAAAGTTTTTTGGTCTTACCGGTCGTATTCAGTTTGCGGGTAACGACATTCGTTTATTAGTTCCAACTACATTTATGAATCTTAGTGGTAAAGCTGTTATCGCAATGGCAAAATTCTACCAAATTAAACCAGAAGAGATTTTAGTAGCCCATGACGAGTTAGACATTTCCCCAGGAGTAGCAAAGTTTAAACTGGGTGGCGGTCATGGTGGGCATAATGGCTTGCGAGATATCATTTCCAAGTTAGGCAATAATAAAAATTTCTACCGTTTACGTATCGGCATCGGCCATCCGGGCGATAAAAGTCGTGTTAGCGGTTATGTACTTGGTAAAGCAACAAGTACTGAACAGAATTTGATCGAGCAAAGTATCGATGAAGCTGCCCGTTGCACACACATTTTAGGTGTTGACGGCATAGAAAAAGCGATGAATCGCTTACATAGTTTCAAAGCACAATAACAGTTAATTAATAGGATAAAATCATGGGTTTTAAATGTGGTATCGTTGGTTTACCCAATGTTGGTAAATCGACCCTTTTTAATGCATTAACAAAAGCAGGCATTGAAGCGGCTAACTTTCCTTTTTGTACAATCGAGCCAAATACTGGCATCGTTCCTGTACCTGATCCACGTTTAGATCAACTGGCTGCGATTGTAAATCCGCAGAAAGTTTTACCAACGACCATGGAATTTGTTGATATCGCCGGTTTAGTTGAAGGCGCATCAAAAGGTGAAGGTCTTGGTAATAAATTCCTAGCAAACATTCGTGAAACAGATGCTATCGGACACGTTGTGCGTTGTTTCCAAGATGACAATATCGTTCATGTTGCGGGTAAAATAGACCCACAGGAAGATATTGACATCATCAACACTGAATTAGCACTAGCCGACTTAGAAAGTTGTGACCGCGCTATTTTACGCTTAGGTAAAAAAGCCAAAGGCGGCGATAAAGACGCTAAATTCGAATTACCTATTCTAGAACGTATCAAAGCACATTTAGAAGCTGACGGTATGGTTCGTGGTTTAGAACTTGAAAAAGAAGAACGTGCAGCAATAGACTACCTAAGCTTTTTAACGCTTAAACCGACTATGTACATTGCTAACGTTGCTGAAGATGGTTTTGAAGATAACCCATTCTTAGACAAAGTACGTGAAATTGCAGAGAAAGAAGGCGCGGTAGTTGTACCTGTTTGTGCTGCGATTGAATCTGAAATTGCAGAATTAGATGATGAAGACAAAGCTGAGTTTTTAGAAGGTATTGGTCAAAGCGAACCAGGTCTTAATCGAGTTATCTACAGCGGTTACGAGCTATTACACCTACAAACTTACTTCACAGCTGGTGTTAAAGAAGTACGTGCTTGGACAGTGCCTGTTGGCGCAACTGCACCGCAAGCAGCTGGTAAAATTCATACTGATTTTGAACGTGGTTTCATCCGCGCTGAAATTATTAGTTTTGATGACTTTGTTGAATTTAAAGGCGAAGCCGGCGCAAAAGAAGCAGGTAAATGGCGTTTAGAAGGTAAATCTTACGTCACTAAAGACGGCGATGTGATTCACTTCCGCTTTAATGTTTAAAGGCTAATCTGCTTACTAAATATCAAAAGGCAACTTCGGTTGCCTTTTTTGTTTTTACTTTTTAGCTTTTTTCTTTTTTCTTTTTTCTTTTTTCCCTGCACAGTTAAAAACGATAAGCTAAGAAAAACCTAAATTAAGCAATTTCTAACCTGTTTCTACCATTCTTTTTCGCCTCATATAAAGCATCATCGGCACGTTTTAAAAAGCGTCCAAAATTTTCATCTTGCTCTGATATTTTTGCCATACCGATACTGATAGTGACATTAATATTGTGCGGGTTAAGTGATTCAATCGCATCCAATAAACCCACGGCTTTATTAAATGCCTCTTCATCTTCACAGGGATCAAATAGGATCACAAACTCTTCACCACCGGAGCGAGCAATCAAATCTTGATCGCTACAATCCTGCGCTAATGTTTCTGCTACTGCTTGTAAAACAACGTCACCCACTGCATGGCCATGGGTATCATTGATCTTTTTAAAATGATCAATATCTATCATTAAGACCCAAAGTGCAAAGTGATGACGTTTTGCAGTCAACACCTCTCTTTCTGCAATATCCATTAAATAATGACGATTATATAATCCAGTTAATTGATCATGAAAAGCCATTTGGTTGAGCTTATCTCGTTGCAATTTAAGCGTTAAATGTGTTTTAACACGAGCGACCACAATTGCAGGTCGAACCGGTTTAGTAATGTAATCAACGGCGCCAATTAATAAACCTCTTTCCTCATCTTTCTCAGCGTCTAAACCAGTAAGAAAAATCACAGGGATCGCAGCAGTCAGGGGGTTTTTCTTAAGCTGCTCGCAGACTTCATAACCATCCATATCCGGCATAGTGACATCTAATAAAATAAGATCAGGTTGAGGATGTATTTGAGCTATTTGCAAACATGCTGCACCATTAGTCGCAATTTTAACTTGATGCAAATCTTTTAGACATGAGGCTAATATTTTTAAGGTGACATGTGAATCATCAACAATCAACACCGATTCATTTTTAGACATAACTTTCTAAACTTCCCTATGTTTCGAATGCTGTTTACTGTTATTCGCTTAAAAATATAGCATTTTGACTTTATTCTATTTACCTAATATTCCAGTGACTCATATTTCATTGGCTAATATTGCAGTTTATTAGCCTGTATAGCGTAGCTAACTTGGTATTGTTTGCAACTCATCGAGGTTAATCAGCGCAAATTTTAATATCAATCCCTTGCTCTGAAAATAAGGCTAATAGCTTAGGGTCTGAGCTTGAATCTGTTACTAGGCAATCAATTTTGTGCGCATCACAAACTTTATGTGTCGCCATTTTTCCTAATTTCAAATAGGACGCTAAGGTCACCACTTGCTCTGATTGCTCAATAATAGTGGATAATGTTTCTGCTTCATCAATATGATTAATGCTTAACCCTTGGCTTGGATGTAACGCACACACCCCTAAAAAACTACAGTCAAAATGAATCTTTCTTAACATAGCATTAGTGGTTGCACCAAGTGCCATCACCGAAGGTTTGAATATTTTCCCACCTAACAAAATCAACTCAATATTATTATGGTGGATAAGCTTAGTGGCCACCAGCGGACTTGGCGTAACCACGGTAAAATTAAAATGCGTCGGTAAATTCATTGCAAGTTGTAGGCAAGTACTTCCCGAATCAATCAGAATCGTTTGCCCCTCTTTAATTAACGGAATAGCAGCTAGTGCAACACGTTGCTTTAAGGGGTCGATTTCTTCATGGCGTTGGCGATACTCTTGGCTTTCATGCTGCAAAGGTAAAGCGCCACCATGCACACGACGTAATTGCTTAAGTTCATCTAATAATTTTAAATCTCGGCGTACCGTATCTTCAGACACACCTAATTGCAGGCTCAATTCAGTTGCATAAACACGGCCCAATTGACTTAATAATTCAAGAATTTTGCTGTGCCTTTGTTGTTGTAACATATTATCCCCTGCGGTTTTTTTCATGATCTTACTTGATTATGCCGTAATATCTATTAATTATTCAGAGTGTTGTGCGCGAAAATACCTGCTTAAAGCGTTAAAGCGCACTTTGTTTGCATTGGCGCATCACCGTTAGATCTTTAGTTTATGCCTACAACCTTTTATCTAACGGATGTCCTGCACCTTTTACGTACCAGCTGAATCATCCGCAGCATTCGAATCTGCGGAAGCAGTACTACCAATAAAATGATATTCAGGGGCTAATTGACTAAATCCGGCTGACGCACCTTTAGTCACGTGAATTTGATGATTAATACGCTCTTTTAATGCATCCACATGGGAAATAATACCAATCAGCTTTCCAGAGGCATTAAGTCTTTCCAACGCCTCTAATGCGACTTCTAAGGTGTTTCCATCAAGCGTGCCAAAGCCTTCATCTAAAAATAACGATTCTATCTGTGTTTTATGGCTCACCAAGTTTGATAACGCTAGCGCTAACCCTAAGCTCACTAAAAAGCTTTCACCGCCCGACAATGTTTTCACATCCCGCACTGTATTTGCTTGCCATAAATCCACTACTTGTAACGCTAGTTTGTCTTCTTGATTACGCTTTAATTGATAACGTTGGTGTAAATTACCCATCTCTTGGTTAGCTAATTGCACTAGGTTATCTAAAGTTAGCCCCTGTACAAACTCTCGATACTTATTGCCGTCTGCAGCGCCGATCATCGTATTTAAAAGTTGCCAATATTCCGCATGTTCCTTACGTTTTTGTTGCTCCGCAATAATGCTAGCTTGCTTCTGTTGATTCACTTTATCGCTACTGAGCGTTGCTTTATCCGTTAACCATTGCTGATTAATCTCTTCATTTTTCTGCATATAAGTCGCGAGTTTTAACTCTAATTCAGTGAGCGAGTCTTTACTCACTTGCTGTTTAAGATGTGCTTGATGGCGATCAGTTAAAGCCGCTAATTTACTTCTATGACTTATTAGCTGTTCATTGAGTGTCGCTTGTAATGTCTGTAGCTGATTGATTTCTAATTCTGTTAACATCGCACTCTGCAACGCTTTTTGGTCATCAAAATCACTGGCTGCAAGTTTTTCAGAAAACAGCGTTTGTTGACGTTCCTTTTCTAACTGTTGTTCTTCAAGTTGCGTGTTAAGCGATGATAGCTGACCAGATGATTCATTTTGCTTGTTCAATAATGTTTGTTGCACAGACAACGCCTGATCGCGCTGTAGTTCCGCAGCAACTTGCGCTTGTTTGCTCTCATCCACTAATACTTGCTGTGGTTTATCACCAAACTGATCAAAACGTTGTTGTTTATCTTTTGATAACTGCTCATCAATCAAGGTCAACGCAGCACTTAATTCACTTGAAGTCGCTTTAATTTGATTTAACGCTTGCTCCTTTAACAACACACTTTGATTAAGTTGCTGTATCTCTTCAGATAAGGTTTTTACCTGTTGTTTATCCTGTTCAAATTCATTGATTTTTTGTTGTTGTGTGGTTAACCAAGTTTGCGGTGCGGCAAATAATTGTTTCGCCTCTTCTTCGCTCAATAAAGCAGTGATACTTTGCTTTTGCGCCGCTAATAACTCATCCTCTTGCGCTAACAGATGTGCATTGGCATTAATATCAGCTTTTACACTGGCGATGTTTTGCTCACAACTGTTGAGCTTTTGTTGCTGTGCGCTTAGCTGTTGCTGTAACTGCTGCGCTTCATTCTGTGCTTTTTGTAATTGTTCATTAAATTGTTGTAACGAATTTTGCACATCGCTAAATTTCTCTAGCTTTTGTTTTAATTCAGGCAATTGCTCACGTAATTGATTTAAACTTTGCTCAAGGTAAGGTTGTTGATAGCCAGCTTGCCACTCTGCTAATAAAGCTTGTTTGGCGGTGTTCAGTTCCTCTAATTCATTAGTTAAATTAGAAAGTTGCACTTGTTGCGCTTTATAATCTGATTGTATTCCCGCGTAATCACTGCGTGCAGTAATTAACTCTTCTTCTTTATTTTGCAAACGCCTTTCAGTATTACCATCATCCACAGGTTGATAGTTTTCTAGCGCGGGATGATCTAATGACCCGCATAAAGGACAAGCTTGATCAGGTTGAACCTGTTGCTGTAAACCCGACAAGCTTAAGATAATTTGTTCCTGTTTAAGCAAACGCTTTAAATCAGCAACATTCTGCTTAAGGATTAATCCTTTATCTTTTAAGCCCTGTAACGTCAACGCCGTTTCCTGGTGTTGCGACTTTAATAGATTAACCGCCTGCATTTTCTTTGCATTAGCGTCACCATTCAACTGAATTTTTTCTGCTAATTGAATTTGCAAAGAAACAGTCTGTTGTTCATTGTATAACTGATTAATAGCGCTATTAAGCTGGCTTGAATCAGTTAACTGATGCGCTAAAAATAATTGTTCAATTTGTTGTTTTTTATGGCTAACCAACTGCTCAGCTTGTGACTGCTGTTGTACTAATAAAGCGCCTTTTTTTTGCTCTTCAGAGTGCAGGTTCTGCTGCGTAGTTAAATGCTCAGCTAATTTTTTATCTTTATTGTTAAGCGTTAATTGATTGTGTTGATGCTTGATGAAATCACTTATCTGATGCTCAACTAAAGGCAAGTTCTTCTGTAACTGCTCAAGCGCTGGCTGTGCAGCATTTTTCAACTCCAGAGCTGTTAATGTTTTCTGCTTACCGCTTAAACTCGATTGTTCTGCTAGCAATGCGCTTTGCTTTTCGTCTATCTGCTTAGCCAATAATGTAGCGTCATGCTTTTTGTCTACTAAGCTTTGCTGCGTTGATTTAATGCTCAGATCCAGCGGGATCAACGACTTATTAATCTCAGAGAGCTGTTTTTCACTACTTGTAAAAACCTTCTCTTTGGCTTCAGAAAGGTCAGAAACCTTAAGCGCTTGTAACTTTATTTCTTCTGCTAATTGATCCGCTTGTTGCTGTCTAGTAGTGAGCGTACTTTGTAACTGCAGGCATTTTTCAGTCACTGCCTGCAAATATTCAAAGCTTTGTTTTAAACGTTGTGCTTTTTCAGCTAGCTGCAAACGCGCTTTATCTACTTCAAAATCATTCACCGCTGTTTGCGCAGAATCGAATTGTAGTTGTTGCACGGTTAACTCGTCGGCTAATGACTGTGCCGTTTGGTGCCAACGAATAGCTAACTCTAATGCTTTAACGGATTTATCATTCTCTGATTTTTTAGTCTCTAATAATTCAATATTTGCCTGTAACTGAGTAACCTCTTCTTCACCGAGTAAGGTCAATACTTGAGACTGGGCACTTAACACTTTCAACTCTGCTTGCACGATTTTATTTTGCTCAAAAACTTGCCTTGAGATTTGCGCGTAAATCTCTGTGCCCGTTAACTCTTCTAATAATTCGCCACGCTCCTTGGCCGGTGCATTTAAAAAAGCAGCAAACCCACCTTGTGCTAACAACATAGACTTTGTAAAACGAGAGAAATCTAATCCTGTTATTTCGACCACTTGCTTTAAAACGTCACTGACTTTACTGGCAATAATTTTTCCGTTGTCATCGGCTAACTCAGCAAAGGGAGGTTGTAACTTACCCAAAGCACTTTTTCTAGCTCGGCTTTGTCCCCAAAAAACACGATACTTTTTACCTTTAACGGCAAACTCAACCTCTGCTTCACAATCCCCTGTGCCACGAGTCATTAGCTCATTTTTACTGTGCGTTATTTTATCTAAGCGCGGAGTTTGTTGGTATAAAGCCAAACATAGCGCATCTAAAATAGTACTTTTACCTGCGCCCGTTTGCCCTGTGATAACAAATAACCCATTATCGACAAAAGCTTGCGATTGAAAATCTATTTTCCAATGGCCCTTTAATGAATTTAAGTTTTTAAAGCGTAAGCTACAAATTCTCATGATTGCGCCTCCACATCCGCTAACACTTGTTTGTATAACAAGGTTAATTGTTCCTGCTGAACGTCGCTGAGATGTTCTTCGCTGCTTAACCTGTATTCAAATAACTGCGTAGGTGTTAAGGTTTCAAGCGTCACCCCTTGCTGTTCGCTCCATTGGCTGGACTCATTCACCTGCGGACTACTCACTTTTAAAATCTCAATACCACTATCAACCACGATTTCATTCAATACCGACTGTAAATCTATCTCCACATAAGCTTGCTTTAATTTCACTTCAGCCCAAATTTCATCATCCTTTGACTCATTAACTAGCGCCGTTAATTGCTCACTTACTTGTTTTAAATCCCCCGTGATCACCATCAATGGCTGAAAACAAGGAATTGGATATTCATTAACTGTTAACTCTTCCCCATCAGCTTCAATAATAACCACTTGTTTTTGGTGCTTACTTTCATCAAAACTTAAAGGGATAGGTGAACCTGAATAACGAACCGTATTATTTTTTTGCACCATTTGAGAACGATGAAGATGACCAAGCGCAATATAATCAAAGGCAGGAAATAAGGTTGATGGGAAAGCCGTTAGGGTACCGATATAAATATCGCGAACAGACTCAGTAACGGAACACCCGACAGCGGTTAAATGACCAGTTGCCATTACTAGTTGATGTTGCTCAGTTTGTTTTTGTTTTGCTAACTGATAAATGTCTTCATAGGTTTGTGCGATACCCTGTTGAAGGTTCATCTGCTTTTGTTTGGCAGATAAACCATGCTCGCCACTCATCACATCCGTTGCGCGTAAAAAAGGTAAAGCACAAACCAGCCCTTTCTCACCTTTACTGTTACTTATTTCAATTATATGGTCGTTTAAATTTTCACTTAAACCAGCAAGCACAGCGACATTTAACGCGTTTAATAAAGATTTACTTTCATTTAACACCGCAACGCTGTCATGGTTACCTGAAACAATCACTAACTGCGAACAATAACTCTGCTGTAATTGCACCACAAAGTCTGCATACAACTTACGCGCATAAGAAGCAGGCGAAGCACTATCGAAAATATCACCCGCGACAATCACAGCATCTACCTTTTGGTCATTCACTGTTTCAATTAACCAGGATAAAAATTGCTGATGTTCTTTTTCACGCGTTTTCATCATAAAATACTGGCCAAGGTGCCAATCTGAGGTGTGTAATATTTTCATGTTTCACTTTTCTTGAATTAAATGAGAGCCAGTTTATCTTTTTCAGGCATATAAAACTCTATTCAGCGTTGTTTTTGATTATGTTTGCACAAAATAAAAACAACTTGATTAGCAATTAAGCAAAAAAACAAAAAAACGTTTTTTTTATTAAAAAATAGTTGACGAGGTTCACTGATATCCGCATAATGCGCCCCATCGAAACGACGTACTGTTCTGCAGCGGTTGTTAAGATTAAAGTAAAAAATGGCTACATAGCTCAGCTGGTTAGAGCACATCACTCATAATGATGGGGTCCCAGGTTCAAATCCCGGTGTAGCCACCATTTACTTTACGCGGAAGTGGCGGAATTGGTAGACGCGCTAGATTTAGGTTCTAGTATCGTAAGGTGTGAGAGTTCAAGTCTCTCCTTCCGCACCATTCTTTATTCAATAAAGAATCCAATCAGAGAAGTTCAACTCTTTAAAAAAACAATTCGGCGCAAGCCAAGAGATTAAACTCTTAAAAATAGTAATTGGGATATCGCCAAGCGGTAATAAACCGCAGGATTTTAATATAGGATCTCGGCATGTTCTTAAGAGAATGAACTCTTTAAAATAACGATTGGGATATCGCCAAGCGGTAAGGCACCGGGTTTTGATCTCGGCATTCAGAGGTTCAAATCCTCTTATCCCAGCCACATTCTCTAATTCGTTTTTAACGGATTGGAATCCTTGAAGAAGGCTAAACTTGAAAGAGAATAAACTCTCTAAAATTTACAACTGGGATATCGCCAAGCGGTAAGGCACCGGGTTTTGATCTCGGCATTCAGAGGTTCAAATCCTCTTATCCCAGCCAAATTTTGCGGAAGTGGCGGAATTGGTAGACGCGCTAGATTTAGGTTCTAGTATCGTAAGGTGTGAGAGTTCAAGTCTCTCCTTCCGCACCATTCTTAACCACACCAGTTAAGAAATAAATTAACCAGCTTATTAGCTGGTTTTTTTATGCCTAAAATTTGAGAAATTGCAAAAGACTCTCAAATTTAAACTTACGAAAGTGGCGTAATTGATAAACACACTAGAATTAGGTTCAGCTATTAATACCAATGTAGTTAACTATCTAACCTACCTTACTGGTTAAAATCAAAACTACCTGCGTTGTTTTCAATCCCAATAGCTAGCTATTACTCAATCAAACGCCTTGCTACTTTTTATTTTTCCTGCGTAATATACGGTCATCTACTCAACTAGATTGGTATAGAACGCGTAAGGTGTGAAAGCTCAAGTCTCTTCATTCCGCACCATTCTTAACCACACCAGTTAAGAAATAAATTAACCAGCTAATTGCTGGTTTTTTTATGCCTGAAATTTGAGGAATTGCTAGACGCACCAGAATTAGGTTCAGCTAATCCCAAAGAACGCGTAAGGTCTGAGAGCTCAAGTCTCTTCATTCCGCACCATCTATTTTTGAATAAAGAATAATTAAATCAGTTTTTACTCCTGAAAATAAAACAGACAACAGAGGCTTGAATCTTCTGTATTTTCGTTATGAATATAGAATATTTCTATTGTTTAATTTTTTTAAACTTTATTAACAACTTTAACTAATTGATTTATTGTTTCAGACAGGTATTGTTCTATGGAATTTAAATAAATTAAAGGTATTGCGATATGGGAATGGATGAATCTATAAATGTATTTGGTGAAGCACTAGAAGTTTGTTGTGGGGACCCAATTACTGGTTTTTACCGTGATGGCAAATGTAATACCAATAAAGATGATGTTGGTTCACATACTGTCTGCATTAAAGTAACAAAAGAGTTCTTGGAATATTCAAAACTTAGAGGAAATGACTTATCTACTCCTGTACCTGAATTTAACTTTAAAGGTTTAAAGCCTGGAAATTGTTGGTGTTTATGTGCAATGCGGTGGTTGGAGGCAGAAAAAGCTAATATGGCCCCCAGAATTCATCTCACAAGGACTCACATTAAAGCGCTAGATATTGTGTCAATGGAATTACTAAAAAAATACGCAGTGGACCTAAATTAAGGCGTAAAAAAATAACTAGTTTATCGCGCATATAGCCAGCAACTTAGTAAAGTCTATCAAAGCGCTCCTTTATTAAAATTTAAATATTATCGTATAGCTATTTTAATTGATTTACTTAACTTTGTAGGTATTTCTAATTTTTATTGCGAATTTAAAAATCCTAATGCTAGTAATTTCTTTAATTTAAATAACCCTCCATACTAATAAAAAGTTATTCGCTGGCATTGGTACTTTATAAGCGAGCTGCATGCCAATCGCCCACTCTGTTAGCTCTTCGATATCTCGAATTCCACCGCAATCACTCTCAGCAAGGTGTTGATCAAAAGATCGGTTACCGTCACTTGTGTATTCACCATTAACATTAAAAGGACCATATTGACAAAACACACCGCCACTAGGTAAATGGGTTGCCACCATTTCCATCATCAACTTAGCTTCTTCACGTTGCATAATATGCGTTGTATTAGCGGTGAAAATTGCATCGATATCTAAATCTGGCCAATCATTTTTACCAAAGTGAAACTCGATAGGATCAACAATATTCTTTACCTCCTCATCTTGCTTCCATGCTTTAATACTCTTGTGATTATCAAGCATATCACTAGTGTTCCATATTAAATGCGGCAGAGATTGCGCAAAAAACACAGCATGTTGTCCTGTACCCGAGCCTATTTCAAGTACTTGTTTACTATCTTTAAAATAAATAGAAAGTTGCTCTAAGATAGGTTGCTGATTGCGTTCACAAGAAGTAGAAAAATCTTTCGACATAATAAAGTCACCAATGAAAAGAATAAAAATATTTTTAAGTTAATGTTATAAAGAAGAGCCTAATAGTAAATTTATGACCTTAGAGTTACTGTCTCGATATTAAAATTAATGTAAGGCGATCGCCTAGACAATGTAATCAAAGGAAATTATCAGCCTGCTCCTCACTTTAGCTAACACTTCGCATTAAACTGAGGAGGTTAAACTATTTTCCCGTTTAAAAATCATGTCAACAATTATGCTTATTTAAACTACACTCTGGTTTTATTAAGCAGCTAATAAAGCGAATGAAGTGTGGTCATGGGATATCACTTATTGCCACTCAAAAGTGCGGGGTCAATATTATTATCTGTACATCGACAAAGTGTTGGACACCCATAAACTTTAATTAAGATTAATACTTTATTAACAACCACTTAACTTGCTATAAAGTTAATTACCTAACCTTCTTTACCCTTCGTGTCTTCGTGGTTAATCGGCTTTTTATCTTTCTTTTGCTCTTTAAAGAATCAAGTAATCACGAAGCGAGAAATTAGTTATATTGAGCATAATAAGTATCATCGGCCTCAATATACTATGAGGGTGACTTATTTGCTTCCCCTCTACAAAATCGATTGAAATAAACAAAAAGAGCAGGACACCCACAAACTTTAATCAATATTTATACTTTACTAATAACGACTTAACGTCGTATGAAGTTAAGTACTTAACCTTCCTCACCCTTTGTTGTTGCTTTGACTTTAAAAATTAAAGCAACCACGAAGCGCTACGCTTCACGAAGAACACGAAGTAAAAACCTTAAGGTGCAAAAAATAATTATTTTGATCTTACCTTCCCCCCTCTTCGTGCCTTCGTGGTTAAACAGCTTTTGACTTTAAAAATCAAGCGACCACGAAGCAAGGCTTAAAAACATAAAAGTTATTGTTATGACCTAACCTTCTTACCCTTCGCGCCTTCCTGGTTAAAGGGCTTTTGACTTTATCTTTCTCAACCTTCAAACCTTCCTAGTTAATCAGCTTGTGATTTTAAAAGTGCAAAACCCAACAACGTTACTTTTTCACAATTGGAAGCTGTGATAATAAAATCAAGGTCGCAGAGTCATAGTCTGTTTCTGCTGTTACTTCGGGCAATGGTTTAGCTTCTGTATTATTCATTCTGGCTTCTGTGAGGGCTTTAATCGCCTGTATTCCACTATTAGCCGTTTGCAATGAAGCTTGGCCTGTTAGTAAGTTCATCGAGGCAGGTAAAGGGTTCTTAGCCCAAAAATTGATAAATGGAGTTATTAATTGTGTTTGATAATCTTGCGCTAACATTAGATAAAGCGGTAATTTACTCGCATTATCTCCATATTCAGCAGAGATAGCATCTTGTAAACTTACTTTATCATCTGACAGAATCATCCAATCCGCAGGTAAGTTCCAATCACCAAAGCGAGCTGTTTCCAACAGTGATGTTCCTGATTTATAGACTTCAGCCCAAATAGGATCGCCTGTTACTTCAGTAAATAGATTTAAAGCGGGGAATACCCAGTAGGATAAATTGAGCTGAATGCTGTCAGCGGGTAATTCAAAATCTGTTTCACTTGGTAAGATCAGCTGATAACCGAATTTTTGACGAATAAGTTTAGTTTTAATAGCATCTAACACTCGCAACCCTTCAACAAGATAAATTTGACGATCCCATTTATTTTCTGCCGCTAATAAAGCCCACGCAATAATGATATCGCCATTGCTTGCATTGCTTTGAGCAGAGATACATTGATTATCACACAGCCCTTTTTCGGTAGCCGTATATTGTTGGCGGAATAAGTGATCTTCGCGCTGCATATTTTTTTGTGTCCATGCCCACATCTCTTGAAACTGATCTCTATCATTAGAAAATACGGCAAACAATAATGCAAAACCCTGTCCTTCGCTGCTTGAGATATTATTGTTCTCACCATCAAGCGCTCGTCCGGACTCGATGAATTGTTGTTTGTAAGTAATCCAATTTTTTTGAAATGGCGTTCGCTCAAAAGAAAGAAATTTTGGTAAAAATGATATTGCAATCAACGACACAATTATTGCGATGAATATAGTTTTCTTCATTTTCCGAGGGTTCCTTAGGCTTTTTTAAGATAATGCGGTATAGAAAAACAAGTCGCCATGATAAAGCTGAACATAATAAAAAGCACCCATAATAAAAACCTTCCCCACCCTTCGAGTCTTGGCGGTTAACACGCTTTTGACTTTAAAAACTCAAGCAACCACGAAGCGCTACGCTTCACGAAGAGCACGAAGGAAAAATCTAGAAAATAATTATTTTTATCTTACCTTCTTCATCCTCCGTGCCTTCGTGGTTAAATCGCCTTTGATTTTAAAAAAATAAGCAACCACGAAGCGCTGCGCTTCATGAATAACACGAAGAAAACCAACACAGACCAACCAAATAAATATTTGAAATTTTTTGACCTTACCTTCTTCACCCTTCGTGCCTTCGTGGTTAAATCGCCTTTGATTTTAAAAATAATAAGCAACCACGAAGCGCTGCGCTTCACGAAGAGCACGAAGGAAAACAACACAAACCCATTAAATATTTAAAAAAGCTTTGGACCTTACCTTCTCCACCCTTCGTGCCTTCGTGGTTAAATCGCCTTTGACTTTAAAAACTCAAGCAACCACGAAGCGCTGCGCTTCACGAAGAACACGAAGGAAACCAACACAGACCAACCAAATAAATATTTAAAAAAGCTTTGGACCTTACCTTCTTCACCCTTCGTGCCTTCGTGGTTAATTAGCTTTTGACTTTAAAAAGCTTTTAATTTAACCATTTTTTACTTTTCGTGGTTTGCTTACTTATGCTTGAAGCTTAATCATCGGATAAGTGAATAAAAAGAAGTGACACACATTTACTAACCAATGACATAAGATTGCCCACTCTAAACGCTGGGTTTTATAAAAAATATAACCATAACCAAACCCTGCCACAGCTGAAACCAAAATGTAATTAACCCCGCCCATAAAGTGCGCCAGCGCAAAAATGCAGGCAATAATGATAGGTGCGAGTATTGCAAATCGAGCTGATATGATTTGTTGTGAAAGCTTAGTTTGCAAAAGTCCTCTAAATAAAGCCTCTTCTGCAACGCAGGTAAAAAGTAAATTGATCGCAATAAATGCCAACCAAAAATCAGGTACTTTAGGGTTAAAGCTGACAATACCAAGTAATAAAGCCACAATAAGTGTAGTTAAAATAGTGCCGATAATTATTAAAACAGGTTGTTTTAAAGCTAGTTTTTTTGAAGCTAAGCTTTTTGAGTCTATGCTCTTTGAATCTATGCCCTTTGAATCTAAAGTTCGCTGTCGTTTTGGCGCTAGCGTTGAAAAGTAGTAAGCGCTCAATAACAAACCCGCAATAGCCTTATCGAAGTTAGCGTAAAGCGTATAAGCGATAGCATCACTGCTAATTTGCTCATTAACAACAATCGGTAAGTTATTAAAACCAGGTACATAATGCAGTGCAAGACCCAATGCCGCACCTATAAACGCGATGGTTATTGCTTTGTTTATTATTGGCTGTTTTATATTGAGTGTGCCGTAATATAAAGCAACATAAAACGTAATAACCACCAGCCCAACTATATTGATATGACCTTCGAGTGCAGCACTGAGTACACTCAAAATCAATAACCATAGCCAAATTGGTTGTTTGAAGAATGTTATTTTGCAGAACGGAAACACAGATAAAATCGCTAGGCCTAAAATATAAAAAGTCATTCTATTGTGCTCATTTTTATTTTCTTGTTAATCGGCTTCAGAGTTGAATTCACTCAATGTGATAAATAGCGAATGCTAAAACACAAAAGGAGCCAAATGGCTCCTTCTTTCGATTCACTAAATAAGCATAAACTGATTATGCGAATTTAAGCTAGTTACTTACTATTTATTTAGCGCAGCATTAAAACGATCAAAACCTGCTTCTAAATCGGCAATTAAATCATCAGGACTCTCTAAACCAATATGAACACGGATCAAAGGTTTACTGCTATCCCATTTGGTCACAGTTCTAATCTTATCGATGCCCGATACACTTAAAATTAAGCTTTCAAATCCCCCCCATGAAAAGCCCATTTTAAAATGATGCATATTCTCGACTAAAGCCGTTAAAGCATGACTATTACCTTCTTTTAACACAAAGGAAAATAATCCATTTGATGCGCTAAAATCACGTTTAAAGAACTCATGCCCAGGACAAGATTCAAAAGCAGGATGGCGAATATGATCCACTTCTGGACGTGTTGCTAACCAGTTGGCAACTTGTAATGCATTCTTTTCATGCTGCGCCATTCTCACACCTAATGTGCGCAGGCCACGACTGGCAAGGTACACATCATCCGGTGACGTACATTGCCCCATCAAATAACTGTTTTCACGTAACTGTTCCCAATGTGCTTCATTCGAGGTCGCAGTCCCCATCATCACATCGGAGTGTCCTACTATGTATTTGGTAGCCGCTTGAATAGAAATATCAACGCCCATATCAAATGGACGAGAGTTAATTGGTGAAGCCCAGGTATTATCTAACATCACTACCACACCGTGCTCGTGGGCGATTTTACTTAATGTCGGTACGTCTTGAATTTCCATGGTGATTGAACCTGGAGATTCTAAAAATAATACTTTGGTATTGTCTTGAATAAGGTCTTTAATGCCAGCACCAATCATTGGGTCATAGTAGGTGGTTTCGATACCAAAGCCAGCGAGTAAAGTGTCACACAATGCCCGCGTTGGTTCATAAGCACTATCAACCATTAATAGATGGTCGCCAGATTTTAAGAAAGATATAAGTGAATTACTAATTGCTGCAGACCCCGATGGATATAAAGCGGTACCTACGCCACCTTCTAATTCTGAAATGGCAGCTTGAAATGCAAAATGTGTTGGTCCACCACGGCGACCGTAAAACAATGAACCGTTTGCTTTATTTTTTGCAGCAAAACGCATCTCTTCCATGGTTTCAAATGTCATGGTAGACGCACGCACTACCGGTGGATTAATGACGCCATTTGCCCATTTTTTATCACGGCCTAAAGTTACTATCTGCGTTTCTTTTTTCATTTTACCAACCCATCCCATTATTAATAAAGCATTGAAGAATATGATTATATGTTACCACTTCAAATGAAGATAAACAGCGACAAAATTATCATAAGATAGTCTCGATAAATTAGCTTACGGTGGAGAGAAGAAGGTATAATCGTTATTTATATTTTTAGACAAGATAGGTTAAGCATGCAGTTTGAAACGCACTTTATATTAGACCGAGCACATTATGGCGAATGCTTTGACCAATCGATGTTATTAAAAGGGCCACAAAAGCCGCGTTTTGTGTTTATGGCAGGTTTAATTTTAGCTGGTTTGTTTTTTTTGTTTGCAACTGAAGTGCAAGGTTTACTGGCATGGTTTTTCTTTGGCATTGCAGTATTAGAATATTTTAGCTTTAAATACCGTCGTTCATGGTGGTTAATGCGACAAATGATGAGTAAAAACGCAGGTAACAAAATCACCCTTATTTTCGATGAACAAGGTATTGAAAATAAAAGTGTTTACATCAACAACCAATTATCTTGGCAGTCTATTAATAGTTTTTGCGAAACAGATGTGGGCTTTATGCTGAATTTAGAGCAAGGTGGACAACAATATTTGAGTAAATCTTGTTTAGATGCACCTATTCAAGATTATATTCAAAAGCAGTTAATTGGTAAAAAGATGACTGCCCCATCGCAAATTAAGTAATCAGTTATCTATCACACAGGCCCCTTTAGTGATTTTG
Source organism: Psychromonas sp. SA13A (assembly GCF_011378715.1). Taxonomy (GTDB): domain Bacteria; phylum Pseudomonadota; class Gammaproteobacteria; order Enterobacterales; family Psychromonadaceae; genus Psychromonas. The sequence continues at coordinate 20,917 of NZ_WTKU01000014.1, read as the reverse complement.
TTTTACAAACTCTAGGAAGGTTCGGTCAGCTATAGATAAGTAGCCTTTCTTCCTCCATGCAATGGAAATATCAAGGAAGATAGGCTCTTCAAAAGGAATGGAAATAATATCGGGCTCTTTTTCAGTCGCGAGTTCAAGTAAGGCTGAAATGGCAAAATCACGTTTTACAATCTTCAGCATAACCGCCAGTAAATTAGTCTCAAAGGAGAAGTTAGCCGTTAATTTTTGTTGCCGGCAAATATCATCTAATATTTCACGGTGAAAGTACCCCTGCTTAAACATGATTAATTCTTGAGAAAAGAATTCTGCAAAGGAAAGTGACTTTTTATCGGCAAACTCATGTTCAGTATGCACCACAGCTACCATTTGTGAACGGATCAGATGTTCTGAATCCAATGCTTCCGGCAAGTTACGCGCTTGAATAATCCCTAGGTCAATATCGCCATCGAGTAACATTTTTTGTATCGACTGCGCGCCTGCTTCAATCATCACCAGTTTTAATTTAGGATAGCGGCTTTTAAATGCCATTAGTACATCGGGAAAATAATAGGAGCCCATGATACTGGGCACACCTAAGCGCACTTCCCCCTTCTCTAGCCCTCTTAATTCTTTCATGGCAAGCGTTGCATCATCTAATTGTTGAATGATCTGTTTTGCATGACCCAGCAATATTTCACCTTCATGAGTAAGCGTAATTTTTCGTTCATTACGACGAAACAGATCCAGCTCTAGTTGTGCTTCTAATTTTTTAATTGCAACACTCAAAGCAGGTTGTGCGATATGAAGCGCCTTAGCGGCATGGGTGATATTTTGATACTTTGCTACTGCGGCAAAATAGGTGAGAAGTCTTGTATCCATACTATAACCAAAAACTATTGAAGTGATAATTATTATATATTTTCACTATTCCAAGTAACTTGCTACTGTTTTGCTCTTGTTTCCTATTGGTGATCACGTTGATGATTGAGTTTCGCAGTAAAGCCTATTATAAAGTCAGTGCCGCACTCGCTTTTGGTTCATTTTTAGTATTTTGTAATCTCTATTTATTTCAACCTATGTTACCCGTTTTAGCGGATCACTTTGCTGTATCGGCTACCCACATCAACTGGTTATTAGCTGCGGGCACCTTGACCCTAGCATTAATGTTATTACCTTGGGCCTTTGCCTCTGAACGAATAGGCCGCCGCAAAGTGCTGCTAATTAGTTTGTTTTTATTACCCGCCATTGGTTTAACTTCATTATTGACTGACAGTTTATTATTACTGACCATTAGCCGTGCTTTAATGGGCATGGCACTGGCTGGGTTCACCGCTGTTGCTGTTGCTTATATGGCTGAAGAGTTTTCAGCAAAAGCTTTTAGTCACGGCATTGGTGCGTATATCAGTGCCAACTCTCTGGGGGGAATTTCTGGGCGTTTGTTTGGTGGCATGCTCACGGACTATTTCGACTGGCAAACGGCGGTGGCTTGTATGGCGCTGTTAAGCTTAATTGGTGCGGTAGTGGTTGCTTGGGTGTTACCTCAACCTAATCAGCAAAATACAATACAAAGCAGTCCTTTATCTCAATACCATCATATTATTATTGAGCATTTAAAGAATAAAAAAATCTATTTTGCGATGTTAATTGGGGGTGTCAATTTTGCCATATTTATTAATTTATATACGGTGACAGGGTTTCGCTTGGTCAGTGAACCTTATGCGATGCCTGTTAGTATCGCGGCGATGATTTTCTTATGTTACTTATCGGGAACGGTCAGTTCTCGCCTAGTGGGGATATGGTGTCAACGATTTAGCCCTATTACAGGTATGTTAGCTGGTGCAATAATGGGTTTATTAGGCATGCTAGTTGCTAGCCATGATTCCTTAGTGGTCATTTTTATTGGCTTAAATTTATTAAGTTTTGGGGCTTTCTTCACCCACTCTTTAGCTTACGGTTGGGTTAGCCAACAGGCAAAAAGATCTAAAGCCACAGCGACTGCGTTATACCTAGTGCATTATTATGTTTCCGGCAGCTTAGGCGGTTTCTATCTTATTTACTGCTGGCAACATGGTGGATGGACGCAGGTAGTGATTGGGGCGGGGTTATTATACGCAGTTGTATTTTGGTTATGCTGGCGTTTAGGCCATTTTGTGCATGACAAAAAAGAACACACCTTGCAGGCGGTACAGTAAGTTATTTACGTTATTGATTAAGGTTATTTATTAGGAGCCTTTATTAAAGCTATCTAAGGTAACAATAGGTAGCGCACCATAGGCGACTTCTTGATAAGGATGCGCCTTGATTAATGCGCTCAATGCGGCTTTAAGTCGATTTTCTTTACACACCATTTCAACTCTGTATTCGTTTAATTTGCTTAACTGATCTGGCTGTCCAATATGCGGAGTCGCATTTTCTGATGGCTTAAATTGTCCTTGCCCTAAGATTTGCCAAGCACATTGTTGATATTCGCCAAGGTCACCCGCTCCCGCATCAAACATCGCTTTTTTCACGGCATCGAGTGCATTTTCAGGTACATAAAAATAAATTTGATACAGCATATATTCCCTATATTTTTACGTTAGCGAGTTTTAGCACTTGCTCGCTTAGCAATGATAAAGCCCCCCCAGCAAGGCAAACAAACGATCATAGTTGAGAGAATATCAAACCATGAATGGTAGTGTAAAACGGTCATCAACCAGCCATAAATGAGGACACTAAGCAATGCATAAAACCCGACACTATAACTAAAGCTTAATAGCGCACAGGCTATCACCATTACCGCGGCGGTATGGGAACTAAAGTTAGCCCCCATTGCTAACCACCATCCAAAATGAAACTCTATGAAAGCGAAACCATAAACAGCCAGATAAGCAATGATAAAAGATAACGCTAAACTTTTACTCATCTTTGTTCTTAAATAATACACACAAAATAGCGCTAATAGAGGCGAATACAAATCGGCAATAATCGCTAACATATTAAACTATCTCTAGTGTACTGAGGCTGTGTTTTAATTATAGAGTCTGGCTGCACTTTAGGTCTCTGGCTGTACTTTAAAGCTCGGCTTTAGCTTTAGAATAATCAACAGTATGATCGCAATTACCCTGTTGTTCACAATCATTAACACCGTCATGGTCAAGGTCCCAGCTTTCATGGATCGCGGTAATACGTCTAAAGGTCGCATTCTTATCATCCTTCGGATCTAATGCCACCAGCTGTAATGTTATTTCATTTTGTTGTGTTGGGTATTGTGCTGCCATTTGATCTGGGCCTAGACTTTTAAAGTTAACCTGGATTGAGCCTTCTTGTACAAATACATTATTTTTCACCACACTACTTTCTTTTAATGTAATTTTTTCTTCTTTAATGCGGTTCCCCAATAACACAGAACTTAGGTGTTTGGCTTGCTGGCTAGTAAAATCATAAGAAAAAAGTCCAACATAAACAAACACACTATTCCCAGCAGTATTGATAATAAAAGGTGCTGCAAAATAAGTAAGGTCTTTGGTGTGCTTATCTAACAATGTTAATTTGCTGATATTGAGGTAAACAGATCCACGATCATAAACGGCCTCATTACCGTCGCTAGCCGCTTTTACCAAGGTTTCATAATGACCGCGAAAATAAACGTAATCCTCTATTTGTTCAACTTTATCCAAGCTAACTAAGCGTTCGCTGTCAGGGTAAACAATAGCAACCGGATGAGGTTTAGATAAAGATTGGAATATCACCTGTTGTGTTGGGGTTTTACACACGGCTTCTTGTGCATCCCATAATCCATCAATATTGGCACAGGCTTCGGGAGTGTTAGCGCGATTTTGCAAAAAATAAGCAACTATCATAATCAACACTAGGCCGAGTAATACTTTATTCAAGGTTGTAAACATAGTTATTCTCTAAACTTATAAGGTAAATTAATATCAGACAACACGCGTAAAAAGTCACCGGTTATTGGCGCGTGTACCTCAATTTTTTGATCTGTTTTAGGGTGAGTAAAACTCAAGTATGCAGCATGTAATAATAAACGATGGATAGCAAAGTTCTCTCTGAACATAGTATTGTGTTTACCATCTCCGTGCGAGGTATCACCAACAATAGGGTGACGCAAATGCTTCATGTGTCGGCGTAATTGATGTTTACGTCCGGTTTTAGGTATTAGCTCCATCAGTGCATAACGAGAAGCGGGATAAGGGCCAACAGCAATTGGGATTTCAGTTTTAGCTAAACAGCGGTATTCAGTCACGGCCTCCTGCGGAGGTTTGGTCATATCGGCTTTTTTATCTGCTATTTTATCGTACTGATATTTCAGGGGGTAATCTAAAATCCCTTGGTCGAGATGACCTCGAACCACGGCAAGATAATTTTTCTCGGTAGTTTGATCGATAAACTGCTGCATTAAATGCCTTGCACTGTCTTTGTCTAATACAAATAACAATACACCTGAAGTCGGTCTGTCTAAACGATGTACTGGATAAACGTGTTGACCGATTTGGTCACGCAGCTTTTGCACAGCAAACTCGGTGGCGTGGGTATCCAACCAACTACGATGTACTAGCAAACCAGAAGGTTTGTTGATCGCAACGACATAATCATCTTGATATAAAATTTCTAACTCAGGTGTATTGCTTTGCACACTAATATCCTGTTGCTCAGCAACCGTGGCTAACATGCCCTCTATATTATCTAGGTTGTCTAGATGGTCAAAATTGTCAGTTTTTTCAAGGTTTTCAGGCTGTTCCAGATTGTCTGATTGATCAAGGGTGTCAGGCTGTTCAAGGTTGTCTGGGCTTTCAATGCCTGCAGTTACTTTTTGTTGCGTCATATTATTCACTTACTAATAAATCGATTGTCGACAATAATTTAAAAATGGCTACGTCGTTAGGCAACACCTGAGCCGCCATCGGCGCAATACAGAGTGTCGATGGTAATGTTGATGGCTGTTTTAGCATCTGTTTAAAACGCACTAAAAAAATAAACTGCAGCCATTGTGGAAACGTCAAAGTATCAATTGCAAAAGGTTGAACACTGGCTAATTGTTGTTGGCTGGGCGCTTCATCTTGCCAGTATCCTCGATGCTTTAACAGGAGAGCGAGTTGCTCTAATAAGTCCAACAGTTGGTGCGATTTTAGCAGTGCAGACGTTACAGGTAGCGATTGATTTAGTGTATTTGCAGTTGACATGATTTAGGCGCCTATATAATAAGCGGCTAATATACCCGTGATACCTCAAGATGCAAAGTCAGCGCGAAAATTAACATTCACTCTACCAACCCATCTTATTAATAATATTCCCCAACTGTTCACTCCATGTTGTCGTTTCTTTTTACCCTTCGTCAAATTTATCATTGATGCAGCATCTTTTAGTTATGTTCTAGATGATTAATGTTTTATATAAAAAAGACTATTGTCCGTTTTGTGATCAACTAGATTCTTTTAAAATCAAATCAGCTAAAAAACCACAATTGTTGACAATATTGTTGATAATCATATTTAAAGGGTTACTATTTACGCATAAAACACAAATAGTGTTAACAATAAGAAGAGTTATGATAGAAAACAAAGACCCAATAAAATCAGATAATTTAACGGCTCGCTTGATAGAAGCAATCGTCAATGGTGAATATCCGCCGGGAAGTAAAATATCTGAACCAGAGTTAGCACGTGTCTTTGACGTGAGCCGAGGCCCTTTGCGTGAAGCAATGATGCGTGTTGAATCATTAAATTTAGTGGAACGCGTTCCTCATGTAGGTGCTCGCGTTGTCACACTGAGCTTAGACAAACTAGTAGAAATTTATGCAGTACGTGAAGCACTAGAGGGAATGGCGGCGAATCTTGCTTGTAAATATATTACCGATGCTGAAATAACAGTATTAGAGGATTTATTAAATCGCCATCAATCACATATAGAACAGGTTGATGGTGCTTCATATTTTTATCAACAAGGCGACTTTGATTTTCACTACTTGATTATTCAAGCCAGTAAGAATCACCAATTGATCGCACTATTATGCGACCAGTTATATCACCTAGTGAGAATGTATCGTTATCAATCGCCTCGTTCGCACGCTCGCCCTGAAAAAGCCTTATACGAACATTTTGCTATTTTGAACGCAATCAAAGCACGCGATCCGGAATTAGCGGAAATGTTAATGCGCAGACATATTAAAAACAGTCGACTATTAATTGAAAACGAATTGTTAGAGGAGTAACACCATGAGTCCAGGTAAAAAATTTAGACAAGCCATTAGCAATAATAAACCACTGCAAGTAGTGGGCACCATTAATCCATATTGCGCAATGATGGCAGAGCAACTTGGTCATCAAGCGATTTATCTTTCAGGTGGCGGTGTCGCTAATGCCTCTTACGGCTTGCCTGATTTAGGCATGACCTCTTTAAATGATGTGATTGCAGATGTGCAGCGCATTACGTCAGCCTCTAGTTTGCCTCTATTAGTGGATATTGATACTGGCTGGGGCGGCGCATTTAATATTGCAAAAACTATTCGTGATATGGAAAAAGCAGGTGCAGCAGCGGTTCATATTGAAGACCAAGTAGCTCAAAAACGTTGCGGACATCGTCCTAATAAAGAGATTGTTTCAACGCAAGAGATGGTTGACCGAATTAAATCAGCCGTTGATGCTCGTACTGATAAAGATTTCTTCATCATGGCGCGTACCGATGCGTTCGCTCAAGAAGGGTTAGAAGCAGCCATTACACGAGCACAGGCTTATGTTGCTGCAGGCGCCGATGGCATTTTTGCTGAAGCGATAAAAACTGAAGAACATTACCGTGCATTTGCAGCCGCATTAGATGTGCCTATTCTCGCCAATATTACTGAATTTGGTGAAACTGAATTATGGAATAAACAGCAGTTAGGTGAATGGGGTTGCGCAATGGTGTTGTACCCACTGTCAGCTTTTAGAGCGATGAATAAAGCCGCTGAATTAGTCTATAAAACACTATTAGCAGACGGTGACCAAAAAGCAGTGATCGATACCATGCAAACACGCATGGAGCTTTATGATTATTTAGGTTATCACGATTACGAACAAAAGTTAGATGCCCTCTTTTCTAGTGAAAAGTAGCAATTAATAAATAATAAGTAACAGATAACAAATACGGCGAGTTTATATAGACGCAATAAGTAAGTAATACCAACTATTAAGGAAAATATGATGAGTGATAAAAATATTGGCGGTGCAGGATTACGTGGTCAAAGCGCTGGCGAGACAAAGTTATGTACAGTCGGACAGTCTGGAAGTGGTTTAACTTATTGCGGTTATGATGTGGCTGATCTTGCTGAGAATACTACCTTTGAAGAGGTCGCATATTTATTATTTAATGGCGAACTACCAACCCAAGCGCAACTCGATGAGTATAAAAAAACATTATTTGCAATGCGTGATTTGCCAGATGCATTAAAAACAGTATTAAAGCTGATACCAGCCGATACACACCCGATGGATGTAATGAGAACCGGTTGTTCATTTTTAGGTAACCTAGAGCCTGAACAGGATTTTTCTCAACAGACACATGCCGCTAACCGTTTATTGGCGGCTTTCCCTGCGATCATGTGTTACTGGTATAAATTCTCACATCAAGGGATTGAAATAGATTGTGTCACTGATCAAGACAGCCTGGGTGGACATTTTCTAAAATTGCTTAATGGTGAAACTGCCTCTAAGCAACATCAGCGCGTGATGGATGTTTCCCTCATTTTATATGCGGAGCACGAATTTAATGCATCTACCTTTGCAGCTCGTGTTTGTGCATCAACGTTATCAGATCTATTTTCATGTGTGACAGGTGCTATCGGTACCCTACGTGGCCCCCTTCATGGTGGAGCAAATGAAGCGGCAATGGATATGATTGAAAAATTCAGTTCGCCACAGGACGCTAAAGTAAAAATGGCAGAAATGTTAGCTCGCAAAGAGAAAATTATGGGCTTTGGCCATGCCGTATACAGAACCTCAGATCCACGCAACATCATTATTAAAAAATGGTCTGAAAAACTCGCTCAAGAAAATGGCGACAGTAGCTTATATGATATTTCCGTCGCCTGTGAAGAGTTTATGTGGGACACCAAAAAACTATTTTGTAATGCCGACTTTTTCCATGCTTCAACTTATAACTATCTCGGCATTCCTACTAAATTATTTACACCTATTTTTGTTTGTTCACGCTTAACAGGATGGGCAGCTCATATTATGGAGCAACGTTCAAATAACCGTATTATTCGTCCAAGTGCAGATTATACGGGCAGTGAACCACGCGTCGTCACTCCTATTGAAACACGTGAAAAAGCAACCGTAATGCAAGGATAAATGTGATGAACAATACTCAATATCGCAAACCGCTAGCAGGCAGCAATATAGACTATTTTGATACGCAACAAGCTGTGGATGAGATTAAACCTGGCGCTTATCAAAAATTACCTTATACCTCACGGGTATTCGCTGAAAATTTAGTTCGCCGTTGTGATCCTAAGGATTTGCATGATGCGCTATTACAGCTAATAGAACGTAAACAAGATTTAGATTTTCCTTGGTACCCAGCGCGTGTTGTTTGCCATGATATTTTAGGTCAAACAGCCTTGGTTGATCTGGCCGGTTTACGCGATGCGATTGCAGCAAAAGGTGGCGATCCCGCTAAGGTTAATCCAGTAGTACCGACTCAACTGATTGTGGATCATTCATTAGCAGTTGAGCACGCGGGCTTCGAAAAAGATGCCTTTGAAAAAAACCGAGCGATAGAAGATAGACGAAATGAAGATCGCTTTCATTTTATCAATTGGACCAAAAAAGCCTTTGAAAATATTGATGTGATCCAACCCGGCAACGGCATTATGCATCAAATTAATTTAGAAAAAATGTCGCCGGTTATTCAAAGCCGAGACGGTGTTGCTTTCCCCGATACACTAGTAGGCACAGACAGTCATACACCACATGTTGATGCACTGGGTGTCATTGCAGTGGGTGTGGGAGGCTTAGAAGCAGAAAGCGTTATGTTAGGTCGCCCTTCTTATATGCGCCTACCTAATATTGTAGGCGTCAATTTATTTGGTAAACGCCAAGAAGGCATCACAGCTACCGATATTGTTTTAGCGATCACAGAGTTTCTACGCCAACAAAAAGTAGTATCTTGTTATTTAGAGTTTTTTGGTGAAGGTGCAGCTGATTTAACGTTAGGTGACCGAGCAACTATTTCCAACATGACCCCTGAATTTGGGGCTTCTGCTGGCATGTTTTATATCGATCAGAAAACTATCGATTACTTACGCCTAACGGGTCGAGAAGAAAAACAGGTACAACTCGTTGAAAATTATGCAAAACAAACAGGTCTTTGGGCTGATGCATTAAAAGAAGCGCAGTATGAACGTGTACTGAACTTTGATTTATCTGCCGTTGGACGCAATATCGCAGGACCTTCTAACCCGCATCGTCGTGTTGCCACTGCAGACCTTGTTAGCAAAGGTATTGCAGGTGTAATGGATAAACATGAGGATGGAAGTACTAAGATGCCCGATGGTGCTTGTATTATCGCGGCCATTACCAGTTGTACTAATACCTCTAACCCACGCAATGTGATTGCGGCAGCGTTGTTAGCAAGAAATGCCAATAAGTTAGGATTAACCCGCAAACCTTGGGTTAAAACCTCTTTAGCACCGGGTTCAAAAGCGGTCCAACTATACCTTGAAGAAGCAAATTTATTAACTGAATTAGAGCAGCTTGGTTTTGGCATTGTTGGCTTTGCTTGTACGACTTGTAATGGTATGAGTGGCGCGTTAGATCCTAAAATACAGCAAGAAATTATTGATCGAGACCTGTACAGCACCGCGGTGCTTTCCGGTAATCGTAACTTTGATGGACGTATTCATCCCTATGCTAAACAAGCATTTATCGCCTCCCCTCCCCTTGTAGTGGCTTATGCGATTGCAGGCACGATACGTTTTGATATAGAAAAAGATGCGCTAGGTGTTGACGCTCAAGGTAATAACATCACTTTAAAAGATATTTGGCCAAGTGATGCTGAAATTGATCAAGTGATTAAAGAAAGTGTTAAACCGGAGCAATTTAGAGCCGTCTATGAGCCGATGTTTGATATTAAAGTTGATTACGGTAATGACGTTACCGCTATTGACCCACTTTATGATTGGCGACCTCAAAGTACCTATATTCGCCGCCCTCCATATTGGGAAGGTGCATTAGCAGGTGAGCGCGCTTTAAAAGGCATGCGCCCATTAGCTGTGCTCGGAGACAATATCACCACGGATCACTTATCGCCTTCTAATGCCATTATGTTGGACAGTGCAGCGGGTGCTTACCTCGATAAAATGGGATTACCTGAAGTAGATTTTAATTCCTATGCAACTCATCGAGGTGACCATTTAACAGCGCAACGTGCCACCTTTGCTAATCCTAAATTATTTAACGAAATGGTTACTAATAATGGTGAAGTAACACAGGGTTCACTGGCACGTGTTGAGCCTGAGGGTGAAGTAAAACGTATGTGGGAAGCGATTGAAACCTATATGCAACGTAAACAACCTTTGATCATTGTCGCCGGTGCAGATTATGGACAAGGTTCTTCTCGCGACTGGGCAGCCAAAGGGGTTCGTCTAGCTGGTGTTGAAGTGATTGTTGCTGAAGGATTTGAGCGTATTCATCGTACTAACTTAGTGGGTATGGGTGTGCTTCCAGTAGAGTTTATTAATAATGAAAATCGCCATACCTATGCCATTGATGGTACTGAAACCTTTGATGTAATTGGCGACCGTAGCCCTGGCGCGCAACTTACTTTAGTGATTAACCGAGTTAACGGTGACGTTGTAAATGTTCCAGTAAAATGTCGTCTTGATACCGCTGAAGAAGTGTCTATTTACGATGCGGGAGGCATTTTACAACGTTTTGCCGAAGATTTTCTGCAGTCATCGCAGCAAGGAGCGGAACATGAGTAATACGTTAACAAGCGCTGCAAAAACATTTCAACCTCAGATCAAAATAGCAGCGACTTATATGCGTGGGGGCACCAGTAAAGGATTATTTTTTAATCTGCATGATCTTCCTGAAGTTGCACAGCAAGCAGGACAAGCACGCGATGCATTGTTGTTGCGTGTTATCGGTAGCCCAGATCCCTACGGCAAACAAACAGACGGCTTAGGTGGAGCAACATCTAGTACCAGTAAAACGGTCATTGTTTCTGAAAGTGATAAAGCCGATCACGATGTTGATTACCTATTTGGGCAAGTTGCAATTGATAAAGCCTTTATCGACTGGAGTGGTAATTGCGGCAATTTGTCTGCTGCCGTGGGTGCATTTGCTATCCATGCGGGCCTGATTGAACCGGCTAATATTCCTTACAATGGTTTTGCAGTGGTACGAATATGGCAAGTTAATATCAGTAAAACTATTATTGCGCATATCCCTATTTGTAATGGCCAAGTACAAGAAATTGGTGATTTTGAATTAGATGGCGTGACCTTCCCTGCTGCGGAAATTGTAGTGGAATTTGTCGATCCCTCAGATGCGGACAATTCTATGTTTCCAACCAATAATTTGGTGGATCAATTACATGTTCCTGATATTGGCACTTTTGATGCGACCATGATTAACGCAGGTATCGCTACGGTATTTTTAGAGGCCAAAGCTTTGGGTTATCTCGGTACTGAAGGACAAGATGTCATTAATTCTGATCCCGATGCACTGCAAAAATTTGAAACGATTCGTGCCCATGCGGCTTTGAAAATGGGCTTAATTAAGCACTTAGATGAAGCGGCTTCACGTCAACATACGCCAAAAATAGCATTTGTCAGCCCTGCTCATGATTATGTTGCTTCAAGTGGCAAACAGATCAGCAAGGCGCAGATTGACCTCAATGTACGAGCGTTATCAATGGGTAAATTACACCATGCGATGATGGGAACAGCTGCCGTAGCAATTGGTACTGCAGCTGCGATACCTGGCACATTAGTGAATATTGCGGCAGGAGGAGGCGAGCATCAATCAATCACCTTTGGACACCCTTCGGGGACTTTAAAGGTAGGAGCCAAAGCGACCCAACAACAGGGTCAATGGATTGTTGAGAAAGCAACAATGAGTCGTAGTGCTCGAATATTAATGGAAGGTTGGGTAAGAGTGCCTGCATCAACAATATAAAAGGCGCTTTAGCATCAATCGACTGCTAGCCACTATCAATAATGGCTGGCATGCAAAGGAAACGTATCAACAGAAAATTAGGCCAGATAAAAGAGGTCGTTGTCATCACTATCTGATGTTAATGACTATTGCGTGGTTAATTTATAGCTATTGAATAGTTATTGATGATAACGCAACCACAATACCTCTTTATCATGATTAATTAAAAGGAAGATAATTATGTCTGCATATCAAAAAGAATTTGAGCAAGCGAAAAATAATCCAGAAAAATTTTGGGAAGAGCAAGCAAAAGCAATTGAATGGTATAAGTTTCCAAAAACTATCTTACAAAAAGATGAAAACGGCATCGACCGTTGGTATGCAGATGGCCAATTAAATACCTGTTTCCTTGCCTTAGATTATCACGTAATTAATGGTCGAGCAGAGCAAACAGCCTTGATCTATGATTCGCCGGTCACTGGGAAAAAGCAACATTACAGCTATCAACAATTAACCGATCAAGTGGCTCGTACCGCAGGTATGCTTGCTGATCTGGGTGTTGTTAAAGGGGATCGCGTTATTATTTATATGCCAATGATCCCAGAAGCTGTAATGGCGATGCTTGCCTGTGCCCGCTTGGGCGCAATACATTCAGTGGTATTTGGTGGTTTTGCTGCAAATGAATTAGCGATTAGACTCGAAGATGCAGAGCCAAAAGTGATTATGACCGCGTCCTGTGGAATCGAAGTACAAAAAATCATTCCTTATATGCCAATGGTCAATAAAGCGATCATGGACAGTCGCTGGAAACCTGAAAAAGTGATCGTATTGCAGCGTGAACAATGCCCTGCTGAGCTTAACAGCAACCCAGGAGTAGAAGATCGTGATTTAGATTGGTCCTTACAATTAGAAAAATCCATGGCACATGATTGCGTGCCCGTGAATGCAAACGATCCGCTTTATGTATTATATACCTCTGGTACAACCGGAAAACCGAAGGGCGTGGTACGTGAACATGGCGGACATGCAGTCTCAATGAAGTACAGTATGTCGACAATTTATAACGCAAAACCGGGGGACGTATTTTGGGCGGCTTCGGATGTTGGTTGGGTAGTAGGACATTCTTATATTGTTTACGCTCCGCTTATTCACGGCTGCACCACCGTATTGTATGAAGGAAAACCAGTTAGAACACCTGATCCAGCGGCTTTCTGGCGAGTGTGTGAAGAACACCATGTTAATATTTTATTTTCTGCTCCGACTGCATTTAGAGCGATTAAAAAAGAAGATCCTGAGGGCGAATTGATTAAGCAATATCCGATGCCTGCATTACGTACCATCTTTATGGCCGGCGAGCGTTTAGATCCACCCACTTTAAAATGGGTAGAGCAAAAAACGCAGCGACCAGTGGTCGATCATTGGTGGCAAACGGAAACGGGTTGGGCTATTTCAGGCAATCCCCTTGGTTTGGAAAAATTTCCATTGAAACCTGGTTCTTCGACTAAACCAACCCCAGGTTTTGATGTGCAAATTTTAGATGAACTAGGTGATCAAGTTCCCGTTAATACACAGGGCATTATTGTTATAAAATTACCCTTACCACCGGGTTGTTTAGCAACGGTTTGGCGTAACCATGATCGCTTTCAAAGTGGTTATTTAACACAGTTTCCTGGTTATTATGTTTCCGGTGACGGTGGCTATATTGATTCCGACGGTTACTTGTTTGTGATGGGCAGAACCGATGATGTAATTAATGTGGCAGGGCATCGTTTATCTACCGGTGAGATGGAAGAAATCTTGAGTGCTCATGATGATGTCGCCGAATGTGCCGTAATTGGTGCGCATGACGAATTAAAAGGACAGATCCCCTTTGGCTTTGTAGTACTCAAAGATGGCCACTATTCAGTAGATGGTAATGTGGAAAAAGAGTTATTACAAAAAATGCGCGATGAAATAGGCGCGGTGGCGAGCTTTAGAAAAGTAGTGATTGTTAATCGCTTGCCTAAAACACGCTCGGGGAAAGTATTACGTCGAACAATTAAACAGGTTGCTGATGGAGAAAAATACGTCACGCCATCAACCATTGACGATCCAACTAGTTTGACTGAGATAGAGAATGTGTTTAATCAAAACAGACAAATTTAGATTCACGTAAACACGAAGAAAAACTAAACAATAAACGCTGTAGTAGTTGCTATTATATTTATTGTTTAGAGCTTATCTTCTTTACCCTTGGTGCCTTCGTGGTTCATTGCCTTTTGACTTTAAAAACTCAAGCAACCACGAAGAACACGAAGCAAAAAACTAAAAATAATTCCCTTGTATTTATTGTTTTGCTCTTACTTCTTTACTCTTCGTGCCTTCGTGGTTAATTTGCTTTTTATTTTTGATTTTAAAACACCGAAGAGCATAAGCAACCACGAAGCGCTGCGCTTCACGAAGAGCACGAAGAAATCCTAAAAAGAGTAAAAATTATTGTTTCGACCTAACCTCCCCACCCTTCGTGCCTTAGTGGTTATTTGGCTTTAAAAGTAAAAAATACCGAATATGACCATCAAAAAGTGTCAGTTATTTTTACACTATTACTAATACTTAATATAAAGTTAAATTTAAACTCATAAAATCATACGCTTAAAAAACAGGAACAATAATTGCATTAGATATTACTATTAGGGTAGAAATTAAAGCCAAGGAATTAAAATATGAATAAAATTATAAGCATGTTTGTTTTGTTATTTGCTAGCATAACCGTTAATGCAGGCATTTTATTAGATACGGGTGCACCAAATTATGACTCTGAGCAATGTGTAGCACAAGGCTGTAATGGTGCAGAGCAATGGTGGGCAGTATCTGCTTTCACAGCATCTACTGACTGGACAATAACTGGTTTTGAATTTTTTGCAGTTGATACAAAATCGGTAGGCAATGCAAATTATCAATCAACAACATGGAAAATATTTGAAGCCCAAAATACAACAGGTCAAATAGAATCTAACGCTGATTTAGGTGCGGTAACTTATGAAGCAACAATAGAGGCATCAACATCTCAGTATCAAATAAATGGTATACTTGGTGATCTTGATATAATTTCATTTTTAATTTCAAATTTAGATATCAAATTATCTGAGGGCAATTATTTTTTAGCCCAACATCATAACTTTTCACAAGCAACGAACTTGACTATTGCAGGGACAATAATTCCTTCAGCTTTTTATAATACTGACTTTGCTGGAAATCCGTCTCAAGTGAATTTTGGCATAGCACAAAAAATATTTGGTAAAGTATCGTCGATTCCTGAGCCTGCTTCAATTGCTTTATTTGGTATGGGTTTACTTGGTTTAGGCTGGTCTCGTAAAAAAAAGCAATCTAAATAAAACTGAATTTATTATGCGAATCTAGAAATTAATAATATTATTTAGCCTCGTTAATTAACGGGGCTTTTTTATGTCTACTGTTTAATATAAAAAGCTCTCGCCTTATCTTGCTTTATCCACGAGTCTAAAAAAATATTTACAGAGCAATTGTAGTCTTGAACTCAAGCTTAGCTTCAAGTAACAAGCGCAACCAATTCTGAAATAATAATTTGAAAGTAATAACAATGTAAATTACTCTTTGTATATGATTTAGGTTTACACTTAAGCTGATTTAAAATCATAACTATATCCCTAGTATCGATAACATAAAGAACAAAATAAAAAGGAAATAAACAATGAATGGAGCAGGAGGAAACTCTGGTGGTATCGGGCATTTTTTTATTGGCTTAATCATGATGTGTGGAGGCTTTTATATGTTACTTAATGCAATCACTGTCTCATCAAATTTTGGCTTAAGTTCGCGCATTTATAGTCTACATAGTTTCGGCAGTGGCATAGGCATTACCGGCGGAACGATTATGATCCCTTTTATACTAGGAATTGGCATGATCTTTTATAATGCTAAAAACATCCTAGGCTGGTTACTTGCCATAGGCTCTATCACCGCTTTAATTTTTGGTGTTATTTCATCAATTCGCTTTAGTTTACATAGCATGTCATCTTTTGACCTGATCGTAATTCTAGTGTTAGCGGTCGGCGGTTTAGGCTTGTTTCTTCGTTCTTTAAAATCGCTCTCTTAATTTAGATTTCATATCCATATTAATATTCGTAAGCCGGCAACAATCAACTAACAATAATATGGATAGCAATATTCTAAGTTAATACTTTTACCTAGCATTTAGTCCATAGCCCAATTAATAGAGCCCTTCAATATAGGCGAATAAATATGCATATTTAATCCTTTATTTGAGTGAAATATTTACTAGTATTAATTAACGATACTGGTTCATGATAGTGAATAATGGTATTGATTGTCTGCCTTTTTATTTCAAATTACGGAGAGTTAGACATAACGGCATAGAGGTCTTGTGCAGACCTGTATATAATCATCCCTCCATTAATTACTAAGATAGCCTTTCTATGAGCATGAATACACTGACTGATTTTTTAGAACAAGCCCAATGCCAATATCGAGCGTATGATTTAGGACGTATTGTGCAAAAAATTAATAACAGCGAATTCCAAAAAATAGCTAAAAATGAAATGGCCTACCCTTTCCCGATTCAGCAGCATGCTTTCATTGCATTAACATTTTGGCAAGTCGCGGATCAAAAAGAACATTTTATTTGGTTTTTAAAAATGCCTTTAGACGAACAAGGACTAATAAAAATAACCGCGCAGACAAGCTTTATTCGAATGGTCGTTGAAGCGATGGGCGAAGACCTTACGGCAGATGTTAGTGATAAATTACAAGAAAGGCTGGCTAGTAACCCTTTTGTATTTAAACCAAGCGCTGAAAAACTTGCCATTTTCAATGCCAATATAAATAGCGCCTTTATTCGTCCTGCGTCGTCTTTTTATGCACCTATCCAACATTATTTTTCAGGACAAGGTGACTGGCAGGATTGGCAAAACTTAGGTTTACAAGGTTTTGCTGATTTAGCAGCTCGTTTAGATCATGATAATAACCAGCAGAAAATAATTGATGCCTTGGATTATCTACCTGAGCAACCTCTACAAACTCTATCTTTGTGCCTTGAAAATCAAACACAGATAAGCAATGACCTGGCTATCAGCATTGCACAGCAGGCAAATAAACGCTTGCAACAAGGGCAAGAAACTAGTGCTATCTTATTATTAAGAGCGTTAGCAAGCAGCACAGCAAGTGCTACAGAAAATAATCTAGAAAGTGACATAGAAAGTAGCTCTGCAAGTAGCTTAGAAAATAAAAATGAGCAGGCGACTATTAAACAGCTTTTAAATGATCAGTTTTCATCGCAATTAATACATCAAGCAGATTGGTACATCACAATAGCAGGACGCTGTTGGAAACAATTAGAAGATGAAACCTTATTAAACCGATACTTTGAATCGTTAGCGAATCACCATAAAGCACTATTTCCACAACTTTTTGCTGATTTGGTCGCTATCCCCTCATTAAGAGATAAAGTATTAAAACAATTACGTTTAACTGCCCGTTCGCCTGCGTTATCAGAGGCTATTGGTTTATTATTTTCAGGCCTAAAAGCAAACACTTAAAAGCGAGTTAAGAATGATTATGTGGGATTTGTTGTTTATTCTTGGCATGGTGTTGATTGGTACCACCGTATGGCGGTTGCGCCAACAATCTGAGCTTGCTAAAACGTTAATAGAACAACACTGTAATAAACTTGATTTACAGCTTCTTTCCGTCGCTCGTTCTCGTTTTAATTTCAAATTAGGCAGCGATTTCTTACAAGCGAGTTTCATTTTTGAATTCAGTAGCGATGGAACCGATAGCTACCAAGGTACATTAACATTGAATGGTTTAGTGAAACCGCGCTTTCAACTGCCCGCTTATCGTTTTGTAGACGATGAAAATACATTATATTAAAAAGGTCACTTCATGGATCGCATTATCTTAGTTGCCCAACAACTTGCTAAAGAAGGCAAAACACCTAATACCGCTTTAATTAAAGCGCGTTTACCTAAAAACACCCCCTTGCCTGCAATTATACAAGGTTTAAAGCTATGGCAAGATAACCCTAATAAACAAATAGATATTCCTACTGAACCTTCCTTAACGGGAGCAACTTCTCAATCCGTAAATGGTAGTATTGATGAGATTATCAACAGTAAAATAGCACTGGCAATTAACCCGCTCAAAGAAGAGATCAATACGTTAAAAGTACAAATTGACACACTCAAAGAGCGTATCAAAAATACTTCTGATATTGCGATGGAAGAATAATAGTGTTTATTAAGGAATTAAGCTTTGAATGTTACCAGGATACGCAATATGCAAGTGTTGAACGGGCCATTAATAATTATTTAGACATGTTACGGTATAATGGACAAATTCTCGGTAGGGAGTTTCCTGTTGCCATGCAAGGCGCAATATTTACCACACGATTGGTTTGCCCAGAGGAACAGAGTTTAAGTGCCCGCTTTAATAGCCCGCAGGTTAATCACGCATTAGAGGGTCTCACCAAAGCAGGTTTACTTTCACCTAAAATAAAAACCATTGCCGAAGATTTAAACTCGCAACAGTGCGCGACTAACTTTACCCCTAGTTGGCAGATTTTATATACCACTTTTTTAGATACATGCTCACCGATTCGCTGCGGTGAAACATTAGCCCCTATTCCACTTTACCGAACGCCTGAAGAAATTAGTAATGGCGACCGTAAAAGCGCGATAAAGTGGCAAGAAGAGTGGGTGAATTTAGATGAATTACAAATGAATGGCTCTGCAGTTTCTAGTGCAGCCTTAAAAGAATTAGGTGACATCAGTAGTAAATTTTTCCATCGTGGCAGCAATTTATGCAAACGCATTCAATATATAACTAAAGTACCTACTTATTATTATTTGTACCGTGTTGCAGGCGAATCTTTAAAGCAAGAACAAGAAAGACCTTGTCCAAGCTGTGGTGGAGAGTGGCGATTAAAAATACCGTTATTTGATATTTTTGATTTTAAATGCGATCAATGCCAGTTAGTATCTAATCTATCTTGGGATTTCAAAAAATAGGAAATAATATGTTAAAAAAATTAAAAATAGTGGCAATGATAATAGTGCTGATCGTGGTCGGTTTCTTTGTATTACGAGGCTGCTCGCAAGATGAAGTCGGTGATGTCAGCTTAGGTTTATTCACTACTCAAGATATTAAACTCAATATGTTAAAAGATCCTATTGTTACCGGAGTGACTTGTCATGTTGCGTCAATAGAAGCGGACCTGAGCTTTTCAGACCCAAGTGATAGTTCGATAGCATGTAGACAAACGGGTCCTATCACCTCAGCAATGATCGCTGAAATAGATAAAAGTAAATCGGGTGATGTTGTGTTTAAAAAATCAAAAAGCATCTTTTTCAAAACCATGAAAATTAGACGTGTATATGATCCAGAAAACCAAACCCTAATGTATGTTTCTTACTCTACTAAGGAGACATCAGGCAGTTTCAAACATAGCCTTTCAACTGTGCCGTTATGGGGTACAGATGCTTACCAAATGACAAAAGAAGTGGCGGCAAAACAAGAGCCAACAGAAAAAGCACTATAACAATATACAAGAACAAACCTTAGAAATACAAAAACCTCAATGAGCGACCACTCATTGAGGTTTTTTATTAGTGTATTATTTACGAGTACTTTTATTAATGCAGTGTTTACAACTTAGTGGGTAATGCTTGTTACGATTTAACTTTTTTTATTAACAAACACTTTTTATTTAAACAAATAAATACTAAAAAATGGCTCTGTTCCATTACACTGTTGTCACCTATAAGCGGCGAGTAAAATTTGTTGAAAATCATACTTTGCGCTACTTTCTCTAAACCAAGTTAGATAATGCGGTAAATACTTAGTCGCCACCCCTTTCATTTTGCCTACCACCCAACTCTTAAAGTGAGTGATTGCACCATTAACGGTTTGGATGTGGTAAATGTTTTCTATTACTCTATTTTTCCCATTGATTAATCGTTTATGAACACAATTCTTGTGCTCTGCAATATTCACATAAGGCCATGCACCATCACTACAAAGTACGGAGTTACTTAGGATATGTGGTTCGAAATTCGCTTCTATTTCTGAAGCTGTATCCGCTGCTAACACCTTATTAACTATATGTTTACTGCGATCAATTGAAAGTAATATCGCAACTTGATCATCCTTTGTTCTTTTATCTGCATCACCTCCGCGTTTCCTCGCTTTTCGCCCTCTGGTTAGCTTTTTAGAGCCTTTTTCAGAATACGCCATAAAGAATTCATCAACTTCAATTATTCCTGATAATTTATCTTGTGTTTTAGCTGTATTAGCCATTAAAAAGCGATGTCGCCATAAGAAAGCAGTTTTTAGATTAATGTGACAAATAGAAGCTGCTTGACGAAGTGTTAACTTTAGCTCCATACAGCGTGCATACTCTTCCCATAGATGACATTTTCTTAATCTAGCTAACGGTGTTTTTGTCTTAATATTAAAGGTCTTAGCACAATGATTACATCGATATCTTTGTGTTTCTCCTGACTTCCCCCATTTTCTTAAATGTGTTGAAGTGCAATGAGGGCAAGAAGAAGAGGTATCAAAAATAGGTTGAAATAGTTCATTGGTGGGTAATTCGACTTGAGATTCTCGAATTGATTGATGAACTACCTCTCTTTGCGCTGGTGTCATGGATATAAGTGCTGCAGTTATTTGGTTAAGGTTTTGAACGAACGATTTAGTATTCATAGTCTTTACCTTTAATACGTTATGATCACTTATAAGTATAGACAACAATTAACAGGAACAGAGCC